>CAYSFR010000017.1:0-167022 GCA_964430625.1 uncultured Solibacteraceae bacterium
TTGATTTCACACAGGTTGTTGGCCAATACGAAAACTTTTACCGGACACTAGTGATCCGCATGCGTTGAAGTGCGACTCTTGGATGACCGTAACGACAAAGCGACCGGATGCAGATCCTGATCGACTGGCCGGTGAGGTTCAGAAGTTCCTTAGACGAATTAATCGGAAAGCACTGGGTAAAAACTGGCTCAGTAAAAAGGAGAAGTGGGCAAAAGCTGTTATCTTCTTCGAAGAGGCCCCATCAGGGGCGCACGCCCACATTTTTATCCGCCTCCCGGAAGGGGAATACCGAGACAAGCAGCTTAGCAGGCCATCCATCTTCACCGGTTGCCAACCGTTTCTCGTCGGGGGAAGGAAGGGGGGATTGAAGCCGCAACGCCGATCCCAAACGTGGATCGTCTAAAGCCGATCATCAAAACAGGGGAGCCGATCCTGACGAGGGGAAGGGAGGCGATACGCCAATGCGAAGAATGTGCCATTGAGTCGAGATGATGCTCACTGAATGATCAGCATGGGAACGCCAAGAATGCCTAAGGTGACAACGTTGCAGGTCTTCCAGTGAGAAACCGCCAGCTTCCCCTGCGCTGTCAGTTGTCGAGGGAGGCAGGATGTATAATGCCAGGAGTGGCTGTGCGTTCAATCCTTTCTCTCAGCTTGATCGCAAGTCTGGTGCTGGCTTTAGCACAAGCGCCGTTACGCCACACCCACGTCCACGAACCGGCCCATACCCACGCCGCCGGACTCCCGCACGCCCATTTCCCCGAACATCACCACGACCACGATGGCGACCACCCGGCAGACCACGCTCTTGCTGAATGGGATCACCAGGAAATGGCGTCCGATGTCCAGCTTCTCGATTGGCTCGCCGGCGACGGGGCCAAGCGCATCAAGCCGTTCTTAACCTCTCCGGCCATCATCATTGCGCCCGAGCTGATCACCCAAGCAATAGTCGCTGAACCTCCGGCGCCGCACTACCACGATCCCCCTTGGCGGCTTTGCCTCCATCCTCGCGCCCCTCCAGCCTAGTCCCTCCTCAGGCGCACCCTTCGTGTGCGCATTCTTCCCCTAAATCCGTCAAAGTTGAATCCCGATGAGGTGGCGCAATGTCTTTGCCCTATCGCGCCTCCACTTCTGCGCTTTGCGTTGCCGCATCCTTTGTGCTGCTCGGCACGGTCAATGCACACGCGCAGGAATGGACGGAAGCCCGTGTTCTTGAAGCTTTTCTCAACCAGAGTCCTTACGCCCGCGAGGCGAATGCCAGAGTGGCCATTGCCAGGGCCGAAGCCCGCGGCCGGACCCTCTATTCTAATCCCAGCCTGAACTTCAGCCGGGAGAGCGCCGGCCTCACCGAGTTCTTCCAGGCCGAACAGAGCCTTCCGCTTTCCGGCCGCTTGAAGTTCCTGCGCCAAGCCGGGGACGCTGCCGTCCGGGCGGCCGAAGCCGAAGGAGCCTTCTCCGTCTGGCAGGTTCGCAGCGCCCTGCGGAGAGCCTTCTATCGCACCGTGGCCGCCCAGCAACGATATTCCATCTACGATGCCAGCGTTAGGGAACTAGAGTCCGTGCTCAAGGTTCTCCGGGACCGCGAACGCGAAGGCGAAGGCTCTAAGTTTGACCGTCTCCGCGCCGAACGGGAGAAGGCCGAACTCCTCGCCGAACTCGCCCTTCTCCGAGCCGAAATCGCTTTAGAACGAGGACTCGTCCTGGCTTTCCTGCCGCCGGGAACCTCCGTGCCGGCCGTCACTGGATCTGTTGAAGCGCCCCTGTCGGTCCCGCGTTCCGCGGACCTCGTCCAGCGTGCGCTCAGCTTGCGCGAAGACTACCGGGCCGAAGTGCGCCGGGCCGAACAGTTCCGATTGGAGCAGCGCGGGGCCGAGCGCCTGCGCATTCCCGACCCGACGGTGAACGCTGGCTTGAAGCGGGCCGACCTGGGCCAACCCGGCAACCTGCCCAGGACCGTGGCGAACGGACCGGTGTTTGGCATTAGCATCCCGCTGCCGATTTTTAACAAAGGGCAGACCGAAGTGGCGCGTTTCGCCGCCGAACAGGAGCGCTCCTCGGCGCGGCTGCAAGCATTGACGCAACAAATCAAAGCGTCGGTCGAAAGCATTGTCGACGCGTTCCAGATCCGCAGTCAAGCCCGGGATGCCTATCGCGCCGAGCTGGCGGACACGGGTCCGGAGCTCATCAGGATCGCCACCGTTGCCTACCAGGAAGGTGAGATCGGCATTCTCCAGCTGCTGGATGTTTACCGCGCCCAGCGTACCTCGCAGCTCAGAATGCTCGACATCCGCGCGGCGGTGAAAGAGGCTCAGATCGAGTTGGAACGCGTCGTCGGAGAGGAATTCGAAAAATGAAAGTGACCGGTCTTATCCTTGCTCTGCTGCTCCTCGCCGGATGCCAAAAGAAAGCCGAGCCACCCAAAGAGCAGGCGGCAGCCGAGCCGCATCCCGAGTCGGCGACCAACTGGACTCCCAAGACGGAGCTGTTCATGGAGTATCCGCCGCTAATCGTGGGGCAAACCAGCCGTTTTGCCGTCCACCTCACGCGACTCGATGACTTCAAGCCGGTGACGGCCGGCAAGGTGGAGATTCTGCTGCTCCACGAGGGCAAGACTTTGCAAAGCTTTGCCGTCGAAGGTCCTTCGAGACCTGGCATTTTCGGGGTGGACGTGAAGCCTGCTGCCGCGGGCGATTACACGCTACTCGTGCGCCTGAGCGGCTCCAACCTTGTTGACGAGCACGAGCTCAAAGGGGTCGCCGTGCATGACTCCAAGACAGCGGCCATCCACGAACACGGGGCCGACATGCCCGATCTCATCGCGTTCCTGAAGGAGCAGCAGTGGACTCTCGACTTCGCTACCGCGATTGTTGAAGATCGCGATCTGCGGTCGAGCCTGCGCGTCCCGGCCGAGGTGCGGCCACGTTCGGGCGGCGAAGCGGAGGTCACGGTGCCCTTTAACGGCCGCCTGGTCCTGCCGCGCGTTCCGGTGCTTGGCGAGCGCGTTTCGCAAGGACAGGTGCTCGCGAGTTTGATTCCGCCAACGAGTTCGCCCAGCGATCTTTCTTCTTTGGAACTCGCGCGCAACGAAGCTACTTTGGCCCTGCAACTCGCCCGCAAGGACCGGGAACGAGCCGAGCGGCTCGTGGCCAGCGGCGCCGCCGCCGGCAAACGTCTGGACGAAGCGCGCACGGTGGAAGCCACCGCCGACGCGCGGCTGCAGGCAGCCAGCGCCCGCATCGCGCAATTTGACGCCACCAGCGCAGCCGACTCGCCAGCCAACTCGGCCAAGCTGTTCGCCCTACGCGCGCCCATCGCGGGGATTATTCACTCGGTCACAGCCGCCCCCGGAGCCAACGTGGAGGCTGGTGAAACGCTGTTCCAGATCGTGGATGCCGACCGCGTTTACGTCTCGGCCGTCGTGCCGGAAACGGAGCTGCCGCTGGTCCGCAACCTGAGCGGCGCGGAGTTGGAGGTTCCTGGCGTCGAAGCTCCCCGGAAGCTGAACAGGCTAGTCTCGATCGGACGAATTGTCGATCCGCAGTCGCGCACCTTCCCGGTGGTCTATGAGGTGGACAACACGGACCGTCGTTTGGCGATCAATCAGGCTTTGCACATGCGGCTTCTCACCACCGGATCTGGGCCCGCGCCAGCGGTGCCGGAGTCCGCTGTGATCGACGACGGAGGCCGCCCCATCCTTTTTATTCAGTTGGTCGGCGAGACCTTTCAGCGGCGCGCCGTTCGGCTTGGCGTTCGCGAGGCCGGCTACGTCCAGGTACTCGATGGGGTCTATCCCGGCGAACGAGTCGTTACGAAGGGAGCCCATCTGATCAGGTTGGCTTCCATGTCCAGCCAGGTGCCCGCGCACGGGCACGTTCACTAAGGGATCCCGATGCTTGACCTACTCATCCAATGGTCCCTCCGGCACAGATCCGTGGTTCTGTTCCTGGCTGCCGTCCTCCTGCTCTGGGGTGGCTACTCCATCCGTGAGATTCCGCTCGATGTTCTTCCCGATCTCACCGCCCCCACCGTCACCGTCCTCGTCGAAGGGCCCGGCATGGTCCCCACGGAAATGGAGGCGCTGGTGACGTTTCCCATTGAGTCGGCCATCAACGGCGCCCCCGGCGTCCGGCGCGTCCGCTCCGCCACCGCCGTCGGCGTAGCCGTCATTTGGGTCGAATTCGATTGGGGACAAGACATCTATATCGCCCGCCAGACCGTAAACGAGAAGCTGGCGCTTGTCTCCGGCGCCTTGCCCGCGAATGTGGAGAAGCCTTTCCTGGCGCCTATCTCCTCCATCATGGGCGAGATCCTTTTCATCACGTTGGAGTCGGAGCGCCACAACGCGATGGACGTGCGCACCGCAGCGGATACCATCGTCCGCCGCCGGCTACTGGCTGTCCCCGGTGTGGCCCAGGTGATCCCCACGGGCGGCGACCAGAAGCAGTATCAGGTACTTGTTTCGGCGGAGCGCATGCGGGAGCAGTCCATCTCGTTGGGACAGGTGGAAGCCGCGCTTCGCGACGGAAGCCAGAACTCTTCGGCCGGCTTCCGGGTGTCGGGCGGCCAGGAGTACCTGATCCAGGGCGTTGGCCGCGCCGCCTCCGTTGGCGCCATCGGCCAGATTGCGGTGACCGCGCGACAGGGCCGGCCGGTGCTGGTTCGCGATGTGGCCGAGGTCCGCATCGGTCCGGCCCTGAAGCGGGGCGAGGGTTCACACAATGGCAAGCCCGCCGTGGTGCTCGGCATCCAGAAGCAGCCGGGAGCCAATACTCTCGATCTTACTCAGCGGCTGGACGCCACGTTGGACGATATTCAGCGCGGTCTGCCGGCTGGCATGCGGATCGACCGGAACGTCTTTCGCCAGGCCGACTTTATCGAACGCTCGCTTGAGAACCTCACGCACGCCCTGCGAGACGGCGCCTTTCTCGTTGTCATTGTCGTGGTGCTCTTTCTGATGAACATCCGCGCCGCTCTTATTACCTTACTGGCGTTGCCCTTGTCGCTCATGACCGCTGTCATCGCGATGAACTGGTTCGGCTTCACGCTCAACACGATGAGCCTGGGCGGCATGGCGATTGCCATCGGCGAACTGGTCGACGACGCCATCATCGATGTCGAGAACGTGATCCGGCGCCTTCGCGAGAACGCCCTACTGCCCGCCGATCGCCAGCGGCCCGCCTTGGACGTCGTCTACCATGCCAGCGCCGAGATCCGCGGATCGGTTGTCTTTGCCACCATGATTGTCGTCCTTGTCTTTCTCCCCCTGTTTGCCCTGGGTAGTGTGGAGGGGCGCTTGCTGGCCCCGCTTGGCTTCGCCTATATCGTCAGCCTGGTGGCATCGTTGGCGGTGGCGTTGACGGTTACTCCAGTTCTCTGTTCGCTGCTGCTTCCGCAAGCAAAGTCGATTCTGAACGGGCACGAGCCTTTGCTGGTGCGTGAGCTGAAGCGCGCCTATAGCCCAGTGCTCAACTTTTCGCTGAATCACCCGATTCTGGTGACACTGCCGGCGGTCGCCGGTCTTGTCGTCGCGGGATACGCCGTGACACAGATGGGGCGGGCCTTTCTTCCCGAGTTCAACGAAGGGACTTTGACCGTCAGCGCTGTCACGCTTCCCGGCACGAGCCTCGCGGATTCGGACAACCTCGGCCGCGGCCTCGAACGGATTCTGCTTGGCGTCCCGGAGGTGGGCTCGACCGCGCGGCGCACGGGCCGCGCCGAACTCGACGAGCATGTGCAGGGGGTCGAGTCCGCCGAAGTCGACGTTACCCTGCGTATGAAGGACCGTCCGAAGGAAGAGGTACTGGCCGAGATTCGCGAGAGGGTGACGCTGCTTCCCGGTATGAACGTCACTCTCGGCCAACCGATCTCCCATCGCATTGACCACATGCTGTCCGGTACCCGGGCCAACATTGCGGTGAAGGTGTTTGGCGACGACCTGGTGCTCCTGCGGACGCTGGCGCGGCAAGTGGAAGCTTCGATCAACCAGGTTCCGGGAGCGGTGGACGTTTCCGTCGAACAGCAGACCGATATCCCGGCGTTGCGCATGCGCGTGCGACCGGCCGACGCCGCGCGCGTTGGCTTGCAGCCCGGGGCCGTGGCCGCGCAGATTCAAACCGCCTTCGTTGGTTCGGAGGTGAATCGCGTTCTTGAGGGCCAAATGAGCTTCCCATTGGTGGTGCGCTTCCCGGACCAACCGGCCGCTGGTTTTGCCGATATCGGAAAGACGTTGATCGACACCCCATCGGGAGCGAAGGTGCCGCTCGATTCGGTGGCGGAGATCCTGGAAGACCGGGGGGCCAACTTCATTAGCCGCGAGGGCGTACAGCGGAAGATCGTCGTGCAGGCGAACGTGGCGGGGCGGGATTTGTTGGGCGTCGTGAGCGAGATTCGCGCGAAGGTGGATGCGGAGGTGAAGCTGCCGCAGGGGTACCGCGTTGAGTATGGCGGCCAGTTTGAGAGCGAGGCACAAGCCTCCCAGCGGCTCCTTCTGCTGAGCAGCGCGATTGTTGTCGCGATGTTTCTGCTGCTGACGTCCGCGTTTCATTCAGCACGGGATGCGGCCATTGTGATGATCAATCTGCCGCTGGCGCTGGTGGGCGGGGTCGCCGGCGTTTATTTTGCGGGGGGCATCCTGTCGGTTGCCTCATTAATCGGATTCATTACGCTGTTTGGCATCGCCACGCGCAACGGCATTATGCTTGTGTCCCACATCAGGCATCTGCGGGAGGTGGAGGGCGTAGACGATCGGCGCGAAGCCGTGGTGCGCGGAGCAACGGAACGGCTGGCGCCGATCTTGATGACGGCCTTGGCGGCCGGCCTGGCACTTGTTCCCATCGCGATGGGAATGGGGGAAGCGGGTAGCGAGATCCAGGCGCCGATGGCCATGGTGATTTTCTTTGGGCTTTTCACATCCACTGCCTTAAATATGGTGGTGGTCCCGGCGGTGTATTCGGCCGTTGGGCGGCGATTCCTAACTGAAACGAACAGGAGAATGCAATGAAGCGTTTATCGATGATGGCGGCCACGGTGGCCGCGCTACTGCTGTCCGGGTTGAACCTGGCGGCGCACGACGACCGGCTGCACGGCCCCAACGCCGTTACGGGCCAGATTGTGGCGGTGTCGGCGGAAGGTCTTTCGTTGAAGACCAAGACGGACACGGTGAAAGTGAAGTATTCGAGCAAGACGAAGTTCGAGCTGGCCACGAAGGCGGTGGACAAGAGCCATGTGAAGCAGGGCGACCGGGCGGGCGTAGTGGGTTCGAAGCTGCCGACGGGCGAATGGATGGCGAACGAGGTGATCCTGGGGTTGCCCGAGCCCAAGCCGGTCGAGAAGAAGGCCGCCGAGCACAAGCACTAGCTAGGAGCGTTTTTATTGGCGGCCCGCTCTGAGCAAGCGGGCCGCTACCGAGGTTGGCGTTGAACGTTCCCGCGGAGTCACGAGCTCTTGCTCAAAACGTCGGCCTAGCACCCCCCCGATTCCAAATGGGCGAGACGAGCTTGGAACGTCGCGACGAGCAGGGGGCGCGAGCTATTCTCGACTCCGTTGCAGCATGTAAAGGCTTCATCACAGATAGACAACACCCGCCTTGAGAACCATTCAGGAATACGTGATCAGATAGAGAAGTGATTCCCGCAACATGAATGTGAAACCGATCTCTTGCAGTTCGGGATGTATCGATTCCAATCGTCGTCGGGAATCTTTGTGATCGGCGTTGAACAAATAGCTGGCAATCGCGCCCTCGTCATGATTTCTGGCGATGTCGATAGAAGATTCCGATGCGATGACCCGAAGCGTCCGGCCATGCGATCGCCAAGAGACGGTAGCGAGATCCCCAGTTCGGTCAACAGAATTCAGTCGCGACACCGCGAATGCTGGTACGACCGCACCCTTAGTCTTGGTTCGAAGAAGGCTTTGCCGCCGGAGAGGGAAGTCGAAAACAGCCCACCCAACAGCCCACCCAAAGACGTACTTTAGTTGCGCAATAGCACTTTTCTTGCGTAAATATTCGTCCTGTAATCAACAACTTGCGAAAATCAGTCTGCTTCACACGCAGGAGGTCCGGGGTTCGAGTCCCTGCGCGCCCACCATTAGAATCAGTAGTTTACGATGCTCCACAGAGGGGATTTGTGGAGCATCTGCTTTTGTAGCAGAGGTTCTACTATCAGTAGGTATTCAGCTGTTTCGTTAACTCCTTGATTTTCCTACGCATCGAGAAATTGCACAGACGGGCAAATCGCAGAGCGTATCAAAACCGTATCAATACGGCGCTTTTGCGCTCGCTCCATGCGATGGCTGATCCTACAAATGTAAGGTGATTGGATTGGGAGTCGCGCTGAGGGTGGAGCCTTCGGTTCCCGCGGATAAAACCTTTTCGTTGACCTCGCTCTTGTGTGGATAGCCTCTCTCGGCGGCAACGTTTCCCTGCGGGCCAACATAGGTGAGACAAATCCGGTTTGACTAATTACAGAGCAGGAAAGAAAACCGGAATGAATATAGTGCAGCGGCCACTCGCGCCGGCGCGAAACATCGGCCGAACCCGGAAGTGAGCCCCCCCTGCCAAACGACGCAGTTTTACCGCAGTCTATAAGCAGAGGATTCTCGCTCAATCCGATACCGCCAGTGGTAGCGGCACAATCGTGGTGCTGCTCTGCCGGGAAGGACTCTACTCCTCCCGCCTCACCCACCGGCGCCAGGAGGAAAGACGCCAGATTCGCGAAGGGACGCACGCCTCGGACACGCAACCCCAACAGGCGGATAGATCCTTCGGCCAAATAGGTACTGTCTCTCCGCTGCCAAAATGAACTGCTGAGCGACCAACTGCGAAAAGCAGAGATCATCATCGATGTCCAAAAGCGCGGCTACTTCCAAGAGCTGACGTTGGCCCAGGCGGACCCAAAGGACCTTGCCTGATCGCTGCCGCGCTTGCCTTGCAATAAGACACCACCCCGATTTCGATCGCGTTCGGCAACTCGGGGGAAGCTTTCTTCCGGAATTTGGCTCCGATGCATGGCCTTGCTCCTGCGCGGCGCCGTCCAGAACGGGCATCGGCCGGTATCGAAAGGAGAGCGGTTCTAGATCATCTGTACCAGGCGTGCTTCCAGAACCAGAGGCACTAAGGCACGGAGAAGCGTTGCGCCAAATGGTAAGCGGCATGCTCGATGGAGCATGCCGCTTGATGGTCCACCCGAAGGGAATTGGGATCCCCTTCCGGGGCCACCTTGCTCACCGGTTCAATGTCCTGCTCAAGTTCAACCCTGAGCGATCAGTAATCCCAGATGGTCGGCACCCAACGAAAAGCGCCACCTGCGACCGCAACACGGCCGACGGACGGGAACGGCATGTGAGTGGCGACCAGCACCTCGCCGGTTTTGGCCAGCTCCTGCAAAAGACGGACGCGAACGCGAGCCGCCTCCTCTGGGTCATGTTCGAAGCCGTTGTGCCAGTCGGGATGCTCAAAGCCGACCGGGAACACCGCATCTCCGGCGAATGTCAACCTATCGACGCCGGATGAGACGCGCACTACACAATGCCCAGGGGTGTGGCCGCCGGTGCGCTGGACAATCACCCCGGGCGCCACCACGGCCTCCGACTCGAACGGGCGCAAATTATTGCGGTACTCGTCCAAGAACCGCTTGGCCGTCGAACGGAGCGCGTCAGGAAATCCCTGCGGCATGGCCGTGCGCGAGAAATCCGGCGACGCCCAGAACTCGATCTCTGCGGCCGCCACGTGGATTCGCAAGTCCGGACGCAGCCGTTTCCTCATCCCCTCGATGACCAACCCGCCAATATGGTCCATGTGCAAGTGGGTGAGCACCACGTCCGTAACGGATGCAAGATCGATGCCGGCGGCCTGCAGTCGTTGGACCAACCGCCCGGCCTGCGGCAAGTGCAAGTCGGGATCCGCCCCTAGACCAGCATCGACGAGTATGGTCTGGTCGCCACTACGCACCACAACCGCGTTCAACGGCCAATCGAACATGTCCGGCAGGAACATATCGCTCTGCCAGGCCGAGCGGACAGCGGGCTCGACGTTTGTGGTCATCATGATGGCTGAAAGCGGCAGCACCCCATCACTGATCACAAGCACATCAATCTCGCCGACCTTCAACGGGTAGCGCGACGGAACCGATTCATCGGACACCACCAGTTTCGCGCTGCGTGAGCTAATGTCCAAGCCCGCGTTCGCATTATCCTGCTGATCAGTATCAGCAACTAATATTGTGTTCTTCATTTGAGAACCTCCACTGCCACTCCTTGCAATTGGGTCTCCTTAGCTTGTTAAGGAAGCGTGGAGGCGACCCTGACGGTGTAAAGCTCTTGTTCCGAGATACTTAGATTGACGAACGCCCTCTGCACAGGTCGGCCAATGTCCGAGAAGCACCGCTTTCGACGCTGATACGTCGTGACGGATTCGAATCGACAGATCGAGGTTCACGAAATACCGTGATCGTTCGGCTGTGTCCTCTGCCAGCTTCACGCACGGCAGAGACCGCATAGAGGCGCTGCTCGGTCTCGCCAAGGGTGCGAGCAAGCATGATGTGCATGCAGATACAGGAAGCGCATCTGTTGACTTGTGACGCGCGCAGTTTGGCGAGTTACATCAGTTTGGGATCAAGCCCGGATTCCTTTTGCGGATAGATGCCTATTGCGCTTCATTGTTGAATCGGCGCCGGAGTGGTCTTAGTGAACGAGAGTCGAGACTGCCTGTAAACGCCTTCGCCTCCTCATCCATGCAGACTCCCCAAAGTACGCACTGACGATTCAGCCCTTTCTGCTCCGCTCATCACGCCAATTCGTAACTGAAGCACGAGCCGCTTCCGAGAATCACGAAATCGCGTTGGCGGCCATCCGCAATTGAAGCTGAGACGGTTCGCTAAGTACTTGTTTCTGCACATCAATGGATCGTTTGTGCCGCAGCGCGGCGAGTTGGCCTGACGATTGCACCTCGCTTCAACGAAACGGTGCCGGTGGCCATCGCAAGCAGAATGAGCACCAGTGTGAGCGCCAACAAAGCTGGCGGTGCCGGACATTGCACCGGTAGAAGTGAAAAAGGAGACTCATGAAAATCGTAGTAATCGGTGGTACTGGGCTAATCGGATCGAAGCTTGTCATCAAGCTTCGTCAGCCTGGACATGAAGCAGTGCCGGCGGCACCAAATACTGGTGTCAACACGTTAACCGGGGAAGGACTGGCGGAGGCACTCCAGGGTGCCTCGGTGGTGGTTGATGTCTCGAACTCGCCGAATTGGGAAGACGTCGCGGTAATGAAGTTCTTCGAGACTTCGACCCGCAACCTCCTCGCCTATGGGGCGGCAGCAGGTGTAAGGCATTTTGTGGCCTTGTCGGTCGTGGGGACTGATCGTATGCTCGAAAGCGGGTACTTCCGCGCGAAGCTCGCGCAGGAGAACATGATCAGAGCCTCAACGATCCCACACTCCATTGTCAGAGCGACGCAATTCTTCGAGTTCATCAAAAGCATCGCAGACGTTTCGAGTGACGGCAAGTCGATTCGCCTTCCACACGTCTTCATTCAGCCTATGGCAGCGGACGACGTTGCGACTGCAGTCGCAAGAGTCGCGGTCGGTCCGCCTGTGAACGGCTCGGTTGAAGTCGGAGGGCCCGAGCGCTTTCGCCTCGACGAGATTGTTCGAAGATACCTGGATGCACAAAAAGACCCACGCGAGGTCATCGCCGATCCCAATGCGCGCTACCACGGGGTGACGGTGACCGACGAGACTCTGGTACCCGGAGACACTGCGCTTCTCGGCGAGACTGGGTTCGAAAGCTGGCTCACTCTTCCTGAACCTCAGAAGCCCGGAGCGATCGTGCATGCAGCAGAAGGAATGGGGGCAACGAAAGTATGACGAGCAAGAGATCACTGTTGGTGCTGGCCCTACTTTTGGCCAGCTGCACGATAGGGCAGGATTCAAAAGTCAGTCCGCTCTTGTCGAAAGATCTTACGGAGTTTCCCGGCAAGGAAGGCTTAATGATTACGGTGGAGTATCCACCTGGCGCTTCGAACCCCATCCATCGGCACTTCGCGCATGCATTCCTTTACGTTCTCGAGGGTTCTATCGTGATGCAGCTGAAAGGTGGAAGGGAGATCACATTGACGCCAAGCATGACGTTTTATGAAGGTCCCAACGATGTCCACGTTGTTGGCCGCAACGCCAGCAAAACAGAGCCGGCGAAATTCCTCGTGTTCTTGGTCAAGAACAAAAATGCGCCGGTATTGGTGCCCGAGAACTAGTCATCATGGGATTCGCGAGCGGCAACGACGAATGTACGCGCACGATGACCAAGCATACGAATGACTTGCCAGTCAGGGGCAAGTCTTTCTTTATGCGGTAGAGGCGCGGGTGATCGAGGGTCTGACATCCAACGAAAGACCCTCGTAATCCTGCGACAATTCCATCCCAATTGAGAAGGATCCGAATCCCGCCTATCAATCCATCCCGTCCATGGACTACTCCCACGATGTGCTCGCAGTCCGACCTGAACGACTGCAGGTGATCCGAGATGCCGCGTCGGGTCGGACGGACTTGGGGAATCCCGAGCGCGTGTTCGAGGTCCTCGCACGAAACAGGATCGCGCCTGCTTGGCTGGAGCGGATGGACGGGTTTCCGGACCTCTGTGGTGAGTTGCCGCTCAAGCCGAATCCTGGGCAAATGGGGTGAACCATGACGGATGGGCTGCTCTCTGAAGAAATTGAAGAGTTCGAATTACATCTTCTTGAGGATCTAACCATCGGCGCGATCGAGGAGTGGAAGAACTTGACGCGGACTGCGTTCGGCGTCCTGAGTTGGCATCTTGGCAACTTTTATTGCTACGTGTACGGGGAAGTTGCGAAGTCACCGCCCCCACGACAAAAAGGGGCAGCACGAAATGTAGTTTTAGCCGGTTGGTGGCTCAAGCAACCTTCATCCGCTAGAATCGGGGCATGGAGTCGGCGACACTAGACCAAGGCCTCTCAGCATTTTTCAGTGCACGCCCCCGTCTGTTTGGGATTGCCTACCGCATGCTCGGGAGCGCGGCAGAAGCCGATGACCTTGTTCAGGATGTCTGGTTGCGGTGGCAGTCCACGAATCGCAGCGTGGTCGAGGATCCTCCCGCATACCTCGCGACGACCGCGACACGATTGGCGATAAACGTCGCTCAGTCCGCACGTTCGCGTCGCGAATCATACGTGGGAACTTGGCTGCCGGAGCCAATTGACACCAGCAACGATTCCCGATTGGGGCCAGAACGAGGCGAATCGCTGGAACTTGCAGTCTTACTGCTTCTCGAGAAACTTGCTCCGACAGAGCGAGCGGCTTACATCCTTCGGGAAGCGTTCGACTATTCATCCGAGCAGATCGCAGATGTCCTTCAAACCAGTAAGGACAACGCACGTCAACTGGTTTCGCGAGCCCGAAAGCACATCGCTGATGGACGCCGAAGGCGGGTTAGCTTAGCCGAGCAGCGACGACTGCTCGAGGCCTTCATCGCCGCTGCCCATGAAGGAGATCTTCATGCACTCGAAGGCTTACTTGCATCGGATGTCGTTTCCTACTCGGATGGCGGCGGGGTCGTAAGGGCAGCACAGAAGCCAGTCCAGGGGCGCGATCGTGTGGCGAAGGTCATTTCCTCGGTTTCTTCCCATTTCTGGGCCGGCGTGACCATTTCATTTATTGAAGCGAATGGGCAGGGATGCATGTTGATGTCGCGCGAAGGGGATGTCGTTGCCCTTGCGACCGTCGACGCCTCGGAACAAGGCATCGAGCAGCTCATGTGGATCATGAGGCCGAGCAAGCTTGCTGGCATCTCCTTGGTCAAGCGAGAATTACGGGAATCGAACCCACCAGCGGCCTCAATCGAGTAGCCCGCTACACACGCCGGCTTCTTGCCTCCGTGCAGTTTTCGAAAATACTTGTCACGAAGTACTCGTGAACCTTGTCATTGCTGGTGCTCCTCGGATTCTGCCCGAGATGGCCGGGACGGGGCGCGAAAGACCCTTCGCGAGCAGGTGAATATGACGCCCACGATGAACGAAATCGCTTTTTATGAGGTGGCACTGCCAATCGACGGTAGCGACAACCTCGAATCCGACATCCTGCAAAACATTCAGGCTGCAGCTTGGACAGTAACGCCGGACGGACGGATGGACTTTATCAACCGATTTTATCTGGATGCCACGGGACTCCAGTATTCAGACTGTACGGCTCACCCTCATAGTTGGAACGAGGACGGAAGCAGTCTCCCACCCTTCCTGGCGAGTCTCCACCCGGATCACAAAGTGCGCATCAGGAAACTCTTCTGGGATGGCATACGCTCCGGCCGAGGGTGGACATTCGAAGCCCCGTTCCTTCATGTAAACGACGGCAAATATCACTGGCACCTGGACCGCGCCGTTCCCGTAACGGATCGCGATGGAAAGATTGTGCGTTTTGTAGGCACTTCCGCCGACATTGACGAGTTGAAGCAATCGGAAGCAAAGAAACTCGCCTTGCTTGAAATCATTAACGCGATAGCCGAACACGCGCCCCATCGACATCTTCACGCTCCATCGACTGACTGCAGCCCGGCATTTAACTCCGTATGCCAGGCCATAAGCAAAGTGATAACCGTTGACTGGGCCCAGATAATCATGTATGAAGCGAACACGTTCAAGGTGCGGGCCACTAAAACTCCCAAGACTTGCAAGACTTTCGAGCCCGACCGCGAGATTAGTTTTAATGATGGCAGCGTTGGCTGGGTCGCCAAGAATCTCCAGCCCATTTTTCGGTCGAATCTTGAACGGGAAGCGGTGCACGGGGATGAACGTCAGTTGGCCAGTGTTGGGCTGAAGGCATACGCGATCGTACCTTTGCTTTATACGGGGCGAAGCGTAGGAGTGCTGAGGATCGCCGGCATCAATCCTCGGCGATTCTCCGCAGCGGACGCAGAATTCCTGTCAGAAGTTGGCAAGCAACTCTCACTTGTCGTGGAAACCTTGGTTGCCTATGAGGAGATTGCCTCCTTGAAAGCCAAGCTTCAGAGAGAGAATGCGTACCTTCAGGATGAGATTCGAAGAGAGCATAACTTCGAAGACATCCTTGGCAACAGCCCGGAACTCCTTCAACTTCTCGACCGCGTAGAATCTGCCGCCCCAACGGATGCCAACGTGTTGATCATCGGCGAAACTGGGAGTGGCAAGGAGCTCATCGCGCGGGCAATTCATAGCCGCAGCTTGCGCAAAAACAGCCCTCTGGTAAAAGTGAACTGTGGCGCTATTCCATCCGGTCTCGTTGAAAGTGAGCTTTTCGGGCACGTGAAGGGGGCGTTCACAAGTGCCTCTGAGCGCCGGATTGGCCGCTTCGAATTGGCCAATAATGGCACTTTGTTCCTCGACGAAGTAGGTGAACTACCGCTCGAAACACAGGTGAAGCTGCTCCGCGTATTGCAGGAGCAGGAGTTTGAGCCCGTCGGCAGCAGTCGTACGATCAAGGTTAACGTCCGGATCATTGCTGCCACCAATCGTGATCTTGGGAGAACGGTTCTATCGGGAGGGTTCCGATCCGATCTCTACTACCGCCTGAATGTCATTCCACTGAGCGTGCCAGCGTTGCGGGAAAGGAAGCCGGACATCCCACTAATCGCGATGGCCTTGCTCCGGCAATCCGCAAAGCGAATGGGCAAACCGATTGAGTCGATTTCTCAGGAGAGTATGAGGTTACTGGTGGACTACTACTGGCCCGGAAACATCCGCGAACTTCAAAACGTTATTGAACGTGGCGTCGTTCTCTCGAAAGGCTCGATTCTCAGACTCGGGCCAGACTTTCTGCCAATTGAGGCGTCCAGGAAGTCCATAGGAATCGGCCCCGACATTGAGACGAAGTTCAGCGAGTCGCTAGAAGAAATGCAACGCCAGCACATTCTGCAAGTGCTCGAGAGGACCGGCTGGGTGATCAGCGGACCCAGCGGCGCGGGGGCCATTCTCGACATTCATCCAAACACGCTGCGCAGTTTGATGAACAGGCTTGGGATTAGGCGTGCGCTTCCGGCGGCTTCGTAACAGCCACTTCATGCGGGAGGATGGCGCCGGATCCGCCGCCGCCCAAATACCGTAGCAGCTGTGTGCTTGGATGGCGAACTGTGGTTGATAGCGCAGAGCACAGGCCGCCTGACAAACCTCTCCACCCGCACGACCTAGACTGGGATTTAACCGCAGAAACAGCGGCCCAGAACAAGGCCGCTCAAGGTAGGTACACCGTTAAGGTACCGGGCGGACTCGCATTCTCTGAATACAGAGGACAAGAAGGATGGCACACCATTTCCCTCAGCCGGAGTGAGAAAGTCATCGCCGTCATCGTCGGCAACCCCGCAAGAATCGATGCCTACCGCGCGGGTATTCCCGGCAACAGCAAGTCCTTTCCCGACGGCGCCAAGATGGCTAAAATCCACTGGACGCCAAAACCCGGCCGCGGGAGATGCCGCGAGGTTCCGTTAGCAGCGAACTGGGTTGCGAGCTCACGGGGAAGTCACGGCTGCTCACTGGGTGCGGACGGGGTTGTCGGCGCACAGTGGATTCAGCCGGGCGAACCGGACACCACAAAGGACAATCGCGATGACAATGGACTACTCCATTCCGGGAGCCCTGCCGAGGGAGACGACGGTGATGATCATTGGCGCCGGGCCGACCGGGCTGGCCCTGGCGCTTTCGCTACAGCGGGCGGGCATTTCCCACGTAATTGTGGACCGGCTGGCGCAGGGGCTGAACACGTCCCGGGCGGGTGTGATTCACGCGCACACGCTGGATGTATTGAACCGGCTCGGCGTCGCAAAGGAACTCACCAGCCATGGGTTGACTGTCTCCCATTTCCGGATCCGGGAAGAAGGGAAGATACTGCTGGATTTGGGGTTTGGAGCGTTGCCGTCGGCGCATCCGTATCTGCTGATGTTGCCGCAGGATGAGACGGAGCGGATTCTGGCGGAGCGGTTGGAGGCGGCAGGCGGGAGGGTGCGCCGGGGGTGGACGGCGACGGGGGTCCACCAGAGTGAGAACGAGGCGGAGGTGACGATGGAAGGACCCGGAGGAAAGACGGCGGTAAAGGCGAGCTATGTTGTGGGGGCCGACGGGATGCACAGCCTGGTGAGGGAGGCAATGGGGACGCCGTTTGAAGGGGGAGCGTACGCCGAATCGTTTGTGCTGGCCGACGTCCGGATGGAGTGGCCGGGGGGAACGGAGGAGGTATCGTTTCTGTTTTCGCCGGAAGGGCTGGTGGTTGTGGCGCCGCTGCCGGGCGGGCGATTCCGGGTGGTAGCGACGTTTGCCAACCCGCCGGCGGAACCGTCGATAGGCGACATCCAGGCGCTGCTGGAGCGGCGCGGGCCGAAGGGGGGCGGGGTTCGGGTTTCGGAGTTGATTTGGAGTTCGCGGTTCCGGATCCATCACCGGGTAGCGAAGAGCTACCGGAGCGGCCGGCTGTTGCTGATGGGAGACGCGGCCCATGTCCACAGTCCGGCGGGCGGGCAAGGGATGAATACGGGCCTGGTGGACGCGGTTGTGCTGGGAGAACTGCTGCAGCGGGCGATTGCAGACGGGGATGGACGGGTGTTGGACGAGTACGAACGGTTGCGGCGGCCGGCTGCGCTACAGGTAGTGCAGATGGCGGGGCGACTGACCGAGGTCGCGACGATTCGCGCGGGATGGAAACGGCATTTGCGCAACGCGGTGCTGCATTTCCTCAACATCTTTCCGCCGGCGCGCCGGCGGCTGCTGATGAATCTCTCCGGCCTGAGCCGGAGAGCGATGGCGACATTACCGCCGCGGGTGGCGCCGAGTGCGGCGACGGCGCTGCGATTGCAGGCAACGCAAGGAGAAGGAAAATGAAATTTCGAATGCATTTGGCCGTAGGGGTGGCGGGGGCGTGGCTCCTGTTCTGCCCGGAGGTGGCAGCGCAGGGGCAACTGATCGCAGCGGGATACGCGGCGCCCGCACCGATGGAGGTGGCACCGGGACAGATCGTGACGCTCTTTTTCCGGGATATCGGGCGGAGCGCGAACGGGCGTGACCGCATTGCGACGGCAGGTTCAATCCCGTTGCCGGAAACACTGGCGGGGCTCTCCGTGGCGATGCAGCAACTGCCCGATCCCGAGTTCCGGCGAATCCCCTTACTGGCCGTGCGGCAGCAGAATGAATGCGAGGATGCCTCCGGCCGTCCGGAGTGTCTATTGACGGCGATTCGCGTTCAGATTCCCACCAACCTGACCCCAACGATCGCCAAGCTTCGTGTGGAGACGGATGGGGTTTCCAGCCGGACCTTCCTGATGCGTCCCGTGCGGGACGACGCGCACGTACTGACGGTCTGCGACGGGGTGTGGGACACCAATCCGGCCACCGACTGCCTGCGGATCGCATTTCACCCAGACGGGCGACGGGTGGACGAGGGGCACCCGGCGGTGCGAGGCGGGAGTATTGTTCTTTACGCGTTTGGGCTGGGGCCGACGAATCCGCCGGTCGTGACAGGTACGGCGGCGGCGGAAGGGGCCGAGGTGATCGACAGCGTAAAGAGGCAGTTGAGCGTCCGGTTCTCGGTGTTCCGAAATGCAAGTGGGGGGTTGCCGCGCTATTGGGAGACAGAACCGGTTGGGGTAATGAGTGTCCCGGCTTACGTTGGGCTGACGCCGGGGCAGGTGGGACTGTACCAGATCAATGTGCGGATACCGGAGTCGCTGGAGATCCCACTGGGTTGCGGGGACGGGACCCGTTCGAACGTTCTCGTGAAGGTCACGACAGCGAGAGGGACGGAGAATGTACCCGTGTGCGTCGCGCCGTGAGGGAGGGGGCCAGGCGGAACTAGAACGCCTGGCCGATGCTGAAGAAGGGGCGGCCGAGGGGTTCGCCCGGGCGGCGATCAAGCTTGAAGCCGTAGTCGAGGCGGATGAGGAAGTACGGAGTACGGATGCGGATGCCGATTCCGCCGGCTTTGCGGGCGGACCAGGGGCGGAAGTCGCCAAGGCGGTCGTAGACGTTGCCGACGTCGACGAAGGCGACGCCGTCAAAGATGCTCGCCAAGGGGAAGCGGATTTCGTTGTTGAGGATGAAGAGGGCGTTGCCACCGGCGGGCGAGACGCCATCGAAGAGGCGAGGGCCGACGCCGTCCTGGGCGAAGCCGCGGATGGTGGTGCCCCCGCCGGCGAAGAAGCGTTCGCCGAGGCTGACACGATTCGTCGCGCTGCGGCCAGGGATGAGGTCCTGGCCATTCAAACCGCCGGCGAGTCCGATGCGGACGCCGGTGGCGAAGACGAGGCGACTCTTGCGTGCCTCGTTCTGCATGGGGAGGCGCTGCGGCTTGGACAGGGCGATGTAGCGGAAGTATTGACCGAAGTATTTGGCGAAGTTCAGTTCGCTACCGGAGAAGGTGGGGGCGTACTCGACGGCGTGGGAGAGGAATGAACCGCGGGTGGCGTCGAGGAGATCGTCGCGGGTATCGCGGGAGAGCGAGGCGGTGAAGGGGGCGACGCGAAGCGTGGCGTCAAAGATTGGATCGGGGCCAATGTCGTAGGTATGAGTGCGTTCGAGGCGGTAGCCGTAGTTGAGGAGCCAGGATTTTCGGAAGCGGGCTTCCTGGAGGAGGGAGAAGCCGAGGCGATCGGTATTGAAGCCCTCGCGGACTTCGCGGCGGACGAACGTAGAGGCGGTGGTGCGGAGGGGGAACCGTTTGAGAAGAGGCTGGGAGAAGTAGAGGCGGGACTCCTGAAGGTCGGCGTCGTAGCGGGCTCGGACGCCGATGACGCGGGCGGCGCCGAGCGAGTTGTGATTGGCAAAATCGACGATACCGCCGGGGCCGCGCTCGGTATCGAAATAGGCGCCGTAACTCATTTGGAAGGGGCGAACTTCGCGAACGTGGACATCGAGGGAGACGGGGGTCTTGCCAATGGCCGGTTCGAGGGCGTTGCGCTGGATATCGATGAGGGAATAGGCGCCGGTGGCGTAGAGATTACGGCGGGAATGGCTCAAGGCCTGCATGTCGAGCGGGTCGCCGGGCTTCACCTCCAACTGATTGCGGACGAGGGAGGTGGAGGTGGCGTCGTTGCCGGTGATATTGACAGCCGAGACGACACTTTGTGCGCCTTCGGCGATCTGGAAAGCGACGTCGACGCGGCCGGAGTCCGGATGGCGATTCAGGGTATAGGTCAGTTCGGCGTCGTTATAGCCGCGGCGGCCGTAAAGATCGCGCAGGTTACTGATGGTCTCTTCGCGCAGTTCCGGGAGGTAGGGGAGGCCATCTTCGAGAGTCACTGCCTTCTGGAGATCCGCTTCGGGGTAGGCCTGGTTGCCGGAAAAGGAGACGCGGCCCACTTTGTAGAGCGGGCCTTCCACCACAGGGTAAATGATCGTCGCGGACTTGGCGGGGGCGTCGAGGACGATTTCCGGTTTGGCGATTTTGGCGTCGAGGAAGCCACGATCGCGGTAGAAGAAAGTCAGGGCGTCGATCGCCAACTCGGGGCGTTCGAAGGCCGACAGGGTGAGTTTCCGCTCTCGCAGGAGGCCACGGAGTTCGGGCTCTTCGATCTGTTTGGCGCCGGCGAAGACGAGTTTGGGCGTGTTGAATTTCTCGCCGGGCTGGACGTCGAAGATGATCCGTTTGCGGTTGAGCTCCGGGGTTTCGATGGCATGATCGATGCGGGAGGCGAGATAGCCTTGGCCGAAGAGGTCGGCTCGAAGGAGGGAGGAGGCTTCGTCGGCGCGTTGGGCATCAAAGACGCCGGCGAGCCACTGTTCGCGGATCTTTCGCTGGACACCGCCATCGGGACGATAGCCTTCATAGACGAAGTCGACTTTGGGCCCGGGCTCGACATTGAGATCAAGATCGACCTGGCGGTCACGGCCTGAGCGGGTGAGCCGGACCCGGGCTTCAAGATGGCCGGCGCCGGCGTGTTTGGCGGTGATGCGCTCAACGCCGCGGCGAATGCGGAAAAAGTCGTAGTTACGGCCCTGGCGGGCGGCGAGCCATTTGGCGAGTTGCTCTTTGGAGAAGATCTGTTCGCCAGTGAAGGCGACGGTACCCACCTTTTTCTGCTCGCGTTCGGCAGTGGAGGTGGGGGCGGGGGGAGTGCCGCCGAACTCCTGTTTGCGGGAGAAGTCGAAGCGGTAGGTATTGTCGGACTGCTTGAGGGCGCGGGTGCGGAAGCGTTTGGAGATGTCGTACTGGCCGACGAGGATCTGGTCACCGGAATCGGTGAGGTTCATGGAGTAGATGAGGCCGAGCTGACGGGTAAAATTCTGGCCGATGGTGAGGCGGGCGGAGGGGTCCGATTCATTGGCGATGAGGTTGGGTTCGATGCGGACCTGGGAGATGCCGGTTGCCCGTTCGATGCCGCGGCCGAGCGTTCCGCCAACGCGGCCGGTGAGGTAAGAGAGGACCTGCTCCTTGGCGACATCACCTTCCCGGCCGCTGAGCTCTTCCAGGGTTCGTCCGGTGAGGAGGACGGCGGCGACGTCGGGTTCTGGGAGCGGAGGGTCAGAGGTGAGAGTGGTCTGGCGATCCTTGCCGAAGCCTTGCACAGAAAGGGTGACGTCGTATCCGGAGGCCTGCGTCTTGGCGACGATGTCGAAGGAGGGGTCGATTTTGTTCTCGTCGGTGAAGGTGAGGACACCGCGATCGATGATGTAGTTGCGCTCGTTGAGGTTGAGCGAACCACCTTCGTCGATGGTGATACGGCCGACGAGGCCGGGGCGGTAGTAGCTGCCGGTAAGGCGGGCGTCCATTTCCAGTTCGGCTTTGGCGAGGTTGTTGTCGACGACGAGCGGGTGCTGGGTCTTGATGGCGACGCCGTAGTCGAGGCGTTCCAGGAGCGGGGAGCGATCCTCGCGGGCTTCGGGGGAGGTGGTGGAGTTGAGGGCGTTGAGGAGCCCCTGATCGAGATTGAGGGTCTCGGTGTAGCTGCCATCGACAACGGAGACCGTACCGCCGAGCAGGTATCGATTGCCGTTGGTACGAAGAAACACGTTCGCGTTCGACATCGTTTTCAGGTTGGCGGGAAAGTCGAGATAGACACCGGTGGAAGTCAGGACGACAGCGGCGGCGGCGATCCCGGTACCTCGAAAAGTGACGCCGCCGGAACCTTTCAGCGCGCCGCCATTGAGCGTGCCGGTGAGCTGGCTGAGGGTGACACGGTCTTTCGTCAGGTCGAGGCGCACATTGAGTTTTTCGGCCTGGAGGCGGGGGGAAGTGATGGCGGCATCGGCACCGGTGATTTGCAGGAAGCCGGAGACGTCGGGAGCGGGAATGGTACCGCCGATTTGGAGCGCGGCGACGGTTGGACCTTGCGCGCGAACGGAGGGGGTGAAGGCAGACAGGAGACCGAGGTTCAGGGTGGAATCGAGGCGGAGTTGGAGTGCTTGAGAACCGGTGAAGTTAGCCGTGCCTGTGAGGGTAATATTGGACTCCGGACCGGTGAGGTGGAATCGCTCGACCCGCATGGTTCCGTTTTCGGCACGGAGGACGGAGGGAGCGTCCTGAGTCAAGGTAAACTTGCCGGCCCGGAGGCGGAAGTCATCGACGCGCAGTTCGGCGCGGAGGGCTTCGAGTTCCGGACGGGGCGACTCGGCATTGACCGTGAAGGAGGCGCTGCCTGCCGTGGTAGACGGCAGCGCTTTGAACTGAGCAAAATCGATGTCCTTGACGGAGAGGGAGGCGGTGGCGGGCCCGGGCGTCCGAGTGAGATCGAAGGGGAGATTCGCAGGCAGAAGGCCGAGGGGAACTTCTGCTTTTCCGGAGATGGTGGCACCGGCCCAACGGGCGGCGAGGGAATGGACAAGCAGGCGGCCAGAGGCAAGGCGGGCCTGCATGGTGGCGGCGGTGAGAGGCGGCAAGGAGGGGCTGGAGTAGGCGGCGTTGGCGAGGGAGAGGTCGAGTTGGGGCTCAAAGCGGTAGCGGCCGGATTGGAGGGTGCTTTCCACGATACCCGCAAGCGTCAATTGCCCGGCAGCGGATTCCTGGCTGGTATCGGCGGGGCGGAGGGCGGCGCGGGCGGCGGCAAGGTCGACGGCGCCATCCATTCGGAGAGCACCGGGGATCTGGCCGGAAGCGGTAAGGCGGGTGCCGGGGGCGAGCAAGGTGAACGGCTGCAAGTCGACGGTCCCATTGCGAAGGGTGGCGGCGAGGGGGCCTTCGGTCTGGATGGGTTGGCCATCCAGGCGAATTGCCAGTTTTTCCGCCCGGACCGCCACGTCGGCCTGCTGCCACTGGCTGGCGTTGCCGGTAGCGGTAGCGGATGCAGAGAGTTTGCCTTCCAGGCTTTGGGGGACAAATGCGGAGAGGGTGGCGAGGTCGGTTTCGGCGGCCTGGAGTTGGAGAGTGAACGGATACGGACCGGCAGTCGTAGCGCGAATCTCGGCTTTGGCATTCTGACGGGCGGCGGTGGCGGTGGCGTGGAGCGCTTGGCCATCCAAGCGGGCCTGTACTTGGAGCGGTCCGAGATCACGAACATCGCCCTGGAGCGAGGCGCTGACCTCCGGATGCGGGACCGAGCCGGCGGCTTCCAACTGGAGGGAAACTTTCCCTTGGGCGAGTTGGAAAGGAGTGCTCGCCAACGACGCGGAAAGACGCTGCGACTGGAAGTGGTAAGTTCCCTTCCCTTGCAGCCTTTCCTGGGGGCTCTTATCGAGGAGCAGGTCGGGGATGCTGGCCGAAGTGGAATCGAAGCGAGCAGTGGCGGTGAGGCGGCCGAGTTTCTCCCCATAGGCCTCGAGGCCGGCGGCGGAAAGGGAGGCGAAGCCGGCGGGGCGATCGATGGTGCCGGAGAGATCGGCGGTGAGATTCACCACGCCGGCGACCGGAGTCTCCGGCTGGCCGAGGACTTTGAGGAGATCGGGGATGCGGGCGTCCTGGACCTGCGCGTGGAGGGAGAGGGGGGCGGAGGGACCGGTGAGGCCGACCCAACCGCTAGCGGCCAAGGTTTGCCCACCCCATTGAACGGCCGCAGTTTCGAGATCGAGGCGCTCGGCGGTGACGGTGCCGGCGGCAGCGACGCGAATGCCCTTGACGGTATCGGCGGTGAGGCCTGCAGCGTCGAAAGTGAAGGCGGCGGAGGGTTTAGAGATGGTCCCGCCGAGGTTAAGGCGCATGGTGACGGCGCCGGACACGGGAAGTTTGCTGTAGGGTTGGGCGGCGACATTGGGCGTGGAGACGGCCAGTTCGCCGGAAAGCTGGTTCTGCCGATCGATGTGGATGGTGCCTTTGGACTCGATGCCGCTCAAGGCGGCGCGGTCGACGTGGACGACCGTGTTGCCGCCGGACAAACGTTCGACGCGGAAGTTGCCGGCGACGGGATAGGCGTCCTTGGCGGGGGCACGAGTGGCGACAAGCGTGATGGCAGCGGCGCCGGTGGCATTGGGCGCGTCGACCCCTTTCCACTGTGCACGGACGGTGCCGCTGGCGGTGCTATGGAGCGAAGGAACGAACTGGCGGATCTGGAACTGCTGGACGGTTCCCTGAAAATTGCTGGGGCCGGAGGGGAGGAGAGAGAGGCGGCCGGTGCCGTGGAGGGTTCCGAAGCGGGAGGCGACGGAGAGTTGGGAGGCAGTGACAGCTTGCGCCTGGGGATCGTAGGCGAGAGTTGCGTCGCCGTTGATATCGCGATAGGTCTGCCAGGCGGCGTTGGCGGCCTGGACACGGGCGCTGACAAGTGGGGCTTTGGCGGTTCCGGAAAGGGCAATTTCGGCATGGAAGTCGCCAGATACGCCAGGAACGAAGGCGGCGGGCTGAGCATCGAGGACGAGTTTGCCGTTGAGGCCCAGGCGATCAAAATCGAGAAGAGCGACGGTGCCGGAGAGCGAGGCGCCCGGCGTGCGGAGGGTGAGTTCTTCGACGCGGAGATCATTTTTGCCGGTGGTAAGGAGCGCGCGGAGCGTATCGACAGGGTATGTCTTGCGGTCGATGGTGGCAGAACCGGGAGCCTTGGCGTCGAACTCGATTTTGTGACGGTTGGTGAGGTGACTTCCGGTAACCTGGAGGTCCCATTGCGGGAGGACAATCTTGAGTCCGTCGCGCTGATCGTCGATGCTTAGGGCGCCGCCGGCAGCCTTCAGATCTTCGACGAGGTACTCCAATGACTGGCCGGAACTGTCCTTCGATTTGGGCAGATTGGAAAGACCCTGGGCGTTGATTACAATCCAGAGTTCGGGATGGCGCAGCGAGCCTCTGGAGATGACAAATCGGCCCCGGAGCAGTTCCCAAAGAGAAAGCTTGAGATCGAGGGAGTCGACTTTGGCTAGCGGAGGAAGGCTGGACTCCGGCTGGACGACGACGCCATGCATGCTGGCCTGCAGAGTGAGGAGATTGAAGTCCAGGCCGGAGGCCTCCAGGCGGACGCCCTGGGCGGCGAGTGCGCGCTGGAGTTTGGCCAGGGCAAAGCGCTTCATGGGCGGCGTGTGGAGCAGCGCCACGCCGGCGATGACTAGGCCTCCGACCGTGAGGCCGGCAATGCGTATGAACCTGAGTCGCAACGAGACCTTCCCGCGATTAGCGGCTGGACCTCAAGAACGACCTTACCTTTGCGGCTTCGGGCGCCTTTGGTTCGAGGCGAAGGAAGTTATTGAAGGAGTCCACCATTTTGTCGGGCCGTTTGGTATTGCTGTAGGCGAGTCCGGCGTAATAGTAGGCGTAGGCATTTTCCGGATCGTGTTTGATGGCCGCCTCCAGAGCGGGTACGGCCTCTTTGTACTTCTTCTCCAGAACGGCGAGCATACCGCGATAATAGGGGAGTTCGGGATGGTCTGCCTGCTTGGCGGCGGCGGCATCCACCGATTCGCCGGCCTTATCGTACTGCTTTTCGGACGCCTGGGCGGCAGCCTGTGCCAGAAGGACATCGGCCGAATCGGGACGGGCTTCGGCGGCCTTGCTCAGAAGGGACAGCGCTTCCCCGCCCTTCCCCTGGCGGACGAGGGATAGACCGAGGACGCGAAGCGCTTCGACGTTCGCCGGTTCGGCTTCCACGACGGCGCGGAGTTCGGTTTCCGCGGCGGCGTAGTCACGGGCACGAAATTTTTCCAGGCCTTGGCCAAGGTCGGCGGCGGCACACGCGGACACCACAGTCATCCATATTATGAGTTGAAATCGCATCGGGCCTCCGTTCCTTTCTGAGACGCCGCCGGGCGCGGGTGAGTTTCTGATCTGTTCCCTGGGTAAACCGGGCGAGTGGAGTTTATCTGTTACAGTGCGGAAGAACTAGGTATGCGTCTCACGCAACTTTGGCCGAGTTTTCGAGAAGCAGCGGCGAACTGGGTGGCCCATGACGCACCGCGTTTGGGCGCATCCCTAGCATTTTACACGATCCTTTCGATGTCCCCGCTGGTCTTGCTGGCCGTGGCGATCGCGGCGCTGGTGTTTGGCCGCGCGGCCGCGCAGAACGAGGTTCTCTACCAAGTACAAGGGATGGTAGGGAAAGAGGGGCGCCAACTGGTGGAGGGGATTCTGGAGTCAGCTCGGCAGCCGGCCTCGGGGATGATTGCATCGACGATCAGCCTGTTCACGCTGCTTTTCGGCGCGTCGGGCGTGTTTTCTGAGTTGCGGGCTGCGCTCAACCGGATCGCCGGCGGCGGGAACGAACAAACGATGAGCTTTTACCGGATGGTGCGGGAGAGCCTGTTTTCGTTCGGGATGGTACTGGCGATTGGATTTCTGCTGATGGTCACGTTGCTGTTCAGTGCGACGCTGGCTGCAATTGGGAAGCTGTGGGGAACGGCCCTGCCGTTGCCCGCGGAGGTGCTGGAACTGGTCAACTTCCTGGTATCGTTTGTGAGCACAGCGGGGCTGTTCGCTCTGATGTTCCGCTACATTCCGGACCATACCGTACCGTGGCGCGATGTCGCGATGGGGGCACTGGCGACGGCTCTGTTATTCACGCTGGGCAAGACGCTGATCGGGCTGTACCTGGGAAAGGCGAGCGTGGGGTCAACCTACGGGGCGGCCGGGTCGCTGATGGTGATCACCGTTTGGGTGTACTACTCGGCACAGATCTTCTTTTTTGGTGCGGAGTTGTCGCATGTCTGGGCGAGGATACGGCGAGAACGGCAGTGATGCAGCGAAACGGGAATAGGGTGTCTTTTTCGTATAGGTAAAGCCTATAGGAGCGATAGGTGATAACGGCGAGCGACCTCTCCTACACTCAGGGTGGATGAAAAAACGTCCATTCGACGAAGGAGAAGTGAAATGAAGCAGCAGATGCAGTCGTTCGGTTCCGCCATCGCGTTAGTGGCAATCCCGCTCGCGCTGGCGGCAACGGCCGTGGCTCAGCAGCCCAAGCCGAATCAGTTCTGGTGGCCAAACCAGTTGGATTTGACGCCGCTACGGCAGCACTCGGTGGAATCGGATCCGCTGGGGAAGAATTTCGACTATGCCAAGGCCTTCGCCACGCTGGACCTGAAAGTGGTGAAACAGGACATCCGGAAAGTCCTGACGACCAAGCAGGACTGGTGGCCGGCGGACTACGGGACCTATGGGCCGTTCTTCATTCGCATGGCGTGGCATAGCGCCGGGACCTACCGGGTACAGGACGGGCGCGGCGGCGCGGGCGGCGGCCAACAGCGGTTCGACCCGTTGAACAGCTGGCCGGACAACGCAAACCTGGACAAAGCGCGCCGATTGTTGTGGCCGGTGAAGCAAAAGTACGGGCAGAAGCTCAGCTGGGGCGACCTGATGGTGCTGGCCGGTAACGTGGCGCTGGAATCGATGGGCTTTCAGACCTTCGGATTCGCGGGTGGACGCCGGGACGATTGGGAACCGGATCTCGTCTATTGGGGCCCGGAGAAGAAGTTTATGGCCGATGAACGCTACACCGGCGACCGAAAGCTGCAGAATCCGCTGGCGGCCGTGCAGATGGGTCTGATCTATGTGAATCCGGAAGGGCCGAACGGCAAGCCGGATCCCTTGGCGGCGGCTAAAGATATCCGTGAAACCTTTGGCCGGATGGCGATGAACGACGAAGAGACGCTGGGGCTGATTGCCGGCGGGCATACCTTTGGCAAGGCCCATGGGGCGCATGCACCGGATAAGTGCGTAGGAGCCGAACCGGCGGCGGCAGGCATTGAGCAGCAGGGGTTAGGCTGGCAGAACACGTGCGGCAAGGGGAACGCCGGGGACACGGTGACCAGCGGCCTGGAAGGCGCATGGACGTCGACACCGTCGAAGTGGAGCTCGCAGTACCTGGAAAACCTGTTCGCCTACGAATGGGTACAGACGAAGAGCCCGGCCGGAGCGACACAGTGGGTGCCCGCCAACGGCGCCGCCTCCAATCTGGTTCCGGACGCGCACGATCCCGCCAAGCGGCATGCGCCGATCATGTTCACCACCGATCTGGCACTGAAGTTCGACCCAAGCTACCGGAAGATCGCCATGCGCTTCCGGGAGAACCCGGAGGAGTTCCGCCTGGCGTTTGCCAAGGCGTGGTTCAAGCTGACGCACCGGGATATGGGTCCGCGCACCCGTTACATCGGGCCGGAAGTACCGAAGGAAGATCTGATCTGGCAGGATCCGATCCCGAAAGTGGACCATGCGCTGGTGAACGCGAAGGACATCGCGGCGCTGAAAGCGAAGATCCTGGCATCCGGACTGACCGTTCCGGAACTGGTGAGGACCGCATGGGCGTCGGCTGCTTCTTTCCGTGGCACCGATATGCGGGGCGGCGCGAACGGCGCGCGCATCCGGTTGGCCCCGCAGAAGGATTGGGCCGCCAACAACCCGGCCGAACTGGCGAAGGTGCTGCCGAAACTGGAGAGCATTCAGAAGGAGTTCAACGCGCAGGCGGGCGGGAAGAAGAAAGTCTCGCTGGCGGACCTGATTGTGCTGGGCGGGAGCGCGGCGATTGAGCAGGCGGCAAAGAGCGCGGGCGTACCTGTGGCGGTGCCGTTTACGCCGGGACGCGGAGATGCAACACAGGATCAAACCGATGTTTCGTCGTTCGCGGTCCTGGAACCGGCGGCCGATGGCTTCCGGAACTACTTCCAGGCCGGGCAGCGGCTCTCGCCGGCAGAGATGCTGGTGGAACGGGCACGGCTCTTGACGCTCACGGTACCGGAAATGACAGTTTTGGTCGGCGGCATGCGAAGCCTGAATGCCAACACCGGGCAAGCAGCACATGGCGTGTTTACGTCGCGGCCGGGCACGCTGAGCAACGACTACTTCGTGAACCTGCTGGACATGTCCACCAAATGGAGCAAGTCCGCTTCGGCGGAAGGGATCTACGAGGGGCATGACCGGGCGACCGGCAAACCGAAGTGGACGGCCACCCCGGTGGACCTGATCTTCGGTTCCAACTCCGAACTGCGCACGCTGGCGGAAGTTTATGCCGCGGCCGATGGCAAGGAGATGTTCGTGCGGGACTTCGTGAAGGCATGGACCAAGGTGATGAACCTGGATCGCTTCGACTTGCGCTGACCGGCGCCGTAGTCAAGAACGGCGGTGCCTGCCGGCGCCGCCGTTTTCCTTTTAGTGGGCGTGGATGGCGAGAATGTCGTAGCCCTGCATGGTGTATTCGACGTGCTTCACGCGAAGAAGCACCTCAAAATGGGGCACGCCGCCCGGTTTGGGGGGAATGCGGGAAAGCACGTCCTGAAAGAGGCGTTCGGTGGTGACGAGGTTGGCCGCGGCTTCGGTGCCGGACATTTCCTGGCCGGAGAGGATCAGTACATTTCCGGACTTGCTGGGGTTGGGCAGCGAGGCGACCAGGGAGAAGCGATCGCCAGAGGCACCGGCGGCTTGCGGGAGGGTGAAGAACGCCGGTTCGCCGGCATTGGGGCGGCGGTTTTCCACGCGGACGGTTCGGTTGGATTCGTCGTAGACGAAGTGGAAGTCGAGGGCCTCGTCGTAGAGATCGACCCAAGGGACGGCCCGGCGGGAGCCGACCAGGATATGGTTACCCTTTTGGAGGCTGCGGAGGTGGAGGTCACGGGAATAAAGGATAGAGGTCCGCGACGGGTCGAGAACGTTCGCGGTCCAGAGTCGCTTGAGGAGCATCGCGTCGGCGAGAGAGGTGTAGCGGCGCTCCATCAGGTAGCGCAGGATCTCTTTCTTTTCGGCCGAGTGTTCGGGGCGGTCGAGTTCGGCGCGGTAGCCACGGCTGACGTACTCATTTAAGAGGATGGGGCGGTGGAGCATGTCCTGAATGGCGGAAAAGGCGCCATCGGCCAGGACAACGGTGGTTTCCTCGCCCTCCGGGGCGAAGGCGGTCCAGAAACGCTGCAGTCCGGCGCCGGAGATGGCGGGCGCGGGCGGCCGGACGGCGAGCCAGACGCAGAGCGCGGCCAAGATCACGCAGGCAGCGGCGAGGATGCGGACGGTCCAGGGGGATTGGCCGGTCGCGGGAGGAGAAGCAGGCTCCACGGCCGGGTGGGTGGACTCCGCCAACCTCTCGCGGAGGACCGGCTCATAGGTTGCCTTGGCGATTTCCAGGACGAAGGGCTCGTCGCGGCCCTCTTCGGCGAAGTAGCGTTCGAGCCGTTTACGGAGTTGGGAGGCCTGGACGCGGACCAGCGTGTCCTGGGCCGAATCGTAGTCGGCAGGCCGCTGGAAAACATCGACGCCGATCTCGTGTTCGCGGATTTCGGGGACGCCATCCACCCACTGGCGGTGGCAAAGGTAGACGAGGAGATCGCGCAGTTTGGCCGACCGGCGGAGGTGACTGGAGTTGCAGACCCGCTCGACCACCTCCCAGCGGGCATCCAATTCATCTGGCAAGGTGAACGCGGACCGCTTGCGGACGCTTGTTTCCTCGCTCATAGGAGAATGGTATCACCCCCGAGTGTTATGAATCATTTACACGGAGTCTTAGCGAGGAATTCGCGGTGAATTCACTTGTCCGGCACCCGGTTCAGGGCGATGCTACGGGGTAACCAATTTTCTCGCTAGACAAGGGGCTCATCCATGACGCTGACGTCGAGACTAGTGTGCGCGGCATTGCTTAGCGCCACGCTTCTACACGCGCAACAGATCACCGGAACCGTCACCGGTATCGCAACCGATAAGACAGGAGCACTGGTGCCAGGTGTTGCCATTAAGGTGACCAGTCTCCAGACCAACATCTCCCGGGAGACCGTGACCGACGGTAGCGGCGCGTTCTCCGTGCCGTTCCTGCCAGCGGCTTCCTATTCGCTGACGGCGACGGCCAAGGGCTTCCGCACCTTCCAGGTGGACACGTTTGTCCTCCAGGTGGGACAGACGGCCCGCGTGGACATCGCGCTGGAGTTGGGCGATGTGGCACAGACGCTGTCGGTTTCGGGGAGCACGGTCGCCCTGCAGACCGAGTCTGCTTCGGTGGGCGCGGTGATCAACGCCGAGAAGATCGTCGACTTGCCGCTGAACGGGCGGAACTTCATTCAGTTGGCGCAGTTGATCCCTGGCGTAAACCCGGGGACGCCGGGATCGATTTCGGTGCGGCGCGGACGCGGTTCGATCGGGGAGACCTCTTCGGCGTTTGGCGGGACAGGGATGTCGGCCAATGGCGCCCGGGACACGAACAACCGCTTTTACCTGGACGGCGTGGAGTTCATGGACTACGACGCCTTCACCTATCCCTTCGCGCTGTCGGTGGATTCGCTCTCCGAGTTCCGGGTGGAGACCTCCACCTTTTCGGCCGAGTACGGCGGTTCGCCGGGCGGCCAGGTGTCGATTCTGACCCGCCGGGGCGGCAACCAGTTCCGCGGCACGCTGTGGGAGTTCAACCGGAATGACGCGTTGACCCAGACCTACGACGCGATCGCGAAAAAAGATGTCACCTCGCCTCGGCTCAACCGCAACCAGTACGGTGCCAACATTGGCGGCCCGGTGCTGTTCCCGAAGATCTACAACGGCCGGAACAAGACCTTTTTCTTCTTCAACTGGGAGAGTGGCCGGCTGGCGTCGGGCGCGGCGGCCTCCTACCGCCTGGTGCCGCCGACGGCGATGCGGAACGGTGATTTCAGCGCGTTGCGCGACTCCCGTTCCGGGCAGCCGCTGACGTTGCGGGACCCGATGAGCATCGGCATTGTGAACAACCAGATCCCGCGGTCGCTGCTGAGCCCGCAGGCGGTGGCGTTCCTGAAGTTTACGCCGGAGCCGAACACGCAGGCCGGCACGCAGAACTTCATCAACACGCCCAAGAGCGCCGTGGCTACGCAGGATAACTTCAACTACCGCCTGGACCACAACCTGACGCAGCGGGATTCGCTGGCCTTCCGTTATGTGCGGAACTCGACGAAGGAAAAGGGGACGCCCTACTGGGGCAACGACGTACGGGACAACGATGCCCGGACGCAGAACCTGGCCGCCACCTGGACGCGGATGTTCAGTTCCTCCATCGTCAATGAGATGCGATTCGGCTGGAACGATATGACCGAGGACGAGATCTTCGGCACAACCAACAACCCGGCGTTCGATATTGCCGGCGAGATGAAACTGCCGCTGGTTTCGCGGCTACCGGTCGATTTCGGCCCGCCGAGCATCTCCATTGCTAACGGACTGGACGGCGGCTACAGCGTGTTTGACCTGCAACGGCAGATTGGCCCGCGCGTGCGTGCCAACGCCGTGTACAACTTCAACGACATCATGTCGATCCAGCGCGGCAAGCACTTCCTGAAAATTGGCGCCGATTTCGTGCAGCGCGGCTTCACCTTCGAACAGGCCCGCAACGCCCGCGGTACATTCCGCTTTGACGGCACGTATACGGGGTCGTCGCTGGCCGACTTCATGCTGGGCTACGTGAAGTATGCCGAAATCAATCCGGACCATACAAACACCGACCTGAAAGCGCTGTGGCAGAGCTACTTCGTACAGGACGACTGGAAGATTACCCAGAACCTGACGATGAACATCGGCGTCCGCTACGACTATCTGCAGCCGCTATTTGACTCGCAGGGCCGGATGGCGAACATTGAGCAAAACGGACTGTACGTCACCAAACTGGTGACGCCGGCGACGGCGGCCTATCCGCGGATGGTGCGCGGGGATAAGAACAACTTCGCACCGCGCATCGGCCTGGCCTGGCGGCCCTCGTTCGTCAAGGAAGCGGTGGTCCGCATGGGCTACGGCATCTACTACAACCACATCCACCCGAACGCCCCGTTCGGCATGACCGAGTCGTCGCAGGCCAAAGGGAGCTATCAGGTCGATGGCGCGCCGGCGGGCCGGCCGACCGTGTTCTTCAACAATCCGTTTGTCAGCGCGGCGTCGCCGACGGTGCAACTGAACGCGGTGCCGTCGAACGATCCGAACTACCGGGACGCCTACATCCAGCAGTGGAACTTCACGATCCAGAAGAAGACAGTGGGCGGATTCGTGATCGACGCCGGATATGTGGCATCGAAGAGCACGCGGCTCAGCGTAACGTTGCCGGCGATGAACCGGCCGGAGGTACTGGTGGACCCGCGGACGCCCGGATTGGCCTCAATCAACGCCCGCCGACCGAACACGGCGTTCGCGCGGTCGATCCAGGGGGATAAGTCGATCGGCAACTCCAACTACCACTCGCTGCAATTGCGGGCGGACCGGCGGATGGGCCGCGGGTTGAACGCGATGACAGCCTATACCTGGTCGAAGTGCATCTCCGGACCGAGCGACATCGGCGCCGACATCGGCGGCGGATCGTTCATCGGCACCATGCAGAACATCTACAACATGGCCGGTGAGCGGTCGCTGTGCGGATTCGACGTGACGCAGCGGTTTGTGCAGTCGCTGGTTTATGACATCCCGTTCTTCTCCGGAGCGCCGGCGGTGATGAAGACGCTTCTGGGCGGATGGCAGGCGTCGTCGATCATCGTCGCGCAGAGCGGCTTCCCGGGCGATGTGGCCTTCGGCGTGGATACCACCGGAACGGGCGTGGGTTCACGGCCGGACGTTGTCGCCGGCCGGGTAGCCAACCTGGACCCGAGCGAACGTACTTATCAGCGCTGGTTCAACACCTCCGCCTTTGCTGAACCGGCGTTTGGGAAGTACGGCAACGCACCGCGGACCGGCGCCATCCGACTGCCCGGTCTGGTGAACGTCGACTTCTCGGTGAACAAGCAGTTCCGGATGGGAGAAACCCGCCGCGCGGAGTTGCGTACCGAGTTCTACAACCTGTTCAACCACTACAACATTCAGCCGGGCTCGGTGGATCGCGGTATCCGCTCGGTGAACTTCGGCAAGGTGGGCGCGGGGTTGCAGGGCCAGACCATCCGCGTCATTCAACTGGGAGCGAAGTTCTACTTCTGATCGCTTCCAGGATCGGGCAAAAGCCCGGTGGGGACGGACATCCGTCGCCACCGGGTTTTTTTGTTGGAAAATTGCGCGGCGATGAGTCAGTTTGCCAGGAATCTCGCCTCCGATGAATAGCGGCGACTCTGTGCGCCCGATTCCGGAGGATACTTTCCATGCTCGTTCGGCCTTCCGTTCTCCTATTGGCCTCTTCTCTATTGTTGGCAGCCGGGCCCGCCCCGGTGCCTGTGGCACCACTCGCCTTCACCGCCGAATCGGGCGGATTTGCGGCGCGCGGCGCCGGTTACAGTGTGCATTTAAGCGCGGAAGGCGCGGCGCTGACGCTCAACAAGTCTTCGTTGGCGTTGCGCGTCCGCGGCGCCAACCCGGGTTCCCGTCCGACTGCCCTGGACCGGCTTCCCGGCGTGCAGCATTTTTTCATCGGCAAGGATCCCGCTGGATGGCGGCGAAATGTCGCGACGTTCGGAAAAGTGGCCTATGAAGGCGTGTTACCAGGAATCGATCTGCTCTATTACGGAACCGGGAAACAGCTGGAGTATGACTTTGCCGTCGCTCCAGGCGCCGACCCGGCGTCGATCGCAGTGGAGATCACCGAGGGCTGGAAAGCGCGGGTGACGGCCGGGGGCGAGTTGGAAATCGCCGATGGCGCGGGCGGGAAGATCCAATTTGCCCGGCCAGTGAGTTACCAAATGGCGGGCGCGGCACGGGAGAGCGTGGAATCGGAGTATTTTCTATACTCGCCGACCCGGTTTGGGTTCCGCGTGGGCAAGTATGACCGGACGCGGGCTCTGGTGATTGATCCGGTGGTGATTTGGGGGACGTATCTTGGCGGCCACCTTCAAGATGAAGCACGAGCGGTAAAGCACGATGGCGCCGGGAATGTCTGGGTGACCGGGTATACGAATTCCGGGGGCTTTCCGGTCACGAATAACTCCAATTGCCAGCCAGGAACGGCCAACGCGTGCGGCCACGGTTCACCGACGCCCTCTCCGGCTCCGTGGGCGTTCGTGACGAAACTGGATCCGACGGGCGCCACCGTTTTGTTTTCCGCCTATCTGGGCGGAGCGAACAGTGTAACGGAGGGCGGGCTGGGAGACTTCATCGGGGGCACCTACGGTTTTGGGTTGGCTTTGGATCCGGCAGGGAACGTCTACATTGCCGGAAGGACCGGCAGCGCGGAGTTTCCGGTGACGGGTGGGGCGATTCAGACGGTGCGATCGCGGATCCGTCAGGTGACCTGGCCCGGGGTCTGCGCGCCGAATACGCTGGTAGATTCCAGGACTCCGGACGCCTTTGTCACGAAGCTCAGCGCCACCGGGCAGTTGATGTATTCGACCTACCTTGGCGGATCGGGATACGATTCGGCCAACGGAATCGCCGTGAATGCCGTTGGGGATATGTTCGTAACCGGAACGACGACGTCACGGGTTTCCTATTCGTTCAATTTTACGGGCTGCTCCTTTGATGCGGGCCAATTTCAGAATTTCGGGTTTCCGGTGACATCGACAGCGATCCTGGGAAACGTGGAGGAGGACGCCGGGCATTACAAGGGATTCCTCACCAAGATTGCCAGTAACGGGACGTTGGCCTATTCCACCTATATCGGCTTGGCAGCGCCGCCGAGCGTGACCGGACTTTCGTCCCCGTTCATTGTCGGGACGAGTGTCGCCATCGACTCGAGCGATAACGCCTACGTGGCCGGATACACGCGGGATCCGCGGTTTGGGTCGCCGGGGTGCAATGGATGTTCCATCGGGGGGTCCAGCAACCAATACGACGCCTTCGTGACGAAGATCAATCCGGCGGTAAGCGGCACGGCGGGGCAGGTCTATCTGAAGGTCTTCGGCGGATCGGCGGCGGACTACGCCTCCGGCATCGCCGTCGACGCGGCCGGGAACGCATATGTGGCGGGTACGACGGACTCAGTCTCGCAAGCGACCGATTCCGGGTTTCCGGCAACGGTGGGCTCCTATCAGCCGGCGCGAATCGGTCCGGCACTCCACACTTGCGGGTTCGTCGCCAAGCTGAATGGCGGGGGCGGCACGACTTACGCGACTCATTTATGCGCGTCGGGCGGGAATGCGTCCCTGGGCGCGCTGGCATTGCATGGGCCGAGCGGGACGGCCATCGTGGCGGGAAACGCCTACAGCGGCCTACCGCTGATCGATAGCGTTGCATTCAACGCCTCCACCGGAAACGGCGCCTTCGCGGCTCGCGTGAACAGCGCTGGCAGCGGACTGCTGTTCTCCAGTTTCCTGGCTCCGAGCGGAGGACAGAACAACCAGAACAGCACAGCATATGGAGTATCAGTCGATGATAATCTGAACGCGTATTTCACCGGGAACAGCGGAGGGGACCAGAATACTTTGGCTTCCGACGGTGCTTTTCAGCAGACCTTTGGGGGAAACGGGGATGCGTTCGTTCTGAAGCTGAACCTCGCCCAGGCCCCTCCGGCGACCATCGCCGCACAAAGCGGTGTGCCGCAAACCGCGGCCGTCGGAACAGCGTTTGCCAGCCCGCTTTCGGTGATTCTACGCGACGCAGCCGGGCAGCCCAGTCCGGGACTGATCGTGGTCTTCCGAGCACCGGCCTCCGGCGCCAGCGGCACCTTCGCGGGCGGGTTGACAACGGTCATCGCCATGACCAACGCCCAAGGAATTGCGACATCGCCGGTGTTTACGGCGAACGCGACCGCCGGGGCATATAACATCACAGCCTCGACGAACAAGTTGACGGCCATCGGACTGCCGCTCTACAACCTCCCGATCGGCTCGACAGTAGCCGTGTCCTCCGGCGCCGGACAGAGCACCCGTGCCGGCACGGCCTTCGCGGCGACGCTGCAAGCCATCGTCCGCAACGCGAGCGCCCAACCGCTGGCCGGAGTGCCGGTGACGTTCACCGCACCGGGCAGCGGAGCGTCGGCGACCTTTGCCGGCACGGCCACGGTGTTGACCAATGCCCAGGGCATCGCCATTTCCCCGGCGCTGACAGCCAACGCCGTCATCGGCAGCTACAACGTCAACGCCGGGCTCACGGGCCTGCCGGCCGTCTCGGCGAACTTCGGCCTGACGAACCTCAGCCCGAACAGCGCGCCGGTGGCGGTTAGCGTCTCTCCGAACTCCAGTTCGACGGCGGCGCAATCGCTGGCGTTCACCTTCTCCGACGTCGACGGCGGCACGGATCTGAACATCCTGAACATCCTGATCAACAGCTTCCTGGACGGCCGGAACAGCTGCTACATCGCCTATGTCCGGTCCCAGAACATTCTCTACCTGATCAACGATGCCGGCACGGCACTGCAACCGGCCATCACGCTGGGAACCGCGCAGCAAACCTCCAACAGCCAGTGTGCGATCAACGGCACGGGTTCCGGCGCGGTGGTCAGCGGCAACAACCTGACGCTGACGCTAAACATGACCTTCACCACGGCATTCGGCGGCCGGCGGATCATCTACGGCGCCGCCCGCGACGTGGCGGAGGCCAACTCCGGCTGGACGCCGCTGGGAGTTAAGGAAGTGCCCGGTGCCATTGCCGCCCCGCTCTCGGTGACCGGGACCACGCCGGCGCAGAGCACGGCGGCGACACAGCAGACCGTGTTCACGTTTAACGACAATGCCGGGTTTGCCAATCTGAATGTGATCAACGTACTGATCAACAACGCATTGGATGGGCGGAACGCCTGCTACATCGCCTACGTGCGGTCGCAGAACATCCTCTACCTGGTGAACGATGCGGGGGATGCACTTCTGCCAGCCATCACGCCGGGAACGACGCAGACCGTCTCCAACAGCCAGTGCACCATCAGCGGGACGGGTACCAGCGCCGTGGGGAACGGCAATACGCTCACCCTCACGGTGAACTACACCATGAAGCCGGCATTCCGGGGCAATCGGGTGATCTGGTCCGCGGCTCGAACCGTAAACGACACCGGAAACACGGGGTGGCAGGCCACCGGTACCTGGCTGGTGCCGTAAGCGGGAACAAAAAAGGGCGCGGAGATCTTATGATGAGATCTCCGCGCCCGATTGCAGCGGAACAGGATAAGCCATGGCTGAACCACACGAATCCGCCGAGGGCCGTTGGAAACGGCTGATGGAAGTTTTTGATGGCGCATTGGAGGTGGATGCGGCCGAGCGAGAGAACTGGGTAGCCGCGGCCTGCGGCGGCGATGAAGCGTTACGCCAGGAGGCGATGGGGTTGTTGGCGGCGGCCGAGGCGGAAAAGGCCGCAGCCGAGGCGGCGCCGGCGGAACCCACCGCAACTGGTGCGGGCCTCCGCTACGGCGCGTGGGAAACGGTACGCACGTTGGGCGCTGGAGGAATGGGAACCGTGTTTCTGGTCCGGCGCGCCGATGGGGAGTTCGAGCAGCAAGGCGCCCTGAAACTGATTGCGCCACACCTGGCCGGCGAGTACTTCCTGGAACGATTCCGGACCGAACGGCAGATCCTGGCCCACCTGAACCACCCGAACATCACCAAGCTGATCGATGGCGGAGTGGAGGCCGGAGGCGCGCCTTACCTGGTGATGGAATTTGTCGACGGCGTGCCGCTGGACCGGTTCGCCGATGAACACCGCTTGCCGGTGGAGGCGCGACTGCGGCTCTTTCTGAAAGTCTGCGACGCCGTGGAGTTCGCGCACCGGAACCTGATCGTGCACCGGGACTTGAAGCCAGGAAACATCCTGGTAGATTCGCTCGGTGAGCCCAAACTACTGGATTTCGGGACAGCGCGGCTCATTCCCCAAGCGGCCGGAGATGCGGTGACACAACATCGATTCGTGACGCCTCGTTATGCGAGTCCAGAGGCACTGCATCGGGGACCCGTCACCACGCAAACCGATGTGTTTTCTCTGGGGGTTTTGCTGTATGAACAGATAACCGGGGCGAGGCCATTCGGAGACGATTCGACACCACCGTCCGACATTCTCCGGCGAGTGACCAGCGGCGAGATTGCGCCGCCACAGTCCATGATTACGGACTCGGCGGCCCGGGTGCGATCGGTGACACCGCGGGAGTTACGCCGCTTGGCGGGTGGAGACCTGGCAAGGATTCTGGAGAAAGCAACACGCGCGGGTCTCGACGAGCGGTATGCGAGCGTAGCCGATTTCGCCGCCGATCTTCGCGCCTACCTGGACGGCAGACCGGTGAAAGCGCAACCTCCATCGTTCCGCTACACGGCGCGGAAGTACTTGCGGAGACATTGGCGGCCCGTGACAGCGGGTGTCGTCATGGTGCTCGGTCTGGCTGGAGCGGCCCTCTTCTCCCAGCGCCAGGCTCGCCTGGCGGAACGGCGATTGCGTGACCTGCGGGATCTGGCGAACTATCTGGTGTTTGACATTCACAACGGACTGCAGCGGCTGCCAGGGTCGACACCCTTGCAACGGGAGACCGTCGAACGCGCGCTAGCCTACCTGGATGGTTTGGCCGCGGAAGCGGGAGGGGACAGACCACTGCATCTGCAACTGGCGGAGGGATACCTGAAGCTGGCCGATGTGCTCGGCAACCCTTACCGGGCGAGCCTGGGGGAAAACGCGGCGGCGCTGCGGACCTATACCAAGGCGTCGGAGGCATTGGCACCGTTGGTAAGCAGGGACCCGCGCGACGCTGAGGTGCGGCGGTTGTCAGCGGCGATTCGAATCCGGCAGGGAGGGGTGCGGGGGTTTGGCGGAGGGCCCGCGGCGGGAATGGCTCAGATTGAGCAGGCGGCCGAGGACTTGCGGGCACTGGTGCGCGAGTACCCGCAGAACGTCCGGATTCGGCTGGACTTGGCGGCGGCGCTGGAGTTCCAGGCGAATCGAATTCAGTCCGGCGGTGGCGAGATTGAGACGGCGGAATCCAGGCGGATCTCGGCGCTTTATCGGGAGGCGCGAGGGCATCTGAACGAACTTTTCCGCGTGGCCCCGAGTGATTCGGAGGCGACGCGGCAAATGGCGGTCCTGGCCTTCAGCGAGGCCGTGCAGTGGGGTTCGTCGGATCCGGCAAAGTCGTTACGAATGCTGCGGGAATCGCTCGGCTGGCTGGAGAAGATGCCCCGGCAGGCGAAAGAGTCGATCGAGTTGCGCCGGCTGCGTGCGGCCGTTCTGTTGAACACCGGCTGGGCGGAGGGACAGCTTCGTGAGTATCCGGCGGCACTGGCGAGCATCACGCGGGCTGAGGAAACATTGCAAGCCTTGGCGGCGGTGGACCCGGCCAACGTGGCCGCGCAATACCAAATGACCGGGGTTTACCGGTCCCGAGGAATCGTGCATGGATACGCAGGGCAAAACGCGGCCGCAATCGCGGATTTTCTGAAAGCGGCGGAATTGCATGCCAGGTTGCTGGAGAAGGAACCGGAGAACACTGTATATCGTTTCTTGCGCGCCGACCTGCTGATTCGGGCGGGGAACCTCCTGGCCTCTGCCGGACAGGCCGCTGCAGCGGAGCAGCACACAGGGGAAGGACTGAAACAGCTGCGGGGGCTGGCGGACAGAGAAAAGCCGTCAGTGACGCACCTGTTCGGAGCCTGCCGGTGGCTGGTGGAGACCCGCGTCGCCAGGCTGCGTGACCCGGCGGCAGCGGCCGGCTACTGCCGCCAGGGGGCAGTAGCAACAGAGGGAAAAGACCCCGACGCGTGGCTGGGCCTTTCGGCGGCACTGGAATTGATGGGGGACCGGGACGGTGCCGCGGAAGCGGCCGGCAAGGCACTGGCACTGGTGCCGCCCCCGGCGCCCGGTCAGCCACCTTCGCGCCAGCGGCTGGACACGGAGGCTAACTGGAAGCGACTCCGCCGCTAGAGGATGTCCCCGGCTGGAGCCGCTGAAAGAGCCACGCTTTCGCAAACCGCATGTGGCGATCAACGGTGGCCTTGGCCAGGCCGAGGATCTCGGCCGTCTCGTCCGAAGTGCACCCAAGGTAGATGCGGAACTCCACGACGCGAGCCTTCTCCGGCTCCGTGGCTTCCAACTGGTCCAAGGCGTCGTTCAAATCGAGGTAGGCCGAGGGCGCTTGGCCAAACCAGGGTATCTCGTCGATTCCGGCCAGGCTCTCCACCATGGCGTCCCGCTTTTCGGCCAAGCGGGCACGGGCACCATCGGTGAGAATCTGGCGCATCAGGCGCGCACAAAAGGAAAAGAAATGCTGGCGGTCGTTCCAGTCCAGGTTTTCGCACCGGGCCAGTTTGAGGTACAGATCATGGACCAGCGCGGTAGTGGTGAGGTCACTGGCATGCTCCCGCCGCAGCAGGCGCCGGCTGAGCGCCTTCAGATCGGTGTAGACAAGCGGCATCAGTTCGTCGCGAGCGGCAAGCGAACCGGTGGCCCAGTCGCGGAGCAGGACTGTGATAGCGGGCGAGTCCATTCTGTCCCTCCAGTATAACGGCGCCTCGGGTGCTGGAACCGGATCGCGGCGGCGCCCGTCTAAGGGGACATGCGCACCACACTGAGCCCGGAGATCTCTTACCAGGAGGCCGTAGAGGAATACCGGATCGCCCTGCGCTTGTGGGCGGAAACACGGGCACTCTATGGCGGCGATGACGCGGCCGAAGTGAGAGAAGCAACCCATCTCGTGGAAGATTGGGAACACCGGCTGCTCGAGTTGCACCAGAAGAGTTGAACCGGGCGCGAAACCGCGGCGACCGGGTAGAGTAAACATAGCGGCATGCGCAAATTCCTGGCGCCTCTCCTACTTCTACTCCTCTGCGTGGGCTTCTACTGGAAGCTCACTCTCACCGATCAATACACATTTCTGGACAGCCCCGACCTGGCCAATCTGGACCTGCCGCGCCTGCAGTTTCAGGCCACCTCTTGGCGCCATTCCCATTTGCCGCTCTGGGACCCGAACCACTGGGCGGGGCAGCCGTTTCTGGGTCAGGTGACCGGCGCTGCCTATCCGGCCAACTGGCTCTTGGGAATCTTCCCTTTCGACCAGGGCAAATTGAGCCTGCGGCTGATCCACTGGTACCTGGTGCTGATTCACTTCCAGGCGGCCCTGTTTGCCTACTGGCTATGCCGGGATTGGAAGCGCAGCCGGGCCGCTTCTGTTCTGGGCGGCGCCGTGTTTGCGCTGGGCGGTTTTTTGGGAACGACCGACTGGCCGCAAATCCTGAACGGCGCATTGTGGATACCGCTGATTGTGATGTATCTGTTCCGGGCGCTGCGCGGGCGGCGGGCGCTGTTTTCGGCAGCGGCCTGCGGCGGGCTGTTGGGGCTGATCTGGCTCAGTGGCCACCATGAGGTGCCCATTTACGCCACCACGGTAATCGGCGCCGTCTGGCTGGCGGCACTGGCAACCCGTCCCCGGGAACTCGCGCTCTGGAAATCGGCCGCGGCGTGGGCGCTCGCCCTCGGACTGATTTCCGCCGTGCAGGTGCTACCGGCACAGGAGTATGCGCCGCAGGCGAAGCGCTGGGTAGGACTCGATTTTCCGGTGGCGTGGAACGAGCCGATTCCCTATTCCATTCACCAGCATTATTCCTGGGAGGCCTCGGCGATTCCCGGCATCGTCACGCCCCGGACGCCGGTGCACGTGGACCCTTTCATCGGGTGTATCGCTGCTGCGCTCCTTTTCCTCGGGGTCGCTCATCGATGGAAGCGTGTCCCGCAAGTTCGGCTGCTGGTATTGATCGGCGCCGCCGGACTGTTGCTGGCGCTGGCCAACAACTCGTTCGTCCACGGCATGCTGTACGCGGCGCTGCCGGTGTTCGGCAAAGCACGGGTACCGGCGCGGGCGCTGGCGATGTTCAGCTTCGCCGTGGCACCGCTGGCGGCATACGGAATCGACGCCCTGCGGCAGCGATCCAGCCCGTGGTTGACCCGGTTGCTATACACCTTGGCGGTTTCCGCGGCGCTGCTGTTTGCGGCCTCGGCCACCGGTTTGCGCCCAGTGCAGGCACACGACCCGCTGATGATGACGGCACTGGCGGCGCTGGCGGGCGCGGCACTGTTGGGGGCGCTGCGAGCCCGGACCATCACACACGCCGCGGCAACGGCGGCGCTAACCCTGGTCGTGATCGCCGAGATCAGCAACGTCGCCGGCGCGCAACTGGCCAGCCGGGTGAACCCGAAGCGGGCCGGATACATCGACGCCCTGTTCAAGCACAACGACGTCGCCAGTTACCTGCGGGCCCAGCCGCAGCCAATTCGCGTCGAGGTAGCCGACGCCGACATCCCTTACAACTTCGGGGACTGGCACAATATCCCCATGCTCGGTGGCTTCGCCGCCAGTGCATCCTCCAACCTGTTGGAACACGAACGGCATCTGCCGCGCGTGCAGGACCTGCTGGCGGTGAACTACTACGTCGGCAAGACCCCGCCGCGCCCCGATCTGGTTTTGTTGACCGATACGGCAAGCGGAGTGAACATCTACCGTAATCCATCGGCACTCCCCCGCGCCTGGACGGTGCACAAGGCAACGCAGGTGGCCTCCTACGACCAGATCCGCGCCAGCATCAACTCCGCCGAGTTCCAACCGCGGACCGAAGCATTGTTGCTGACGGCGCCTCCGGCCCTGGAGACCTGCGGCGGCAACGACGAGGTGGAGTATCAGAACTCGAGCAATCCGAACCGCGTCCGCGTGCGGGTGAAGATGTCCTGCCGCGGGCTGCTGGTCCTGGCCGATACCGAGTTCCCCGGCTGGGAAGCCACCGTGGACGGGCGGAAGGTCGAGATCCTGTCCCCGTACGGCGCCCTGCGCGGCGTAGTGGTGGACAAGGGCGACCATCAGGTGGAGTGGCGATACCTCCCGCGCTCTGCCGTTTGGGGCGCGGGCCTGAGTGTGTTGGGTATATTCTTCATTGGTTGGACGCGCACGCGCCCGGCGGCCAAAAATCCGCGCCGGGGCTGAGCCAATCCGTTGAACAATTTGCGCCTATATGGGCGGGAAGGTACAACCAACATGTGGAAACGAATCGTATTATTCGGGGTACTGGGAATTGGCGCGGCGATCGGCGGCGGGTTTGCCTATCTGAGCCTTCGGCAACCGAACGCGCTGCCGCCCGAGAGTGTGCAAGTGAAGATGACGCCGGAAAACATCGCCCGCGGCGAGTATCTGTTCACCATCGCGGCCGACTGTGACGGCTGCCACTCGCAGCGGGACATTACGAAATTCAGCGCGCCGGTAGTTACTTCCGGCCGCGGCCGGGGCTGGCAGTTCCCCAAGGAACTGGGCCTGCCTGGTGATGTGGTGGCCCCCAACATTACACCCGATGTCGAAACGGGCATTGGGGCCTGGACCGACGGAGAAAAGATCCGCGCCATCCGCGAGGGGGTCAGCCGCGACGGCCGCCCGCTGTTCCCGATGATGCCCTACCAGGCCATGGCGAAAATGAGCGACGCCGATGTACAGGCGCTGGTAGCCTACATGAACACGTTGCCGGCCGTTCGCAATCCCCTGCCCCGGACGCGTTTGGATTTCCCGGTTAACTATCTCATCACGTCGGCTCCGGCGCCGGCGCGGAACGTGGCCGCCGTGGACACGAGCAACAAGCTGGAATGGGGCCGCTATCTGGTGACGCTTGCCGGCTGCAGCGGATGCCACACCCCGATGGAAAAGGGGGAGCCCAAACCGGGATTGGTTTTTGCCGGCGGCGAACCGTTCACGATCGGCACCATGAAAGCCGTCAGCGCCAACATCACCCCCGACACCGACACCGGCATCGGCAAGATGAGCGAAGCCGAGTTCATCGAGCGCTTCCACCAGTACCGCAAGTACGAGCAGGAAGGCATCCCGGCCGTGAAGCCGGAGAGTTTCACCATCATGCCGTGGATGGCGCTCTCCAAGTTCTCCAAGGAAGAGTTGAGCGCCATCTACACCTTCCTGCGCACGGTTAAGCCGGTGAATCACTCCGTGGAGACGCACCCGCTGAAGTAACCGCCGATCAGGGCCGCTTGCCGTACTGTTCGTAGAGCTTGGTGTGACGGGTATCCAGGCTCACCGGGCGGCCCTGAATCCACATCTGCTTCACTTGCGAGCGCCCTTCCAACGGGTCGCCATCAGTGAGAATCAGGTCGGCCCATTTGCCCTTTTCGATGGAGCCAATCCGGTCATCGACGCCCCAGATTTTGGCGGAGTTAATGGTGACGGCCTTCAGCGCTTCTTCGTAGGGGAGACCAAAACCGACGGCGTTTGCCGCCTGGAACGGCAGATTGCGGGCAAATTGAACGCTAAACGTGCCAAAGGCGAAGGTCACGCCGGCTTTGTGCAGTTCGGCGGGGAGGGTAAACGGCGAGTCGTAGGCCGCGTCTTCTTCCAGCGGAAGGTCAAGCGTCTCGCCCAGGATCACCGGAACTTTCCGTTCGGCGATCTCTTTCACTGCGGCGCCCGGCTGACGGACCCCGGCCAGAATGATTTTCACCTTCTCCTTGGCGGCGAAGGCAAGTGCGTCCTTCACGGCGCGCTCGCGCTCGGCAAAGATGAGCAGCGACTGCTTGCCCTCCAGCACCGGTAGCATCGCCTCCAGGCGGCGGTCGATGGCGAACCCGGCGCCACCGGCGGCCTTCCGGCGCTGATAGGCACGGGCCTGTTCGAAGAACTCCCCCATCAGTTTCAGGCGCTCTTCGTAGCGGCGCTTGGTATCGGCGAAAGGCCGCCGGCCGGCGCCAAACGTCGAACTGAAGGTATTGGTGGCAATGGTGGGGATGCGCATCTGCATAGTGACGCTACGCTCCACGGCCATCTCCTCCCACGTCCAGCCGTCCAGGTGCACCAGCGCGGCCTGCCCGCCGATGATGCCGCCGCCAGGGTAGATCAGCGACGTCGTAATCCCGTTGCCGCGGGTCACCGGGATGTGATCGCTCGACGGATTGATGGCCACCACGGCGCGCAACTGCGGATTGAAGTCCCCCAACTCCACCGTGTCCGAAGTCTCGCGCACCGAACTCACTTCGGACATGCCGACGTTGCTCGCCGAATCAATCAGCCCGGGATAGAGGTGCAGGCCCTTGCCGTCAATCACCTTGGCGCCTTTCGGAACAGCCACTTTGGGCCCGAAATCGGCGATCTTGCCGCCCGTCACCACGAGCGTGGCATTGGGCACCGCGGCGGCCGTCACCGGGTGGACGGTCACATTCTTCACCACAAAGCTATCGTCGGCCGCGTATGCGGCCAGCGCGAGAATAAACGCGAACGCTTTCACTGGGGCCTCCGTCCGCCGCCGGCGGGGCGGCCCGCGGGTGCCGCGGCCGCTTTCTGTTTTTCAGCAAGCTGTTTGCGCCGTGCTTCCTTCACGGCGCGCTCACTCATGTCTTTGTCACGGTCAAAGTACATCTGGCCGTCGATGAATACCTTCTGCACTTTCGCGTAGTTGGACAGCGGATGCTTGTCGTAGATCACCAGATCGGCATCCTTGCCGGGCTCGATGGATCCGACGCGATGGTCGATGGCGAGTTGCTTGGCTGGGTTAATTGTGATCAGCGCGAGCGCCTCGTCATCGGTAAGTCCGCCGTAGCGCACTGTCTTTGCCGCTTCCTGATTCAAATGGCGCATCAGTTCGCCGCTGTCGGAGTTCAACGACACCAGCACGCCCTTCTTGTGCATCAGCGCCGCGTTGTAGGGGATCGCATCATAGGCTTCCATCTTGTAGCTCCACCAGTCGCTGAAGGTGGACGCGCCCGCGCCGTGTTCCTTGATCTCCTTGGCCACTTTGTAGCCTTCCAGCACGTGCTGCAGCGTACGGATCTTGAAGCCGAACTCGTCGGCGACACGCAGCAGCATCAGGATTTCGTCGGCGCGGTAGCAGTGGGCGTGGACGAACCGTTTGCCCTCCAGCACCTCCACCAGCGGCTCCAACTTCAGGTCACGGCGGGGAGCGATGACGCGCTCGCCTTTCGCGGCCCGGACTTTGTAGTCGTCCCAGGTGGCTTTGTAGGCGCGGGCGTCGGTGAACGCTTCCCGGATGACATCTTCCACGCCCATACGGGTGGCCGGGTAACGAAGGCGCGAGCCGAGGCCGCTATCCCCGCCGCGCCGCTTCGGATTCTCCCCGAGCGCGAACTTAATGCCCGGCGTGGCGCCCTCCAGCGCGATCTCCGGCGCGTCCTTTCCCCAGCGCATTTTGATGACGACGTTCTTGCCGCCGATCGCGTTCGCGCTGCCGTGCAGAATGTTGGCAGTGGTCACGCCGCCGGCCAGAGCCCGATAGATGCCGATATCCTCCGGGTTCACGGTGTCCTCGATGCCGGTCATCGAAGACACAGTCACGGTGCCCTCATTCACCGCTTCGGTCGCAATGTGAGAGTGGCAATCGATGATACCGGGCATCACGTATTGGCCGCCGGCGTCGATTACCTTCGCGTCGGCCGGAGCGTTGACGTTCGGGCCGGCTTCCACAATCTTTCCATCCCGAATGAGAATCGATCCGTCAAACGATCCCTTCGTGACGGTGAGAATCTTTGCATTGCGGATGACAATGGTGCCCTCCGCCGCGCGGGCGGCAAACGGCGCGAGCGCGAACGCGCCAAGGAATTTTCGTCGGTCCATTATTCAGGCCTCCCCGGGGCCGCCGGCGCGGCCGGCGTTGGTTCAAATTTCTTTCCGTCGACGAAGACCATTTTCACGGCCGTACGGTCGGCCAGCCAGTCGCCGTCGGTGACGAAGAGATTGGCGATCTTGCCGGCTTCCAGACTGCCGATGCGGTCATCGAGCCCGAAGATCTGTGCGGGGGCGAGCGTCATGGCGCGCAGCGCGTCTTCGTTGGACAGGCCCGCGTCGACAGCTTTTTTGACGGCGCGGCGAATATCGGCGGGTCGTTCCACCCCGCCGGAGTAGAACGCGAATCGCACGCCGGCTTTGGCGAGCGCCGCCGGCCCGGCCGGCGCCATCTCCCGCGTCTCCAGCGTACGGAGCGACTCCATCAGATCGGGATCGCCCTCGCGGTCCCGCTCCGGCCATTTCAGGTTGATGAGCATCGGAACGCCGGCCGCCTTCAGCGACTCCGCCGAGCGCCACGCCTCAATGCCGCCATAAAGAACGAACGGGGTCTTCAACTCCCGGCCAAAGCGGATCATCCGATCGATTTCCACCTTCCGCGAAGCCGGCAGAAGCACCCGCGGCGATTCCAGCAGACCCTCCAGCGCACGGTCATAGGCCGGGCGCTGCAGCCCGCGCGGATTCTGCGCGTACATGGCCTTGGCGCCCTTGTACTGTTCCGCGTCCAGGAATACCTGCCGCACATAGGCGATCGAACCCATCAGCGAGCCGGGGAAACTGCTGAACCCGCGCGGCGTCAGCGAGACCGCCTGGCCAACCGGACTGCTCACCACCATATCGCCGGCGCGCCCGCCAGACAGGTTGAGAGCCGATCCCTGCCCGGCAAAGATCCCGGTAGCGGGAAATACAACCGCGGTGGTGAATCCGGCACTGCGCGCGGCCGAGAGCGTCGCATCACCGGGTTGCACCAGGTCAGCGGCCTTGATCCAACTGGTGTTCGAGGGCCGCTCCTCCGGGCCGCCATCATCCTGAAACTGGACATTGGAGGGCCCCTCGTCGCCCCCGCCCCGGCGCCGTCCGCCAGGCGCGGGCTCGGCCGCCGGCCGGACCGGTGCCGCCTCGGAGGGCGCAGCCAGACCCCAGCGGCTCATCGCGTCCACCAGGCCCGGATAGACGTGCAGCCCCTTGGCGTCGATGGTCCACGCGCCGGCCGGAATGGAGACATTGGCACCAACGGCTTCAATCAAGCCGCCGCGCACGACGATGGTGCCATTCGGAATGGCCGGACCACTCGCCGGATGGATGGTTGCGTTTTGAATCGCGTAAAGGCCGGGCGAGCCGCTTTGCCCGTAGGCAATTGCGCCTGCCGCCGCAAACAGCAGAGAACGGCGTGTCATTTAATCATGGTAACAGCCGCGACAGCCGGCGTTGCGAGGCGCTTTCCAGCGCCACAAACAGTACATTTTCCCCATCAAACCGCGTAATCTGCTGCTTTTTCCACGTCGCCGGCGCAGCCAGAAACGGCTTCACATAGGCGATTGCGTCGCGGATGGATCCTGACCCGCCGGACCGGTAATCCCACAGGCTGATGCCGTCGCGCCCGGCCAGCGTGGCGACCACCGCCCAGCCGTCCAGGTTCATCGCCGAATAGGACAACGACCGCGTCCGCGCCTCCTCCTCCGGGCAGGAGCCATCGGCGCGGATCTGTCCGGGAATCATCCGTTCCTTCACCTGCGCGTAAATCCGTTCCCGCAGTTCCCGGTTCCCGGTGTAGTGTGCAAATGCGAGCACCTGGCCGGCCCACCACGTCCCGTGATTGTTCTTCGCACGCCCTTCGGCGGTGCCCAGCTTGCTTTCCGTGAGCCATCGCGAATAGTCGCTGAACCAGCCTCGCAGCGCCGCCCGTTCGGCTGCCGAAAACCCGCCCGCCGCTTCCAGATGGCGCACCCCTTCCACCGCCCAGATCAGCACGCGGGTGTCGATGATTCCCGCTCCACGGCCGGTATTCCGGTTGCGGATCGCCTGCCCGTACTCCAGGTGCGGATTCATCCGCGTGGCGTCGCGCAGAAACCATACCCGCGCCACCTCCTCGCCCCGCCGGAGCGCCTCCTTATCGCCGAGCACCGAGGCCCGCAATCCAAGCGCCAGAAGATTCTTGCTCATCTCCCCCAGCAGGCGCCGGTGCTTGTCAAAACGCTCCGGATAGGTCTCTCCATCGCGGCGGACAAATGGCGCCTTCGGGTCTTTCGGGTCCGGCCACCAATAGGGAGCCTCCGAGTAGTAGTCGTTCTTCGCCAGACCCACCCCCGGTGCCGCCGCGCTGGTGATGGTCCAGGGTCCGGCGCGCAGAGCGGAGCGGGTCGCCGCGTCCAATCCCTCCGCCGCCGGACCCGGCGCCGTCAACAGCGCAATCACCAGCAGCAGTTCGGTCACACCCAGCCGGCCTCCACCGACGCCGCCCGCAGCGCCTCCAGGTCTCGCTTCATCGCCGCCAGCACCTGCGCTTTGGGAATCGTAATCTTCGTCGCGCCTTTGTCGGCGCCGCCCAGGTCGTACTCGTAGTGCACCTGCACCGGACCGGCGAACCCGCCCGCCTTGATCATCTTCAGGAACTCCCGCGTCTGCACCATCCCCTCGCCGATTGGACACCAGTCAACACGCCATTTCCCATTGGCGCCCCGGCCCCACTTGAAGTCCTTCAGCGCAATGCCGCCCATGTGCGGCAACGCCAGTTTGGTCGAGTGCAGCCAGCCGCCCAGCCCGCCTTCAATCGTCGCGTGCGACACATCAAAGTTGAAACTGACGTACCGCTTGTCGGTATCTTTCAGCAGCATCCACAGGTCCCATTGCGAGGCACCCACTCGCCCGACGCCGGAGTGCGTATGGTACATCGCGCACAGGCCCAACTCCTTGTTGAACGCCGCCAGATCCTTCACCCGCGGCGCCATCTGCTTCAACTGCTCCGGAAGCGAAACGCCCTCTTTGTACTTGAAGCCATCCCAGCGGTAATGGGTCAGTCCCAGCTTCTTCGCCGCGCGCAGCACCGGCTCGGTATGCGGCGTCGTCATGTCCCCGATGTCGGTGGTGATCATGGTGAGCTTCATCCCGGCGGCACGGATCGCTTCCGCGGCCTTGGGCAGATCATCGGCGACACGCTCTGGAACGACGTGCCCGCCTTTGCGCACCGTCAAATCAATCCCCTCAAACCCAACCTCTTTGGCCGCCGCCGCCATCTCCGCCCAGGAGAGGAAGTGCAGGTGTTTGGAGAAGACACAGAACTCCATGCGGCCGCCCGCGGCGATTGCCGCGCCCGCGCCCAGGGCCGAAGCGAGAAACGCTCGCCGATTCACTCCGTTGCTTGTTACCATCCCTTACAAGCTCTCCCATTCTGAAGCCCGCCGCAACCATGCCTCAATCCCCCGCCAATGGAATCCGCTTCACCTGCCAGCCAGGCTGCACCCGCTGCTGTGACCAGGAGGGTTTTGTCTACCTCACGGAAGCAGACCTGGAGAAAGCCGCCGCCTACCTGGAACTGACCTCGGCGGAGTTCGAAAAGCGCTATGTTTACCGCACCCGGCACCAGCGGCGGTTGCGAAAGCCGCGTGGCAGCCAGTGCTCGTTCCTGACAGCAACCGGCTGCTCCATCCACCCGGCGAAGCCAACGCAGTGCCGCCTGTTCCCTTACTGGCCCCACCTGCTGGAATCCCGCCGCGAATGGGAGAAAACAGCAAAATGGTGCCCCGGGATCGGCCAGGGCGAATTGGTCCAGATCGGCGCCGCGCACGAACGCGCCGAAGAGATGAAGACCGCCTACCCGAACTTCTTCTAATTCGCGCAGGCGATCTGCTTGCGCTTGGCGATATCGAAACAGTCACCGGCGGACAGGAAGTAGTAGCCCTTCCCATCAGGCCCGGGGCCGTAGTTGGCATCATAAATCGCCACCTTGCTCACCCCGACCACCTCCAGTTTCGTCCCGTGGACCACTACCGCCGTGCCTTCATCCAGGCCAAGGCCCAGAATCTCCGGCTTCAGCGCGACCACCGGCAGCATATCCCGCTCCCGTTTGCGAGCAATCAAGTGCTGATCAATGGCCACATGGCTCAGGAATCCAAGTCCCTCTTCATAACCCTTGGCCATCATGATGGTGTTGTTTTCAATCGCCCCCCGCACCAGATAGGACCCCTGAATCGTGGCCCCGGCCGAGGACCCGGCGATCACGCCCCCGCGATCCAGCAGATTCTCCAGTTCGCGGTGCGTGCGTGTATGCAGATAGGAGTCCACCAGCCGCCACTGCCGCCCGCCGTTGAACCACACCCCTTTCGCCGTTTTGAGAACGGCGGCAAAGGCTTCGGTATCGGCCACCTTGCGGTCACGCGTGTGGAGGAGCGTCAGGCGGGTGAATCCGTGCTTGCGGAGTGGATGATTGTCCAACGCGCTCTCGGGATAGCTATCGTCTTCGCCTGCCGTGGGGATCACGACAATGGGAGCATGCAATCCGCCGGCCAATGCGGCAAAACGGTTGAGAATCTCCGGCCCCACCTTCCCGCCACCGATGGGAATCGCGTAGCCCTTCGCCGGGCCCGCGGCCGGGCTGTGCAGCGCCGCGTTGGTCTGCAGAAGCAGCAGCAGGGAGAGGAGTGCGCCAGTCATAGATTTGACGATCAGGATAGCAGGCCGCACCGCATTGACACCGCCGCCACCCGGCGCTAGCGTGAGGGCAAAGGAGAGGAGAACGCAATGAAACGTTCCGCTCTGTGGCGAGTCTGCGTGGCAGGAATGCTGGTAATGGCCCCGGCGGGTTGGGCCCAGGAGGATCCGGAGGAAGGCGACATCGCCTTCGCCCGCGCCGGTCAGGTCTGGACCGTCGTGGAAAAAGCGGGCGGCAGGCAGTGGGATGCCACGTGGACGCTTCGCCCCGACGGCCGCACCTTCGACGCGCACTGGCGGCAAACGCCCGGTGGCGCCGAAGGCAACCTTTCCGCCTTCGCCCGCATCAAGTCGGTCCAGGGTAACCGGATCACCATTGACCGTCCGGGCCTCGGCCAGTATACCGGCACCCTCTCCGCCGACAGGACGCAGATCAGCGGCAAGATGAGTTGGGCCTCCGGTACCTGGCACGTCTCGCTCGATCCGGCCACCCTCCCGGCCCCCGTCACCGTGCCGGCAGGCCAACATTGGACCGTGGTGGAGGTCTCCGGCGGCAGCCGTTGGGACGCCGTCTGGACACTCCGCGCCGATGCCCGCAGTTTTGACGCCACATGGAAAAGGAGTCCCGGAGGCGAGCAAGGCAAACTCACGAATTTCGCCCGCATCCGCTCCATCTCCGGCAACCAGATCGTCATCGATCGCCCAGGCCTCGGCGTCTACACCGGCACCATTTCCGCGGCGCGCGATACCGTGACGGGCAAGATGAGTTGGGCTTCGGGCACCTGGCGCGTTACCGTCCGCCCGGCCAAGCTGCCGCTCTCGCTCCACTAATCCCCGCTATCCTGGTAGCTCTGGTGCCCATCGAATTCTCTCAACGCCTGGATTGGACCGTCGCCCCCAACCGGCTCAGCCAGGCGCTCTCGCTCGGCAAACCGCGCTACGATTTGACCGCCTCCAACCCCACCCGCGCCGGCATTCCCTACCCGGAAGAGCTGCTGACAGCCTATCTGGACCCGGCCGCGCTCGGCTACAACCCCGATCCCCGCGGCTTGGAATCTGCACGCGCCGCGCTCGGCCTGGGTCCGCATACGCTCCTGGCGGCCTCCACCTCGGAGGCCTACGGCTGGCTCTTCAAACTGCTCTGCAACCCCGGCGACGCCATCCTCGTCCCGCGCCCGTCCTATCCCCTCTTTGAGTTTCTCGCCCAACTGGAGTGCGTCGAGGTGATTCAGTATTCGCTCCGCTACGCCGAAGGCTGGTGGGTGGATTTCCCCTCACTCGAACGGCAGTTGACACCGCGCACCCGCGCCATTCTCTTCGTCCATCCCAACAACCCGACCGGCAGCTATCTGAAACACGCGGAACTCGCCCAACTGGCGCAACTCTGCGCGCAACGGGGCGTGGCGCTCATCTCCGACGAAGTTTTCGCCGACTATCCGCTCACCTCGGACCCGTCCCGCACCGCGACCCTCGGCGACAATGGCGCCTGCCTCACCTTTGTCCTCGGCGGACTGTCGAAAACCGCCGGCCTGCCGCAAATGAAAGCCGCCTGGCTCACCGCCTCCGGTCCGGGAGCGGCCGAAGCCGCCTCACGTCTGGAGCTGATCGCCGATACCTACCTGTCGGTGTCTACCCCCGTGCAATGCGCCCTGCCCGCGCTACTCCGCCACGGCGCCGGAATCCGCGCCTGCATCCAGCAGCGCACCCGCGCCAATCTGGCGCTGCTGCGCGCCTCGTCCCTCCGCCCGCTCGATGTCGAGGGCGGCTGGTATGCCATCATCCCCACCCCTCGTACCCGCAGCGAAGAGGAATGGGCCATCCACCTGCTGGAATCAGCCGGAACGCTCACCCAGCCCGGGTACTTCTACGACTTTGAATCCGATGGCTGGCTGGTGCTGAGCCTGCTGACGCCGGAGGCGGACTTCGCCTCCGGCGTCGCGGCCATCGAACGCGAATTTACTGCTTGATGATCTGACCGTCGGCCTTGCGAATCTCGCCCCAGCCGCCGTTCAGCCGGCTGCGCTCGCCGCCCCGTTCGTTTCCGCCGAACGGATACTTCTTCGCCGCCTTCTCGTCCACTTCGATGCCCCAGCCGGGCTTCTCGGTGGCGTACAGGTAGCCGTCCTTGATCTCCGGCACGCCACTGAAGACTTCGCGCGTCGCCGCGTTGAAGGGCGAGTACTCCTGCACCCCGAAGTTGTAGCTCACCAGATCGAGCGCAACGTTGGCCGCATGACCGATCGGCGACACGTCGCCCGGTCCATGCCACGCCGTCCGAACACCGAAATGCTCGCCCATAATGGCCATCTTCCGGCACGGCGTCAGTCCGCCGGCCTGCGAAACGTGGACGCGGATGTAGTCGATCAGCCGCTCGGCGATCAACGGCGACCATTCGTGCGGCGAGTTGAACAATTCACCCATCGCAATCGGCGTCGTGCACGCCTGCCGGATCAGCCGGAACCACGCGATGTCTTCCGGCGAAAGCGGATCCTCCAGGAAAAAGAGTTTGAACTTCTCGCAGTCTTTGGAGAACTGCAACGCCTGCGTCGGCGTAATACGTTCATGCACGTCGTGCAGCAGTTCCAGCTCTTCCGGCAGTTCCTTGCGGCACACTTCAAACATGTTCAGTGCGCGGCGGATGTAGGCCGCCGGCTCAAACATCGGCTTGTTGTGCAGGGCTTTCACCTTCGCCTCGCCACGGCCGGAGCCATAGCCCGCCATACCCGGCACGCCCACCTGCACGCGCACGTGGCGGAAGCCCTGGGCCATGTACTTCTTCACACTGTCCACCACTTCGCGCGCATCGGCGCCCGAGGCGTGGCCATAGCAATCGGCCGCTTCGCGTACCTTGCCGCCCAGCAACTGGTAAACCGGCATGCCGGCCATACGGCCCTTGATGTCCCACAACGCCTGATCCACGCCGCTGATGCCGTTGTTGAGCACCGGACCGTTGCGCCAGTAGCTCGAGTTGTACATCGCCTGCCACAAGTCGTCGATGCGGTCGGCCTTCTGGCCAATCAGAAACGGTTTCAGGTAGCGTTCCACCGCCGCGACAACCAGATCGGCACGCTGGGTATAGGTGCCGCAACCATAGCCGTAGAGGCCGTCCTGGTCCGTTACGACCTTTACCACCACCAGGCGCAACCCGGCCGGCGCGGTGGCGATCACCTGCACATCCTTGATCAGCGGGGAACTCAAGCCCCTCACGGCGCGGTCAGCCTGCTGCTGGGCGTTCAAGTGCCGCTGCGACATCATTGTCGCGGGCAATGCGCCCATAGCCATCTGCATCAGTTTCCGGCGGTTCATTTCTTCTCCTCTACCATGCGCTTCAGCGTCTCGAGCTGTTTCGTCAGGTCGCGATCACGCAACCCTAGCAGCACAGCATATACCGCCAGCAGGCCCCACGCCACCGCCAGCCCGTAAAACATGAATGTGATATTGCGTTCGTCCATGGCTTCGTCCGTTCTAATTCATCGCATGCGCATAGCGCCGCAACGCGTCAATTTCCCGCTGTACTTCCTCCTGGCGCAAACGCACCAGCACGAAGATCAACCCGAGTAGCACCAGCGCAATCGTGTTCACATAGAGCATCTGCTCCATCATCGGATCGATCTTCTGCACCCCGCCGGTCCGAATCGATAGCACCGGACCCGGATGCTGCGTCCGCCACCATTCAATCGCCTTCCACGTTACCGCCACCGAGGCCGATGCAAACACGCTCAACACCGCACTATTTTTCGCCCGCTCGGTCGGGTCGTCAATCGCGCTGCGCAGCATCAGATAGCCAAAGTAGACGAGCCAGCAGATCAGCGCCCAGGTCAGCCGTGGATCCCACGCCCACCAGATGCCCCAGCTGATCCGGCCCCAGATCATCCCGGTAATCAGATTCACCGCCGCGAAGGCCAGGCCCGTCTCCGTCGCCGAAACCGCAATGGCATCGTACTTCTGGTCCTTCTTCGCCAGGTAAAGGACACTCGTCACCATCGCCGTCAGGTAGCACAGCGCCGCCGTGAAAAAGGCCGGCAGGTGATAGTAGAAGATCCGGTAGATCGGCCCTTGCTCCATCTCATCCGGCACCAGAAACATAATGACGTACAGATTCCGCAACAGTAGCGGAAGAGCCACCGCGCCCAGCGCAAGAATCACTTTTCTTCGCATCGTCTTCAGCTCCTATCTCACCAGAATTGTCTCGGCCAGGTAAACGGACAGCGTTGTGAACATGATATTGAATCCAATCAGCAAACGGAGCCAGACCGTAAAGTCGGACGGCATCTCCTGCCCGGTCAAAAGCGTGTTCGTCAGCATCATCACCGAGAGCAGCGCCGGAATCAGCATCGGGTAGAGCAGCATCGGCAGCATCAGTTCCCGGAGCCGCAGGTTCACCGTCAGCGCGCTGAAAAAGGTCCCCGCGCAGGCAAGCGCCCACGTCCCCAGCGCCAGCACCCCCAACAACCCGCCCAGGCTGCGCCACCAGGTGATGTTGTAGAAAACCCCGAAAACCGGCAGGCAGATACACTCAATGCCATAAAGCAGCACGAACGATGCCACCGCCTTGCCCAGGAATAGCGACGCTCCCGAAGCGGGCGACGACACCAGCACGTCAATGCAGTCGTTCGGCAATTCGCGCGCGAACGACCGGTTGACGATCAGTGCCCCGGCAAAGGCGAACACCATCCACAGCAGCCCGCCGCCGAACTCGGCGATCATATCCGGCGAAGGATCGAAGGCAAAGCTGAACAGCAGCAGAATCACTACGCTGAACGACATCGTCGAATTGATCGATTCCTTGGTCCGAAACTCACTCCGCAAGTCCTTGGCGGCAATCGCCGCCGCATGGCGCAATGTCGTCATGCCGCGCTCCCATAGGTCCGGTAAAGGTATCCCGGATCGCCCACCATCTCTGCGGTTCGCTCGCCGAAATGAACCAGTTTGCCGCGGTCCAGGAGCGCCACCTTGCTCGATAGCTCCATCGCCTCCCGGATCTGGTGCGTCGACAGGATAATCGTCGCCCCTTCTGCCCGCGCTGCCGCCAACAGCGACTGCAGCAGGGCAATCGCCTTGTCGTCGAGCGACGTAAACGGCTCATCGAGCAGGAGCAGTTGCGGCCCGTGCAGAAACGCGCGCGCCACCGCCAGCCGTTGCCGCATGCCTCGCGAGTACTCGCGGACCGGCGAATCGGCCACGTGCGACAGGTTCACCCGGCCCAGCCAGTCCGTCACCATCGCCGCGGTCACACCATATAGCGCCCCAAACGTCCGTAAATTCTCCCGCGCCGTCAGTTCATCGTACAAACCGATCGAATGTCCCAGCCAGCCAATCTTCGCCCGCGTCTCCGACGCCCGCACATCGCCGCCGTTGATCAACACTTCGCCTTTCGACGCTCCGCTCAACCCGCCCAGTATCCGCAGCAGCGTCGTCTTCCCCGCCCCGTTCCGTCCTAACAGCGCCAGGCACTCGCCCGCCTGCAGATCAAAACGGACATCCCGCAACGCGGGATAATCACCAAAATACTTCCAGACGCCCGCCGCGGCGACGGCAGGCGCGCTCATTTCCTCGCCTCGCTGCGGTAGAGCAGCGCAAACCCCAGCGCCAGAATCGCCAGCGACAGTCCCAGCACCAGAGGCAGCTTGTCGTACGGCCGCGCTTTAATCTGCTCCACTTCCGGCCCGCGCGATCCGCCTTCATCGCCCGCCGCCCCGGCACCGGTCAACTCCCCGGTCCCGCTCAGCGTCAGGTCCAGCGCCTGCGTCTCGATCTTGAAAATGCTCGCCTGCGTCGTGGGCTCCTTGCCCTCTTCCTTGATTCCCTCGCCCTTCAACTCCACGCCATTCGGTACCGCAATCATCGCCTGCGTTGCCGGCAGCAGGAACTTCGTCTGGAACCGCGACGGGCTCGTATAGGGCAGCGTGTACATCAGGTCGATCCGCGTCTCACCGGGCTTGATCGGGAAGTCCAGCTTCATCTCCCCGGGGGCTTTGCCCTTCTCGGCGACCCGCCGGACCGGCAATCCCTGCGGCGCCGTGGCGTTCACATCCACGTTGCCCAACGGCTCTTTCCCGACAATAAACCGCAACGTCCCGTTGGCCGAATCGTTCCACGTCGTGTTGCCTTCGTTGGCAAAAAAGTACGATTCCCGCACCGACAACTTATCGCCCTGCGGCTCCAGCAGCAACATGTGGTTGCTCACCTTGATCGCCGGGCCCATCTTCGCGCTTGTGTTGAACACGGAAAGCGCGATGCCGGTCGTCGGCGTGCCCGGCCGAATCATGTGGTTGTAGGTCACGCCTTCAAACGCCGTCTGAATGAATCCCATCCCCTGGAACGGCTTGTCGATCTTCCAGCTCCCGTCCGCCCCGCTCTTCACACTTTCCAGAGGTTCCGGCCCAGCCTGCGTATTCTGATACAACGTTACCGTCGCCCCGCCCTGCGGTTTGCCGGTCGTGTTGTTCGTCACGGTCCCATCCACCGCCGCCAGCGCCGGCAGCGCCAGGGCCAACATCCAGATAGCGCCCCTCATCCCTGCGCCTCCATTGCTTTGCCGCACTCCCCGCAGAACTTCAGCTTTTCCTTGAAATTGGCGCCGCAATGCGGACACACAAAACCCTTCGGCTTCTCTTCCACTTTCGCCGCCGGGGCTGCCTTCGGCGCCGGACCCGCCGCGTCCATCTGCTGCAGCACACGGGCTAACTCCTGCTGCAGGGCCGTTTTCGACGCCTGATAATCGGCATCCGACAGCTTTCCTACGCGATATTCAAACTGCAAGTCGCGGAGCGCTTCGTAAATCCGAACCTTCGCCTCTTCCAGCGGCTTAATCGGCGTTTCCGATTCCGCGGGGGGCAGATGCTTTTCTTTGATCCGGAGGGTGAGGAGTAGGACGCCGATCACCATCAGCGCCGCCAGGGCAATAATCATTCGTCGAAGCGCGAGAGCTCCCTTTCCGCTGCTTGCTGGTACTTCTCCACGTCGCCTTCATTCAAAACAGGCGCCGCGGCCACGGGTTTCCGGCTGCGCCGGATAAACCACGCGATGAACCCAATCCCGGCGAGTGCCGCCAGCGGCGGTGCCAGCCAGGCCGTCAACCCGAAACCTTCAGCAGCCGGAGCCGCCAGAGCCTTCTGCCCTTCCCGCTTCACGAAATCGGCGACAATTTCGTCGTCTGATATGCCCTGCTTGGCCATCGCCGTAATGCGAGCCCGCGCCGGTGCCGTGTAATGGCAACCCAGCATCTGGCACGTCGCCACCGTGTTCTTGCAACTTCCGCACAGGCACGCCAACCGGTCGCCCACACGCCGCACCTCCGGCGCAACCATGTCGCCCGTCTGCGCCAGGCACAGCCCCGAAATGATCGCCAACAGAAGGCTATTTCGCCACTTTCTCATGTTTCCCCGCCACGCCCACTACTTCGGTGCGCGCATACGACATCTTCACTTTGCTCGGAATCAGACACACCAGCGTCCCGGCCATCAGCACCCAGTAGCCGATCCAGATCCACGTCACCAGCGGGAACACATACGCCTGAATAATCGGCTTCTGCGCCTCGCTCGAAAGCGCCGCGAAGTTGATGTACAAATCCTCGTTCAGACGCCGGTGAATGTGCACCGCGCCCACCGGTTGCTGGCTCTGCGAGTAGATCCGCCGTTCCGGCTTCAGCGTCGCGTACAGCGCCCCGTTCACCCGGGCCTCCACCGTCGCGCTCTGCCATACGTAGTTGTCCGTCTGCCCGCTGTCGACCCCGGTAACCTTCAGGTCATACCGCCCCAGTTGGAACGACTTGCCCTGCTCCACTTCCTGCGTCGTGTCTTTGTTGAAGGCCGCGCCGGCAAAACCGATAAACATCACCACAATGCCCATGTGCACCAGGTACCCGCCATAGCGCCGCGTGTTCCGGTGCGTCAACTCCACCATGGCACTCACCAGGTTGATCGATTCCTTGCGGGCGATCGCCCCGGCGCCCTTCCAAAACTCCTGCGCCACCGTCATCGTGACAAACAGGCACAGGCCAAAGGTCATCAGTGCATACAGATGATGGATTCCCGCCGCGGCTAAACCGGCCATCAGCACCAGCATTCCCACAAACGGCCATTGGAAGTTCCGCCGCAAACCCTCCGCCGATGCCCGGCGCCAGGCCAGCAACGGCCCAACACCGGTCAAAAACAGCAGGAACAGCCCGATCGGTATGTTGATCCGGTTAAACCACGGCGCGTCCACCGAGACCTTTTCCCCGGTAATCGCTTCGCTGATCACCGGGAACAGCGTGCCCCACAGCGTCGCAAAGCACGACGCCAGCAGGATCAGATTATTGAAAAGGAAGCTCGACTCCCGCGAAACCACGCTCTCCAGTTCCGATTCCGACTTCAGGTAATCCGGCCGGCCCAGAATCATATAAATGGTGAACGCAATTCCCAGCGTCAGGAACACCAGAAAATAGTTGCCGATATTCGACGTCGCGAACGCGTGGACCGAGGCCACGATCCCGCTCCGCGTCATAAACGTACCGAAGATGCACAGAAAGAACGTCGCCGCCACCAGCACGATGTTCCAAACCTTCATCATGCCCTTCTTTTCCTGCATCATCACCGAGTGCAGGAACGCCGTCGACGTCAGCCACGGCAGGAAGCTCACGTTTTCCACCGGGTCCCAAACCCAGTAGCCGCCCCATCCGAGAACCGCATAGCTCCAACCCGCGCCCAGCAAAATGCCGGAGGATTGGAACGCCCACGTCACCAGCGCCCAGCGCCGCGTCGTGAAGATCCACTGGTCGCCCGGTTGCCGCGTAATCAGCGATCCCAGCGCGAAGGCAAACGGCACGACGAATCCGACATACCCCAGGTACAGCACCGGCGGGTGAATCAGCATCGTCCAGTACTGCAGCAGCGGGTTCAGCCCATTGCCGTCCTGCACTTCCACGATGTTCCTCCCCTGCGCCAGCATCTGGAACGGCGAGGCCGGGAACGTGTTCAGCGTCAGGAAGAACAACTGCGTCGTCATCAGCGTTGCCACGACGTACGGCATCATCGCCCGGTGCTTCTTCTTGTTCTGAATCACCACCACAAACGAGTAGCAGGCCAGCAGGAAGTTCCACAGCAACAGCGAACCTTCCTGGCCGCCCCACCACGACGACACCTTGTAATACCACGGCATGTCCCGGTTCGAGTGCGACGCCACGTAGGCGTAACGGAAGTCGCTGGTTACCAGGGCGTAGAGGAGGATTCCCGTCGCCACAACGACCAGCGCGAACACGGCAACCACCGCGCGTTCCCCGCTGGCGATCAGGAACGGTTTCTTCTTCCAGGCTCCCACGAGCGAGGCGGCGATCGAGTAGATCGCAAGGCAGAACGACAGCAATATCGCTAATGCGCCTATATTCTCCATGAACCTTGACTCCTCAATTCGGCCTCTCCCGGCCGCGGTGGGCTATGACTTCTTCTCGTACGTGGAGGCGTTGCCCTTGTAGTTCTGACCCGGTTTGGCCTCGTACTTCGATGCGCACTTGGCCGCAATCTTCGTCGCGTGAAACACGCCGTCACCCATCCGGCCATCAATCAACGCCTGCGATCCGTCTTTAAAGGTATCCGGCAGCGGCTCGTTCCCGTTGTAGGTGACCTTCATCTTCCGGTCCTCTTCAAGCAGAATGAAATCCACCTGATTCCCGGCCCGTTTAATCGATCCCGCTTCCACAAATCCGCCAACCCGAAGCTTTTTGTTCTTCGCGTTGTCGCCCATCTTGTCCAGTTCCGCAATGGTCTTATAGTAGGAGGCCGATTCGCTCGTTCCCCCTATCGCCAGCCAAGCCAGCGTACCGACCACCAGAGTGATCACCATGCCGAACTTCATCGTGCGGTTCATTCCGATACCTCTCATCCGTAAGTATATACCTGAATACGCTTTCACTATGGGATTCTCTAATGTCAGAACCTTCTGAAATGCTTCGCCAGTACTCCCTGCGCCGCCGGTTTCGCTGGTTGCTGCCCCCTCCTCCCGTCTGGCATAACCCGGAGGAAAACCGGGTCGATGCACCCCTCGGCCGCTGGAATCTCTACATCGGCTCCGCCGGTACCCCTCCCCCAGCGGTCACGCCCGCCTCTTCGTTCCCTTCCACGCCTATCCCCACGACTTCCGCCGCTGTACCCCGGAAGGCCTCCGCCGCCTGGCCGCCTTCTGCTCCGTTCCCCCAACGCCCATGTCCTGGGGAACCCTCATTACCCATGGCTTCGCAAATAGCCCCGCGCCCCTAGTTGCTACACTCTAAGCCAATGGGCGCTCCCCCTGCATCGCTAACTCCCAACCTCGACGCCGTCGCCTCCTCCCGCGGCGTCAAGGAAGCGCTCCAGCAGTTGAGCCGCGATAAACAGTGGATCAACGAAAAGCACCTTGAGCTCTGCCGCGTCCCCTCTCCCACCTTCCAGGAACAGCGTCGCGCCGAATGGATGCTCGCCGCCTTCCGCCAGCTCGGTTGCGAAGCCAAAATCGATAACGCCGGCAACGTCGTCGCCTTTCTCCAGCCCTCCCCGCCGCCCCCCTTCATCGCCATTACCGCCCATCTCGATACCGTCCTCGCCCCCCGCTCTCCGGACGAAGTCCGCACCGAACCCGATGGCGTCTTCGTCGGCCCCGGCGTCAGCGACAACGGCGCCGGCCTCGCCGGCCTCCTCGCCCTCGTCCGCGCCCTCAAGTCGGCGCCCCCCCTCTCCGGCTGCACCGCCTCCCCGGTCTTCATCGCCAACGTCGGCGAAGAGGGCGACGGCAACCTCTGCGGCATGCGCCACCTCTGCACCACCTCCCCGCTCGCCTCCAAAATTCGCGCCTTCGTCGTCCTCGATGGTCCCGCCACCGAACACATTACCAATGAGGCGCTCGCCTGCCGCCGCTACGAAATCACCATGTCCGGCCCCGGCGGCCATAGCTGGATCGACTACGGCATCGCCAACCCCGTCCATGCCATCGCCCGCATGATCACCATCTTCGCCGAGAACCTCCCGCCGCCCACCGCCCGTTTCTCCTTCAACTTCGGCATCATCGAAGGCGGCGTCAGTGTCAACGCCATTCCCCCGCTCGCCCGCACCCGCCTCGATATCCGCTCCGTCGACGAAGCCCTCCTCGAACGCATGACCGTCATCCTCGATGCCGCCGTCACCCGCGCCTGTGAGTGGGAGAACGAAAAATCCACCCTCGGCAAAGTCTCCGGCAAAATCCGCGAAACCGGCTCCCGCCCCGGCGGCCGCCTCCCCGCCAACTCGTTCCTCCTCTCCGCCCTCCGCTCCGTCGATGCCCACCTCGGCATCACCGCCACTACCGATTGCGCCTCCACTGACGCCAATATCCCCCTCAATCGCAACATTCCCGCCATCTCCATCGGCGCCGGCGGCTCCGGCGGCGGTGCCCATACCTCCGCCGAATGGTACCGCCCCGACGGCCGCGACCTCGGCCTCAAACGCCTCCTCCTCCTCCTCGCCCTGCTCCTCGCCGAGTAATGCGCGCCGATCTCGCCATCGTCCTCATCTCCCTCATCTGGGGCACCACCTTCGTCCTCGTCAAACGCGCCCTCACCGACGTCTCCCCCTTCCTCTATCTCGCCCTCCGCTTCTCCCTCGCCGCCGTCGCCCTCGCCGTCTTCTTCCGCGGTCGCATCCGCCTCGGCTTCGGCCACCAGGAATATTGGGCCGGCCTCCGCGTCGGCGCCGTCCTCATGCTCGGCTACATCCTCCAAACCGTCGGCCTGCAGACCACCACCCCCTCCAAAAGCGCCTTTCTCACCGGACTGTATATTGTCCTGGTACCTTTTGTGAATTCGCTCGTCTATCGCTCCAGGCCCCGGCTCTGGGAATCGGCCGGGGCGCTTGTCGCCGGTCTGGGTATGGGTCTTTTGTCCATGCAAGGGGAATCACTTTCAATCGCCAAGGGAGACTGGCTCACCATCGGGTGCGCCGTCGCTTTTGCCTTTCACATCGTGCTCCTCGGCCATTGGGCCCCCATCGTCGGGTTTGAGTCGCTCAGCTTCCTGCAGATTGCCGGAGCCGCCGCGGTTGCCGTCGTCGCCACCCCGCTCGTCGAGTCGCCGGTCATCCGGTGGTCCCCACTGGTCATCGTCGCCATCGTCGTCGGTGGGCTTCTGGCCACCGCCGTCGCCTTCGTCCTTCAGACTTGGGCGCAGCAGCGCACTTCCCCCGCCCGCGCCGCGGTCATCTTCAGCCTCGAACCGGTCTTTGCCTGGATTGTATCCTGGTTCGTCGAGGGGGAGATGCTCTCCGCCCGCGCCGCCACGGGCGCCCTGCTCATCTTAGGGGGTATCCTGTTGGTGGAATTGAAACCTGCTCCGGCCGGCAGGCATCCATAGATGTAATTGCAATTTGCCACAAGTAAAATAGGGTTCAAGACATAAGCAGGAAGGTATCCATGTACTGGTATCAGAATCTCAAGCAACAGAAATTGCTCTCCCTCAGCCTCTTGGTGTTCACGCTCTCCGTGGGCATCCTGATCGGCACCCTCATCAATGGCAGCGTCAGCGCCGCCAAAGGCCAGGCCGTCGCCCCCGATGCGACTCCACTTTCCATCCCTCCAGCTGCCTCGTCCCCCAATGAGTTCACCAAACTCGCCAAGCTCGTTGAGCCGGCCGTCGTGAACATCACCGCCGAAGTCACCGCCAAAGCACCCACCGCCTCCCGCCGCCGCGCTCCCAATGACGAAGCCGACGAAGACGGCGGCGACGAAATGGAGATGTTCCGCCGCTTCTTCGGCCGCCAGGGACAAGGCCAGCCCAACGCCCGCCCCCGCCCCCGCGAAGCCACCGGATCCGGCTTCCTTGTCGATAAGAACGGCTACATCGTCACCAACTTCCACGTCGTCGAAAAGGCCGACTCCATCAAGGTGAAGCTCTCCGGTGACGACAAGGAATACAAGGCAAAGGTCATCGGCACCGATTGGGAGTCCGACATCGCCGTCATCCGCATCGACGCCGGCAAGAGCCTCCCCGCCCTCAAGATCGGCAACTCCGACGCCGTACAGGTCGGCGATTGGGCCGTCGCCATCGGCTCTCCGTTTGGCCTCGCCGCCAGCGTCACCGCCGGCATCATCTCCGCCACCGGCCGGGACCTCCCCTCCGCCGAGCAGTTCCAGCGCTTCATCCAGACCGATGCCGCCATCAACCCCGGTAACTCCGGTGGCCCGCTCGTCAACATCCATGGCGAAGTCATCGGCGTCAACACCGCCATCGCCACCCAGTCGGGCGGCTACCAGGGCATCGGCTTCGCCCTCCCGGCCAACCAGATGGTAAAGGTGTACAACTCCATCATCCAGTACGGGCGTGCCAAGCGCGGCTCCATCGGCATCTCCTGGAATAAGTACGAAAAGTCGGAAGTGCTCAAGGCCGCCGGCGTCGCCAACGGCGTTCTCGTCACCACCGTCACCCCGAAAGGACCCGCCGAAAAGGCCGGCGTCCGCGCCGAGGATGTCATCGTCGCCATCAACGGCAAATCCATCAAGAACGGCGACGAACTCGTCGGTATCGTCGCCGAAACCCCGGTCGATACCTCCATCAAGGTGACCGTCGACCGCGGCGGCAAGAAGATGGACTTCAGCGTCGTCGTGCAGGACCGCGTAGAAGTCTTCAAGGATGACGAACGCTTCGCCCGCCACCGCGAGGAAGCCGAGCTCCCCACCAAGACCGAAGGCACCCCCGCCAAGTTTGGCATCTCCATCCGCGCCATGTCGGCGCAGGAGAAGGAGGCGCTCAAGCTCGGTGACGAACGCGGTGTCTACGTCACCCGGGTGGAAGAGGGCTCCTTCGCCGCCGAAATCGGCGTCCAGGAACGCGACATTATCATCAGCGTCAACCGCCAGCCGGTCACCTCGCTCGATGATCTCCGCCGCGTCCAGGGCACCCTCAAACCCGGTGACGCCGTCGCCTTCCGCGTCATGCGGCCCATCCCCGGCTCCGCCAACCGGAAGTCCGGCGAGCCCGCCTTCCAGACCTTCTTTGCCGCCGGCACACTGCCGGAGAAAGAGTAACTTCACTTACTTCCGCAAGTAAGCGGGGCTCCGTTCCCAACCGGGACCGGAGCCCTTCCGCTTTTTGGGACTAGAGTAAAGGGTAGATGCTTTTCATCTTGCTCTGCCTCGGCGTGATAGTTACCCCCGCCCCCGCTCCCCTCTCCCTCCCCACCCACTTCGAACCCGCCGCCGTCTCCTCCGCCCGCTTCACCGCCGTCGGCTTCCCCGGCGCCGTCACCTTCGAACCGGCCGGTGTCACCGTCGCCGCTCCCACCGGCGAATCCTTCCGCCTCTCCTTCCCCGGTGCACGCCCCGCCACCATCGAACCCATCGATCCCCTCCCCGGCACCTCCAGCTACTTCTTCGGCAATCAACCCTCCGCCTGGCGCTCTGCCGTCCCCCACTACGCCCGCCTGCTCTACAGAAACCTCTACCCCCACATCGACGCCGTCTTCTACACCCGCAACGGCGAACTGGAGTTCGACTTCCTCGTCCACCCCGGCGCCGACCCGCGCCAGATCCGCATCGCCATCCCCAACGCCTCCCTCTCCCCCTCCGGCACCATCGATATCCGCGCCGGCACCCGCACCTGGACCCTCCGCAAACCCCTCTCTTATCAGGGCAGCCAACCCGTCGAAAGCAGCTTCCTACCCACCCCCCAAGGCCACTTCGCCTTCCACCTCGGCCCCTACAATCCCCACGCCGAACTCGTCATCGATCCCTCCATCGTCTTCTCCACCTACTTCGGCGGTGCCGTCTACTCCTCCGCTGCCGCCGTTGCCGTCGACCCTGCTGGATACATCTATGTCACCGGTCAAACCGGTCCCACGCCATTTCCCGGCACCCCCATCGGCACGCGATCTGGGATGTTCATCACCAAGCTCACCCCGTCGGGTGACGCCGTCGTCTATTCCATTTACTGCGGCAGCACCGGTGTCACCGTCCCCAATGGCATCGCCGTCGATGCCGCGGGACACGCCTACGTCACCGGCTCTACCAATGGCGTCAACTTCCCCGCAGTCAACGCACTCCAGCCTACCCTCGCCGGTTTCGACGATGCCTTCCTCGTCAAACTCAACCCAGCCGGCACCGGCTTCGTCTATTCCACCTACCTCGGCGGATCCGGCTCCGATCAGGCCCTCGGCATCGCCGTCGACTCCGCCGGCAACGCCGCCATCACCGGTGTCTCCCAAAGTGCAAACTTTCCCTTGCTTGCACCCGCTCTGTCCGCCCCCGCTTCCGCTGGTATCAGTAATGTGTTCACCTCCCGCATCAACGCCGCCGGCTCCGCCCTCCTCTACAGCACGTTCCTCGGTGTCGGCCGTGGAACCGCCATCGCGCTGGACACCGCTGGTAACTCCTACATCGCCGGGAACGCTTCCGGCGCGGATCTGCCCGCAATCCCGGCTACCCCCGGCGCCTACAGCACCACGCTGCACCAGTTCGGCGACCTCTTTCTCACCAAGCTCAATCCCGCCGGCTCCGCTCGTGTCTTTTCCACCTATGTCGGCCTGCAAGGATCCGCCGGCTTCGCCCGGGGAATCGCCGTCGATGCCGCCGGCAACGCCTTCATCGCAGGGGAAGTGAAGGAAAACAATGGCATCGACAACGCCTTCCTCGCCAAGTTCAACCCCGCCGGCACCGCCCGTCTGAACTGGAAGACCCTGATCTACGCCAAAGGCAACGGCGTTGCTCTCGCCCCCGATGGATCCGTCTTCGTCGCCGGTGTCGGCTTCTACGCATTCCCCACCATCGACAGCCTCCAACCCTACCGCGGCGGCGACGCCTTCCTCGCTTCCCTCGATCCCACCGGCACCACCTGGCGTTTCGCCACCCTCCTCGGCGGCTCTACCTCCGACGAGGCCTTCGGCGTCGCCTCCGACCCCGACGGCAACGCCATCCTCGTCGGCTCCGCCAGTTCCCCGGACTTCCCCACCGTAGCCCCGATCCAACCCACTTTCTATCCCGGCGCCTGGAGCCAGGCGTTCATCGCCAAAATCGCATCCTGCTCCTTCACCCTCACCCCGCCTACGGCCAACTTCCCCATCGCCGGCGGCGCCGGTTCTGTCCAGGTCGCCGCGCTGCCCTCCTGCACCTGGACTACTCGCAGTAGTGCACCCTGGCTCAAATTAGCCCCGCCCGCTTCCGGTGCCGGTAACGCCACCGTCAACTACACTGTGGACCCCTATCCCGGCTACGACTCCCGCACCGCTACCATCTCCATCGGCGGCGCTTCCCTCCGTGTCACCCAGGCCGGCCTCCCCTGCAGTTACACCCTCTCGGCGCCCGCGGCCTCCGTATCCGCCTCCGCTTCCACCGTCTCGGTAAACATCCTCGCCGGCGCCGAGTGCCCCTGGTCCGCCTCCTCCCCTCGCGCCTGGGCCGCCCTTACATCCCCCGCCACCGGCTTCGGAAATGCCACCGTGACCATCGCTGTCGCCGCCAATCCCGGCACAGAACGCTCTGCCACCCTCACCATCGCCGGCCAACCCTTCACCCTCTCCCAATCCTCCGCTTCCACCTCTCCGCAGCCCGTCTTTGAGGAACCCCTCACCTTCCCCGGTGGCCTCCCCAATCAAAGTACTTTCAACCGCCTCCGCTCCGCCGACATGAACGGCGATGGCAAGGCAGACATCGTCGCCTCCTCCGGCGACATTTCAGTATTCCTCGGCAACGCCTCCGGAACCCTCACGCGCTCCGGCGCCTACCCCGTCATCTGGTCCGGCAACTTTACATTTCTGGTCACCCAGTTTTTCATCGCCGACCTCAATGGCGACGCCAAGCTCGATGTCGTCGCCGGCGCCTACCGGCAGAACGACTACCGCCTCATCTTCTACCCTGGCAATGGCGACGGCACCCTCGGCACCCCGCAACTCACCGCTCTCGCCAAGCCTGCCTTCCTCGCCAACATTGCCGACCTCAACAACGACAACAAACTCGACGTCATCTTCGCCACCGGATCGGAATACATCGCCTATCTCGGCGCCGGCAATGGGACCTTCTCCGGCACGCGCACTATCAACGTCACCCCCCAACAGGCCAGCGAAAACACTCTCCCGTCGGACCTCAATCGCGATGGCATCGTCGACCTTGCCTACTGCCAGCACAATTTGACCGTTTTCCGCGCCGTCTCCTTCTTCGGCTACGCCGTCACCGGCCGCGAGATCCCCCTCGCCTACAGCCCCGCCCGCTGCTTCTTCCACGACGTCAATCTCGACACCAAACCCGACCTCCTCGCCGTCTCCTCCGCCGGCATCTACACCCACTTCGGCAATGGCGACGCCACCTTCACCCAGGGCCCCGCTTCCCCTGTTTCAAACACCGCCTACGGCTATCCCACCGCCTTCGACCTCGGCGACCTCGACAACGACGGCCTCGCCGACATGGCCCTCATTCATCAGGTCACCGGCGGATCCGCCCTCGCCACCGTTCTCGGCGACCAATTCGGCCGCTTCCACTCTCCCCGCTTCCTTCCCACTCCGTTCCACGACGACCTTGTCATCGCCGACATCAATGGCGATGGCCGCCGCGACATCGTCGCCAACTCCGGCGCCTCCCTCGTCGTCTATCGCAACGCCACCGTCTCCCGCGCCGTCCTTCCCCCGGCCGTCACCGGCAGCACTCCCATCCGCGGCGAACTGGCCTCCTCCAAAATCGACGTCACCGTCACCAATCCCCGCGGCTGGCAGGATATCGACGTCGTCAACGTGCTCATCAACTCCGCCATCGACGGCCGCCGCGCCTGCTACCTCGCCTACTCCGTCGCCGCCAATGCCCTCTACCTCGTCGACGATGCCGGCAACGCCGCCGGCCCCTTCGCCGGCGGTCTCGTCCCCGGTACCAGCGCCACCATCGCCAATCCCCAATGCTCCATCAAAGGTGCCACCACCACCGCCACCGGATCCCGCGATTTTCTTACCCTCTCCCTCGACGTCACCTTCAACTCCGCCTGGTCCGGCAATCGCGTAGTCTACGCCGCCGTCCGCGACAAATCCGGCCGCAACTCCGGTTGGCGCCCCACCGCCACCTGGAACGTCCCTGCGCCCGCCGCCCCTCTGGTAACCGTCAAGACCATGAACGTCCCCATCGAATCGCTATCGGAGTATCGAACGCTAGAAATCCGCTTCTCCCACCGCACCGATTCGAGCAATCTCGGCATCCTCAACGTCCTCATCAACGATGCCATCGACGGCCGCAACGCCTGCTACTTCGCCCACAACGTCGCCACCGGCGACACCATCCTCGTTAACGACGCCGGCGACGCCGGCGGACCCTTCGCCGGCACGCTTCCCCGCAACTCCAGCAACGACATTTTGAACTCGCAATGCCGTCTGGTAGGAAATTCGTCCGGCTGGAGCGGAGGCCTCCCCTCCGGCACGAACGACTACGTCCTCACCCTCAATCTCATCTTCCACGCCCCCTTCCGCGGCCCCCGCCTCGTCTTCGCCGCCGCCCGCGACAAAAACGACCAGAACAACACCGGCTGGCAATCCGTCGGCCTCCTCAACCTCTACCAGCCTTGACAACCCCCAAATCGATGTGAAAACATTTCCACATCGATGACCCTCCGTCTCGCCTTCCTCTTCGCCGCCACCCTCGCCGCCGAGCCTGCCGCCCCCACCTTCAACCCCATCCAAAAGAAATGGTGGGCCATCCAGCCCGTTGCCGCGCAAACCCCACCCGCCCTCGATGCCGCCGGCCGCGCCTGGGCCCTGAACCCCATTGACCATTTCATCTACGACAAGCTCAAAGCCAAAGGCCTCCAACCCGCCCCCCTCGCCTCCCGCCAAACCTTCCTCCGCCGCGTCACGCTCGACCTCACCGGCCTCCCCCCTACCCCCGCCGAAGCCCAGGAGTTCCTCACCGATACCAAACCCGGCGCCGAAGAACGCCTCGTCGATCGCCTCCTCGCCAATCCCCGCTACGGCGAACGCTGGGGCCGCCACTGGCTCGACGTCGTCCGCTACGCCGATTCCGACGGCTTCAAACAGGACGACACCCGCCCCAACATCTGGCGCTACCGCGATTGGGTCATCCAGTCCCTCAACGAGGACAAACCCTACAATCAGTTCATCCGCGAACAGATCGCCGCCGACGAACTCTTCCCCGGCAACACCAAAGCCCTCACCGGCCTCGGCTTCCTCCGCCTCTTTGAAGACGAGTTCAACCAGGCCGATATCCGCCTCCGCCGCCAGGAACTCCTCAACGACGTTACCGACAACACCGCCTTCGCCTTCATGGGCGTCACCCTCGGCTGCGCCCGCTGCCACGACCACAAGTTCGATCCCCTCCTCCACAAGGACTACTACCGCTTCCAGGCCTTCTTCGCCAACATGAAGATCGACGACGACGCCACCACCGCCTCCGCCGCCGAAGTCGCCGCCTATAACGCCCAGATGGCCAGGTACCGCGAAGCCGCCAAACCGGTCCTCGATAAGATCGAAGCCTTCGTCGCCCCCGTGCGCGCCAAGTATCACAAGGAGTACACCGAACGCTTCCCCGAAGAGGTCCAGGCAGTGCTCAACAAGCCCGCCGCCTCCCGTTCCCCCTATGAATGGCAGGTCTACCATAAGGCCATCACCCAGGTCATCGTCCCGGAAGCCGACATCGTTAACAAGAAGATGAACGCCGCCGGCAAGGCCCAATACAAAGCCCTCCTCGCCGAACTCGACGCCTTCAAACACCTCCGCCCCGCCCCCCTTCCCCAAATCCAGATCATGCGGGATCAGGCCATCGACGCCCCGGCCACCCACGTCCTCCGCGCCGGCGCCCACCTTGCCCCGCTCGAAGAGGTCCAGCCCGGATGGCTCTCCATCCTCGACCCCGCCCCCGCCAAGGTCCAGCCCATCCCCGAACTCGCCTCCAGCGGCCGCCGCGCCGCTCTCGCCAATATCCTCGCCGACGCCAATAACCCGCTCACCACCCGCGTTATCGTCAACCGCGTCTGGCACTATCACTTCGGCCGCGGCATCTCCGGCACCCCCAACGATTTCGGCCTCATGGGCGAACGTCCCTCCCACCGCGAACTCCTCGACTACCTCACCAAAGAGTTCACCACCACCGACAACTGGAGCCTCAAGAAACTCCACCGCCGCATCGTCCTCAGCGCCACCTACCGCCAGGGCTCCGAGTTCAGCGAACAGGCCGCCGCCGTCGATAGCGACAACAAACTCCTCTGGCGCTATCCCCGCCGCCGCCTGGAATCGGAAGCCATCCGCGACTCCATGCTCGCCGTCTCCGGCCTCCTCGATCGCACCATGGGCGGACCCGGCGTCTTCCCTGCCGTCCCCAAGGGCACCGAAATCCAGGAGGGCCGCCACTGGCGCAAATCCAACGGCGATGCCGATGAATACCGCGCCAGCGTCTATATCTTCGCCCGCCGCCTCGTCCGCTACCCCATGCTCCAAAGCTTCGATTCCCCCCTCGCCATCGAGAGCTGCGGCCGCCGCCAGGAAACCGTCACCCCGGACCAGGCGCTCGAACTCATGAACGGCGCCCCGGCTGCCAACTTCGCCCGCGCCCTCGCCCGCCGCGTCTCCAATGACGCCGGCCAGTCCGACTCCGCTCTCGTCGAACGCGCCTACCGCCTCTCCCTCGGCCGCGCTCCCTCCGCCGCCGAAATGGCCCGCTCCCAGGCCTTCCTCGCCTCCCAGGCCAAACTCGCCGGCGGACCCGCCGGCGCCCTCGACGATCTCTGCCTCTCGCTCCTGAGCTCCAGCGAATTCCTCTACATCGACTAACGCCATGCCCACCCATAACGACATCACTCGCCGCGCCCTCCTCCGTGGCGCCGGTTCCGGCCTCGGTGCCATGGCCATGGCCGCTATGCTCGCCGAAGAAGCCGGCGCCGCTACCGTCCACGACCCCACCATCGCCCGCAAGCCGCACCACACCCCCAAAGCCAAATCCGTCATCTTTCTCTTCATGGAGGGCGCCCCCTCCCACATCGATCTCTTCGATCCCAAGCCCAAACTCAACGAACTCCACGGCCAGCCCATGCCCGCCAGTTTCGGCCGCCCCATCACCGCCATGGGGACCGCAAACAATACCCTCATGGGCAGCCCCCGCAAGTGGAAACAGCACGGCAAATCCGGCATCTGGATCAGTGAACTCTACCCCCACGTCGCCAAACACGCCGATAAACTCGCCGTCCTCCGCTCCTGCCAGTCCAATGGTCTCAATCACGCCGGCGGCGTCAGCCAGATGAATACCGGCGATATCCTCTCCGGCCGCCCCTCTCTCGGCGCCTGGGTCACCTACGGCCTCGGCACGGCCAACAAAAACCTCCCCACCTTCGTCAGCATGATCGACGAACGCGAACCCTTCGGCAACGCCAAAAACTGGGGCTCCGGCTTCCTCCCCGCCGTCTACCAGGGCACCCTCTTCCGCCAGGGGCCTAACCCGATCCTCAACACCCAACTCCCCGCCGGCCAGACCGACGAACGCCAGCGCGCCCGCCTCGCCTTCCTCGACGCCCAGAACCGCGACTACGCCCGCGCCCACGCCGAAGACTCCTCCCTCGAAGCCCGCATCCGCAGCTTCGAACTCGCCTACGCCCTCCAGAAGTCCGGCCCCGAAGTCGTCGACCTCTCCACCGAAACCGAAGAGACCAAATCCCTCTACGGCCTCGATAAACCGGAAACCGCCGTCTTCGGCCGCAACTGCCTCCTCGGCCGCCGCCTCATCGAACGCGGCGTCCGCTTCGTCGAACTCTACTGCGGCTCCGGCTCCGGCTGGGATGCCCACACCAACCTTGAAGGCAACCACGCCAAATGGTGCAAAGCCTCCGATCAGCCCGTCGCCGCCCTCCTCGAAGACCTCGACCGCCGCGGCATGCTCCAGGACACCCTCGTCGTCTGGGGCGGCGAGTTCGGCCGCACCCCCTTCAACGAAAAAGGCGACGGCCGCGACCACAACCCCTGGGGCTTCACCATGTTCTTCGCCGGCGGCGGCGTCAAGGGCGGCCAAACCATCGGCACCACCGACGAAATCGGCCTCCGCGCCGTCGAACGCCCCGCCCACGTCAACGACATCCACGCCTCCATCCTCCACCTCCTCGGCCTCAACCACCTCCAACTCACCTACCAGCACCACGGCCGCGCCGAACGCCCCACCATCCTCGGCGGCGAGCACATGGTTAAGGAACTCTGGGAAGGCTGATGTCCACCATCCGCGACGTCGCCGCCCGCGCCAATGTCAGTGTCGCCACCGTCTCTCGCGTCCTCAACCACAGCGGGTACGCCGATGCCGCCACCAGCGCCCGCGTCCGCAAAGCCGTCGCCGATCTCCACTACCACCCCAACGCCAACTGGAGCCGCCTGAAAAGCCAAAGCTCCAAAACCGTCCTCTTCCTCCTCGGCAACCGCGAAAACTTCAACCCCTTCCACATGCGCCTCCTCGCCAGTTGCGAACGCATGCTCCAGTCCCGCGGCTACGACCTCCTCTTCTCCCGCTTTGAATACCGCGCCTCCACCCGCCCGGCCAGCCTTGCCCTCCCCCGCATGCTCGCCCAAACCGGCGCCCTCGATGGCGTCCTCCTCGCCGGCATCCACCACCCCAACCTCCTCTCCGTTCTCGACCAGCGCCACATCCCCTACACCCTCCTCGCCAACGACTTCGAAGGCCCAGCACAGCACAACTGCGTCACCTTCAATGACCGGGCCGGCCTCGCCGACGCTACCGAATACCTCATCTCCCTCGGCCACTCCCGCATCGCCTACATCGGCAACACCCGCCAGCCTTGGTTCCGCCGCCGTTTCCTGGGCTACTCCGATGCCATGTCCCGCCACGGCCTCCCCCTCCTCGCCGTCGACGGCGAATGGCCCGTTTCCGGCGTCGAATACGGCCAGCGCGGCGCCGCACAACTCCTCGCCGGCCCCATCCTCCCCACCGCTATCGTCGCCGGCAATGACGAAATCGCCGCCGGCGCCTGGAAAGAACTCACCCGTCGCAAAATCCCCATCCCCGATCACATCAGCCTTATCGGCTGCGGCGACCGCGTCGAATACTCCATCCTCGAACCCGAACTCACCTCCATCTCTGTCTTTGTCGACGAACTCGGCGAACACCTCACCTCCATGCTCCTCGACCGTCTCGCCGATCCCTCGCTCGCACCCGATTCCCGCTCCTTCCCCTGCGGCCTCGCCCTCCGCGCCTCCTGCGCTCCGCCGCCCGACCCTCGTACCAACCTCGAATTCTGATCACCCACTGGAACTAAGGACTTCATACCGATGCCTCGCCTTGCCCTGATGCTCGCCCTTTGCGCCTTCCTCTCCGCCCAGGACTTCCGTGCCACCTTAAGCGGTCGCGTCGCCGACACCTCCGGCGGCGCCGTCGTCGGCGTCCGTGTCACCGCCACCAATGTCGAAAATGGCATCGCCACCGCCACCGTCACCAAGGAAGGCGGCACCTACACCATCACCGCCCTTCCCCCCGGCCGCTACTCCCTCTCCGCCGAGTTCGCCGGCTTCAAAAAGTTCGTCCGCGATGGCCTCACCCTCGACGTCCAGGCCCGCCCCCAAATCGATATCACCCTCGAACCCGGCGACGTCCAGTCCACCGTCTCCGTCACCGGCGAGGCCCCGCTCCTGGAAACCAACTCCGCCTCCCGCGGCGGCGTCATCACCGGCCGTACCCTCGTCGACCTCCCTCTCAACGGCCGCAACGCCTTCGCCCTCGCCGCCCTCGAACCCGGCGTCAATTTCACCGCCCGCGGCACCGCCAACACCTTCTTTCGCACCACCGGCAACGGCGGCATCTCCAGCGCCACCTTCGGCGGCGGTGCCTTCCGTAGCAATGAGTCCCTCCTCGATGGCGTCCCCACCACCGGCTCCGATGGCGTCGTCCAATACGTCCCCAGCGTCGACGCCGCCAGCGAGTTCAAGGTCCAAACCAACGTCTTCGACGCCGAGTACGGCCGCTTCACCGGCGGCGTCCTCAATGCCGCCATCAAGAGCGGCACCAATAGCTTCCACGGCACCCTCTTCAACTTCACCCGCAACTCCTACTGGAATGCCCGCGATCCCTTCGCCACCTCCATCCCCCAGTTCGGCTACAACCTCTTCGGCGGCGCCGGCGGCGGCCCCATCACCATCCCCAAACTCTACAACGGCAAGAATCGGACCTTCTGGTTCTTTAACTACGAAGGCTCCCGCGAAGGCGTCCCCCGCGCCAACGTCAACACCGTTCCCTCCGCCCTCGAACGCGCCGGTGACTTCTCTGCCTCCCGCGTCCGCAGCGGTGCCAATATCCTCCCCGTCAATATCTACGACCCCGCCTCCACCCGCCTGGAAGGCAATAACTTCGTCCGTACCCCCTTCCCCGGCAACCGCGTCCCCACCGCCTCCATCGATTCCATCGCCCGCCAGGTCGTCGCCCAATACCCCCTCCCCAACGCTCCCGGCGATGCCGTCACCGGCGCCGCCAACCACCTCCTCTCCTTCAAGGATCCCGTCTTCGATAACGGCTACACCTGGAAGATTGACCATCGCTTCTCGGACCGCCACGCTGTCTTCTTCCGCTACTCCTGGCGCCAGTTCGGCGTCGACCGCCAGGGCGCCTTCAAATCCGCCATCACCGGCGACATCGACCGCCGCGATGCCCCCGGCGTCGCCTTCGACGATACCTTCACCCTCAACCCCACCACCGTCCTCAACGTCCGCTACGGCCTCGCCCGCTTCAAAACCCTCTCCCGCTCCGATAACCTCGGCGCCGATATGGCCGCCCTCGGCTTCTCCTCGTCTTTCATCTCCCTCCTCCCCTTCCAGGCCATCCCGTCCATCTCCATCTCGAACGGCCTCACCGCCCTCAGCGGTGCCAACAAGTCCAGCAACGGCGCCGAAGACGCCCACACCGGCAAAGCCAGCATCACCAAGGTCTGGGGCCGTCACTCCGTCAAAACAGGCGCCGAGTTTCGCCTCCTGAACTCCAATGTCTCCAGCCTCGGCGCCAACGCCACCGGCGCCTTCGCCTTTGACCAGGGCTTCACCCGCGGACCCAACCCCCAAGTCGCCGGCGTCAACCTCGGCCACGGCCTCGCCTCTTTCCTTCTCGGCCTCCCCGCCAGCGGCAGCGTCGCCAACAACGCCGCCACCGCCGACCAGACCACCTACAAGGGCTTCTTCTTCCACGACGACTGGCGCATCTCCTCCCGCCTCACCATGAACCTCGGCCTCCGCTATGAGTGGGAAGGCGCATATACCGAGCGCTACAACCGCATCAATCGCGGCTACGACTTCTCCACCGCCAGCCCCGTCGCCGCCCGCGCCAAAACCAACTACGCCGCCGCTCCCATCCCCGAAATCCCCGCCGCCTCCTTCAATGCCGTCGGCGGCCTCCTCTTCGCCGGCGTCGGCGGCGTCCCCCGCGCCCTCTCCGATATCGATCGCAACAACATCGCTCCTCGCATCGGCGCTGCCTTCCAGCTGACCTCCAAAACCGTCCTCCGCGGCGGCTACGGCATCTTCTACGGCGCCGGCACCCAGACCGGCGAATCCCGCAACGGCTTCTCCGTCACCACCCCCTATGTCGCCTCCAACGACGGCGGCAATACCCCCGCCAACAGCCTGAAAAACCCCTTCCCCACCGGTCTCGTCCCCGTCACCGGCGCCTCCCAGGGTCTGCTCACCTTGGTCGGACAGGGCATCGGTTTCACCAGCCCCAATCGCCGCCAGCCCCTCTCCCACCAGTACTCCTTCGGCTTCCAGCAGCAACTCCCCGGCGCCCTCCTGCTCGATGTCAGCTACGTCGGCAACCAGATGCGCGGTCTCTCCGTCAACCGGAATCTCAACGGTATCCCCGAACAGTTCCGCGCCTCCGCTGAGACCACCTTCTTCGCCTCCAATCGCAACGTCCTCAACGACGCCGTCACCAATCCCTTCTTCGGCATCATCACCGCCGGTCCCCTCGCCGCCCGCACCGTCACCCGCGGCCAGCTTCTCCGCCCCTACCCCCATTTCACCGGCATCCAGATCCAGGCCGATCCCCTCGGCCGCAGCCGCTATGACGCCCTGCAATCCAAGGTCACCCGCCGATTCGCGAACGGCGTCTCCCTCACCGCCTCCTACGCTTTCACCAAACAGCTCGAACAGACCCGCTTCCTCAACGACCAGGACCTGGCACCGGTAAAGGAACTCACCGAGTTCAACATGCCCCACCGCTTCGTCCTCTCCTCGGCCTACGAACTCCCCTTCGGTCCCGGCAAACTCTTCTTCCGCTCCGCCTCCGGCTTCGCCGCTCGCCTCCTCGAAGGCATGCAGATCAACGGCGTCTTCCAGGCCCAGAGCGGCGTGCCGTTTGAAGTCACCGGTGCCGAAAGCCTCGGCCGCTCCGCCAAGCTCGACTCCGGTAAACAGTCGGTCACCCAGTGGTTCGATACCACCGCCTTCCGCCAGCGCCAGGGCATCGAACTCGTCCGTACCGCCCGTCTCCCCGATGTCCGCAGCGCCGGCCGCAACAACGTCGACCTGTCCTTCTTCAAGACCACCCAGCTCTCGGAAGCCATCAAACTCCAGTTCCGCGCCGAAGCCTTCAACGCCTTCAACCACCCCGAATACTCCTCGCCCAACGGAGCCTTCGGCAACGCCAACTTCGGCCGCGTCACCACCACCAACACCTTCTCTCGCCAGTTGCAGTTCGCCCTGAAACTCATCTGGTAGACGGTTCCCCACAACCGGCATACTAAAGCGTACACTTAAGTATGCCGGTCACCCATTCCACCTTCACCATTGAGCGGAACTTCCCCGCTCCGCCCGATCGCGTCTTCCATACCTTCGCCGATCCCGCCCTGAAAAGAACCTGGTTTGCCGAGGGGCACAATCTGGACTCTCACGAACTGGATTTCCGCCCCGGCGGCAAGGAAACGACGGTATCCCGCTTCCCGGCCGGATCGCCATTCCCTGGCGCCGAACTGGCAAATCACACCGTGTATCTGGATATCGAACCCGCCGCGCGCATCGTCTTCGCCTACACCATGTCAATGAACGGCCGGCGGTTCTCGGCGTCATTAGCGACGGTAGAGTTTTTCCCCACGGACGCCGGCACGCGGATGCTGTTCACCGATCAAGGTGCCTACTTCGAGCACTCCGACGGCCCCGAGATGCGCCGGGACGGCTGGACGCAGATCCTCAGCCGAATCGAAGCCTAGTCATGCCCCGTTCCGCCGTAAAGGTAGATCAAGTCTTCCACGCCTTAGGGGACCCGACCCGCCGCGCCATCGTAGAGCGCTTAAGCCGCCAACCCGCCAGTGCAACGCAGTTAGCGGGTCCGCTGGAAATCACGGTAGCGGCGGTCGTCCAGCACCTGAAGATCCTGGAGCAGAGCGGGGTAGTAAAGACGGAAAAGGAGGGCCGAACGAGAACGTGCCGTATCGATCCCGCCGGCCTCTCCATAGCCGAGGATTGGATTACGGCCCGCCGCTCCGCCTGGGAATCCCGTTTCGACCGCCTCTCCGCCCTCCTCCCCAGATAAATGGCCAAAACGGCCAGACCGCAGGACGGTTACTTTATCCTGGGAAGACATGTCTGCCCAGTCGCACCGCTCCGATCCCCGAATTCTTGGGCGGCGAACACTCGATCGGGATCATCGGTCCCTCGCCGCACTCCTTCGCCCCGGGCTCAACGTGCTCGACGTCGGCTGCGGCACCGGTTCGATTACGGTGGGAATCGCCAATGCGGTCGGCCCGCACGGGCAGGTCGTCGGCATCGATCGGGATCTGACACTGCTCGAACTGGCCCGTAAGGAACACGCCAACGTCGCCAACCTGCGATTCGAGGTAGGCGATGCCACAACGCTCAGCCCCTCCCCAATGTTCGACATCGTGACCGCGGCCCGCACCCTCCAATGGATCCCCGATCCCTCTTTGGCCATTGACCGGATGAGACGATCTCTCCGTCCCTCGGGCACGCTGGTCGTCCTCGATTTCAACCACGTCAGCAACACATGGGACCCCGAACCTCCGGAGCCGTTCAAGCTGTTCTACGATGCTTTCCTCGCCTGGCGAACCAGCAACCGCTGCGACAATCAGATCGCCGATCACCTCCCCGAACTTTTCCATTCCGCGGGTCTGATCGAAGTCCAAAGCCAGTGCCAAAACGAGGTCGTCGAACGCGGGGATCCCAACTTCACCGAGCGGTCCGCCATTTGGCTCGACGGGATCGACGCGATGGGGGAACACATCGCCGCCGCCGGATTCTGCACAAAGGACCAGATCGCCGCGGCCAGGGCCAGCTACGGCCCCTGGATACAGCACACCCTGACCCGGCAAACATTGGTCATGAAAGCCGTAGTAGGCACCGCCCCGTAGTCCAAAGGGCGTCAGTGCCGGATTCGCCGCCTCCGGAATCGCCATTCACTGCCCGAAAATTCCGCCTAAACCATTGAAATGAAACGACAGCACCGTTCCAACACCCCTGTCACCGCTTGACAACTTGATATAATGGAAGAGTAAGGGCTTGTTCGCTCCCCCGGCGAACAAGCCCTTTTTGCCGCCCGGCCCGCCCCCGAATATCCCCGCCGCCCCCACAAACAACAAATTGATGGGAATAACCCAAGAAATGTTGAAAATAAAAGACTTATGAGTTGGAATAACCCAAAACATGACCCACCTTAGCCAAACAAAACCCGCGGAGAGTCCAATGGAAACCCAACTGAACCCAGCCCACCCTGACATAATCAGAAATTTCATGCCCTCTCCCTCCCGCATCTACGCCCGCTACGAGGTCGAGTCCGCCTACCCCCTCGCAGACGCCATCGCCACCATGGCCGGCGAACAATCCTCCGGCACCTTCCTCGCCGTCCCCGGCGAAACCGCCTCCCTAAAGGAACGCTCCGGCGCCCGCGTCGAGTGGATCCGCCAAACCGGCGAATCCAACGCCCCCTCCCTCCCCGGCGCCGGTGCTCCCAAGGGCGCCTCCACCTGGCGCCGCGCCGAAACCCAACTCTCCTGGCCCCTCTCCAACATGGGCCCCTCCCTCCCCAACCTCCTCGCCACCGTCGCCGGCAACCTCTTCGAACTCCGCCAGTTCTCCGCCCTCCGCCTCCTCGACCTCCAACTCCCCCCCGAGTTCCGCGACGCCTACCTCGGCCCCCAGTTCGCCGTCCACGGCACCCGCCGCCTCACCGGCGTCTACGATCGCCCCCTCATCGGCACCATCGTCAAACCCTCCGTCGGCCTCTCCCCCGCCGAAACCGCCAGCCTCGTACAGCAACTCGTCGACGGCGGCATCGACTTCATCAAGGACGACGAACTCCAGGCCGACGGCCCCCATTGCCCCTTCGCCGAGCGCGTCGACGCCGTAATGCGCGTCATCGGCAACCACGCCGATGCCACCGGCCGTAAGCCCATGTTCGCCTTCAATATCACCGGGGAAATCGACCAGATGCTCCACCGCCACGACCTCGTCGAACGCGCCGGCGGCACCTGCATCATGGTCAGCCTCAACTCCGTCGGCCTCCCCGGCCTCGCCTACCTCCGCCGCCACGCCCGCCTCCCCATTCACGCCCACCGCAACGGCTGGGGCCTCTTCCAGCGCTCCCCCCACATCGGCATCGGCTGCCTCGCCTATCAGAAGTTCTGGCGCCTCGCCGGCGCCGATCACATGCACGTCAACGGCCTCCGCAACAAGTTCTGCGAACCCGATGACTCCGTCCTCGCCTCCGCCCGCGAGTGCGCCCAACCCATGTTCGACGGCCGCGGCTGTGAAGTCATGCCCGTCTTCTCCTCCGGCCAGACCGTCAACCAGGTCCCCGATACCTGGAACGCCCTCCAAACCCCGGATCTCATCTTCGCCGCCGGCGGCGGCCTCGTCGCCCACCCCGCCGGTGTCGCCGCCGGCGTCCGCGCCATGCGCCAGGCTTGGGAAGCAGCCATGAGCGGCATCCCTCTCGCCACCCACGCCGCCTCCCACCCCGAACTCCGCCAGGCCCTGGAGAAGTACGCCGGATGAGCCAACTCCTCCTCACCTTCTACGGCGATGACTTCACCGGCTCCACCGACGTCCTCGAAGCCCTCACCGTCAACGGCGTCCCCGCCGTCCTCTTCCTCGCCCCGCCCTCCCCGGCCGACCTCGCCCGCTTCCCCGAATGCCGCGCCGCCGGCGTCGCCGGCATCTCCCGCAGCCAGTCCCCGCAGTGGATGGACGCCCATCTCCCCCCCGTCTTCGCCGCCCTCGCCGCCCTCGGCGCTCCCTTCTGCCACTACAAAACCTGCTCCACTTTCGATAGCTCCCCCTCTCACGGCTCCATCGGCCGCGCCATCGAACTCGGCCGCCAAACCCTCGGCGCACGCCCCGTCCCCCTCGTCGTCGGCGCCCCCGCCCTCCGCCGCTACGTCCTCTTCGGCAACCTCTTTGCCACCGTCGACGCCGAAACCTTCCGCATCGATCGCCACCCGACGATGTCCCGCCACCCCGTCACCCCCATGGACGAAGGCGACCTCCGCCGCCACCTCGCCCGCCAGACCTCCCTCCCCGTCGCCCTCGTCGACATCCTCGCCCTCCACGCCGGCACCGCCGCCTTCCCGGACGCCCCCATCGTACTCTTCGACACCCTCGACGCCCCCAGCCTCCGCGAAGCCGGCCGCCTCATCTGGGAGTCCCGCGCCCAACAACCCGCCTTTCTCGCCGGCTCCTCCGGCATCGAGTACGCCCTCCTCGCCTGGTGGGCCGCCCAGGGCCTCCTCCCCGCCCCGCCGGTCATCCCCGACGCCGGCGAGGTCGATCGCCTTCTCGTCGTCTCCGGCAGTTGCTCCCCCGGCACCGGCCGCCAGATCCGTTGGGCCGCCGCCAACGGCTTCACCCTCCTCCCCGCCAATCCCGCCGCCCTCCTCGAAGGCGACGCCGAGTTCCTCCGCCTCCGCGATGCCGCCGAAACCGCGCTCGCCGGCGGCGCCAGCCCCGTTGTCTATACCGCTGCCGGCCCGGACGACGTCCTGCCATCCGCTCCTGGCAACGCCCTCGGAGCCCGCCTCGGCGCGTTGGCCGATTCGCTCGTCCGCCGTTCCGGCATCCGCCGCGCCCTCATCGCCGGCGGCGACACCTCGGGCCACGCCGGCCTCGCCCTCGGCATCCAGGCACTGACCGTCGTCCGCCCATTCGCCCCCGGCTCCCCCCTCTGCCGCGTCTGGGCCCCGGACCCCGCCATCGACGGCCTCCAGATCCTGCTCAAGGGCGGTCAGGTCGGCGGCGACACCCTCTTCGGCGATGTCCGCCGCGGCCGCCCCGCTACTCCCTGAAGATCAGATCCCCGAAACGCTTCGGGTTGTGCGGCGATGGCCGCACCGTCGCCGAGTCGGACCACACGCTCAGCCGCCGCGCCGGCTCCACCCCGTCCCATCGGTTCAGGTTCGCCGTCCACACCGCTCCCGCCTTCGGCGCCGCCGTCACCCCCAACTCCTCAAAGTTCCGCCACGGAATCGCCAGTTCCAGCGTCCAGCCGCGGTCCTTGTCCCCCGTCTGGTTCAACGTTCCGTCCACGTGCGTCGCCAGCAGCACTCCGCTGAAGTCCACCCGCTTCAGCAATAGCTGCGGAAACGCGTAAAAGTAGTCGTAAAGCGTCCCGCGCGCGTTCATCTCCAGCCCGTAATAAAAGCTCTGCGCCGGCTTCGGGTTGACGAACAGCTCCACCGCGTCGTCACGATACGTCGGGTCGTCGCGCCGGTCAAAGTGCGCGACGACGTCAGCGTCGTCGCAGGCGTAGCCCACGTACAGATACTCCGCGTCCCACAGCAGCCGCACGGAGGTCTTCTGCTTCGCCCCGGTCTGCTCACCCCAGGGGAACTGCAACTCCACCGCCGCGGCGGACCGCCACGCGCCCTCATCCAGCCGGCCGTCGACGATCAGCCGCGCCGAGGTTCGCTTCACCTCGTATTGCGGCGGCCGTTCGGCCACGGCCCGCTCGGCCGGCTGCGCCCACGCCGCGGCGCACAGAGCGATGAGGAGCGCCGCGCTCCTCACCGCCCGGCCACCGTTACCGTGTCCGGACTCATTCGGTCACCGACTTTCAACCGGATCCGCCGCGGCCCCGCGCCGCCCGGAGGCATCGTGAAGTTCACCTGGAACACTCCGGCCACCAGTCCCGGCGCGCCGCCCGCGTAGAGCGGATCGTATTCCACCCCGTCGATCACCACCTTCACCGGCAACTTCGGCAGCGGCAGCGGCAGCGCCGTCGGCTTGCCGTCCACCCCGGGCGGATTCGTCGCCCCTTCTCCGGTCGCAAACAGCGTCAGCACCTCTCCCGGCGCCGCCGGAGCGGCCGGCGTCACCAGTTCCCCGGTCTGCCGGATGATCGATCCGGCGCCGGAGCCGGAGGAGTTCTGCGTGAACAGCGCCGGCGACGCCGCCAGCACCGGCACCGAGACCTGCGCCGACGCCCGGCCGTCGAATTCCACGCTCACCGCCACGCTGGAAAGCCCCTCAATCGAGTACGGCACAACCGCCGAAACCTGGCCCGCGCTCGTAACAATCATCGGGCTCGGCGTTCCGTCAAACAGCACCCGCGTCCCGGCCAGCCGCGTCGACACGAAGCCGCGTCCGTCCAGTTGCAGCGTCACCGGCGTCGCCGGCCCCATGTTGCTGCCGAAAATCGTCACAATCTCGCCGGGCGAAATCCCCCCGTCGGCCACCGCGCCGCGGAAACTGGCCGCGTTCGTGATCCCTTCGGCGGTGATCACCGGCGATGGCGCCACCGGCGGCAGCGTCAGGTTCACCGTCGCCGTCCCCGCCCGCGACGTCTCCGCCACGCTCGTCGCGCGCACCGTCACCGTCGACTCGGCCAGAAACGTCGCCGGCGCCGTGTAGAGCCCGTTCGCGTTGATCGTCCCGATCACCGGCGAAATCGACCAGGTCACCGCCGTGTTCGACGCCCCCGAAACAATCGCCGTAAACTGCTGCGTCCGCCCCGCCAGCAGCGACACCGTCGCCGGCGTCACGCTCACCGTGATCCGGCTCACCAGCGTCACCGTCGCCTGGCCGATCTTCGTCCCGTCGGCCAGACTGATCGCCGAAACGGTAATCGAAGGCGATCCCGTAAACGTCGCCGGCGCCGTGTAAAGCCCCGTCGTGCTGATCGTCCCGATCTCCGGGAATATCGACCAGCGGACCGCCGTGTTGCCGACATTCGTCACCGTCGCCGAAAACTGCTGCGTCTCCCGCGCCCCGAGCGTTACCGATCCGGGGGTCACCGCCACGCTGATTTCGCTCAGCAGCGCCACAAATCCGTCGGTCACGCCCGGCGCCCGGGTCGCCAGCGCGCCGGTCGAGGTCGGCAGATTCGTCGAGTCGGTCGTCCCGGCAATCCAGATCCGGCCGCGCGCATCGGTCGCTATCGCCAAAATCGCGTCCGCGCCGGTTCCCCCGTAGTGGGTCGAGAAGTGGAGAAAGTTCCCGCCGGAGCTGATCCGGGTCACGAAACCGTCAAAGCCGCCCTTGGCGGGCTCGGCGCCCAGCGGGCCGTCGTTGACCGTCGGATAGTTCGCCGACGTCGTCTGCCCGCCGATGTAGGCGGCACCGGTCGCGTCGAGCGAGATGGCGTTGCCCTGGTCTTCCGAGTCCCCGCCGATGTAAGTGCCGTAAACCAGGCTGGAGCCGGCCGGGTCAATCTTGGCCGCGAAGGCGTCCGGCAACAGGAGCGGAGAACGCTGCGCCCCGTTGAAGCTCACCGGCAGGTTCGCCGAACTGGTGATCCCGGTGATGTACGCCGCGCCGAAGCGGTCAATCGCAATGGCCCGGGAGGTCTCCTGCCCGTCGCCGCCGTAGTAGGAGGAGTAGACGAGGCTCGCGCCGTCCACGGCCAGCTTGGAAACAAAAGCGTCGGAGGCGCCGCGCCGTTCGCGCTGATAAGCGGTCTCGGTAAAGGGAAAATTCTCCGAACGCGTTTCGCCGGTGACGAAGGCAGCGCCCGCGCTGTCGATGGCGATGGCGTGAACGACGTCGAGAGCAAAGCCGCCGAGGAAACTCGAATAGACTAGCGTGGCGCCGTCGGGAGCCACTTTCGTCACGAAGCCGTCGCCGGCGCCGCGGGCCGGTAGCGTCTCGCGCGTGGTGGAGGGGAAGTCGGTGGAGTCGGTGCGGCCGGCGATGTACGCCGCGCCGCGGGCGTCGACGGCGATCGCGTTCCCGTTGTCGCTTAGCGACCCGCCGATGTAAGTGCTGTAGATCAGCGTTTGGCCGTCCGCGGAGAGCTTGGCGGCGAACGCGTCGGTGACGGCGCTGCCGCCGGCCAAATTGGCCTGGAACGGCGTCGCCGAAACCGGAAAATTCGTGCTGGCCGTCTGGCCGGTGATGTAGAGCGCGCCCGCCGCGTCGATGGCGATCGCCGTTCCGGTGTCCGTCCCGGTGCCGCCGATATAGGTGGCCCAATCGATGGCGCGCCCGGAGGGGTTGAGCTTGGCGACGAAGACGTCCTGGCCGCCGAAGGTCATGCCGCGCGAGGTGCCGGGGAAGTCGGCCGAGACGGTGGAACCGACGACATAAGCGTTGCCGGCCGCGTCGACGGCCAGGCCGCGGGCTTCATCGGCAAGTGCGCCGCCGAGATAGGTGGAATAGGTGAGCACCGGGTCGATGACGAGTTCGCGCGAGCGGTCGTAGGCGCCCAATTCGACGCCGAATTCGCCATTGCCGCGAGCGGCAAAGCGGGCGGCGACGGGGCGGCCGTCCTGGCGGGCCACAGGGGCCTGCCACCGCAAGCCGTTGGCCAGGGCCAGTTCGCCGTTAGCTTCCAGTTTCGCCGGCAGCGAGAAGCGGATGGCGGACGGATCGGCGCCGGGGTGGACCAGGAAATCGTATTCCAGTTGCCGGCTGGTGCCGTAATAGACCACGTCAATGCCGCGATAGAGCCCCGCCAACCGCAGACGCCCAAAGGTGGAGACACCGGTGCGCCACTGCGAGCGGTCGCGGCCGGTGAGATAGTTGACGCGCGTGGCCAGTGGCTCCAGTGCGCGGAGTGACGCTCCGGGGGCAACGCCCCGCCAGGCGAGCGTGGCCGCGCCTGACGCTGTGGCCAGCGTCATCTGCTCCCGTTGAATCGCCACCGCGTAGCCGTTTCCGCGCACCCGAAACGACGCGGCGTCCTGCCGCTCAAACAGTACCGGCAACTCCCGCGCCAAGGCCGAAACGGCCAGCGCCACCGCCGCGACCGCTACCTTGAGAACTCTGTAGTCCCGCATTGTGGTTCCCTCCCAGTAAAACGTGAGTGTACCAAGAGCCGGGTTGATATACTGAGCCGCATGAAACGCAGATCCTTTCTAACGGCCGCCGCCCTGGGCGCGGCGCCTTTGCTGGCCCAGAAGCAGCGGGACTGGAGCGGCAAACAGCCGACGCGGTATCCCGACCCCGATATTGTCTCTCTCGATAAGCGCTTCGACAAATACAAGCTCGGCAACACGCCCATTCAGCGGCTGGGAACCGGGTTCCTCTGGGCCGAAGGACCGGCGTGGAGCGGCGTGGGGAAATACCTCCTTTTCAGCGACATTCCGAACAACGTGCAGATCCGCTGGACGGAAGAGACGGGCGCGATTTCGACCTTCCGCAATCCGGCCGGCAACTCCAACGGAAACACTTTCGATTGGGAAGGCCGGCAAATCGCCTGCGAACACGGCAACCGGCGCGTGCTGCGCTACGAACACAACGGCTCGGTGACGGTGCTGGCCGATAAATTTGAGGGCAAGCCGCTGAATGCGCCGAATGACGCGGTGGTGGCACCCGACGGCGGCATCTGGTTCACCGATCCCGGTTACGGCTCGCTGATGTGGTACGAAGGCAACAAAGGCAAGCTCGAATTGAAGGAAGCGGTCTACCGGATCGATAAGTCGGGACGGATCGACAAAGTGACCGATGAGATTTACAAGCCGAACGGGCTTTGCTTCTCCCCGGACTACAAAAAACTTTACGTTGCCGACACCGGGGCGACGCATTACCCGAACGCGCCGAAGATCATCAAAGTGTGGGACGTGAACGGGACGAAGCTTTCCAACGGGCGGCAGTTCTGCGACATGACGCTCGGCTCGCTGGGCGCCGGGTTGGCCGACGGCATCCGCTGCGACGTGGACGGCAACGTCTGGTCGAGCGCGGGTTGGGTGGGCGAGAACTATGACGGCGTGCACATCTTCGCTCCGGATGGCCAGCGGATCGGGCAGATCAAGTTGCCGGAGATCTGCGCGAACCTGACCTTTGGCGGTTCCAAGCGGAACCGGTTGTTCATGTGCGGCAGCCAGTCGCTCTATTCGGTCTACGTGGAGACGCAGGGCGCGCACTTCTGTTAGTAGCGCACTGATTCGAGAAACAGACCGGCGGCGGGAGCGGTCCAAGCGGCGACGTCCAGACGGGCGTCGCCTTTGTTGTTTAAGAGTTCCTCGAGTTCGTCGAGGGTCACCTCGCCGAGGCCGACCTTTACCGTGACGCCGACCAGGCGGCGGACCATGCGCCAGAGGAAGTGGGACGCTTCGACGCGGAAGAGGATGAGGAAGTCATCGGTGAAGACTTCGGCCGACTCCACGTGGACGATGGTCGACTCGTGGGGTTTCGAGGGGTCCTTTTGCGCGAACCGGGCGAAATTGTGACGGCCGGGAAAGCGTGCCGCGGCCTGCTGCATCGCCTCGATATCCAACTCCTCCTTCAGCCACCAGACGTGCCGCTTGTGAAACGCCGTCTTGCGGGTGGCGATCTGGTAGAGATACGACCGGGCGGTGGCGTCGTGGCGGGCATGGAAGTTGGGGGCCTCCTCTTCGATCTGGAGGACGGCGATGTCGCTGGGCAAACGGTCGTTCACCTGTTTTTGCAGGAAGGCGGGCTCGTAGCGGGGGTGGCGGCGATCGGATTTGTGGAGCTTGACGTGGGCCACCTGGCCGAGAGCATGGACGCCGGCGTCGGTGCGGCCGGCGCCCATCAGTTCGATGGGCGATTGGAGGAAATCCTCGAAGGCGGAGCGGAGGGATCCGGCCACGGTGCGGGCGTTGTTCTGCTCCTGCCAGCCGCTGTATTTCGTTCCATCGTATTCGACGGTCAACTTCCAGGTTTTCATTGGTAACTCCTTATGATCGCCCAGCGGCGGGCGGCGGTTATGATGGGTCAGTATGAAGTGGCTGGCAATTCTGGTTGCGGTGTGCGCGGTGGCGCAGGAGAAACGGGTGGATTTCGGGCGCGAGGTGCGGCCGATCCTGAGTGAGAACTGCTTTCATTGCCACGGGCAGGACGCGAAGAAGCGGATGGCGGGGCTACGGCTGGACGTCGCCGGGGCGGACCTGAATAAAGTTCTGACGCGGGTCACCGCGACCAATCCGGCATTGCGGATGCCGCCTGCCTCCTCCAAACGCACGTTGAGCGAGACGCAGATTGGGGTGCTGAAGCGCTGGGCGGCCGAAGGCGGCGGCTACTCGCAGCACTGGGCGTTTGTTCCGCCGGTGCGGAAGGCGGGCGGTTCCATCGACGGGTTCGTTCGGGCGCGACTGACGGCCGAGGGAGTGAAGGCGAATCCGCCGGCGGCGCCGGAGGCGTGGCTGCGGCGGGTTTCGCTGGACTTGACCGGACTGCCGCCGGCGCCGGCCGATTACTCCGCCTTCGCGGCGGCCGTCAAGGCTCGCGGGGAGGGCGCTTACGGAGCAGCGGTGAAACGGCTGCTGGCCTCGCCGCGGTTCGGGGAGCGGATGGCGATGGACTGGCTGGACGTGGCGCGCTACGCCGACACGCACGGGTTCAACAACGACGCTGAGCGGAGCATGTGGCGGTGGCGCGACTGGGTGATCCGCGCGTTCAACGAGAACATGCCGTACGACCGGTTTATCACCGAACAACTGGCGGGCGACCTGCTGGAGAAGCCGACTCTCGAACAGCGGATTGCCACCGGCTTCGGGCGGAACCATGTGATCAACTCCGAAGGCGGAATCATTGAGGAAGAGTACCGGGTGGAGTATGTTGCCGACCGGGTGCGGACGCTGGGGATGGCCTGGCTGGGAATCACACTGGAGTGCGCGCGGTGCCACGACCACAAGTACGACCCGTTCACGCAGAAAGACCACTACCGGCTGTTCGCGTTCTTTAACAACGTTCCGGAGTTTGGCGAGGACGGGCGAGTGGCGAATGCGGTGCCGATGATTCAGGCGCCGACGGTGGAGGAGCAGAAGAAGTTGGCGGAGTTGGACGCGGCGATCGCGAAGCTGTCGGCGCGGAGCAAGCCACGGCGGCTGGAGGCGGTGACCGTCGACGGCGGGATGGCACTGGAGCCGGACAAGCCGGTAACCATTTCCAAGCACGAGCCGGTGACCTTCGCCTTCCGGGTGAAGGGCGGGGCCGATGCGGTGCTGGTAAGCAACATCGACTACAAGCGGAACATGGCGGCGACCACGTACGGCCGGGGGATTGACGTGCGGGTGACGGGGGGCGAGATCGACTTCCGCTACGCCGACCGGCTGCCGGCCTATTCCATACGGGTATTGAGCGAGGGAGCGGGGCTGACCGAAGGACGGGAGCGGCACGTCACGGTGGTTTATGAAGGCGCAAAGAACATGCCGGGGGCGATGCGGGCGTACGCGTCGTGGGTCCGGCTGTTTGTGGATGGCCGGGAGTTGCCGACGCGGATTGTGCACGACGGGCTGGCGATGCCGGCGGTGGAGGGCGACAAGCCGACGCCGACGAAGTTCCGGGTGACGGGGATCCGCGATGCGCGGGCCTGGACGCGGGCGCTGGCGCCGGCCGAGGTGCGGCAGGTGGCCGGAGTGGCCGAGGCCGATGTGGAACTGGAAACGCTGCGGGAGAAACGGCTGGCGGTGGCGCGGAACGTCTCGACCGTCATGGTGATGGAGGAGTTGCCGGGCGCGCCGCGGCCGACGCACGTGCTGCTGCGCGGGCAGTACAACATGCCGGGAGAGCGGGTGGAGCCCGGAGTGCCGGAGGCGCTGCTGGGCGCGTGGCCGGCCGGGGCGCCAAAGAACCGGCTGGGGCTGGCAAAGTGGCTGACGAAGCCGGATCATCCGTTGACGGCGAGGGTGGTGGTGAACCGGTTCTGGCAGCAGCTGTTCGGGCAGGGGCTGGTGAAGACGAGCGACAATTTCGGGGCACAGGGCGAGTTTCCGAGCCATCCGGAGTTGCTGGACTGGCTGGCGCGGGAGTTTGTGGACTCGGGTTGGAATGTGAAGGGGCTGATGGAGAAGATGGTGCTCTCGGCGACCTACCGGCAGGACGCGGCGGGAACGAAGGAGAGTTTTGCGCGGGATCCGGAGAACCGGCTGCTGGCGCGGGGGCCGCGGTTCCGGCTGCCGGCGGAGACGATTCGGGACCAGAGCCTGTATACGGCCGGACTGCTGGAGAACCAGATTGGCGGGCCGCCGGTGTTTCCTTACCAGACGAAGGACCTCTACAAGGGCATCATCGTGGCGGCGGACTATCCGGGGACGAAGTGGCCGGAGAGCAAAGGACCGGGGCTGCACCGGCGGAGCCTGTACACCTACTGGAAGCGGACGGTGCCGCATCCAACGATGACCGTGTTCGATGCGCCGGACCGGGAGTTCTGCGTGGTGCGCCGCTCGAGCACGAATACGCCGCTACAGGCGTTGACGCTGCTGAACGATCCGATTTTTGTGGAGGCCTCGCGGAAGCTGGCTGAGCGGGCGTACAAGGAAGGCGGGCGGACGGCGGAGGCGCGCGTGGCGTACGCGTTCCGGCTGGCAACGGGACGGGCGGCGGAGGCGGCGGAGACGAAGACGCTGATGGACACCTTTACGCGAATGCGGGCGGCGTACACGGCGGACCCGGAGGGGGCGAAGGCGTTCCTGGCGGTGGGAGCGGCGGCGGTGGACGCGACGATTCCGGCGGCGGAGTTGGGCGCCTATGCGGCGGTGGCGAATGTGATTTTGAATCTGGACGAGGTCATCACGAAATGACGTTTTCGAGACGGGAACTGATTACGCGAATGGGATTTGGGCTGGGGACGGCGGCGCTGAGCGCGCTGGCGGCACCGCGGGCGTTTCCGAACTTCGCGCCGAAGGCGAAGCGGGTGATTTTCCTGTTCCAGGCGGGCGGGCCTTCACACCTGGATCTGCTGGACCACAAGCCGCACATGAAGGGCCGGTTCAACGAAGACATTCCGCCCTCCATTTTCGGGACGCAGCGCATTACGGGCATGGTGGCGCACCAGGACCGGTTCCCGGTGATGCCGACGATGTACGGGTTCAAGCAGCACGGCAAGAGCGGGCAGTGGCTGAGCGACCTGCTGCCGCACACCGGGAAGGTGGCCGATGAGCTGTGTGTACTGCGGGCGGTGCACACGGAGGCGATCAATCACGATCCGGCGATCACGCTGATCCAGACGGGCAGCCAGTTGCCGGGGCGGCCGAGCCTGGGGGCGTGGGTCGATTATGGGCTTGGGAGCGAGAACGCGAATCTGCCGGCGTTTGTGGTGTTGAATTCCGTGCCGAGCAACGGGCAGCCGGACCAGGGATTGCTGGCGCGGCTGTGGGGATCGGGTTTTCTGCCGTCGCGGTATCAGGGTGTGCAGTTCCGGAGCGGCGGGGACGCGGTGCTCCATTTGTCGAATCCTCCGGGGGTGACGCGGGAGCTACGGCGGAGCCAGTTGGACGGGTTGGCGGCGCTGAACAAGCGGCTGCAGGAGCGAGTGGGCGATCCGGAGATTGAGACGCGGATTGCGCAGTATGAGATGGCGTTCCGGATGCAGGCGTCGGTTCCGGAACTCGTGGACATGTCGAAAGAGAGCGAGGCGACGCTGGCGATGTACGGGCCGGATGCGAAGAAGCCGGGGACGTTTGCGGCCAACTGCATCCTGGCGCGGCGGTTGGCCGAGCGGGGCGTGCGGTTCATGCAGTTGTACCATCGCGGGTGGGACCATCACGGGGGGTTGACGGACAAGTTGCCGTCGCTGGCGCGGGATGTGGATCAGCCGTCGGCAGCGCTGGTGCAGGATTTGAAGCAGCGGGGGATGCTGGACGATACGCTGGTCATCTGGGGTGGCGAATTCGGCCGGACGCCGTATGCGCAGGGGCCGTCGAAGGTGGACTCTTATGGCCGGGATCATCACGGGAGGGTGTTTTCGCTATGGATGGCCGGGGGAGGCGTGAAGGGCGGGCTTTCGCACGGAGCGTCGGACGAGTATGGATTCAACGTGGCCGAGGGCGGGGTGCATGTGCATGACCTGCAAGCGACAATCCTGCATTTATTGGGAATTGACCATGAACGGCTGACGTTTCCGTATCAGGGGCGGCAGTTCCGGCTGACGGACGTGCATGGGCGGGTGGTGAAGGAGATTGTAGGGTGAGGAGACCGAGGTCCACGTAAGCGCCTGGACCGGCGCCGGCGATTATTTTCGACACCCATCGACATGCGGTGGCACAAACCGGCCGGGTGGGACGTTCTTGTACTGTGAACGCAAGAAACGTGGCGATGTCAAGAGCCGGGGTGACGGAACCAATGGACCTCGACGCACTTTTCAAGGCTCATTATGGGCGGATCGCCCGCGTCATTGGCCGGGTGGTGCGAGACCAGGCCCGCGCGGAGGAGTTAGCCGTCGAGGTGTTCGTGAAATGGCAGCGGAACCCCAATGCACAGGGTGAGCAGGCGGAAGGCTGGCTCTACCGCACAGCGGTGCGGGAGGCCATCGATGAGTGGCGGAAGCAGGCGCGACGGGAACGATTCGAGCGATTCTTTTCGTCGCTGCGCGGCGCTCCGCCAACACCGCAGGAACTGTACGAGGCCGACGTCGAGCAGACGAACGTCCGTGCGGTTCTGGCGGGCATCGACGGGCGGCAGGCGCAGGTGCTGCTGCTGTGGGCCGAGGACCTGTCGTATCGCGAAATCGCCACGGCGGCCGAGGTCCACCTCCCCTCGGTGGGAAGTCTCTTGAGCCGTGCACAGACCGCGTTCCGGAAGGAGTATGAGAGGCGATATGGAACGAAACGATAACAGTATCTGGGTGGCCGAGCGGATGGCGGAGACCGCACCCGCGTGGACACCCGACGCCGTGCAGGCGCGAGTTCTCCTGCATCGAAAACTCGAGCCCGCGCCGGTACGGCGGGGGTGGATCGCAGCCGGGGCACTTGCCGGACTGGCTGTGGCGGTTCTGGCACTGCCGCAAGGACGGGCGGTGGCGCAGGAGCTGACCTTCCGGCTGTTCCTGAATCGGGTGGACGTGGTGCGGGTCGACCTGTCGGATTCGCCGTTTCAAACTACGGTGATGGGTGCGGGTCATCGGGCGGTGCCGGGACCAGGGGAGGCAGAGGCGCAAGCCGGAATCGCGTTACGCTTGCCGGCGCAAGGATCGTGGCCTGGCAGTCCGGCGATTTCGGTGATTGGGGCCATGACCATCGAACAGACGGTTCGCACGAGTGACCTGCGGGCCGCGCTCGCCCGATCCGGGGCCGCCGATGTGACGGTGCCGGAGGAGTGGGATCAATTGACGATTCGTGCGCGCATGGGACCGATCGTCGCGGCCGACTATCCGGGGGAGATTCAGATTCTGCAGTCCCGCCCGGTGGAGTTGTCGATTCCGGCGGGATTTCCGTTGGAGCAGTTCGCCGAGACGGCGTTCCGGAGTCTTGGGCTGTCCTGGTGGGAGGCCCGGGCGCTGGCACGGCGGTACGTGGCACAACCGTCGTGGCTGATTGGGATTCCGGCCGATGAGGCGGCGCGGATCGAGGAAGTGGCGCTGCGATGGGGCACGGGGTTGCTCATCGAGGAGTACAAGGACGATGGAGGGACGGAGCGGGTCACGCTTGTCTTTTCGGGGAAGGACCGCGTTTTCGCGGTGATGAGTCCATCCCGCGGGGTGTGCCTGCAGATAGCGGATCTATTGCCTCCGCAATAGAGCAACAGCCCGGGGGCGGGAGCGCGGACGGCCGCGATCCCGCCCCACCGGGGATCCACGCGATACTGAAATTGCCGGTCCGCGCGCGCCTTGGGATCAACGAGTGGAGGGGATGGGACGTTATGGCGACTGGAGCGATTCGGGTGATGGCGCTACTGGCGGCGGCGGGAACGCTGGCCGGGCAGAGGCCGCACTGGGACCGGGTGCAACATTTCGTGTTTGTGTTGCTGGGAGAGGGGAGCTTCGACCAGTATTTCGGCGGTTTTGCCGATTCGGAGGGGCGGGCGGGGGAGTTCGGACCGAAGGAAGTACCGAACTATTGGGCCTACGCCGAGTTGTACACGCTGCAGGACCACTTCTTCGCTTCGCCGGATCCGCGGGAGAGGATGCGGGCGCTGGCCGCGCGGGTACAGTCGTGGCGGGAGTATGGGGGAGACCTTTCTGCATTCGTGGATGATTGCCGGAATGAGACGCTGCCTTCGGTGAGCCTCCTGGTTCCGGAACGGGGGGAGATGGCCGAGGTCACGCGGGCGGTGAACGCGGTGGCGGGTAGCAGGCTGTGGCGGCGATCGGCGGTGTTTGTCGCCTGGGCCGAGGCTGGCGCAGCGGGCGACCATCTGGCGCCACCACCGGGATATGGGCGGCGGGTTCCTTCGCTGGTGATCAGTCCGTGGGCGCGGCTGGGGTACAACGACCACCGGGTCTACAGCCACGAAAGCTGGGTGCGGACGGTGGAGAACCGGTTTGGGCTCGCTCATGAAGAAGACGGGGTGGCAGATCTCTACGACCCATTCGATTTTGCGCAACAGCCGCGGGATGCGGTGGTGCTGGATGTGGGCGGGGCCGGGAGTTATCCGGTCGCCGGGCAGGGACAAGTTTTTCCGGCGAGCGGTTGGCTGGACAGCGTGCACAGGAGCCATGGGACATGGACGGTGGCACCGGGGGCGATGGTGATCGGCTACGGGGATGGGTTTGCTCGGGAGGGGGAGGCGGGGGAAGCCGAGGTATGGGTGACCGACGTGGCGGGTGTGCGGAGGAGGGCGGCGGTGCAATATGTTGGGCAGTCGCAGGTTAACTACGTGGTCCCCACGGAGACGGCGGTGGGGCTGGCGCAGGTGCGGATTGATACGGCGCGGCAGCGCTATGACGGATTCCTGATTGTGGAGCGGGTTTCGCCGGGGCTGTTTACGGCGACGCAGATGGGGCAGGGGCCGGCGGATGGGGAGACGGACGAGGGATCGACCTTTACCTGCGAGGCGGGGAGGTGCAGCAATGTGGTGGTGCGGGGCAGGACGGTCTCGCTGCGGGGGACGGGACTACGGAACGCCACGGAGGTGCGGGCGTGGGTGGACGGGGTGGAGGCGCGGGTGGTACGGGCGGGGGCTGACGGGGACGTGGACGGGTTGGACCGGGTGGAGATGGAACTGCCCGAAGGGATGGAGGGAGAGGTGCTGGTGATGGTGAGCGCCGACGGGGTGATCTCGAACTCGGCACAGCTTCTGCTGGGGCGGCGGCTGTGATAGGTTCGAGGTGGTATGAATCGACGCACATTTCTTACACAGGCCGCCGCGGCGAGCGCATTATTGACCGCTAAAGGGAAAAAGATTCCGATTGGGCTGGAGTTGTATTCCGTCCGGCAGGAGTTGACGAAAGACGATGTCGGAACGGTGAAGGCCGTCGGCAAGCTGGGCTATGACGCGGTGGAGTTTTATTCGCCGTACACGGGTTGGTCGGTGGCGAAGGCGAAGGAGATGCGAAAGATTCTCGACGATTTGGGGATCAAGTGCCTGTCGACGCACAACAGCGCGGGGACGTATGCGGCGGACAAGATTGAGCACGCCATGGAGTTGAACACGATTCTGGGCTCGAAGCTGATTGTGATGGCGAGCGCGGGGCGTGTGGAGGGGTTGGCCGGGTGGAAAGGCGTGGCGGAGCAGTTGAACGCCGGCGCGGAGAAGATGAAGTCGGCAGGGATCCGGGCGGGGTTCCATAACCACAAGACGGAGTTTGTGGCGATTGACGGGAAGACGCCGATGGAGGTGTTAGCGGCGGAGACGACCAAGAACGTGGTGCTGCAACTGGACGTGGGGACGTGCGTGGAAGCGGGCGTGGATCCGGTGGCCTGGATCAAGAAGAATCCGGGGCGGTTTGCTTCCATTCACTGTAAAGACTGGTCCAAGGACCCGTCGGTGGGATTCAAGACGCTGTTCGGCGAGGGCGATTCGCCGTGGAAGAAGATCTTTGCGGCGGCGGAGAAGTCCGGCGGAGTGGAGTGCTACATGGTGGAGCAGGAAGGAAGCCGGTTCACGCCGATTGAGACGGCGGAGAAGTGTCTGGCGAACTTCAAGAAGCTGCGGGGGTAGGAAAGCCTGGCTGGGGGAAGGCGGGAGGCCGCCTTCCCCTAGTTACGTTTCAGGAAGCGGAGGGTGGCGGTGAAAAGACCGGGGTGGAGGCGGGGCGGATGGGGAGCACGGCCCTGTTCGGCGTCCCAGGCTTGTTGGGGGGTGGCGTAGTCGAGAAAGCCGTGGTCCATGGGGAGGGTTTGGAGGCGGGATTGGGGGATGTGGGATTGGAGGAGCTTCGATTGTTCGAGGCTGGTGACGAAGTCGGCGGTGCCGTAGAGGATGAGGACGGGGAGGCGGGGGAGGGCGCGCCAAAGGCGGGCGAGGTCGAGTTGGGCCCACTGCGAGGTGTAGGCGGGGGGTGAGTCGAAGCGGACGCGGCGGCGACAGTCGGGCATGGCTTTTTCGATGTCGTCGGGGGACTCTCCCTTATTGAGAAGGGCGTCGAGGCAGCGGGTGTGGATTTCCATGTCGGGCTGCAGAGGTTTGTTCGCGAGGGCGAGTTCGCGGCGGCGCATTTCGAGGATGTAGTCGAAGAAGCGGGAGCCCATGCCGCCGGCGAGGATGGCTGCATGGACGGGGCCGGACTGCTGGAGGACGAGGGGTGCGAGGGTGGCGCCGGCGGAGTGGCCGAAGAGGATTATTTTGGCGGGGCGGAGTTGGGCGACGGCGGCGGCGTAGGCGCGGACCTCCTGTTGGAGATCGCCTTCGGGGCTGTAGCAGGGGGGGCCTTCGCTATCGCCGACTCCGGTCTTTTCGACGCGGAGGGTGGCGTAGCCGGCGCGGGTGAGGGCGTAGAGGAACTGGACTTCGGCGGAGGGGGTGGCGGGGGACTCCTGGGAGGCGCAACCGGAGCCGGCGAGCCAGAGGATGACAGGGGGATTGGGTTTGTTATTGGGAATAGTTTTGAAGGTACGGCGGCGGTGGTTGTCGACGGTAAGCTGGCCGTACTCGATGGTGAAATCGGGTTGGGATTCCGGGGGCGGCGCGAGGAAGGAGAGGGTGAGGGAGAGGGTTTGGGAGGCGCGGCGGATGGAGAGGGGGAGTTCTGATTTGTCGGGGCGGCGGAGGAGGGAGCGGGGATTGGGCGGAGGGTTGAGGATCTGATCGCCGGGGAGGAGTCCGGCGCGGGCGGCGGGGGAGTTTGGGCGGAGTTGGACGACGGTGACGGCGCCGTTATCGAGGGAGAGGGCATAGCCGGCGTGGACGAGGCGGGGGAGGGGCTGGGAGTGGAGGGCGAGGGCGGCGAGGAGAAAGAGCAAGAGCGGCATACCGGTTAGGATACGCCGCTCTTGGAGGGGTGGTACGGGAGAGACTAGAAGCCGTCGAAGTCCTGGTCGAGGGGGATGACGGATTTGGGATCGGAGCCGGCCAGGGAGAAGGCGGGTTTTTTGAAGCCGTGGTCGCGGGGAACGGTTTGGGCGGGGAGCCTGGAGGGGGGAGTGGGGGATCGTTGTGGGGCGGGAAGGGCTTCGTTGGGATTGCCGAAGAGTTTGCGGAGGTCGACGACGATCTCATCGACGGCGCGGGCGTGGGAGTTGAGTTCCATGCCGGAGGCGGCGCTTTCCTGGGCGGTAGCGGCGAGTTGCTGGGTGACCTGTTCCATGCGGGAGACGGCGCGAGCGATCTGTTCGATGCCGCGGGCCTGTTGTTCGCTGCCGCCGTGGACCTCTTCGACGAGGGATTTGGCTCTGGTGGCGGCGGAGGTGACGCCGGTGATGGAAGCGGCGACTTCGTCGAGTTTCTTTTTGCCTTCGGCGGCGCGGGCGATGGACTCTTCGATGAGCTGAGTGGTGTCTTTTGCGGCCTGGGCGGAGCGTTGGGCGAGGTTACGGACCTCATCGGCGACGACGGCGAAACCCATACCGGCTTCGCCGGCGCGGGCGGCTTCGACGGCGGCATTGAGGGCGAGGATGTTGGTTTGGAAGGCGATGTCGTCGATGACTTTGATGATTTTGGAGATGCGGCCGGAGGAGGAGGAGATTTCGTTCATGGACTCCATCATCTGGTGGAGGGCGAGGTTGGCCTCCTGGATGATGCGGTTGGCATCCTTGGTGCACTCGGTAGCGGCGCCGGCGTGTTCGGCATTGCGGGCGGTCATGGAGTGAATCTGTTCGGCGCTGGCGGAGGTTTCCTCGAGGGAGGCGGCCTGTTCACTGGCGGCCTGGGAGACCGACTGGGAGGAGGAGGAGACCTGGCTGGCGGTGGCGGCGAGTTGGCGGGAGTAGTGGGTGAGTTCTTGGATCGAGTGGCTGAGGACGCCGGTGACGGAGCGCTGGTTGTAGAGCACGCCGATGCCGACGGAGAGACTGATGAGGCCGAGGACGGCGAAGAGGGTGACGACGTTGGAACGGGTGGTTTCGGCGCCGGTGCCGAGGGCGATGAGGACAGATTCTTCGTGCTGGACGAGTTGGCGGGCGTTCCGGCTCATCTGGGCGAGCCTGGGGAGGACGGAGGAATTGAGGTCGGCGATGGCCTCGTCCATTTTCTGTGCGGCGAGTTTTTCGACGACGCGCTGGTGACCGGCGCGGAAGGCTTCGAAATCGGTGCGGATGAGTTGGAGGGTTTGGCGGGTTTCGGAGGCGCTTTCCGAGCGCTGGAATTCGGCAAGGATCCGGGCCATGGACTCATCGGAGGCGGCCAGGTCGCGGCGGGCCTGATCGGCCTGGGCGGGTTGCTGGAGCATGGTGGCGATGGTCAATTGGCGTTCGAGGTTTTCGAAGCGTTCGGCGGAAGCGGCGATCTGGCCGGAGAGCATCTGGTGGCGGGCGCTTTCGTTGACGGCGCCGGAGAGCCGGGAGCCGAGGTCGTTGGCGACCCAGAGTGCGGTGGCTCCGACGATGAGGGTGAGGATGACGGTGACCCAGGCACACGCGACTAATTTCCGGCCTGCTGACCAGTTCATGGGTGGCTACTCCTTTCCGGGAGATTTCGGAGGTCCGAGCGATTTCGGATGGGGGTTAGAGTTTAAAGGTAAAGCGGAGAGTGGCGATGGCTTGACAGGGTTTGCCATTTTCCTGGAAGGGCTGGAAGCGCCAGTCCCGAACGGCTTTGACGACGGGCGGGGTGAGCAGGGAGTTTCCGCTGAGGATCTTCACTTCGAGGACTTCGCCGGCGTCGGAGACCTTGGCCTCCACCTCGACATCGCCCTGCACGCGCATCTGTTTGGCGATGGGGTTGTATTCCGGCTGCGGCTTCCTGGTGGCGGCGCGGAGGGCATCCTGGTAGGCGACCCGCATTTCCGCCAGACAGGGGAACAGTCCGAGAGTCGCTAACAGGGCGGTAGCCGCGGTGCGAGAGAAGTGGTTGAGCATAGCTGCGAACTCCTAGCCTTGCGAGATTGACTAACCCGTCTGGTACCCGTTCGGTGACTCGGAAAGAGTGGCACAGGCGGACCGGGTCCACTGATCATTTCGGCCGGCCGGAACAGGACTTGAGGGAAAAAGGAGCAGGGGTGACTTTCGGCCGGGGACGGGCTAAAGGGGAGGGCGGCGGGGGCGATAAGGATCGAGAGTGCCGCGATTGCGTGGCTGACCGTGGAAAGGGGCGATGCCGGATGGAAGAGATGGCGCAGGCGATGAGGCAGGATCTGCAGGGAGCCGGGAAGTATCTGGCATTCTGGCTGGGACGGGAAGAGTTCGCCGTGCCGGTGGGGAGGATCCGGGAGATCATCCCGTGGCAGGAAATAACGGCGGTACCGCAGGCGGCCGCCTATGTCCTGGGAGTGATTAATCTGCGCGGGAGGGTGGTCCCGGTGATGGATCTGCGTTTGCGGCTGGGGATGGCGGCACAGGAGCGGGGGCCGCGGGCGTGTATTGTGGTGATGCAACCGGACCTGAAACAGGCGCAGTCGCCAGTGGGGGTAGTGGTGGACGGGGTTTCCGAGGTGCTGCAGATCCAGCCCGGGGAGGTGGAAGACACCGCTGCCCTAGCCAGCGGATGGATGCAATTGGGATATGTGAACCAGATCGCCAAGAGCCGAGGGAAGGTGAAGCTGCTGCTGGAGATTGACGGGGTGCTGGCCGGGCGCATGGAGGAGCAGACCGGGATGGTGGCGGCCGAGGCACCGGGAACGGCGCCGGCGGGCGGCGGAAGGAACTGAGAGGGGCGTCATGCGAGGGGAGGCACAGCTACTTCGACTGCTCGATGCCATCATCAGCGGGATATTTCCGCCGGCGAGCGAAGTGCCCGGCGGGCCGGAGGAGGCCGCGCGGCAACGGGAGGAGTTGCGGCAACTGCTGGTGGAAACGGCCGAGTGCGCGCGGGAACTAGCCCTGGCAGGGACCGAAGAGACGGCCCGGGGAATGGCGGCTTTGCTGGAATCTGGAGACGGCGAGCGGCGGACGGACCTGGAAGAGTACGCCGAGCGGCTGCAGATGCTGACCGAGGCGGAACTGGAGCAGAGGCTGGCGGCGGCGGCGCCGGTACCGGCCGGGCCCGGGATGCCGTGGGCGGACTTTGTGCTGGAGTCACGGGAACATCTGTCCCAAATCGAGCAGGAGTTGTTGCGGCTGGAGCGGACACCGGAGGACACCGAAGCGGTACATGCGCTGTTCCGAAGCTTTCACACGATCAAGGGGCTGGCGGCGATCGCCGGGGCGGAGATGGCGCGGGAGGTGGCGCACCAGACCGAGACGCTGCTCGACGAGGTGCGGAGCGGGGCTAGGCCGGTGAGTTCGGCGCTGATCGATCTGGCGCTGGCGAGCGCGGACTTTCTGAGCGAGGTGGTAGCGGCGGCCGAGCAGATCGATCAAGGAGAAGCGGTGACGATTCCGGACGAAGCCGCCGGGCTGTTCGACCGGCTCTATGGGGCGATCCGGAACGAGACGGTGGCCGCGGCCGGTCCGAGACCTGGCGCGGCGGGCAAGGATAGCGGGATCGCCGTGCCGCGCGACCGGGCGCGATCGGCGGTGAAGGTGGACACCGAGAAGCTGGATCAACTGGTCGATCTGGTGGGAGAACTGGTGATTGCGCAGTCGCTGGTGCAGTTGGATCCGGCGCTGGCGGCGTTGGGCGACCCGAAGACGGCAAAGAATCTGAATCAACTAGGCCGAATTACGACGGAGCTGCAGAAGACGGCGATGTCGCTACGGGTGGTGCCGGTTGGGCAGGTGTTCCGGCGGATGGCGCGGGTGTTCCGCGACCTGGTGAGGGAGTCCGGGAAACTGGCGACGATGGAAACGGCGGGCGAGGACGCCGAGCTGGACCGGACGATCGTCGAGCAGTTAGCCGATCCCCTGATGCATATGGTGCGGAATGCCGTTGACCATGGACTGGAGACAGCGGCCGAGCGGGAGAGGGCGGGTAAGCCGGCCGAAGGGAAGATCCGTCTGGCGGCGACGCATCAGTCCGGGCACGTGGTGATTGAGGTCTCCGACGACGGGCGGGGGCTGGACCAGGAGCGGATTCTCCGCAAGGCAATCGAGCGAGGGCTCGTAAAGGAGCAGGGGCAGTTGGCACCGGCCGAGGTGCTGGCATTGATCTTTGAGCCGGGGTTCTCGACCTCCGAGCAGGTGACGGCAATCTCTGGCCGGGGCGTCGGCATGGATGTGGTGAAACGGGAGATTGAGCGGCTTCGCGGGCGGGTGGAGGTTCGCAGCGAACCGGGGAAAGGAAGTACATTTCTGTTGCGGGTTCCGCTGACGCTGGCGATCATCGACGCGCTGGTGGTGAAACATGCCGGGAGCCGGTTCATTCTACCGCTGTTCACGGTGCGGGAAATCCTCAAGCCGGGCGGGTCGCCGATTACGGCCGTGGAGGGAAGAAACGAAGTCGCGTTGTTGCGCGACCGGGTGGTGCCGGTGCTGCGGATGGATCAGTTGCTGTGCGAGGCGGGGCCAAGGGGGGGAGAGAACCGGGCGCGGGCGACCGAGGAGTTGGTACTGGTCGTGGTGGAGGCGGGCACGAAGCGGGTGGCGCTGGCGGTAGAAGAGGTGGTGGGGAAGCAGGAGGTTGTAATCAAGAGTCTGGGCGATTGGATGGGGCGAGTGCAGGGGGTGGCCGGCGGGGCGATTCTGGGCGACGGGAGTGTGGGGATCATCCTGGACCTGGACGGGCTGGTGGGACGGGAGGGCTATGGGCTGGCCGCATAAAAGGAATGGGATGCTGCCGGCGGCGGCGCTGGCGCGTCTGCAGCAACTGGCAACCGAGCGGCTGGGGATGGAGAACCGGCCGGGGAGAGAGTTGCTGTTAAACGCACGGACAAGCCGGCACATGCGGGAGTTGGGAGTGAGCGACCCGGCGGAGTACCTGCGGCTGATCGAGGACGATCCTACGGGGGAGCGGATGCAGGGGCTGCTGGATCTGTTGACAACGAATCACACGGCTTTCTGGCGGGAGCCGGGACACTTTGAGTGGCTGCTGGAGGAGCTGCGCGCCCGCGCGCGGGCCGACGGGATGCAGACGATCTGGTGCGCGGCGTCTTCGAGCGGGGAAGAGCCGTACACGCTGGCGATGGTGGCGCGGGAGGCGCTGGGGCCGGAGGCGCCGGAGCGGGTGCGGATTCTAGCGACGGATGTATCGATGCGAATGCTGGAGGCCGGGCGGAGGGCGGTTTATTTGGCTGAGCGGGTGGAGGCGTTGCCGGCCGAGTGGCATGCGCGGTATTTTTCACCGGGGCGGGACCGGTGGGAGGGCTATTTGCGGGTGAGAAGAGAGATCCGGCAGATGGTCCATTTCCGGTGGTTGAATCTGGTGGATCCATTTCCGGGCATCGGTCCGTTTCCCTATATTTTCTGCCGCAACGTGATGATCTATTTTTCGCAGGAGACACGGATGCAGATCGTACGGAAGCTGCTGGGACGTCTGGTGCCGGATGGCTACCTGGTGGTGGGGCATGCCGAAGGGCTGAGCGGGCTGGAGACGGATGTGGAGTATGTTCGACCGGCGATTTACCGGCGGCACCGTCAGGATGGGGATCCGGCGGGGGCGAGCGGGAAGCCGCAAGGAGGCGGGACATGGGGTTGATCGTGGTGGGGATATCGGACTGCCAATGTTCGGCGGACCGGGAGGCGCGGATCGTTACGTACGCATTGGGCTCGTGCATAGCGGTAGGAGCGCACGATCCGGTAAGCGGTGTGGGAGGATTGCTGCACTTTCTGCTGCCGGACTCGCGGCAGGACGCGGCGCGGGCGCAAGAGAAGCCGGCGACCTACGCCGACACGGGGATCCCGCTGCTGCTGCGGACCATGGAACGGATGGGGGCAGTGCGGAAGCGGATGCGGGTGCGGCTGGCCGGAGGCGCGCATTTGCTGGGCGACGGGGCGCAGTTGGCGGTGGGGAAACGGAACTATATGGCGGCGCGGAAACTACTGTGGCAGCTAGGGGTGATGGTGGAGATGGAGGCGGTGGGCGGGACCGTATCGCGCAATCTGGGGTTGGAGGTGGGGAGTGGGGAATTTTGGGTGCAGACGCGGGGGCCGAATGGGAAAGACGGGGGAGAGAAGGCGGGAGAAACCGGGGCGCGGCGGACGCCGGCGGCCGGGCCGAGGTAGAGTGCCGGCGAGCCGGGAGATGCAGGAGTCAAACAAGAAAGAGATGGAAAGAAGAATATGAATTCGTTACGAATACTGATAGTCGACGACTCGCCGGCGATGCGGGCGTATGTGAGGCGGACAGTGCAATTGGCCTCGTTACCGGTGAAGAACGTCTTTGAGGCCGGCGATGGTCAGGAGGCGCTCGACATTGTGGAGCGGGAGAACCGGGGGACGAACAAGCTGGACCTGATCTTTGCCGACCTGAACATGCCGGTGATGAACGGGGAAGAGTTTGTGCAGAAACTGCGGGAGAACGAACGGGACGCTAAGGTGCCGATACTGATCATTTCGACCGATGCGACGCAGAAGCGGGTGCTGCGACTGCGGGAGTTGGGAGCGCAGGGCTACATCAGCAAGCCGTGCCAGCCGGAGATGATCCGGTTGAAGGTGCAGCAGATTCTGGGTGGGGAATAGCGGCGGCTAGGGAGGACAGCGATGGAGACGACGTCAGAGACACGGCAACGAGATGAGGTGATGGCGGGCGAGTTGGTGGGGGCGGCGCGGGATGTGCTGAACGTGATGTTCTTCACCGACATCCTGGAGGAGGGGGAGAGTTACGAAGGGCCGGTACCGCTGGCGCTGCAGGTGCGGGTGCGGTTTAGCGGCGATCACGCCGGGGAATTCCGGATGGAGGTGGACGATCTGGCGGCTGGATCGATGGCGGGGAGCTTTCTTGGGGCTGATGGGGCCGAAGGGTTGAGCGCCGAGGAGGTGGAACAGGTGATGGGCGAGTTGGGCAACATGATCTGCGGGGCCTTTCTGAGCCGGTATGAGAAGGAGTGTCTGTTTTACCTGTCACCTCCGGAGGTCTTGCGGCTGGCAGACGGCGAGATGGAGGGGGTACGGCGGACGCTGCTGCTGATGGAAGGGCTGATGGATCTGCGGGTGCGATGGGGAACGGCATAGCCATGAGGGAGGCGACACGGGAACGCCGGGCGCTGGTGGCGGACCGGTCGGGGAGCTTTTTGCGGGCGGCGGCACGGGCGGTGGATGGATTGGCGGGCTGGCGTTGTGAGACGGCGGGATCGATTCGGGAAGCCCGGGACAAGATTGTCTTGTTAAAGCCGGCGGTGCTGGTGATGGACGCCGAATTGGAGGGCAACGAAAGCGGGAAGTTTTTGCAGCGGCTGGTGCAGTACTATCCGATGCCGGTGATTCTGGTGATGGGCCCGCGCGGCGAGGGGAATGGGTATGCGGGGGTGGTGAAGCGGGAGGCAGATGACGAGCGGACGGCGGGGGCGGTGGCAGTGGCGTTGGAGGCGTGGGCGGGCAAGCCGGTGGGGGTCGTGGCGCGGGCGGCGTCATACCGGGTGGTGGCGATCGGGGCGTCGACGGGGGGAACCGAGGCGATCGAGAAGGTGCTGATGGGGTTGGCGGAGAACGGGCCGGGGATTGTGATCGCGCAGCACATTCCGCGGCTGTTCAGCGCGAATTTCGCAGCGCGGTTGAACCGGGTGACGCCGCTGGAGGTACGGGAGGCGGCCAATGGCGATGTGATACGGGATGGAGTAGCATTGGTGGCACCGGGGGATCAGCATATGCGGGTGGCGCTGGTGCGGGACCGCTGGGAGGTGCGGCTGGATCTGGGGCCTAAGGTGTGGCATCAGCGCCCGGCGGTGGACATCCTGTTTTCGACGGTGGCGCGAGAAGCGGCGCCTCGGGCAGTGGGGGTGTTGCTGACGGGGATGGGAGAGGACGGGGCGCGCGGATTGCTGGAGATGAAACGGGCCGGGTGCTGGACGATGGCGCAGGACGCGGCGTCGTCGGTGGTATTCGGGATGCCGCGAGCGGCGATCGAGGCCGGGGCGGCGTGCGAGGTGGTACCGCTGAACCGGATGGCGGCGGCGATTGGTGCGGCGTGTGCGGCAAAACAGTACCGGCGGTAGGGAAATTCAGAGATACCAGGCAAATCCGGTAGCCAGGCACCAGGGGAAGTCCTAGAGTTTGAAGCTTTCGAGGACCTGGTTCCAGGGCTTGCGGTAGGGACGAATGAGCATTTTGGCGGCTTCGGCGTCACCGATGATCGTCTCCTTTTCGGCATCCCACTGGAGTTTGCGGCCGGTGCGGAGGCTGATGTTGGCCAGGTGGCAGGCGGTGGCGACGCGGTGGCCATCCTCGACGTCGGCGACAGGGCGCTGGCGGGCTTTGATGCAGTCGAGGAAGTTGCGGACATGGAGGTCGAACTGTTCGGGGCTGGAACCCTTCTCCTTCATGGCGGGGGTCCAGGGTTCGGGTTCGAACTTGGAAACACGGGGGCCGCCGGCGGTCTGCCCCTGGAAGCGGGGGATGGCGGCGGCGGGGTCGATCTTCATGTCGGGGATGATTTCGAAACCGCCGCGGTCGAGCGTCATGCTGCCTTTGGTGCCGAAGAATTCGAGGCTGCCGCCGCGGGGGGTGCCGCGGCTTGCTTCGCGGTGGTACCAAGCGGCCGACCACGAGCCGAAGTCGTAGAGCGCGTCCTGGGTATCGGGGGTTTCACCGTCGTCCTGAAGGGCGTACCGGCCGCCGATGGAAACCACCGATTTCGGCCCCTTGGTGTTCTGCACCCAGTAGACGATGTCGAGCGAATGGGCGGCGAGGTTGGTCATCTGGCCTCCGGAGTAGTCCCAGAACCAGCGGAAATGGTAGATGCCGCGGTGGGCCTGGTAGGGGCGGGCCGGAGCGGGGCCGAGCCACATGTCGTAATCGAAATCCTTGGGGGCGGCGCCGGCGGGGGGAACGGAGAAGCCGGGCATGATATTGCGGGTGGACTGGGAGCGGATGGAGTGAATTTTACCGATGGCGCCTTCGTTCAACAGCTCTTTGGCTTTGGCGTAGTGGAGGCCGGAACGCTGCTGGGTGCCGACTTGAACGACGCGATTGTATTTGCGGGCGGCCTTGGTCATCCACTGGCCTTCGGCGTGGAAGAGAGTCATGGGCTTTTCGACGTAGACATCTTTACCGGCGGCGCAGGCCATGATGGTCATCAGGGCATGCCAGTGATCGGGGGTGGAGACGACGACGGCCTGGAGGTTTTTATCCTCGATGAGTTTTCTGAAATCGCTGTAGGGCTTAGGGGAACCGCCCATGGCCTTGAGCCCTTCCTCGAGGCGGGGCTGGTAGGTTTCGGCGAGGGCGGCCATGTCGACATCCTTCTGATTTTTGAAGTCGAAGACATGCTGGGCACCGATGAGGCCGTAGCCGATGAATCCGACTTGAACACGGTCGTTGGCGCCCCAGACGCGGGTGGAGGCAAGGGCAGTGGATGCGGCGAGGCAGAAGTGTCGACGGGTGGACATGATAGAGACTTGCGGGGATTTTATCACTTGCGATAGCGGCCCGGCGGTATACTTCCTTTTTCACCATGGCGCACGTTTTTGACTCGCAAGACTCCTCCCTTTTTGAACTGCATCCGAAGCATGCCGGGCCGTCCGGCTCGCTGCCGATCACGGCGGAGGATCTATTGAAGCGTCCGTCGGGCGACATATTCGGGCTGACACAGAATGCCGGGATGGGATGGGATCCGGCGCTATTGCGGGGCAAGGAAATTCTGCTGCTGTCGACGCACGGCGGGGTGCGGCGGCCGGACGGGACACCGGTGGCACTGGGGTATCACACGGGGCACTGGGAAGTGGGATTGCTGGTGGAGGCGGCGGCCGAGGAGTTGAAAAAAATGGGGGCGGTGCCGTTTGCGGGGGCGTGTACGGATCCCTGTGACGGTCGGACGCAGGGTACGGCGGGGATGTACGATTCCCTGCCCTACCGCAACGACGCGTCCATGGTATTGCGGCGGCTGATCCGGTCGTTGCCGACGCGGCGGGGCGTGGTGGGTGTGGCGACCTGCGATAAGGGGTTGCCGGCGATGATGATGACGCTGGCGGCGCAAAAGACGCTGGCCTGCGTGCTGGTACCGGGCGGGGTGACGCTGATGCCCTCCGACGGGGAAGACGCCGGGAAGGTGCAGACGATCGGGGCGCGGTTTGCGCACGGGCAGATCACGCTGGAGTATGCGGCCGATATGGGTTGCCGGGCCTGCGGATCGCCAGGGGGCGGGTGCCAGTTTCTGGGGACGGCGGCGACGGCGCAGGTGATCGCGGAGGCATTGGGGATGACGCTGCCCCACGCGGCACTGGCGCCATCGGGTCATCCGTTGTGGCTCGACATGGGGCGGCGGAGCGGGCGCGCTGTGCTGGAGATGGAAAAACTGGGTTGGACCATGGCGGACCTCCTGACCGAGGCGTCGCTGGAGAACGCGATGGTGCTGCATGCGGCATTTGGGGGGTCGACGAACCTGATTCTGCATTTGCCGGCGGTGGCGCATCAGGCGGGGTTGAGGCGGCCGGTGGCGGCCGATTGGGCACGGGTCAACAAACTGGTGCCGCGGCTGGTGGATTCGTTGCCGAACGGGCCGGAGAACTTCCCGACCGTAGTCGTCTTCATGGCCGGGGGTGTACCGGAGGTGATGCTGCATTTGCGGAAGGCGGGGCTGCTGGATACATCGGTAAAGACGGCATCGGCTTGCACGCTGGACGAAGTATTGAACTGGTGGGAGGGGAGCGAGCGGCGGCACGCGCTGCGGCGGCAGTTGGCTGAGAGGGAAGGAATTGATCCGTCGCGGGTGATCCATGCGATGGACAAGGCGATGGCGTCGACGGTGTGTTTCCCGGTGGGGAACCTGGCGCCGGAGGGGTCGGTGATCAAGGCGACGGCGATCGATCCGTCGGTGGTGGACGAAGACGGGGTTTACCGGAAACGCGGACCGGCGCGGGTGTTCGTAAGCGAAGCAGCGGCGATTGCGGCGATCAAGGAAGGCCGGATTCAGGCGGGAGACGTGATGGTGTTGTGTTCGCGGGGACCGCTGGGGTCGGGGATGGAGGAGACGTATCAGGTGACCTCGGCGCTGAAGCATCTGCCGTTTGGGAAGCATGTGGCGCTGGTGACGGATGCGCGGTTCAGCGGGGTGTCGACGGGGGCTTGCATCGGGCATGTGTCACCGGAGGCGCTGGCCGGGGGGCCGATCGGCAAGGTATTGGACGGCGACGAGATTGAGATTGTGATCGACCGGAACACGATGGAGGGCTCGTTCAATCTGGTGGACGGGGAGAGGCTGTTGGCCGAGCGGGGACCGCGGGCGGATTTGCGGCCGGATCCGCAGTTGCCCGACGATACGCGGTTGTGGGCGGCGCTGGTGGACGTGAGCGGGGGATCGTGGGGGGGAGCAGTGTACGATGTGGAGGCGATTCTGAAGGTGATCGCCGCCGGGAAGCGGGCGCTGGGTGGGGAAGAGTGACGTAGACTCAGGTGTGGTGGCGCGGCAGAGCGGAAAGCGCAAAATCATGGATGAACGAATGGCCCGGACCACCATTACGGTACCGGTGCGCTGCACGATCCGGTCCAGTGAGGCACGCTGTTGAGCGTTATCCGGCAGTCGAAACTGCCAAAGGGGCTGTTTGATGGGGAGTAGGGAGGAATCCGATTCCCAGGCCGGATTTCGCAAAAGCAGGGGTTTGCACGGATAATAGGTAGAACCCCATGGACTGGAGCCAAGTCGAACTCAAAAAGACGGTCAACCTGCCGAAGACCGATTTTTCAATGAAGGCCAATCTCGGAACGCTGGAACCGCGTTTGCTGGCCGAATGGAAAGACGGGAATCTGTATGGCCGCATTCGGGAGGCCCGTGCCGGGCAGCCGATGTATGTGCTGCACGACGGTCCGCCGTATGCGAACGGCAACATTCACCTGGGGCACGCCTTTAACAAGCTGCTGAAGGACTTTATCGTCAAGTCGCGGACGATGGCGGGGTTGGACTCGCCATATGTACCGGGGTGGGATTGCCACGGGCTGCCGATCGAGATCAAAGTAGACGGGGAACTGGGTTCGAAGAAGGCACAGATGACGACGGCGCAGATTCGGCGGGCGTGCCGTGCGTATGCGCAGAAGTATGTCGATCTGCAGAGCACGTCGTTCCAGCGGTTGGGGATCTTTGGCCGATGGGAGAAGCCGTATCTGACGATGTCGCCGGAGTATCAGGCGGTGATCGCCGGGGCGTTTGTCGACTTTTTCGCGCGCGGGTATGTGTATCGCGGATTAAAGCCGGTGAACTGGTGTATCAACTGCCGGACGGCGCTGGCGGAAGCCGAAGTGGAGTACGAGAACCACAAGAGCCCTTCCATCTATGTCCGGTTCCGGCTGACGGAAAATCCAGCGGTAATCGACGCGGCACTGGCCGGCAAGGAAGTGTACGGGCTGATCTGGACGACGACGCCGTGGACGATTCCGTCGAACATGGGCATCGCGTTCCATCCGCGGTTTGAGTATGTGGCCTATGAGACGGGCGGGGCGGTTTATATTGTCGCGGCCGGGTTGTTGGACACCGTGAAGACGGCGCTGGGCTGGTCCGAAGGCGTGGAATTGACGCGATTTGCCGGGGCGAAGCTAGACCAGAGCGTGTTCCAGCATCCTTTTATCGACAGGAAGTCGCTAGGCATTCTGGGCGAGCATGTGACGCTCGAACAGGGTACGGGCGCGGTGCACACGGCGCCGGGGCACGGGCAGGAAGACTACGTGGCCGGGATGCAGAACGGCATTGCGGTGTACTGTCCGGTGGACGGGGCCGGGCGGTTGTATCACACGGCCGATGAGCCGGGCGCGCTGCCGGAAGTGTTGATCGGCAAAACCGTTTGGGAGGCCAACCCGGTGGTGGTGGAACTGCTGCGGGAGTCCGGGGCGCTGCTGGGGCATACGCCGATCGACCACAGCTATCCGCACTGCTGGCGGTGCCACAAGCCGACGATTTTCCGGGCGACCGAGCAGTGGTTTATCGGGATGGAGCGCAACGAACTGCGGCAGCGGGCGTTGGAAGCAATCGGGCGGGTGAAATGGTGGCCGGCCTGGGGCGAGGAGCGGATCAGCAACATGATCGCGACGCGGCCCGACTGGTGTATTTCGCGGCAGCGGACCTGGGGCGTACCGATCATCGCCTTTACCTGCAAGGGCTGCGAGCAACTGGTGACCGACCGGGAGCCACTGGACCGGGTGGTGGATCTGTTCCGGGAACATTCGGCCGATGTCTGGTATGAAAAGACGGCCGGGGAGCTACTGGGAGAAGGGTTCCAGTGCAAGCATTGCGGCGGAACGGAGTTCGAGAAAGAAAGGGACATTCTGGACGTCTGGTTTGACTCGGGGTCAAGCCATCTGGCGGTACTGAATGAAGCCAACGGGTTGCCGTGGCCTTCCGACATGTATCTGGAAGGCGGAGACCAGTATCGGGGCTGGTTCCACTCCTCGCTGCTGGTGGGAGTGGGGCTGAAGGGCGATGCGCCGTACCGGGGTTCACTGACCAACGGCTGGACGCTCGATGGGGAAGGCCGGGCGATGTCAAAGTCGCTGGGCAACACGATCGAACCGGAAAAGATCATCAAGCAGTATGGAGCGGAGATCCTGCGTCTGTGGGTTTCTTCGGTGGAGTTCTGGGAAGACGTGCGGCTGTCGGACACGATTCTGACGCGACTGACCGAGGCTTATCGTAAGATCCGGAACACGTTCCGGTATGCGCTGGGGAATCTGGACGGGTTCAACCCGGCGACGGACCTGGTGGAGTTTGAAGAGTTGGAAGAGATCGACCAGTGGATCCTGACGCGGGCCGACGATCTGGTGGGCAAGTGCCGGAAGTGGTATGACGAGTATGCGTTCCACCGCGTGTATCAGGCCGCCTATGCGTTCTGCGCCACCGACTTGAGCGCGGTGTATTTCGACGTACTGAAAGACCGGCTGTACACGACGGCGACGCGGAGCCGGGCACGGCGAAGCGCGCAGACGGCGCTGTGGCGGCTGACCGATTCGCTGACGCGGCTGCTGGCGCCGGTGCTGGCATTTACGTGCGAGGAGATCTGGCGGGTGTTTGCGCGCCCGGCCGGGGCGCCGGATTCGGTTCACATCGCGTTGTTGCCGTCGGCCGGGGAGTTGGGCGGACGGATGGACGGGGCGAAGATGGAGATCTGGGACCGGCTGATTGGGGTCCGAGACGAGGTTTTGAAGGTGCTGGAGGCGGCGCGGCAGGAGAAAGTGATTGGCGCGCCGCTAGAGGCACGGGTGCAACTGGAAGCCGACGCGGCCCTGCTGCCGTTGCTGGAACGCTATGCGGCGCAGTTGCCGGCCCTGTTCATTGTGAGCGAAGTGAGCCTGGCGGCCGGCGACGCGTTGCGGGCGACCGTGACGCGGGCAACGGGCGTGAAGTGCGAGCGGTGCTGGAAATACACGCACGATGTGGGTTCCGATAGCGACCTGCCGACGGTTTGTGCGCCATGCGCTGGAGCGGTGAAGGAAATGGTGGCCGGTTGAAGCTTTCCAAGCCATTGCTGATCGGGCTGATTCCAGGGATTTTTGCGCTCGATTGGGTGAGCAAGCGCTGGATTGAGAAGAACGTCTCCTTCTGGGACAGCCATGCCGTGATCCCGGGGCTGTTTTCCATTGTCCATGCGCAGAACCGGGGGGCGGCGTTCAGTCTGCTGGCTGATGCACCGGATGCGGTACGGGGGCTGGTGTTGATCGGACTGTCGGGAATCGTCACGCTGATCGTGGCGTGGATGTTTCGCGGGGCGCTACTGAAGCCGGAGACGCACACGGCGGCCGGGAGGCTGGCGCTGGCATTGGTGCTGGGGGGAGCCCTGGGGAACCTGTACGACCGGATTCTGCGGGGCAGCGTCACCGACTTCCTGCTGGTTTATTGGCGCGACTGGCAATGGCCGGCGTTCAATGTGGCCGATAGCGCCATTTCGGTGGGCGCGGTACTGCTGCTCATTGACTTGTGGCGGCAGAAGGAGACGGCGTAATGTTTCCGAAACTATTCTCGTTTGGGGATTTCTTTTTGCCTGCCTACGGACTGCTGGTGGCGGCCGGGGTGCTGGCGGGCCTGCAGGTTTCCACCACGCTGGCCAAGAGGCGGGGTGCGGATCCGGAGAAGATCTCCAATCTGGTGGTGTTGTGCGCGCTGGCCGGGCTGGCCGGGGCAAAGATTGCGATGATTCTCTTTGACTGGGAGAGCCATTACAGCAAGAATCCGGGAGACATCTTCAGCGTGAGCACCTTACAGGCCGCCGGGGTGTTTCAGGGCGGGCTGGTACTGGCGATCGGGTTCGCCTGGTGGTATATGAAGAAGCACGGATTGCCGTTTTTGGAGACGGCGGATTTACTGGCGCCGGGAATCGCGATTGGACACGGGATTGGAAGAATCGGGTGTTTTGCGGCGGGGTGCTGCTGGGGCGGGCGGTGCGACCGGCCGTGGGCGGTAACCTTCACGAATCCGGAGGCGGCGGAGTTGACGGGAGTTCCTCTGGGAGTGCCGCTGCATCCGACACAGTTGTATGAGGCCTTTGCCGAATTTGTGATCTTTGGACTGTTGTGGCAGCGTGCCGGGTGGAAACTGGGGCCCGGGGCACAGATCGGGTTTTATCTGGTGATGTATTCGCTGGTTCGGTTTGGGGTGGAGTATGTGCGGTCGCATGCGCAGGGGCTGGTGGGGGGACTGTCGTTGACGCAGTGGATGAGCCTGGGATTCGTGTTGCTAGGGGCGTGGTACTGGCACCAGAGCCGGGCGCAGAATACACCCAAGGCGGCGTAGCAGGAATAAACAGAAATAGGCGATCGGATGGGTTGCCTGGCTGATTGGTTCGGGGCCTGCGTGTCTGGAGAATGGAGGTGGAGCAGGAGCACCTCCAGGAATTGCAGACTCGTCCGATAACCCGGGAGCGGCGGCGGCGGCAGCGCGGGAACCAGTTGGTGGAAGTTTCGCTGATCTTTCTGCCGATGTTTGCGATGCTGCTGGCGCTGGTCGACTTTTCGATGGCGTTGTTCCTGCGGGCGACCATGCAGAACGCGGTACGGGAGGGGGTCCGATACGCGGTGACGTATCAGACCGCAGGCGGGATGTGCCAGGACGCGTCGATTCGGGCGGTGGTAAAGGGAGCGTCGGTGGGATTTCTGGCCGACGCCTCGCACGACGCGAAGATCAAGGTGCGTTACTATGCGCCGTCGGATCTGACGACCGAGGTGACGGGAACCGGGAGTAACGCACCGGGGAACGTGGTGGAGATCGGGATCGAGGGATACGCCTGGAGCTGGATTGCGCCGCTGTGGCGGACGGCGTCGCCATTCCAGATCAATGTATATGCGGCCGACCGCATGGAAGGGCTGGCCGGTGGCGTATCGCCGCCGTGCCGGTAGAGGGGGCCGGTATGGGAGAAGGAACAAGAAGAGCGAAGCCGGAGCGGGGGAACGCGATCATTGAGTTCGCACTGGTGGTGTCGTTTCTGGTGATGCTGCTGATGGGCACCTTTTCGATTGGGATGACGTTGACCAAGAGCGTGCAGGCGGGTGTGGTGGCGCGCGATGCCGGGGCGATGTTCATGCGGTATGTGGATTTCACGATGACGCAGAACAAGGCCATTCTGGTGCGACTGGCCAACGGGATGGGAATGACGGCGAGCGGGGGGAACGGCGTGGTGATTATGACGCAGATCATGCAGGTGGGGGCGGCCGAATGCGCGGCTGGGGGGATGGCGACGGGGAGTTGCCCGAACTACAACCGGCCGGTGGTGATCAAGCGGATGACGGTGGGGAATACGGCGCTTTACACGACGACATTCGGCAGTCCGACACCATCGCTGATTCAGGCGGACGGGACGATATCGACAGCCAACTATTTGAACGATGCGAGTGTGCGGGTGGACAACTTCGCAGGGGTAATGACCTTGACCGGGGGCGAATTTGCGTTCGTTTCCGAGGCCTACTTCAAGACGCCGGAAGTTGACATGCCGGGATTCAGGAACAACACGTATGTGTACCAGCGGAACATATTCTAAGGAGGGGAAGCGCCGGGGTTGGAAGCGGGGGCGCGAGAACCGGGAGGGAGGCATGGCGGTCCTGTTGACGGCGATCATGCTGCTTTTCACGATACCGGCAATGGGATTGGCTATCGACGCCGGGCTGATGTATGTAATCCGGGGGCGGCTGACGGCCGCCTGTGATGCGGCGTCCCTGGCGACAGCCAGGAATCTGAACCTGGGGTTGACGCTGGAGGAGCAGACGGCGGCGGCGACGCAGCGAGGCACGGCGTTCTTCGGTGCGAATTTTCCGGCGGGATATCTGGGGACAACGGGGACGGTGCCATCGATTGCCGTGGCACAAACGAATCTGAGCACGCTGACGGTGACAACGACAGCGACAACGAATGCGCCGTTGTACTTCATGCGAATCCTGGGAGGAACGACGGCGGTGGCCGGGGCGGTGGGGAGAGCATCCCGGCGGGATGTGAATCTGATGCTGGTGCTGGACCGGTCGGGGTCGATGAGCGGAACGCCGTGCACGGACATGATCACAGCGTCGAAGACCTTCGTCAATATGTTTGTCAACGGGCGGGACACGTTGGGGATGGTGACGTTCAGCAGTTCCTCGTACGTGGCGTATACGCCTTCGAAGTACTTCAAGAGCGCCGGGTCGCTGTTGACGACCGCGATCGATGCCATCGCCTGTACCGGAGGAACGAACAGTTCGGACGCCTACTGGTCGGCCTACCAGCAGTTGGTGACGATCAATCAACCATTGGCGCTGAACATGCTGGTGTTCTTTACCGATGGCGTCCCCACGGGATTTTCGGCGAACTTTCCGGTGAAGACGGTGCCGGACACGAGGTACGGAGGAAGCGGATTCTCATGCGGGACAAGCAGCCAGTGCACAATTCCGAAAAGCAGTTGCGTCGACGACGCGGGACGGAGTTCCAGCAATTCCAGTTGGGGGACCTTCAGCGGGAAAACCGGAGTGATGGTGGCGGCATCGCCGGAATCGGCGACGACGGGAAATACGTTGGGATTGATCACCCGGTTTGTGACGAATTCGACGTCGAGCAGCGACCTGGTGGGCTCGACGATCGGGAATGGGTGTGCGTTTATGAGTTCCTGGTCGCGGGCGAGGCAGGACTTGGCCTACGTACCGGATACGGACATCAATGGACTATCGACGTCGGGATATAAAAGCGTGACCCTGTTTTCCGGGAGTCATGGAGCGTACGCGAACAAGAAGCGGATCGACATTCCGGTGAATCTGGCCAACGTGGCCACCAACCTGGCGGACAATGCGGCAACGTCGGTGAGGAACAATTCGACACTCAATGTCGTTACCTATACGATCGGACTGGACGGGAATGGGGGTGTGGATAGTACCCTGCTAAGGCGGATGGCCAACGACTTGGCCTCACCGATCTACGACGATACGAAGACAGCCGGGCTGTATGTTTATGCGCCTAACTCGTCGGATCTGAATCAAGCGTTCGCGCGGATCGCGTCGGAGATCCTTCGCCTAGCGCAGTAGGCGCGGCATAGAACGATTGGGCCATAACTACCGGCCGGGCGGCTAAGGGAACTAGAGAGTTTTTGGGGTATGGCTAAGGCCCTTGTCTGATTGGAAAGACACCTGTACATCCTCAGAATGAAGGGTGAACAGGAGTATTCCTTATCTTGACCAGTGCAGGACCAATCTCTTCGCGAAGAAGAAGGGAACAGCGCGGCAACCAGTTGGTGGAGGTCTCGCTGATCTTCTTGCCGCTGTGCGCCATGCTGTTTGGGCTGTTCGATTTCTCGCTGGGCATCTTCATGCGGGCGACGATGCAGAACGCGGTGCGGGAAGGGGTGCGTTACGCGGTTACATATCAGACACTGCCGTCGATGTGCCAGGACGCTTCGATCAAGCAGATTGTCAAGAACTCGGCGGCGGGCTTTCTGAGCAATTCCGCGCATGACAGCAAGATTAAGGTGCGGTATTACGCGCCGACGAATCTGACGACGGAGGTGACGGGGGCGGGGAGCAATGCACCGGGGAATGTCGTAGAGATCGGGGTGGAGGGATATTCGTGGAGTTGGATTGCGCCGCTGATGCGCAGTGCCACGCCTTTCAATATCAACGTATATGCGGCCGACCGGATGGAAGGTCTGCCGGGAGGGGTAACACCACCATGCCGGTAGCCAGAAGACGGAAGGGGGAGAAGGGTAATGCAATTGTAGAATTCGCGCTGGTAGTGACGTTCCTGCTATTGCTGATCATGGGTACGTTCTCCATCGGTATGACGCTGACCAAGAGCGTGCAGGCGGGTGTGGTGGCGCGCGACGCGGGGGCGATGTTCATGCGCTACGTGGATTTCACGCTGACGGCGAACAAAGACATTCTGGTACGGTTGGCCAACGGGATGGGGATGACGGCGAGCGGGGGCAATGGCGTGGTGATCATGACGCAGGTGATGAAGATCGGGGCGACGGAGTGCTCCAATGGCGGGTTGTCGACGTCGGCTTGTCCCAATTTTGGGGAAACGGTGGTCATCAAGCGGATGGTGGTGGGGAACTCGACCTTGTACACGACGACATTCGGGAATCCCCCGTCCAACCTGATTAACAGCGATGGAACGATTTCGATCAACAACTATCTGACACAGACGAGCACACGGGCCTCGGGGTTCTCGAGCGTGCTGACGTTAAATAATGGCGAGTTCGCGTTTATCTCCGAAGCTTACTTTAAGACGCCGGAGATCGACATGCCGGGCTACAGGAACAATACCTATGTCTACCAGCGCAATATCTTCTGAACCGCGGCCAAGGCGGGCGGTAAGCCGCCGGAGGGAGGCCCGGGAAAGGGGCCTGGCGGTGATCCTGACGGCCATTATGCTGTTGTTCACGATTCCGGCGGTCGGACTGGCGATTGACGCCGGGCTGATGTATGTCATTCGAGGACGCTTGACGGCGGCCTGCGACGCGGCGTCGCTGGCGACGGCGCGGAACCTGAACCTGGGATTGACGCTGGAAGAGCAGACGGCGGCGGCGACGGCACGAGGAACAGCCTTCTTCGGCGCCAACTTCCCAACCGGATATCTGGGGACGACGGGAACGGTTCCGGCCATTTCCGTGGCGCAGACAAATCTGAGCACCCTGACAGCAACGACCACGGCGACGACGAACGCCCCGTTGTACTTTATGCGGATTCTGGGCGGGACGACTGCTGTGGCCGGAGCGGTGGGCAAGGCATCGCGGCGAGACGTAAACCTGATGCTGGTACTGGACCGGTCAGGATCGATGAGCGGTACGCCCTGTTCGGACATGATTACGGCGTCGAAGAACTTCGTCAACATGTTCGTCAACGGGCGCGACACGCTGGGGATGGTGAATTTCAGCACCTCCTCGCGGGTGGCCTATGAGCCGTCAAAGAACTTTAAGGTGGCCGGGTCGCTGATTACGACGGCTATTGATGGGATCAGTTGCACGGGCGGCACGAACAGTTCGGACGCGTATTGGACGGCCTATCAAGAACTGGTAGACATCAACCAGCCTCTGGCGCTCAATCTGATCGTGTTCTTTACCGATGGTGTGCCGACGGCGTTTACAGCGAATTTCCCGGTGAAGACCGTCGCGGACACTCGGTATGGCGGATCCGGGTTCAGTTGTGCGGTGAACGCCCAGTGCTCGGTACCTAAGAGTACTTGTGTTGATAACAACGGCAAAACATCCACCCAAACCGGGTGGGGAACCTTTACAGGCAAGACCGGCGTGGCTGTCGCCACTACGCCGGAATCGGCGACGACGGGCAACACGGTAGGGCTTATGGCCCGCTATGTCACCGATTCCACGTCCAGCAATACGATGGTTAGTTCCAGCATCAGTAACGGCTGCGCGTTTGCGAGTACCTGGACGAAGATCCGGCAGGATTTGGCATACGTTCCTGATACCGATATCAACGGGAACTCTACATCCGGATTCAAGACGGTTACGCTTTTCTCCAGCTCCCACGCCGTCTATCCGAACAAGAAACGGCTCGACATGCCCTCCAATTTGGCAGCAGTGGCGACCAATCTGGCCGACAACGCGGCGACGAACGTCAGAAGCAACACCACCCTGAACGTGATCACCTACACAATCGGTCTGGACGGCAATGGCGGCGTTGACTCCGTGTTGCTGAAGCGGATGGCCAACGATACGACGGCGAACAACTATGACAACACGAAGTCCGCGGGACTCTATGTGTACGCCCCGAACTCTGCGGACTTGAATAACGCCTTTGCGCGAATCGCGTCGGAAATTCTGCGACTCGCTCTGTAAGAAGTAACCACCGCCCGAGGTAAGCGCCCCGAGCCGGAAGCGGCTCGGGGCGCGCAGTTTTTACACGGGAGAATTCGAAAACATTTTGAGGACATAATGTTTTGGTATAGTGTGGGTATTCGTGCGTCCCGCGTTCGCACGTCCAGGAGGAACTATGCAGCGTAGTGTCTTTGTTTCAATCTGTTTCGCCGGCCTATTGTTGGCGCCGGCCATGCACGCGCAAACCCAGATGGCCTGTACCGCCAGCGCACCGACGCCGACCACCATGCGTTCGACGGGAACGACGGAACTGGCCGGGGAGTTAATTCTGACGTGCCGGGGCGGCACGCCGGTAACCGCCGGAGCCTATCCGCTGGTGAATATCAGCATCTTTTTCAACGCCGCGATCACGAGCCGGATCACTGTACCTGCGTCGGGGGCGACGCCTGCCAGTGTGGAAGCGGTACTGATTGTGGACACCCCCACGGCGGCCGAACAGCGGCCGTGTCTGACCTCGACGTGCGCCAACACGGACAACGTGTTCCAGGGCCGGTACGATTCGTTCAATTCTTTATCGTGGGTGGGCATCCCCGTGAACCCTCCGGGGCCGAATGCCGACCGGATCCTTCGAATCCGCAACATCCGGATGAACGCGACGAGCATTCCGTCGACGGGCGGACTGGCGCTGGCGTTCGTTTCGATCAGCGGACCGCAGGTGAGCAGCACATTGACCAACCCCCAGCAGACGCTGGCGAATGTGCGGCCGGGGATCGGGTATGACATCCGGACGACGGGCGATATCGGTTTGACCGGACCGATCTCGCTGACGGCATGCAACTCCTACAACATCGATCTGGCGGCGAACAACGCGGCTACGGGGTTTTCGACGCCCGGCGGACGGACGATGCTGGTGAAGTTCACGGAAGGCTTTGGCGCGGCGTTCAAGAAGAGGAATGCGGCGACAACGGTGGCCGAACCGCAGGCGGCATTCTCACAGGACAATCCGGCCATTACGCACATGACCGAAAGTGGGTTCAACAACCTGACGTTTCCGACCACGAACGGGTGGAACCGAGTGGGTGTGGCCGACAGCGGAACCATTCTGCGGGCGGTATTCACCAATATTCCGGCCGGGGTGAAGATTTTTGTGGGAACGCGGGAGTCGGTGAGCGGGAGCACGCTGGACAGCAATGGGGTGCCGATCACGAAGGCGCGGCTGACGGCGTCGCCGGGATCTCCGTTTACGCCACTCGCCGCCGACAGCACGATTGACGGAGGACTGAAACTGGTACCGGCCACAGGAGAGGTTTCCTGGGAGATTCTGGAGACCGACACGGCCGTCGGTGAATCGGTTTCCTTCGTGGTCGTACTGGCATACAGCAACAACCCGCAACCGGCGGCGAACACCATTTCGACCACGGGCGGGTTTGCACCGCAGAACGCGGCGGCGACAGCGACAGCGGCCGATCCGATTCCGCGCTTCCTGGGCTTGAGCACTCCGGTGCCGATGGTCAGTCTGAATGCTTGCCGGACGACGCTGCTGTTCCAGTTCCTGACCAACCAGGCAGGATTTGATACCGGTGTGGCTGTGAGCAACACGTCTCGCGATACGCTGGGGACTGCTGCCCAGACCGGCCGATGTACCGCAACATTCTTCCCGACGCCGTTCAACCCGACGACGCAGGCGCAGTTCCCTGCCCTATCGTCGCCGACCCTGGCTGGAGGTGAGCAGTGGACCTTCACGATCTCCGGCTCGCGAGCCGGTTTCCAGGGTTACATGATGGTGGGCTGTGACTTCCAGTTTGCCCACGGGTACGCGTTCATCAGCGACTTCGGGAGCAAGAATCTGGCCCAGGGATACCAGGCATTGGTGATTCCGGACCGGTTGCGACTGGCTGATCCGGTGACGACCGCGCCGGCCGGTAGCGGGGAGCAGTTGATCCACTAAACAAGTTCGACGTTTGCCTGACGAAAAATCGGCCGGGGATATGGGACAAAATTTGCCCCATTTCTTCGGCCGATTTTTTTTGCTGGGGATTGTTAACTCTGGCGGGGGCCGAAAGCGGATTTATTTGGAGCCTGAAAGTAGTGTTAGAGTAAGAGCACCATTCTCGGGGACGGATACCGATGCGACTACTTTTCACGCTGTGTTTCTTGGGTTGCGGGGCGTTAACGACGGGGCAGGAGATTGCCGCGCGAGCCCGCCAGATGGAGGAGAGAGGGCAGGCTGCGGCGGCGCGAAGTTTGCTGCTGGCGGCGGTCAAGGAATCGCCGAACGACGCGGTGGCGCTGACGGTGACGGCGGAGTTTCTGGATCGGCATGGCGACCCGGCGGCTCGTGGCGTGTACGAGAAACTGCTGGGTGTCCTTGCGAAGAGTGGGTCTCCGGAGTTGGCGCGGCGCGCAAAGCGTTTGGCGGCGCTGGACCTGCTGGCTGGAGACACGGCGGCGGCGCAGAGGCACATCCGGCAAGCGGGCGGGGTAACGGTGCCGACGCCGAAAACCGAGTTGGGTGCGGACTATTCAACGATTGAGATACCGGGACCGCTGCGTAGTTTTTCTCGGATGGCGGCACTGAGCCCGGACCTCCCGCGGGAAGAGATCCTGCCGGCGCTGGCGCGCAACATTGTGACGAACGGCTATCAGGCGGCCAACAGCAATGAAGGCCTGGAGCCGACCGAGTACCTGAAGCTGGTGGTACGCTACCTCTCGCAGGCGCGGGAGTTGAACAAGATTGCCGGGGAAGCAAAGAAGATCCGGGTTGAGCAGTGCGAGTCGCCGGTTACGGGAGACTTGCTGCGGGCGCTGGGGTACCGGATGCGCGGCGGGTGCGGCGCGGAAGTGGTACTGGAGACGGTGAATGCGTCGCGCGCGTTCCTGACGATTGATTCCGGATTCCCGCTGGCGGAACTGGAGCAGGCGCTGCGCGCCAACCGTCCGTTTGAGTACGACTACAAGGCCACGCAGGTACCGATTCTCTACAATCCCGAGTATTGGCTGGGGGCGAAAGAGAAGCAACAGGGCGAATTCATCGATCAGTATCTGAGCGATCCGCAGTTGTGCCGGCTCTATCTGGGAATGTCGAAGTTGGACCGGGAAGTGGCGGCGAAGCTGAAGGCGTCTGTCCAGGTGATGCGGCTGAAGGCGTTCTCGCACGTACTGGACTTTTTCGGTGGGATGTACACCATCCGGGATGGCCGGGCGGTGGTACCGGGCGGGGCAAAAGCGGAGGCGATCTGGGGTGAGTTGGCCGGGTCACCGCCGTCGGACGCGGCGGCGTTTTTTGACAAACTGAACTCTAAGGACGATGGGTGGCTGGCCAGCTACTACGACTCGTTGATGCGGGTGAGCGGGCCGGCGCAGGATTACCTGACGCAGGCGGACCGGTTGCGGCGATTCTACGGCGCAGTGAAGGGGAAGGTGACGAGTCCAGGGCCCGCGCGTCCGGTGTTCCGTGCGAACACAGATCTGCTGTTGCTGACGACGCGGCTGCGGTTCGACGCCGAAGGCAAGCCGCACATTCCCGGGACGGTGGAAGTATGGAAGCAGTTGTTCATTAAGCATCCCCATGGCAAGTATGACGGCAAGCTGACCAAGGCGGCGACGGGGTGGAAAGATCCCGATGACGTGCTGGAAGCGCTGTTTGCGCTTTGCCGGAAGGCGGTGGAGAACGAACCGTTGAAGATCTTCATGGCGCTGAGCGATATGAACCGGAAGCGGGCGCAGGCCATGGCGCCGGCAACGGTGGACCGCCTGGCGCGCGAGTACCGGCAGCATGGCGCCCAGTATTCGCTGCTGAACGAGACCGGGGCGTTGAGCGAGGCGACAATTCTAGCCTATCTGGACACGGCGGCGGCGGTGACCGCGATCCGCGATCAGGGAGTACGGTCGAACGCGGCGGGAACGCTGCAGGGTTTGCTGTCGATCTGGCAGATTCTGGTGCGGCAGGGCGCGATTGCCGAAAAGGATGCCGACGCGACAATGGCCGGGTTGCTGGGTTCGTTTGCGAAAGCAAAGAACGACCGGGATGTTTTTGACGCCGGTTGGAGCGGGGTGCAGGCGCTGCTGAAAGTGTCCGGGATGCCGGAAGGAGCCAATCCGCAAGACCGGATGGTGGACTTGCTGGCGGGAACGGCGAACGCCGAGGATGTGGAGACGCAGACGCTGCTAGTACAGGACATGATCCGGGTGATCGAGGCGCAGCGGCTGGTGTCATTGAAAGCCCTAGGCGATCTGGCGGCGCATTTGGAGGCCATCGGTAAGGGCGGGAAGCTGGATCCTTCGGTGGTCCAGCGGGTTTCCGGCCGGCTGGGTGAGATTCAGTTGCCCCGGGCGGGACTGAGCGGCGTGGAAAAGAACGCGTTAATTTTCGGTTATTGGAGCGAGCGTCACATTGAATTCCAGCGGAAGCTGAACCTGCGGGCGATGGTGGAGAAGGCCGCCGCCGATCCGGCGAAACTAGCCGACGTTCGGGGCGCGCTGGCGCCGCTACTGCGGGACACGCTGGTGGGATTGAACTACGCGCACTATGCGCCCCCCGGGGCACAGATTCTCTATACCAACCCGGTATTCGTACGGAGCCACGATTTCCTGGGCCTGCAGGGTGCGGCGCAGACTTGGCGGCAGACCGAGGTAGTGGGATCAGGATGGCCGGCGAGTTCAGGCGGACGGTTGGTAGGCTCGCTGACGGGACTGCCCTACGCCTTGGCCGAGGCCGAGCAGAACTTCCTGATTCCAAGCCGGGAACAGGCGCTGATTTGGGGGGATTTGGTGCCGCAAATCGTGCAAAGCGCAAAGATTCAGCGATTTTGGAAGGTATCACCGGTGCAGATGCAATGGGTAGCGCTGCATTTGCGTTTCAGCGAACTGGCGCTGGCCGAGTCGGCGCTCGATGAGAGTTTGCGGGGCCGGGTAACGCGGGTGCTGGCGCAGTACGCAGCTCCGGCGCGGGCCCGACAGGTGGGCGAATGGCTGGCAGAAGGACGGGTGAAGAAGGCATTGGAGAATGTGACGCCTTCGGAACTGTTCCTGCTGGCGAGGGAGATGCACGGAGCGCGTGCTGACGAAGGCGACGGGCTGGCGCAAGAGATCCGGCAAATCGCCAAGGCGGCTCCGGGGGTGGCGAGCTATGCGGCCGTTTCCCGGGCGTTCGGAACGTCGAAGCCAACGCTGACCAACAGCTACAGTCCGGAACTGCTGAACATTCGGACTTTCCCGACGTTGATGGGTTATTCGAGCCGGATCATGGCGGAAAGCTGGGAATCGAGTCTGTTGTATTTCGCCTCGGTGGCCGATTCGGCTTATATGATGCCATCGCAGTTGAATGTAGCCGTTCCGGAGTGGACCAAGAACACGGTGGAGAAGATATTCGCGACCCACCTGGAGGATTGGCCGGCGCTATTGCGGTCGATGCGGCAGGTAGGGGAAGATGTTCGGGCAAAGGCGCACAAGATCGCGCTGGCGGCCGGCGGCGCAGAGTAACCCCGCCCTCGCGGGCTGGCGGGATCAGCTACACTTTTCAACATTACGCTGGCAAGGGAGAGAAGAGTGACATCGAGACGCAAAATGATCGGCATGGGTGCCGCGGCGATGTTAGCGGGCCGGAGCGCATTGGCGCAGGAGACAAGCCGGCCGACCTTTCGAGTGAAGGTCGACATGGTGGTGCTGGGGTTCACAGTGACCGACAGCAAGGGCAAGTATGTAAACGGGCTGAAGCCGAGCGACTTCCGGATTCTGGAAGACGGCATTGTGCAAAAGCTGAATACATTCGCCGAAGGCAACAAGCCGGTAATGCAGATCATGGACGACGGGTCGATGAAGCCGCTTGCGGCACAGGCGGCCGGAGAAGAGGCGAAGGCGGGACCGGACGTGCGGTCGGACGCGTTTGTGGGTACAAACGTCTTTGTGTTGTTCGATACCAGTAATTACATGTACCGGGGCTTTGTATACGCCTCGGACGCGATCGCGGATTTTGTGCGCGGATTAGACCGGGCGGATTCGGTTGCCGTCTACACGTTTAGCCGGAACCTGACGCGGGCGTCGGATCTTACCAAGGACCGCAACGAAGCGATTCTGGGACTGCGCAAGGCGGTAGCGGGCGACGACGCGGCTCTGTATAACACCCTGCTGCTGACGCTGCGGGACGCGGCAAAAGTGCCCGGGCGGAAAGTCGTCATTGTCTTTTCGAATGGTCCGGATAACGCGAGCATGGTGGCGCCGGACGATGTCCGGGCGGTGGCCGAAGACGAAGGCATTCCGATCTACGTAATTTCGACGGCGGAGGCGAGCCGCGACGCGATTTCAAGCGGTGTTTTCAAACGCCTGGCGACGCGGACGGGCGGCAAAGCGTATTTTGCCAAGACCTGGCAGAAACAGGTGGAGGCGTTTGAATCGATCCGGGAAGACCTGGGGAATTCCTATACGGTGACGTACTATCCGCAGCAAAATCCGAACGAAGGCTTCCGGAAGATTTCGGTGGAGATTGCCGGCGACGCGGGGAAGAAGTATCGAGTCCGTGCTCGCCCTGGTTACCGGCCGAGCCGCGGGTTCTAGTCAGGAACCGTTCACACCCGCCCGCTCCGTCATTTCGGCAATCGTCGTGAAAAGCTGGCCGGCCTCGAGGGGCTTGGTCAGGTAGCCGTCGGCACCGGCCTGCATACAGCGCTCGCGATCGCCCTTCATTGCATTGGCGGTCAGCATGAGAACGGGTGTACGGCGGCTAACCCCGTTTTCCAGTGCGCGGATGGCGCGTGTGGCCGAGAGGCCGTCCAGTTCCGGCATTTGAACGTCCATCAGAATCAGATCGAATGATTCGCGGCGGAACGCGGATATGCCTTCGTTGCCGTTGGAAGCAACAATCACCTGGTGGCCCTGCTTTTCAAGCAGACGCTGCGCAAGGCGTTGACTGACGGGATTGTCTTCGACGAGGAGTACGCGGAGAGAGCGGGAGGAGGGGAAAGCCGCCGTTGGCGCCGAAGGGGAAGAGGCAGCGGCACTCGGCTGGAGGCGCACGGTGAAGTAGATGCTCGTACCGGCGCCGGGTTCGCTTTCGGCCCACATCCGCCCGCCCATCAGGGTGGCCAGGCGGAGGCAGATGGAAAGACCCAGACCGGTACCGCCATACTTCCGGGTGACCGAGCCATCTGCCTGGCGGAATTGTTCAAAGACGATGGAGAGCTTGTCGGCGGGGATGCCGATGCCGGAGTCGGTAACGGAGAATTGGATTAAGGGTTTTTCGGACGCGTGGTTCTCCGCAGGGCGGATGGTGAGTTGAATGGCGCCGGAATCGGTGAACTTGAGGGCATTGCCGAGGAGGTTGTTGAGAATCTGGCGGAGCCGGGTGGGGTCGCCGCGGAAATCGTCGCCAAGGCCCGGGTCCACGTCGATGCTGAAGGAAAGGCCCTTGCCTTGAATGGCAGGCAGGAATGGCCGGGCGGAGTCCTGGACGAGGCGGCGCAGCGAGAACGGGACAGACTCAATATCGAGCCGGCCGGCTTCGATCTTCGAGAAATCGAGGATATCGTTCAGGATTTGAAGGAGGCTCTGCGCCGAGGAGCGGGCTGTCTCGACGTAGTCACGCTGTTCCGGGGAGAGATCGCTCGCCAACGCAAGCGACGTCATTCCGATCACGCCGTTCATCGGCGTGCGGATTTCGTGGCTCATGTTGGCGAGGAACTCGCTCTTCAGCCGATTGGCGTGGTGGGATTGTGCGAGGAGTGCTTCGATTTCGGCTTTCTGCTTTTCGATGTGCTCGGCTTGCGCGCGCAGTTCGCGGGTTCGTTCCTCTACCGCGGTTTCAAGGGCGGTCCGCTGGCCTTCAATCAGGGAAATGCGCCGGCGCCAAAGCAGGAGGAGGAACAAGGCGGCAGAGGTCAGTACGACGACATGAAACGTGGTTGTTTCGCTCCAGTGCGGGGGCATTGTGAGATCGAGAACGGCGGGAGACTGGCTAAACTCGCCGTTATCGAGGGCGGACTGGATTTCGAGGCGATGGCGGCCCGGTGAAACGTCGAGAGTGACGGTCGGCTCGGCGGTGTAGATCCAGCCCGAGCGGGGATCAACGATATCGTCGCGGCGGGTGAGGCGGTAGCGATAGCGGGCGCCAGGTTTAAGTGGCAAGTTGGCAAACTCGACATGGACATTGCGCGAAGAAAGGACGATTTCCTTCCATTCCGCCGAAGGGATGGGCGTGCCGTCGCTGAGAACGGCGGTGACGGCCACCCGCTGGGCGCTAGGTTCGGCGGAATGGGGTAATATCTCCGAGAATCCGCTATTGGTTCCAATGAAGATCCGGCCGTCGGGATGGGCGAAGAAGCCACCGAGCATCACGTCATGCCAGATGAGGCCATCGGGCTGGCCAATGTAGCGCCACCGGCCATTGCTCCACACGTCGAGACCAACCTCACTTCCAATCCAGACATTGCCGCGGCGGTCGGCTTCGACAAAGCTGAGGTTATCACTCTGGAGACCTTCGCCGCGTCCGAAATGGGTTACGCGGACGACATCGCCAGAAGGGCCCAGTTCGAGGCGGGCGGCGCCGTTTACACCGGAATAGCCAAGCCAGAAATCGCCCGGAGCGCGTTCGGTGAGGAACACGACGCCATCCATTTTCAGGCCATCCGCCTTGGAATAGGTGCGCCATTTTCCGTCTTTTTCGCGGGCAATACCGGCAATATTTGCCACCCACAAGCTGCCATCGCTGGCGCGAACCACCCGGTAAACGGTGCGGGCCTTGTCCGTCAGAGGAGTGGCCACCGGAGTGAACGTCGGGCGCGGATGCCGCCAGTCGGCGACGAATAACCCGGCTCGGGTGCCGGCCCAGAGGTACCCTGAGCTTTCCGCGAGGAGGGTGACAACTCGGTTGTTTGCCAGGCCATCGGCGGGCCCAAAGCGAGAGACCCGGCGATCGGGGCCAATTCGGGTCAACCCGCCTTCATTACTGCCCGCCCAGATGGCCCCATCGGGCGTGGAGGCAAGCGCTCGCACTTCATTAGCGGCGAGTCCGGTCCGCACATTCCAGATCTCGAAATCGGCGTTGGGTCCCAGTTCGTTCAACCCGTCCTTGGTACCGATCCAAATACGGCCGCCGGAATCCCGGGCGAAGGACATCACGCTGTCGTTGCTAATCCCGTCAGAGACCCGCCAGCTTCGCCAATGAGGATAGCCGTTCCAGCGGGAAAGCCCATGAGACTCCATCCCGATCCAGGGTGTGCCAGCCGAATCCCAATAGATGATGCTGGCCGGGTCGGCACTCAGTCCGTTAGCCGATGCATAACGGCGCCACGGAACGGATCCGCCCCGATCGTCGCGCTGCCAAAGCCCGCTGAAGGTGGCGACCCATAAATTTCCAGACGGATCCACGGCAAGGGGCGAATGGCGGCCAACCGGGGGAAACTCCAGATCAGACGGGCGAAAAACCTCGCTCCCCGGTTCGAGCACGTAAAGCGCGGTTCTGGAGCGAATCCAAATCCGCTTCTTGCCGTCCTTGACCGGCGCTCCCCATTCTGTTACCGGAAGCCCCATACGCTGGCCGACAGCCTCAAGGGCGAGCGACCCGGAAGCGGTGAACTGCCCTCGGTAGACGGTTTCGTTGGAAGTAGCCCAGAGTGGCCCATCCGGATCCACAAAGAGAGAGCGCAATTTCAGTTTTTCAGTTCCCGGCACTGGGCGAAACGCCTCGCTCTCCAGTCGCAGCAACCCGGCGGCGGAGGCGAGAAGCAGCTTACCGCCAGGCAGCAATTGCAGGCATCCGGAGGCCGGACAGCCCGGCGGTTCCGAGCGGCCGTCCAGCGGCAGCGTATGAAAACGGTCCCCACGGAAGACACCCACCCCGCTGGCGGTACCGGCGTACAGTTCGCCGCCCGGTCCGGTGACGATCGAGTGAACAGCGTTCTCGGCGAGTCCTTTATCGCTCCCGAAACGCTGAAAGCGGTGGCCGTCAAAGCGGTAGACTCCGTTGGCGGTGGCCAGCCAGATCAGGCCGGAGCGATCTTGCGTGATCCCACGGACGCTCAGGTTGGTCAGTCCATTGGGCAGACCGAAGTGGGCAAAGCTATAGTGTTCACCTGCCAGCGAGCCGGCAACAAACAGCCAGTTCGCCGCCCACAGACACACTACTCCAAGAGATCTCCGCATTCCTAAGGACGGACTTCCACGCCTCCCTCTTCCCATCGGCGGCGGAACGACAGAACATTAGCCCAGCCATCGCCTTCCGCTGGACTGATTCTGCCATATCAGCACGGAGGAGTATAGGGCAGGAACTCTGGCGGCAGGGGCGCATCGATGGAGACGCGGGTACCATCCGGACGGGAGAAGGCAAGTTGGCGGGAGTGCAGGAACAGACGCCCTGCTGGCGGGCCGCCGTAGGCGGTGTCTCCCAGCAGGGGATGGCCAATGGCGGCGCAGTGAATGCGGATCTGATTGGTGCGGCCAGTGACGGGCTCGGCTTCGATCCAGGTTGCCCCGGCAAAACGGGCAAGGACGCGGAGGCGAGTCTCGGCAGCCGCGCCGGCCGGTTCCACATTCCAAGGAGGGCGGCGGGCGCCGTCGCGCCCGATGGGTAGCGACACCGTCCGATTGCTCCACGCCGTCTCACCGGCAAGCACCGCATAGTAGCGTTTCTCCACCTGGCGGGCCTCGAACATCCGAACCCACGGCGATCCCCGGGTCACCCGTTTGGCCGCCAGAAGGACGCCGGAAGTGGCGCGATCGAGACGATGGAGTACGAAGGCTTCGTGGAGTCCGCGCCCGCGCAGGGCATTGACCACGGTGCCGGTTCGTTCGTGGCTGGTGGGATGAGCCAGCATGCCACCGGGTTTATCAACGGCAATCAGGTCGTCGTCCTCATATAGCACGGTGAGCGGAATTGTCTCGGGAACTACTTCCGTTATCCGCGCGGAAGCATCCAGCGTGACAAAGGAACCAGCGGGCACCACGTAGCCGTAGTGACGCGGGAGGCCATCGACCCGGCAGGCGCCCGCGGCGAGGGCGCGGCGAAGGCTCTCCCGGGAGGCAAGAGGTAGCCGGGAGAGCAAAAAAACCTCGATGCGGACCGGAGAATCGACACTCCAGCCGCAGGCCGGACCCTCAGCCGTGCTACATTGAGTTTTCGCGGCAGCCTCATTCGGTAACGCCATGTCGCTACAAGTATTCCTCTACGCCCAGTTTCGCGGAATTGAACGATTCGTGTCCGGCACGAACGAAAACCCGTCTTTTGCCGACCGGAGTCTGTGGGTAACCCAGCTTACCGAAACCACGCCGCGTACGTTTCTCGCGGAGCGAAAACTCTCCCCGCTGCTGGTGGGTTATGCCGGTGGAGGTTCCTTTCTGCTGTTGCTTCCGGAGCCGACCGTCGCCGAGGCGGACAGCTACCTGGCGGCGTTGCGCGAATCCGTGGCGCAGGCGACCGACGGGGTACTGGAACTGCACTGGACTTGGACGGAGAACCTGGGAACCTGGCCGAATGTCTGGAAGCGGCTGAGCGACGGAATGCGCCGAAAGCGGCAGACGCCGCTGGCCCATTTGGGAGCGGCGGCCTTTGACGGGCCGGCACTTGCCGACGACAACGGAGTACGCCCCTGGGACGGGTTGGCGGCGCGTCTGGGAGGTGATTCTGGCGAGGCCGGCGAACCATCGGCAGCCGCAACCGGGCTAGATGGCGTGACGCTGACGATCCCGCCGGCGGCACCGCAATCGATGGGACGCAAGGCACACGGACGCAGGGCTTGGGGGATGCTGCGTTGCGAGATCGATCTGGCGGCGGCACGCCTCGACCTGGCTGATTCGGCGGAGAGTTTTCAGTACCTGGCAGTCCTTTACAAGGGCCTGGTGGCCGGAGAAGTGGAACGGATTGTGGCCATGCCCGCCCATGCGGACCGGGTGGCGATCGTCTTCAGTGGCAGCTACGATTTCGCGGTAGCCGGTGCCTGGGACGCACTCTTGAGCGTGGCCAGCGAGTTTCACCGCGTCTTCACACTGTTTGCCTCCGACCTTCCGGGCGGCAGGGAGCGCAGCGAGGGGACGTCGGTATCGGGCGCGATTACGGTGGCCGAGGCCGGTGAACCGCTATCCGGGGTATGGAAGCGGAACCAGGAGGCGCTGGAGAGCGTCCGCTCTTCCGGGCGCGATGCTCTGGGCTTGTTCGGGCGAATCCTGGACTGGCCGGCCCTGAAGGATGCCGAGGCATTGAAGAGCCGGATCCGGAAGCTGCGGGATGTGTACCACTGCCCGCCCGAAGTGTTTGAAGAATTGGAAGACTTTTACGGCGTGCGCGGGGCCGGCGATCTATTGGCGTCGCCCAGAGCGCGCCGCCGGGAACGAAGCGTGGAGCGGCCGTGGCGGTTCCACAGCCGGCTGCGGCGACTAGCCGGCGACCGGACCGGGTCCGAGTTCGAGCGGCAATGGCGCGCGTTTCTCGGCGATTTGATCGGCCGGGGGCAGGTGCAGAAGCAGTTGCGGCCGGCCGGAAAAGTGGCACTCGATTGGGCCCAGCTGGAGAGCGGCTGGCGCGGGCAGGATTAGCGAAAGAGAGTTCGAACCTAACGTATGTCGGAAGAAATGCAGACGGAAACTCCCCAACCGGCACCGGAAGCGCCGGCGTTCGAAGTGACAGCGGCGGAACCGGAAGCGGTGCGCGCGCCGGAACCGGTGGCGGAACCGGAAGCGGTGCCCGAGGCAACGGCTGTGCCAGAAGTGGCGGCAGGCGAGGCGGAATCAGCCGCACCCGCAGCCGAAGCCAGCCCGGCCGTGGCACCGGCGGCTCCCCGTGGCGACCGTCCTCCGCGCGAACCCAGGACCGACCGAGGTGGCCGTAACGACCGTCCCGGCGGGCGAGATCGCGACCGGCAGGCGCAACAACCCAACGCCGGTGGCCCCAACAAGGGTGGCGGGAACGACCGTCGGCCCGATTCCCGCGGCGGCGGTCCCGGCAATGACCGGCCTCGCGATGGCGGGCGCGGGGATGGCGGGCGCGGCGACCGCGACCGGGACCGCGATCGGCGGCCCGAAGCTCGCCGGCCTGAAGGCCCCGTCGACATTGAGTACGACAAACTGATCAGCGACAGCCTCTATCTGGACAATCAGGCGCATGTCCTGGTGGCGCGACTTCGAGACCTCGACGCCGGCACCCGCTCCCAGTTGCGGCGGCTCTATGGCGCCGTGCGCCGCGCCTGCCGGGCACCGGAGGCCGACCGCCAGCACCAGTTCGTCATGCTGCGCGCGCGCCTGGCCTACACAATCGCCCGCCACGGGCTACGCAGTCTGGACCCGCTGGAAAAGCTGCTGCTGCAGGTGACCCGGCGTAACGAAACCCGCGGCTACGACCGCTTCCGCGATCTGTTTGAAGCCATCATCGCGTACAACGAATAAACAGGGCGAATCATCATGAGCTCCACAACCCAAGTCCCCGAAATCCGTCTGGCCGGCAAGTTAGTGATCGATGCCTCGCTGGTGTGCCTGACCGGCCTCCACATCGGCGCCGGCAAAGGCTCGCTGGAAATTGGCGGCGCCGATAATCCGGTGGTGAAAGACGCCTTTGGCCGCCCCATCGTGCCGGGCTCGTCGCTGCGCGGCAGGCTGCGGAGCCTGCTGGAACACGCGCTTGGATTGACGGCCCCGGAAGAGATGGTCTACCTGTCGCGGCGGCGCGGCCAGGAGGTGCGAATCCATCAGAGCGACCGGTCCGACGACCCGATCTGCCTGCTGTTCGGCCGCAACCCGGGACGTATGGACCGCGTGAAAGGCGACGCCATGGAATCCCGCCACATCACACCGGCCCGGTTGGCGATCTATGACGCACCGCTCGAACTGGAGTCGATTACGGCCCAGATGCGGGAACAGCTCGACGACGAACTGACGGAAGTGAAAAGCGAGAACGCCATCGACCGGATTACAGCCCAGGCCAACCCGCGTACATTGGAGCGGGTCCCCGCCGGGGCTCGCTTCCGGGTTCGGATTGTGATCGACATCCTGCAGGAAGGCGACCGGAAGCTGGTTCCGCTGGTGGTGCAGGGCCTGCGGTTGATGGAAGACGCCGCGCTCGGCGGCGGCGGGTCCCGAGGCAGTGGCCGGGTGGAGTTCCAGAACATTCGCGCCGTATGGCGGAGCCGCCGGTACTATGCTGATGGCGCTCAGGAAGAGGAAGTGGCCAAGGCGACCAATACGGAAGCTTTGCAGCAGGCGGTGCTCGCCGACGAGTTCCCGCTCCGACTGGCCGAATAATCCCGCCATGCCGATGGAACGGCCAGCCCTGCTGGTGCAACTACAGCCGATAACCCCGTGGCGCTGCGGCGCCGGCCGCGCCGGCGAACCGGCATCGCTGGTGCCGAGCGATTCGCTCTTTGGCGCCGTGTGCGATGCCATGCGCCTGCTCGGATGGCTGCCGGAGTGGTTGGCGGAAGGAGCCCGCGCGACACGGTTCAGTTCGCTGTTCCCGGTGCAGAACGATGTCTTCTACGCGCCGCTGCCGGAGGCGGTACGAGCCTATCCGGGCCTGCGCCGGGTGAGGCTCGACGCGGTGCGGTTTGCCCCGTTGGCGGCCATCCAGGACCTGGCCGCGAAACGATTCGACGAGACGCGTTGGGTGCTCGACTTGGCAAGCGGCTGCTTACAGGCCGCCGACCGGGCCGGTGCCGGCGGCCCGTACCGCCCCTTGGAACGGCAGCGGGCCGGGGTGGACCGGTTGACGGGTGTCGCCATGGCGACGGCGTCGACGGACGGGATTGAATTTAATAACCATGCCGGGGCCTGGACACTGTTCGTGTTCGCTGACTCGGCCACGGGCGCCATCTGGGCCTCGCGACTGAAAGCTTGTTTCCGGCTGCTGGCCGATGAGGGAATTGGCGGGTGGCGCGGAGCGGGGTGGGGCCGGTCTCGGCGCCCGCGATTCCGGGAGGGCGACGCTGGACGGCTGCTGTCCGGCGCGGGATGGAAGAGTGTGGAGGGCGCGGCGGAGGGCCAGTGGTGGATGCTGGGCCTGTTTGCCCCGGGCAGCACCGATGCCGTGGCGTGGGACCAGGGAGCCTACCGGACGTTGTCGCGCGCCGGGTGGGCGTCCGGCGGAGGCGAGAAGCCGTCGCTTCGTTTTGTGCGGGAAGGGTCGATTCTGGCCAGTGAGTCCGAACCGTCCGGGCGCATCGGGGAGTCACGGATCGATGGGTTGGAGCATGGAGTTTTGCGCTACGGCGCCGGACTCGCGCTGCCCTGGCAGGAGGGCGGCTGATATGAATCGCCGTTACCGTCTGACCGTACTTTCGCCGACTCTGGCTGGATCCGGGGAGTTGTTGACGCCGATCGACTACATGGTTTGGCAGAACGAAGTGCGCGTGCTCGATCAGGAGCGCATCTTCAAGCTGCTGGCCCGCAATCCGCGGTTGGAAAGCTATTTGGACCAATTACGGAAGGCAGAGCGCCTGGAGTGGTCCCAATGGGGCGGCTACGCCCAGAGCTATAGCTCGGCCCGGATACCCTTTGCCTCCGGCGGATTGACGGCAATCTGGGAGAAGGCGCGCAACGAGGATCTGCACATTCCCCGATTCGCCCACGGCGGCGGACGGCGGCTGATGCCCGGTTCCACCATCAAAGGGGCGTTCCGGACGGCGTGGCTTGGCGGAGCTATCGATCCGGAGAAGGCCAGGCAGCTTTGGAGTGAGTGTGCTGCGGCCGGGTTGCGATGGAAAACGCTGGCGGCGTTGGATGCGGCCGGGGGACGGCGGGCGCTGGATGGCCTGGCCTTTTCCGACGCAAGGACCCCGGCGGACTCCTTCCGCGTCTACCAGACGCGGGTGCTGGTGTTGCGTGCCGAATCGAAATCAGGACCGTCGGAGTGGAAACCCGGACAGCAGTTCGCCGAGATGGCCCGGCCCGGCGCCGTCTTTGAAGGCCGGGGCGCGCTGCCGGCGGGCGTGGCAGAAGCGCTGCGGGTGCAGTCGCGCCGCTGGCTGGGTGAACATGCGGCTTTCGCGAAGTATGCCGCGTTGAAACCCTTGACCGAGGCTGTGGATAAGTTGCGTGATGAGGAGGCCAAACTCGCCGGAGAGGCCTGCCTTTTCCCGCTCGGTTGGGGCGCCGGGTTCCGGTCCAAGACGCTCGCGCCAGACCTTTCCACCCCGGAAGCCCGGATGGCGGTCACCAGCATGCCGGGAATTCGAAAGGCGGTGGTTCCGGGACTGCCCTTCCCCAAAACCCGCCGTATAGCGATCGATGGTGGAGGCGGTGCGGCCCTTTGCGGCTGGGTAAAGTTGGAATGGGAATAGGATTTTCCCGAGCAGCCTTCGATTCGCTCAAGCTTTGCGGCTGGCCCGCCGATGGAATAGGCAGGCACGATTGCGACGCGACTCATGGTACTATTACAAGGAGTTGGCCGCCGGGTCCTGCCGCTCAGGCTTTTTATGTATAACGCCTTCTTTGGCATCTCTGAAAACCCCTTTAGTCTAAGCCCCGATCCTACCTTTCTCTATCGGAGCCCGCAACACGAAGAAGCCCTCGCCAATTTGATCTACGGCGTGCAGAGCCGCAAAGGGTTCATCGTCCTGACGGGAGAGGTGGGAACCGGCAAGACGACTATGCTGGAGTGTTTACGAGAGTATCTCGAGTCGCAGTACATTGAGTATGCCTCCCTGTTCAACAGCCGTATCAACCCCCAGCAGTTCTTTGAGATGATCGCCTACGATCTCGACCTTCGCTGCGAGCGGACGTCAAAGACCGAAGTGCTTTTTGCACTCAACAGCCTGCTCATCCAGCAGGCCAATGAAGGCCGAACCAGCGTTTTGATCGTCGATGAAGCGCATAATCTCGATTGGGATGTACTGGAAGAGATCCGGTTGCTCGGAAACCTGGAGAACCGGCGTGGCAAATTGTTACAGATCGTCCTGGCCGGGCAGCCTGAACTCGATCGGAAGTTGGATGCGCCGAACCTGCGGCAATTGAAACAGCGAATTGTGCTCCGCTATAACCTGAAACCGTTCAGCGAAGCGGAAACCATTGAATATATCGAGACTCGAATGGCTCGGGCCGGAATGGAGAACCAGCGCGTATTTCCGCACGCTGTGTTGAGCGAAATTCACCGGCGCGCGCAAGGGATCCCGCGTCTGATCAACGGCATCTGTGACAACTGCATGCTGACGGCTTTCGCCGCCGAGCAGCACATCGTGTCCATGGAAAACCTGGAAGAAGTCAGCAACGACATGCGTTTGGAGTGGGCTGGGCGTCGAGGGCGCGGATCTCGCCGGGACTATGATCCGCAACTGGAACATACCTCCTACACCGACCGCGGCGATTAACGCGGCGCTTTAGCCATTTGTTTGCATCAATTACCGTTCGAGGGCTTCCTCGGACGGTAATTTTCGTTTTCATGGGAGTTTTCCGTACCAAGAGGGCAACCCCTAGGGGGTTACTCTTAGGTGGTACCTAGGAAAAATCCTAGTCGACCGGTACCCAAGATTTCCTTAGACTAAGGTTGTCCTCTTAAGGGATAACGGGTAACCCGAGAGCAATTCTAGGGTTTTTCTCGTAGCCTGTCAGGCAAAGGTAACCTCATGAAAAACATGCGTTCCGTTGTTCGTATCGGAGTGGTGGGAGTGTTGGCGTTGGGAATTTCCAGCGCTGCATTCGCCCGTTCCGGAAAATTTGGCCCCCTGCCTCCACCTCCGGTGGAAGACGGCAACTACCTGAAGTTCGGCCCCCTGCCTCCACCTCCGGTGGAAGACGGCAACTACCTGAAGTTCGGCCCCCTGCCGCCGCCTCCGGTGGAAGACGTCATTTACCTGAAGTTCGGCCCGCTTCCGCCGCCCCCGGTGGAAGATGGCGGGAACTAATCAGAAATCCTCAATCCAGTCTAAACAATTAGCCTCTGCCTGCCGATAGAACCGGGTGGTAGAGGCTTTTTCCATTGGATATCGAGCAGATCTTCTACGGACTAACGACGACGGTGGCGCTGGGACTGGCTGTCCTGACGTTGCAACGGCTCCTGTCCGGTTGGTGGAGGCAGTACTACCTCCTCGGCGCGATCCTGGTTTTGTTGCTCGTGGGCGTGGTTCCCGCGATCGCCTCCTATGTCAGTAACGGGAACTGGACACTGGCGAGTGCCCAGAAAATGTACTGGATGCTGGCCTTGGCCTCGCAGCTTACGACGTTTCTTTTTGTATTGCAGCTCATCTATCGAGTCGGTAAGGAACTCCCCTCGCGGGCTACGCTTATCCGGCTGCTGACGCTGGCGGCACTTCTGCTTGCCGCTGGATCCGTTTTTGTCCATTTCGAGAAACGGCCGAACGCGTTTATGACGTCGCTGACCCGGGATTTGACGTTCCTAGCCGCGCTGCTCAACATGGTTCTTTGGAAATTCCTGGTCCAACTGCGCAAACGGGACTTCCTGCTTCTGGCAGTCAGTGCCGGTCTTGGTATCCAATGTACCGGGGATGCGATCGGACACTCCTTCCGAATGCTGGGGCGGCAGGGGAGCGGATCCACAGCAATCCATGACTTTGGGAATATCATTATGTCCTTGGCGTCAGTCCTGACCATTGCGATCTGGCACACCGCGTTCTCTCGAAGTAAATACAAAGCGCCCCAACCGGCGGCCCTCGAACCAAAGAACGAAGCCGAGTCCGTGGATGCGTCTCCGACACATCCCGTAATCTGACCGATCAGGTATAGAACCGGCCTGTCGCAGACTGTACAATAGGGATGGTTGTGACGATCTACAGCCAGCCCGCGGCCAAGGGCGCCGCATGAAGGAGTTTCCTCTTATGGATCGCAGAGATTTTCTGAAAGGTGCCAGCACGGCCGGCGCCATCAGCAGCGCGTTTGCCGCCCGTCCCGGCGCAAAGATGTCCGGTCGCGTTTTGGGTGCGAACGACCGCATTAACGTCGGTGTCGTCGGCGTTGGCGGCCGCGGCAGCTACGTCGCGAATGTCTTCGCCAAGGTCGGCGCGGACACCAACAAGTGCCAGATCGTTCAGGTTTGCGACACCTATCAGAAGCGTGTCAACCAGAACATGGAGCGCCACAAGGCCAAGGGCACGCTGGATTGGAAAGAAGTTGTCAATAACAAAGATATTGACGCCGTAATTGTTGCCACCCCGGACCACTGGCACGCCACCGTCGCCGCCGAAGCAATGCGCAACGGCAAAGACGTCTACTGCGAAAAGCCGATGTGCCACACCGTCGATGAAGTCCGCATGCTCATCGAAACGGTGAAGGACACCAAGCGGGTAATGCAGGTCGGTTCTCAGACCACCTCGGGCGACCAGTGGGCCCAGGCGAAGAAGGCCATCGCCGACGGCGCCATCGGCAAAATGCTGATGAGCCAGGGCTCTTACCACCGCAACTCGATCGAAGGGGAATGGAACTGGCCGATCGACAAGAACGCCGGTCCGAGCGGCAAGGGTGAGGACTACATCGACTGGAAGACGTGGCTCGGCCCGGCGACCAAGCGCGACTGGGATCCCGACCGCTTCTTCCGGTTCCGCAAGTATTGGGACTACTCCGGCGGCATTGCCACGGATCTGTTCTTCCACGTGGTGGCGCCGATGAACATCTGCTGGCCCTCGCCGCAGTTCCCCCACAAGGTCATGGCTGGCGGCGGAATCTATGAGTTCAGCAAACTGCCGGAAGATCCCACCAAGCCGGACCGGGAAGTGCCCGACACCTTCCACCTCATCGCCGAATACAACGCCGGCCACTCGCTGGTGCTCAGTTCCTCGATGGCTAATTCGCAGCATATCCCCGGCCTGATCCGCGGGCACGAAGGCACCATCATCATGGTGGAGCACGGTCGCTTTGAAGGGTTCGCCCCGCACATCACCCTGAAGCCGGAAGTCTCCGGGCGCCAGGGCACGCGCAAGGCCATTGGCGGCGAGAAGTACAAGTTCGGTCTGGAAGAAGTGAAGATTCCGGTGAAGGAAGTCGACACGATGCGCACGCACGTCACCAACTTCCTGGACTGCATGGTCTCCCGCCAGAAGCCGACGCTCGATGTGGAGACCGCCGGCCGCGCCCAGGTGCTCATCACCATGGCCGTCCAGAGCTACCGCACCGGCAAGGTGCTGTATTTCGACGAGCAGAAGTTCAAGATCGTCGACAAGTCGCCAACGCGCTCCTAGCGAACCGTAATCACAGAAAGAGGGCCGGCTTCTACCAGAAGTCGGCCCTTTTCCTATTTATGCCAGCATCTGCTTCACGACGTTCCCGCCCAGGTCCGTCAAACGGTAATCACGCCCCATGTGGCGATAGGTCAGCTTCAGATGGTCCATACCCAGGCAGTGCAACATCGTCGCCTGGAGGTCATGGACATGCACTTTGTCGCGGGTGATGGTGAAGCCCAGCTCATCGGTTTCGCCGATCGTCTGGCCGCCTTTAATTCCACCTCCGGCCAGCCACATGGAATAGCCGGTCGGGTGATGATCGCGCCCGGCGTTCTCTGGATCTGACGTGTTGCGGATCTCACAGATAGGCGTCCGGCCGAACTCTCCGCCCCACACCACCAGCGTCTCATCGAGCAAACCGCGCCGCTTCAAGTCCTTGACCAGCGCCGACGACCCGCGATCGGTCGAGTCACACTTTTCTTTGAGCTTCTTGTTCAGATTCGTGTGCGTATCCCAACTGGCGTCCATCATCAGCACGAAACGCACGCCCCGCTCCACCAGGCGGCGCGCCAGCAGCGCATTCGTGCCGAACTGGTGGGTCGGCTCCTTGCCGATACCGTACATCTCCAGCGTCTCCTGCGACTCGTTGCTGAAGTCGAGCAACTCGGGCGCACTCATCTGCATCCGGTAGGCCAGTTCATAGCTCTGAATCCGCGCCTCAATCTCCGGGTCACCAATCTGCCGCAGGCGTTCCTCGTTCAGCTCTTTGATGGCGTCCAGTGACACACGCTGCGTAGCCTTGGAGATGCCTTCAGGGTTGGACAGATACAGGATAGGGTCGCCGGAATTGCGGAAAATGGTCCCCTGGTAGGTCGAGGGCATGAAGCCGCTCATGAAGTTCGACGCGCCGCCGCTGGTCCCCGCGCCGCTGGAAAGGGCCACAAATCCAGGCAGGTTTTGCGACTCGCTACCCAGCCCATAGGTCACCCAGGCGCCCGCCGTCGGCCGGCCAAACTGAATGCTGCCGGTGAAAAGCAGGAGTTGTCCCGGATGATGATTGACGGCGTCGGTGTGCATGGAGCGCACGACACAGATATCGTCGGCGACCTCTCGCAACCCTGGCAAGTAATCGCTGATCACAATCCCGCTCTTCCCGCACGGCTGAAACGTGCGCGGGCTGGCGAGCGCCGCCGCCGTCGGCTTGGTGAACGCCAGCTTCAAGTCCTTGGTGAACTCGGCCGGCAGCGGCTTGCCGTTGTGTTTGGCCAGAGCCGGTTTTGGATCGAAGAGATCCATCTGGCTCGGCCCGCCCTCCATAAACATGAAAATGACGCTCTTGGCCTTGGCCGGAAAGTGCGGCTTCCGCGGAGCGAGCGGGTTGGGGGCGGCGCCGTGAAGCAGGTCGTTGAGCGCCATCCCGCCAACGCCGTAGGCAAACGAATTGAGTAAATCGCGGCGTGAAAAAGTCATGATCGCTACTCCCTGTTGATAAATTCGTCGAGATTGAAAAGCACCCGCGCCACGCCGCTCCAGGCGGCTTGCGTCAACGGCTCTCCCGTACGGCCTTCGCCAGTCAGTACACCAGTCTGTTTGTCCAGGTAGCGGGCCAGCGTCTGGCGTTCCGACTCAGACGGAGCCCGGCCCATGGCCAGCGTAAACATCGTCTCCAGCCGCTCGCTGGTGGAGGACGACTGCGCCAGCGCGCGTACGGCAAACGCGTTGGACGCCTCCAGGAACACCGGGTCATTCAGCAGGTTCAGTGCCTGTAGAGGGCCGTTGGACGGCCGTCGCCGCGAACACGCCATGTTCGAATCGGGCGCATCGAAGTTCACCAGCAGCGGGTACGGTGTTGTGCGCTGATAATGGATGTAGAGTCCGCGCCGGTAGGCCTCTTTCCCGAAAGTCTCTTTCCACTTCGATCCGCCGTAAGCCAATTCGCCCACCCCCTTCGGCAGGAACGGCATCACGGACTTGCCTCCGATCTCCGGGTTCAAAATCCCGGCCACCTGCAGCGCCGTGTCGCGGATCAGCTCGGCCGGCAACCGCAGCCGCGCCTGCCGCGCCAGCAGCGTATTGTCGGAGTCCTTCTCCGCCACTTCCGGACGGTAACGCGACGACTGCCGGTACGTCGCGGACATCAGGATCTGCTTGTGGAGCTTCTTCAGGCTCCAGCCCTGGTCCATGAACTCGGCCGTCAGCCAGTCGAGCAGTTCCGGATGGGTAGGCTTCTCGCCGGTAGCGCCGAAATCCTCTGAGGTCCGAACCAGGCCGCGGCCAAAAAACTCCTGCCACGCCCGGTTCACGGTGACCCGCGGCGTCAGAGGATTCTCGCGGGAAACCAGCCAGCGGGCAAAGGAAAGGCGGGCCGGCTCGCCATCCTTGCGCTGCATCGGAGGCAGCACGGCGGGCGTACCAGGCTGAACTTCGATTCCCAGCGCCTTGTAGTCGCCGCGAATGGTGATGTGCGTCTTGGGACGATCCGGATGAGTCCCCATGGTGTAGGCCTGCGTCAGGAACGGCATCGTCTTCTTCAGGTCGGCGAGCTTGGCACGGAGTTCCTTGAACTTTGCCGTCAGCTCTTTGTCGCGCCCATTTTCGGGGCCAGGATTGGATATGAAGTAGTCGGCCAGAATGTCGCGTTCGCGCTCGGTGCGGGAGGCGGGATCCTTATGAAGCATGCGCATGGCGTGGTCCACCATAGCCGACATCGAGGTGATCCAAAAGTCGAACTCGGCGTCTTTGCCGGGATTGGCAAAGGCGGCACGCATCTTTCCTTCCCAACGAGTCTGCAATTCGGGGATCTTGTACTCGGCCAGCAGTTTCTCGCGGTCGCGCCGATAGCCCGGCAGCGCCTTCAGATAAGGGCCCATTTCTCCGGCCATCGGAGCGTCGATGTCGACATCGTCAGCCTCGTTGAAGAAGGCATACAACTGGTAAAACTCCCGCTGCGAAAACGGATCGTACTTATGGTCGTGGCATTGGGCACAACCTGTCGTCAGACCCAGCCACGTGGTGCCAAGGGTATTCGTCCGATTGATCAGCTGTTCGTACCGGGCTTCGGCTCGGTCGACGCCGGCCTCGCGATTGGTTAACACGTTCCGGTGAAATCCGGTGGCGACGCGGTCCTCCACCGTGGCGTTCGGCAGCAGGTCGCCCGCCATCTGCGCGATGGTGAAACGGTCAAAACCCATATCGTTGTTCAACGCATCGATCACCCACTGCCGGTAGCGCCACGCATGCGGGCGCACATTGTCCTTCTCATAGCCGTCGCTGTCTGCATACCGGGCGAGGTCGAGCCACGGCCGCGCCCAACGCTCCCCATAATGGGGCGAGGCCAGATACCGATCCACCATCCGCTCATAGGCATTGGGCCGTGTATCGTTCACAAAGGCGGCCACCTCCTCCGGCGTCGGCGCCAGGCCCACCAGATCCAGCTTTACCCGCCGCGCCAGGGTGCGGCGATCCGCCTCCGGTGACGGCGTTAATCCTTCTTTCTTCAGCCGTTCCCGAACAAAATAGTCGATTGCATTCGATCCGGCAGGTACCGCGGGCTTTTTGACCGGTTGAAAGGCCCAGTGGTTTGATTCGCGCCGCGCCGGACCCGCGGCGCTCGCCGCGGGCACCTTTGCTCCGGTCTCAATCCACTTGCTGATCGTTGCGATTTCTTCGGGGGACAAGCGCGCTCCGGCGGGAGGCATCATGTGCCCTTTTTCACTGCTCTTCAGGCGCTCCAGCAGTTTGCTCTCTCCCGGCTTGCCGGGTACCACGGCAGCTCCGGAATAGCCACCCTGAATCAGCGCCGCGCCATCATCCACCCGCAACCCATTGGTCTGCATACCGGCACCATGGCAGGCCACGCATCGCCGCTTCAAAATCGGCGCAACCTCCGCAGTGAACATCTCTTGTCCCCAAACGCTACCCAGGGATACAGCAAGAAAGAGTGCTACTCGCATGCCCCTATTCTATCCGCGTTCCGTGTGCCACAATTGGCGCATGCCGGCACCACAGAACCCGCAACCTCCTTTCAATCCGCAACACCCCCAGCAAGGACATCCCCAACAGGGTTACCCGCCGCAGCAGGGCTATCCGCCGCAACCGCAAGGCCCGCCCCAACAGGGCTATCCGCCCCAGCAACAGGGTTATCCGCAGCAACCGTATCCTCCGCAACAGGGGTACCCTCAGCAGCAACAAGGATACCCGCAGCAACCGCAGGGTTACCCGCCTCAGCAGCAGGGCTACACGCAGCAGGGCTACCCGCAAGCGCCCGTCGCCGCCAAGAAAGGCCTACCCATCTGGGCATGGCTTATCATCGGATTTTTCACCCTCTGTATTCTTGCCGCCATCGGCATCTCCATCATTACCTACATGTTCGTGAAGAAGGCCGAGTCGGTGGCAAAAAACCCGCTTTCCGCCATCGTTCGCATTGCCGCCGCAGCGAACCCTGACATCGATGTCCTTGATGTCAACGAAGAGACCGGCAAAGTCACCGTCCGCGACAAGAAAACGGGGAAGACCGTAACGATCGATGGCGATGCAATCAAAGATGGCAAGATCACCATCGATAGTGAAGAGGGCCACGCCGAGATCGGCGGTGGCGCAAACGTGAAAACGCCCGCCTGGATCGTCATGCCGCCCGGCGCCAAAATCGTCGGTGGAATGACAGGAAGCTCCGCCGAAGGGGCAGGAGGTAGCGTAGTCTTCACCACCAGCGAACCGGTCTCCAGTTTGAAGGATCTGTTCGAGGAGAAATACAAGGCGGCCGGCTTTGCGGTGACCACGTCATCAACCACCACCGTCAACGGAGATCAGGCAATCCAACTGGTGTTTACCCACGAAGACCGAAAGCGCACCGTCACCATCTCCGCTGCCAAGAACGACGAAGGTACGGGCGGGACCATCGTCTACAGCGAAGGACAGTAGGGATCAACCGCCGAAGCAGAACACCCGTCCGTCCTGCGACGCGATAACCACCTTCCCATCACTGATCGCGGGCGAAGCCGAAAGCGCGGCGCCCGCCTCATACTCCCACAACTTCTTCCCGGTCGCCGCGTCCAACACATACAAGCGGCCATCATTGGAGCCAATGAATACGCGGTTTCCCGCTACGGCCGGAGACGATTCCACGCGACTGCGCGTGGCGAACGTCCAGGCACCTTTACCCGTTTTGGCATCAATCGCGTGGACCATCTTGTCCCGCCCGCCGAGGATCACCTTCCCGCCCGCCAGCGACGCGCTCGAATAAAACGGGAATTTGCGCACCGGATGCTCGTAGGTCCAAACGATCTTCTTGGCCGCCATATCGACGCCGAAGACCTCATTGCCAAGAGTGCCGAAATACGCCATGTTCCCCACCAGTAACGGCGACGCTCCCGTGTAGGCGCCGCTCGATACGACGAACACTTCCTTCCCGTCGCTGATCCGAATGGCGCGGAACTTCTCGTCACAGCCGGTGACAAACGCCACCCCATTAGCCACCCCGGGTGTTCCATGCACCGGGCCCGCCGTCTCAAACTTCCATAGCTGTTTGCCTGTCTTGATCTCCAGCGCATACAGGTTCTGATCGTACGAGCCAATCAGCACGCGGTCGCCCACCACCACCGGTGAAGACTTAATCTCCGAAAGCGTCTTGAACGTCCACATCGCCTTCCCCGTCGCCGCGTTCACCGCATGGAAGCCGCCACGAAGATCGCCGATGAAGACCGCGCCTCCGCCCACCGCCGGGGTCGACTCGCCCAGTTCCGCGCCCGTCTTGTACTTCCACTTCGTCTTGCCGGTGGCCATGTCGATCGCCACCAGATCGCCATTGCCGGCGCCGATATAGGCGACACCGCCCGAAATCACCGGCGACGATTCAAAGCTCTCGCCGCCCTCCCATGTCCAGAGAAGCTTCAGATTCTCCGGCGGCAGCGTCCCGGTGGCCACGCCCGTCAGTGAAGGGTTACCTCGAAACTGCGGCCATTCGGCCATCAGCCCGGCAGCAGCCAGCAGACCTAAAATCAGTAAGCGCATCGATACAACTCCAGTGCGGCCGCTTCGTCGAAAGGCCGCGGATTAAATCGTCCCGTCCATTGTTGCGCCGCGGCCGCAGCCAACTCCCCCAACCGCTCCTCGCGCACGCCCAACGCTACCAGGCGCCCGTGTAACCCCGCCGCCGCCGCAAGGTCGCGCAGCCTTCCCGGCAGGTCCACATGTAGCTCCAGATACTCCGCCTGGGCATTCCAATCCACCACATGCGGCAACATCACGGCGATCGCCTGTCCGTGCGAGATCCCGTAAATGGCCGTCAGCGGATTAGCCAGCGCATGCGTCGCGCCCAGCATCGACGCTTCAATCGCGCTGCCGGCAAACCAGGCGCCCATCTGCATCCGAGCCACCGCGTCCACATCGCCTGGGTCCGATATAAACCGTTCAAACGCCCCATCCATTAGCCGCCACGCCTCGCGAGAGTAGCAAAGCGACATCGCGTTCCGTTTCGTCGTCACAAAGGTCTCCACCGCATGCGAGATCGCATCGTAGCCCGCCGTCGCGCGTATCGCCAGCGGCTGCGTAAGCGCCACGTCCGGATCCAGAATGGCCACGGCGAATGCTGCTTTTTCGTCCCCGATCGCCATCTTCACATGCGTCGCCGCGTCGGAGATCAGCGCATAACTCTGCGCCTCGCTTCCCGTTCCCGTCGTCGCCGGAATCCCGATCATCGGCAGCATCGGCTTCGCCACCTTGCCGTGCCCCCAATAGTCCTGAATCTCGCCGCCATTCGTCAGCACGATATTGATCGCCTTGGCACAATCCATCGACGACCCGCCGCCCAGCCCGATAATCGAATCGACGTTCCATTTCGCCGCGAAATCCCGCCCGTGCTCCACCATTCTCGAATCCGGATTCGCATCGAAATTCGACCACGGCGTCGACTCGATTCCCTCCCCCGCCAGTGCCGATAGCACCCGCACAATGTGCCCGACGCGCTCCATTCCGCTGTCGGCGACGATCAGCGTCCGCCGGAACCCCAACTCCCGCGCCAGCCGCCCCACCTGATGAATGCGGCCCGCGCCAAACACCACTCGCGTCCGGCGCGCATGTTCAAACGGCGTCACTTCGCCCCCCGTGCCTTGGTCACCATCGCCTTCACCTCCTCCATCAACTGCGGCGCCGAATAAGGGATACCGCCTTTGATCGTCCACACCAATCCCGGCTTCACCCCGGCATTGGCAGCCACCGGATACAGCAGCTTGAAGTCCTCCAACGGATTCCCGTCCACCACCAATAGGTCCGCCGCCCAACCCGCTCGCACTCGCCCCAGCTTCCGTTCCTGCCCCAGCACACGCGCGCCGTTCAGCGTCGCCTGCTCCACAATCTGCAGTGGATGGAATCCCGCTTCCTGGTGCAGCTCCAGATTCCGAATCATCCCAAATCCATACATCTGGTAAATGTAGCCGGCATCCTCGCCTATCGTCACTCGCCCGCCCCGCCGCGCGAACTCACGCACCGCGCGCATCCAGATCTGGTAGTTCTCCTTCCAGAAAGCCTCATCCGTACTCGACCAGCTCAGGAAATACGAACCATGGTTCTCCAGATTCGGGCGGAAGAAATCCTCCAGCGCCGGATGCAGATATTCGCGAAACCACGGCTGCGTCTGCGCCCGTTGCAGGTCGCGGCTCGCCTCGTAGATCTCCAGCGTCGGATCCCACGCCACGCCGTTGGCAATCATCGAGTCGAACAGTTTCATCAGCCGGTCCCAGTCCGCCTCCCGCCACAGGCGGCCGGCGTAGCGAAACCGGTCAGATTCGTTCAAGTAGTTGTACGAAGCTGGGAAGTTCTGTACGCCACCCGGAATCGCCGCGTCAGGGATACCGTACCAGTGCTCGATCGTCGCCACTTTATTGCGCACGGCGTCATCGGCCCGCGTCTCCTCCACGCCAATGTGCTGCGCCACCGGCAGGCCCAGTGCCCGCGCCTCCTCCATCGCCGCGTCCATCGTGTCCCGCCACGCGCCGACGATCTTCATCCCATCGGCGCCCGCTTTCTTGATCTCCTGCACGCGCCGCCGCGCCGCCGCTGGTTCCCGCACCCGGCCCAGCATCGGGTAAATGAACATCCGCGGCGCGGCAATCTCACCCGCTTCGCCCTTCATTCTCACCTGCAGCGCCTGCGTCAGCGGGCTTCCCACGTCACGCACCGTCGTGATCCCGCAAGCCAGCCACAGCTTCAGAACGTAGTTGTAGTCCATCGGCGCCCCGCCCCGCTCATTGTGCAGGTGCCCATGCATGTTGATCAACCCGGGCAACACATACTTGCCCTTGCCGTCGATCACCACATCGCCAGGCAGTGCCGGCACCCGGCCCACGGTCGCGATCATGCCGTTCTCAATGGCAATGTCGAGCGGCCCGGCCGCCGGGGTTCCGTTCCCCTCCACCACCGTCGCGCCGCGAATCACCATCCGCTGCGGCCGCACACCATGCCGCGGCTGACCCGCCAGTAAACCCACAAACGCCAAAACGAGTAGAATCCGCATTACTCTCCATTCTGCGTCAACAGCTTGGCGATTAGCGCGGTCCACCCCGTCTGGTGGCTGGCCCCCAGGCCCGCTCCGGTGTCGCCGTGGAAGTATTCGTAGAACAAAAGATGATCGCGGAAATGCGGGTCGTGGTGGAACTTAGCGTTCGGGCCGAACGTCGGACGCCGCCCGTCTTTCCCCCGCAGGAACAGTGCCGACATCCGCTGCGATAGCTCCGCCGCCACCTCCCACAAGTCCAGCTTGTTGCCGCTGTGCGCCGGGTACTCCACCTTGAAGTCCTCCCCAAGGTAGTGGTGGAACCGCTGCAGAGACTCAATCAGCAGGTAGTTCACCGGAAACCACACCGGCCCGCGCCAGTTCGAGTTCCCGCCAAAGAGCCCTGTGCTGGACTCGGCCGGCTCGTACCGCACCTCGTAGGTGGCCCCGTCTACTCGCAGCGAATACGGATTCTCGGCGTGATAGCGCGACAGCGCCCGAATTCCGTACGGCGACAGAAATTCTTCCTCGTCCAACACCTTTTGCAGAATCCGCCGCAACCGGTGAGGCCCCACCAGCGACAGCATCCGCCTCTCGCCCATCCCGCGCTCGGTCATCGACGCCAGATTGCAGCACAGGTCCGGCCGGTTCCGCAGGAACCATTGCATCCGGCTGCGGAAGCCCGGCAACTTGTCGATCACCGCCGGCTCGATCGTCTCCATGGCGAACAGCGGAATGATCCCCACCATCGATCGCACCTTCATCCGGAACCACTCCCCACTCGGCAACCGCAGCAGATCGTAGTAGAACCCGTCTTCTTCGTCCCACAGCGAATCGGTATCGCGCCCGTTCGCCGCGCTGGCGATATACAGGAAGTGTTCGAAAAACTTACTGGCGATGTCTTCGTACGTCTTGTTGTACTGCGCCAACTCCAACGCAATCGTCAGCATGTTCAGCGAATACATCGCCATCCAACTGGTGCCGTCTGACTGCTCGATCATGCCACCCATCGGCAGCGGAGCCGAGCGGTCAAACACGCCGATGTTGTCGAGCCCCAGAAACCCGCCTTCAAACACGTTGTTCCCCAGCGTGTCCTTCCGGTTCACCCACCAGGTGAAATTCATCAGCAACTTGTGGAAACACCGCTCCAGAAAGGCGTGGTCCGCCCGGCCGTTCAGCCGCCGGTCGATCTGAAACACCCGCCAGCACGCCCAGGCGTGCACCGGCGGATTCACGTCTCCCAGCGCCCATTCATACGCCGGGATCTGTCCGTTCGGGTGCATATACCACTCCCGCAAGAACAGCGCCATCTGCCGCTTGGCGAAGTCGGCGTCGATCATCGCCATCGGGATCATATGGAATGCCAGATCCCATGCCGCATACCACGGATACTCCCACTTATCCGGCATGGAAATGACGTCTTCATTGAACAGGTGCGGCCACTCCGAATTGCGCCCGTGGCGGCGTCCCGGCGGAGGCGGCGGCGTATGGGGATCGCCCTGCAGCCAGTCTTCCACCACATAGTGGAAGAACTGCTTGGTCCAAAGCAGACCCGCGAATGCCTGCCGGCACACGGCGCTCCCGTCCGCCGACAGCGGCACCGACGCAATCGAGTCGTAGAACCGGTCGGCTTCCGCCATCCGTCGTTCCAGCACCTCTTCGTCGGATTCACCCGCCGCCCCCGCCGGCGCCAGCCGCAGCGTGATGCTCCGCGTCTCCCCGGCACTCAGCCGCCACGCATACACCCCGCACGCCTTCGTCCCCATCCTTTCCGGATTCACCGCCGCCGGGTTGCCCTCAATCAGATACTGCCCGAATGCGTCTTTCGTATAGCTCCGGTTCGGCACGCCCCACAGCCGCAGGCTGTTCCCCTCGTTCTCGGTAAACAGCAACTCCTCGGCTCCCGGGCAGGTCAACTCATACTCGCCCAGTGAAGGCTCATTCAGCCGGATCGCCTCTTCTCCCTCCGCGCGCAACCGCGGCGGCAGGTCTCGCGTCCGTCCCCAGGTCCACGTGTTGCGGAACCACACCTGCGGCAACACCCACAGCGATGCCGCTTCCGGTCCGTGGTTCACCGCCGTGATCCGGATCCGCGTGTCATTCACGTCCGCCTTCGCATACTCCACCGTCACGTCGAAGTATCGGTCCTCGTCAAAGATCCCGGTGTCCATCAACTCGAACTCCGGATCCATTCGGGAACGATTCCGGCTTTCGTTCAACAACCAGTCGTAAGGAAACGCCGCCTGCGGATACTTGTAGAGCGCCTTGTTGTAGGAGTGCGTCGGCGTCGCGTCCAGGTAGTAGTAAAGCTCCTTCACGTCCTCGGAGTGGTTCCCCTGCGGCCCGCTCAGCCCATACAGCCGCTCCTTCAAAATCGGATCACGGCCGTTCCACAGCGCCACGCCGAAGCAGACCCGCTGGTGATTGTCACACCAGCCCAGCAGCGCGTCCTCGCTCCACCGGAAAGCCCGCAGATGGGCGTGCTCAAACGGAAAGTAGTCCCACGCCGTCCCGTTCGGCGAGTAGTCCTCCCGCACCGTGCCCCACGCGCGGTCCGAGATGTAGGGTCCCCACCTTCGCCAGTGTTCTTCCTGACGCTCGGCCTTCCCCAGTCTCTCTCGCTCTGCATTCATCCACTACACCTCTCCAGTCATTGATAGCACGGGGCATAATAGGGAAAGTCGAGACTCCCCATCATGCGCCTCCTCCCCGCTGGTCTGCTCCTCGTTGCCTGCCCCATCTTCGCCGCGGAAGAGAACTTCGACTTCTTCGAAAAGAACATCCGCCCCGTCCTCGCCGCCAAGTGCTACGGCTGCCACAACTCCGCCTCCAAAGCCCCCATGGGCGGACTCACCGTCGACACCCGCGAAGGACTTCGCCGCGGCGGCAAATCAGGCGCCCCCGCCGTCGTCCCCGGAAAGCCGGAGGACAGCCTGCTCCTTCGCGCCATCGAACACAGCACCAAGGATCTGAAGATGCCGCCCGGCCAGGCCCTCCCCGCCGAGCAGGTGCAGGCCTTCTCCGCCTGGATCAAAATGGGCGCGCCCGACCCGCGGGATGGCGCTGCCGTGGTCTCATCCAAACCCGCCTACGACTGGGAGAAGGAGCGCAAGCACTGGGCCTATCAACCGCTCCGCAACGCCGCCCCTCCAACGGAAAACGAACCCGAGTGGAACCGTACCGCGGTCGACAAATTCCTCCGCGCCAAGCTCCGCGAAAAAGGCCTCCAACCCCTCGCCCGGACCGATAAGCGCACCCTCCTCCGCCGCGTGACCTTCAACCTCACCGGCCTCCCGCCCACCGCCGCCGAAACCGACGCCTTCCTTGCCGATGCCTCCGCCACCGCCTTCGAAAAGGTCGTCGACCGTCTCCTGGCTTCCCCCGCCTACGGGGAACATTGGGGCCGCCACTGGCTCGACGTCGTCCGCTATGCCGATACCGCCGGCGACGCCAGCGACTTCCCCGTCCCCGAAATGTTCCGCTACCGGAACTACGTCATCCGCTCCTTCCAGTCCGACAAACCCTACAACACCTTTCTTCGCGAACAACTCGCCGGGGACACGCTCCCCTTCGCCAACCCCGAGGACCGCCGCGACAAACTCATCGCCACCGGCTACCTCGCCAATTCCCGCCGCTTCGGCCAGACCATGGGCGAGTTCCACCTCACCGTCGACGACACCATCGAGAACCTCGGCAAAGCCGTTCTCGGCCTCTCCGTCGGCTGCGCCCGCTGCCACGATCACAAGTTCGACCCCATCCCCACCCGCGACTACTACGCCCTTGCCGGCATCTTCAACTCCTCCAATTACTCCCACGCCGGCCTCGAGCACCATCAGTATCTCGAGCACTACAAGGCGCTCGACGCCAAGGATGAAGAGCGCCTCAACAAACTCCAGGACAAGCTCACCGCCAACTACCGCACCGTGAAGTCCGGCGCCAAACTGAAGGAGTCCAAGGACCCCCTCGAACGCCTCAAGTTCTTCGAAGCCCAGGCCGAACTCGAACTCGCCCGCCGCACCTGGCCCGACGTCCCCATGATCTATGGCGTCTCCGAAGGCAAACCGCAAAACGCCCGGATCATGGTGAAAGGCGACCCCAAGGCGCTTGGCCCCGAAGTCCCGCGCGGCTTCCTTTCCATCCTCGGCGGCCAGCAACTTCCCGCCGACGCCAAAGGCTCCGGCCGCGCCCAGCTTGCCGATTGGATCACCAGCCCGGCCAACCCGCTCACCGCCCGCGTCATCGTCAATCGCGTCTGGCTCTGGCATTTCGGCCGCGGTCTGGTCAATTCCCCCAGCGATTTCGGTACCCGCGGCGAGTCGCCCACCCACCCCGAACTCCTCGACTACCTCGCCACCAAGTTCATGAACGAGGGCTGGTCGATCAAAAAACTCCACCGCGAAATCGTCCTCTCCCGCGCCTACCAGACCGCTTCCGGCCACTCCCAGGTCAGCTTCGACAAGGATCCCAAGAACGAGTTCTACTGGAAGTTCGATCGCCGCCGCCTCTCCGCCGAAGAACTCCGCGATGGCCTGCTCGCCGTCACCGGCGAACTCGATAGCGTCCCCGGCGGCCAGCATCCCTTCCCGCCCCGCGCCAGCTATACCTTCACCCAACACCGCCCGTTCGTCGGCGAGATCGAAAAGTACGACACCAACAAACGGACCGTCTACCTGCTCCAGCAACGCATCCGCCGCCATCCCTATCTCGAACTCTTCGACGGCGCTGACACCAACGCCTCCACCCCCGCCCGCGCCGCCAATAACACCGCCGTCCAGGCGCTCTACTTCATGAACAACGAGTTCGTCTTCCAGCGCGCCGGCGCCCTGGCCAGCCAACTCGCCTGGGCCGGCGCTACCACTCCGGAACGCCTGAAGTTCGCCTATCGCCAACTCTATGGCCGCGCCCCCGCCCCGGCGGAACTCCAAAAAGCCTCCTCCTACCTCGCCGCCGCGTCCGCCAACAAAGACGCCTGGTCCGGTTTGCTCCGCGCCATGATGGCCAGCAACGAATTCCTGTATATCGACTAAGGGGATCCCCATAATGAACCGCCGCCAATCCATCCGTTCCCTCGTCGCCGGCTCCTCGCTCCTCCCGGCCATCCTCTCCGAACTCTCCGGCGCCCCGGCCGGCCCCGTTGATGAACTCGCTCCCAAGCAACCCCACTTCCCCGGCAAGGCCAAACGCGTCATCTTCCTCTTCATGACCGGCGGCGTCTCCCACGTCGACACATTCGACCCCAAGCCCGCCTTGAAACGACTCGCCGGCGAAGGAAAGAAGCATTCCCGCAAGGGCGGCGAGGCTCCCTACCTCCCCACCGGCTGGGACTTCCGCCCCCGCGGCAAAAGCGGAGTCGAAGTCACCGATCTCTTCCCCCATATGGCCGGCATGGTCGATGACATGTGCATCGTCCGCTCTCTCCACGGCGACCACAACGATCACTTCCAGGCCGCCATGGGCATCCACACCGGCTCCGTCACCGTCAAGCGGCCCTCCATCGGTTCCTGGGTCTCCTACGGCCTCGGCACAGAGAACCGCAATCTGCCCAGTTTCGTCGTCCTCGCCCCCCACCTGCCCTACGCCGGCAGCCAGGTCTGGTCGGCCGACTTTCTCCCCGGCGCCCATGCCGGCACCCGCATCACCGGCGGCCCCGAACCGGTCGCCGACCTCAAACGCCGCCTCTCTCAGGAACAGCAGGAACGCGAACTCGGCCTCCTCAAGTTCTTGAACGACCGGCACCAGTCCGGCCGCCCCGGTGATCCCGCCCTCGCCGCCCGCATCAAGAGCTTTGAGACCGCCTTCGGCATGCAAAGCGAAATGCCCGGCGTCTTCGATTTCACCAAGGAATCCGACGAGACCATGAAACTCTACGGCCTCGAACGCGGCCAGACCGACGGCTTCGCCTGGCAGTGCCTCGTCGCCCGCCGCCTCGCCGAACGCGGCGTCCGCTTCATTGAACTCATCGACACCGGGTCATCCAACAACTGGGATGTCCACGGCGATATCAAGCCCATGAACAAGCTCGCCAGAAACGTCGACCAGGGTATCGCCGGCCTGCTCAAGGACCTGAAAGGCCGCGGCATGCTCGACGACACCCTCGTCGTCTGGACCACCGAGTTCGGTCGCACCCCCACCGGCACCCTCGGCCGTGAGCACTACAACAAGGCCTTCACCTCCTGGCTCGCCGGCGGCGGCATCCGCCCCGGCCTGGTCTACGGTGCCACCGACGAAACGGGCTTTGAAATCGTGGACAAACCCGTCCATGTCCACGATTTCCACGCCACTATACTGCACTGCCTCGGTTTCGACCACCTGAAGTTCACCTACCGCCACGGCGGTCGGGACTATCGGCTCACCGACCTCGCCGGCGAAGTGGTCCAACCGCTGCTGGCCTGACCCTAGAGGATCTGCTTCACCACCTGCACCCAACCCGGCTGCGAAAGTTTGCCTTCCATCTTCGCCCGGCCCGCCGCAATGTGCGCCGATTTGGAGTGCTTATCCAGCGCCTCCAGGCTCGTCCACTCTTCAATGAAGGTGAACTTCAGCGGATCGCTGATGTCCTGAAACAGGTCGTAGCGCAGGCAGCCTTCCTCCTGCCGCGTCGGCGCCACAAAGCTCTCCAGCGCCTCCCGCACAATCGCCTCATGGCCCGGCGCCGCATGCAAATGCGCCACTACGTCAATCTTCTCGCTCATCCGTTTTGCTCCTCTGCCGGCGCGCGCCCCGGATAGGGCACTCGGTCTCCGGTCTTCAGTATCCATCGGCGCATCAGCGCCAATAACTCTTCCTGGCGGCGGATCGTCGACCGGTCGTCCACCTTGTTGTCCTGCTCCAACGGATCCTGCGCCAGATTGTACAGGTGGGTCACTTTCAACTCCCGGTCCACCACCAATTTATCCCAGCCCCGGATCACCATCCGCCACTCCCCCGCCGTTCCCAGCCGTCCCTGTATGTAAACCGACTCCGGACGCTCCCCGCTCCCTCCCGCCAGAATCAGTGCCGAGCGGTCCGCGCCCTGCGCCTCTTCCATGGGGGCCAAGCCGCACAGCCCCCGCAGCGTGGGCGCCATATCGATGTTGTTGAATAGCCAGTCTTGCCGGCTCCCGGCCGCCAATCGCCCCGGCCACCGGATCAGCAGCGGCACACCGGCCGACTCCTCGAACCAGACGCCCTTATGCTCCAGTCCGTGGCTGCCCAGCATGTCGCCATGGTCGGCCGTAAACACCACAATTGTGTCGTTCGCCAGCCCCAGTTTCTCCAACTCGCCCAGCAACCGGCCCACATTCTCGTCCACCGCCGTGCACAGCCCGTAATAGCCCGCCATCCCTCTCCGTGCCGTCGTTTCATACGCTTTCGGCACGTTCTCGCGCACCGTGAACTTGTCGGGCGAATAGGTGGCCGCGCGCCGCGATGGGGGCCGGCGCGGCGTATGCGGAGGCCCATAGGAAACAAACAGAAAGAACGGCCCCGCCTGGTTCCGCCGCAGAAACTCCAGCGCCAGATCGGTCTGATAGTCCGGCTCAAACCCCTCCATGGCGATCGGCTTGTCCTCGTCCCGATAGTAGAGGGAGTTGAAATAGAGGTGGCCGCGGTTAAAACCCGCCCAGTATTGGTACCCGCGCCGCCGCGCCCCCGGCGGCACAAACCCCGGCTTCCCTTCCCCATCCAGATGCCACTTGCCGATGTAGCCGGTCTTGTATCCCGCCGCGGCAAACCCTTCCGCCAGGCATCCCGTCTCCAACGGCAGCAATCGGTTATTCCAAGGCATACTCACCGCGTGGGAGTAGCGCCCGGTCTGCAACGCCGCCCGCGACGGCGTACACACCGGATTGGATGCATAGGCGCGCGGGAACTCCACGCCCTCCCCCGTCAACCGCTTCAAATGCGGCGCAATCAGATCCTTATCCCCCGCTCCGGGCATGCTCTGGCGCCGCCACTGGTCGCACAGGACGAACAGAACATTCGGCCGCCGCCGGTTCTGCAGCGCGGCTGCGAAAGCGAATTGACGCCGGGTCAGCAACTTCTCATGCTACCTTGGGTTTGAGAATTTTCCCACGCGTGTCCACCGATCCCAAAACACCGGAAAGCGCGCCCGCTCCGTCCGGGCGTCCGTCGCTTGCGCAGTTGATGGCCGCCAAGTCCACCCAAACCGTGGAAAAGGCGCCCCGCCCTTCCGCCGGCCAGGCCCGCCGCCCCGGCGCCGCTGCCGCCCCTGAACGCGAACACGCCGCCCAGCGCCACCCCGCCACCTCCCACGCCGCCTCCCGAACCACCGATCGCTACTTCGAGCTCAAATCCGAAATTCACAAAAAGCTCATCGGCGTCCTCGACCTCGATCGCGTCTCCTCTATTCCCAAGGAGCGCGTCCGCTCCGAAATCGGCCGCGTCGTCGAACGCCTCCTCGACGACGAACGCGTCCCCATGACCACCGCCGAGCAGAACAAGATCGTCGAAGAGGTCCTCGACGAGGTCCTCGGTCTCGGTCCCCTCGAACCGCTGCTCAAGGAAGCCAGCATCTCCGATATCCTCGTCAACTCCTTCGACAAGGTGTTCATCGAACGCCAGGGCCGCCTCCAGCGCACCCCGGTCCGCTTCCGCGACAACGCCCACCTCCTCCACATCATCGAAAAAATCGTCGCTCAGGTCGGCCGCCGCGTCGATGAGGCACAACCTATCGTCGACGCCCGTCTCAAGGACGGCTCCCGCGTCAACGCCATCATTCCCCCGCTCGCCCTCGACGGCCCCTCACTCTCCATCCGCCGTTTCGGCCGCCACGTCATCACCAGCGACGAGATGATCGCCAATCGCACCATCATGCCCACCATGCTGCAATTCCTCGCCGCATGCGTCCAGGCCAAGGCCACCATCCTCATCTCCGGCGGTACCGGTTCCGGCAAAACCACCACTCTCAACGCCGTCTCCCGCTTCATCCCCTCCGACGAGCGCATCATCACCATTGAGGACACCGCCGAACTCCAACTCCAGCAGCGCCACGTCATCAAGTTCGAAACCCGCCCGGCCAACCTGAACAAGGAAGGCGGCATCAACCAGCGCCAACTCGTCCGCACCGCGCTCCGCATGCGCCCGGACCGCATCGTCGTTGGTGAGTGCCGCGGCGCCGAAGCGCTCGATATGTTGCAGGCCATGAACACCGGTGTGGAAGGGTCTATGACCACCATCCACGCCAACTCCCCTCGCGACGCCTTCTCCCGTCTCGAGGCGATGATCCTCATGGCCGACCTGGAAATCCCCACCCGCGTTATCCTCCAGCAGTTGGCCAGCGCCATTAAGATGGTGGTGCAGGTCTCCCGCCTCCAGGACGGTTCCCGCAAGATCATCAACATCTCCGAAGTCGTCGGCATCGCCAACGATCACATTGAAGTTCGCGATATCTTCCACTTCCGCCGCATCGGCGTAACCGCCGAAGGCAAGGTGCAGGGCCGCTTTGAGTGGAGCGGCGAAACACCCGCCATGCTCGAACGGCTTCGCATCAATGGCATTACCCTCCCGCCCAATGTCTTTGAAGAAGTCTTAGACGTCAACATTTGAGGTGCGCCCGTGGCAAATCTGGACCGGACGAAAGAGAATCCCTGGTTACTGCAAACTCCTCCGAGGACCTCGGAATTCACGATGCATGCCGATCGAAAGGACGGCGTGGCTATCCTCGTCTGCACCGTTGGAAAAACGGTCCTCCACTATGACGCCCGCTGCATTGACGACCTCCATGCCATGCTCAAGGCCGCCGGCGGCTGGGTAGAACTCGGTGGCGCCGACGAACAGAAACCCGCCAAGGAGGGTACCGTCGAAGCCTGGGGCCGCTCCGCGCAGAACCCTATCGGCGGCTGGTACGGCCTGAAAAAAGGCCTTCGCGGACGCTTCGGCGTCTACATTCCCCCGCTCAGGGAAGCCCTGGGGCTGTGTGAACTGGAACACTACCCCAGGAACAATCGCATGCGCGCGCCGTAGCTAAACCGGCGGCCGAATCGCGGCATACACCGCCACGGCAAACCCCGTCAGATCGAGCGCTCCTTCCTCAGCCTTCTTCCCTCCGGCATAGCCCGCTGCCCGCAGCCACTCCGCCAGTTCCTTCCCGGTCAACCCGGCCGAGCCATCGCCAGCCGGCGCCGTCCACCGTTTCCCCTCAAAACCGAGAATCCGGCCCAACCGCGCCGCGCCGTCGGCACGCGTCACAGCCATCTTCCGGTCCACCCGGTACCCCTTCGCCAACCCCCTTGCGCCAAGGTACTGAAAGGCGGCAAACGATTCGCCGGTAAACGGCTGTGTCTCGTCAAACGTGATGACGCCCCGCCGTTCCACCAGCAACGCCTGAATCTCGGAAACCGGAGCTTTGCGCACCGTCACACCGCGCGCCATCGCCACATGGGCCGCAATCCCGCAGGCCTCGCCCAACGCCACAAACACCGGTTCCATACGCAGCGCGTTATACGCCACATGGCTGCACGAGCACGCCACCGGCACCAGTAACCCATCCACCTTCCGCGGCACCAGCACGCCGTAGGGCACCTGAAATGGCTCATGCAGTACGAAGAAGTAGCCCTCCCGCACCCCAGGGTGCTTCGGATCGTACTTGTGATGCCCGTGCGGATCGAATGCCCACTCGATCACCCCGATCGAATCCGGCCGCACCCGCGTCCGCTCCATCGCCGGGTCGATGTCGGCATCCCGCTCGGTCAATACATACTCCCCAACAATCCGCCGCCCCTGCCGCACATACACCTGCCGCGGGACGTGCCCGTTGTTCACCCACTCCTCCCGGTGCCAGCCCCACTGCCGCGCATCTTCCCGCATCTTCTCCGGCACCTCGGGGTCGTTTTGCAGAAACCAGATCAGCCCGACGTTGTGCGCCCGCACCCGGTCATAAAGCTTCCGTCGCTGCGCCGGAGTAGCCGTCGGCCAGTCCCAAATGTCCTCGGTCAGGTCCAGCGATTCGCTCGGCACACCCGTGTCCGGATGCGGATGATCGCTATTCAGCTCGAAACGTCCGTTCGGCATCGGATAGACCTGAATCACGTGGCGGAACGTCGTCACCTTCCCCGCCCGGATGTCCGCGATCGTCGCCACATAGTCGGCCCGGTTATATCCGGCCGGCTTCTCAATCGGCACCCGGAACTTCGGGTCGTTCGTCACGTGAAAACGGAAGCAGTATCCCTGCGTCGCATTGTCCGCCTCGCCCGTCGAGCCCGGCAGTAACTCCGTCTGCCGGAACTTCATGTAGATCTTCCCCGCGTGCGGCTCGTTGTACTCCGCCCGTCCCTCGCGCCCCGTCCGGAACGGCGCCCCGGCCATCGCCGCCAGGTCGCCCTCATACGTCGCATCCACGAACACCGCCCCCCGCAGCGTCGCATCTCCCGCCTCGATCTCCTCCAACTTCCCGCGCCGCACCCGCGCCCGTTTCAACTCCTTCCCCAGCAACAGTTCGATCCGCCCGCCCTGTTCCCCAATCATCTGATGGAAAATCTTCTCCGCCGCATTGGCCTCATACCAATACCCGTCCCGGCACAGCTTCACGTTCGGCTGGGCCGGATTCCCCCGGTCCATCTGTTCGTAATACTTCACCACCCGCCGTGTGAATTCGTAGAACAGCCCGCCTACCGCCTGCCGTTTCCCAATATCGGCATTGGTCAAGCCGTTACTGACAATCCCGCCAATGTGATCCTCCAGCGCGCACAGCGCCACGCGCCGCCCCAACCGCGCCGCCGCTACCGCCGCCCCGATCCCTCCCGGCGTCGCCCCATAGACGACAACGTCATACGTCGCGGCCTTCGCCGCCCACATCGCCAGCCCGCCGCCGGCCGCCAAAACCGTTCGTCGCGTCACTTCTTTTTCTTCCACTCCTCGAATTTCTTCTTGTTCGCTTCATTCAGCGTCGGGTAAACCCCATAAATCGGCTCACCCTGCAGCAGCAGCTTCCGCTGAAACTGCTCCTGTTCATCATGCTCCATCGCCTTGTCCAGCACTCGCTCCACAATCGCCGCCGGTATCACCAACACCCCGTGCCGCTCCCCCACCAGAATATCCCCCGGCATTACCGTCACACTCCCAATCCGAACCGGCACCTGGTAATCGGCCGACATCATGATCGGACTCACGCTCGAGGTATGCCCGCAACGCAGATAGATGCTCGCCGGCATCGCCGCCAGGTCCGGAACATCCCGCATGCACCCGTCCACCAGAATCCCCGCGCCGCCCTTCATCAGGAACCGCGTCGTCACCATCGCCCCGGATACGGTCGATTTCCGCTCCCCGCCCGCATCAAACACCAGCACGTCTCCCGCCTGCGCCTCCTCCGCCGTGCGGTAGTTCAGCTGCGGCCCGGCCGCGTAGATCTTCTCCCGCAGGTCCTTCCGGTTCGGCAGATACCGCGCCGTCCTCGCCCTCCCCACCAGCCGTCGGTCCCCGTTCAGTGGCGTCAGCTCATTGATGAAACACTGCGGGTACCCCTCCGTCGTCACCGCGGACCACGCCGCCTCCAGCCCCACCCGCATCAGCCGGCCAAACAATACCCGGTCCGCCGCGCTCAACCGCTCCGCCACATAGGCCGGTATCGTCCGCTCCGGCGCTTCCACCGTAATCGTGGCCGGCTGCGCCCACAGGCCCAAACCAATCAACAGCCAACTGGCAATTCTCATGTAAAAGACTATATGCCAACTAGCCCCCCAAGCCGGGATGCCCCCTCACCATCACTCATGCAGCACCGTCACCGGATCCACCCCCAACGCCCGCCGCGCCGGCAGCACGCACGCCGCCAGCCCGACCGCCGCCAGCGTACCCATCACCGCCGCCAACACCACCGGATCCAACGGCTCCACCCCATAGACTTCACTCGCCATCGCCCGCTGCATCGCCACCGCGCCCGCCAGCCCCACTCCCAGCCCCACCCCCACCAGCGCCAACCCCTGCCGCAACACAAGCTCCACTACCTGCCCTCGACTGCTCCCCAGCGCCACCCGAATCCCGATTTCCCGCCTCCGCTGCGTCACCAGATACGCCAAAACGCCATAAATCCCCGTCGCCGACAGGAACAGCGCCAACCCGCCGAACGCCAGCGCCAGCGTCATCGAAGTCCTCTGCGACGCCAGCGACAACTCCGCCCGTTCCTCCATCGTCTGCACGTCAAATAGCGCCACCTCCGGGTCCAGCGCCGCCATCTCCGCCCGAATCGCCCGGGTCACGTCCCCGGCCCCCGGGTTCGTTCGCACCGCCACCGTAAATCCACGCCACGGCTCCTGCGCATAGGGCTTGTAATACGTCCCCATGCTCTCCCTCTCTCCCAAACTCGCCAACCGGATCGACCGCGTTACCCCCACCACCCGCATCCATTGCGTCTTCTCGGTCGGCGTCAAGTCGTTCGTTCCGTCCGGCGTGAACATTCGCTGGCCCACCGGATCCCGATCCCCCCAGAATCGTTTCGCCAGCCTTTCATCGATCACCACCACCCGCTCCGCCTTCTCGTCGTCCCGATCCTCAAACGCCCGCCCCCGCACCATCCGAATCCCCATCGCCTCAAAATACCCCGGCGTTACCCGCATGTTCCGCGGCGAGATCACGCTCTCCCCCGCCTTCCGCTCATACCCCTCGGCAAAAATCACCCCGTCGTTGAAGTTGTCGCCCAGCGGAATCGACGTGGTTAACCCCACCGCCGCCACACCCGGCACCCGGCGCAACCCCGTCAACAGCCGGTCAGTAAACGTCCGCACTTGCGCATCAGTCCCGTACCTCGCCGCCGGAATGCTCAGAGAAGCCGTATACACACTCTCCCGCGTGAACCCCGGATCCACTTGCAGCAGATTCCGGAAGCTCGCCAGAAACAGCCCCGCCCCCACCAGCAAAACAAACGCGAACCCAACCTCGGCCACCACCAGCGCCTGCCGCACCCGCCGCGTCCCCGCCCCGCTCGTCCCCGTCCGGTTGTCGTCCCGCAGGGAGTCGCTCAGGCTGGCTGGAAACAGGTTCGTCAATGGCAGCAAACCCATCACCACCCCCACCGCGCACGCCATCGCCACCGACACCAGCGCCACAAACCCATCGATCCGCACCTCCTCCGCACGCGGCATCTGGTCAATCCCCACCGTCGCCAGCAACGGCAACAGCAGATACGCCCCTGCCACCCCCACCGCTCCCCCAACGCCCGTCACCAACACTCCCTCCACCACCGATTGCCGCATCAGCGTCCCGCGCGTCGCCCCCAGCGCCAGCCGTGTCGCCAGTTCCTTCCGCCTCGTCGCCAGCCGCGCCAGAGCCAGATTGGCGACGTTCAACCCTCCGATCAGCAACACCACCACCGCCGCCCCCCACAGCAGATACAACACCCCCGCCACGTCCTTCACCATCATGTGCCGCAGCGGCTCCACCTTCGTATGGAACCCCGCCGTAATCAGCACCTCCCGAAGCTTGGGTTCCCGATCCAGATTGGCCCGGTTCAGTGCGTCCACCTGTGCCTGCACCTGTTCGATCGTCGCCCCCTCCCGCAAACGGCCTACGTTGTAATAGTTGTTGTTGTGGTGCGCCAGCCGCTCTTCGGCCGAAAGCGCCAGCGGCGTCCACAGCTTCGCCTTCGCAGAGACGAACTGAAACCCCGCCGGCATCACCCCCACAATCTCGTAGACCCGCCCGTCCATCCGCAACGTCTGCCCCGCGACATCCGCGCGCCCGGCAAACATCTGCTGCCACAGCCCGTGGCTCAGAATCACCTTCCGGTCATTCCCCGGCTCCCCTTCCGCTGCCGTAAACGCCCGCCCCAGCGCCGGCGTTGTCTTCACCAGGGGGAAGAATTCCGGCGTCACCGTCATGCCCTCCATCCGCTCCGCCGTCCCATTCACGTCCAAGGTGTAGGACCGGTTGCGGTACAGAGTCTGGTCGGCCAAACCCGGCACCGCCGTCTGCCGATCGACATAGTCCCCCGCAGCGCTCTGGTTCATGTCCCCGGCGCCCGCCTTCGGATACCGGTTCGCCAGCAGCACAATCCGCTCCGCCTCCGGCACCGGCAGCGGCCGCAACAGCACTGAGTTCACCACGGCGAACGTCAATGTATTGGCCGCCGTACACGCCACCAGCGTCAGCGCAACCGTCAACGCAAAGCCCCGGTCCCGCCACTGCGCCCGGACCGCCATCCGCAACTCACGAACCATCGTCTCGACCATAAATCGTTTCTACGATTCACCGCCGGCAATGGTTCAACAATTCTTAACGCCGCGCCCGCCGCCGCAACCCGGCCACCGCCAGCAACCCCGTTCCGAGCAGCACTATGGTGCCCGGCTCTGGCACGGAGCCGGCGTCCCCTCCGTCGAATCCGCGGCTCCCGAAGTCCACCCGCCCGCTGCTGAAGTCTCCCCCGCTCGCACAAGAATTGGAGATCGTGTTCGTATCCATCGTCACGGCTCCGGTCAATGCGATTGCCCGGCCACAGAGGATTGTCGTGTTAGTGTCCAGCGTAATGCTGGTGTTCGCCAGCAGATTTCCCGCAAACGCCGTTCCCGTTCCCAGCGTTGCCGAACTCCCCATCAGCCAGTAGACGCCCGCTCCGCTCCCCGCATTGGTCACCGTTACGCTCGAGTTGCTCGCGGTCGTGAGCATACTCCCAATTAGAAACACAAAAAGGGCGTTCGGATCGCCCTGCGCATCCAAAGTGAGTGCCCCCGTCAATTGCGCCGACGAAAAATAGGAGTACACTCCCGGCGTCAACACCCCGATGGTCCCCAAATCCTGCCCCGTTAATACCCCAGTTACGGGCATAATTGCCATTGAACTATAGGCCGCCTGCGCATCGAAACCCGCCAACTGTGCAGACGCATCCGTCTGGTGAACCGTGCCAGTGAGCGAAATCGAACCCAGGCCGGTAATCGAAGTCCCCGGCCAAAGCCCCAAATCACCAAGTACCGTGCTCGATCCGGTATTGGTGACCGTCGACGCCCCCAGCACCGCATAATCGGTCGCAGTACCCAGCAAAGCGGCCTGCATCTGCGGCACCGCCAGAAGGCACCCGCATAGCGTCAGGAGGCGCGGAATGCGGGCCCCCAGTTCTCTCAGCAAGTCTGCATTCATATGGATTCACCTGTTTCGCCGCGCCAGTCACCGGGTAAATCAGAACCCGCCGTCCTAATCGCGCGTCTGATTAAAAGCTGTGCACGTATAGCGCCAAATCGTGACCCATTTAAACCCCACCGCGCGCCCGTTTCTCGCCAGCCGCCCGCCCGCCAGTGGTCAAGTGACGGTCGGCGGTCAATTTCCGTTCGCCGCCCTCCGCCACGTCGGCGGAATTGCCCGCATAATGGTTTTCATGCTCCGCTCCCTCGCGATTCTCCTCCTCGCGCTCCTTCCCCTTGCCGCCCAAACACCCTCCAACTGGCAATCGGCCACCACCCTCAGCGGGGTCGACCTCAAGAAACTCACCCCCGCCCAACTGAAAAACGCGCTCGCCGTCCTCCGCGATTCCGATTGCCCCTGCGGTTGCCCCATGAAGCTCGCCCAGTGCCGTGTCGAAGACCCCGCCTGCTCCCAAAGCCTCAACCTCGCCCAACTCGTCGTCGAAGCCGCCTCCTCCGGCAAAACCGTCGCCCAGATCCGCCAGGCCCTCTCCGCCTCCCCCCTCGTCAAGGCCGCCTCCCAGCGCGACCGCATCCTCCTCGACCCCGTCACCATCAACCTCTTCGGCGCTCCCGTCAAAGGCGCTTCGAACGCCAAAGTGACCATCGTTGAGTTCTCCGACTTCCAGTGTCCCTTCTGCGTCCGCGCCATTCCCCAACTCGAGGCCGTCCTCAAAGCCTTCCCCAACGATGTCCGCCTCGTCTATAAACAGTTCCCCCTCGACCAGCACACCCAGGCCGCCCTCGCCGCACGCGCCTCCCTCGCCGCCCACGCCCAGGGCAAATTCTGGCCCCTCCACGACAAAATGTACGCCAATAGCCGCGCCATCAACCGCCAGACCATCCTCGCCTGGGCCCAGGAACTCTCCCTCGACATCCCCAGATTCACCAAGGTCCTCGACGCCCCCGAAACCCAGGCCGCCGTTGAACGCGACCTCGCCGACGGCGGCCGCGCCGGCGTCTCCGCCACCCCCACTATCTTCATTAACGGCAAAAAATACCAGGGCGCCATCGACGTCAAACAGCTCGTCCCCCTCATCACCACCGAAATCAAAGGCAAATAAAATGCGTGCTCTCTGGGTCCTGCTCCTCGCCGCCGCCTCCCACGCCGCCGAATTTCGCGCCGCCTCCGTCAAAGTCGACATCACCCCCGACTCTCCCCAGTGGCTCCTCGGCTACGGCGCCCGCCAGTCCACCGGCATCAATGACCGCATCTTCCACCGCGTCGTCCTCCTCGACGACGGCACCACCCAGTTCGCCCTCGTCAGCTCCGACATCTGCCTTGTCTCCCCCGTCGAGTACGAAAAGATGGCCGCCGCCCTCGAGAAACGAACCGGGATCAAGCCCAATAACTTCTGGTGGTCCGCCACCCACACCCACTCCGCCCCGGAGGTCGGTCCCCCGGGCCTCGCCGTCGCTTTCCTTGGCGACCGCTATACCCACAAGGTGGAACCGGCCTACACCGAAATGGTGGAACGCAAACTCCTGGAAGCCGTCGAGGAAGCCCGCCGCAAACTCGAACCCGCCACACTCGGCTCCGCCTGGGGCGTCGCCTACGCCAATATCAACCGACGCGCCCGCGACGTCGAAGGCGAAACTTTCCTCGGTCTCAACCCCGACGGCCCTTCCGACCGCCGCCTCGGCCTCATCCGCCTCGACAAAGCCAACGGCTCCCCCATCGCCCTCATCGCCAACTACCCCATCCACGGCACCGTCCTCGGCGGCCGCAACATGCTCATCTCCGGCGACGCCCCCGGCATCGTCAGTGAATACGTCGAGCAGAAAATCGGCGCTCCCCTACTCTTCATCAACGGTGCCGCCGGTGACCAGGCCCCCATCTACTCCACCCAGGACACCCCCCGCTCCGGCCACCTCACTCAGTTCCGCGTCCTCCTCGGCGACCGCATTCTCCAAACCAACCAGCAGTTGAAGACCAAATCCGGCAAAGTGAAAATCTCCGCCTCCGCCGCCGACGTTCTCACCCCTCGCCGCCCCGGCCTCACCTTCCCCGCCGAGCTGAAGGACTACGCCCCCGAAGACAATGTCCGCCTCCCCGTCCGCTTCCTTCGCATCAATAAGGACATCGCCATCTGGTCCGCCCCGCTCGAACTCTTCTGCGAAATCGCCATCGGCGTCCGCGAAAAGTCGAAATTCAAAAACACCTTCTACTTCGGCTACACCAACGGCTGGCTCGGCTACCTGCTCACCCCGAAAGAACTCCCCTTCGGCGGCTACGAACCCCGCGTCTCTCCCTACACCGCCCAGGCCGCCGAAGACCTCTCCCGCGCCGTTCTCAAAAACCTCTCCCGCTAATCGGGATAGGGGGGAGCTTCACAACTCCTCCCCTCCCACACCACCGGACATGC
>CAYSFR010000018.1:0-162455 GCA_964430625.1 uncultured Solibacteraceae bacterium
TGCTCTTTAATTAGTCGAACCGAGTTTGTCTCACCTATGTTGGCACGGAGGGCATTGCGGCCATTCTGCGACCGTTGAGTATCGATCGCCCAATGGCCGAGCCTCCTCCTATGTTCAACGTCAGGGATCGGTGACGGTTCTGCCGGCAGGTCCGATACCTGCCCTTCGGCTTGACGCTTCGGTGGAGTTACTCTGTTGTGCTTTCGAGGACGACTACATCCGCGCCGTCGCCGTGGAGCTGGATCGCCCTAGCCTTCGTGAGCCAGTGTTTCGCGCTGACGTTTGCGACACCCCTGTGCAACGAATCATGGGCCTGCTGATGGAAGAGTTGGAGTCCAGTGCGCCGTCGGGCAACCTTTATGTGGATTCCCTGGCGCATGCGCTCGCCACTCGCTACCTTCTGCTCGAAGAGTTCCTGGAAGTTCGGCAGAAGCCGAGGGTCTCGGCGCTACCCCATCGGATTCTTAGCAGAGTGTGCGAAAGGATCGAGGCAAGTATCGAGGAAGATCTCAGTCTGGAGACTTTGGCCAGGGAGAGCGGCTATAGCCGTGCGCACTTTCTTCGGATGTTTCGTCTTGCTACCGGCCTGACGCCCCACCAATATGTATTGGAAGAGCGAATCAAGCTAGCGCAGTCGCATTTACGCAGGAAAGATACCCCCCTGGTCGATGTCGCGGGTCTCTGCGGATTTTCAAGCCAATCGCATATGACAAGTATCTTCCGCAAGCGTCTGGACACTACGCCATCGCAGTATCGCCGCAATGCATAACTTGGATTTCGGGGGATCGATGGATCTCATCCGGAACGGCTCGTGCGCTGGACCTCCGGTTAGCTCGCATGCGGCCCGATTGGATCGAGGCAATACTGTGCGTTTAGGTAAGTCCTGCGCGAAAGCGGCAATGATGCTACCCGCACTGATCAGCCATCTTCGCGGAGGGCGTTGACCGGATCGATGCGCGATGCGCGGTTGGCCGGAATGAATGCGGCCATCAGGCTTATCGCCGCCATCGCTACGCAGCCGATTGCCAGAACCAAGGGGTCCAACGTGGGCGCTTGAAAGAGCAGACCCTTCATGAGTCTGGTTAGGGCCAATGCTCCGGCGAGGCCCAGACAAAGGCCGACAACCACCATGAACAGGGCGTCGTGCAAGATGTGCGAGACGACATTTCCCGGCGTCGCTCCCAGGGCGAGGCGGATTCCAATTTCCTTCCGCTGCTGGATGACGGCGTGCGAAAGCACACCATAGAGGCCGAGGACGGCAAGCAACACGGCAACCAGAGCAAAAGCGCCGATGAGCGAGGCCGGTTGCGTTGCGCCAGAGAGGCTCTGTTGGCGGATCTGCTGGATGGATCTCAAGTCGCCAAGCGCAAGCTCGGGATCGAATTCCCGAACGGCTTGGCGAATCGCCGGAGCCAGGGCAAAAGGGTCGCCCCTGGTGCGCATGACGAAACTGGCTCCCCGTTGGGGATTCTGTTCGAACGGCACGTAGGCAACCGGCTCTTCCGGCGTGCTGGGGTTCCCGGTAAGTTCACTTCGGATGACGCCAACGATCTCCGTTTCCACGAGCGATGATTCTAACTTCACCCAGTGCGGGGTAACCATACGAACCGTCCGCCCGACAGGATTGTCAAACCCGAACACGCTGGCGAGCCTCGCTGCCAGAGCCTGATTGACGATTACTACCTTTGGCGCTCTGCTCACGTCCTGCTCTCCGAAGCCGCGACCGGAGACTATGGAGATGCCAACGGTGCGAAAGTACTCGGGGCCGACCCGTTTGTAGCGGACATCCATGCCCTTGTCCAATGCCATGGACAGCATGGCCTCGCCGTCCTTCACACGAAGAAGCGGTGGATCGGAGGCGACCGAAGCTTCCTCGATTCCCGGCGTGGCCTGCAACCGCTCGTTGACTCCGCGAAAAAACTGGGTTGCCCTTTCCGGAGTGGGGTAGGCGGCCAGGGGGAGTTCGACGGACATGGTAATGAGGTTGTCGAGTTGGACTCCTGTGTTGACGGCCTGGATGCTGAACAAGCTCCTAAGAAGGAGGAGCGTTCCGCAAATCAAGACGAGCGAGCCAGCAACTTCGGCGGTGACGATGATGCGGCGCAGCCGCTCGTGCGAACGCGAGGAACCGCGCGATGCCTGATTGAGGGAGGCGGAAATTCCATTCGAAACCTTCAGCGCGGGTACCAGGCCGATGATGATGGTCATCCCAAGCACCGCGGCGGCGGCAAACGCAAGCACGCGCAGATCCAGGCCGAGTTCGGCGGTAAACGGGAGAGAGCCGGCGAAAAGCGGAAGGGCGGCGCGAAGGAGCAGTTGGGCAAGGGCCAATCCGGCGACGCCGCCAGCGAGGCACAGGACCAGGGTTTCGGTCAGCATCTGGGCTATGAGCCTGCCGCGGCTGGCGCCCATCGCGGTGCGTACCGCCATCTCCTTATTCCTGCTTGCCCCGCGTGCCAGCAGGAGGTTTGTCACATTGGCACAGGCGATCAGCAATACCATTACAACGGCTCCGAACGCGACGAAGAGGGAACGACGAAGCGTATCGCCCACCAGCAGAAAGGCAAATGGCTCCACAGCCACTGCCCACTTCCGTTTCCAGGGAGGAGACAATTCCGCCAACTGGGCGTCGATCGCGAGCATCTGCTGTCGCGCCTGCTGCAGGGTCACTCCCGGGCGTAGCCGGCCCGAGACCGAAAGCCAGTGGAAGCCTCGTGTGCGCTGTTCCGGAGTGAACACCAGCGGCTTCCAAAACCTGGCGGTCTCGCGATCGAAAGGGCCTTCCGGCAGGACGCCAAGAACGCGATGCCGTTGGCCGTCCAAGATGAGGTGGCGGTTCAGGATGCCTGGATCCGCGCCAAAGCGTGCGCGCCAAACGCCATTGCTCAACAGGATGAGCGGTTCGGCACCTGGTTGATCTTCTCCGGGCGCGAAAGTGCGTCCGAGTTGGGCATTCACGCCGAAGACCTTGAAATAATCGGCCGAAACGAGTTTGCCCGGCAAGCGTTCCGGCTCGCCCTGGCCCGTGAGTGTGGCGGTGGTGGTACTCTCCGCGGAGAGCGCCTCGAAGACGGTATTGAGGCGCTTCCAGTCGAGGAAATCGGCTGCGTTGACGGTGTTGTGGCTTCCCGGAGAGGGCGCCTCCCACACTTTGACCATACGCTCCGGTTCGGGAAACGGAAGCGGGCGCAACAGTACCGCATCCACGAGGCTAAACATGGCTGTGTTGGCGCCTATACCGAGCGCCAGCACGCCAATGGCGACGATGGTGAAGGTTGGATTGCACCAAAGTGACGCCACCCCCAGGCGGAGATCGCGCTGCGCGGTTTCGACCCAAAGGACCGTTCGGACGTCGCGATGCACCTCCTGCATCTGGGCCACGCCTCCAAAGTTGCGCCGCGCGGCGGCCCGGGCGTCTGCTGGCGACGCGCCCCGAGCGATATGGTCCCGCTCGGCGAGTTCGAGATGGGACTGGATTTCGTTTTCGAGCTCGCTATCCATCCGCCGGCGGCGGAAGGAGGCCAGAAGGCGCTGGATCAGGGTGGGATTGCTCATGACTCGGGCTCCAGGAAGAGCGCTACCAGCGCTGTCGTCTGATGCCATTTCGTCACTTCCGCCTTCAAGCGCTCCTTGCCAGCCTGGGTGAGGGAGTAGAACTTCACCTTTCGATTGGTTTCCGAGACACCCCAGTCGGTTCGAATGAGACCGGCCTGTTCCAGCCGGATGAGAGCGGGATAGATGGAGCCTTGGTTCAACTCCAGCAGGTTGCCGGAGACCTGCTCGATTCGGCGGGCCAGGCGGTATCCGTGCATGGAACCCATGGAACTGAAGGTTTGCAGAATGAGGAGGTCGAGAGTGCCGTAGGGGATCTCAGTTTTTGTTTCTGACATGTAGCCTGTCCACATGTCAAACGTTAATCTACCTACCGGTAGTCTGTCAACATGTTAGTTGAATGGGGCGCCGGGTGAAATGGGCGGGCCGTCCGCCGCAATCGGGCAACGGTTTGATTCTCACTGAACGCTCTCTTTGTATATTGACAGTAGTCTATATAGACAGTAATCTATGCAGGTGAGCCAACTCAACCAAGCATTTGCCGCTCTTGCCGATCCCACTCGCCGTGGGATCGTTGTGCATCTTGCTCACCGGGAGGCGTCCGTATCCGACCTGGTCGCCCGATTCTCGCTGACGCAGCCTACCATTTCGTCCCACCTGAAGGTGCTGGAATCGGCGGGGTTGATTTCGCGCAGTCGCGTGGCGCAGTCGCGGCCCTGCAAGCTGGAAACGGAGACCTTGAAGGCGGTAACCGATTGGCTGGAGGAGGTGCAGGCGATTTGGGAAGGCAACTATCGGCGACTCGACGCCTTGCTGGCCGAGTTGAAACAAGGACAGAAAGAGGAGCGCAAGAAATGAAACCCGCGGAAGTGAGCACGCCTTCGGATCGCGAAGTGCTGGTGAAACGGAGCTTTGATGCTCCGGTCCAACTGGTTTGGCAGGCGTATACGGATCCTGCGTTGCTGGTTCGCTGGCTGGCGGCGATGCCTGGATGGTCGATGCCGGTTTGCGAGATGGAGACTCATGCCGGCGGGAAGTATCGCTGGCGCTGGCGGCACGAGGAAAGCGGGCAGGAGTTTGGGTTCGTGGGTGAGATGCTGGAGGTGGAGTTGCATGCGAAGATCGTGCATACGCAGATCTACGACCCGGGCGACTGTTCCTTTGGATCCATGGGAGATGAGCCGACGATTATCACGGTCCGATTCCGCGAGACCAACGGGGTCACGCAGGTGGCGACGCTGCTGCAGTATGCGTCGAGGGCGGATCGGGATGCGGCGATTTCGACCGGTATGACGGATGGAATGGAAGTGAGTTACCAGTCGCTCGACGGGGTGCTGGCGGGGTAGGTTGGTACGGATTGCTGACGAAACCGCAGATCGCGTCAGGCAGGAGGAGTGGAAATGAACCCGGAGATCGCGAAGTACAACGAGAAACAGGATCCGAAACACAGGGAGGTTTGTGACCTGCTCGCCGAAGAGATCGACAGAAATCTGCCCGGAGCGGAGAGCAAGATCTGGCATGCGCATCCGGTGTGGTTTCTGGACGGCAACCCGATTGTGGGATATAGCAAGCAGAAGCCGGGAATCCGGCTGATGTTCTGGAGCGGTGCCGATTTTGGGGAGGCGGGGTTGGCTGTACCAGGCGAGAAGTTCAAGGATGCATCGGTTTTCTTTCAGGATGTTTCCGACGTCAGTGTGCCTGATTTAAGACGGTGGGTTCAGAAGGGAATCACGATCCAATGGGACTACAAGAACATCGTCAAGCGGAAAGGGCGGCTGGAGAGGCTGCGCTAGTTTCGGCGCCGGGTGGCCAAGGGGCGGGGTGGCGGCCATTCCGAAGGATCCGAGCCTGGCGGCAGGTTTTGTGTGCCAGGAGTGGCGGTGGAGGGATGGCGTACGCCGGCATCCAACCTTCGCCTGCGGTCGAGTGCGATACCTTCTCCCAAGGGATTACCACGACCCGGCCGAGCCCCACGTGGCAGCCGGCGCCGACGGTGACCCCAGACAGGGGCCGGAGAAGCTAAGACGGCGAGCCCTTTCGAGGTGGCAGCTACCACCGGAGCGACTGGGACAGCGGTGGATTCTGTTGCTCCGCCGAGACCGGGGTTGGCGTATGTTGTTCGACTTGTTCGCGATGGGTATTCCGGTGTTTTCCGGCGAACCCGATCCATCGGCAATCTCCCGATTTGGGGATGCGACAGCGCAGGCGGCTGCAATCCTGGTCACGCCGGGTGAGAAGGTAGATCCGCAGGCGTACTGCGAGGGCCTTTCGGCGAGTGCGGCGTATGCCGGGCTCCTGGTGGGACCTGAAGAACTGCTTGGAATGCTTGCAGCCGCCGAGGTTCCCAATGGCGGGTGCATGAAGGGTGCCCTATTCTAGGCGGTCCAATCCACACGGGATAGAATCCGGGAGGGTAACAAACGTCCCCTGTAGCGGAAGACCGCCGGGCGCAATTCGTGGACCCGTAGAGTGGCTACCGTCTGGATATCCGGAGGACTGGGGCCACGGATCCGGCTGATTCGCCGAGCAGGCCCGGTGGCGGATGGGCCCAACGCGCGATTGGAGACAGACCTTCCTGTTGCCGGCGAAGATCGCATCGGGGCGGCCTGTGCTGTTCGGGCAGGGCGGGAAGCCAGATCCGGCGCCCGGGATGGCTGTGCGAAACTGAACGCATCCATGCAGACTGTATTCGAAGCCGCCGGCGGGACGGACGGGTTGCGCCGCCTTGCCGCGGCCTGGCACCGGCGAGTCCTGGCCGACGAGATTGTCGCGCATGCGTTTAGCCATGGCTACCATCCCCAACACCTAGAGCGGTTGGCGGCGTACTGGGGGGAGGCCCTGGGGGGGCCGACTGCGTACTCGGACCGCTATGGGGACGAAACCGCCGTGGTCAAGATGCACAGTGGCAACGGCGAGCATCATGAAATGGACCGGCGCGCCATTGCCTGTTTCGACCTGGCGCTGAGCGATGCCGGGCTGGATGACCCTGCCGTGCGACAGGTGCTGCTGGATTACTTTACCTGGGCCACCACGACAACCATGGCTCGTTACGAGCGCTCCGCCGACGATGTGCCCGGCGGGTTGCGCATCCCGCACTGGTCCTGGGACGGGCTCCAGGCATAGGGTCAGGGCTCGTTCCTTCTGTGGTTGCGAGAGCATAGCTGCCCTTCGCCGCGGGGTGCAGCCGGGGGGGCGTTGTTCCTGGTGGCGCGGCCCGAGCGCCGCTCCCCCCCTCCCCGCGGATTGCGGTTCTGCCGCGCCGGCCGGTGGCTTCTCTCTGTTCCTTTCCTCCTTCCCTTCTTCCTGTACCGGCCCTTCTTCCTGTACCGGCTGGTCGCCGCGCTGGTGTTCTCTGTTCTCACCGCGGGCGCTGGTACTCGTGTTTGGGAAGGGGACGAGGGGGTGATGGCCGCCGGATGGGGTGGGAACCGGCCTCCTTGTTTCCGTGGAAACTACATCTATCCCCACCGCAATGGAGGGGGTATTCCTGGGCAAACTACTGTCAGTACTGGGACTTAGTGATTTTTGCGGCTGGATACTGGAGTGGCGTTACGGATGAAAACATGGTTATACTAACTAGACCTAAAACTTAAGTACTGGGTCGTATGACAGTTTAGGATTTCACCTACCCCATTCGGGAGTCCGTTTCCAATGAAGATCTTTCTCATCGCGTTGATGCTGGCCGTCAGCGGGCTTCACGCCAGCACTCCGCCATCTCCCCCCCCATTCGCCAAGATTCCGGTGTACTTTGAACCGAATCTGGGCCAATTTCATCCTTCCGTGCGTTTTGTGACGCGGGGGGCGAACTATCGTGCCTTGATCACCGATCAGGAACTCGTCCTGCTGTTGGGTGGCCGACACCAGAAGCAGGAAGTGACGCGAATCCGATTCGGGAAAAAGAAGCCATCTGGAGCGGAGGGTCTGGAGCCCTTTCCGGGTATCTCCAACTACTTTCGCGGGCAGGATCCCCGCAAATGGGTGACGAAGGTTCCGAACTATGCCAAGGCGAAGCTGACCGAGGTGTATAAGGGCATCGACGTGGTGTTCTATGCGGCCGGCCGGAACATTGAATACGACTTTATTGTGAAGCCGGGGGCGGACGCGTCGCAGATCGAGGTGACGTTTGAGGGGCAGGAGACGCTCCATGCGGAGCCGTCGGGGCTGATTTCACTGCGGACGGAGAACGGGGAACTGCAACACCGGCCGCCGCGCGTGTTTCAGGGCAACAAGAGCATTGCGGTGTATCCGCGGCTGGACGGGCGGACGCTGCGGATGCCTGTAGGGGAGTATGACCATAACCAGGAACTGACGGTGGACCCGACCCTGGTGTACAGCACGATGGTAGGGGGCAACCGGACGGATGTGGTGTGGGACCAGGATGCGCATCTGATCCAATCGAGCGTGAGGGTGGATGCATCGGGCAACCTGTACTTTGCGGGACTGACGTTTGAATACCCGGTGAACACGAACAGCTTTCCGACGACGAGCGGGGTGCTGGCGAGCACGTTTCAAGGCGGGGTGTCGGATGCGGTGGTGGTGAAGCTGAATCCGACGGGTACGGCGCTGGTTTTCAGCACGTATCTTGGATCTGGGGATTCCGATGGGGCGCGGGGTGTGGCGATTGATTCGAACTTGAACGTGTATGTGACGGGTACGGGCGGGACGACGTTTCCGACGACGAGCGGAAGCTTTCAGGCGTCGCGAACGGTGGCCGGGCAGCCGAACCTGTTTGTGTCGAAACTAGCGGTGGACGGCAGTTCGCTGGTGTACAGCACGTTTGTGGGCAGCGCGGGGGAGGCTGGGCAGTTGATTGAAGTGACGGCGGCGGGAGAGGCCGTGGTGGCGAGCGGGACTTGCGGGCCGAGCATGTGCGGCACGGGGCAAGGGCTTCCGACGCCGCTGGTGAATCCGGCACAGGCGAACTTTGGCGGGGCTTTCGCCGATGCGACGCTGATCAAATTGAACGCGGCGGGAAGCGCGCTGGTGTTCAGCACGTATCACGGCGTGGCGACGAACGAGTGGGCGACGGGGCTGGGGATTGGACCGACCGGGGACATATTCATGGCTGGGGCCGGTGCCGGGCCGGTGACCTCGGGGGTGTACAGCAATTCGGCGTCCGGGTCGACATTCGTTGCCAAGTTTTCGTCGACCGGGAGCCTTGTTTGGGCGACGCGGATCGGGACCATCGGGAACGATCGGATCTTCGGGTTGGCGGTGGACTCGCAGAACCGGCCGGTCATCACAGGGCGGAGCGCGGGTTGGCCGACGACGACGGGAACGATTCAGACAACCAATCCGAGCACGTGCGCGAATCAATTTCTGACGAAGCTGAACGACACGGGGACGGACCTGGTTTTCAGCACGATTGTGGCGGGGAAGGTGAACTATTGCCATACCGGATGGGGCGTGGCGATCGACAGCGCGGACAACATGTGGGTGGTGGGCAACGAATATGGGTGGGACGGAACCACGGCGTTTCCGGTGACCAATGACGCACACATGGCGACGGGGACGGCGACGTCGGCGCAAACGAAGAACGACGACATGACATTGGCGAAGATCAACCCGACGGGTACGCAGGTGCTGTATGGGACGTATCTTGGATCGACGGGATACGACATACCGGTGGCGGTGACCGTGGATGCCGCGGGGGCGAATGTGTGGGTGGCGGGGGTCACCGGCAGTTCGGCGTTTCCGACGACGCCCGGGGTGGTGGGGCCGACCTTTCAGGGAGGGCTGGACTTTGTTTTCCTGAAGATCACGACGACGCCGCCTCCTCCGCCGCCGGTGAATGTCACTATCACGTCGTCGCCCGTGGGGATGTCGTTCAGCGCGACGGGTACGGGATGCGCCCCGGGCAGCTATGTGACGCCGCAGATCCTGACGTGGACGGCGGGTTCGAGTTGCGTGGTGGCGATGGCGGCGCCGCAGATGCTGGGGCCGATCAAGTTCTCGTTTGTGAACTGGGAGGACAGTTCGACGCTGGTGACGCGAAGCATTACGGCGCCGAACACGGCGACGACGTACACGGCGACTTTTGGGGCGTTGCCGGTGCTGACCGCGGCGATCCAGAGCAAAGTGAGCGGTACGGGGAATGAGCGGATCTGGACGATCGCGGTGACCAACAGCGGTCCCGGGCAGGCACTGAATGCGCGGATTACGAGTGCGACGGCGACCGTAACCGGGGGGCCGGGGCCGGTGAGTGTGGTGACGGCGACGCCGATCACGATCGGGACGATTGCCGTTGGCGGCGGAGTGGGGACGGCACCGATCACGTTGAGTTTTCCGGCGACGGCTCCCCTGACCCGTATCCGGTTGAATCTGACCTTGACATCGAACAACGGCGACTACGTATTGCCCGTGGTGTTCAACAACCAGTTCCGCTAGGCAACACCGGAACGCACGAAGACGAGAGAAGAAAGAGAGGAACGAATTATGAAGAAACAGATGAAATGGATGGCAGGTGCGGTGTTGTTTGGTTTGCTGGGGATGGCATCGGCGCCGCGGGCGAACGCGGCCGTGATCATTAACCTGCTCGATCAGAGCAACACCGCGGGTACGTCGATTTCCGGCGCTCCCGGTTCGACAATCGGCTGGGGCGTTGACATTTCGAGTGACACGTACTGGCTGATTGTGACTTCGGTGCAATCGACCTTTGCGCAGCATCCCGGGGGATTGTCATCGTCGGCGACGACGCCGGTGGAGGATTACCTGACCGGATACTTTTCCACCAACACGGTATCGCTGGGGAATCCGCTCAACATGCCATTTGTGCCGAGCACGGCGGGCCTGGGTTTCAGCATACGTCCGGACGCGGTGGTGGGAACCACGGAGTTTGGCGAGATTGTGTTGAACTACATACTGTTTGATGGGGATCCGTATGGGAACGGCTCGCCGAACCAGGTGGATGAGCAGGGGCTTCCGTCGTCGGCGGACATCGTGGTGCGACTGGGGGCCAACGTCACGGCGGTTGAGGCAAAGTCCGAGGTGCCTGAGCCGGGCACGACGCTGCTGCTGGGTTTTGGGCTGGCGCAGGTAGCGGCGATCGGGTATTTGCGGCGCCGCCGCGGTTAATCTGCTGAATGGTTTTATTCCGGGTACCGGTTGCGGGGAACCGCAACTGGTACCCGTTTTCGTTTGGGTACGGCGGGCGTCTGGGCGAGGGGCGGGTATTGTTTCCGGAAGCGGGCGGTAAAGGGACGGCGCCTGAGACCGGAGTACAATTAAGCATTCGTTGATGAAGAAGAAGCGGACCGTTGTACGCTATCTGGAAGGACAAGGCGGTGGGCCGCGTGACGAGCGCACGTGGAACAACGGGAGCGACATAGAACTTCTGTTGTATGGGAGGGCGTTGCGGGAAGCGGCGCGGAAAATCGCCGAGAGCCAGGAGTTGCGGCCGGTGCGGAGGAAGGAGTGGGATGCCGCTCCGGCGATTCTGCTTTACCGGCATACGCTGGAGCTCCAACTAAAGGCGCTGGTTGGAGAGGGCAGCCACTTTCTGGCGTCCCCCGTTGATCCGATTACGCTGTACAAGACGCATTCGATTCGGTGGCTGGCGCAGATTGTCTGTCAGGTGATCCGGGCGGTGGGTTGGGAGGAAGAATTCCAGTGCGAGGGGATTCCGAGCCTTCGGGCCTTTCAGGCACTGGTAGATGAGGTGGAGGCCGCCGACCCGGTGGAACTGGCGATTCGGGGCAGGGGGCGGGATGGCCGGGTGCCGCAGTCATTGGAGGCGGCAAAGGTATTGGACTTGGCAGGGAGGCTGGAACGACTGCTGGATCTGCTGGGGTCGATTACCGATTCGCTGGCGGTTGAGTGGGATTTGCTTGTGTCCGGGGAAGAGGAGTGGCCGGTGGAGGCGCCCGGCAAGTTCACGGTACATTGACGCCGCCGGTGCGGAGTCCGGTTCGTTCCGCGTGAGAATGGGAATACGGCGGCGGTGGCATGATCCCGTACTTCTACGTTCCCTATTTTCAATTCGGGTTGTTCACGCTCGACACGCATACGGCGACAGCGGTGGCGGGTATGCTGGTGGGGCATTTTGCGTTTTTGGCGGCTGGCGAAGACCGGGAGCGGGCGGCGGAGTTGAGTTTCTACGGCATGGCCGGGGGCGTATTGGCGGCGCATCTGGCGTTCCTGGCGCTTGCCGAGTGGCGCATTCCGTTCGCGGTGGCGTGGTTCCCGTTGACGGGGATGCTGGCGCTGCCGGGGTTTATTGCGGCCTTTTGGATTGCGGCGTGGCGGATGTGGACGTGGGGGGCGGGTTTGGAGGAGATCCGGCGGTGGGGGGAGGCGGCGGCCACGGCATTTCCCCCGGCGTGGGTGGTGGTGAAGACGGGGTGCTTTTTGCTGCATGACACGCCGGGTCCTCCTTCGTCGCTGCCGTGGGCGGTGGAGTTTCCGGATGGGTTCCGGCACGATTTGGCGCTGTATGAGATGGTGTGGGCGGCGGGGATGTTGATTTATCGCGGACGGGAGAAAGGGAGGGTGATCCTTTTCTCGTACGGGCTGCTGCGGGTGGGGATTTACTGGCTGCGGCTGGAGCAGCATCCGGTGGATCTGGCGATGAGCGTGGCGGTGCTGGCGGCGGGGATCTCCTGGCCGCGGCTGACGGAATGGTGGGCAGGGGTATGCGGTGCTAGTCCATCCAATCGCCAACGCGGGTGTTGAGGGCGGCGGTGGAGGCGAGGGCCCAGATGGCGGGGAGGATCCAGGCGGCGGGGGTGGGAGAAAGGAAGGCCCCGGCGGCGGAGAAGGCGGTCCAGACGAAGAATTCGATTTGGGTTTGGCGGACGGCGCGGAGGAAGCGGACGATGGACCAGACTTCGGCGACGGCGGCGAGGGTGACGACGGCGGAGAGGAGGAGGGAGGACTCGGCGCGGGGGCCGGCGCCGGCGCCGGCGCCGAAGATGAGGAAGAGGGTGGTGGTGGCGAACAGGCCGAAGAGGCCGAGGATGGCGGTGATGAGTGCGGCGAGACTGGCGAAGGAAGCGGCGATGAGGACGACGACGGGTTTGTTGAACATGTTGCGGCCTTAGCTTTGCCTGCGTAACAGAGGGCGAATCGGGGACAAATTTCCGGGGGGCTTTCCTGGTAAAAAGTTCCTGCTGGGGGCCGGCGGGCCGGGTATTGCGGTGAGTTCGCAGGCGGAGGGGAGATGGCCCTTGGTTTGCAGAACCTATTTGTGCCGGCTCGCCGCTGCGCAGACCGACTCCGCGTGCAGGCGGACGGGGGCTGGCGCAGCGGCGAGCGGCCTGCGTTGCAAGAAAACGACAGGTCACCGCCAGATGTTACGTTTTCCACTCGTCCAGTTATCCCGTTCCGGGCAATGGTCATTTCATTGCATCCTGTGCGGTGTAAGTTCCGTCCGCCGGGAACGAAGGCGATAGCGACCGGTAAACCAAAAGGACCGGGGATCGAGGCGATCCCAAGCAGGAAGGACAACCAATGAGACTCATGATAAGTGCAGGACCACTGCTGTGCCTGGCGACTGCAATGGCGCAGGCGCCCGACAACACCAAAGTGAACAAAAGAGACGACGCAAAGGGGGCTGTGACGTCCGAAGCGCAATCCCATGTGCCGGCGGATGTGGAGTTGACCCGTCGTATCCGGCGGGAAATCACGCAGGATAAGGTGCTGTCGACGTATGCGAAGAACATCAAGATCATTTCGCGGGATGGCGAGGTGATGCTGCGCGGTCCGGTGAAATCAGACGAAGAGAAGCAGCGGATCGAGGCGATCGCGAATAAGGCGGCCGGGCATGGGAAGGTTAACAACCAACTGGAAATCGCCGCGGGTAAGTAAGTATTACCTAGTTAGTCAAGTAACGAAAGGAAAGGAATAATTTCAAATGAGTAAGAACACGTCTGTTTACGGAATTGCCAAGAATCAGTTGCAGTTGGAATCAGCGCTGACGCTGTTGCGGGACGCGGGATACCGGGCGGCCGACATATCGGTATTGCGGCCGGAGACGCCGGGCACGAAGGATATGGGAGTGGCCAAATCGAGCAAGTCGCCGGAAGGGGCGGCGGCAGGGGGAGTGGCCGGCGCGGTGACGGGAGGCGTGCTGGGGTGGCTGGTGGGGTTGGGCACACTGGCGATACCGGGGGTGGGTCCGTTTATTGCGGCGGGTCCGATCATGGCGGCATTGGCGGGGATGGGAGCGGGCGCGGCGTTGGGAGGCGCGGGCGGCGCGCTGGTGGGGTTAGGGATACCGGAGTATGAGGCGGTGCGCTACGAGGGCCGGGTGCGGCGCGGGGGGATCCTGCTGTCCGTTCACTGCGATAACAGTGACTGGACAGAGAAGGCGAGACTGCTGCTGGAGGCTGCGGGGCTGGACGATATCTCGTCGTCCGGAGAAGCCGCGGCCGACTTCGCCAAGACGGACAAGCCGACGCTGCGGGCCGGCTTGCGTTAGGCGGGCAGTGCTGTCCGCTCCCGGCCAAATGGGGGCCGGGGGCGGGGCCCGGGGGCGAATGCCGACCCCGCCCCCGGGCGGGGGAGTTCCGTGTCCTGTGTTGCCGTAAGGCCCTTAAAAGAAAGACTTTAAAAATGGGGACGGCCGCACCCGACACCATTTGTTGGGGCGTGGCATAGTAGGACATGGTTTTTCGAGTGATTGCGGGATTGATGGCGGGATTGGTGCTGGCGGGGCAGGGGGCGGCGCCGGTGCCGCGGTTTGCGGATCCGGAGCGGGTCGGGAAACTGATGGGGGCGATGTGCGAGGTGGACCGGCTGTTCCGTAGCTATGCGGCCGGGCAAAAGATTCCGGGGATGGTGTGGGGCGTGGTGATCGACGGGAAACTGGTGCATATAGGGACCCACGGTGTTCAGGACCGAGGAACACAGGCGCCGGTGGGGGCCGATACGGTGTTCCGAATTGCGTCGATGACGAAGAGTTTTACGGCGCTCGCCGTCCTGCAACTGCGGGATGAGGGGCGGCTTTCGCTGGAGGACCCGGTGTCGCGGTGGATACCGGCGTTTGGGCGAATGGCGCTGCCGACGAAGGATTCGGCCCCGATCCGGGTGCGGCAGCTATTGAGCCATGCGGCGGGGTTTCCGGAAGACAATCCATGGGGGGATCAGCAGTTGGGGGTGAGTGACGCGCAGGTGGACGAGTGGCTACGGGCGGGGATCCCGTTTTCGACTGCGCCGGGGACGAGATATGAGTATTCGAACTATGCGTTCGGGTTGCTGGGGCGGATTATTGCGGCGGCCTCCGGGCGGCCGTATGAAGCCTACATGAAGGCCGAGATTCTGGACAAGCTGGGGATGAGAGCGTCGACGTTTGAGGCGGGAGAGGTGGGGGCAGGGAAGCGGGCGACGGGGTACCGGTTGCGGCCGGATGGGAGTTACGGGGAGGAACCGCCATTGCCGCACGGGGCGTTTGGGGCGATGGGGGGACTGTTGACGACGGCGAACGATTTAGGGAAGTATGTAGCGTTCCATTTGTCGGCGTGGCCGCCGCGGGATGAGCCTGAGGCGGGGCCGGTGCGGAGAGCGTCGGTGCGGGAGATGAGCCAGTTGTGGACGCCGGCGAACCTGACGGCGGAAATGGCGGGAGGGACGGCGCGGGTGACGCAGTCGGGGTACGGATACGGGCTGCGGATTGCGGCGGACTGCCGGTTTGGTCATATCGTTTCGCATGGGGGCGGGTTGCCGGGATTTGGATCGTACATGTCCTGGCTGCCTGAGTATGGGGTGGGGATGTTTGCGATGGCGACGCTGACGTATTCGGGTCCGTCGCGGCCGATGTCGGCGGCGTTTGACGCGATGCGGGCGACGGGCGGACTGGAGCGGCGGGAGGCGGTGGCGGCGGAGGCGCTGGTGGCGGCGCGGGAGCGGATCTGGAAGTTGTGGAACGGCTGGGACGAGGCGGAGGCGGGTCGGATGGCGGCGATGAACCTGTTTTTGGACGCGCCGGTGGAGCAGCGGAAGGCGGAGATGGCGCGGCTCTCCGGGGAGGTGGGGGGATGCCGTACGGCGGGCCCCGTGCGGGCGGAGAACTGGCTGCGAGGGCAGTTCAACATGCAGTGTGAGAAGGGGACGGTGGGAGTGTTCTTCACATTGGCGCCGACGAAGCCGCCGCTGGTGCAGCATCTGGAGTTCCGGCGGCTGCAGAACGAGAAGATTCGGATGGGGGCACCGACGGGGGCGCCGGCCGGGGTGGCGTGTCCGGAATAGAGGGAAATCGGGCTAAAAAGACCGCATTTTCAACGAGTTCCGGTTGGTATATGATGCAGGCGTCATGCAAACCAACCGTCGAAATCTGCTCCGTACGCTGGCCGGCGCCGGGGCTGCGGCTTTTTGGACAGACGCGGACCTTGAGGCATATCAAGGCCATGTCAACACGAACTCGAAACCATCTGAACTGAAGATCACGGACATGCGTGTGGCCGTGGTGCAGGGCGCGCCGATGACGTGTCCGGTTCTGCGGATCGACACCAACCAGGGGATTTACGGGTTGGGCGAGGTGCGCGACGGCGCGAGCAAGAACTACGCCTTGTTGCTGAAGCGGCTATTGCTCGGGGAGAACCCGTGTAACGTTGACAAGATATTCCGGAAGATTAAGCAGTTTGGTTTCCATGCGCGGCAGGGCGGCGGGGTTTGCGGGATCGAGATGGCGCTGTGGGATCTGGCGGGGAAGGCGTACAACGTGCCGGTGTACCAGATGCTGGGCGGGAAGTTCCGGGACCGGATCCGGCTTTATGCCGATACGGATTCGTCGCCGGACACGAACGTGATGGCACAGCGGGTGAAAGAGCGGCGGGACCGCGGGTTTACGTGGCTGAAGATGGACGTGGGCGTAGGGTTGGTATCGAAGACGCCTGGGACGGTGACGCAGCCGATTGGGTTGAGCCAGCGCGAGGCATTCATGACGCCACACATGTTTACCGGCATGGAATTGACGCCGAAGGGCGTGGGAATGCTGGCGGATTACGTGGGGCGAGTGCGGGAAGCGGTTGGGTACGACATCCCGCTGTGCGCGGACCACTTCGGGCATATCGGGGTGAACTCGTGTATCCGGCTGGGCAAGGCACTGGAGCAGTACAACCTGGCGTGGCTGGAGGACATGATTCCCTGGCAGAACACGGAGCTGATGAAAAAGATTACCGACGCGGTGGATATTCCGATTCTGACCGGGGAGGACATCTACCTGAAAGAGCCGTTTATTGAGTTGGCGAAGGCGCATGCGGTGGACATTTTGCATCCGGATCTGGCGACGTCGGGCGGCATTCTGGAGACGAAGAAGATCGGGGATGCGATTGCGGAGTACGGAGTTCCGATGGCGATGCATTTTGCCGGGACGCCGGTGAGTTGTATGGCGAACGTGCACTGCGCGGCGGCGACGGAAGGGTTTTTAGTGATGGAATTCCACTCGGCGGATGTGCCATGGTGGGAAGACATGGTGAATGGCATTCCGAAGCCGATCGTGGACAAGGGCTTTATCACGGTGCCGAGTGCGCCGGGGTTGGGCGTGACGCTGAATGATGAAGTGGTGAAGAAGCACTTGCATCCGGAGCATCCGGGGTATTTCCTGCCGACGCCGGAGTGGGATAAAGACCGGACGAACGACCGGCTGTTCTCGTTTGCGGGGTCCGACGGTTCACGCGGGCGCGGATGATCGCAGCTTCGCGGGAGTTAGCAGTACGGTTGGAAAAGGCCTCGGCGGCGTTGGGCCGGGATGCGGTGCAGGCGCACCGGGGCCTTTTCCCTCATTCGGAGGCGGCGTATCTGGACTGGGGTGGGGGCGTGGCGGTGTTTTTGAACGAAGATTCGCCGCTGACGCAGGTGCGCGGGGCGGGGATGGGGGAGTATTCGCTGGACGAGGTGGAGGAGTTTTTCGGCGATAGGATGGCGCCGGTGACGTTTACGCTGACGCCGTTCGCCGATGCGGGGATGCTGACGCAGTTGACGCGGCGGGGGTATGAGTTTGGGACGTTTGAGAATGTGATGGTGCGTGGAGTGGAGGACTTTGGGGAAGACGGGGATGTGGAGGAGGCGCTGGACGCTGAGGAGTGGGCGGGGACGATGGCGAGGGCGTTTTTCGGGGAAGTGACGGCGATGGGGCGAGATTTGGGGTTGACGCTTTTTTCGCTACCGACATGCCGGAACCTGATTGTGCGGGGGGATGGCGTGGCGGTGGCCGGCGCGCAGTTGGACGTGCGGGATGGGTTGGGGATTTTCCAGTGTGATGGGACGGTGGGGATGTGCCGTAGGCTGGGGCTGCAGGGGAAGTTGATCCGGGCGAGACTGGGGATGGCGAAGCGGGCGGGGTGTGATTTGGTGACGGCGGATGTGACGCCGGGAGGCGGGTCGCAACGGAACTATGAGCGGGCGGGGTTTGTGGTGGCGTATACGAAGATATCGCTGATCAAGCCCTGCTTCTGAGCGGGGATTGCTGGGGAAATTGGCTGGGTGGAGCGGGGGCGGATGGGCACGTTTTCCAGAAGCAATAATTGGGGACGGCTGCACCCGACACTATTTTAAGGTGTTGGGGGGATTGGGGTTAAGGGGGGGTAATGCGAAAGCAATAAATGGGGACAGGTGCACCCGGTCCCATTTTCGGGTGTAATGGGGTATGCGGAGACGAGAGATTCTGGGATGCCTGGCGGCGGGCGGTCTGAATGGGGCGCAGGCGGGGGGCGGCAGAGCGGCACGGGGGTTCCAGGGAGCAGCGTGGGAACGGCAACGGGCGGTGGAAGAGTCGCTGCGGGCGGTACCGGAACCGGCGCGAATCGAAGCCTACATGCGGCGGATGGCCACTGAGCCGCACCACGCGGGGTCGGCCGCCGGCCGGGGCGTGGCGGAGTATGCGCTGCGGCTGTTCCGGCAGTTCGGACTGGAGGCGCGGATTGAGACGTTCGACGTCTTCCTGCCGTATCCGAAGGAACGGATGGTGGAACTCACCGGTCCGACTCCGTACCGGCTGCGATTGGAAGAACCGAACTTCGCCGAAGACCCGGATTCGCGGGATAAGAACCAACTGGCTACCTACAACGCCTACTCGGGGGCAGGGGATGTGAGCGGGGAGCTGGTCTATGTGAACTACGGCGTCCCGGATGATTACCGGGTGCTGCGGGAGCGAGGCATCGATGTGCGGGGGAAGGTGGTTCTGGCGCGGTATGGGGCCAGTTGGCGGGGCGTGAAACCGAAGGTGGCGGCGGAGAACGGGGCGGTGGCGTGTTTGATCTTCTCCGACCCGAAGGACGATGGGTTCGGGAAAGGGGCGGTGTATCCGGACGGGCCGTTCCGGTGCGAGCAGGGTGTGCAGCGGGGAAGCGTGATGGACATGTCCATCTACGTGGGCGATCCCTTGACGCCTGGGTGGGCGTCGGAGAAGGGCGCTAAGCGGCTGACGATCGGCGAGGCGAAGACGATGATGCCGATTCCGGTACTTCCGATTTCCTATGGCGACGCGCGTCCGCTGTTGGAGTCGCTCGGCGGGGATGTGGTGCCGGAGGCGTGGAAGGGCGGATTGAAGGTTCCTTACCGGTTCGGGCCGGGGCCGGGGAAGGTGCGGGTGCGGGTCTCTTTTGACAACGCGAACCGGACGATCCACAACGTGATTGGGGTGGTGCGGGGAGCGGAGTTTCCGGACCAATGGGTGATGTATGGGAATCATCATGATGCATGGGTGAACGGGGCGCAGGATCCGGTGAGCGGGGCGGCGGCGCTGATTGAGGCGGCGCGGGCGGTGGGGGTGGCGGTGAAGAAGGGGTGGAAGCCGCGGCGGACGGTGATGTTCGCTTTGTGGGATGCCGAGGAGTTCGGTTTGATCGGGTCGACGGAGTGGGTAGAGAAGCACTTGGCGGAGTTGCGGGAGAAGGGGGTGGTGTACTTCAACAGCGACATGAACGGGCGGGGGCGGATCGGGGGCGGGGCATCGCCGTCGTTATCGGTGTTTTTGGAAGAGGTGGCGCGAGACCTGGACGTGCGGCGGGGGGAGAAGTGGCAGTTGGGGGCGTTGGGGTCGGGATCCGATTATGTCGGGTTTGTGCATCATGCGGGGGTGGCGTCGGCGAACCTGTCGTTTTCGGGGGAAGACAACGGGGGGATTTACCACTCGATCTTCGACTCAGTAGCGTGGTACAAGCGGTTTTCCGATGGGACGTTTGTGCACGGAAAGGCGCTGGCGGCATACATGGCGGTGGCGCTGGCGCGGATGGCCGACGCCGATATTCCGCCGTTTGAGTTCGGGCGGCTGGCGGCGGCGATTGAGGGGTACTGGAAGGAAGTAGGGGCGCTGGCGGCGGAGAAGAAGGTGGCGCTGCCGCCGGTGGAGGGGGCGTTGCAGAAGATGCGGGAGTTGGCGGGAGCGTTTGAGACGGCGTATGCGGGGGCGAAGGGGAACGTGGCGGCGGCGCGGGCTGTCTACATGACCGAACGGGCGCTGCAGTTGACGTCCGGGTTGCCGGGACGGCCATGGTACAAGCACTCGCTGACGGCGCCGGGGCAGTATACCGGTTACGGGGCGAAGACGCTGCCCGGGGTGCGGGAGGCGCTGGAGCTAGGGAAGTTTGTGGAAGCGGCGGCGCAGGGGAAGGAATTGGTGGCGGCGCTGGAGCGGTTTAACGTGGCGTTGGGGGAGGCGGTGCGGCTGTTGCGGGGGTGATCCTGCGGCCTAGTGGCGCGTCTGGTTGTTGCGCATGTAGACTTCGAACTTCTTGCGGGCGCGGGCGAGTTTCCAGTTCTTGTACTGCGTCTGGGCCCACGCGATGGGATCGAAGCCACGCGAGGAGATGCGGCCGAGGAAGCCGAAGCGGATGAGGAGGTAGCCGATGAACATGCCGCCGAGGTGGGCGACGTGGCTGACGCCGGCGTTGCGGCTGGCGATACCGTCGATGAGGTTGATGGCGCCGATGATGGTGACGAACCACTTGGCCTTGATGACGCCGAAGAAGAGCACGTCGGGGAAGAGGACGGCGTAGGCGACGAGGATGCCGAAGAGGGCGCCGGAGCAGCCGAGGGTGGCCGTACCCTGGGCGCCGACGAGGAAACTGGCGACCATGACGCAGAGGCCGGCGCCGACACCGCAGAGGAAGTAATACTTCAGGAAGCGCGGCGTGCCCCAGTGGTTTTCCAGCATCGGCCCGGTGAAGAAGAGCGAGATCATGTTCCAGAGGATGTGCGTGGCGCCGTGGACGTCATGCAGGAACATGTAGGTGGCCGGCTGCCAGATGTAGCCGGAGACGGTCTGGGCGGGGATGAGCTTAAGGAAATTGAGCGAAACGCCGGCGAAGTGGTAGAGGAAAAACTGCAGGAGAAAGACTGCCGTATTGCTGATGAGCAACCACTTGACCCCTTGCGGGAGAACGCCCGAAGAGGAGCCGCCGAACGAAGGGTTACGAAATGCCGAGCCCATCTAGAGATACACCGCCCTATCTACCTGAGGATAACTTAACGGTCGGGTGTTTGGGAACGGAAGCGGAGGGCAGCGAACTCCAGGACACCGGCGATAAGGAACCAGACGCGCCAATCGGCAAGGGCGCCGGTGGCGACGGGGAACTGAGCGGTGAGGGCGATCTGGGCGCAGAGAGCCCAGAGGCCGAGCGCGAGCGCCATGGCGGCGATTGGCGAAAGGAAAGCGCCGATGGCGGGCGTGAGATCCTCACTGGCCTTGGCCAGGATGGCGACGCGACGGGGTGCCAGACGATTCCACATGGTATAAGTAACTCCCTCTTGCCTAATTGGATGCGGGCGGAGCGTTGCAGGTTGCGGCTGCTACTTAGTAATCGCGGGAACGGAGGGAAGAGATGGTCAATCTTCCTGATCTTCGGCGTAGCGATTGAGAAGGGCGGCGCCGGCTTGGAGGAGGAACGAGACGGCGATCCAGACCTGCCAGTGGGAGAGGGGGCCTGAGGCGATGGCGAAACGGTTGGCCCATTGGAGGTCGGCGGCAAGGCGCCAGCCACCGAGGGCGAAAGCGATGACCGAGAAGGGCGTCAGCAGGGCAGCGGCGGTAACGGCAACGCGGCGGTTGCGAACCCCCTGGCGGCGGACGTGTGGGCCATAGCCTAAGCGGAGCTTAACGATCATCCGACCCTTTAGTGTAATTCATGAGAAGAGGGGCGCAGTTGATATAGAGTAAACACGAGAGAACCTTCCTCGACGAAAGGATAGAAAGAGCAAATCTATGGCACGTGTTCAGACGGCGATTATCGGCACCGGATTTATGGGCCGGGTGCATGCGGAACAGATCCGGCGGTTGGGATTTGTCGATATAGCGGGAGTAGCGGGGATCAATGCCGCCGAAGCGGCGGCGTTCGGCCAGGCGATGGGAATTGACCGGACGACGGGCGACTACAAGGAGTTGCTGGCGGATCCGAACATTCAGGCCGTGCATGTGCTGACGCCGAATGCGCTGCATTATCCGGTCTCGATGGAAGCGCTGAACGCCGGGAAAGCGGTGCTGTGCGAAAAGCCGCTGGCGGTTTCGGCCAAAGAAGCGGCGAACATGTTGAAGCTGGCGGAGAAGAAGGGGTTGGTTCACGCGGTGAACCACAACCTGCGCTACTACCCGGTGGTGCAGCACATCCGGCAGTACATTGCGGCCGGGGAGTTGGGCGATGTTTTGCACGTGCAGGGCACGTATTCGCAGGATTGGCTGCTCTACGACACCGACTTCAACTGGCGGATTGAGACGAAGGACAACGGGGCGCTGCGGGCGGTGGGCGATATCGGGTCGCACTGGATGGACATGATCCAGCACCTGACGGGATTGCCGATTACGGCGCTGTGCGCGGATCTGGCGACGTTCCACAAGACGCGGAAGAAGCCGAAGGCGGCGATCCAGACGTTTGCGGGGAAGAAACTGAAGCCCTCCGATTACGATGAAGTGAAGATCACGACGGAAGACTACGGCGGGGTGTTGCTGCATCTGGGCGATTCGGCGCGCGGGGCATACACGGCATCGCAGGTGGCGGCGGGGAACAAGAACAAGTTCGCGTTTGAAATCTACGGCACCAAGAGCGGCGTGGCCTGGAATCAGGAGCGGCCGGACGAGTTGTGGATCGGCAACCGGAACGAGCCGAACCGGATTCTGATTAAGGATCCGTCGATGCTGATGGGGCCTGCGGCCGGGTTTGCGGACCTGCCGGGCGGGCACTCGGAAGGCTACGACGATGCCCACAAGCAGCTGTACAAGCGCTTCTATAAGCGGGTTGCGGATCCGTCGCTGCCGGTGGACTACCCGACGTTTGAAGACGGGCGGCGGGGCATGGTGCTGCTGGAAAAGGTTGTGGAGAGCAACAAGAAGAAGGGCTGGGTGAAGGTGAAGTTCTAATGCGACTGATCCTATTGGCTTTGCTGGGCGGGTTGGCTGGATTCGGGCAGGTGGACTTCGCCGGCGAGGTCCACCCGATCCTGGCGGCGAAATGCGCGAGTTGTCACACCGGGGACGCGGCTCAAGGCGGACTGCGGGTGGATGAACGAGCGGGATTTCTGCGAGTGCGGGCAAAGCTGATAGGGAAAGTGAAAGGGACCGAGGGATTGCGGATGCCCCCGAGCGGGGCACCGCTTTCCCCGGCCGAAATTGCAACGCTGGAACGATGGGTGGCCGATGATCTGCCGTGGGCGGATATGAAGGGCCGGGGAGCGTCGAAGTGGGTGGCGCCGCTGGCGCACCGGAAGGTGGAAGTGAAAGGCGCGGGGAACCCGATCGATGTGCTGCTGGGGGGCAAGTTCCGCCCGGCGGTAGCGGACGCGGTGTTTGCGCGGCGGGTGTATCTGGACTTGTGGGGTGTGACGCCGACGTATGAACAGATTGCGGCGGCAAAGGGGAAGGACCGCGGGGCGCTGGTGGAGGAGTTGCTGGCGAACCGGGAGATGTTTGCCGGGCACTGGATGAGTTTTTGGAACGACATGTTGCGGAACGATCTGCGGGCCTATCACGGAGACACGGCCAAGCCGTATACGCCGTGGCTGAAGAAGGCACTGGTCACGAACATGCCGTACGACGAGATGGTGCGGCAGTTGGTGAATCCCGTGGGGCCGGAGGCGCCGTCGGGGTTCCTGGTTGGGGTGAACTGGCGCGGGGATGTGAACGCGTCGCAGTTGCCGCATATGCAGGCGGCGCAGAACACGGCGCAGGTGTTTCTGGGTGTGAACCTGAAGTGCGCGTCGTGTCATGACTCCTTCGTCAACAAGTACAAGCTGAAGGAGAGCTACGGGATGGCGGCGATTTTTTCGCCGGAACCGCAGTTGGAGTTGATCCGGTGCGACGTGAAGACGGGGAAGACCCAGGGGCCGCAGTTTCTGTTTCCGGCCTTGGGATCTATTCCGCAGACGGGGACACTGGACGAGCGGCGGGCGGCGGCGGCGGCGCTGTTTACGGCGCCGGGGAACGGGCGGCTGGCGCGGACCTTTGTAAACCGGATTTGGGGCCGGCTGTTCGGGCGGGCGATTGTGGAGCCGGTGGACGATATGGATATTGAGCCGTTCCACGCCGACCTGCTGGACTGGCTGGCGGCGGATTTTGCCGGGAACGGATACGACATCAACCGGCTTTTGAAGCTGGTGATGACATCGAAGGCGTGGCAGCAGCCGGCGATGCCGCAGACGGACACGACGTTTCGGGGACCGTTGCCGCGGCGGCTGACGGCGGAGCAGTTTGTGGATTCGCTGTCGGCGATTACTGGCGAGTGGCGGGCGGTGCAGAGTGAGCGCGGAGCGCGGATGGCGCGGGAATGGGAGTTCAAATCGACGGCGCTAAGCCGGGCGATGGGGCGGCCGATCCGGGACCAGGTGTATACGACGCGTCCGAGCGAAGCGAGCACGCTGCAGGCGCTGGAACTGGTGAATGGAACGACGCTGGCGCTGGCGCTGCGGCGCGGGGCGCAGCGGCTGCAGGGGACGCTACCGGAGGCGCCGGTGGCCGTGTTTGACTCCAAAGTGGTGCGGCGGGGAACCCTGGCGCTGGATGTGGCGGTGGAAGGGATGACCGAGCTCTGGATGCTGGTAGAGGATGCCGGGAGCTACGACGCGGAAAAGACGGTGGCCGGATGGCACGGACTGGCGTTTGACGGGGCGGCGGCGCGGCCGGCGAACGGGTTTGCCGAGCGGAGCGTGGAAGTGGACAAAGCGAAGTATGACGGGGCGGTGGTGATTCCGTTCGGGAAGCCGGTACTGCTGGCGGTGCCCAAAGGCGCCAAGCGGCTGATGGGGAAACTGGTAGTGGATGACATCGGGCGGCTGAGCGATGTGAACAGCTCCGTGCGGTACTACCTGTTCCCGAAGGTGCCGGACCGGAATCTGTTGGCGAAGGTGGTGGATCCTCTGCCGGTAGCGGCTCCTGCCGTGGAACGTGACCGCGGCAAGCTGACCGAGCGGCTGTTCTGGCAGATGCTGGGACGGGCGCCGGTGGCCAAGGAGCGGCAGTTGGCGGCGGGCGTGGAACTGGAAGATTTGTTGTGGACGTTGTTGTTGCATCCGGAGTTTCAGTATGTCGATTAGTGGAATGACGCGGCGCGAGGCGCTGCTGGGGGCGATGGCAGGGGCGGCACCACGGCTGGTGTCGGCGCCCAAGATCCCGCCGCGGGCCGATTCGATGATCCTGCTGTGGATGGCGGGCGGGATGGCGCAGACGGAGACGTTCGACCCGAAGCGATATACGGCGTATGAGACCGGCCTGGCGTCAGAGAAGGTGTTGTCGACGTTCCCTTCGATCCCGACGGCAGTGGACGGGGTACGGCTCTCGAAAGGGTTAGAGCAGATCGGGAGTGTGTTGGACCGCGGGACGCTGATCCGTTCGCACCGGGTGGGGGATCTGGGCTTCATTTTGCATTCGCGGCACCAGTTTCACTGGCATACAGGGTATGCGCCGCCGCAGTCGGTGGCGGTGCCGCATATGGGTTCGTTTATTGCGCGGACGCTGGGATCGCGGAATCCGGATATTCCGGCATTTCTGGATATTGGGCAGAACATGGAGATCGGGGCCGAATCGGATGCGCTGAAGGCGTTCCATACGGCGGGATTTCTGGGGTCCGAGTATGGTCCGTTTCAGATTATGGATCCGCGGGATGCGGTGAGCGTGACGCGGCCGTCCGAGTACATTGGCCGGTCGCGGTTTGAGAACCGGCGGGCGCTGCACAAGAAGATGTTGGAGGCGTCGCCGATCGGGCGGAACGGGAGCGATTATCAGAAAGAGAGTTTTCTGCGGTCGCTGGAGAACGCGCACCGGTTGTTGACGTCGCCGGCGGCGAAGGCATTTGATTTGTCCCTGGAACCGGAGAAGAGTTTCGCGAAATACAACAATTCGCGGTTCGGGTTGGGGTGTTTGCTGGCGCGGCGGGCGGTGGAAGCGGGGGCGCGGTTTATTGAGGTGACCACGGAGTATATTCCGTTCCGGTATTGGGATTCGCACGAGAACGGGCACAAGCGGGCCGAGGAGATGAAGGCCACGATTGATATGCCGGTGGCGACGCTGATCCGGGATCTGGAGGAGCGTGGATTGCTGGACCGGACGCTGGTGGTGATCGCCACTGAGTTCGGGCGGGACATGATGACCGAGGGCAAGCCAGACGCGGCGGTGAAGGATCAGGTGAAGCAGCCGGAGATCATGACCGAGCCGAAGCACTACGGGATGCACCGGCACTTTACGGAGGCGGTAAGCGTGGCGGTGTGGGGCGGCGGGTTCCAGAAGGGTTTGGTTTACGGGAAGACGGCGGAGGAGCGGCCGTGCCGGATTATCGAGAATCCGGTTTCCATTGAGGATTTGCACGCGACGTTGTACACGGCGATGGGGATTGCGCCGGACACGGCGTACGAGATTGAGCAGCGGCCGGTGCACGCGACCAAGGACGGGAAGGGGAGGGCGGTGGAGGCGCTGTTCGCGAAGAAGCTTTAGGGGGCCGCGTTAGGGCGGCACCTTCTGCCGGGTGGTTCGGTGAGGACGAGGCGGCGGAACTGGTGTAACGATTGCAGGGAATCCCGCTCAGAAAGAGGACTTTCTGATGACGAATTTCTGCTACAAACGGCTAACCCTTTTTACTGCCATCGTTTTGGCGGCGCCAATGGTCTTCGCCGACGGACCGTCCGGGATCCGATTTACGGGTAAGATCGACATGGTCGCACCGGGAGGTGCTACCGGAACCTGGACTATCGGTGGGCGGGTGGTGGTGGTGACACGGGACACCGAGATTGAGACGGAGAATGGGCCGGCGGTGGCCGGAGCTTGCGTGGATGTTCGGGGAACTGCGGGAAACGGTACCCAAGTAAACGCAACGAGCCTGGTCACCCGCGGGGCGGCGAAGTGCATGGCCGGGACGGGCGGCGGCTCGGATAAGGTCGAGATCTTTGGGGCCGTGGAAGTACTGCCGGCGGCTGGTTTAGCGGGCGACTGGAGAGTGGGCGGAACGGTGGTTCGGGTGACGTCGCAGACGAAGATTGAACAGGATGGCGGGCCCCTGGCGGTCGGGGCATGCGTAGAGGTGGAGGGGACGAAGAACGCCGACGCCTCGATTGCGGCAAAGGAGATTGAGGTTTCATCGGGGATCGGTGGCTGCCGGGCGAGCACGGGACGAGAATCGATTACGTTCCGGGGAACGGTGCAGATTCCGGCTGGGGCCGGAGTCGAGTTCTGGCTCATTGCGGGACGAAAGGTGACGGTGAATAGCGCAACGCAGATCACGCCGGGCGCGGGCATGCCGGCGGCGGGAAGTTGTGTGGAAGTGCAGGGCCAATGGCGGAGCGACCACACGGTGATGGCATCCCGCATACAGGTGCTGGGTAGCGGGGTGTGTACCAACGGTTTGGAGCGGCAGGCGGATATCACATTCCTGGGAACGATCACCGCGTTGCCGGGCGGCGGTCCGCTGGGTACGTGGAATGTCAGCGGATGGCTGGTGACGGTGAGCGGCGGAACCCGGGTGGATGGCGAGGAGGCTCCGCTTGTGCCTGGGGCCTGTGTGGAAGTGAAGGGGGATTTCGGGGCGAACAATACGGTGGTGGCGATGCGGATCGAGGCGAAGCCGTCGCGGATGTGCCAAGGGGCGACGGGCGCTTTCCGGTTTGAAGGAGCGATCGAGGTGCTACCGCTGTCGGGGGGGATTGCGGGGAGTTGGAGGGTTGGCGGACGAGCGGTGGTTGCCGACGCATCGACCGTGCTGGATACTGCGAAGGGCGTTCCGGTGATCGGAGCGTGCACGATGGTGGTGGGAGCACTGCAGGCCGACGGTTCGGTGCGGGCGACGCGAATTGAGGTATTGTCGAGCAGCGGCGCCTGTATTCTGACCGGCGGCGTTGTGGGCTCGGGGAACCTGACGGGAAGCGGCGTTTCGGCGGGACAGATTATTTCCATCTTCGGACAGCAGATTGGACCGGCGACGACTTTGCCGCTGGAACTGGTGAACGGGCAGGTAAGCAGCCGTCTGGGGAATACGCGGGTGCTGTTTGATGGAACGCCCGCAACCCTCTTGTTTGTCTCCAGCCGGCAAATCAACGCGATTGTTCCGTGCAATGTGGCGGGAAAGACAACCGTGAAGATACAGGTGGAGACGAACGGAGCGTGGACGAATGTAGTGACGATGCCTGTTTATCCTACGAATCCATCCCTGTTCACACAGAATGCGAGCGGCGTGGGGGCCGGGGCGATTCTGAACTTTTCGGTGCCTGGCGGCTATACGCTCAACACGGCAGCGAATGCCGCTGCACGTGGCGGGACGGTATTGCTGTTCGGGACGGGAGAAGGGCAGACGACTCCGGCCTGTTCCGACGGTGCGCTGACGTCAATTCTCGGGCCATTCCCCATTCCCGAGGCGCCTGTGAGCGTGGAGGTGGGCGGTAAGGCGGCGGTGGTGAGCTACGCAGGTGGTGCTCCGGGCCTGGTTCGGGGGTTGTTCCAGGTGAACATCGTGCTGGCGGCGGATACTCCCGTCGGGCCTGCCATTCCCGTGGTGGTGAAGATCGGCGCGAGGACCAGTCAAGCCGGTGTCACCATGGCGGTGCGCTAAGCGGTGCTCGGGGCCGGCGGCCGGGGATCGTAGAGACGGGTTGTTTCCGGAGGGCGGCAAAGAAGCGGACTTCTTTGCCGCCGCGCCGCAGGCGGGGGAAGAACTGCGCCTGATTGCGCTGTGCGGCAGGAGGAGGTGTGGTAGGGTACACCTTAAAGAGGTGTTTATATGCAGGATTGGTTGAAATGGCGCTGAATACGGGGAGGCACCCGGAGTTAGTGTTTTGCGTAGATATTTTTGCCGGGAGGCTTGCATTCGCGGCGGAATGGAGGCTACACTACAAATTCATGCGGTACTTTTTCCACTCTTTCGCCTATCGATTCTGGCGGCTCTACGCGAATGCGTGAGTGGGAAATAAGTACGGTAATATCAACAAGATAACCAAGCTTAGCCCACTCGGAAGAGTGGGTTTCTGTCTTTTAGGAGGAGCTTCTCTTTCGGGTATTCCGGCGAGGCGAAACGGACATGATTATTTCGATGAAAGTACACAGCAGCAAGGCAGAAGTGGAAGCGGTCTGTGAGCGCATCCGGGATTTCGGCTACAAGATCCACGCGATTGAGGGAGAAGAGCGGGTCGTTATCGGCGTTGTGGGCATGGGCGATGTGACGGCGTGCCTGGAGAGCCTGGAGGCGATGCCGCAGGTGGAGAAGGCAGTTCGGATATCGGCGCCGTACAAGTTTGTGAGCAAAGAGTTCAAGAAGGCCAAGACGATCATTACGCTGCGGACCAATGCGGGCGCGATTGAAATTGGCGGCGATGAGTTCGTGATGATGGCCGGGCCGTGTTCGGTGGAGAGCGAAAAGCAGATCATGGAGTCCGCCGAAGCGGTGGCGGCGGCGGGCGGCAAGGTGCTGCGCGGCGGAGCCTTTAAGCCGCGGACGTCGCCGTACGATTTCCAAGGTCTGGAAGGCGAGGGGTTGAAGTTGCTGGCGAAGGCGCGGGAAGCGACGGGGCTGGCGATTGTCACCGAGATTATGGCGGACCGGGACGTGGATTTGGTGGCCGAGTACACCGATATCATGCAGGTGGGCGCGCGCAACATGCAGAACTTCGCGTTGTTAAAGCGGCTGGGAGAATGCGGGCGGCCGATCATGTTGAAGCGCGGCTTGAGCGCGACGATCAAAGAGCTGCTGATGTCGGCCGAGTACATTGTGGCGCACGGGAATCCGAACGTGATGTTGTGCGAACGGGGAATCCGGACGTTTGAGACCGAAACGCGGAACACCTGTGACATCTCGGCGATTCCGGTGCTGAATGGACTGACGCATCTGCCGGTGATTCTGGATCCGAGCCACGCGGTGGGCAAGCGGAAGCTGGTGCCGCCGTTGGCGCGGGCGGGCGTTGCCATTGGCGCCGACGGTATGATTGTGGAGACGCATCCGTGTCCGGAGAAGGCTTGGAGCGACGGGGCCCAATCGCTGACGCTGGAGCAGTTCCAGAAGATGATGAAAGACCTGGCTCCCTACATTGCGCTATGGAAAGCGTCGCGGATGGAAGAGGCTGTACTGGCGTAAGCGTTGCTGGCGGCCGGGAGGTCAAGTGAATTTCAAGGGCAAGTCGTGGCTGATGGTTCTGGTGGCTGCGGGAGTGGGCGCGGCGATCTATGGTCTGGTGGTTTGGACCCGCGGCGCGAACGATCCAACGCTGGTGGAACTGATGCAGCGGATGCCGCCCAAAGACGCATTGACGATCCACGTCGATCTGGCGGCAATGCGGAAGGCGGGGCTAAGCGGCTTGCTCGAAGGGACGCCGGTGGCCGAAGAGGCCGACTACCGGAGTTTCGTGACCGAGAGCGGGTTTGACTGGAAGACGGACCTGGAAGCGGTGACGGCGACACGGCACAAAGATGAGTGGTACCTCTTTGTGCGGGGACGGTTCGACCTTGAGCGGGTGCGGAAGTTTTCGTTGGTTCGGGGCGGCCAGTGCCGGAACGGTGTGTGTGAGGTGGCGGGGGCAACGCCGGGGCGACTCGTGTCGTTTTTTCCGGTGACGCCAAAAGTGATGGCGGTAGCGACCTCGAAGTTGACCGGTGCGGTATATGCGTTGCGGAAGCGGACCGGGAATTCGCCGCCGTTGGTATTGCCGGACGGGCCGGTATGGGTGTCCTTGAACGGAAGCGTGCTGGCAGGGGATCCGGCCTTGCCCTCTGGGGGGCGGCTGTTTGGGAAGGTGTTGTCGGAGACGGAACGGACGACATTTTGGGTAACTGGAAACGGGGCAACGATGGAGTTGCGGATGACGGCGTATTGCCGGGATGAGGAACAGGCGGGGCAAATGCGGGCGCAATTGGAGGGGGTGACGACGGAGTTTCGGAAGTATTTTGAGCGGGTGGGGCAGCCGACGAGCACGGCGGACCTGAGCGGGCTACTGCTTGCGGGGGACTTCACGGCGACGGGGAAGGAAGTAGCGGGCCGCTGGCCGTTGCACATGGAGTTTCTGAAGAAACTCCTGGCGGGGGCCCTGTAGCGGGAATGCTGCTGGTGGCAGGCAATCTGGTGTACGACTGGATCGCTGGTCCGGTGGAAGAGTTGGCGTGGGATCAGACGACATGGCCGGAGTCGTTTGCGGCCGGATTAGGCGGGAACGGGGGCACGACGGCGTATGCGGCGGGCCTACTGGGAACGCGCGTGCGTCTGGTGACGGCGTGCGGTGAGGACGCCCACGGGGCCATCTGCAAGGCGCGGTTGGCTTCAGCGGGAGTAGAGGGTGTTTATTTGTCTGGGCTGAGCGGGGGGACGGCGTTGACGATGGGGCTATTCCGCGCTGATGGGGCGCGAGCGTTGATCCACCGGCCTGGGGTATTGGCGGGGGCCTTTGCCGGGGTAGGGTCGTTGCGGGAGTGGGGGGACGGAGTGACCTGGCTTCATATCGGGAATCCCTTCGCCGTGCCAGGGTTGCGGCGGAACGCGGCGGGGTACTTGCGGGAGGCGAAGGAGGCGGGGTGGCGAACGTCGATGGATTTGGGGTGGGACCGGTTGGGGGAATGGATGGGAGTGGTGGGGCCGTGCTTGCCTTATTGCGACTGGCTGTTTGCGAATGCGGCGGAGGCGGCGCAACTGGAGTTGGGCGGGCAGCGGGGTGTGGTGGTTAAACAGGGAGCGGGAGGGTGCACGGTGGACGGCGTGCGGGTGCCGGGCGTTGCGGCGAGGGCGGTGGATTCGACGGGAGCCGGGGACAGTTTTTGCGGAGGATTCCTGGCGGCATCGATGCGGGGGTACGCGGCGTTAGAGGCGGCCCGGGTGGCGAATGCCTATGGGGCGCAGAGCGTGTCGTCGGCGGGGGCGACGGAAGGGTTGCTGCGCTGGGAGGAGACGATCGCGAGCCTGCCAGACGGAATGGCAGACTCCGGAGCCGTCTAGTTCAGGAAGTAGGTCCGGTAGAGGCTGTCGCGCTGTTTGGGGATAAAGCCGGCATCGCGGATGATGCGGCGGAGGTCCTCTTCGGTGGCGCAGAATCGGGCGCCGGCCTGGGAGACGACATTTTCCTCGATCATGACCGAGCCGACGTCGTTGCCGCCAAAGCGAAGGCCGACCTGGCAAACCTTGAGCCCCTGGGTGACCCAGGAGGTTTGAATATTGAGAATGTTATCGAGGTAAAGGCGGCAGATGGCGAGTGTTTTGAGGAACTCGACGCTGGTGGCTTCCTCTTTGACGAACCGGCCCAGGGAGGTGTTGTCGCGCTGGAAACTCCAGGGGATGAAGGCGGTGAAGCCGCCGGTTTCCTCCTGGAGATCGCGGAGGACCTGCAGGTGGTGGATGCGGTGTTCGAGTGTTTCGCCGCAGCCCCACATCATGGTCGCGGTGGTGCGCACACCGAGTTTGTGGGCGGCACGGTGGACGCTAAGCCATTCTTCGGTGTTGCATTTCAGGCGGGCGATGCGGTGGCGGACTTCGTCGTGGAGAATTTCGGCGCCGGCGCCGGGAATGGAGTCCAGGCCGGCATCGCGCAGGCGCGCGATGGTGTCTTCGACCGAGATGTTGGAGATCTGGGCGATGTTGAGGATTTCCGGTGCGGAAAGTACGTGGAGCTGGATCTGAAAGTTCTGCTTGATGGAACGGAAGAGATCTTCATACCATTCGACGGGGAGGTCTGGGTGGAGGCCGCCCTGCATGAGCACGCCGGTGCCGCCGAGGTCAATGGTCTCCTGGATCTTCTGATAGATGACCTCTTTGGGGTGGACGTAGGCTTCGGCATGGCCCTTCGGGCGGTAGAAGGCGCAGAAACTGCAGTACTCGGTGCAGACGTTGGTGTAGTTCACGTTGCGGTCGATGATGTAGGAAGCGATGGCGTGGGGGTGGAGTTTGCGGCGCAGTTGGTCGGCTTCCATACCGATCCCGATGAGGTCGTGGGAGCGGAACATGTCGAGGGCCTGTTGCGGGGTGATCACTTATTTAAGCTCCAGAGCGGGTTCGAGGGCGGAGGCGAAACGGAGATAGGTGCGCATGCCCAGATACTCATTGTCGCCAAGACGGTAGCGGATGTGGCGGGTGAGGTAGGTGTGGACGAGATCCGGGGGCAGGGAACGGAGAGAGGCCTGGGCGGCGACGATGGTGGAGATGTGGCGTTCTCCGTAGGCGAGAGAGTCGAGGAAGTGGTTGGAGACGGCGGGGGTGATGAACTGGGGTTTGCCACACCAGACGGCAAAGACCATGGGGAGGCCGGTGAGTTCCTTCCACTCCTGGCCGAGGTCGAGGGTATGGAAGGGGAGGGAGTCGGGGTCGAGGTGGAGAGCGGGGTCACCGATGACGAGGGCCGCGTCGTGGGTGGCGAGCATGTCCTCGAGGACCGGTTCGGTGACGGAGATGGTGGGGAAGGCGCCATACTTACGGCTGAGGATGACGCGGGAGAGCATGACGGAGGTACGCGAGCCGCGATCGACGGCGAGGGTTCGGATTTGCGGAGCGGGGAGCTTCGAGACAAGGAGGATCGACCGGACGGGGCCGTCGCAGGCGATGCCGGTGCCAGGGCAAAATTCCAAGGACTGCCGGGCCATTTCGATGACGGGGAGAAGTCCGATGTCGGAGAGGCCAGCGTTGACGCGATCAGCGCCTTCAGAGGGGAGGCAGTAGTCGAGATTGAATGGGTGGCGGCGGGGGCCGTTCTCCAGGCCCCAAATGAGGGGGACAGTGTTGAGGTAGGAAATGACGGCGACTCTGGGAGCGGCAGAGGGGGAGGACATGGGAAAAGAGGAGACTTCTCCATTTTAGCGTACGGGTGGGGAGGGGGCGCCGAGTAAACATATGCAACACGCGAAATCACAGCAAGTGCTACAGAGTTAGAGGTTTACAGCCGATGGAGGAGAGAAACAGAGGGGTGGACAGTGGCTGCCACAGGTGTTAAGGTTGCAAGGGAAGGCCCGTTCGCGTCCGCGTCGGAAAACAAAAGGAAAGCGCATGGAATTTAGTTGGAAACTCATGATGAGATTCAAGGCTGGACTGGCGATGTCCGGACTGTCGATGGCCCTGTTGGGTCAACTGCCGGTGCAGTTCAATCCTGTCCCGTCCCGGGTGGTAGGGCATGCAAAGCTACAACTGGTATCGACCGCCCCGAATCTGGTGGAGGGGCGGGAGTTTAACTCCCCTTATGGCGTTGCCGTGGACACCGGTGTGACGCCACCAATACTTTATGTCTCTGATACGGGGAATAACCGGATTCTGGTGTGGAGGAATGCGCGCGCGGCGAACGGGACGCGCGCGGATCTGGTTATCGGGCAGAATGACTTTTTCTCGACAGTGCCGCTAGGCCCTGGGACGTCGAACTCGATCGGGTTTCGATCCCCGACCGGGTTGGCGGTGGACCGACGTGGAAACCTTTATGCTGTTGATACAGGGAACAACCGGATTCTGCGGTATCCTCGGGTGACCGAGCAGCCGGCAGACTTCATACAACCTGATCTGGTCATCGGCCAAAACTCATTTACGGCCAACCTCGCCAATCAGGGGAACCCATCGCCAAGCGCCAAAACCCTGGCATTTACGGGTAACTCGACGATCTTTACGGCCGGATTGGCATTTGATGGGAGCGGAAATCTCTGGGTCACGGACGCAGCAAATGCGCGGGTGGTACGCTTTCCCGCCGCGTCGCTAGGGACGCCGGCGACGAACGGCCCGGAGGCGGACCTGGTACTCGGACAAGGATCGGTGACCGACCGGCAGACCATCGACTGGGCAAAAGCGGAGAGCCGCCTGCTAAAGTCGGCGTTGCTGCAGCCATCCGGAATCGCATTTGATCCAGCGGGCCGATTGCTGGTGACCGACGGCGCAAATCGGCTGGTGGTTTACGCGCCGCCATTCCGTACGGGATCGGACGCGGTGCGCCTGGCCGGGCTGTCGGTGACCGTACAAGGGCAGCCGCCGAGGGCAACCGTGAATGAGTACACCTTGTTTGGGCCGGAGGGCGTGTTTGCGACTGCCGCCGGGGTATTTGTCGTGGAGAGCCAGACGAACCGAGTGGTTCGATACGATCCGGTGGATCAGTGGCCGGAAGAGACAGCAGCACTGCCGTCGCCGCCGGCCAAGGCGGTATTCGGCCAACCGGACCTGCTGAGCTTCCGCGCCAATCGCGGCGGACGGGAACCGAACGAAACCTCCTACCAATCACCGGCTGGAGTGATTGTCGCCAACAACGAAGTCTACGTTACTGACAGCGGGAACCACAGGGTTCTGATTCATCCCCTCAATGGAGCCAACATAGGAGCCGCGGTTCGGGTGCAGGGCCAGATCGGATTCAACTACCGTTCGGTGAATCTCGTAGAGGGACGGGAACTGTTCCTCAATGGCGGAACGACCTCCCTTCCTAACGGCGCCGGGAACGTCTATTTCGGCAGCGCCATGGTAATCGATCGGGCCTCTAATCCGCCTCGGCTCTACGTTTCCGACACCTTTAACAATCGTGTGCTGGGTTACGCCGACGCTCGGATCGTGAAACCAGGCGACAAGGCCGACGTGATCATCGGCCAAGTGAACTCTTTTGAAACCAAGGCGAATTCGCCGACTGCCGACGTGGATCAGGTGACCGATCAGGGGTTGCTTGTTCCGGCGGGAATCGCGGTGGATGCCAGCGGGAATTTATATGTTGCAGATTCGGGCAACGGTCGCGTGCTCCGCTTCGCCCGCCCATTCGACCAACCGCAGGCGACGGGCCAACGGGCAAATCTGGTGCTGGGCCAGAGCGGGTTCAATATCAAAATTACTGATCCTACGCAGCGGAACATGGCCAGGCCATACGGGCTGGCGTTTACTGTAGAAGGTCACTTGCTTGTATCGGACATGGTCCACCACCGGGTTCTGTTGTTCCGGCGGGCGGCGACGGGTGACTTCACGAATGCGCAGGCCGCCTCGGTCGTTTTCGGGCAGCGGGATTTCGTCTCCGCACTCCCGGGATCGGAGGAGACGAGGTTCAATTCCCCGATGCACATTGCCATCGATACCGACGACCGTCTCTACGTATGCGATTCGGGCAACCGCCGGGTGGCGATCTTCGACCGCGTGCTTTCGGCGACAAACAATCCAGCTCCTGCGATTACGTTGACGAGTGTGACCAGCGCCAGCGACCGACTTGGAAACGTGCAGGGCATCAATGTGAGCCCGCGAACGGGGGAGATTTGGATCGCCGATACTTCGAACAACCGGGTGTTGCGGTACCCTCGATTCGACTTGCTGATTTCACTGCCGGCGCCCAACTATCAGATTTCGACGAATCTGCCGCAGGCCGTTTCCATTGACGCATTTGATAACCTGCTGATCGCGGAGGGGACCAACCGCATCGCGTTTCACTATCCCGGGTTAACGGCCCTGAGCGCGGCGCATTACTTGCGGCGGCGGATATCGCCCGGTATGGTGGCGGCCATGTATCCGCTCGGTATCCGGTTTGGGGAGGAGACAGTGGTTGCGCCAAGCTTCCCGCTCGCTACGGATCTGGCGGACCTACAGGTTCTCGTGGATGAGAAGCCAGCGCCGCTGTACTTCGTCTCTCCGACGCAGATCAACTTCTACGTCCCCATGGGTTTGGAGCCGGGAACACAGTCGACCTTCATCGTGCAGCGGAAGTCGAATAGCCAAATTCTGGCTAGCGGCGTTTTAGACGTTGGCGTGGCAACGCCGGCGTTCTTTACGACGACGCAGAACGGCCAGGGGCAGATCGCGGCGCTGAACGAGGACAACACGGTGAACACGAACACGAACGGGGTAGCCCGTGGCGGAGTGATCCAGTTGTTTGCAACGGGCCAAGGCTATATTCCGGGAGCTCCGGAGGACGGTTCTCCTGCGACAGGCGTGGTCAATACGCCGACCAAGCCTCGGATTGTTATTGGCAGCACGCTGATTGAATCCAATTCGCCGGACATCCTGTACTCGGGACTGGCGCCGGGCCTGGTTGGCGTTTGGCAGATCAACGTGCGAATCCCGATGGCGGTTCCGCCGGGATCGGCCACCGATGTGGTGGTGGTGATGAACAGCATTCCGTCGAACCAGCCGGAAGGCGGCGGCGGTGTGATTCGGACGGTGATCGCGGTTAAGTAGAGACCGTTATGGCGTGATGGCCAGTTTCACTTCATTGCTGGAGACTCCGGCGGCGGTAAGTGAAACTGGCTGGTCGCCTGCGGGAACGGCGGCATCGACACGGATGTTGGTCTGGTAGAGACCGACGAATCCGGGGGCGAGGCCGTGAAAGAGAACCTGAGCGGGGCGGCCGCCGACGGCGGCGGTGACGGCGGAGGTTGTGCCGAACCCGGTGCCGTAGAGTTCAAAGATGCGCTCGCCGCGATCGATGGCGGCGGCGCGGCCGGAGCCGAAGTCGAAGAAGATCCCGGGCTGGACGGCGCGGAGGGGGACGGCCGCGGAGCCGGAGCCAAGAGCGGTTTCGACGGTGACCGCGGCGGTGGCGGCGGCCTGCAGTAGGGCGGGTACGGCGAAGTTGATCTGCTGGTCAGTGGAGAAGAAGACCTGCGCCGGGGAACCGTCGACGGTTACGCGCGGCTGCGCGAGGTTGGCGCCAAAGATGGAAGCAATTCCACCGGGGGTGATGCCGGCCTGGAACGAGGCGGCGTTGACGACGGCGGAGGCGGCGAAGACGGGCCTGCCGAGGGCAATCGCCTCGGCGAGGGGAGTGGCGGCGCCGTCAATGGAGAAACGCAAAACGTTGGGCGGCTCTGGAGCGGGGGCCCACTGGAAAGTGGCGCGACCGTCCGGTCCGGTGACGGCCGCGCCGGGCGTGGCCCCGCCGCCGGATGCGACGATACGGACATTGGGGTAGGGAAGGTCGTTGGCGTCGGTAAGGCGGACGACGACCGGGAGGGGGAGGGCCTGGCCGTTGGCTGCCACCTGACGATTTCCGGAGAGGATTTGCAGGCTCAGATTGGCAGGGGTGTTGATTTGCAGGCGCGCTTCGGTGGCGCCGTAGGCAGGGTCGCTGGCGGAGGCGGCATGGAAGGTCTCGACACCGGGAGCCAGGGTTCTGAACGTGGCGGAGGCGGAGCGGGCGCCGGCGGGAATGGTCACCGAAACGGGCCCTTCGACGAGCCCGTTTTGGGGAGTCAGTTGGATGGTGAGCGGGGCCGAAGCGGGCTGTTGGATGGAGGCTTCGACGACGGCGCTGGCTCCGGACAGGACACCGGCGGCGGGTTCGATGGAAAGCCGTACCGCGCGGCGGAGAGACGCGTCGATGGCGCCGCGGCCGCCGGTGTAGCGCGGCCAGGCGGTTTCCAACTCCGCCCGGTACCGTTCCAGCAGGGCCAGGTCGTCAGCACGGGCAGAGCCGCCCGGGGGAACGATGAGAACAAACGCGATGCGGTAGCGGCGCTGCTCCACGGTGTGATCGGGAGTGCGGCGGCCGTCGACGGCGATCAAGTCGTTGACGGAGATATCGCGGCGATCGCCATTAAACCCTACCCCGGGCCGGGGATCGGTCAGAACGGTGGTGGCGTTCTCGACGAGAAAGGTATTTGGTACCTCCTCTTTGGGGCGGAGGCCCATGAGGTACTGATCGAGCGGGGAAAAGCCTTCGACAGTAGCTGTTGTGACGAAACGAGGGTTAGCCGAAGGGCCGTCGTCACGGATCCGATTGCCCTCCAGGATCGAGGCTTCCGAGTTGAAACGGAAGTTCCAGTGGAAAAGTTGGCGTCCGAGCATCGGGCGCGCCGCTGGGTTGTTGGGGTTGCGGATGCTGGAGAAGGCCAGAAACAGGTGTCCGATTTCATGGGCAAGCACGGTGAGGCCGGTGTCACCCGTGGCGAAGCGGAAGGGATGCGGAGCGTTTGGATCGGTTGGGAAGTTGATGGCGGGGCCCATGTTGAGGACGGCCTGGAGGCGGTTCGCCGAGCCGTACTGGCGGCCCACGTCGACCGCGGTATCCCCGATTCCGCGGCGGTTGGTGCGGACGGTTGTTTCGAAGGCAAGCACACCGGAGCCGGGCTGTACGCCGGTGGAGTTGAAGAAGGCGAGATAGTCGTATGCGTCGTCGTGGGTCTCGTAAAATCGGCGCGCGGCGGAGACGAGGTCGAGCGCCTGGGAGTCGCCAAACCGTTCGGCGATCATAGCGTTGTGGGACCCGGTGCGGTTCTGGAGGTAGGAGGCGAGCAGAGGGCGGGCCAGGGAGTCGCCGGGAGAGATGCCAACAACTCCGTCGTCGATGGCGACGCCTTCCCAGGCAAACGTGATCCGTCCGTCGGGGGTCAGGGTGATCTGTAGCGTTTGGGGGCGGCCGGTACCGAAATCGGTATATTCGGGTACGGCCAGCCAGGTGACGGTGAAGGCGGATGTCGACGCACTGACGCGGACGGAACCGGTGGTGACGGTGGGGTCAAGGTCGGTGAAAAGGCCGGCGATGCGGGGCGGCCCGGCCGCCATTCGGCCCAAAGAACGGGCGCTGGATGCGCTATCGCCTTCGCCAAAGGTGAGGTTGCCGTCCGAATTGAGCCATATCTCCCGGTATTCATTTCCATAGAACGGGAACGGAAACGGGAGCGCGAAGCGCCGGGTGTCGTCGTCGCCAAGCCCGGTGAGCGGGGTGCCGGAACCCGCGGCGGCCTGGTTGAACCCGCCTTCCGAAGTGGCGTACTCATAGTTCGCTCCGGCGGGTCGAAAGGCGACTTGAAAGCGATCGAGATTGAACGGATTCCGGCGGCCAAAGATGGAGTCGTCGCTTTCCAGAACGGCGATATTGCCAATGTCGGCGTCGCGGCGGGGGGCGGTAGCGGCGCGGGCCGATGGCGGCAAGGCGGCACGGCGGCGCTGCACCTTGGCGTGATGATCGAGCGCCTCGCGCCAGCTATCGGGGTACGTACCGCAAAAACCGCCGCCGGAACGGGCGGAAAGCAGGGGCGCCGTGAGCGCGTAACAAAGGCAACAAAGCGTCCGGAGGTTCATCCACCATTGTAAGATACGGAGGAGAGGACTCCCCCGATGGCTTACTGCACAAGCTGCGGCAATCAGATTGCCGACGATGCCCGATTCTGCCCGCGCTGCGGTCAACCGTTTGGCCCGCCCGCGCCCGCCGGACCGGTCGTGACCCCGCTGGATTTCCAGATTCAAGGCGACAATCTGCAGGTCGTACGGGTGAAGTTGCAGCCCGGTCAGGAGATGTTCGCCGAAGCGGGCAAGATGCTCTACAAGACGCCTTCGGTGCAGTGGGAAACGAAGATGTCGGGCGGCAGCATCGGGGAGAAACTGTGGGGCGCGTTGAAGCGTTCGGTGATGGGGGAGAGCCTGTTTCTCACCTATTTCCGGGCCATGCAGCCGGGAGAGGTTGGTTTTGCCGGGAGCTATCCGGGACGGATGCATCCGTTCACGCTGGCGGCGGGCCAGAGTGTGCTGGTGCAGCGGGACAGCTTCGTGGCCGCGCAGAGCACGGTGCAGTTGAACATCGCGTTCGTGAAGAAGCTGGGGGCAGGGTTCTTTGGCGGAGAAGGGTTCGTGCTGGAGCGGTTGACCGGGCCGGGTACGGTATTCATCCACGGCGGCGGCGACTTTATCGACTTCACGCTGGGGCCAGGGGAGATGCTGCAGGTCGACACCGGGTGTGTGGTGGCATTTGAAGAGAGCGTGGCCTACGACATTCAGTTTGTGGGTGGGATCAAGACGGCGATTTTCGGTGGAGAAGGGCTGTTTCTGGCGACGTTGACCGGGCCGGGCCGGGTGATTATCCAGAGCATGACGCTGGAGAAGTTACGGCGTGAATTGGCGCCGGGTCGCAGCGGCGGGGACGAGAAGAGCCCCCTGGGAGCGATCGGCGGAGTGTTTGGAAGCGAGGACTGAATTGCCACTGCAGGAACGGCTGGCGGGTTTGCACCGGGAGTTGGACGCGCTGGCTGCGCAGGCGGCAAGGGAGCGGGAGGAGCGGCTGCGCGGGTTGCAGTTGGCGGGGCGATCGCTGCGGCAGGCAGAATCGACAGCGCAGTGGGTGCAGATTCTGGCCGATGCGGCGGCGCCGCTGGCCGGCGAGGTCTGTTTCTTTCGGGTGGACGGAGACGCGCTACGGGCGGAAGCCGCGCGGGGAATGACGTTGCCGGAGGGCGCACTCGCGCTTTCCGGTGCGCCCGCCTTTCGGCAAGCGGTGGAAACCCGGGAGACGGTGGTATCGCTGCTGGTGCCGTCGCAGCTAGGCGGCGTGGGTACGGCGGGTTCGCGGCGGCGGGCGCATCTGTTTCCTTTGGTGGGCAAGACGCGCGTTCTGGGTGTGATGCTGGCGGCCGATGATGCGGGGCCGGACGTGGCGAGCCTGGAAGTGTTGATGACATTGGGCGCGGCGTCGCTGGAGCTGCGGGAAACGCAGAACGCGAACCTCATCCGGCCGGCGATTCCGGCGACTGCCGTGGCGGCGGCGCCACCGGCGGCGGAGGAATGGCCAACGGCGGCACGATTTGCCCGAACGACGGTGGCCGAATGGCTGCTGGCGAGGGGCGATGCAATCGCAGAAGGGCGCGCGGCCGGCGACCTTTATCAGCGGTTACAGGAAGCCGTGGACGCGGCTCGGACGAAATACGCGGAGCGTTATCTGCCCGGCCCGGACCGGCTGCATGAGGAGATGGTGGCGCGCCTCGCGCTGGGGAATGTGCAACTGCTGGGGGCGTCCTATCCTGGGCCGTTGGGAGGAGTCAATGGCTCCTAAGCAGCTCATCTGGATACTGGCCGGAGCGAGTCTGGCGGCGGCGCCGAGTTGTGAGAGCGAGGCGCGAGCGTGGCGCGGGTCGGCAAAGAGTTCGGAAAGAGTGGCATTGGAGCAGTGTGCGACGCGGTTGGCGGCGACGCCGGCCGGAGCGGCGGCGCGGTTAAGCCTGGCGGTATCGGCGCTGGAGGGACAGCGGTTTGCCGAGGCCGACCCGTTACTCCGCCGGGTGCGCGGGCCCCTGTTGACTGGAATTGACGACTACGTCGCTTATTTCCAGGCTTCGGCCCTAAGCGGCTTGGAGAAACATGCCGAGGCCGTCGCGGCTCTGGCCCCGGTATGGCGGCAACAGCCGGTTCCGGCGGTGGCCGGGCGGGCGGCGCTGTTGGCGGCGAAATCGTACCTGGCGCTGGGCCGTGCCGCGGAGGCCGCGGCGGTTCTGGAGAAATACGAATCCCAACTTACCCAGCCGCAGGGCGACTTCGCGCTGGCCGAGGCTTGGCAGGCCGCAGGGAACCGGGCGAAGGCGGCAGCCTATTTCACGCGGGTCTATTTCCACTATCCGCAGTCGGCCGAGGCGGCGAGGGTGGCGCCGGAATGGCAGGCGGGCGGAACTCCTGCCGACTACCTGGTACGGGCGGACCGCAGCGCGGCCGGATCCGGTGCCGCGGTGAGGGCGGAGGTGCTGGCGGCGTCGGGCGGATGGAAGGCCGAGGAACGCGAACTGGCGCTGGTGAAAGGGTGGGAGTTGTCGTACCGGGCGCGGCGTTACGCCGAAGTCCGGCAGGGGCTGGCCGGGTTGACACTGACGACTCCGGCGGCCGACGCCGAACGGAGTTGGTGGCTGTACCAGACAGCGCGACGGCTGAATCTGGAGGCCGACCGGGCAGAGGCGTTTGACCGGCTGGCCAAGCACCACACCGGTTCGCCCCGTTATCTCGAGGTGTTGCTGGCGGAAGGATACCGGCACCTGAACGAAAACGAGTACGGGCAGTACGAGCCGCTCTACCGGGCGTGCGTGACGCACTTTGAACGGGACGCCAAGGCGCCGTTCTGCCACTGGAAGCTGGTATGGAGCTCCTATCTTCGCCGGCGTCCAGACGCCGAAGCGCTGCTGTGGGAGCATTTGAAACGGTTTCCGCAGTCGGAAAAGGCCAACGCGGCGCTGTACTTTCTGGGCCGGCTGGCCGAGGCCCGGGGCGACGCCGGCGGGGCGCGATTCTTCTATGAGACGGCGCGGACGCAGTTTACCAATACCTACTACGCGTTGATCTCCGCCGACCGGCTGAACGATCCTCGCGTGCGGTCAGCCGCGTTGCCGGCCGACGTGAACCAGTGGCGGGACGCGTTACGGTGGCCGGCGCGGCCGGCGTTCACTGCGGCCGAGGCGGCCACAGCAAAATCCCGCCGGGACCGGGCGGCCCTGCTGGCCATGGCCGGTTTGGACAACTGGGCGGAGTTTGAACTGCGCATGGGGGCGCGGGAGGAGAAAGCGCCCATCGGACTGGCGATGGATCTGGCCGATCACATGACAAAGCTCGGGCAGGCCGATAAGGGGTTGCGCTACATCAAAGGTCTCCTGCCGGGATACCTCTTCTTCCCCTGGGAGGCGGCCGGGGAGCGATTCTGGCGGCTGGCCTTCCCCATGCCGTTCCAGGAAGATGTGGAGAAGTATGCGCGGGAGCACGACGTGGATCCGTACGTGGTGGCGGGTTTGATCCGCCAGGAGTCCGAGTTCAACCCGAAAGTAGTGAGCCGGGCCAATGCATACGGCTTGACCCAGATCCTCCCGTCGACCGGGCGGGACCTGAGCCGGCGCGTGGGTCTGCGGGCGTTCCGCACCGCCATGCTGTTTGACCCGGCGGTGAATCTCCGCCTGGGAACCTACTACTTGAAAATCCTGCTGAAATCCTTCGGCGGACGGTGGGAGGACGTCCTGGCCGCCTACAATGGGGGCGGCTCGCGGGTGGTGAAGTGGCGGAAGTGGGGGACGTTCGGGGAGCAGGCGGAGTTCATCGAGACCATTCCGTTCGACGAGACGCGGGACTACGTGCAGAGTGTGCTGCGAAACGCCTCGGTGTACCGCAGACTGTACGAAGGCAAAGTGGCTTCGGTACACTCATCGAATGAGCCTCCCCAAAAGCCTCGTGTTGCCGCCGTCAAGAAGTCGATTCCGAAGCGAAAGAACCGCTGATTTCACTGAATCCGTAATCCGGGAGATGACCCGGTTGGCGGTGGCGGCCGGAGCGGTGAACCTGGCGCAGGGATTTCCCGATTTTGCGGCGCCGGCGTTCTTGAAAGAAGCCGCGGCCGAGGCGATCGGGGCCGATCATAACCAGTACCCGATCACCTGGGGCATTCCGCCGTTGCGCGACGCCATTGCCGGGAAATACCGGCAGGCGTATGGGATTGAACTCGATCCGGCGCGGGAAATCACCGTGGTTTGCGGCGCGACCGAAGGCATGGTGGCGGCGCTGCTGGCCACGGTCAACGCCGGCGATGAGGTGATCGTTTTCGAGCCCTACTACGAGAACTACCATCCGGACCTGCAGCTTTGCGGGGGTGTGCGGCGGATTGTGACGTTGCATCCGCCGGAGTGGAGTTTTGACCGGGAGGAGTTGCGGCGAGCCTTTACGTCGAAGACCAAGGCGATCATCATCAATACGCCGAACAATCCCACCGGCCGCGTTTTCAGCCGCGAGGAATTGGAATTCATCGCCGCGCTTTGTGTGGAACATGACGCCCTCTGCATCACCGACGAGATCTACGAGCACATCATCTACGACGGTGCCGTGCACGTGCCGGTGATGACGCTGCCCGGAATGCGGGAGCGGGCGGTGATCGTCAACTCGATGAGCAAGACCTATTCAGTGACCGGGTGGCGCGTGGGCTGGGTGGCTGCGGCGCCGGACCTCACCGATTCCATCCGCAAAGTGCACGACTTTCTCACCGTGGGTGCGGCCACCCCGCTGCAGTATGCCGGCGTGAAGGCGCTGGGACAGCCGGCGTCCTTTTACGGGCACCTGGGCGTGGAGTATCGGGAGCGGCGCGAGCAGTTGATCGGGGTGCTGACGGCGGCCGGGTTCCGCTGCTTTACGCCGGCCGGGGCGTACTACGTAATGACCGATATCTCCGGGTTCGGATACCCGGATGACGTCACGTTTGTGCGGCACCTGATCAATGATGTGGGCGTGGCTGCCGTCCCCGGTTCCAGCTTCTTCTCGCGGCCGGAGTTGGGGAAGAACTACGTGCGGTTCTGTTTCTGCAAGAAACCGGAGACGCTGGCCGCGGCCGGGGAGCGGCTGTTGGCTGGTAGAACATAGACGAAGCGGTGTTTTCTGGATGGCGCTCAGCACAAAGCACCCGGGAGCGGATCGACTCGCCCGTGCCTTGGCCGGAGTGACGGGTCTGTCGATCACGGACGCGATCATCAAAGCCCTTCGTGAGCAGTTGGAACGGGAGACGGGCCGGGCGAGGGGATTGGGATTTGGAGAAGAACCGCGGGCGATCAGTACGCGCTGCGCGGCCCTACCCGATTTAGATCCGCGCACGCCGGACGATATTGCCGGGTTCGACGATTGGGGAATTCCTGCGTAATGGTGATCGATAGTTCTGCCCTTATCGCAATACTCTTTGCCGAGCCCGATTGGGAGGCATAACTCCAGGCGATTGAAAAATCGACGCCGCTTCTCCTTTCCGCCGCGAATGCGCTGGAAACGGCGATGGTTGTCGAGGCACGAAAGGGGCCGGCGGCGGACCGTGAGATTGACTTGTTCATCCACAAGGCAAAGATCGATGTTGTGCCCATGGATTTTGGTTTGGTCGAGGTCGCCAGAAGTGTCTGGCGTCAATTCGGGAAGGGAAACCGCCCGGCAGGCCGGAATTATTGTGACTGCTGTGCTTTGGCGCTTTCCCGAATCTCCGGGTATCCGCTGTTGTTCAAGGGCGACGATCTTCCGCGCGCGGGAGCGCGAAGCGCGCTGCCGGCTTCTCCGCCTACGCCCGGTTGATCAGGCTGGCGACGTAGCCGGCGCCAAAGCCGTTGTCGATGTTGACGACAGTGACATTCGACGCGCAACTGTTCAGCATCCCCAGCAGCGCGGCCAGGCCGTTGAAACTGGCACCGTAGCCGATACTGGTGGGCACGGCGATCACCGGCACGCTCACCAGCCCGCCGACGGCGCTAGGCAGCGCGCCTTCCATGCCGGCGCAGACGATGATGACCTTGGCCTGGGTGAGGCGATCGCGGTTGTTCATCAGACGGTGGATGCCGGCCACCCCGATGTCGTGGATGGATTCGACGTCGTTGCCCATCACCTCGGCGGTGATACGGGCCTCCTCCGCCACGGGGATGTCGCTGGTCCCGGCGCAGACGACGGCAATCTTGCCGCGGCCGCGGATGGTCTTGTCCCGCCACAGGCGCATGGCGCCGGAATGGGGGAGGTACTCGATCTCCGGAATGGCTTCCAGAACCAGCGCGGCGGCTTCCTTGCTGGTGCGGGTGATGAGGACATTCTGGGCGCGTCCGGCGAGCGTGACGGCGATATCGCGGACATGTTCGGGAGCCTTGCCGAGGCCGAAGATCACCTCCGGCATCCCGTGACGGAGCGCGCGGTGGTGATCGACCTTGGCGAAGCCGAGGTCCTCAAAGGGCATGTGTTTCAGGCGGTCCATGGCGCCGTCGACGTCAACGCCGCCGGCGCGCACCTGTTCCAATAATTCGCGAATCTTATCTGCGTCCATGATTTGTTAGAAGTCGAGGCGGTCGCCTGGTTTCAGATTGTGTTTGGCGGCGACGCCGGCGTTGGTTTCCAGTACGAAGAGAGAGCGAAACGTTCCACCCGATTGGGGGCACTTGTTGGCGCTATCGCTTTTGCAGGGCTGGAGTCCGGAGACGATTTCGGTGATGAGCCGGTTCTGGTCCATCCAGATGACATCGATGGGGATCCGGTTCTGATAGGTCCAGACCGGATAGCGGCCCGCTTGGCCGTAAATGAAGAGCATAGCGCGATCGGCGGGAAGCGAATCGCGGAACATCAGCCCCTTGGTCATGTCGAAAGGCTTGGTGGCGACCTCGGCGCGATATTTTTCGCCGTCCGGCATACGGACCTCGCGCGTGTAGAGGTCGTCGATGGTGGCCGTTTTCGGTCCATCGCCGCAGCCGGCAAGAAAAGCGACAACAAGGAGCACCCAATATGTTTGAAACCGCATCCGCTAAAATGGTAACGCGAAATGTTTTTCCAGCGCCTGCGCCTGACGCTCGACATGATCAAGTTCGAGCATTCGATCTTTGCCCTTCCGTTCGCTTTAACGGGGGCGCTTCTGGCGTGGAGGAACGCCGGGTTCCCCTTGGAAGGGGTCGGGTGGAAGCTCGGCTGGATTGTGGTCGCCATGGTGGGAGCGCGGTCGGCGGGCATGGCGTTCAACCGGATTCTGGACGCCGACATCGACGGATTGAACCCCCGCACGAAGACGCGGCACCTGCCGGCGGGGCTCCTGTCGGCGGGATTTGCCTGGGGCTTTCTGGCCGCGATGGCGGGCGTGCTGGTGCTGGCGGCGGCCATGTTGGGGCCGTTGTGCCTGTACCTGTCGCCGCTGGCGCTGGCGATTGTGATGGGCTATAGCTACACGAAGCGGTTCACCTCGTGGTCCCACGTGGTGCTCGGGTTTGCCCTGGGAATTGCCCCGGCGGCGGCGTGGATTGCCGTGGAAGGCACGCTCGATGCGCGCATCCTGTGGCTGACGGCGGCAGTGACGTTCTGGACGGCCGGGTTCGATATCATCTACTCCTGCCAGGATTATGAGTTTGACCGCGGCGCCGGGCTGCACAGCGTGCCGAAGCAGTTGGGCATCGCCCGCGCGCTGGTTCTGTCGCGCGGGCTGCATCTGGCCATGCTGGTGTGCCTGGTGATGCTGCTGCAGAGTTTTTCGCTCGGTCTGCTGGGCGCGGCGGGAATCGCCGCGGTCGCGATGCTGCTGGTGTATGAGCACAGCCTGGTGAAAGCCAACGATCTGAGCCGCGTGAATGCGGCCTTTTTCACGGTGAATGGCTACGTGAGCGTGCTATTCTTCGTGTTTTGGGCCGCCGACGTGTGGTATGCCCGCCGTGGAGTGTAATTTCCTTCTATGACCCCGCATTTTGAAGACGCCCGCCTGCTGCCGATCCGCGACAAAGTCCTTGCCGGGGAACGGCTTTCCTTTGACGACGGGGTGACACTGTTCCGTACGGCCGACATACTCGGCGTCGGTTGGCTGGCCAATGTCGTGCGCGAGCGGATCAACGGCAACATCACCTATTTCAACGTCAACCGGCACATCAACCCCACCGACGTCTGCACGGCCTCCTGCCGGCTTTGCGCCTTCGGCAAGCAGGTGCGCAACACGGCCGGCTACACGATGACGCTGGAGCAGGTGTGGGAAGTGGCGGGCCGAGGCTACTCGGAAGCGGTCAGCGAGTTTCACATTGTTGGCGGGCTTCACCCCACCCTGACGCTCGACTGGTACTGCGAGATGCTGCGCGGGCTGAAGGAACGCTACCCGCAGGTGCATTTGAAGGCCTTCACGATGGTGGAGATTTCCTACCTGGCCAAGCGGGCCAAGCTTCCGATCCGCGAGGTTCTCATCCGGCTGCGCGATGCGGGCATGGACTCCCAGCCTGGCGGCGGCGCCGAGGTCTTCAGCGAGCGGGTCCGGCGTATCATCTGCGACCACAAAATCGACGGCAACGAGTGGCTGGACGTGGCGCGGATCTCCCATGAGTTGGGTATCAAGACAAACTGCACGATGCTCTACGGCCACATCGAAGGGCCGGAGGACCGCGTGGATCACCTGATCCGCCTGCGCGCCGTGCAGGACGATACGGGCGGCTTCCAAACCTATATCCCGCTGGCCTTCCACCCGGACAACACCGCACTTTCCCACATCCCGAAAACCACCGGGTACGACGACCTGCGGAATATCGCCGTAGCGCGCCTGATGCTCGACAATATCCCGCACATCAAGGCCTACTGGGTGATGATGTCGGAGGCGATGGCGCAAATTGCGCAGCAGTTCGGCGCCGACGACCTCGACGGCACGATTGTGGAGGAGAAGATCTACCACGATGCCGGAGCGACCACCAGCCAGGGGCTGCGGCGGGGCGACCTGCTGCGGTTGATCCGCGAAGCTGGCCGCGAACCGTTGGAGCGCGATACGCTCTACCGCCCCGTGCAGCGGACCGAAACAGCGTTTACGATTCTCGTTTAGTCGCGCGGATCCAGGCGGATCATCGACAGGTTGACGCTGAAGTCGCGTTCGTCAGGCAGGGCATGCCAGACCGGTGAGGCGGCGATGGCGATGTGGTAGACGGGAGCGTCGGGTACGTCGGCTTCCAGAATGAACAGGCCGGTGCGTTCCAGTGTCCAGGTCTTCAGCGGAGCCCCGTTGATGGTGACTGCCACCTGCGGCGCGGCGCCGGAGGCGAACAGGTTGGCGTGGGCATGGCCGCGGATGCGCAGCCGTTGCGGGGCCTTGCGCACGTTGGTGAGCGTCACCTGCGCGCCGGCGCCAATCCAGCGGTACTTGTTGCCATAGACGCCTTCCAACTCATGCCAGCCGGCGCCGAGTTTCTTCTCGTGGCTGGGCAGGCAGAAGTCAATGACATCGTCGCGGTCGCCCGGGTAAAGCTCTTTCTTGTCCGCCGTGCGCAGCAAATTATAGACCCCGCCTTCCATGGGGGCGGCGTACGGGCAGGACCGGCAGCGCAAGGTCTGCTCGGCGTCGAGCGAGAACTTGCCGCCGCAATCGGGGCACTGCAGCCGGGATTCGAAGGGCGCACTCGGGTCCACGGGAGCGTCGGCGCCGTTCTTCTTGCAGGCGGCGGCCAGCGTGCCTCCCAGCAGGCGCGCGGGCACCCAATCGGAGTTGTGCTTGTCCAGCTTGCGGGCCAGTTTCCGGGTGATGCGCTCGCCCCAGCCGCGTTCAGGGACGAAGAGTTCAAACTCGTGGCGGTCAAAGTGGCGGCAGATGAGTTGGTGCCAGTCGCGCAGTTCCATCGAGTGGTTCTGGCGGATGCCGAAGCCTTCTTCCTGCGCGGCGCCAATGACGTCGCGCACCAGGAACCCGAGCAGCCCCCATTCATAGAGCTTGCGCTCCCAGGGCTTCATGGTGTCCCAGTACGGGCAGCGGTAGAGCCGGAGCGAGAGTTTGCGGCGCAGCGGTTCTTCGGCGAAGAGAAAAACGCCGCCGGGCGCCAGCACCCGCTTCACTTCCACGAAGATGCTCTCAATGTTCATGAACTGGCTGAGCATCTGAAATGCCATCACGCAGCGCAGCGAATTGTCGGCAAAGGGCAGATGGAGCGCATCGGCGGTCACCCGCACCGGGGCTTTCTCCAGGCCCCACTTGTCCATCAGCGCGATGCCGTGGCGCAGCGAATCGGCGGAGATGTCGCTGGCAAAGCCGTCAGCGCCGAACTCGTTCACCAGCATGTAGCTGGAGTGGCCGGCGTTGGCGCCGATCTCCAGAAACGGAGTCATGTTGCCGAGGAACTCCAGATGGTTGCGGATCACCGCGCCGCGGCGGACGTTTTCTTCGGCATAAACGCGAAACGCGCGTTCGGGTTCGCCGAGCGAGGCGAAATTGTGAAACTCCACCTGGGCGCGCTTGACGGCCAGGGACTGTGCTTCTTTTTGCATTAGGCGAGGATTTCTTCGAGAGGGCAATCGCGCAGGTCCGGCAGGAGGAAATCCGGGTTGAGTTGCGAGAGAGCGGCGGGCTGGGAGAGTCCCGTGGCGACGGCCACCGAACGGATGCCGTTGGCCTTCGCTGCCAGGATATCATTCTCATGGTCACCGAACAGGGCGATGGGCGAGGCGGCGGTGATCCATTTCTGGCGGCGGGCGTGGGCGATGGCGCGGGCGGCCAGCGCGGCGCGGTCCTTGCCCTGTTCGGCGAAGGCGCCGAAGGTAAAGTGGTGGCGGATTCCGGCGCGCTCCACCTTCGTCCAGCCAATGGCCGACAGGTTGCCGGTCACCAGGCCGGCCTTGATCTGGCGTCGGGTAATCCGGGCCAGCAGGACGCGCACACCGGGGCAGACTTTTCGGCGCAGGTCCGGGCACCGGACGGCGTAGAGCGCCTGTGCCTCGGCGACCAGTCGCGGCATAGCTTTCTGGATCCGCGACGCGCTGGCGCCGGCGTCGCGCAGCATCCACGCCAGAATGTCGCGGTCCAGCATGCCCTGGACAGGGATCTGTTCGGTGGTCGCCTCCAGGCCGGTAACAAGCCGGACAGCGTCCACCAGCACCTGGCGGTGATGCGGGCCGGACTTGCGCATCAGCGTGCCGTCGATATCGAAGAGAAGGAGCGGGGGGGCGGCGGCGGGCACTTCTTTCAGGATAGCGAAGCGGAATTTACTTGCGTTATTTGTTTTTTCGTACTAATTAATTAGTATGAGGCCTCGAGCAAGCGTATTGACCGAACAGGAACTGGAGATCATGAAGGTGGTCTGGGGCAGGGAACAGGTTACGGTGCGGGACGTGTATGAGGCGCTCCTCGAGCGCCGGAAAGTGGCCTACACCACGGTAATGACGATGATGCGGATCCTGGAAGACAAGGGGTACCTGACGAAATCGGACGCCGGGAAGGCCTACGTCTACGCCGCGGCGGAGCCGAAGGAGCGCGTGGTGGGCGGGATGGTGAGCGAGTTTCTGCAGCGGGTTTTCGACGGCGCGGCCAAGCCGCTTCTGCTGCATCTGGTGGAGAACCGGGAGATCTCCCCGAAAGAGATGGAAGAGATCGCGGCCATATTGCAGAAGGGGAAGGCGAAATGAATCTGGCACTGGCGGTATCCAACATTGCTAATTACGCGTTGCAGGCCGGCGTGCTGATCGCGGCCGGATTGCTGGCCGTGCGCCTGCTTCGGTTGGCGCGTCCGCTGCTGTTTCTCCAGCTTCTGCTGGGCGCGGTGTTGCTGCTGCCCTTTCTGCAGAGTTGGTACCGTCCGGTGTTTACTGTCACCCGCGCCGCCGGTGGGCGGGTGTTGATGCCGGCCGCAGCGCTGGAACGGGTGAAAGCCCCCATCGCGGTGGATTGGGCTCTGGTGACGCTGGCAATCCTGGCGCTGGGTGTTCTGGTGCGGGTAACCTGGCTGCTGTTCGGGTTGATGCGCCTGCGCAGTATACGGTGGGACGCGCGGCCGCTGGCCGACGGCGTCGCGGTATCGACGGAGATTGCCGGCCCGGTGACCTTCGGATTCTGGCGGCCGGTGATCCTGCTGCCGCCGGCCGTGCTGGAGATGCCGGAGGCGGCGCGCCTGGCCGTGCTGGCCCACGAGCGGGCCCATGTCCGGCGACACGACTGGCTCTTTGCCTTACTCGAAGAACTGGTGCTATGCGTGTTGTGGTTCCATCCGGCGCTGTGGTGGCTGGTGGGCCGCATCCGTCTGGCGCGGGAGCAGGTGGTGGACCAGGAGGCCTGCCGCGCCGTAGGGTCGGTGGAGGTCTATATGGAGGCGCTGCTGCGCGCGGCCGATGTTCCGCTTCCGCCATATCTGGCTCCTGCGCCGCAGTTTCTGCGGCGGCGCCAGTTGGCTGCCCGTGTTCAATCGTTGCTGGAGGAGTCGACTATGTCTCGTATTCGAGCCCGAATCTCTTACGCCACGGCGACGTTGCTGGTGGCAGGTCTTACCGCTTGGGTGACGGTTCAGTATCCGTTGCGCGGCGCGCCGCAGATCGTCGAAGCGGCGCCGGACTATGCCACGGTGCGCGGCGCGGAGTTGGTCCACAGCACCCGTCCGGTCTATCCGATAGCCGCGATTCGCGCGGGCGTGGCGGGGCCGGTGACGGTGGAGGTGACGCTGGCCGCCAACGGCGAAGTGGCCGACGCTCGCGTGATTTCCGGAGCGGCGGAGTTGCGGCGGGCGGCGCTGGATGCGGTTCTGAACTGGCAGTTCCGGCCGGGGGGAGGCGTAGCGCAGGTCGTGGTGGACTTCCGGCTGCCGGCGGCGCCGGCAGCCGGTGCCGGTGGGCGGGTAAATCGGGTGGCCTCCGTAAGTATCGCTGAGGATATTCCCGCACCGCTGGCGGAGACCTTGCGGGCTCGATTACTGCCGTTCGTCGGCCAGCCAGCGGGCGGCGAACTCTATTCCATCGTCAAACGGGTGGACCCGGCGCTGGGGATGCGGACGGAAATGGTCGAGTCCGGTGGTGAATTGGAAATGAAGGTATTCATCGAGAGGATGGATCTGGTGCGATCGGTCGTCAATGTTCCCGGGCGTATCCGCGTCGGGGCCGGCGTGCAGGCGGCGAATCTCATCAGCAAACCCGAACCCGCCTATCCTCCGCTGGCCCGGCAGGCGCGCATCCAAGGCTCCGTACGGTTCCGCGTCGGCATCGGCCGCGATGGTGGCGTTATCGCCATCGAAGTCGTCTCCGGCCACCCGTTGCTCATTCCCGCCGCGGTCGAAGCCGTCCGCCAGTACCGCTACCGGCCGACGCTCCTCAACGGTCAGCCCGTAGAAGTCAGCAGCGAAGTCGATGTCAATTTTTCGCTCTAACTCCTCTCTCCCGTGCCGATGAGAGGAGTATGCAGGCGCTGGGGACGGAGCGCAGCCCGCTGGATGTTTGCCTGGAACACCTCCAGCACACTCCCGGTCCGGCTGTGAACAGTGAGAACGCAGCGGCTTTGGCGGCGAGGTTGCAGCCCAGCCAAGCCACGCTGCAGGCGTGCGCGCGGTTGATTCTGCGCGATCTTGGCCTGACGCTCCGCCTGTTGCGCATCGCTAACTCGGCCATGTTCAGCCTCGGAGGCAAGACCGTCGTCAGCGTCACCCACGCTGCCGCCCTGCTGGGAACCGACGCGCTGGCGCAGATCCTGGAGTCGGTAACGCGGAGCGCATTGCGGCACCCGGTGCGGGAACTGGTGGGGCTGTCCCACCTGACAGCCGTCGTCGCCGGCGCTCTGATGAACCGGACGGAGCCGCGATTCGCCGAGGAGGCCTACATTGCCGGGCTCTTCCGCAATATGGGTGAGGTCTGCTTTGCGTTGGAACAGCCCGGGGAATACGGCGTCATCCTCGCCGCCAGTCAGTCGCAGATGGTCGGATTGCGGGCCTCGTGCCGGTCCCATGCCCACTTCGAATTCGATGAACTCACCGCCGGATTGTTGGGCCGCTGGGCCTTTCACGGGGCGCCAACGCTGGCTGCGCAATCGACGCCGGAAGCACTCTTCGCCCAGCAGGGCGCACCGGATGCCGATATCGCCCTGGCCGCCTGTGTCGCGCACCTGCTGGTGACGGCCCACTTTCGCTGCGATTTCTCCGAGCGCGAAAAGATGATGCGGCCCTACTGGGGGCTGCTCGCCAAGCAATACTTCCTGCGGGAAAAGCAGGTGGCCGAACTCTGTGAACTCGCCTGGGACTCGCTGGGCAACCTACGCACCCAGATGGATCTCACCGCCGAACGCCTCCGGCTTCGAACCTGGATGCCGGCGGCGCCAGAGCCGGTGCGCCCGTTGCCGCCGGCGATCCTGCCACCGGATGCCACGTTGGCCATGGTGCTCGAAACCGCGATTCAGAAGGGGATGGACCGCGCCGCCTGGCTGCCCTATGCGGATCCGGAGATCCACCTTGGCGCCGCTGCCGGAATTGGGTGGCCCGGAGAAGGCGCCGTCGCGCTGACCCGCCTCATCCAACCGCGCAAACCGCCCTATCTGCTGGCCTTCGCCCAGCGCCAGGACGTCTGGATCGACTTCGGCAAGGACCAGCGGTTCCGTGAATCCCCTCTTGCCCGGGAAATGCGGCCGGCCGTCTTCTTCCTTCTGCCCGTCTACGAGGGCCGCAAGGTGCGCGGCTGCCTTTATTTTGACTGGGCACTCCGGCCGGACCATGCCCCGGAGACGGTATTGCCGGCGCTTTCGGCGCTACGCGACTTTATCGGCTCGAATATGCCTGCAGCGTAAAGAGGAGGGCCCGCGGAACGTGGAAGATTCCCTTGTACGGCCCGCCCTTCAACGGCGTTGCCACCGCGCCACGCCGGTCGCAGTAGCCAAACCACTCCCCGCGTTCCCTATCGGCAAACACGCGGAACGAGTACTCGTCCACCCGCCGCCACCACGCCAGGTACCGCTCGTCGCCGGTCTTCCGGTAGGCCAGCGCCGAAGCATAAATCGCCTCCGTATGGGACCACCACAGCTTCATGTTCGATTCCAGCGCCACCGGCGGCCGCCCGTTCAGATCCTGAAAATAGGTGAGCCCGCCGAACTCCTTATCCCACCCATACTCCAGCGCACCCAGAATCGCCTCCAGCAGCATTCGCTCCATCGCCGGATCCGGGTACTTCTCCAGCATGTGCAGAAACAGCCAGCAGACCTCCAGCGAACTGCCTGTGCAGATCATCCGGCCTTCGGGAAACTCCCGGAAGGCGGCTGCATCGCCGGTCGCCGCGTTCTCCATCAGCAGCCGGTGTTCGGGATGGTAGTGCGCCACCAGTCGCTGCAGGCAGCCGCGAATGACCTCGGCATAGCGGGGATCGGCGTGCACCTGGTCCAGTTCAAACGCCAGCCAACCCAGCACGTAAAGATCGGCCAGTTGCGTATATCCTACGCCGCCCTCCAGCGACGGCCGGCCCAGCAGCGACGGCGTGCGAATGCCCGCCTCCATCTGCCAGAACAGCTCCACCGCCTCGGCCACATGCGCCGGATCCTTGGAGATCTTGGAGTACTCCACCAGCGCCAGCGCCACGAAAAACGCCGTATACGGCTTGCGCTGAAAGAACACCGGCCGGCCATCGGCGGTGAGCGTATGCCAGCACCGCGGCTCACCGTGCCGCGCGTGGTCCTTCACAAAGCGAAAGATCAACTCGGCGGCTTCCTTGTACTCCGGCCGCGGGTCAAAGGTGTTGTAGAGCCGTGCGAACATCCACGCGCCGCGGCCCTGCATCCACACATGCTTTCGCGTGTCGTAGACGGCGCCATCGGCGTCCAGGCAGTTGAAATACCCCCCGTTTACGCGGTCGAGCGCGTGCCGCAGCCAAAACGGCAGCACGCGCCCGGAGAGCTCTTCCCTGTATTTGGCAAGTAGCGCTTCCGCCACCTGCTACACCTTCGCTTGCGGACGGCCGGGCTCCGGCCAATCCAGGTGATACGCCTCGCCCCGCGGTTTGTCGGTCCGCTCGTAGGTGTGGGCTCCGAAGTAGTCGCGCTGCGCCTGCAGCAGATTCGCCGGCAGGGTGGCGGCGCGGTAGCCGTCGTAGTAGGAGAGCGCCGAGTAGAAGGTCGGCGCGGCAATGCCGTGCGTCGCCGCCAGCGCGATCACCTGCCGCCAGTTCGCCTGCGCCGCGTCGATCTCCGCCTTGAAGAACGGATCCAGCAGCAGGTTCGCCAGCTGCGGATTGCGCTCATAGGCTTCGGTGATCTTCTGCAGAAACGCCGCGCGGATGATGCAGCCGCCGCGCCAGATCTTGGCGATCTCGCCGAAGTTCAGCGTCCACTTGTACTCGCCCTGCGCCGCGCTCATCAGCTGGAAGCCCTGCGCGTACGAACAGATTTTGGAGCAGTAGAGGGCGTCGTGCACCGCCTGCACCAGTTGGGCACGGTCGCCGGTGAACGCCGTCGCCGGGCCGGAGAGCTGCGTCGAGGCGGCCACCCGCTCTTCCTTCACCGCGCTCAGGCAACGAGCAAACACCGCTTCGGCCACCGTCGGCGCCGGAACGCCCATGTCGAGCGCGTTCACGCTCGTCCACTTCCCGGTCCCCTTCTGGCCGGCCGCGTCGAGCACGATATCCACAAACGGCGCGCCCGTCTCCGGGTCTACCTGCTGCAGAATGTCGGTGGTGATTTCGATCAGGAACGAATCCAGCTTGCCCCGGTTCCACTCGCCGAAGATCTGGCTCAACTCAGCCGGCGTAAAGCCGCCCAGCTTGCGCAGAATATCGTAGGACTCGCAGATCATCTGCATGTCGCCGTATTCGATGCCGTTGTGCACCATCTTCACGTAGTGCCCGGCCCCGTTCGGACCGATATGCGTCGTGCAGGGCACGCCGCCTTCCACCGGCTTTCCGGGCGTGGCGCCCATCAGCGGACGGCCGGTCGCCGCGTCCACCTTGGCCGCGATCGCCTGCCAGATCGCCTTGATCTCTTCATAGGACGACGGGTCGCCGCCCGGCATCAACGAGGGGCCGAAACGCGCGCCCTCTTCGCCGCCGCTCACGCCGGAGCCGACGAACCGGAAGCCCTTGGCCGCCAGATCCTTCTCCCGGCGGATGGTGTCGGTCCACAGCGCGTTGCCGCCGTCGATGATGATGTCGCCGGCTTCCAGGAGCGGAAGCAGGCTGTTGATCACCGCGTCGGTCGGGCCGCCAGCCTTCACCAGGATGATAATTTTGCGCGGCCGCGACAGCGACTGCACAAACTCCTCGAGCGTCTTGGCGCCCACCACGCCGCCCGGCGTGTTCGGATTCTCGGCGATGAACTTCTCCATCGTCTCCGTGGTGCGGTTATAAACAGAAATCTGGAAGCCGTGGTCGGCGATGTTGAGAGCGAGGTTCTGGCCCATGACGGCCAACCCCACCAGCCCGATATCAGACAAGGGTTTCGGCATAATTTGCTCCTTCAGTGTAACTTTTCCTTACCCGCCAGCGTGCGGTACAGCTCTGCCTGGACCCGCCCGATCCGGTCCCACCCATATTCTTCCTCCGCCGTGCGCCGCGCCGCCGCCTCCAGCGCCTGCCGCTCCTCGGGGTGGTCGATCAGCCGCTCAATCGCCGCCGCCATCGCCTCGCCCGTCGACGCCACCCGCACCTCCCGCCCGTCGGTCAACTCCAGGCCGTTGATCCCCGCCGGCGTCGTGACAATCGCCTTGCGCATCGCCATCGCTTCCATAATCTTGATGTTCGTGCCCGCGCTCGCCACCAGCGGCGCGATCACGATCGCCGCCCGGTGATAGGCTGCCCGTACATCGCTGACGAATCCATCGAGCACGATATTCGCATCTTCCAGCGGCGGGCGCACCCGGTCGGCATACCGCTCCAGGAAGAACTCGTGCCGCTGCCCGGCAATGATGTGCAGGACGGCCTTCTCCCGGATCCGCGGCCACGCCTCCCGCAAAAAGAAATCCAGCGCCATCACATTCGGCAGATGCGCGAACGATCCGATGAACAGAATCCGGTTCGTTTCGGGTTCGTTTTCGCCCGGCGTAAACCGCGCCAGATCCACCCCGTTGAGAATCGCGTACGCCTTGCCGGCCGCAATCGAGCGCCGGTCTTTCTCCGACATCGCCACCACCGCGTCCACCCGCCGCCACGCCTCCCGCTCAAAGGCCACCCACTTCCCGTACTGCTCCCGCGTGTCGTAGTCCTCTTTATCGGCCAGCAACTGTCCGTACAAATCGAGCGTGATATCGTGCTCCACCAGAATCGTCTTCGCCGGCCGGCACGCCCCGGCGTAGAGCCCCATCTGCGTGAACTCCAACTGCACGATCGCCGGCTGCCACTTTCGCAGCACCGCCGCCAGCGCCGCGCGGAACTCGGGCCGGTCGTGCTCTTCCACCACATCCGGCCGGGCGCTCGACGGCAACAGGTGAGACCCCTCGCGCCGCACCAGCACAATCTCGCAGCAAATCTCCAGCAACTCCCGCGCCGGCGCCGCCAATTCGTCCACAAACACCAGCAGGATCTGGTCAAACTCCCGCGCCGCTTCGCGCATCAGGTTGAACATCCGCACCGCGCCGCCATGCGACAGCGGGAACGGCAGATACGGCGCGGCCACCAGAACCCGCGTCCGCCCGCCCGGCGCCGCGCCCGGAAACACCGCCACCGCCCCGCCGCACAACGCCAGCGGCGCATCATCCCCCGCCGCGGCCAGCGGTTGCCGCCACGGTTCGCGCCACGCCCCGCGGAGCGCCCGCTCGGCCGGACGCACCGGATCCAGTCTCGCCGCCAGCAGGTTCACCCGCTCCACCGCCTCCCGCCACAACCCCGGCGAATGGCTCCCCGCGGCGAACTGCAGATAGTTCCGCTCCAGCGCGTTCTCCAGATCCTCCGCCGAAAAGTACTTCGAAGTGGTGGAACGGTGCAGATGCAGCAGCCTTGCTCCGGCCGCGAACACCGTCGGCCACCCGCGCCGCCACGCCCGCCACCCGATGTCGAGATCCTCCACATACGCCGGCGTATACTGCTCTCCAATTCCCCCCAGCGCCCGCAGTTTCGCCGTATCGTAGAGCGTGCACCCCCCGCTGCCGTAGAGCACCCACGTCCCGTCCTCGCCCGCGATCGGCGTCTCGCACCACAGCGGAAACTGCCCGGTCTTGTTGCGGTGGTACATGGCCTTGCCGGTCTCTTCCCGCCGCACGCCCTCCGGGAAAAAGATCTGCGCCGTGGCCGCGAACAGGTCGGGGTGGGCGGCAAAAGGTGCCCGTAGCGCCGCGAAAAATCCCGGCTCCAGCACCATGTCATTATTCAGCAGGCAAGTGTGCGAATACCGCGCCCGCCGGATCCCCCGGTTCACCGCCGCCGCAAACGACAACGCCCCGGCCGATTCCTCCACCGTGATTCCTTGCCCCCGCAACCACCCCGCCGTGCCGTCGTCCGACCCGTTGTCGACGACGATAATCTCCTCCGGCGCCTGCGGCAGCAACGACGCCAGCAGTCGCTCCAGCAACTCGCGCCCGTTGCGCGAAGGGATCACCACCGTGATTCCCGCCGGCAACGCCGCCTCCGGTTCTTTCCCCGCTCCAGGCCCGCGGAACCGCGCTGCCAGCGCCCCGCTCCATAAAGCCATACGGTAGGCCACCGGCCGCCGGAACGCCCACGGATGCAGCAGTCGCCACGCCCACGTGTACAGCGTCCCCCCAGGCCGCGTCTCCCAGCGAACGAAGTTTTTCCCCCGCCAGTAAAAATGCTTCGCAATCACCGGAAGGCTCCGCGGCCGCAGCATGAAGTGGTCCAGATTCTCGTTGAACACCATCAACTGCCAGGGCCACCGCCGCGCCGCCGCCCACCGCATCGGCCAATACGGCATCCGCGGTTGCAGCACAATCCCGGCCAGCGCCACCTCGTATCCAGCCACCGCCGCGTCGATCCGCGCCGCATTGTCGGCCAGATCCTTCGCCGGGTACCACCGGATCCATCGCACCCCCTCCCCCGGCGGCGCAAACTCCGACACCACCCACAACGGCAACTCCGGATAGATCCCCGCCATCTTCTCAATCAACGTGGGGATCAGGTCGTCGGACCCGGAGGCGAACGCGAGTTTGATGCGCCCGGCCACCGTCGTTAGATCAACTCAGCCAGTTGGCCGCGAAACGCCCCGCGCTTCCAGTCGTCCCACCACTGCATCGCCTGCATGCAGAACGCCGTCGACACCGGGTTCATAAACGGGAGGGCCGCTCCGTCCCGCGTGCCGAATCCATAGCCGCCATCGATCATCGGCGGCCCGCCAAAGCGCTGATGCGCCGCGCACCGCGCCGCTTCCTCCTCGGCCGCTCCACGGTCCAATGCCACCGCGCCCGCCGCATCGGCCAGCAACCGCACCCGCAGCAGTTGCCCGCACACATCGGAGCGTTCAAACCGCGGTCCGATCGCCCGCAGGTAATGACCCACCCGCCCAATGCCCACCGCCAGCGCCGCCCGCACCTCCGCCCGCCCGCTCCGCGCCAGCAGCGCCTCCAGAAAGTAGGAGTAGGCGTGCAACCGGTCCATCACCTTCAACTCATCGTCGTTCCCCGGCAGAAACGTGTCGTGCGTCCGCAGCGAATACCGCAGCGCACGTTCAAACCACGTCGCGAACGCCTCGCCCGGGAACAACCGCGCCAAATCCGCCCACGCCATCGCTGACTTCAACTGCAAACACCCCGGCTCCCGCGACCACCGCTTCTCATACGGCCACGGCTGCTTCGACGGCAACTCCAAAATCGGATGCAACTCCCCGGTCGCTGACCAGAAGTCCCGCCCCATGGCCAGCCCCAGGTCGCGCGCCGTGTGCATATAGTCCAGCCGCCCCGAGGCCCGCCACGCCGCCAGCAAACCGCGCACGATAATCCCGCAGTCAAAGAAGTAGGTGGGCGGCAGCGGATCGGCCACCTCAAACGGCATCGCCTGCAGATCGGGCCGCCATGCGCCCCGCACCAGCCAGTCCGCCGCCCGGAAGGCGCCGTCCTGGTCTCCGCCCCACACCAGCGCGCTCACCGCATATCCGGTGATCTCGGTGGATAACGGCAGATTCCGCCCCTCGGCCAGCAGATGATAGCGCGCTACGCCGCCGCTGGATTCCTGAATACCGGAGCGCTGAAACCACGCCACAGCGCGGTGAGTAGATTCGTTGAGATCAGTGTGCCGCAAAACGGACATTGTAGCAGCAGTAGAATAAGGGGCATGTCTCTGCGTGCGCTTTGGCTTCTCCCGATGCTCGTCTGCGCCGAAGATGTCCCGGTTGGTGTCGTGTCCGGTTATATCAGTGACATCCAACCCGCCAGCTTTCTGCTGAAGACCACCACCAACAAAGAGTTCCGCTGCACCTACGACCACCGCACCTGGTTCGAACAAAGTCGCATCCGCGTTCCCGTCAATGCCTTCCAGCCCACAGACCTCGTCGAAATCGTCGCCGACCGCCGCTTAATCGACGGCCGCCCCTGCTACGTCCGCACCGTCCGCCTCGCCGACCTCGCCAAGAAGGAATCCGGCCGCATGCGCATCACCTATCGCGCCGTCACCGAAAGCATCATCCCCCGCGGCGAGTACGAATGGGCGGGCACCGTCAGCGAATTAAACCCGGAGAAAATGGTCCTCCGCCTCCGCACCGGCGAATACAAGACCATCGTCCTCCGCCAAGACACCCGGTTCCTGGAAGACGGCGTGGTCTCGGAACGGGAACGCCTCCGCCTCCACACCCGCGTCTCCATCCGCGCCGGCCGCAATTTCGAAGGAAATGTCGAGGTCTATCAGATCATCTGGGGTGCCGTCACCCCCCGCTGATCCGGTTGCATTGTTAAAAAGTAGGGAAAATCGTACCCGGCTAAGGGATTACCCGCGTCGCTGTTATACTGAAAGTTTGCGTAATGACGAACCTCCGCATGAAGCATCTAATGTTGTGGCTCGCCTGCGTGGCCATTGCTCCCTCGGCTGAATTTTACAGCGGGCAGGCCGCCCGGCTGCTAATCGGTCAGAAGACATTTACGGATCAGCTACCGGCCACCAAGGCCGACACGCTCGGCGGCGTCGGGGGACTCGCGTTTGCGAATAACACCCTCTTTGTCGCTGATTCCAACCGCGTCGGCTCGGCTCCCCTGAATCACCGCGTCCTGGTGTTCCGCAATATGAACCAGGTGACGCTCCCGGTCAATGCGCTCATCCCGCAGACCGGCCGCTGCCCGGCTTGCCGCGGCATCGCCACCACCGTTCTCGGCCAGGTCGACTTCGACAAGAACGAACTCCGCGCCGTCCCCTCCTCCTCCGCCCTCCGGAACCCCACCGCCGTCGCCTCCGATGGCACCCGCCTCGCCGTCGCCGATACCGACAACAACCGCGTCCTCATCTGGAACTCCATCCCGAACAACAACAACCAGGCGGCCGATATCGTCCTCGGGCAGGAAAACTTCACCACCGGCATCGCCCCCCGCGGCATCCCCGGCCAGCGCATGCGCGGCCCCCAGGGTGTTTGGATCCAGGGATCCCGCTTCTTCGTCGCCGATAGCGGCAACAATCGCGTCCTGGTCTGGAACTCCTTCCCCACCCGCAGCTTCCAGCCTGCCGATATCGTCCTCGGCCAGCCCGATTTCAACACCGCCATCGAACTCGATCTTGCCCGCACTACCATCGATCCGAAAGCCGACAACCTGGTCAACCCTGTCTCGGTGACCTCCGACGGCCAGCGCCTCTTCGTCTCCGACCTCGGCCAGAATCGCGTCCTCGTCTGGAACTCCATCCCTTCCCGCAATGCCCAGGCCGCCGATCTGGTCCTCGGCCAGCCCGACTTCACCTCAGCCACGGCCAACAACAGCACCAAGCTCTGCGCCTCGAACGGTATCGGCACCGACGGAACCGCCAGCTATCCGGTGACCTGCCTCGCCACCCTCGACTTCCCCCGCTTCGCACTCAGCGACGGCACCAAGCTCTTCATTGCCGACGGCGGCAACGACCGCGTTCTGGTCTACAACGCCCTGCCCACCAAGAACGGCCAGGCGGCCGACATTGTCCTCGGCCAGGCCACCGGCGAAGTGAACCGCTCTTCCGATAGCGCCTTCCCCCTCTTCCGCGCCTCGGCCGACCTCCTCCGTACCCCCATGTCCCTCGCCTGGGACGGCACCAACCTCTTCGTCAGCGATACCTACAATCGCCGCGTGGTGGTCTTCTCCACTCACGATCAGCCGTTGCCCTTCACCGCCGTCCGCAACCTGGCCAGCCGCGACGTCTTCGCCACCGCCTCCATTGTCTTCGACGGCAATATCGTCGAAGGAAACGAAATCACCATCACCGTTTCCGGCCGCTCCTACTCCTACAAGTTCATTCGCGACGACACGTTCGCCAACATCCTTCTTCAGTTCGCTCAGAAGATCAACGCCGACGTCGACGCCACCGTCACCGCCAGCGTCATCACCGACCTTCGCGCGCTGCTCATCACCGCCCGTTCCGGCGGCGAAGAGGGCAACAAGATCGAGTTCTCCACCACCAAGACCCCGGACACGTCTCCCATGACGCTCACCACCAGCGGCGCCACCCTCACCGGCGGCCAGAACGCTGCCCAGGTCGCTGCCGGGACCCTCATCACGCTCTATGGCGACAACCTGGCCGATGCCACCGTCGCCGTTCCCGAGGATACGAAAATCCTCTCCAATACCCTCGGCGGCGTTCGCGTCTACTTTGACGGCATCGAGGCCCCGCTGTTGATGGTCTCCCCCACCCAGATCAACGCTCAGATTCCCTGGGAAGTGGCCGACGCCTCCAGCGCCAATGCCTACGTTCGCATCGAACGCGCGGGCGGAAGCGTCGTAACCACCTCGCCTGTCGCTGTTCCCATCATTCCCCAAAACCCCGGTATCTTCGCTGTTGATGGCCTCGATCCCCGCCCCGGGATTATTACGCACTTCTCGGATCGCGCCACCGGTACCGTTTCCGTCGACGGCACCGCCAACGTCAACGACGTCGCCACTGTCGTTATCGAGGACCGCGAATACTCCTACACGGTGCAGTCCGGCGACGACTTGGCCAAGATCCGCGACGGCCTCATTAAGAAGATCAACGAGAACTCCGACGAAAAGGTGGAAGCCTTCTCCGCCGGCGTCTTCACCCGTATCCGTCTCCGCGCCAAACTCCCCGGCGCCGAGGGCAATGGCATCGCCTACTCCGGCAAAACCAATGAAGGCGCTCAGGTCATCATGACCGCCACCACCCCCGCTCTCTGCTGCGCCAACACCGCCGGCGCGCTGATCACGGAAAACAACCCGGCTCTCCCCGGCGAAACCATCGTCGTCACCGCCACGGGCCTGGGCCGCCTCAAGGATTCCGACTCCCAGTCGCTCATTCGCACCGGCATCGCCTACGACGGCCCGGCGCAGAACGAACCCAACGAGTTCGTCTCCTCCCTCGCCGGTGGCAAGACGGCGAACGTCCTTTATGCCGCCCTCAAGCCCGGCGCCATCGGTATCTATGAGGTCCACTTGGAACTGAACTCTGATCTGCCCACTAACTCGAAGACGCAGGTCACCATTGCCCAGGACATCTACGTCTCCAACGTGGTCACCTTCCCGCTGAAGAACCCCAACGACACCCCGCAGCCCTAGTTGGCGCGACTTGCAGTAAGAGTGGGTCCGGCGCCGCTTTTTCTATGCGCAAATCGCTCCTCCTCGCCCTAGGCCTCGGCTGCCTGGCCCTGTTTGCCCAGCCCATCCCCGGCCGTTATGTTGTAGAACTCACAGACGAACCCGTCGCCGCTCTGCAGGCATCCCTGCTGCGCCGCGAACCCGGCCGCCGCCCGGCCAGCCTCTCCCAGGCACCGGAAATCGCCGCCCGCCGCGCCCTCATCCAGGCCGGCCAGCAGCGTCTCGCCCGCGCCGTCGCCAGTCGCGGCGGCCGCGTCCTTGGCGCCGTCGATACGGCCCTCAACGCCCTCTTCGTCCGCATCGACGATTCCCAGGCGGCTGCCCTTCGCCAACTCCCCGGCGTCCTCCGTGTCACACAGGAACGCCGCCATTACGCCCGCCTCGATCGCGTCCTCGCCCTCAGCAAAATCCCCGAGGCCTGGCAGCGCATCGGCGGCGCGGAGAACGCCGGCGCCAAAATGCGCATCGCCATTCTCGATTCCGGCATCGATTCCGAACACCCCGGCTTCGCCCCGGCTGGCTTCGCCGCCCCGGAAGGCTTCCCCAAATCCTCCAGCGAAGCCAATGCCAAACTGACGACCAACAAGGTCATCGTCGTCCGCTCCTATGAGGCTCTTGCCGCAGAGGACTCCGGCTACGGCGCCGATGGGACTGACAACAACGGCCATGGAACCAATGCAGGCTGCGCCGCCGCCTGCATCGTCCACCCCATCAACGACAACGGATTCCAGATCGCCGGCGCCGCCCCCGCCGCCTTCCTCGGCGCCTACAAGGTCCTTGGCGATTCCGGCTCCGGTTCCTCTGCCATGATCCTCAAAGGCATCGAGGACGCCATGAAAGACGGATTCGATGTCCTCAACCTCAGCCTCGGATCCGACCTGGCCATCGACCCCGCCACCGACCCCGAGGTCAAGGCCCTCAACGCCGCTGTCGATGCCGGCTTCATCGTCGCCGTTGCCGCCGGCAACGCCGGCCCCGATGAAAACACCATCAATTCTCCCGGCGTCGCCGAAAATGTGATGACCGTAGGCTCCTCCTCCAGCGACCGGGCCGTCACCGCCGACGGCATCAAACCCATCGACCCCAATCAAATCTCCGGCTTCTCCAGCCGCGGCCCCAACCTCGGCTCTTCCCTGAAGCCCGACCTCGTCGCCGTCGGCGATAACTTCCTCACCGCCTTCTCCAAACACAAAAGCGAGATCCCCTACGACCTCACCGAGGGCACCAGTTTCGCCACGCCCACCGTCGCCGGCGCCGCCGCCGTCCTCAAGGCCGGCCGCCCTGGCCTTACCGCTTCCCTGTACCAGTCCCTCCTCGTGAACAGCGCCTCGGAAATCGTCCTCGCCTCCGGTAGTCCCGCCCCTATCCGCCACCAGGGTGCTGGCCGCCTGGATCTCGTCGCCGCTTTCACCCAGCCCTTCGCCTTCGCCCCCGTATCCGTCAAGTTCGGCATCGGCGGCGATTCCGCCTCCTTCTCCCGTAATATCGACATCCTCAATGTCACCGATGAGCCCGTCACCGCCACTGTCTCGGTGAAGAGCTTCGACGGCCGTGTCGTGCCTTCCATCGATGGCGCCACCTCCGGAGAAGTCCCCGCCAAAGGGAAGGTGTTCTTCACCCTCAAGTTCGCTGGTACGTCGCTCGAAGGCGAGTACCACGGCGTCATCATCGTCAAGAACAACAAGAATGGCGTCGAGGGCCGCATTCCTTATTGGTACGGTGCCCGCGCCACGGCCCGCGCCATTACCCTCTTGGAAGCCAAGAGCGAAGGCCCCGCAGGGGACACCTCTGTCTTTGGCGCCCGTGTCGTTGACGGCGCCGGCATCGATGTTCCCGGCGCAACGATCACCGTCACCACGGAAACCCCCGGCGCCAAGGTCCAGGAAGTGAGCCCCGTCGATGGCCGTCCCGGCGTCATCGGTATTGCCGTCCAACTCGCGGCCGGCGAAAACGTCTTCAAGCTCACTGCCGGCGCCGTTTCCCGCACCGTCACCATCACGGGCCAGTAATTGGCCGCCTACTCCGCGGCCGGCAATGCCGGCTGCGGCTTGTAGCCGTGCTGCTCCAAAAACTGCCGCGCTTCGGGCGCCTTCTCCAGCAATACGTAGAAGAAGGCGCCCGTTCGCTGTGTGGTGAACAGAAACCCGCCCCGGTACTCGTCGGCTTCCACGTAGTAGTCCCATCCCGCCCCGGTTAATAGCTCCTCCAACGCCTGCGCGTCGGCCAGCCGTTTGCCGATGTAGATCAGGTCCAACTCCCGCTCGTCGAAAAACTCCGCGTCCTGGCGCATTCCCCGGCTACTTCCCGAGGATGGCGCGCATCCGCGTCCGGAAGGCGTCCGCCGCATTGGGGTCGTTGCGGTTGATGTAAGCCCCGTAGCGCTGCGCCACTGCCTCCAGGTTCCGGTAGAGCCCCGGATTCTTGAACGCCGCCCGCAGGTCCGCCAGAAACGGCTCCAGGCGGATATAGGCCAGGAACATCTCCCCGCCGCTCTGGAAGTACAGCTCTTCGTTCAGCACCCCGCTCGTAATGAAGCTCGCCACCATCTCGTAGTAGGTGGTGAACTGCCGGAAACTGGCGTTCGTCTCGCTCCCCGGCGGGCACAACTCCCGGAACTCGGCCAGCGTCGTCGGACCAAAATGCTCCATGAACCATTTCCGCGCCGCGCGCATGCGCTCTTCCCGGCGCAACTCATACAGCCGCAGAATCAGATTGGCGTCATCGTAGGTGGAAGGGGTCGGCATAGTCGAACTTCCAGGGTACCGCAGGAGTCTTAGCTGAAAAACCGCCGCGCCGGGCGCACATGGTCCCACACCATCGCCGCGAACCGCCGCTCCACCCGGAAGCCCATCGACTCATACAGCCCGATCGCGTTCCGGTTCGACGCCGTCACCGTCAGGCTCACCTGCCGGCATCCGGCATCGCGCAGGCTCCGCAAACTCCGCGCCAGAATCTCCCGGCCCACACCCAGGCCCCGGCTTGCCGGCGCCACGCAGACCTGCGTAATGTGCCCCGCCTGGTCCCCCACCAGGCTCGCCAGCGACGCCGCGCACATCCGCCCCGTCTCCCGCCGCCATGCCAGCCACGATCCCGGCGCATAAAACGACCCGCACCCCGGATACTGCACAATGTTCTGCAGAAATCGCCGCGCTCCGCCCACGCTCCGGTACTGGTCGTTGATGTGGCCGTCGATGTGGCCTTCGTAGGCGTCGGCGATCAGCGCCGCCGCGTCTTCCTGATACCGCTCCGTCCACCCGTCCACGTCGAGCGCCGAACCCGCCTGCGATGGCCACTCCCGCGTCACCCGCAGATCGCACACCATGAAGCATCGCTCAAACAGCTTCAAGTCCTTGGCATGTACCGGCGCCGCCGGGCGCGGATGGCTCAGCAGAATCACCTGCGACTCGATCCGCCGCACCCCCGACGTCCGGTACAGCGCCTCCACCGTTGCGTTGAGCAACTGATCCTCGCGCGCTGGCGTCACAAACTCCTGCTGAATGTACAAATCTCCGATAAGCCCTTTGTCCTCGTCGGTCACCGTATAGGTGTAGCCGATTACCCGGCCCCCATATACCAGCGCCCGCCCGTTGAGCGACTGCATATCGGCGAACCGTTTCACCAGCCCCGCCGATGAAGAAAAATCCCAGGCGAGCGCCTCCCGCCACCGGCAGACCTCCTCTTCCAGCAACGCGTCAAGCGATCCCGGCGCGACGCGGCGCAAATCCACAACTTCTGTAAGGGCTGTCTCGGGCCTGGCGGCCATACTCGCCACAGTATAAAGGATTTCCCCGCCTCCCCGCGATTCCCCGTCCCCACGGTGAGAATCTTCCCGCGCCTTTTGCGCCTGCCTCCGTAGTAGACCGCATATGAAAACACTGTTTTACGTCGGAGTTGCCATTAATGCCGTGGTGTTCGTGGCCGGTTACGCCGCCAACACCACCCGTGCCCTCAGCGACTTCCACCGCGAGGTCAACTGGGCCCTTGCAATGTTCGCCGCCTGGATCCTCGGCTCCCTTCTGTTCCATCGAGCCGGTTGGAACGGGCTTGCGGCCGCCATGGCCTGGCTTACCGCCATTCTCCTGCCCGTCATCGCCGTCGCCGGCTTCTTCCTGGCGGGGTGGCTCAGCGAGACCTTCAAAGGCCCCGGCGCCTTCCGCTAGCCCCGGGGCACTCCCATCCGCGTCAGCCCGCGACTTTCGCCTCGATCAGGCAGATCGGCCCCGGCGTCGCCTGCGTCCGCACCAGTTCCAGTCCGGCCGATTCGAACAGCACCGCATACTCGGCCGTCGTCCGTTCCTTCCCGCCCGGTGTCATCACCAGCATCTCAATATCCAGGAACTTGGAGGGATGCGGCTCATGGCTGTGCGGCACAATCATCTCTGCCAGAAAGACGCGGCCCGTCTGCGGCGCGTGCGCCGCCAGTTGATCGCACATCAGCCGCAGTACCTTGTGGCAGTGCGCGTCGTCCCAGTCGTGGATGATGTGTTTCATGATGTAGGCGTCGCACCCGATTGGCACCCGGTCAAACATGCTGCCCGCTTCGTGGGAAAGCCGCGCCGTCGGCGCCGGAGCATGGGCCAGCACCTCGGGCAGGTCGAAGAGTACGCCCTGCAGTGCCGGGTTGAGCCGCAGAATCTGGGCCAGCAAGGTGCCGTGCCCGCCGCCCACGTCGGCGATCCGCTGGAACCCGGAAAAGTCGAGCAGTGGCTCCAGCAGCGCTCCTTCCATCGCCGTATAGTTCGACATGCCCAGTTGGAAGTTCTCCAAGGAGGCCGGGTCCTCGGCGATCACGTCGAACCCATGGCGCCCGTAGGCTTTCTGGACCCCGTTTTCGCCCGTTTGCAGGGCGTGCAGGACGTTTTCGTAGGCCCGCATATGCCACGGGTCGGTCAGAAACATCGCCACGCCACGCACCGAATCCGGCGCATCGCTGCGCAGGCACGCCGAAAGCGGCGTCAGCGTAAAGCGCTGCCCCTCGTGTTCCTGGAACACGCCGATGCTCGCCAGCATCCGCAGCGTCCGGTACAGGCTGGGGGAGTGGGCCGCCGTAGCTGCCGCCAGCGCCTCCGCCGAAGCCGGTTCGCTCGCCGACATGTGGTCGGCCACTCCCAGCTTGGCGACGGCGGAAATGGAGGTGGAGATCGCCTTGCCCCAAAGCAGGTTCATCACTTGGGCGGCGGGGGGAAGTTCAGTTGGGCTCATAGCGGGTACAGCCTAACAGTGTATGCGATTGGCTATCGCCGGCGCCGGGCCAAGAGTACCGCTGCCAGTGGGATTCCCAGCAGAAACAGGGTCCCCGGTTCCGGGTTTGCCGATTCGTATTCCAGCGTCAACAATCCGGTCACTTGCGGTGCCGCGCTCGTCGAAACCGCGTAGTCAATCGTTGCAGAGTACCCGTAGCTTCCCACCGTCGGCGTCAATTGGAGCGTGCTCACGCCGGTTACCGCAAAGGAATGCAGTTCCGGCCCCGCCGCGCCGAAAAGGTCGATGACCGCCGTCCCCTCGCCTGGCGATGCAATCGTGGCTCCCCCGGCCTGGAGCGGATCTAACTGGACTGCGCTCGCAGCCGGGAACGTAGCGCTGCCGGCCCATCCCGGCGTCTGGAAATCCCGAGGATACACCCATTGATAAATCGGTGCGTAGCAAGTGAATGCTCCAAAGGGTCCGCATCCGTACTCCTGTACGCCGACCTGCTCGTAATGTCCGCCTTGCGTCACCGTGTACCAGCCAACGAAAGGTCCAAAGACGCCGGCGCATACCCTGTAGGCGAACGGCAGCGCAAAGACCAGACAAAAAAGCCACGCCCGCGGGCGTGGCTTTCTTCTCCAAAAACTCGGCCGGAAAATCAGTCCTTCAGGAACTGCTTGATCGCCCGGACTGCCTGCCGCGTCCGGTGCGGGTTCTCAATGAAGGAGAACCGCACATACCCTTCGCCCAGCGGCCCGAAGCCAATCCCCGGACTCACCGCTACCAGTGCCTTTTCCATCAGCAATTGCGCGAACTCCAGCGAGGTAAGATGCCGGAACTTCTCCGGAATCCGCGCCCACAGGAACATCGACCCCTTCGGCGTCTCCACCGGCCATCCGGCCGCGTTGAGACCCTCCACCAGCACATCGCGCCGCTCCTGGTACATCGCGCAGATCTTGGCCGGTTCCTCTTCGCACTCCCGCAGCGCGATGATCGAAGCGATCTGAATCGGCTGAAATGTCCCGTAATCCAGGTAGCTTTTGATTCGCGACAGGGCGTAGATGATCTTGGCATTTCCCAGGCAGTAGCCCACGCGCCACCCGGCCATGTTGTAGCTCTTCGACATCGAGAAGATCTCGACGGCGATGTCCTTTGCCCCCGGCACCTCCAGAATCGACGGCGGCTTGTAGCCATCAAATCCCAGATCGGCGTAAGCAAAGTCGTGGATGATCCAGGACCCGTTTTCCTTGGCCAGCGCCACGATCTCCTTCATGAAATCCAGGTCCACGCACGTCGTCGTCGGGTTGTGCGGGAACGAGATCAGAATCACCTTCGGCTTCTTCGGCCCGTTCTTGTAGAGGTCTTTCAACCCCTCCAGGAACGTCTGCGGATCCGGCATCGGCAGCATGATCGCCTCGCCTTCGGCCATGATCACGCCATACTGATGGATCGGATAGGCCGGGTTCGGCGACACCACCGCGTCGCCCGGTGCGATGATCGCAAACAGCATGTGCGCAATCGCGTCCTTGGCCCCGATCGTGACAATCGCTTCCTTCTCCGGGTCCAGCGTCACCCCGTAGTTGCGCTGGTAACGCTTGACGATCTCGTTGCGCAGTTGGGGAATGCCGCGCGACATCGAGTAGCGGTGGTTCTTTTGCTGCCGTGCCGCCTCCACCAGCTTTTCCACGATGACGTCCGGCGTGGCCCCGTCCGGGTTGCCCATGCCGAAGTCCACCACATCCTGCCCTGCTGCTCGTGCCTTTGCCTTCATCTCGTTGATGACGGCGAAAACATACGGCGGCAGCTTGGCAATGCGGTAGAACTGTTCGGTTTCAGACATGGGTGTAGTGTTTATCCTCTGGGGTTGTAGTAAAAGGGCCGCCGCTTATGCGCTTACCGGCTCAGCGATCGGCTCTTTGAATTTGCATTCCTTGTTCGGACACTGCGCAAATGCGCCGGCCTTCAGGAACTTCTCGATCAGGTGCGAACTGCCGCACTCGGGACACTTACGGTCAATCGGCTTGCCCCAGGCGACAAACTCGCACTTGGGATACTTGTTGCAGCCGAAGAACGTCTTGCCCCGCTTGGAGCGGCGTTCGATGATGTCGCCGTCGTGGCATTCCGGGCACTTCACGCCTACCGTCTTCTGCTTCACGTACTTGCAGGTCGGGTAGTCGGAACACGCCGTGAACTCCCCAAAACGGCCCGATTTCATGACGAGGTTCTTCCCGCACTGCGGGCACAACTCGTCGAGTTTGGTGTCGGCCTTCTTCTCGGCCTGGCCCAACTGCCGCGTCGTCTTGCAGTCCGGATAGCCCGTACAGGCCATGAACTGGCCGAAACGGCCCTTCTTCAGCACCATCGGGCGGCCGCAGTTCGGACAATACTCGTCCTCGCCCTGCTCGCCCAGATCCTCGCTCGCCGTCGTCGGCAGCTCGCGCGTGCTGGTGCACTCCGGGTATCCCGTGCAGGCGATAAAACTGCCGTGCCGGCCCCACTTGATCACCATCGCCTTGCCGCACTTGTCGCAGATGAAGTCGGTGGGCTTCTCCATCCGCTTGATGTCGGTCATCTGGACCGCCGCGCGCTCCAGATCGGCCGAGAACTTCTCGTAGAACTCGCCCATCGCCGCGCGCCAGTCGATCTTGCCGTCTTCGATGTCGTCCAGTTCCCCTTCCAGCCGCGCTGTATACAGCACGTCGAAGATGTCCCCGAACGACTCCAGCAGCAGATCCGTCACCACCGTGCCCAACTCGGTCGGCGCAAATTTGCCGCCTTCTTTCTTGACGTACTCCCGCTCCTGAATCGTCGACAGAATCGAGGCGTACGTCGACGGCCGGCCCACTCCCTTGGCTTCCAGTTCTTTCACCAGCGTCGCTTCGGTAAACCGCGGCGGCGGCTCGGTGAAATGCTGCTCCGGATCGATCGACTTGAACTTCAGCTCCTCGCCCTGCGTCACCGCCGGCAGTTTCCGCGCCGCCTCGTCATCCTCTTCGTCCTTGGCGTCTTTGCCCTCTTCGTAGACCTTCAGGAACCCGTCAAACTTCTCCACCGAACCCGTCGCCCGGAACAGATAGCCCTTCTTGGACTTGCCCGGCGACACCACGTCGATCGTTGTCTGGTCGAAGACCGCCGGCGTCATCTGCGACGCCACAAACCGCATCCAGATCAGCCGGTAGAGCTTCAACTCGTCTTCGGCCAGAAACTGCGCCACGCTCTCCGGGCTCCGGAACGCGCTCGTCGGCCGGATCGCTTCGTGTGCGTCCTGAGCGTCTTTCTTGCCCTTGTACACATTCGGCTTCTCCGGCAGGTACGTCGCGCCGTACTTCTCGTCAATGAAGCTCCGCACCTCGGCCAGCGCATCGTCGGAAACACGCACCGAATCGGTACGCATATAGGTGATCAGGCCCGTGGCGCCCTCGTCGCCCATCTCCATGCCTTCATACAACCGCTGCGCCAGCATCATCGTCCGTTTCACGCTGAAACGCAGTTTCCGCGCCGCTTCCTGCTGCAGCGTCGAAGTGATGAACGGCGGCACCGGGTTCCGCTTCTTCTCTTTGGTTCCAACCGCCTGCACCGTGTAGTGCGCCGCGCTCAGATCCTTTACGATCGCCGTCGCCGTCGCCTCATCCCCGATCGCCGGATTCTCTCCGCCAACCTTGGCCAGCCGCGCCTTCAGCGCCGGCGCCTTCTTCGCGTTCAGCGAAAGGTCGATCGTCCAGTACTCTTCCGTCGTGAACGCCTGAATCTCCCGCTCGCGGTCCACGATCAGCCGCAGCGCCACGGTTTGCACCCGCCCCGCCGACAGCCCGCGCCGGACTTTGTCCCAGAGCAGAGGCGAAATCTTGTACCCCACCAGGCGGTCCAGCACTCGCCGCGCCTGCTGCGCGTCCACCAGGCTCGTGTTCACCTGCAACGGCTTATCGAACGCCTTCTTCACCGCGTTCGCCGTGATTTCGTTGAACATCACCCGGAAAATCTTCGGGCCCTTATCGCCTTTCAATTGCAGTTCTTCCTGCAAGTGGTAGCAGATCGCCTCGCCCTCGCGGTCAGGGTCAGCCGCCAGGTAGATGTTGTCAACGCCCTTGGCCGCCGACTTCAACTCCCCGATCAGCTTCTTCTTCCCCTCGATGACCTCGTAGGTGGGTTCAAAGCCACGGTCGACATTCACCGCCAGATCGCTCTTCGGCAGGTCTTTAATATGACCCAGCGAAGCCTTGACGACGAAGCCTTTTCCTAAATATTTGCCGATTGTTTTCGCCTTCGCCGGCGATTCGACGATGACGAGGGATTTGGACATAGAGACCTTTTCAAATGAATGCTACCAAACCTTGATGAACTGCTTCCCAGGTAATTGACGGACCAGCCCCAGCAACTCCAGTTCAAAAAGGACGGCGACAATCTCAGACGAGGAATAGTTTTCCAGACAACCTAACAGGTCGTCAATATGGGTGGACGAGTCGACCGCCAACTTCCCTAGCAATAAATCCCCTAGAACCGAGTTCGGTCCCAACGGCAGCGTCGACTGTTTCGGGCCCCCTTCCGGCCCGCTCTCTTTGGATGCGCCGCCGCCGCTTTGGATTCGCCGCCGGATCTCCGGCGGCAGTTCACTGATCATGTCCTGGGCCGTGGAAACCAGCTTCGCCCCTTGTCGTATCAATAGGTTAGGCCCCCATGACGCTTGGCTCGTGATGTTCCCCGGCACCGCATACACCTCCCGCCCCTGGTCCATCGCCAGCCGCGCCGTGATCGCCGACCCGGAGTACTGCGCCCCCTCTACCACGAGTACCCCGCAGCTCATCCCGCTCACGATCCGGTTACGTATAGGAAAATTTTGTGGATAAGCCGGCGCACCCATCGGGAATTCCGAGACCGCCAGCCCTTTTGTTGAGATTTCTTCATGAAGCCGGCGATTTTCAGCCGGGTAAATCATGTCGACTCCGCACCCAAATACGGCGACCGTTTTCCCGCCCACTGCCAGCGCCGCCCGGTGCGCGGCCGAGTCGATTCCCCGAGCCATCCCGGAAATGACGCTTACTCCGGCGGCGGCCAGATCGCCGCTGAGTTTTTCGGCCACCGCCATGCCGTAGGGGGTCGGTTTTCGCGTCCCCACCACGGCGATTCCCGGATGGTTGAGCAAGGTCAGGTCGCCGCGGGCGAAAAGGGTGAGCGGCGGGTCGAGTATCTCCCGCATCGACTCCGGGTAGAGCGGATCGTGAAAGGTGACCAGCGTCGCCCCCCGCGCGCGCATCTTATTCTGTTGATCGACGGCGTCGTCAAAGGTGCACCCGGAGGCGATCGACCGCGCCGGCCCCGGCGGCACGCCAGCCGCCTCCAGGTCGGATACCGAGGCGCGGAACAGCAGCACCGGCGACTGGAACCGGCCGAGCAGTTGTACCACCCGCCGTGTTCCCAGCCCCGGCACCAGCCGCAGAGCGAGCCAGTAGAGTTCATCCTCCGGCGTCATACGGGAGGGGCACAGCGAATGGGTAGCGGCTTGCATAGCGAGAGCTCTCAAGGAGGAAGTGCCCCCCGCCCCGAAATCCTCTCACCCTCACCTGCAAAAACGGTGCCGAGGCCCCCCCGCCCGCCAAAAAATGGTCCTAAAGCCGCAGCGCCGCGGCCAGCTCTTTGTCCCCGCCCACGCGCCAGATCTTCGCGTCCAGGAAGTAGTGCGTGAAGGCCAGCCCCCAGGTGGCCGCCACCGCCATGTCGCGCCAGGGCGAAAAGGCCACCGGCAGCACCGAAAGCACCAGGTTCAGACCCACCGCCACTCCCATGTACATCCACGGTCCCGCCGCCAGGCGGGCAGCCAGGCCGTTTTTCTCCGCCGCCTCCGGGGTGTTGTAGCGATTCCGGTTGTGAAACCACAGCAAACGGTGGTACTGCAGGCTGTGGAAAAGCCCGAGCGCGATGCCAGCGCGGAGAATTCCCTCCGGTCCATGCTCGGTTGCATGGTGAAAAGCGAGCCATTGGAGGGGCAAAACAGCGCAAAAAAGCGCAATTTTGGGGGTGTTTAGGGGTGTTTTTTGCACACTTTTGCGCACTTGCCGCGCCACCCAGAAGCACGTGAAGGCTAAATAGAGGACCACCGCCGCCTTCCAGGCATACCCGGACCACGGCTGGAACCACCCGCGCGTCGCGAAAACAAACCCGGCGAGAGGCACCCAAAGCGACGCCAAAAGATACACCCGGTCCAGTTTCAAATCGAACCGGTCGCGCTCTTTGTTCTTTGCTTTGTACAACATAACGAAGCCATAGTGCTGCTTGACGATGTGGAAATGCTGCCAGCAGACCGCGAACAGGAAGAACAGCGATAACTGTCCGAACATCCCGGCCACCGGCCCGAGCAGCAAAAACGGCACGATCACCCAGAGTGCCGGCCCCAACTCGCGCCGGGCCTGGCGGTCGAAATAAGTGCGGGTCACGGTGGCCAGCACGTGAGGGCCGTCAATCCCGAGCATCCAGATCAGTTGGATGGGAAAGACGGGGAAGCCGCTGGCCATGAGGCCCAGGGCCAGGTAGCCGGCCAGGGCGGAGCCGATAAACCACGTCAAATCATCGCGTTGCGAGATAATCCAGGCCGGCGCGGTGCGCGTGGAGGGGGCGGGCGCGGCGACGGCGGACGGTACGGCTGACATTTCGATATCAACCTATCGGCGGTTTGGGGCCGCAGCATTATGGCTACAATCTCAACATGCCTATCGTTATTGATGCCGCCAACGAGCCTTGGGAACAGAGGACGATCACTCCCACTGGCGATCCGGTGTTCCGCAAGAACCTGTACGCCGATCCGGATACCGGGATGGAGGTGCGGCTGGTGAAATACCCGGCGGGGATCATGAATCCGACGCACACCCACCCCTGCGCGCACGGGATGTATATCCTTGAAGGGACACTACTTACGGGGACGGGGACGTACACGGCGGGGCAATTCGTCTGGTTCCCCGAAGGCGAGACCATGCAGCACGGAGCAACGGCGGAAACCGACGTTACTGTGGTGTTTATCACCAATAAACCGTTCGAAATTCACTACAAATGAGCTGGCGGCGGGCCTTGGCGCTGGTGGCGCTGCTGGCGGGGTGCGGTCCGTCGCGGGCGCTTCCGGAGTTGCCGGCGGTGGAACTGACAGGGACACAGGCGGCGGTCCGGGAGGCGCTGGAAGGGGCGCTGGCGGCGGCGCGTGCCCGCCCCGATGAGGCCACGGCGGTGGTGCGCCTGGGAATGGTATTGCAGGCGCACAGCCAGATGGCGGGGGCGGCGCGGGCCTATGAGCGGGCGGCGCTGTTAGCCCCGGAGCAGGCCGAATACGCTTACTACTGGGGGGCGGCGCTGGCGGGGCTAGGCCGGTACGAGGAGGCGCTGGAGCCGTTGCGACGGTCGCTGCGAGGGAAGGAGGCGCCTGCGGTGCGTTTGCGGCTGGCCGATGCGCTTTACGCGGCGGGACGAACGGCGGAGGCGAGGAAGGAGTATGAGGTGTTGCTGGCGGCCGATGCGGGGATGGCGGCGGCGCATTACGGATTGGGGCGATGTCTGCAGGGGCCCGAGGCAGTGGCGGCGTTGGAACGGGCGGTGGCGCTGTTTCCGCGCTACGGGGCGGCCCGGTTTGCCCTGGCCGGGGTTTACCGGCAGATGGGGAAGCGGGCGGAGGCCGAGCGGGTGTTGGCGGGCTATGAACGGGACAAGTTGACCGCACCTGCGATGGCGGACCCGGCGATGGAGGCCGTGGCGGCGCTGGACGCGAGTTCGGCGGGGATGATGCGGGGAGCGCAGGCGTTGGAGCGGCAGGGCCGGCTGGCCGAGGCGGCGGCGCTGATCGAAAAGGCTCTTGGCGCTGATGAAAAGTTAACGCAGGGGTGGGTGAATCTGATCTCGATCTACGCGCGGATTGGGCGGGCGGACCGGGCCGAGGAGGCCTACCGGAAGGCGATCGCGCTGTCGCCGAACAGCGCCGAGGCGTATTACAACTATGGTGTTCTGTGCGCGGGGATGGACCGGGTGGCGGAAGCGCGGACGGCGTTTGAGCGGAGCGTGGAACTCGATCCGTCCCATGCCGAGGCGTTGGACAATTTGGGTGCGGTGATTGAAATGACCGGGGCGTGGGACCGGGCGGCGGGACTGTACCGCCGGGCGTTGGCGGTAAAGCCGGGATTGCAACTGGCACATTTTCATCTGGGGCGGATTCTGGCCAACCAGCGGCGTTGGGCCGAGGCGATTGCGGAGTTGGAGAAGGCGATTGAGCCGGAGGATTCCCAGACGCCGGGGTATTTGTACGCTTTGGGGGCGACTCATGCGCGAGCGGGGAACCCGGAAAAGGCCGTGATGGCCCTGGAGCGGGCGCGGGCGGCGGCGGGAAAGTACGGGCAAGGGGAGTTGGCGGCGGCGATTGAGCGGGATTTGGGGACGCTGCGGGCGCGCGCGAGGAGCCGTTAGGGCGATCCCTTTTCAGGGGAGGGAGAGGATGGCGGGGGATTGGCTTTGGCGGGGGCCGATGCGGAGGACGACCGGCTGGGCGCCGGAAAGCGGGGCGCGCGGCAGACGTGCGTTGATCTGTGTCAGGCCGATGAAACCCGGTACTTCGCCGGCGAAGAGTACCTCGGCTGCCTCGCCCCCGACACGCACCTCCAAGGGCTGTACCAGGATGGGGTGAGGGGAGGGGGCCGGGGCGCCGGCCGCGGCGGGCGGGGTCACTGCCCCGGTCCCGGTTCCGAACAGCACCACGATGGAACCCGGGGCCGCGGGGACCGTCGCGCTGTTGCGGGTACCGTTCTCGTTGAGGGCGATCGCGTTCTTGGTGAACACATCGTGGAACAACTCCGGGGCGGCGGCCACTACCGGCACCGCAATGCGGTTGGAGGGGATCCCCTGGAACTTCACCTGGACAACAGCGTCGCGGCCGGGCACCAGCGAGGGCGGCACCTGTATGTTGATCTGATACTGGCCGGCAAACAAGATCGGCGCCGGGGCGCCGTCGATAAGAACTTCGGTACCGCCTAACTTCAAGGGGAGGCGGCGGGTGGCGTCGAGCGTTCCGAACTGGTCCGGGGCCGGGCCCATCTGCTCGATGTAGAGCGATACCAACTGGCCAGGGGTGAGGGGCGTGGCGGGGCCGCCGGCGGCACTGGCGATGGCGTCCCGGCGGAGATGGCCGAAGCCGGTGGGGTCGCCGGTGATCCAGGTGAGCACGGTTTCGCCGATGCCGGGCTGGCCACATTGCCAGGCCGGGGTGATGGCCGAGGGGGTGTAGTCGTCGATATCGGTGAGCAGAGAGCCGGGAGCGAATTGGGAGGCGGTCCAGGAGATGGAACGGTCGTCGAAGTCAAAGAGATTGGTGAAGACGACGTCGTTGACCTCGCGGGGGGAGGCGGGGAGGCCGTTGCAGGAGGACAGGCCCCAGGCGCCGGCGTAGACGGCGGCGCGGCCCAGCAACGGGCCGAAGGAGCGGATGGCGGCGGGGCTGACCGGGGTGAGGGACTCAAAGAGCACATTGGCGGCGGGGGGAAGGGCGGTGAGGGGGAAACCTTCAAACGACAGGGCGGGGGCGGCGACGATGTGGGTGGCGCCGGCGGCGCGGATGGGATCGAGGGCTTGTTGCAGTTGGGCCCGCCACTGGTCCCAATCCGTTGTGGGGGAGGCGGGGCGGGGAAGGGCGAAGAGAAGATTCGGAGTATTGCGGAAGCGGGTGGCGCATTCGGTCCAGAAGGTGGGAGGGGCGGATGGCTCGGAGACGGCGAGGATGACGGCGAGATCGGCCTGATTGGCGAGGGCGACGGCGGCGGCGACGCGGTCCTGGTAGGGGCGGCCTTCCCGCTGCCAGGCGGAGGGGCTGATGGGGATGCGGACCGAGTTCCCGTTCCAGCGGACGCGGAGGACGCCGAGGGTGGCGGGTGTGGCGGCATCGAGGCTGGGCAATGCGGCGCCGCGGAGCAGGACGGGGGCGCCGGCGGCATCGAGAATGCGGGCGCCTTCGACGCGCAACGGGCCGCGCAGGGGAGGGGCAACGGGGGCATGGGCCCAGAGGGCCGCGGCGAGCAGGAACGGAATCAGCGGCCGCGGCCATGGCATAAGCGGGGATTACGGCAAGGGCGCCGTACAGGCCTCCGTCATGGTATTGGCACGGGCGCCGTTGCCGCCGATGTTGAGCAGGAGTTCCTCAAAGGTCTGGAGGGGGGCGGGGTTTCCGGAGGCGCCGACGGGGGCGATGCCGACCCAATTCTCGCTGGCGGCACGGGGGAAGAGGGCATTGAAGGCCGGGACGGGAACGCCGGGGTTGAATTCGGGATGGCCGTCGGGGACGCAGAGTTCGGGATGGTCGAAGGGGGCGCGTTCGTGGCGGACGCGATCATCGGTCAATGCGCGGAGGAAGGCGGCGAGGGCGGCCTTCTGGGTGGAAGACATCGTAAACGAGCGGATATCGCCGTTGGCGAAGTCGCCGCCACGGGCGTAGAAATCGATGACCTGTTCGAGGGTGGCCTGGGAGCCATTGTGGAAGTAGGGGCCGGTGAGTTCGATGTTGCGGAGGCCGATGCTTTTGAAGTTGCCGTTGCCGGAGCCGATGTCTTCGGCGGCGGGGCGGACGCCGGTGCGCTGGAAGGCGCGGCCGCCGACGCGGCCATTGTTGGCGTTATTGATGGCGGCGGCGGAGAACTCGGCACCGCCGTGGCAGGTGGCGCAGCGGCCGGTGGTTTGGAAGAGGCGCATGCCTTCCTGTTCCTGGGCGGTGAGGGCGGCGGGGTTGCCCTCCTGGAAGCGGTCAAAGGGGGAATCGTTGGAGATGAGGGTGGATTGATAGGCCTGGAGGGCGAGGCCCCAGAAGAGGGAGAAGTTGGCGGCGGGCTGTTCGGGGGCTTCCCAGTAGGCGGGTTGGAAGGCCTGCTGGACGAGGCTCAAATACGTAGCCTGGAGGCCGCGTCCGGCGGGGTCGGCGAGGGGGCCGAGGACGCTATCGTCCGGGGCGACGCGCTGGAGGGCGAGGGGTTTGACGCTGAAGAGCTTTTCGGCGAGTTGGGCCCAGGTGCGGCCGGCGTAGGACATTTCGAGGGCATCGAGGATGGGGCCGGTGGCCTGGGAGGCGAGGCTGGCGTTATTGAGGTTCACGGGTTCGCGGACGGGTTGGCCGTCGCGGAGGACGAGGACGCCTTCAATGCCGGTCTGGATGCCGGACGGGTTCACGCCATTGAAGACGCGGGCAGCGCGGCCGTCCCAGAAGCCGCGGGAGTAGTAGGCGGCGTTGATAACGGACGGGGAGTTGCGGCCGGTGACGCGGCGGAGGTGAATATCGGCCAGGGTGAATTCGGGAGTGTCGGAGGCTTCCTGCCCGGCTTCGGCGGGCTGGCCGGGGAGGACGGACTGGAAGATGCGGCGGAAGAGGCCGGCCGAACCGGCGCGCATGGAGGAGTCCGCGAGGACTTCGGAGTTGCGATTGGAGGGGTCGGCGAGTTTGCGGAAGGGGAAGAGATCGGCAGTGAGGCGGCGATTGGGGGTGGTGGAACTGGAGAGTTGATTGTGGAGGCGATGGTCAGCGCCGGCGTGGAAGTGGCAGGAGGCGCAGGCGGTGCGGCCGTCCGAGCCGGCCTGCATGTCCCAGAAGAGCGCCTTGCCGAGGATGACGAGGGCGGTGCGATCGCGGACATATTGATCGAGCCCGGGCGTCTCCGGGACGGGAACCGATTTTAGCGAGCGAAGCGGTTGGGCGCTCAGTGCGGCGGTGAGCGCGGCGGCGGCAATCCATTTATACATAACGTGGTCCTCTCAGCCGCTGATGATGCCGCATTAGAGAGGGAGAATGGGGCATTGTTATGGGCATTTTACGATGTTGGAGCGGGACCGGCAGCGCGGGAGCGCAAAGTAACAAATGTACATGAGGATTGATATAGAATCTGGGACATGAAACGCAGACTATTCCTTGGAGCCGGGGCGGCGATGGCGGCGGCGCCGGCGCGGAAGATTGGCAAAGTGGAGACGGTGTTCAAGACGCCGGGACCGCATCCGAACGGGCTACAGGCGACGGCCGAAGGGCTGTGGATTATCGACCAGCAGAACAACATGGCCTACCTGGTGAGCTACGAGAACGGGAAGGTGCTGCGTTCCTTTCTGACGGAGGCTGACCGGGCGAGCGGGATCACGCATGACGGGCAGGCGCTGTGGCTGGCTTCGACGTATAGCCGGGAGATCATCCGCACCGATGACAAGACGGGGAAGGCGCTGGCGAAGCATTTTACGCCGGGGGCGGGGGTGATCTACAAGATGGCAGGGGATCCGCCGGCGCGGCGGAGTCCGCTGGCGCATACGGTGGCGCATGCACCGGCGGCCCCGGCACCGGCGAAACCGGCGGCACCGGCTCCGCTGAACACGGTGGGGACGGGGGCGCACGGGCTGGAGTGGCGGGACGGGCGGCTATGGGTCGGCGTGCCGCCGTCGCGGATGATCTACAAGATTGAACCGAAGACGTGGACGGTGGAGAAGCGATTCCCCTCGACGGCCAACCGGGTACACGGGCTGGGTTGGGAGGGGAAGTATCTGTGGGCGGCGGACTCCAACATGAACGGATTCTTCAAGCACGACCCGGAGACGGGGGCGGTGGTGGAACAGATCATTCTGGCCGACAGCGACCCGCAGCCGCATGGGATGACGATCTGGAACGGGGTGCTGTGGTACTGCGACGACGTGGGAATCGTGTGCAAGTTTAAGCTGTAAGTTCCGTGGCGAGTTGGAGGGCCATGGCGCCACCGCGAGGATCCTTGCCCATCAGGGCCTCGCGGTTGTAGTAATCGGCCAGGGACTTTTGCTTGCCGGTGGATTCGCAGACATCGATGAGGGTGCCATCGGCGGCGGTGCGGCGCTGGATGGCGAGCCAGGCGTTGGTGACGGCCTTTTCGTATTTGGCGCCCTTGATCCACTTATTGGTGAGGCCGCGGCGGAGTGCCCAGGCGATCATGGCGGTGGAGGTGAACTCCTCCCAGGCATCAGGTTTGTCGATGACCTGGCGCCAGGCGCCGCCGGGGGACTGATGGGGGAGGAGGCGATCGGCGTGGGCCTTATAGGCATCGCGGAGGGCGGGGCTAGGCATATCCGAGAGGGTGAGGGCGAGGCCGAGGAGGGGGAAGGCATTGCCGCGGCCCCAGGCGGCTTCATCGAGGGGGGAGTGGCGGTAGAGGCCGTCGGGGCGGAGGCAGAGGCGGCGCATGAGGTCGAAGTGTTTGTGGGCGGCGTCCTGGAAGGACTTGTCGGCGGTGAATTTGAGGGCTTTGGCGAGCAGGGGGGTGACCATGAAGACGGAGTCACTCATTTCGCTGTGGAGGGGGTTGGCGATGGCGAGTTTGGCGGCGGCGAGGACGCGCTCGCGGGCACGGGAGTCATTGGTGAGTTCGGCGTAGGCGGCGAGGGTGAGGTGGCCGGAGTAGTGGGAGGCGGTGGGTTTGGCGAGGGAATCGATACGGCCATCGAGGAAGGGTTCGAGGATGGGTTTGACCTGGGCGAGTTGGCCGGCGCGGAGTCGTCCCCAGACGGAAAAGCTGAGGGTGTAGACCATGTCGCGGAGTTCCTGGCCGTACTGGGAGGCGAGCTGGGCGGCCCATTCGCGGGGCGGGCGGGCGAGGAGGTGGTCCTGGGTGGCGTGGAGGGGGGAAGTTTCGATCTTGGCGGGGCGGGCGGAGGCGACGGGGACGCCGGCGGCGCGGAGGCCGAAATCGTTGCCGGAGGGGACGACGATGAGGTCGGGAGCCTCAATGAGGACGCGGCGCCAGACGCGGTGGGAGGGGGCGTTGTCGCGGTAGGCCTTGCCTTGCGGGGGGAAGGAATAGGGGCCGCCCTGGGACAGGTCGAGGGTGAGGACGCGAGGGGCGGGGGCGGCGAAGGCGAGGGAGGCGGCGGGGGCGGCCAGGAGGGAGCGGCGAGTCATACCGTTAGCGATTGTCACATATCGCCGGCGGGGCGGGGAGAAATGGCTTAACGTTCTTAACGTGAGATTTACGGGAAGATTGCAGTAGTCTGGGCCGGGTGCGGGTACTGTGGAAGTAGCTCTCCATGAACTTCGAGAACATAAAAGGCCGGGCCCTGGTGTCGTGGGCGACAGTGGGTGTTCTGGCGGCGCTGTGCCTGGTGCTGGCGGTGTTGCAGTACATTTGGATCGGCGAGATCAGCCGGGCGGAGCGGACGCGGCTGCAGGACGGGCTGCAGAGTTCGTTGCAGCGGCTGGCGCAGGATTTCAATGGGGAGGTTTCGGCGGCGCTGGCGGCGCTGCGGCCGGCCGAGGAAGCGATCGAGGAACAGGGGCGGGAGGGGGCGTACGCGGCGGCGTGGATGCGCTGGAAGGAGAGCGGGGCGCAGCCGGGGCTGCTGATGAAGGCGGGGCTGGCGGTGCCGAAGGGGGAGGCGCTGGAGTTTCTGCTGTTCCAGGAGGGGGCCGAGACGTTTGTGCCGGCGGAATGGCCGAAGACGTGGGTGGGAATGCGGGATGCACTACAGCAGCGGTTGCGGGAGGGGCGAGGTGCGCCGGCGCCGGACGGGAACTTTGCGTTGATCGAGATGCCGCGGTTCCTGCGGCGGGGAGATGGACCGGGAGGCGGCCCCGGGCAGGGCGGGGAAGTGGAGTGGCTGGTGGTGGAGCTGGACGCCGAGTACGTGCGGACGAACTATCTGCCGGCGCTGCTGGCGCGCCATGTGGGGACCGGGATGCCGATTCATGCGGTGGTGCATGACCGGTTTGACCCGTCGGTGGTGATCTTCGATAACGGAGCGGGGCGGGCGGCGGAGCCGGAGGACAAGGCGGCGGCGAGTGTGACGCTGCTGGATGTGATGCGGTTCGACCCGGGGCGGCGGGGCGGCGGCGGACCGCCGGAGTTCGGACGGGGCAAGGGGAAGAAGGGCGAGGGGCAGAAGAAGAAATTTGGCGGGCTGATGTTCCGCAGCGGGCCACCGGCGCCGGATTTCGGGCGAGGGCGCTGGCAGCTGGATGTACACTATGCGGACGGATCGCTGGACACGATTGTGGCGCGGATCCGGTGGCGAAACCTCGGGATTTCGGCGGCGATTCTGGCGCTGATGCTGCTGACGGCGGTGCTGCTGGTGCGATACAGCCGGCAGCAGCAGCAACTGGCCGAGCTGCAGATGAACTTTGTGGCGGGCGTATCGCACGAGCTACGAACGCCGTTGACGGTGATCCGGACGGCGGCCTACAACCTGCGCGGGCGGGTGGCGGGGAATCCGGCGCAGGTGGAGCGCTACGGGATGCTGATCCAGGATGAGAGCGAGAAGCTGACGGCGCTGGTGGAGCAGGTGCTGCGATTCTCCAGCGCACGGGCGGGGCACGCGGTGGGGGAGCTGTCGCCGGTGGCGGTGGAAGGAGTGGTGGACGAGGCGTTGCATTCGCGGCGGCTGGGGGTGGCGGGCGGACGGATTGTGGTGGAAAAAGAGCTGGAGCCAGGGCTGCCGCTGGTGATGGCCGATGAGATGGCGCTGAAGCATGCGGTGCAGAACCTGCTGGACAATGCCGTGAAGTACGGGACGGAGAACAGCCCGTGGATCGGGGTGAAGGCGCGGAAGGTGAGCGATGCCAAGGGCGACGCGGTGGAGGTGCGGGTGATGGACCGGGGGCCGGGGATTCCGGCCGATGAGCAGAAGAGTGTATTCGATCCGTTCATGCGGGGGCGGCGGGCGCAGCAGGATCAGATACACGGGACGGGACTGGGGCTGAATCTGGTGAAAAAGATCGTGGAGGCGCACGGGGGGGAGATCCGGCTGGAAAGTGAACCGGGGCAGGGGACAACGTTCATAATGAAAATTCCGGCTGCGCCGGCGGAGCTACAGGATGAATTCGCGAATACTGCTGGTTGAGGACGAGCCGGGGCTGGTGATGACGGTCAGCGACCTGCTGATGAACGAAGGCTACGACGTGGACTTCGCGCAGGACGGGGAGGCGGGGCTGCTGAAGGCGACGAGCGAGCCGTTTGACCTGATCATCCTGGACGTGATGATGCCGAAGAAAAACGGCTACGACGTGTGCCGGGACCTGCGGCAGCGGGGCTACGATACGGCCATCCTGATGCTGACGGCGAAGACACAGGTGGTGGACCGGGTGGTGGGTCTGAAGCTGGGCGCCGACGACTATTTGAACAAGCCGTTTGACCCCTCGGAGTTGCTGGCGCGGGTGGAGGCGCTGCTGCGGCGGGTGAAGAAAGAAGGGCGGGCGCAGGTGCGGACGTTCTCCTTCAGCGACGTGGAGGTGGACTTCGAGAGCGGGCAGGTGACGCGGGCCGGGGCGCCGGTGGCGCTGGCGGCCAAGGAGTTGCAACTGCTGCGGTACCTGGTGGACCGGCGGGGGAAAGTGGTGACGCGGGAAGAGTTGCTGCAAAACGTGTGGGAGTATCAGAGCGACGTGAGTTCGCGGACGATCGACGTGCACGTGGCGTGGCTACGGCAGAAGCTGGAGGAGAATCAGCAGACGCCGAAGCATATTCACACGATTCGGGGGAAGGGGTACCGGTTCGCGCCGTAGCAAGCGATAATAGGAGGTTTCGACCTATGATTCGCTCCTTTCAAGGCATTACCCCGCGGATAGCGCCATCGGCGTGGGTGGACCCGACGGCTGTGGTGATTGGCGACGTGGAGATCGGCGAGCGGTCGAGCGTGTGGCCGAACGTGACGATCCGGGGGGACGTGCACTCGATCCGGATTGGCACGGAGACCAACGTGCAGGACGGCAGTGTGCTGCATGTGGAGGAGCACAAGTTTTCGTTGACGGTGGGGGACCGGGTGACGGTGGGGCATTCGGTGGTGCTGCACGGGTGCGTGGTGGAGGACGACTGCCTGATCGGGATTGGGGCCATCGTGCTGAACGGGGCGGTGATCGGGAAGGGATCGGTGATTGCGGCGGGAGCGCTGGTGCCGGAGGGGATGACGATTCCGGCCGGTTCGCTGGCAATGGGCGTGCCGGCGAAGGTGCGGCGGGAAGTGACGGCGGAGGAGCAGGAGCGATTCCGGGTGAATGCGCAACACTATGTGGAACTGCGCGGGAAATACAAAGAAGAGCCGGCCGTTTAAGGGGAATCGCAGATGATCCGCGCAGTGAAAGGCACACGAGACATTCTTCCGCCCGTTTCCGGGGTGTGGAACGAGATAGAAGAGACGGCGCGGCGTGTGTTCCGCACGTTCAACGTGCAGGAGATCCGGACGCCGATTTTCGAAGAAACGGCGCTGTTTTCGCGGGGCGTGGGCGAGGAGACCGATATCGTCTCGAAAGAGATGTACTCGTTTGACGACCGGGACGGGACATCGCTGACGCTGCGGCCGGAGAATACGGCGAGCGTGATCCGCGCCTACATTGAGCACCGGATGGACCAGATTCCGGGCGTGAAGAAGCTGTTCTACATCGGGCCGATGTTCCGGCGGGAACGGCCGCAGAAGGGGCGCTACCGGCAGTTTTCGCAGATCGGGGCGGAGTGGATCGGGTCCGACTCGCCGACGGTGGACGCCGAGGTGATCGAACTGGTGGATTCGCTGTTGCGGGCGTGCGGGGTGAACGGGGCGAGGCTGCTGGTGAACTCGGTGGGAGATCCGGAGTCGCGGGGGCGTTATATTGCGCGGTTGCGGTCCGAATTGGAAGCGCATCTGGGAGAGCTGTCGGCCGATTCGCAGCGGCGGGCGGTGACCAATCCGCTACGGGTGCTGGATTCGAAGGATCCGCAGGATCAGCCGATTGTGGAGAAGCTGCCGAGCATCCACGAGTATTTGAACGACGGGTGCCGGGAGCACTTCGCGGCGGTGTGCCGGTATCTGGACGACCGGGGGATCGGGTACGAGGTGTCGCCGCGGCTGGTGCGAGGGCTGGACTACTATACGCACACGACGTTTGAGTTTCTGCACGGGGCGCTGGGGGCGCAGAATGCGATCTGCGGGGGCGGGCGGTATAACGGTCTGGCCGAGTCGCTGGGGTCGAAGGTGCCGGCGCCCGGGATTGGATTCTCGATCGGGGAAGACCGGCTGGTGATGGCGGTGGAGGAGGCGCGGGGCGGACTGACGGCGCCGGGGCTGCCGCTGTTTGTGGCGCCGATGACGGAGGCGGCGTTCCGGAAGGGGTCGCTGATTGCTCGGGCGCTGCGGGCCGAGGGGGTGGGCGTGGAGGTGAATGCGCCGGCGAAGATGAAGCGGCTGATGGAGCTGGCAAACAAGGCACAGGCGCGGTGGACGCTACTGATCGGGGATACGGAGCTGGCCGAGGGGCGGTTTGGGCTGAAAAATATGGAAAGCGGGGAGCAGCGGGGGGTCGCTGAAGAGGAATTGCTCGGTATACTGAAGGGATAGGCTTTCGTGGGGTATCCCCGCATTCGAGCCCGCCGTTTTTCCCACACAAACAAGTCATGCCAGAACAAGTTCCTCTGGATTTCCTCGGAGATCTACGCCGTACACATACCTGCGGCCAGTTGCGCGCGGCCGACACGGGCACGCGTGCGTTATTGATGGGATGGGTGCACCGCCGCCGCGATCTGGGCGGGGTGATTTTCATCCACCTGCGCGACCGCGACGGAGTGTCGCAGATCGTGTTTCACTCGGACGAGAAGTTCGCCGCCGTGCACGATAAGGCGGATATGCTGCGGTCCGAGTATGTGATCGCGGTGGAGGGCGTCGTGAAGGCGCGGACGCCGGAGACGATCAATCCGAACATTCCGACGGGCGAAGTGGAAGTGGTGGCGGATCAGATCTGGATTCTGAACGAAAGCCGGACGCCGCCGTTTCCGATGGAAGACAATGTCGACGTCAACGAAGACGCGCGGCTGAAGTACCGGTATGTGGACCTGCGCCGGCCGCGGATGCAGAAGAACATCATGCTGCGGGCGAAGCTGAGCCTGGCGGCGCGGGAAGTGCTCGATAGCCTGGGATTCCTGGAGATTGAGACGCCGTTTTTGACGAAGTCGACGCCGGAAGGGGCGCGAGACTTTCTGGTGCCGAGCCGGATGTATCCGGGCGAGTTCTACGCGCTGCCGCAGTCGCCGCAGATCTTCAAGCAGTTGCTGATGATCAGCGGGTTCGAGAAGTATTTCCAGATTGTGCGCTGTTTCCGGGACGAGGATTTGCGGGCGGACCGGCAGTACGAGTTCACGCAGATCGATCTGGAGATGAGCTTTCCGCAGCAGGAAACCATCTTTTCGGTGATTGAGCCGCTGGTGGAGAAGATGTGCGCGGTGGCCGGGTTCGAGGTGAAGGCTCCGTTTCCGCGGATGACGTACGCGCAGGCGATGCGGAGCTACGGGATCGACAAGCCGGATATGCGGATTCCGCCGTTTTACTGTGTGGAAGACCTGTTCCCGGAGGATCCGAACTTCGCGACGCCGGGGCTGCCGCTGGTGGCGATCGTGATTCCGAATACGGGCGCGCCGACGCGGAAAGAGCGCGATGAACTGAAGGCGTACGGACAGGAGCGCGGGTTGCGGGTGTTTGACGACGCCAAGCGGCTGGAGCGGGATGCGCCGGAATCGATGGCGAAGGTCCGCGAAAGGACCGGAGCCGGCGAGAACGACCTGCTGTTCCTGTGCGGCTGGGTGGGCGAGCCGAAGGGGCACCGTCCGGAGGAGACCGTGTTGCAGGCGGCGGGGCAGTTGCGGCTGTTTGCGGCGCAGAAGTTCAACGACCGGCATAAGCTGCTGGACCCGACGGTGTTCAAGTTCCTGTGGGTGGTGGACTTCCCGATGTTTGAGTGGAACGACGAAGACGAGCGCTGGGTGGCGGCGCATCATCCGTTTACGTCGGTGCACGATGAGGATATCGACAAGCTGACGGCGGATCCGGCGCGATGCCGGGCGAAGAGCTACGACATTGTGCTGAACGGTACGGAGTTGGGATCGGGTTCGATCCGTATCCATCGCCGGGACGTGCAGGCGGCGGTGTTCAGCTCGCTGGGGCTATCGATGGAAGAAGCGCAGTCCAAGTTCGGATTCCTGCTGGAGGCGTTGGAGTATGGTGCTCCGCCGCACGGTGGGATCGCGCTGGGGCTGGACCGGCTGGTGATGATACTGGCTGGGGAGAAGTCATTGCGGGATGTGATTCCGTTCCCGAAGACGGCCAAGGGGACCGACCTGATGTGCGATGCGCCGAGCCCGGTGCCGGACAAGAACCTGCGCGAGTTGCATGTGCAGGTGCGGCAGAAGCGGACGTAGCGTTAGCGGGAGTTCCAGCGGCTGATATAGGCCTCTTCGGCGAGTTGTTGTTGCTCCTTTTCGTAGTCAAAATTCCAACGGGACTGTGCTTTTTCCTTCAGGCGAAGGAGGAGGGTATGGTCCCGTTCGGCGTTTTGGAGTAGTTTTTGTTTTTCGGCGAGGCGGACGGCGATGGCGGTGGCCTCCTGGGCGAGGCGCAGGCGGCGGCGGTGGGAGGCGGCGCGGAAGCGGTCGAGGGCGAGGAAGTCGGCGGGATCGACGGGGCTGTTGCGGATGGCGAGTTCGGCGGCGCGGACGTCGTTGAGGAGATCCTGCTGGCGGCGCTGGTTGCTGTTGTATTCGGTTTGGACGAGGAGGAAGGCGGCTTTGGCGGCTTCGACGGCGCGTTCGCGGAGGGAGAGGGCGGCTTGGAGGGAGAATCGGAAGCGGCGCATTTAGAGGGCTCCGGCGAGGCGGTCGAGGCCATGGAGCGTCTCCTCGCGGGAGACCTTGAGGCTGGCTTCCTGTTGGAGGAAGGCTTCGAGTTGGGGGCGGGTGCGGATGGCGGCGTCGAGCACGGGGTTGGAACCGGCAGCATAAGCTCCGAGGTTGATGAGATCTTCCGAGCGGCGGTAGGAGGCCATGGCCTCGCGAACTTTGCGGGCGGCCTCCCTTTGGGCGGGAGTGGAGACGGCCGAGGCGAGGCGGCTGACGGAGTTAAGGATGTCGATGGCGGGGTAGTGGCCTGCGGCGCCGAGATCGCGGGAGAGGATGATATGGCCGTCGAGGATGCCGCGGACGGCGTCACAGATGGGTTCGTTGAAGTCGTCGCCTTCGACGAGGACGGTGAAGAGGCCGGTGATGGAGCCGTTTTCGAAGTTGCCGGCGCGTTCGAAGATGCGGGGAAGGAGATTGAAGACCGAAGGAGGGTAGCCCTTCTGGCTGGGCGGTTCGCCGGCGGCGAGGCCGATCTCGCGCTGGGCCATGGCGAGGCGGGTGACTGAGTCCATGACGAGCAGAACGTCAGAGGCCTGGTCGCGGAAGTACTCACTGACGGCGAGGGCGACGAAGGCGGCACGAAGGCGGAGGGGAGCGGGCTGATCGGAGGTGGCGCAGATGACGACGGAGCGGGCGAGGCCGTCGGGGCCGAGTTCGTGTTCGAGGAAGCCGCGGACTTCGCGGTTGCGTTCGCCGATGAGGGCGAGGACGGAGACATCGGCGGCGTTGTGTTTGGACATGGCGCCGAGGAGGGTGCTTTTGCCGACTCCGCTGCCGCCGAAGATGCCGACCCTTTGGCCTTTGCCGCAGGGGAGCATGGCGTCGATGGCGCGGATGCCGGTGACGAGAGGTTCGTGGATGGCGGGGCGGGCGAGGGGGCCGGGCGGGGCGGTGTAGAGGGGGTAGGCGTCATCGGCGTCGATAGGCGGGCCTCCGTCCATGGGGCGGCCGAAGCCGTCGAGAACCCGGCCGAGGAGGGCGCGGCCGACCGGGACGCGGGCGGCTGTGGAGCGGGCAACGATGGGGTCGCCGAGTTGCAGGCCGCCGGTTTCCTCCAGCGGCATGGAGAGGAGGCGGCCGTTGCGAAAGCCGATGACCTGCGTGCGGACGCGGCGGCCGCCGGCGAGGGTGATTTCGCAGAAATCGCCGAGGCCGGCGGCGGGGCCATGGGACTCGACGAGGAGGCCGACGACCTCGGTGACGGTGCCGGTGGACCGGCAGGGATTGGTTTGTTCCAGGTCGCGGATGTAGGGGGCGGCGAGGAAATGGCAGGGGTCGGAGGGAGTGGGGGTGTCTGGCCTCATTTGGCGGATTGGGTGGCGATGCGATCGGCAAAGCCGTTTTCAATTTCGGTGAGTTGCGTGGAGATGCTGGCGTCGATCTGGCCGCGTTTTGTCTCCAGAATGACGGAGCCGCGTTCGAGGGTGCGGTCCGGGATGACGTCGACCGAATCGGGGAGGCCGAGACCGGCGAGGTGTCCGATCAGGTACTGGGCATCGTCGGGGGCGGCGCGAACGGAGAGGACTTCGGCCCGATTGATCGATTCGAGCGCGGCCTTGAGAATGCCGAGGAGGGAGTGGGGATCGACGGTGAGTTCCCGGCGAAGCACTTTGCGGGCGATGGCCAGGGCGAGGCGGAGCAGTTCGGGCTCCGCATCCCGGCGAAAACGGGCGCGGTAGGTGGCGAGATCCGCAATCGTGTTCCCGAGGCGTTCGAGCAACGGGCGGAGGGCGGCGCTGGCGGAGGCGGCACCGGCAGCCTCGCCGGCGGCGCGGCCCTCCTGGTGGCCGAGCTGATGGCGGCGAGGTAGTTCGGCCTCCAGTTCCTGGATACGGCGTTCGAGGATTTGAATGCGATGGGTGGCGGCTTCGAGTTCTTGTGAGTCAAGGTTCTCATGCGGTTCCGGAGCCTCTTCGCGGGAGATCGGCGTATTGACGGCTGCTCCGAAGGCGGGCAGCCAACGCACCGGTTCGGCGGTCTGGGTCTTTGCTCCGGAGAGTACGCGGGAGGGCATAGGATCGGGTCAGAGCACGTATTGCTCGCCGCCGCCTCCTCCCTTCATGCTGATCACTCCTTCGGCCTCCAATTGGCGAACAACGCTGATGATCTGTTGCTGGGCGGCTTCGACATCCTTGATCTTGACTGGTCCCATGGTGTCCATCTCTTCGCGAAGCATTTCGGCGCCGCGTTGGGACATGTTGCCCATGAAATGGTTGCGCAGGTTTTCGCTGGTTCCCTTGAGGGCGAGAGTGAGCATTTTGCGGTCGACACGGGAGAGGATCTCCTTGATGGCGTTGCTGTCGACGGTGAGGAGGTCTTCAAAGACGAACATGAGGTGCCGGACGGTTTCGACAAGTCCGGGGTCCTGGACCTCGATGTTGTTGAGGATTTCCTTGCTAGAGCCGGTGTCGAGGCGGTTGAACATTTCGGCGACGGCGCGGATACCGCCATAGGACTCGCGGTTGAGTTCGCCGAGAGCCTTCAATTTCTGGCCGATGATGGTGGCGATGCGGGCGATGATGTCCGGGGAGATCTGATCGAGGTTCGCCATACGGAGCGCGACATCGGGGCGCATCTCAGCCGGAAGGGAGGAGAGGAGGGCGGCGGCCTGGGAGGCTTTCAGGTGGGAGAGGATCAGGGCAATTGTTTGCGGGTGTTCGCTGTGGATGAATTTGGCAAGTTGCTGGGGGTCGGCTTTCTGGAGAGCGTCGAAGTTGGCGGCGTCGCTGCCGATGGTCTTCATCAGCCGGTCGAGGAGGCTCCGGGCCTGCTCCGGGCCGAAGGCGCTTTCGAGCATCTTCTTTGCATAGGTCACGCCGCCTTTGAGGACAAAGTCGTGGGCGACCGACATGCGGTAGAACTCTTCGAGGATCTTTTCGCTGGTTTCGTTGGAGACGTTATGGAGGCGGGCGACTTCACGGCCGAGGATGTGTACTTCGTCCTCGTTGAAGTGTTTGAGGACTTCCGAACTGGCCAATTCTCCGATGGTGACGAGGAGGATCGCGGCTTTCTTGATTCCGGAGAGGACCTCTTCCTGTTCCCCTTCGCGCTCTGCAGTAGCGGCTGACATCGGCTAGTTGTCTCCTGATTCTGTCCACGTGCGGATGAGGTTGGCGACGGCCTCGGGGTCTTTGGCGATGAGGTCGACAATGTGGCGATTGAGGACGTCGGCACGGCGGACGTTGGCCTTGGGTATTTCCAATTGGGCCAGGGCTTCCTTGGTGAGTTGTTCCTGCATATGGTCTCTGTCGCGCAGTTGCTCCTCGAGGGAGCGGGCGGCGAGCCTGACCGGATTCTGGCTTGCTTCCAGTTGCTGGGCTTCCTTGGATCCCTCCAGCGAGGGGGGGAGTGTGACGTCGACGTGCTTTCCTGACTTCTTCCCAAACGGCAACTTGGAGGCTACGGCGCCGCCGGCTTTCCGGGCGAGGTAGGCGAACTTGGCTCCGATGGTGCGGACGATCCGATAGACGCCGTACAGCAAACCGAGGGTGAGCATGATGACGACGGCCGGGAGCCAGCTTTGCTCGATCAGCCAGTTCAGGTGTCCTTCCATCGGCAGACGCAACCAAGGGGGAATGGCGGCCGGGAGTTGCAGACGCGGACGGGCGGAGGGAGGAGCGGCGCCGGCCTCGGGTTGGATATTGCGGGTGTTTTCAAAGGCCAGGGCCTCGACAATGATCTGGTCGCCCCGTTCCTGCTGAAATCCAACGGCTGCGGCGACGATATCCTTGATGGCGCGTATCCGCTCGGGCGGGGGCGGTTCGATGAGCCGTTTGCCCCCTTGGGTTTTCACGGTGTAATCGAGGAGCACCGAAGCGGAAAGGCGCTTCACCTGGCCATGGGGAAACTTGATGTGGCGGATGACGCGGCTGGTCTGAAAGGTGGTGTTTTCCGAGCGGCGGAAAAGCGGGTTACCGGCGCCGGATCCGGGCCGGGAGGTGGGCCGGGGGAGATTGGAAGGCGTGCCGGGAACGCCATTGGCGGCGGCCGGCGTGGAGCCGTCTTCGGAGCGTTGCGAGTTCACCATGACCGAGCGATCGGGGTCAAAGGACTCTTCGCTCTGGTCGCCGCTGGCGAGGTCGCATTCCAGCGAGACGGCGGTGCGGAATCCGTCCGGGCCCAGGAGCGGTTCGAGAGTCGCCTGGATCTTCTCGCGCAGCCCCTTTTCGAGGGTCTCCCGATACTCGATGAGCTGTTTGGAGGTCTCCTCTCCGGCGTCTCCGTCCTTGCGTGGGCGGCTGAGAAGATTGCCGCGCATGTCGAGAATGGAGACATTTTCCGGCGTCAGCCCGTCGACGGCGCTGGAGGCCAGATGTGCGATGGCTTGAATGTTCTGCTTGGAGAGATTGGCCCCCGTTTTCAGCTTCAGCAGCACGCTGGCCTTGGCGGGTTGGCGGTTTTCGAGGAAGAGGCTTTGGCGCGGGAAAGTGATATGGACGCGTGAGGACTCGACTTCCTGCAGCGCCATGACAGAGCGTTCCAACTCGCCCTCCACGGCACGATGGTAGTTGACCTGTTCGGCGAACTCGCTGGTGCCGAAATTGGGCTTATCGAACAGTTCGAACCCGATTCGTCCCGATTTGGGAAGGCCCGCCGATGCCATCTGGATGCGTAACTCATCGACCCGTTCGGCGGGAACTTTAACCACCTTTCCACCGCCTTCGAGACGGACATCGACATTAGATTCTTTGAGCCGGGCCACGACCGTGCCGGCGTCCTCGGGCGAGAGGTCCTGGAAGAGAGGCTTGAAGTTGCGCTCGGTCTGCCAGTGCCGCAGACCGAAGATCAAACCGATCACGAGTACGGCGGCGCTGCCGATTCCAAGGCGCTGCCGCAAGGAGAGACGGAGAAAGAGTTCGCGGAGTTGATTCAGGTAGGCCATGGCGAGTGCTCGTTATCGGTCACATCTGCATGCGCATGACTTCCTGATAGGCCTGAACGGCTTTGTTGCGAACCTGGAGAAAGGTCTCAAAGGCGATTTCGGCGCGCTGGCCAGCGAGAATGACTTGATGGATCTCTTCGCTCTCCCCGCTCATGAACCGGTTGGCGGAGTCCTCGGCCTGGACCCGGTACTGTTCCACTCGGGTAATGGCATCCTGGAAGAGGTTGCCGAAGGCTTTTCCGGCTTCGGCCGGACCGCCCAGTTTTTCCAGGCCGCCGATGGAGGGGATGGGTGCGATGGGGTTGATGGCGGAGATGTTGGCCATAAGGATTACCTCATCAGGTCGAGCGACCGCTGGATCATGTCCTTTACGGCAGACATGGCGGCGATGTTGGACTGATAGCCGCGGGTGGCGTTGAGGAGGTCGACCATGTCCTCGGCGGGATTGATGCGAGGGAAGGCGACGTAGCCCTGGGCGTCCGCGTCCGGGTGGCCAGGGATGTAGCGGCGTTCCGGATCACGCTGGTCCTCGATCACATCGGCGACGCGGACCCCTTCGACACCGGGGCCGAGTTCAGAACGGAACAGGGATTGGAACGGCTGTTCCGCCCTGGCACTTTCGAAGATGACATCTTTTCGGCGGTAGGGCCCCCCTTGCGGTGTACGGGTGGTTTCGGCGTTGGCGAGGTTCTCGGTAAGAACTTCGGCGCGGCGGCGCTGCGCTTCCAAGCCGGAGGCGCTGACCGAGAGCAGATGGAAGAGGCTCATTATCCACGTCCTTCCTGGAGCGCGGACCGGACAGCGCGGAACTGGCCCCGCGCCATCATGCTAACTAATTGAAAGCGAAGGGAGTTTTCGGCCAGTAGGCGCGTCTCTCGCTCCAGGCTGACGTTGTTCCCATCGTTGCGGAATTCCAGGCCCCCGGGTTCGACGACGGTGGCATCCCCTCCCTTGGCCAGGCGGAGAAACTCCTTTTGGAATTCGATGTCTTTGGTGACATAGCCAGGCGTTTCCGCATTGGCCAAGTTTGACGCCACCAACTTCTGCCGCTTGCTCAGCAGGTCCAGGTAGTGTTCGTGTTTAGCCGCGATTCGGTCCAACATGCCTATTGCTAAGCACGCGGGGAGCCAAAGGTTAGGGGCGGCGAGCGATGATTATATGCGAGGGGCGGCGTCCGGTTCCGTAACCCATTGAAAAGCCAAGAGGTTTCGCGGCATCGGGCACTTCGAAAGCAGCATTCAGATCAGGCTGAAAGCGGTTAACAAAGGGTTTATCCGGGCGGCTGTACTTGCCGTAGAGCTGGATCTTCCAGCCCTCCTTCTTATAGACGCCGAAACGGATCCCGGTGTCATCCTGGATGACCTGACGAGAATTTGCCAGGAGGTAGCCGCGAAGCTTGGCAAAGGTGTCCCAGTGGAGGAGGAAGGAAGCGCTCTTCAAGAGAACTTCAGGTTTCCCAAGGGAATCGACGAAGGTCAGGAAAGAGGGGTTCTTCTCCAGGCCGGGGCCCAGATCGACGCGGAAGTAGTACAGTTTGCGCTGCTTTTTCTCGTCCCCTTTGCGGAACAGGACTTCGATCCCATCCGGCTTGGGACCCGGCTTGGCCTGGGCGCCGGGGAGCTCGGCGAGCTTGCCGGAGTCTTCGATGGTTACGTGCCTGATGTTGTCGATGGTGTTCCCGGTCCGGGCGAGGAGCATCAGGATAACGGGCAGGACGCCGTCGACGAGTTGTCCCCGCAACTGGCTGGACATTTCCTTGGTGATGAAAAAGCTGCGATCGAAAAGCGAGGCGCTCCCGCGACGAACACCGGATAGCTGCGCTTCCAGATTGGCCGATTGAAAGCCGGACGGGTCCTGGACGGTGCCCGGTCTTTCGAGACCGGCGAGGACGTAGACGGAGCCGTTCGGATAGAAGCCTTGGACAAAAACGACATCGGGACCGCTGAAGGGGTAAAAGACGAAATCGCTTTTGGCTGCGGCGCCGCCGAGTTCGCGGGTTTGGAACTCGCGGACAGGTACGACACGGCGTTTTTCGGCTTTCTCCCAGACGGCGCTCATCTCAGCGGAGTACTTCTTGAAGGCATCCGTTTTTTCCAGTTCGGCAAAGCCGCTACCGGGAACTGAAGGCATTCCGGCGAGGAATCGGGCGGCATCGTTAAATGCCCGGTTCTCGATGCGTTTCTCTTCCACCGCAGGTTTACCGGAATCGGCTTGGGCGGGAGGGCGGGAACAGCTAATCGAACAGACAGCGAACAGCGGAACAAAGAACAAGGATAAATGCGAACAGCGAGCGAACGTACGGCCTCCTAGTAACTCATTATGATAGCTTAGGATCCGTTTACCGTTCTATCCGTTACCGGTTCCAGGCCGGTTTTCTTTCTTTAATGTGTTGAAAAACAGGGCATAAGGGGTGATGAGCACCGGGAAGATAGCCGGTGCTGAGGAGGAATTCGCCGACGATCTCGCCGCCGGTGAACCGAAAGGTCCGTTTGAAGAGCTTGACCCATTCGGGTTTGGGAAGGGGATGGTGGCGGTCGAGCCAGGCGAGGAAGGAGCCGTGGGAGGTACGGATGGCCTGGAGGCGGCGGGCGTTTTCGATGGCCGCCTCTATTTTCAAACGGTTGCGGATGATGGAGGCGTCGGCCAGCAGGCGGGTTACGTCCTCAGAGCCGAAGGCGGCGACGGTGTCGATATCAAACTCCCGGTAGGCGGTGCGGAACCCTTGCCGCTTGCGGAGAATGGTGGCCCAGCTCAGTCCCGCCTGGTTGATTTCGAGGATCAGACGTTCGAACAAGGCGTTGTCGGAGGCGATGGGGAAGCCGTATTCGTTGTCATGGTAAGGGCCATGGAGGGGATCTCCGATGGCGACGGCGCAGTATCCGCCGAGTGGTTGGAGCGATGCCGGTGGCTGAGAGTCCATAATCTTTTCGCAGTGGCGGGAGTAATTCCCCGCGCCTGTTGATTGTAGCGGAGTCTGCCCCAAACTCCTTGACCGCGGCGGCCAGACGGCATATTGTCGATTTTGACTATGCGTCTACTAATCGGGACAAAGAAGGGGGCCTTTATCTGCGCCTCCGATGCCGCGCGGCGCCAATGGAGTATCTCGCCGCCGATTCTCTTCGGAAACGTCATTTTCCATTTTGTTCAGGATCCGCGCCAGCCGAAGAACATGTTGATCGCCGGTATGGCAGGGCACCTGGGGCCAACGATTTACCGATCGGTGAACGGCGGGAAGACATTTAAGGAGGTGACCCGTCCTCCGGCTTTTCCGAAGGCGGCCGAGGGGGAAAAGGGGCGGAGCGTCGACCACACATTCTGGCTGACGCCGGGGCACGCGTCGCAGCCGGGCGTGTGGTTTGCGGGCACGTCGCCGCAGGGACTGTTCCGGAGCGACGACCACGGGGAAACGTGGAGCGGGGTGGCGGGGTTCAACGATCATCCCATGCGGGCGGCCTGGTGCGCCGACGGGGAGCAGGGGCCGCCGGACGGGGCCCGGATGCACTCGATCAATATCGACCCGCGGGATGCCAACCATATGTATCTGGGCATGTCCTCCGGCGGGGTATTCGAATCCATCGACGGCGGAGCGAACTGGACACCGCTGAACAAAGGTTGTTTCGCCGAGTTTCTGCCGTCGCCAGATGCCGAGTATGGGCATGATCCTCATTGTGTCCGCGTACATCCTCTGCAGCCGGACCGCCTATATCAGCAGAACCATTGCGGGATCTACCGGTTGGACCGGCCCGGGGACACCTGGGTGCGAATTGGGAAGAAGATGCCGAAGAAAATCGGCGACATTGGATTCCCGATGGTGCTTCATCCGCGGGATCCGGATAGCTGCTGGGTGTTTCCGATGGACGGGACGTCGGTGTGGCCGCGGACGAGCCCGGGCGGTAAGCCAGCCGTGTATCGAACCTCCGACGCGGGGAAGACGTGGGTCCGGAAGGACAAGGGCCTGCCCGCGGAGAATGCGTGGTTCACGGTTTACCGGCAGGCAATGACGGCGGACCGGGAGAAGAAGGTCGGGCTGTATTTCGGGACCACAAGCGGGGAACTGTGGGCGAGCCGGGACGAAGGGGAAAGCTGGAAGTCCCTGGCGGCGCATTTGCCGCGGATCCACTCGGTGGAGGTTGCCGATTGACGGTCTATATTCCGGGACCGCTGCGTTCCTATACGCGGAACCGCGGCGAGGTGGAGGCCGGGGGCGGAACGGTGGACGAGGTTCTGCGGGACCTCGACGCCCGGTTTCCCGGGATACGGTTCCGGATGATTGATGAGCAGGATCGCATCCGGCAGCATATCAGGATCTATATCAACCAAGAAGAAGCGCGGACTGTGGAGGCCACAGTCCGCGCTTCGGACACGGTACAAATCATTTGCGCGATCAGCGGGGGCCGCTTCTAGAAGTAGAAGCGGGCTCCCATCTGGATCTTCCGGGACGAACTCAGCACGGTATCGCGGATACGGCCGAAGGTGGCTGAGGTGAAGGTAGTCGTGGGAAATCCGAAGGTCGGCGTGTTGGTGAGGTTGGTAACGTCGGCCCGGATTTCCAGGTTGTATTTCTCGGCCAGGTTCAGGTGCTTGGCGAACGAGGCGTCGAAGTTGACGAATCGGGAGCTTTCGAAGAAGTTCCGGGCGGTATTGCCGATCGAACCGGGGGCCGGGATGGAGAACTTCTTGCGCTGGGCTTCGTCAAAGTAGAAGACGAAACCGGAGCTCGGATCGGTAAGGGCGGCGCCGTCCTTGCGAGTACAGCCAGAGCAATCGGCAAGCGAGTTGACGATGTTGGAGGCGGTGCTTTGACCCGAGTAGACGGTGAAGGGGCGGCCGGAGGTGAGGGTAAAGATGCCGGCGGTGCGCCATCCGCCGATCAGGTGATTGGCCAGCCGGCCGACCGTGCCGCCGAAGCGCTGGCCACGGCCGAAGGGAAGATCGTAGCTGAAGGTGGTTTTGAGGGCGTGGGTGCGGTCAAAATCACTCCGGGCGTAATTGAGCTTGCGGTTGTTGATGTCGAACGGGGTGGAGGAAGCGCTCTGGCCCGCACCGGTGGCGGCGACGGTGAAGGCGGGGTCGAAGCTCCGGGTGTCGAGCGACTTGGAGAACGTGTAGTTGGCGTTCACAAAGAGGTTCGACGAGAAGCGGCGCTCGACGAGGAATTCCAGGCCGTTGTAGGTGGAGAAATCGTTGGAGTCGATGGTGGTCACGGAGCTGAACTGCGGGAAGGCCCAGAAGAAGAAGGGGCCGGCGCCGGAGAGGTCGGTGACCGAACGACCGCCCTGGAGGCGGGCCGCGAAGTTGGCGGCGAGTCCGCCGACGTTATTGTTGTTCAGGTCATTCAGGAAGAGGCGGCGGATCATGCGGGAGGCGGATTCGCCGGCGTTGATGCGGGAGTCGGCGGAAAGGACACGGTTGAAAAGCGTCGATTCGCCGCCGGCCTTCACTTCGTTGAAGCCCTGGAGGAAGCCGTTGTTGTAGATGTCGGCCTGATTGGCACCGTAAGCTCCCATAAGGCCATAGCCGCGGCGTCCAAAGTAAGAAATCTCGACCACCGTATTCTTCATGACTTCGCGCTGCAGCGAGAGTGACCACTGATTGGTGACGGCGGAGCGGAAGTTGGGATCGACGACGGTGATGCCGTTGTTGCTGAAAGCGGCGGGCTGAGAGAGTGAGGAAGGCGAGACCGCAGGCGGGGCGATGGCCTGCAAACCGGCCAGACGTCCGCCGGCCTGGCCATAAGTCTGGTCCGAGATGCCGATGGTTTCGCCGGGCATGTTGGGGAAGATGGAGGAGGCGAACAGGAACGTCGGGATGCGGTCAAACGCGGTGCGGAAGTTGGACCGGATGGACGTTTTGCCGGTGCCGAAGGGATCCCAGGCGAAGCCGACGGAGGGGCCGAAGTTGTTCAGGTCGCTATCGTAGAGCTTCGAATTCACCCATTTGGCGGTGGTGGTGGGCGCGGCGCCGGCGACGAGCGGCGTATCCGGCCGGCGGATGCGGTTGTCGGGGTTGGTCGCGGCGAGCTTGGCTTCCCAGCGCAGACCGAAGTCGACGGTGAGGTTCTTCTTCACTTTCCAGGAGTCCTGAATGTAGAGGTCGTATTCGGGATAGTCGGTGACGAAGGCGAATCGGCCCGGGACGAACTTGTCGCCCGCGGAGACGAAGCCGACCGAGCGCTGTCCGACGCGGCCGAGCATAAAGTTGATGTGGGATTGCAGGGAGGGGCGGTCGAAGGCGGTGTTGACATCCGCCGGGATGCCGAAGGTGGCCGGATCCACCGGGTTAATGGCGGTGGAGAAGTTCACCGAAGGGTTGGCATTGAGGCCACCAACGGAGCCGCGGTCATCGACTTGGCGCTGGAGGCGGATGTTCATGCCCATTTTGATGGAATGCGCACCCTTGATCCAGGAGAAGTTGTCGACGATCTGGGCGGTGCGGACGGTACGGTTGTTGCCGAACGATCGATCGGTGAGCACGGTGACGGGCGCGCCGGTGAGCGAGTACTCCGAGAGCGAGGCCAGGGGCTGATCGAAGATGAAGCCGAAGCTGTTGAAGCCGATGACGAACTCGTTGGTGATGGTCGGCGACGGGTTGGTGCGCCAGTTGACGGCCATGTTGCGAGGGGTCCGTTCGGTGTTGACGAGACAGGTGGCTCCGGGGAAGAGGGGCTGACCGCCGTTGGCGCGGTCACAGTTGCTGTCCTGGCGCCCGAAAGCGTAGCGGATGTAGATCGTGTTTTCGTTGTCGAAGATGTGGTCGACTTTGGCGACAATATCGTTCTGCCGTTCAAACTGAGGGGCGGTGAAGTTGTAGCCGGCCGTGTTGAGGCCGTCGCCGAAGTCGAAGCGGTTGGGGAGCGGGGTTTGGGCGATGAGGGCGGCAATCGTTTTGTCCTGGCCCGCGCGGGAGGGGTCGCTGGTGAACATGTTGTAGCTGCGGACATTGGCGGCGTTCACCGGATTGCCGGAAAAATCGACGCTGGCGTTGGCGACACCGGCCGGGAGGTTGCGGCCGTTATTCATGTAGCGGAAGATGCCCTGGCGCGCCTGGGAGGTATAAACCGTCCGGGTGACGATGGCTGTTTCCAATGCCTTCAGCCCCTGTCCGTTGGCGAAGAAGAAGGTCTTATTCTTAATGATCGGCCCGCCGAGAGAGCCGCCGAAGATGTGCTGGACGAACTGGCGTTTGCCGACGGCGTTGAGGTTGCTTTCCCACTCGTTGGCGTTGAAGCGCGGAGTACGGTAGAGCCAGAAGCCGGAGCCATGGAGATCGTTGGTCCCGGACTTGGTGACCATGGCGACCTGGCCACCGGAGTTGCGGCCGGAATCAGCGGTGAAGTTACCCGTCAGAACCCGGAATTCGGCGAGCATGTCGGGGTTGGGCCGGAGCGGGGTGAAGTTGGAGCCGCCGGCGGAGGATTCATTGACGTCGATGCCGTCAAGGGTAAAGTTCCAGGCGCGGTCGCGGGCGCCGTGGATGTGAACGCCGCCGCCTGTATTGGCACCGGAACTGACGCCGGGCTGAATTTCGAGAAGTTGGAGCGGATTGCGTCCGCGGGTGCCGACGATGGGAAGATCCTTGATCGTCTTTTCTTCGAGGAGTTGTCCGTGATTGCCTGAGGTGGCCGTTTGCACGACTTCGGCGGCGCCGGAGACTTCGACGACTTCGGTGACGGTGCCGACCTGGAGGGACAGATTAATGGTGGTGGGCTGACCGATCGTGACTCGATTGTTTTTCGCTGTGTACTTGCGGAAGCCACTCGCTTCCACCGTCAGGGTGTAGAGTCCCGGCTGGATGGAATCGAACGAATAGGCGCCATTCGGTCCCGAGGAGGAAGTGAAGCCCGTGTTGGTGCCTTCATTCGTGAGTGTGACGTTGGCGTTGGCCACGGCTGCTCCGGAGGAGTCTGTTACGACACCGAGCAAACGGGACGTGGTTCCTTGGGAAAATGCGGAAACGGATGCAAGAAAAAGCGGCAGAAGAGCCGCGACAACCCTGAAAATCATTCCTCAAGTCTAACAAAGGGGGCTGCGGCGACTTACGATGGAGGGTAAATGTTGGTTCTTGCTTCCCAATCCCCCCGGCGCCGAGAATTGTTGGAGCGCGCGGGAATTTCCTTTACGGTTCGCACCGCCGATATTGACGAGTCGGTTCAACCCGGAGAGGCAGCGCAGCAGTACGTCCGTCGCCTGGCGGCACGGAAAGCGATGACGGTGGCCAAGGCGGGCGACGACTGTGTGCTTGCCGCCGACACGACGGTGGTTCTGGACGGGGAGATTCTGGGAAAGCCTGCCGATGCCGCGGATGCGGTGCGAATGCTGACAGCGCTCGCCGGTCGAAGCCATGAGGTGATTACCGGAATTTGCCTTCGCTACCGGCAGCAGTTGTATATTGATGCGGCGGTTACGGTGGTTCAGTTCGGGCCGATGTCCTCCGCGCAGATCGCCGAATATGTGGCGACGGGCGAGCCTATGGATAAAGCGGGCGCCTACGGGATTCAGGGCCTCGCCTCGCGCTACGTGACGGGAATCAACGGGTGCTACGCCAATGTGGTTGGCCTGCCGGTGTCGCTGGTATGCAGCTATCTGGGACGCCTTGGGCTGCTATAGCTTTTGCTAAATCTTCGCCTTTGGGTAGCGGGCCCGCATCCACGCGACGAAATCGTCCGGACAGGGCATTGTGGAGAGCCGGCTGTTGCGAACGAGGTCAAAATGGGAAAACAGACCAGACTCCTTGATCTCCCGGAGTGTGGCCGGGGGCGTTAGGCGGGCGGTGAATTTCATGTCGACGACCCAGGATTTCGGGTTGTTCGGGTCCAAGCGGGGAGCCGAGTCGACTTTGGCGAGGCCGACGACGGCGGATTCCCCCATCGAATGGTAGAGAAACACAATGTCGCCTTTCGCCATCGTAGAGATGTGACGGGCGGCAAGTGCGTTGGTGACACCATCCCAGGTGGTGCGCCGTTCGCGGGCGAAGTCTTCCATGGAGTAGGTTTCGGGGTCGGTTTTCGCTAGAAAATAGGCCATGTACTATCCGTAACGGGAATGAGGGGGTATGCCGTACTGACTACAGAATGCACAAGAACTGTACTGAGATACAATAAACTGACGATAATAGTTTGGGGGGATCCAGGACGAGTCGCGCCTGGGGGGTGCCCTCGGAGATGATGGATGGAGTGTGGAATCAGATGCGGATGATGCAGCGGACTATGCAAGTATTGATAATTCTTATGCTAGCGGTGAGTATGGTTGCGTGGGCGCAGCAGCAACCCAAGCCCGTTGAACCGGTGAAGCCGGCGAATCCGACAGCGGAACTGCCTTCGGCGGATACCCCGGCGGCGCCAGTGGATCCGAAAGCGTATCGGATTGGCCCGGAGGATGTGGTAGCGATCAAGGTTTGGCGGGAGGCGGAGCTTTCCGGGATGTTCGTGGTTCGGCCGGATGGGCGCATTACGCTGCCGTTGGCCGGGGAAATCAACGTTTCGGATTTGACGCCGGAACAGGTGCAGACCAAGGTGATTGAACTCTACTCCAAGTTCGTGAATAAGCCGGAAGTGAGCGTCTCGTTGGCTCGGGTAGGCAGCAAGAAGTACTATTTGGTGGGGATGCTGGCGCGGACAGGGATGTTCCCCTTGATTGTTCCCACGACGATTCTGGAAGCGATCAACGGGGCTGGCGGGTTCCAGGAGTTTGCCAACAAGAAGAAGGTGGTGATTCTTCGTGGCGACAAGCGCATCAAATTTAATTACGAAGAAGTGATAAAGGGAAAGAACATGTCCCAGAACATATTCGTGGAGAATGGTGATCACATCATCGTTCAGTAGCTGGATTCCGGGTCGGTAAGAGCGCGTGAGCGCTGGAAGTGGAAAGCAGTTCGGTTGAAGGAGTGGAAGTTCGGATGCAAGCAACAGATAGTTTTGAGGTTTCCCGTCGGGCGCCCGATTTTGAAGACTTCGTGGACATGGCCCGGCGCCACAAGACGTGGATTCTTGGGCCGCTGTGGGCAGGGATTGTCGTATCGACCGTGGTCGCGTTTCTGTGGCCTGACACCTACGTGTCTTCGGCCCTGATTCGCGTGACCTCTTCTCAAGTACCGGACCGCTTTGTGCAGGCGAATCTGAATCAGTTGCTTTCGGAACGGATCAGCGCGATTGCCCAGGGCGTGCTCAGCCGGAGTACGCTTACCAACATCATTCAGACTCACGATTTGTACCCGCGAGAGCGGCGCCGGGTTCCGATGGAAGACATCATCGAGCAGATGCGGAGCAAGCACATCCGCATCGGTGCAATGAATGTCCAGCAAGGCAATCGGAGTGTGGGCGCATTCCCGATTTCGTTCCAGTACGAGAATCGGTATCTGGCGCAGAAGGTCACCACGGATATTGTCAGCCGCCTGATCAACGAGAATGAGCGGGAGACCATTAACCAAAGCCAGACGACAACCGAGTTCCTGACGCAGGAAGTAGAGAAGGCCAAACAGCGGTTGGATGAGATCGAAAACAAGTTGGCTGACTTCAAGATCAAGAATGCCGGTACGTTGCCAGATGATCAGGGTGTGAATTTTGCCGCGATGAACTCGCTGGATCAGCGAATCGGGCAACTGAACGCATCCATCAGCCGGGTGAATCAAGATAAGTTGCTGATGGAATCGAATCTGCGTATTTTGAGGGAGCAGCTGCAAAAGGCAACGGACGCAGCCCAGGTGCTTCCGCCGGATCCTGTACGAGCGCAGCAGAAGAATGAGGAATTGGCGCAGAAGAACCGGGAGATTGCGGCCGGAGAGCAGGCACTGACGCATTACCGGGAGATGTATACCGATTCTCACCCCGAAATTCGGCGGATTGTGGCGAATCTCGGCATTATGCGCCGTCAGCGGGACGAGTTGGTGCGTCAGGACAAAGAAGCCCGGGAAGAAGAGGCGCGCAAGGAAAAACAAGCCGAAAAGTCCAAGGGGCCCCGTCGGCAGGTCGTTACCAAAGAGATGCAGACCTATGACGCGAGCATCAAACAAATGGAATCGTTGATCGCGGCTAAGGACGTCGAACTCCGCGATCTGAATGCCGAGATCGCCCGCACCAGTCAACAGGCGCGGTCGTATCAAAGCCGGATTACCTCTGCGCCCCTGTCGAGTCAGGCGTATGCACAATTGACCAGGGATTACGAGCAGGCAAAGGCAAGCTACAACTCGATGAAAATGAAGCAAGATGACTCGGCCCGGGGAACGGCGATTATTCGCAACAAGCAGGGCGAGACTCTCGATTTGCTCGATCAGGCGTCGCTTCCGGTCACCCCGACCGAGCCCAAGCGTCAACTGATCATTGCGGGCGGTGCAGCGTTCGGTCTGCTGATCGGGCTAGTGCTGGTTGGTGTTCGAGAAATGAAAGACACCACCCTGAAGAATCTGAAGGACGTACGTGCGTATACCCAGTTGACTGTTCTGGGGTGCGTTCCGCTATTGGAAGGCGACATCGTTGTGAAACGCCGAAAGCGGGTTGCCCTGCTTGGATGGTCGACGGCTGTCGTTCTCGGTGTTCTGGTCATGGGCGGATCTGTCGCCTATTACATGGTCACCAATACTTAAGGCTAGAATGCGCAAACCCGAGGGATTGTTCCATGAGTAAAGTTCACGAAGCGTTGCGGCGAGCGGAGGCCACCGGTGGTCTTCAGCCGCCTGTTGCCCCGGGCGGACCGCCGAGAAGCGGTTCCCGAGGATTGGCGGCTGCGGGGATTACGTTCCCGGCGCCAGCCGCAGTCTCCCCATACCGCTCATCCGGTGTGGCCCCGGCTGGTCCCTCCATGCAGGAGATCGTCGCCATGGTGGAAGAAGTGCCTTTCCAGCCCCTGGCGGATGCCCATCTCCTGGACGCCACCAAGCCGAGTGAAGCTCCCGCTGAGGAGTTTCGCACGCTTCGCACCCGCCTGAATCACTTGCAGAGCCTTAGTCCGATTCACAATCTCGTCGTCACCTCGCCCTCGCCGGCCGAAGGCAAGTCCTTTACGGCGGTGAATCTCGCGTTGGCCGAAGCGCAACTTTCTGACAACCTTACGCTGCTTGCGGATTTCGATTTTCGCCGTCCGATCGTCCATTCGATGTTTCAGGTGGATCGCAGTCCCGGCGTAACGGATTACCTGATGGGGAAGGCCGAACTCCATCAGATCATCAAAAAGGTGGCGGGTACAAACCTCTACATCATGCCTGCCGGGGAAGCCGTTCTGAATCCGTTGGAACTGCTGAATCTACAGGAAGTAAAGCTTCTCTTCGACCGCCTGCCGAGCGTCTTTAACTGGGTCGTGCTGGACACGCCTCCTCTTTTGTTTGCCGCCGACGCCAACCTGCTTTCGACTCTTTGCCACGGCACGGTGCTGGTGGTTCGTATCGGTACCACCACGATCGACTCGGTGACGCGAGCGATGCAGTCGCTCTGTGAAAATAAGGTGCTTGGCATCGCAGTGAACGGCGCGCGGCGCGGGGAACTGTACAGCAAATACACCTACTATCACTCCTACTACTACGCCGCCGAGAACGCGCGAGCCGAGGAATTGCAGGCCGAGGCCGCGGCGGAGGCGGAGAACAAGCCCGAGTAGCCGGCTCCGGTGAACGTGCGCTAAGAGGGCCGGCTTATCACCAACGCAGCGTTTTTGCTGCCAAATGCGATGCAGTTGGCCACTGCGTACTCAAATTCCAGCCGGCGCGCCTGCCCGGGAACATAGTCCAGGTCACAAAGCGGATCCGGTTCGTCCTGATTAATGGTCGGGTGGACGATTCCATCGCGCATGGCGAGAAGAATTGCCGCCACCCCCGCGGCGCCACAGGCTCCCTGGGGATGGCCCAACATGCTTTTCAGGGCACTGCCGGGTACCTTGCGGGCGTGGTCACCGAACGCCAGCTTGATCGCCGCCGTCTCGATGCGGTCATTCAATTCTGTCGAGGTTCCGTGGTACTGCAGATAACCCACCTGCTGGGGGGCAATACCCGCCTCTTCGAGGGCCATTCCGATGGACCGCGCCGGTTCTTCGCCGCACTCCTCCAGCCGGACCCGGTGGTAGGCCTCGCAGGTAGAGCCGTAGCCGGCCAACTCTCCATAAATCCGCGCTCCCCGGGCGAGCGCCCGTTCGCGCTCTTCGATCACAAAGAACCAGGACCCTTCGGCCAGAACGAACCCATCGCGGTCTCGCGAGAATGGCCTCGACCCCCGCTCCGGTGCCTCATTCCAGCGCTGCGTCATAATGCGCATCAACTGAAATCCCCGTAGGATGAGCGGCGCCAGCGGAGCGTCGGCGCCCCCGGCCACTACGCAATCGATCATTCCCGATTGGATCATTCGTAGGGAGTATCCGAGCGCATCGGTGGATGACGTACAACCGGTGGAGACGATATGGGAGAAGCCGCGCAGCCCGAAGTACATCGATACCTCGCTGGCGAGCGTGCCGATGGTGGAGGTGGGAATCACGTAAACACTGCACTGCTTCAACTGGCCCGTGTAGAAGAGCCGGTACTGCTCCTCGGTAAATGCCTGGCTGCCGCCCCCGGAGCCGAGGATAACGCCGATCTCGCGCAGTTGGTCGCGGGACATCGACCGCGGGTCGAGACCCGCGTCGGCCAGTGCCTCGGCCGCCGCGGCCCGGGCGAGTGCCGTTACCCGCCCGACATGGGGGCGCTCCTTAGCATCCACCCATTTCGATTCATCAAACCCGGTGACTTCGCCGGCGATACGGACCGAGTAGGCCGAGGGATCGAACTGGCTGATGACGCCGACGCCGCTCTGGCCTGCTAAAGTGTTCTTCCAGAAGGTTTCCGTTCCCACGCCATTCGGACTGACGGATCCGATTCCGGTGATGACTGCTCGCCGGGCAGGCGGGTGCGAACGGAGAATTGGCATGAATGTGCTAGTATAGGCCTTTTTCCAGCAGAACTATCGACATGGATGCGGAACTTCCTCCCCGCGAAACCGAACCGGAGCCCGGCGTCAGCCTCCCGGTAGCGCCTCCGCCTCTTTACGCCGGCGAGGACAACCCGTTCGCGGTTTCACCGCCGCCTCCGCCGATCGTGATTCCGCCTCCCCTGCGGCTACCTGTGCCCGGGTTGCTCCCGCGACTGTTTGCCGGGATTGAGAGCGGAATTCTAGGAGCGGTAGTGATGATCGCCTGGTTCGCCATCGACTCCTGGATGGAGCGCCAATACTGGTGGGCAATGCTCAACCTATGGGGCGCCGGGGTCTACCACAACCGGGTTTTTTCGATGGGATTCGGCGTCGCCACGCTCGCCGGCGCCTGTATGCACTTTTTTTTACATGGGTTGGGCGGAGCCATCTGGGCGGTGCTCGCCGGGCGAATGTCCAATTATTGGCTGCACCTGTTGGGTTCGTTTGCGGCCGCCGCGGCGTGGTATCTGTTCCTGATGCATGCATTTTGGCCGGTGGTCGCGCCCGTTGTCAGCCGCATTTCCCCTTTGCCTGCCACCGTTTTGGCCTACGTACTGTTTGGCGCGGCGATCAGCCGGAACGCCCATCGGGCACGCCAATTGGTCTTCATTTGGGAAACGTAACAAATGCGAAGTTTGAACCCGTTCCCCCGGATCAGGTAAACTGTGTAGTTTGTGTGCCGAATCGAGGAAGGCTTGTCACCTGCGTGGAAACCGGGACGAGTCCAGGTGCGTCACCAAATGAGTCGCAGAGTGGAAAGGATTTACCGCTTAATGAAGCATGCCGGGCTCGGAAGCCTGCAACTTCTGGCAATCTTGTGTGTCTGTTTCCCCACAGCACCACTCTATTGCCAGCAACCACCGACTACTCCTCCCAAACCCGCACCCGCGAAGCCATCATCGCAGAACCCCTTCGAGACAGTTCCGCAATCGGCCGAGCCCGCTAAGCCAGAGGCCCCTCAGCCCGCGAAGCCCGGTGCGCCCCAGTTGGAGTCCCCCAAGCCTGCCGCCGAAGCGGCAGCGCCGGCGGGGAAGGTGGAAGATGTTGTTGAGCTGGTGGAATTTCGCGGTGCGCGCCGCGTTCCACAAGATACGCTTCGCGCAATGATCCTTACGAAGAAGGGTGACAAACTCGACGAAGAGACGTTGCACCGCGACTTTATGTCGTTGTGGAACACTGGCCGGTTTGACGACATCACCTTGGAGCGGGAAGCCGGGCGCACCGGTTACATCCTCCGGTTTGTCGTTGTAGAACGCCGGATCGTCCGGTCGATCAAATACGAGGGCGCCAAGTCCGTCACCGTTTCAGAAATTCTGGATCGGTTCAAGGAACGGCGCGTCGGGTTGACCGTGGAAGCCCAGTACGATCCCAACAAGGTGCAGCGCGCCGCCGTGGTCTTGAAAGAATATCTGGCTGAGCGCGGCCGTCAGTACGCGACTGTCGAACCGGAACTGCGGCAGATCCCGCCGTCCACCATGGAAGTCGTTTTCAAGGTCACCGAAGGCCCGAAGGTCAAAATGGGCGACATCAAAATCGAGGGCAACAAGATCTTCAACGACCGGACCGTGATCCGGGCCATGAAGAACCTGCACGCGATTGGCATTCCGCGGTCGATCCTGTTCGAAAACATATTCGCCAAGACCTACGACTCCTCGAAGTTGGAAGAAGATAAGCAGCGTATTCAGGTGTTCTACCAGGAAAAGGGGTATTTCACGACCCGCGCTGGCGAACACACTGTGAAGATCCGCGATGTCGGTGGCTCCGGGTTGAAGATTCCTCTCTTCAAGCCGAACAAGCCTGGCAAGAAGGCGGATCTGACGATCAACGTGGAGGAGAGCCGGCTCTATAAACTGCAGACACTGAACGCCGTCGGCATGAAGCTGTTCCGCACCCCCGAGACGATTCTCGCCAACATCTTCCAGATGAAGGTTGGCGATACGTTCTCGACCGCAAAACTGCGCAAGGGCTTGGAACAGATTCGCAAACTGTATGGCGAATTTGGCTACATCGACATGGTTCCCGAGCCGGACATCAACCCGGTGACCGGAACCGACAAGGTCGATTTCACCTTGAACGTCGATGAAGGCAAGCAGTTCTTTGTGCGCCGGATTGACTTCTCCGGGAACACCACGACGCGTGACAAGGTTATCCGTCGCGAATTGCTGGTGGACGAAGGCGACATGTTCTCGACTCGCCTGTGGGAACTGAGCATCCTTCGTTTGAACCAGCTCGGCTACTTTGAAGCCTTGAAAGAAGGCGAAGCCGCTGAAATCAAGCGTGACACGCGAACCAATACCGTCGACATTACCTTAAAGGTAAAGGAGCGCGGGAAGAACTCGGTTCAACTCTCCGGCGGCGTCAGCGGTATCGCCGGCAGCTTCGTGGCCTTCGGGTACTCGACGAACAACTTCCTCGGACTCGGCGAGACTCTGGGCATCAACAGCCAGTTGGGTGACCGTATTCGCGACGTGACTTTCAGCTTTACGGAACCGTACCTGCTGGACCGCCCCATTCAGACCGGCTTCACCATTTACATGCAGCGGTTTAACTACGATCAGGCTCGCGAAGTGTCGCTGTTGAGCGGTCGCAACCTCATCCCGCTGTTCCAGCAACTGGGCACCAATAACCTGCTCAACTACGTATCGAACGGGCGCGGTTTCACCGTTTTCGCCTCGTCCCAGTTCCGGCGGACCTTCGCCCGATGGACGATGAGCTACGGCTACGACGTCTCCAAGATCCAGACGCTCTCGGAATCCAGTACGCAGTACTTCCAATACGTCAACTTCCAGGGTTTGGGCGGGCCGAATCAGCTGAGTGGCATCCGCACCAGCAAGATCGTCCCCTCGTTCCAATACAATACGGTCGATCATCCCATCACTCCCAGCCGCGGCAAGAGCCTCTACTTCTCGACGACTTTTGCCGGCAGCTTCCTCGGCGGCAACGTGAACCTGATTGAACCGACGATCAGCCACACGATGTTCCGCGCGGGATTGAAGAAGGGCCACGTAATCGGCTATCGCCTGCTGGGCCGTTTGGTGGCCGGCTACGGCGGCAAGACGGCGCCTCCTTTCAATCGCGTCTACATGGGCGGTGAAAACGACGTCCGCGGTTTTGACATCTGGGGCGTCAGTCCCATGGCCTACATCGCTTCGGAAGCGGCTGTTCCGGTGCTCAATGACGACGGCTCTGCCCGTCAGCAGAGAGTCGTCCAGGCGGACGGCACGACGACCTTCCAGGCGGTAACGCAGAACATCCCAACCTACCAGCTGATCTTCCCCGGTGGTGACACCCAAGGCGTGGCTAACTTCGAGTACCGGATCCCGATCTTCGGACCGGTGACGTTGGCGGCCTTCTTTGACGCCGGCCTGAACAAGATGTCGCTGCGCAGCCAGTTGAAGATGAACCAGGATCGGGTCGACTCCCTGAACTTCAACCACCCGTCGGCTGGTTTCGACAACCGCGTTTTGGTTGCACCCGGTACCGAAAAACTTCGCACTTCCACTGGTTTGGAAATGCAGATCATGATGCCCGTAGTCAACGCGCCCTTCCGTTTCTACTGGGCTTACAATCCCACCATCGTCCGCGAGTTCCTGCAGCCTCCGGTTGTGCTCGACCGCTCTTCCTTCCCCAATCAGGCGACATTCATCAATTCCGTCGCCACCTGGGGCCAGGCGACGCCTTTCTACGAACGGCGCCGCACCTTCCGCTTTACCATCAGCCGCACGTTCTAGGGCTTCCCCAGCCCGGCCGTTCCGGTAACTTTAGTACAATTATGGGCACCGCCCTGAGGAGTCTCTCAAAGTGAATCGAATGATGCTCTGGTTGCCGGCAATGCTTGCTGGCGCCGCCCTTACCTTGCCCGCACAGGCGCCCAACAAGATCGCGATCATCCATCTGCAGAATGCCATCATCGGCACGAAAGATGGACAGAAGGCGGCCAAGGAACTGGAAACGAAGTTTATGCCCAAGCGGCAGGAGATTGAAAAGCGTCAGGGCGAAATCCAGGCGCTGCAACAGCAACTCCGCGCCAGTTCCAATACGGCCAGCGAAGAACAGAAGAACAAGCTGATGCGTGACATCGACGCCAAGCAGAAATCCCTGCAGCGCGACGGTGAGGACGCCTCGGCCGAACTCGATCAGGAACAGCAGAAGCTGTTTCAGGAGATCGGCGGCAAGGTGATGGCGGTGATCGACAAGTATGCCAGCGACAACGGCTATGCCGTGGTCATCGACGTCAGTGCGCAGTCAAGCCCGGTTCTCTACGCCTCCACGGCCGTGGACATCACCCGTCAGGTGGTGGAAACCTACGACAAAAATGCTCCTGGTGCCGCTCCGGCTCCGGCGGCTGCTAAGCCTGCCGCCCCCAAGCCCGCTGGCGCCAAGTAACTTTTCCGTCCCGCAACGAACAAACGGGGAACGATCTAAATAAGATCGTTCCCCGTTTTCGTTTTGCCGCCTGCCTTAAAAGCCGGAGGGCTTCACCCAGAAGCTCTCTTTCCAGACGCCGCCGGGCGCGATCGACTGCAATTCCTTGTATTTACCCTCATGGGCAAGGTTCATCGAGTTCGTAATACCCGTCATTGGCTCAAAGCAGATGAAGTCACGGTTGGGGCCGGTGGGGGCATAAACCACCGCCACGGGATACTTCGGTCCGTAAACCACGGAGACCTTCTGCTGCTTCCCCTGCACGGAGAACTCCGACATCCCCGCCGAATCGCGAACCAGCCTGGTAAAGACATCGTCCAACTGCGTCGCCGCCAGCACGTGCGGATCGGCGTAGGGGTTCGGCTTCGTTTCCCCGGTCGGCGTCAGCTTGCTGTTCAGGGTGACGTGAAGTTTGGCGGGTAAGGTGACCTTCCATTCGGCGCGCGGGGCGTCGTAGACGCGGAAGTAGGGATGGTAGCCGATGATCAGCGGCATCTTCTCGAAAGAGAGATTGGTGACCTCGGTCTCCACTTCCAAAACGCCGTTCGCCAGTCGGTAGGTCATATCGATCGTGTGGGCGAAGGGGAATTGCGCCATGTACTCCGGCAACCGGAAGAACTCCAGGCGGCTGGTCACCCAGGCGCTCTTGGCATCGGCCCCAATGCCGATCATCTTCCAGTGCGGACTGTAATTCACCAGGCCGTGAATGGGCAGTTGGTTCCCGTCGGTTCGATAGTTCTTCAAGTCGGGATTCAAGGCATACTTCTTGCCGTTGGCGAAGAATGCCGGCTGGTCGAGCCGGTTCGCCCATGGCGCCAGGAACGGATTTCCCAGCAGAGTGGGCTTCGCCTTCAACTCGCCCAGTTTCTGATACGGCGACCAGAAAACGTCCTTGCCCTTGACGAGCATGCGGTAGGCGTTGTTGCCCAGCGACGGAACCACGGAAACGGTGACGTCGTTGGTGTTGTCGCGCAAGGTAAGCGTTCCGATGCCGTCTTCGGAACTCGTGCGCGCCTCATATTGTGCGGCGTGAGTGAGTGCAGTCATGGCAAAAAGGGCAGGGAGGAGGGTGATGGTTTTCACTAGTCTTTACGGTCCCGCAGGGAAAGTTCTGTGTCTTCCTGACAGCACCAGCAGACGCCCGGTGCGCGTGTCCGGATTGCGCAGATGTCGCACCAGTATGTCACATAGAGGCGCTTGCCGCCCTGATGGACGAAGAGCGGATTGTCGTGTGTCGGGACGGCGCGAAAGACCCCTTGGGCATCCATCTCGCCCACCACTTCCAGGTCGCTGCCGATCACGCGTTTGTCCCGCAAAACGGCGCGAACTTGATCGTCGCCGTCCACAGGAACGCGCCGTCCGTCCGCCGTTTCCACGGTAGGCGGTTCGCCTGCCCGCAACTTGCCACGGAGGCTGATCGCGTCCGCATTTGCCGCCCGTGTCCCCAGGGCCAGGAACAGAATAATATGTCGCCGGTCCACAGATACATTGTAGCCGTGGCGGCGCCTGGCCCGGTGCTACAATCGGGAGGCATGCCGCGACGCGTCGCGATTTTTGTCACTTGTCTCGTAGATCAGCTTTTCCCCGATGCCGGAATGGCTATGGTCGACGTCCTGGAGCGCCTCGGGTTCGAGGTCGAGTTCCGCGAAGGTCAGACATGTTGCGCGCAGCCGGCATTCAATAGTGGGTTTCATTCCGACGCGCGGCCGGTAGCCCGCCACTTTCTCGAGGTTTTCGACGGCGCCGAGTCCATCGTCGTGCCCTCGGGCAGTTGCACCTCGATGATTTCGCATCATTTCGAGGAACTCTTTGCCGGTGATCCCGTCGCGCTCGCCCGTGTCCATGCCCTGACGCCCAAGGTTTTCGAGTTCTCTGATTTCCTACTCCGGTTTGGCGATCTTGACAAACTCGATTCCTGCTTCCCGCACACGGTCACCTATCATGATTCCTGTCACGCCCTCCGTGAACTGCAATTGAAGAGCGCTCCCCGCCAATTGCTGGCCAAGGTCAGGGATCTCAAACTGGTGGAGATGGAGGCCGCCGAGGAGTGCTGTGGATTCGGCGGTACATTTTCCGTCAAGTTTGCCGAAATCTCTGGCGCCATGGCGCGGACGAAAGTGGATTCCATTCTTAAGACCGGCGCCTCCCATGTGGTCTCGCTCGACTCCAGTTGTTTGATGCAACTCCGCGGCGCCCTTTCCCGAGGCGGGCACCCGGTTCAAACCGTCCACCTGGCCGAAGTCCTTGCCAGCCGGAAATAGACACCATGAGCGCCCCTGATCCGGCCATCCGCAAAACGCTCGCTGACGCCAATCTCCAATTGGCGATTTATACGAATACCGGGCGATTTAAGGACAATCGCCGGAAAGCGGTCGATGCGGAGAAACTCCCTGAGTACCAAGATCTGCGCTCCCGCGCTGCGGCCATCAAGCGCCATACCCTGGAATTTCTGGACGTGTACCTGCTTCAATTGGAAGCCGCCGTTAACGCCAACGGCGGTAAGGTGATCTGGGCGCAGACCGGGGAAGAGGCGGCCGATTTCATCTTGCAGTTGGCCAAAGAGCGTGGCACGAACGTCATCGTCAAGTCCAAATCGATGACCAGTGAGGAGATCCATCTCAATGACCGGTTGATCCACCACGAGCTCGATACCGTGGAGACCGACCTTGGCGAGTACATTCTGCAGTTGGCCGGGCATCGTCCCTATCACATAGTGGCTCCGGCGATTCATATGACCCGCCACGACGTGGCGGATCTCTTTGAAGAAAAGCTTGGCGTGGCGCACGATACGGTTATCGAGCACCAGGCGATGACGGCCCGCCGCGTCCTGCGGGAGAAGTTCCTTTCGGCTGGAATCGGAATCACGGGCGCCAATTTCCTCCTTGCCGATTCCGGTGCCGCTGTTATCGTCGAGAACGAAGGGAACGCCCGGCTCACCCATTCGGCGCCCAAGATCCATATTGCCATCGCCGGAATCGAAAAGTTGATCCCCCGCATGCGCGATCTGGCGGTGTTCCTGGATCTGTTGGGCCGAAGCGCTTCCGGTCAACCGCTCACCAGCTATACCTCCATCGTCAGCGGGCCTCGGCGCGCCGGGGAACTCGATGGTCCCGAAGAGTTCTACATCGTTCTCCTCGATGCCGGCCGGACCAAACTCCTGGCCGACAAAGAGAAACGGGAATCGCTGCAGTGCATTCGTTGCGGGGCGTGCCTCAATACATGTCCCGTCTATCGCAAGATTGGTGGCCACAACTATCCATGGGTGTACTCCGGGCCGATTGGGAAGATCATCACGCCGCAGTTTAAAGGGAAGGACGCGGACCCGTGGCTGCCGTTCGCCTCCAGCCTTTGTGGGGCCTGCGCCGAGGTCTGCCCCGTGAAGATCGATATTCCCGGGATCCTGTTAAAGCTGCGGGCTGAGGCGACGCCGGATCCGAAGTTCGCCCGGGTGTTTCCGCTCTGGGCGTGGTTAATGACTCGCCCTGCCGCCTACGCCTTGGCCGCGCGGTTCGGCTTGTGGTTTCTGGGCCGGAAACCGGGCGCATGGCTCGCCAAGGCGCCATGGCCAGCCAGCCTTGCCGCTCCGTTGGCTGGGTGGCTGACCGAGCGGGACTTTCCCGCCCCGCCGGCCAAGGCGTTCCGCGACCGATGGAAGGAGCGAAAGAAGTAAATGGACTCTCGCGAAGCCATCATCGAACGCGTCCGCGCCGCCATCGGCCGAAAATTCGGGCAGAAACCGCTTCCTCCGCCGGAGCCGCTGCTCCGTGTCCGGCACCAGTCGCTCGCTACCCGGATCGCCCGGTTTCAAGCAGCGCTCGACGCCTTGGGCGGCACTTTTACCGTGGCCGATCATCCGCGAGCGGCCGCCGAGGCGGTGAAACGGCTTGTCGATGGCCAATCTTCGGTCGTCTCTCCACACCCATACCTGGCCGAGTGCGGAATCCATGGGACGCCGTGGGCAGGACCGGAGGAATTGCGAAACGCCTGCGCGGTTTCCGCCGTCGGTATTACTAGCGCCTACTGCCTGCTTGCCGACACTGGGACCATCGTGCTCCGGGCGACACCGGAAGAGCCCCGGCTGATCTCTTTGCTCCCGCCCGTCCACATTGCTGTCGTTCCGCAGGACCGGTTGCTGACTAATCTGGATGAGATGCTTTCCATGATCCCCCGCCCGGTGGACGACTCTAGCGCCATGGTGCTTGTCACCGGTCCCAGCCGGACAGGGGATATCGAGCAGTTCCTGGTCCGGGGGGTCCATGGCCCGGGTGCTGTTCACGTCATACTCGTCCGCGGAAAGAACCCGATTGAATGATTCGTATCTTCCTTCTACTCCTCTCTCTACCTGCCTTCTCCCAGGTCCTGGAACTTGCCGTCGGCGGCGGGCAGTCGCGTCTCTCCAATGCCGGCCTCGGCAAGGTAGACGCGGCCTCCGCCCAGCAGGACGACTATAGCCTGAAGGGCGGGTTTCGCATCAATATGCGGATGACAACCAACTCGGGCGATTTCACCGGCCACGAGTTCGGCTACGCCTACAACCGGACACAACTCGTGCAAAACGGATCGGGCACGGTCGCAGAGCAGGGAATGGCGATCCATCAGGGCTTCTACAACTACCTGCTCTATCCCATTCGCGAGGGCTCTCGCATCCGCCCGTTTGCCGCGGGAGGCGTTCACTTCGCCAACTACGTCCCTCCCGGTGCTTCAGCCACCAACGGCGGCGGCAGCACCAAGTTCGGTGTCAACTACGGCGGTGGCCTCAAGATTCGCGTCTCGGAACGATTCCTTCTGCGCTTCGACGTGCGCCAATACACCAATCCCAAACCGTTCGATCTCATCTCGCCGCGCGGCTGGATTCGCATGAACGAGTACTCCACCTCGCTTGCCTTTGTCCTCTAACGGCTAAACCGGCAACTCCGCGCTTCGCTGGTTTGCGGCGACAATGCCGAAAATGTCGGGCTCGCTCTCGCGCGGGTTCTTCGCGTCGTAGGCCACTGTCAGCCGTTTCCCAACGGGCCATTGGCTGAGTTGCGCCACCGGCAGATCAGGGCTTTTTCCTTCGTACCAGCGCCCATCCGGACCGCGAAACGCGTACGTGAACCGCCCCACCACTCCGCCCGGCGCTATCGTCGAATCCCTTACTTCGGTTTGTGTCAGTTGCCCGTCGCGGAACAGCAAACCTATCTTCAGAATGGCATTCCCTTGCCGGGCCACCACGGCCAATCCCCACAGTGCCAACAGCCCCCCCAGCACCACCAGCGACCAATAGAACAACCATTCGTTATGGGCACTCACGACGTGCCCTACCGTAGCCGTTGCCGGGTCGCGCCGGTCATGAATCAGGCTGAGTTTTCCCACCGCATCGGCATTTCGTGCTTGCCGGTCGTCAACCACGATTGTCTTCTTGTGGGCGAGTCCTGACTCGGTGAGGAACTCTACTTCCAATTCCATCCCGTCCGAAACGGGCGTCACCTTCAGCACTCGGCCATCCACTTCCCGGATGTTGGCCAACAAGGTACCGGCGTCCTGCTTCCATATCCATCCCAACACGCCGATCACGATCCCGACGGTAAGCGGCAGGAGCGAAAATACAAGGAGCCTTCGGACTCCGAGGACCCAGTAGTTGATCATGGCAAGTGGGGGAGATCGGGTTGAGGCGGCTTACCGCCGACTCAACCCTCTTATCTTCGCATAGGTTGCGAGAGACACCAATGGATTGTTCCCCTGAGTCCGGATGCCAAAACTACGCGGTTCGATACGCTGCGTCTGCTTCCTGAACCGCCGGACCGTCGGAGTGAGCCAAGCTGAGCATAAGCCGCCGTCCGTTGAGTTCCATGCCGTTCAAGGCGTTTACCGCCGCTTCCGCTTCATCTGCTTGCGAAAAATCCGCAAACCCAAACCCGCGCGACTTTCCGGTTACCCGATGTTTTACGATTGCTACTCCTACTGGATACACCGAATGGGAGGAGAACCAATTGCGCAGTTCTTCATCTTGCGCTTGGAACGGAATGTTGCCAACAAACACTTTTTTGCTCATCGTTGTCTCGGACCTCGTTACCGATAAAGTTATGTTAATGAAGAAACCCTAACTCGGCAAGTGATTTCCGGTAACATTTCGCAATAAAGGTCTATTTTTGTCCGATATGCCTGAATGAGATGGATTTGAACAGACTGGACTCGTGGACAGCGGTGGTTTCCGAGTCTTCCCCTTCCTCGATCGAACGGCTCGGCATGATGGTGGATTTTGCGAATCCGCCGGACTTTTACGAATTCGTGGCGCGCCAGTGGGAAAGACGGACCACGGGGGACTCCAAGGGCTGGGACATCCTTATGGATGGGCAGTTCATTCTTCGGGCGGTGGGTTTGCCCTCTATTCTGTCTTTGAAACAGGCGCTAACCGTGACCGGGTACGCCCAACAGTGTGACCCGCTGTTTGACTCCAAGTTGCTGCGCCGCCTGTTGGCGCACCGCCTGTGGCCGGAGGAGATCCCGGTAGACGAAGTAATGCGAACGCTCGACGTCCTGGAAACCTTAAACGAAACGCACCGGCTGGCGATGACCCTGCTCCGCTTCTCGAAGTTTCCCCACAAGCATGTCCAATCCAAGGTGGCGCGAATCCTGGGGCGTTGTGTTGACAACGTGTCTGTGATCGAAGAAATCTATGAAAACCCGGATGGCCGCGTCCGCGCCAACCTGATCGAGGGCATCAGCCAACGGGACTCGGTGGAACCGTTTATGCCACTGATCGAACGGGCCACCTCCGATCAGCACACCCGCGTATCCTCGCTGGCGCTCGCATTGCGCGCCCGCGCCGGACACACTGGCTCCGGTGCACTCATCCGTCTGCGCGCCAACTCCAAAATGGTCCCGATCCGCAAATCCGCCGAGATTGCACAGCGAATCGCGGCCGGCGAACTGCCGAACCGCGATTCCAGGGGGTCAGATGCCTCAGTTGCCCTTGGCGTTGTCGATGCCGAGCCGGCTATGGCTGCGGCCGTAAAGGAAGTAGACAGCGAGCCCTAACGCCATCCAGATGAACAGCCGCAGCCAGTTTTCCAGGCCCAGGCCGTACATCAGGTAGAGATTCACGCCGATCCCCAGCAGCGGAACCAAAGGAACCAACGGCGTCTTGAACGGACGCTCCAGGTTCGGGTTCGTTTTCCGCATCACCAGAATGCCGGCGCACACCAGCACAAACGCAAACAGCGTTCCGATACTCGTCGCTTCGCCCAGCTTGGACAGCGGCAGGAACGCCGACATCAGGCTGACAAACACCATGAAGAGCATATTGCTCCGCCACGGGGTCTGCCACTTCGGATGGATGGCCGAGAAAAGCTTGGGCAACAAGCCGTCGCGCGACATGGAGAAGAACACCCGGCTCTGGCCGAGCAGCATCACAAGAATCACCGACGTGTAGCCGGCGATGATGGCGAACTTCACCAGCTTCCGCAGGAAGATGTACGGCGTCCGGTCGATGGCCACGGCGACAGCGGCCGGGTCGTTCAGCTCCTTATAATGCACGATGCCGGTCAGCACATAGCTGAACAGAATATAGAGGATGGTGCAAACCGCCAGCGAACCGATGATACCGATCGGCATATCCCGCTGCGGCCGTTTGGCTTCCTGTGCCGCGGTGGATACGGCATCGAACCCGATATAGGCGAAGAAGATGATACCTGCACCGCGTACGATACCTGACCATCCAAAGTTGCCGAATTCCCCGGTCACCGTCTCCGGGATCAGCGGCACATGATTGGCGGGATTCACATACGCCCAGCCAAACCCGATAAACAGAATGATCACGGCGACCTTGACGACGACGATCACCGCATTCACCCGGGCCGACTCCTGAATCCCGATCATCAGCAGTACCGATACGCAGCAGACGATGAAGACGGCCGGCAAATTCACAATCCCGTTCGCGATCATCGTTCCGTCAGGAAGCGTGACGCTCTCAAATGGGCCGGCTGCCCACTCCATCGGGAAGTGAATCCCGAAATCCCGTAGCAAACTGACGACATAGCGAGACCAACTGGTCGCCACCGTGGAGGCGCCAACCGCATACTCCAGCACCAGATCCCAGCCAATCACCCAGGCGAACAGTTCGCCCATCGTCGCATAAGAATAGGTGTAGGCAGAGCCTGCCACCGGAATCATGGTGGAAAACTCGCTGTAGCAGAGCCCGGCAAACGCGCACCCGATCGCCGCTACTACGAACGAAAGCATGATAGCCGGACCGGCATGGTTCGCCGCCGCCGGCCCCGTCAGGGAGAACAACCCGGCGCCGATGATCGCGCCGATCCCTAACGCGGTCAGTTGCATCGCTGACAGCGTCCGTTTCAGCTTATGTTCGCCGTCTTCGGATTCGGCCAGAATCCGGCTCAGCGGCTTGGTCGCGAAAAGACTCATGCTTGGACCTCTCTCTTTTTCCAGACGAAATAAACCGGAATACCCAATAAAACAATGAGCAATCCGGGCCAAGTGAAATTCGGTTTGTAGAGCAACAACAACAACTCAACTACGCCCGCCAGGACAATGTAGGCCGCCGGCAGCACCGGATATCCGAATGCCCGATACGGTCGCTCCATGGTTGGCCGGGTTCTACGGAGAACGAAGATCCCAACAATCGTCAGGATGTAGAAAAGCAAAACAGCGAATATAACATAGTCCAGCAGTTCGCTATAGCTGCCGGTGAGCGTCAGAACCGCCGCCCACAGGCATTGGATCCACAGCGCCGTCACCGGGGCGTGCGTTTGCGGGTCCAGCTTGGCCGCGGCGCGGAAGAACAGTTTGTCCAGGGCCATGGCGTAGAATACCCGGGCGCCGGCCATCGTCAACCCGTTCACGCATCCAAACGTGGACACCATGATCGCCGCGGCCATCATCTGCACCGCTCCGTCACCGAAAATGCCCCGCGCCACCGCCGTGCCCACCCGGTCTTCCGGTGCCGTCTGAATGGCTTCCAGCGGCAGCACCTGCAAATACACGTAGTTGCAGGCAAAGTAGAGCAGGGAGACCAGTCCCACCCCGAGCACCAGCGACAATGGCAGGTTCCGCCGCGGATTCCGCATCTCCCCGGCCGTGAAGGTGACGTTGTTCCAACTGTCGGAGCTGAACAACGAACCTACCAGCGCCACACCCACCAGTTGCACCGTGCCCCAACCCCAGTCGACCCCCTCAAATGGCGCCGTGAAGTTCCGCGCCACCGCCGCGTCGTTCTTCCCCCAAAGCCAGCCGGCCACAATCAACCCCAGCAGTGCGGCCGTCTTGGCCACCGTGAACACGTTCTGCACCATCGCACCCGTTCGTACGCCGCGCGAATTCACCCAGGTCAGCAGGACGATGAGCGCAATGGCAACCACCTGCTGCGTGGAGAGGAACGGAAGCACTTTATTCGACGCCGCCACCGCCGGCACAAACACACCCAGAAACTTTGCAAACGCCACCGCCACTGCCGCAATCGTCCCTGTCTGGATCACCATAAAGAAAGTCCAGCCGTAAAGGAATCCGTAGAGCGGCCCGAATGCTTCCCGCAGGTAGACGTACTGCCCGCCGGCGTGGGGCATGGCAGCGGCGAGCTCCCCGTAGCTCAGCGCGGCAATCAGCGTCAACAACGCCGTCACGGCCCAACTCAGCAGCAACAGACCCGGCGATTGCACCTGCCGCCCGATATCGGCGGCCACAATAAACACGCCCGACCCGATCATCGATCCCATCACGATTGTCGTCGCGTCAAACAGCCCCAGACTGCGGTTGAGTTCTACGCTTTCACTGCGTTCAGCCATGCTTGGGTCCTCTCCCGTATCGACTTTCGGTCCGCGTCTTCCGGTATCAGGCCGCTGATCACCGCCACCGAATCGGCCCCGGCCGCCAGCACGGCCGCCGCATTCTCCAGCGTAATGCCGCCAATCGCCACCACCGGCCGTTCCGATAGCGGGCGCCACTCGCGGAGCGCATCGAGCCCGACAACCGGGTCGGGATTCACCTTGGATGCCGTTCCAAAGATCGGTCCCAGCGCATGATAGTCCACCGGTTCCCGGTTCGCCGCCAGAAGCTGTTCCTTATTGTGGGTGGACAGGCCGATGATGGTGTCCGGACCAGCCAGTTGCCGGACGAACACCGGTAGCAGATCGTCCTGGCCCACGTGCACATGCGCATTCAACAACTTGGCCATGTCGCACCGGTCGTTGATCACGTACCCGATGCGCGCCTGTTCGCACAAAACCGCCAAATGAGCCGCTGTTTCGAACAGTTCCCGCGAAAAATGGCCCTTGTGCCGCAGTTGCAGAATAAGGGCGCCGGCCTCGATCATGCCGATGGCCGCCTCCAGCAACGGGACGCCGGCGCGCTCCAGCGTGGCGGTGTCGAGTATCGGATACAGTTTCGGTAGGCTCATCGCAGGTGTTTATCGAAGAAGGCGGTGGTGCGCCGCAGTGCGTCAATCCAGGTTTCGTCTCGCACAAAGCCGTGATCCTCCTGCGGATAGAAGATCTCCTCGAACGGCCGGCCCTCCTGAATCAGTTTTTCCGTCAACTGCACCGTGTCTTGGAACAGAACGTTCGAGTCTACCATGCCGTGAATCAGAAGCAGATTGTCGCGCAGGTTCTTGCTGTAGGTGATCGGAGAGGACCGCCGGTAGGCCTCCGGGTTCTCGGCCGGGGTGGTAAGCCGTTCCCGGGTGTAGCCGTGGTTGTAGTTCTCCCAATCGTTCACTGCCGCCCAGGAACTGCCGGCCTTAAAGACGCCCGGCGCCAGGAACATCGCCATGTTCGTCATGAAACCGCCGTAGCTGACTCCCCAGATGCCCAGTTTGCCCGTATCGATATTGCCGAGGCCCTTCATATAATCCACCGCTCCCAGCACATCGTCCAGATCAGGCCCGCCCATGTGTAAATACACGCCCGTGCGCCATTCCCGTCCGTATCCGGACGACCCGCGGTAATCCAGGTCCATCACAACATAGCCCTGCGAGGCGAGGAAGGCGTTATAGACGAAGCGCTGATCCTGATAGGAGCCCCACTGCTTCAACACGCTCGAGGCGATTCCCGCGCCATGTATGAAAAACACCGACGGCCACTTCTTCCCGTCCTTTCGCGCCGGATCGTAGCCGGGGGGCAGCAGCAGTTTGGCCTTCACCGTGGCTTTGTCGCCCCGGGAGGGAAACTCGACGAACTTCGTTTCCGGCCACGCGTAGGTGGTGAACTCCGGGCGCGGAGAATGGGTCACTCGTTCCCCATCCACAAACAGGTCGAGCGGCATCTTCAGGTCGGCTTCCAGCAGAGCCGTGTGCCGGCCGTCTTCGGTCACCACGCCCACGTTGATCCCTTCCCGGCGCGACAGCTTCCGTTTCCCGGTCCCGTCGGGAAGGATCGAGTAAAACTGCCGCTCGTTGGTTCCTTCTTCGGTCGATGAGTAGTACAAACGGTCGCCGGCCCATTGCGGCGCATATCCGAACCGCTCCGTATTCAGCTCCCATTTGCCGCGGGTGATCTGTTGCACTTCGCCGCCGGCCGCCGCAATCCGGTACAGATGGATGTAGCCGTCTACATCTTTTGTGAACGCCACCCACTTCCCGTCCGGCGACCACATGGAAAAGGTCTGCGCGATCCATCGGGCGTCGGTCGATTCATGAAGCGTCCGCGGTTTTCCCGTCGCCGCATCGTAAATGCGCAAGGTCAGTTTCTTCCGGTCGGGCGTAACGCTCTGGACCAGAATCGACTTCGAATCCGGCGACCATTCCGGATCGCTGCCTTCGCCCAGTCGCACCGCTTTACCCCCTGCGGCGGGGACCGTATAAAGGACCGGCGGCGCCGGTTCGTCTCCGGCGACGGTCCGCGGGAACGGGCGCGCCGTCACGAACTGGCCCGAGTAGTTCGGCAAAACCTGTGTACGCGCGCCAGGCGTCATCGCCAGATAGGCAATGCGCTTGCCGTCGGGCGACCAGCCGAACGACGTCGCCGCCCCGCGCGTCGCTTCGTTCAATTGGGCCACCGCGCCGGTAGCCAGTTCGTGGACGAAGATCTCACCAGCTCGCGTATAGGCGAGGAACTTTCCATCCGCGGAGAACCGGGGCGAGCCTTCTGCGGCCCGGGTTTGCGTCAGCCGGAAAGGAGCTGATTTCCCATCCGTGGCCACCCAATACAGGTCGCCCTTCCAGGCATAGGCCACGCGAGTCCCATCGTCGGAAACCGAGAAACTGTTCAGTCCCCCGTCGGGCATCTTGTGTGCCTTCAGCCGTTCGTCCGCCGCCTCCGGCCCCGGGTTGAACTCGTCTTTGGCAAATTCAAGGGACGTCAACCGGACACGCTTCCTGGCCGTCGCATCCCAGGCGTAGAGATCGAGAAACCGCCGGCCCGACTCGTTCCAGAGAAACACCAGCAGCGGCCGCTGCTTCGCCCACGTGAGTCCCGAGGGAGGAGTACCCCACACATAGGGGCGGGTGAATAGGGTTTCCACGGACAACGGCGCGCCCGCAAGCAGCGATCCGGCCAACAGCAGAGCAGGGAAGAGCCTCATATCGGTTATCCCGCATGATAGCTTGGAATGATGGACCGTCGCCGTTGCCTTGCCCTCTTCGCCGCAACCCCGCTTGCCGCTCAGAAGCCGCCGCGCGACCCGATGCCGCGATTTCAGGCAAAGACCATCGACGGCGAACTCCACACCCGGGAGACGTTGAAGGGCAAAGTGGTGCTTATCCAGCATTGGGCCACTTGGTGTGGCTATTGCCGCAAGGATGAACCCGCCGTCGAGCAGATCATCAAGGACCATGCCAAGGACGGATTGGTTGTTCTCGCCATCAATGCGGCCGAATCAAAGGCCACGGTGCAGCAGTACCTGAAAGAGCACCCGCGGACCGCCAACATCGTCCTCACCCCCGATACCAACCTCGCGCCGCTATTTGAGGGCGCCGGCGTGCCCGCCTATATTTTGCTGGATCGCGAAAGCAGGATCGCTGCCATGCAGCCGGGTTCGGGCGGGATACTGGCGCTTCGCGGAATGCTGGAAGAAGTCGGACTGAAGAAGTAGCCTCTCCGCGAAACGGTCACCGGATGGCAGGCCGGGCCTTGCCAGCCCAGACCGCTAACCGGCCCTTCCACGATGGTGTGCCCGTGGGAACAGGGGCCAATTCCAGCAAATCCCATCGATCTTATTGACGCAGTCCGCGGTGGACCCAAGTGGCCCAGATCGCCATGGGAAGTCCCGTACAGTAGACGGATAGGAGCAGAAATACTCCCGCGAAAAAGTAGAACTCGTTGACCCGCAGTCCCCAGTACAACAAAGGCGCCAGAGGCCCCAGAATGGCAACTCCGAGCAACGCCGCCGCCCACAGCTCCAGCCGCCGGATCCCCCCGCAGAGAGTCATGATCCCCAGTGCGAGCACGGGAAGCCACTCCCACCCCCACCGGTTGACGACCGATCCGCCACAGACAATGAAAATCAAGTAGACAGCCTCGGCTCCAAGTTGCCCCGCATACGCCGGCACGCCCGGTTCCCGCACATCGAACCAGAACCGGTATCGCGTCGTCTGTTCCGTCTCCCGGATCCACATGGGCAGTCGCACCCAGTATGCCAAAATAGAAGTGACTCCATTGCACCGGCGCCGCGCCCCGTGAGCACTTTCCGCGCACCGCGCCCCACTCCAAGAAAGAACCAAGCAGGATCACTCGAATGACTGACATTGTCAAAGTTGTAGGCAGAGAAATACTGGACTCCCGTGGCAACCCCACCGTTGAAGCCGACGTCTTCCTCGCCGACGGCTCCATGGGACGCGCCGCTGTTCCCTCCGGCGCCTCCACCGGCGTCCACGAAGCGGTGGAACTCCGCGACGACGACAAAGGCCGCTATCTCGGCAAAGGCACCCTGAAAGCCACCGCCAACCTCAACACCATCATCGCTCCTGCCCTGCTCGGCATGGATGCCACCCGTCAGGCCGAAGTCGATCACGCCATGATCGCTCTCGACGGCACTCCCAACAAGGGCAACCTCGGCGCCAACGCCATCCTGGCAGTCTCCATGGCCACGGCCCGCGCTGCCGCCGCCAGCCAGATGACGCCCCTCTACCGCTACCTCGGCGGCGTCAATGCCTGCCTGCTCCCCGTTCCGATGATGAACATCATCAACGGCGGCGCCCACGCCGACAACTCCGTCGACCTCCAGGAATTCATGGTGGCCCCGCACGGCGCTCCCACCTTCGCCGAAGCCCTCCGCTGGGGCGCCGAGATCTTCCACACCCTCAAAACCGTCCTCAAGAAGAAGGGCTACTCCACCGCCGTCGGTGACGAGGGTGGCTTTGCCCCGAACCTGAAGTCGAACGAGGAAGCGCTCGAAGTCGTCATGGAAGCCATCACCAAAGCGGGCTATACCCCGGGTGATCAGGTCTCCATTACTCTCGACCCGGCCATGAGCGAACTCTGGGACGCCGAAAAAGAGAAGTACGTGATGAAGAAGTCCAAGAGCGGTGAATACACCCGCGAACAGATGGTGGCCTTCTGGGCCGGCCTCTGCGAGAAGTACCCCATCATCTCCATCGAAGACGGCATGGCCGAGGACGACTGGAAGGGTTGGAAGCTCATCACCAAGACGCTCGGCAAGAAGATTCAGCTGGTCGGCGACGATTTGTTCGTCACCAACATCAAGCGCCTCTCCGAGGGCATCGACAAGGGCGTCGGCAACTCCATCCTCATCAAGGTGAACCAGATCGGTACGCTGACCGAAACCCTTCAGGCCATCGCCATGGCCCACCACGCCGGCTACACTGCCATCAGCTCTCACCGTTCCGGCGAAACCGAGGACTCCTTCATCGCCGATCTCGCCGTCGGTACCTCCGTCGGCCAGATCAAGACCGGCTCGGCCTCCCGTACCGACCGTATCGCCAAGTACAACCAGCTCCTCCGCATCGAAGAAGAGCTGGGCAGCCAGGCGCAGTACGCCGGCAGAAAGGCATTCAAGCGGTAATGGCGAAACAACCGGTCATCCTGACCATTCTTGACGGCTGGGGCGAGTCCCCGGCCGTCAAGGGCAATGCCGTGCGCAACGCGCATAAGCCCAACTACGACGCGCTCATGCGCGCCTATCCGCACACCCTCATCAATACCAGCGGCGAATGGGTCGGCCTGCCCGACGGCCAGATGGGCAACAGCGAGGTTGGCCATCTCAATATCGGCTCCGGCCGCATTATCCAGATGGATATCACGCGCATTGATTGGATGGTGCGCAACGACACCCTCGTGTCCGACCCCGTCCTGCAGGAGACCGTTAAGCACGCCCGCGGCCGCCGCCTTCATTTCCTTGGCCTCGTCAGCGATGGCGGTGTGCACTCGCACAACACCCATCTCTACGGCCTGTTGGAAATGGCCAAGCGCGGCGGCGTCGAAGACGTTGTCGTTCATGCCTTCATGGACGGCCGCGACACCCCGCCCCACGAAGGCGCCGGCTTCATGCAGGAACTGCTCAACAAAATGCAGCAGATCGGCATCGGCCGTATTGGCAGCGTCTGCGGGCGCTACTATGCCATGGACCGCGACAAGCGCTGGGAGCGCGTCGAACGGGCTTTCCGCGCCATCGTCACCGGCGAAGGCCGCAAGTCTTCTGACCCTGTCGCTGCCATCAAGGAAAGCTACGAAAAAGGGGTGACCGACGAGTTCATCGAACCCATCGTCATAGTCAACGAAGCCAATCAGCCCACCGGCCTGATGCGCGACGAAGACGCCGTGCTCTTCTTCAACTTCCGGGCCGACCGTGGCCGCGAACTCTCCCAGGTTCTCACCGATTACCCCCTCGACGTGCCCTACAAGCACCTGGCGCCGAAGAACCTCCACTACACCACCATGACCGTCTATGACCGGACGCTCAAGGTGAACACGGTCATTCAACCCGAGTCGCACACCAACCTGCTTGGCGGCGTCCTCGCGGGCCATTCCATGAAGCAGTTGCGCGTGGCGGAAACCGAAAAGTATCCCCATGTGACCTTCTTCTTCAATGGCGGCGTCGAAAAGCCCTTCGATGGCGAAGAGCGAGAAATGGTGGCCTCGCCGAAAGTGGCGACCTATGACCTCCAGCCGGAAATGAGCGCCGAGGGCGTCTGTAATGTCGTGCTCAAGGGAATCGAGCGCGCCGATTTCGATGTCATCGTCGTCAACTTCGCCAATCCCGATATGGTCGGCCACACCGGCGTCTACGAAGCTGCTGTCAAGGCCTGTGAAACCTGCGACGCCATGCTCGGACGGATCCATCAGGCCATACAGCGCACCGGTGGACAGTGGATCATCACCGCTGACCACGGAAACGCCGAAACCATGATCGACCCGGTCACCGGCGGTCCGCACACCTATCACACCACCAATGCCGTTCCGCTCATCCTCGTGAATGAGGCCCGCCGTCCGCTCCGCTCCGGTGGTTCGCTTCGCGACCTCGCGCCCACCATCCTCGGTCTGCTAGGCTTACCAAAGCCCGCCGACATGTCGGGCGCCGATTTGCGAGCCTAACCCTTGAGCAATCTATTAACCCATCTCACTCCGCTTCATCGCTTCAAGTACTACGAAATCTGTCTCAGCTTCTTCGTCGTAGTACTCCTGATTTCGAACCTGGTCGCCAGCAAACTCTGCTCGTTCGGTCATGTCTCTTTCTGGGGCATGGAGTTCGACATCGTGCTGAGCGGAGCGCAGATCCTCTTCCCGCTGACGTACATCTTCGGTGACATCTTCACCGAGGTGTACGGCTATGCGGGCAGCCGTCGCGCCATCTGGCACGGCTTCCTTTCGACGGCGCTCCTCACCGCGCTCGGAATGTTGATCGTTAGCCTGCCCCCCGCCCCGGGCTGGAACAATCAGGCTGCTTTTGAAAGCATCTTCGGCTTCCTGCCTCGGTTGGTGGTGGCCAGCCTCATCGCCTACTGGTGTGGTGAGTTCGCCAACGCGTTTGTCATGGCGAAGATGAAGGTTCTTACCGGCGGCCGCATGCTCTGGGCCCGGACCATCTCTTCGACCGCCGTTGGTCAGCTGGTCGACACCGTCATTGTCATGACGATCGCCTTCTGGGGCCGCATTGACGGCCATCTCATCCGCGACCTGATTCTGACCGGCTACCTCGTAAAGGTCGGCTATGAAGTGCTGGCAACCCCGGTTACCTATCTGGTGGTGAACTTTCTGAAGAAGGCCGAAGGCATCGACCTGTTCGACGACGGCACCGATTTCAACCCCTTCCACGGAGGCCCTGCGCAGCAGGGTCCGGCGTAGCCACGGCTAGTCCCGGCGAAGCCCCGCCATTCGCTCTGCCACCCGGACGGCCGAACGGGGAAGCACCAGCCCCGCCGTGCAGGCGGCGAGCGTTAGCCAATTGCGGGAATCCGTCAGCCATCTTGCCGGTGCCATAGCAATGGACCGCCCGATCTCGCGCAACCCGGCGGCGTAATCGCGAGCCTCGTAGTGTAGCCGGGAGAAGTAGCGGCTCATGTTCGCGTTCGCGTGCGCCTCCACCGAGGCCACATCGGCGGGGGCCAACTCCCGCATCCGCTTCAGAACCTGCAGCCATTCGGCTTGCATCGCGCCAACGTTTCGGGTGACCTGCTGCCCGTGGCGACGATATTGCATCAGTTCACGGGGAATCGGCACGATGTTGCCTGGGCGCAGCAGGGCAATCCGGAGGGAAAGCTCCAGGTCAAACATCCCGGGAATTGATGGGTTAGGCCCACCCGCCTTCTCCATCGCTTCGCGCCGCACCACGACGTTCGATGTGCCGCCAATAACGAAATCCGTGAGGAGCTCACGAAAAGACACCTCGGCTGTGGGGCGCGCCGAATGAATACCCATTTCGCGCGACTGTTCATCGATCACATTGAACCAGGAGAAACTGAGGTCGACCTCCGGACGCGCCTCCATGAAGGCGATGTGCTCTGACAGTTTCTCGGGAAGCCACAGGTCGTCCTGGTCCAGAAAGGCGATGTACCTTCCGCGGGCGGAGCTGACGCCGGTGCGCGCTGCGGAGGCCGGGCCGGAATTGATCTGGGTAATCACGCGCAGACGAGGGTCCCTCACGCCGGCGAGGATCGCCGCGGAGCCGTCCGTAGAGCCATCGTCAACCACGATAACTTCCAGGTCCGAATGGCTTTGTGCCCAGACCGTTTCCAGGGTCTCGGCAAGAAATCGCTCCCCGTTGTACACGGAGATGACAACGCTGGCGATCGGCTGCGGCTGCAAACTTGCAGGGTAGCATTCCCCGGTGGGTTAACCTGAGAGGCATCCCCCGAACGATGGCGAATGCGGACTCGGCCGAAAGCTTGCGCACAACCAGTATCCGTGGCGCCCTGTGGGCGGGCGCCGGTGCGGCAGGACAGGCTGGTGTGGCGTTTGCCTCCTTCATTGTGCTCTCCCGGCTTCTCGGCCCCGAAATCTTCGGGCTGATGGCGCTGATCGAATCGGTGCTGGCCCTCGGACAGCAATTAATGTCCAGCGGGCTGGCGGAACCACTGGTCCAAATGCCCAAGGCGGACCGGCGGCACTCGGAAACCCTGTTCTGGGTACTGCAGGGCTTCGGCCTCGCGGCCGTGGCCGCCGTCGCCGGCGCCGCGGGTGCGCTGGCGGGTTGGTACGGGCGCCGTGAACTCGCCGGGCCTATCGCCGCCGCCGGCGTCAGTCTCTGGCTCATCGCGTCCGGGCAGGTTCCGAAAGCGCTCCTCATCAGGAATTTTTCGTTTGCCAGAACGGCCCGTGCCGCCGTTTGGGGGGATGTGGCTGGAGCGACGTTCGCCGTGGCCCTCGCCGTCTGGGGGGCTGGCGTCTGGGCGTTGGTGGTACAGCGATTGGTGGCAGCCGGGACCGAAATGCTCCTCTTGTGGCGCGCTGTGGATTGGCGGCCAAGGATGGCCTGGAGTGCGGCAGCTTTTCGCGATGTCTGGCAATTCAGTGCCAGCCGGGGCCTGGAGGGTTTGCTCCATTATCTGGACCTGCATGCCCCACGGTTCATCCTTGGACTCGTCGCCGGCGCCGGAGAACTCGGTCAGTTCATCTTCGCCCGGCGAATCATTGAAAACACCATCAACGTCATGCTCGCCCCGGCAAAGCATGCCGCTCTCCCGGCGTTTTCCAGCGTCCAGGCAGATCTGGATCGGGTCCGCCGGGGCTATGCCGCCGGGGTTGGGTTCACCACGGCAATTGTCATCCCGGCCTGTGCCGGTATCGGATTAGTGGCTCCGGTCTTGATTCCCTTGCTGGTTGGACCCAATTGGACGCCGTCCATCGTGCTCTTGCAACTCCTCGTTCTGACGGCCTACCGCCGTGCATTCCACATCTGGAATGCCGCCGTGCTCCGGGGCTTGGGCCGGCCAGGCCTGCTCCTGGGCGCCAGCGTCTTGCGGACCGTCACCATTTTCGGCGTCATGTACCTTTTCCTGCCCTGGGGCGCCGTGGGCGCCTGTGTCGCCGCCGTAGTAGGGAACTACCTCAGTTGGCCTCCAGCCATCTATTTCGTGAAACGCGTCACCGGGCTCGGGCCGTGGCGGCAACTGCAGCCCGGAATGGCCCCTCTCGCCTCGGCAGTGGTCATGGCAATCGCTGTCACCGGCCTGCGCCAATCCCTCCCGGCCGCAACGCCGCCATGGCTGACACTAACGCTGCTAGCCGCTACCGGTACCGCCATCTATATTGCCGCGATGTGGATACTGGACCGGACGCAGGCGCAGGAAGTGGCGGGCCTGTTACGGACTCGCTTGCGCCGGTAGCGATTTTCCAGGCCGGCATCCGGCCGGCCTGGAAAATCCGCAATTTGCGCCCGTCAGTATCACTGCAAATAAAACGCATACAACTGGTCGCCCGCCGCCACCAGCACGTACTGCTTCCCATCCAGCGCGTACGTCTGCGGCGCGTTCGACACGTTCCCTAACCGCGCATGCCATAGGATCTTCCCCGTCGCCGCGTTGTAGCCAATCAGATTCCCCGCGTTGTCCCCGCCAAACAGCAGACCGCCGGCGGTGGTCAACACCCCTTGCGGCGCCCCAAACCCGCCCGGCCCCGGATACTTGTGCTGCCAGGCCACCTTTCCGGTCTTATAGTCGATCGCCGTCATATAGACGCCCAGCGTCGCCACCTGCTGCTCGTCCTTTCCGCCCAGTCCCATCGCCCCCCGCGGATCGGTTTCCGTCAAATAGTACATCGCGTAGTTATCGATCGTCGGCACATAGAACAGCCCTGTATCCGGCGAATAGGCCGCCGGTGGCCAATTCGTCGCTCCATAGTTGTTCGGCGAAACCAGCGTCCCCGGTACCGATGAATCCTTCGCCACATCGCGAATCGTCTGCCCCTTCGCATTAATCGACTTCACCCAGTTCACCGTCGGCGAGAACTTCGACGTCAGCAGATGCTCCCCCGTCACCCTATCCAGCGCCCAGAAATAGCCGTTTCGGTCCGCATGCAGAACCATCTTCCGCGGCCGCCCCTTGAACTCGCCATCCACCAGAATCGGCGTCTCGCTCGAGTCCCAGTCATGCGTGTCGTGCGGGTTCATCTGGTAGTACCACTTCATCTTCCCCGTTGCCATGTCCAGCGCCACAATCGAGCACGTGTACAGGTTGTCGCCATCCCGGCTCGGCGGGTTCGTATAGGCCGGTGAAGGATTCCCGGTCCCGAAAATGTAGAGATTCGTCTCCGGATCATAGACCCCGGGAATCCAGACATTCCCCGCACCGTGTTTGGCTCCCTCCAGGCTCCCCCAGGTCTCCAACCCAGGGTCCCCCTCCTGCGTCGGCACGGACCACCACGTCCACAAAACATCCCCCGTTTCCGGATCCCGCGCCTGCACATAGCCCGGCGCATCCAGATCGTTGCCCGTCCCCACAATGATCTTGTTGCCGATGACAATCGGCGCCATCGTCGAAAAATACTGCCGGTTGAAGTCGGCAATCGGCTTGTGCCACCGTTCCTTCCCCGTCTCGGCGTCCAGGCACACCAAATAGTTGTCCGGCGTCTCCATGTAGAGCCACTTGCCCCACATTCCCAGCCCGCGGTTGCCGATATGCGTCCCGCCTTTCGTCCGCCAGTAGTAGTGCCACAGCACCGTGCCGTCCCGTGCGTCCACCGCCCAGGCGTTGTCCGGCGTCGAAAGGTACAGCTTGCCGTCCACCTGCAGCACCGAGGCGCGGATATTCGCCGTTCCCCCAAAGTCCTGCGTGCCCACTCCGCCAACGATCGTCGGCGGTCCCGCCGGACCGAATCCGCGGAATCCGCCTCCCGCCGGCGCCGCCGGCGGCCCCGCTACCACCCGCGACGTCCAGGCCAGCGACAACCCCTTCACATTGGTCGTGTTGATCTGCTTCAGCCGGCTAAAGCGTTGTCCGATGTAGTCGCCGGAATAGGTCGGCCAGTCGTTCTCCAGCCGCTTCTTCAGTGCTGCTGTGTCCTGCGCGCAGAGCAGTCCCGCGCTGATCATCAATCCGGATACGAGTCTCATTTCACTGTCACCAGGTACGCCGTCACGTCATGAATGTCTTTGTCCGCGTAGCTCTTCAGCAGGTCTTTGTGCGGCTGCAGCGGGTCGCGCAGTTCCACTTTGGGGAGGTCGCCGTCCCGGGTAAAGGTCCGCCGCGCCCCATCCCCATCGGTCAATGTCACCAGGAAGTCGTCCACCCGTACCAGCCGGCCCTCCACCTTCTTCCCGCCGGCCAGCGTCACGGTCACCATCCACGGCTTGGCCCGCGGCGCACCTTCCCCCCGCCCCGATCCCGGCATCAGCCAACTCTGCTGCAGTACCTTGGGATCCCGGATCCGCGTCGCAATCCCTTTCAAGTCCCCCGTCACCGAGTGGCACTTGGCGCAGGTGGCGGCAAAATACGCCGACCCCGCCTTCGCATCGCCCGTGACAATCGTCTCCGGTACCATCCGCGATACATCGTATCCGCCTACTTTGAAGCTGTGGATAAACGCGGCCACATCGGCAATCTGCGCGGGCGTCAGGTCCATCTTGGGCATCCCCTCTCGCCCGTTCCGGATCACGGGCCCGATTAACTCGCCGTCTTTGTCGTTTAACACCAGTTCGGCGCGCAGCAGATTCGGCCCGCCCGATCCGCCACGGGCGTCCGCTCCATGGCAGAACGTGCACTGCAGTCCGTAGAGCGCCTTTCCCCGCGCTACCATCGCCGGATCCGCCGGCGGGCGTTCCGGATAGGCCGGCGGCCGCCGGAATACAGGCTTGGCCGGGGCCACCGCCGGCGGCGGCGCCTGTCCGTATCCAACAATCGCTACTAATAGCCCCAGAAAAGCTGCTTTCGTTCTCTGCACCATAACACTCTATACCGGCGAACCCTCTGCTACAATAAAGGTTTGCGCCCTTTAATCAGGGCAGCCCGAACGAGTGAGGAGGTGAATACTAAATGGCAGAAGTCATCGTCCAAGACGGCGAAACTCTCGAAAATGCCCTGCGCCGCTTTAAACGCAAAGTCCAGCAGGAGGACATTATTAAGGAGATCAAACGCCACTCCTTCTACCTCAAGCCCGGCGAAAAAAAGCGGGTGAAAGAAGCCCTCGCTCGCAAGCGTAATCGCAAAAAGCGTCGCAGCGATCCAGAATAGACCACAGAACGGCGCCGGCCACCCGGCGCCGTTCGTGTTTTGGATCCCTACCCTTTGCGCCGTTTAGCGTTACACTTCCCAAATGACGCCCTCGCGCCGCCACTTTCTTGCCGCTCTCTCCCTTTCCGCTTCCGCCCAGACCGGTTTCGATACCGTTATCAACAATGGCCGCGTCATTGACCCGGCTTCCGGTCTCGACGCCGTCCGCTCCGTTGGTATCTCCAACGGCGTCATCACCGCCCTTTCCCCCGCGCCGCTGAAGGGCAAACGCGTCATCGATGCCAAGGGCCACGTCGTCTCTCCCGGCTTCATCGACCTCCACGTTCACCGCCAAAACGACGAAAACAACCGCTTCAAAGCGCGCGATGGCGTAACCACCTCCCTCGAACTCGAAATCGGCGTCTCTCCCATGAAAAAGTGGATCGATGAGCGCCGTGGCAAGTCGCTCATCCACTTCGGCGCCTCCGTCGGCCACGTCCCCGCCCGCATGACCGCCACCAACGATACCAGCGAATGGCTCCCCGCCGGACCCGCCGCCACACGCGCCGCCACCGACCCCGAACAGCGCCGCACCATTGAACTCCTCAAGGAAGGCCTTCGCGAAGGCGGCGTCGGCATCGGCATGGGTATCGCCTACACCCCCTTCGCCTCCCGCGCCGAAATCCTCGATATCTTTAAGGTGGCCGCCGCCGCCAAGGTACCTGTCTTCGTCCACATGCGCGGTGCCGGAGCCAAGGATCCCGGTGTCGTCGAAGCCCTCCAGGAGGTCATCACCGATGCTGCCGCCAGCGGTGCCAGCCTCCACGTCGTCCATCTCAACTCCAGCTCCGGCCGCGCCTTCGAACTCGGCCTCTCCATCGTCCGCGGCGCCAAGGCGCGCGGCATCGATATCTCCTACGAAGCCTATCCCTACATCGCCGGAATGACCCAGTTGGAATCGGCCATCTTCAACCCCGGTTTCCGCGAACACCTCGACATGGACTACAAGGACATCATGCTCGTCGAAACCGGCGAGCGCCTCACCGAAGAGACCTTTAAGATCCACCGCAAAAAAGGCGCTACCGTCATCACCTTTTCCATGCGCGAGCAGGATATCGACCAGGCCATGGCCGCCCCCGACGTCATCGTCGCCAGCGACGGCTGGATCACCAACGGCAAGGGCCATCCCCGCGCCGCCGGCAGCTATGCCCATGTCCTTGCCCACTACGTCCGCGAACGCAAAGTCCTCACACTGAAAGACGCGATTCGCAAAATGAGCACCCTCCCCGCCCAGCGCCTCGAGAAATTCGTTCCCGAAATGAAGCGCCGCGGCCGTATCAACGTCGGCGCCTTTGCGGATATCGCAGTCTTCAACCCCGACACCGTCCAGGACAAAGCCACTTATCAGAACGCCGCCCAGTACTCCGAAGGTATCCCCTACGTCCTGGTCAACGGAACCCTCGTCGTCGACGGCGGCAAGATCGTCGAAGGCGTCTACCCCGGCCAGCCGGTCATGAGCAAGGTCACTATTTGACCTTCCAACTGAAGCTCACCCTGCACGGCGTCCGGCCTCCCGTCTGGCGCCGTGTGCTCGTCCCGGCCACCCTCCGCATGGACGCCCTTCACACCGTCATCCAGGTGGCCATGGGCTGGTCCGATTCCCACCAGCACTCCTTCACCCGCGCCGGAAACTGCTGGACCGTCGTCGACCCCCAACCCTACACCGTCTCGCTCGACCTCGACGAACGCAAGTTTCGCCTGGAGGAGGTGCTCGCCCGCCCCAACGAAAACCTGCTCTACGTCTACGATTTCCGCGATAACTGGCGCCACAAAGTCACCCTCGAAGACATCCTTCCCGGCCACCAGCCCCCCACCTGCGTCGCCGGCAAAGGCGATTGCCCTCGCGAAGAGAGCCGCTTCGATCCCCAGGAAGACGAGTGGGATCCCGACGACGCCTACCGCTTCTCCGTCTCTTCCGCCGCCGCCGCCCTCAGCCTGGAAGACTGGCCCCCGGGCTCTCTCGGCTGAGTCCCCCCAGCAATCCGTCGAGAATCGTCATCAGCCCGAACGAGAAACCCTCGTCGATATTCCCGCCCAGCTGAAACAAACCCTGCAATTCCATCGTGACGTACCCGTGCAGGTACGCGACCAGCAGACGTGCCGCCGGCAGCGCTCGCTCCTGCCCGATCGCCGCTCCCAGCACCGCGAATAGCGGTACTACCGATGCCTTCCGCGCCTCCAGGTCCTCCCCCTCCGCCGGAGTGAAAATCAATTCGTAAACCCGCGGATTGGCCCTCGCAAACGCCCGGTAGTCCTCCGCCATCCTCTCCAGGCTCCCCCGCGCATCGTCCGGTCGCGCCGCCTGCTCCATCCGGGCCGCCAACTCCCCCAGCGCCGCCCGCGTAACAGCCCGCAACAAGTCCGGTTTGCTCGCGAATCGCTTGTACAACGACGGCGCCCGCACCCCCACCGCCTCCGCCACCGCTGCCATCGTCACCCCGTCCACCCCGTGCAACTCCAGCAACTGCCGCGCCACCCGCCGGATCTCTCCGTCGGTCGTCTTCGCCGGCGCGCTCACCGCAGCGTCCCCAGATGCGTATCCCCAAAGCCGCTCGGATACTTCAATCCGTACCCCAGCATCCGGTCCATTCCGATATGTGCCGTCCAAATGCACCAGTACGGCAGCAAAGGGGGAAACGCCAGCGCCAGTCCCAACGGCAGCAGATAGCTGTGCGCCACGTTATAGGATACGGCCCCCCACCGCGCATTAATCAGATACGGCAGCATCGCCACGTCCGGAATCAGCAGCAGCCCGGCAAATAATCCCCAACTCCATCCCGTCTGCCCGTAAAGCCACAGACTCCCCGTCAATACCGCCAAGCCCTCGGCCCGCAACCAGCCTCGAACCATCTTTCCCTCCTTTGGCTAATCGAATTAGCCTTAAGGCTAATAATAGTAGCCATCGTGTTATCTGTCAAGCTCAAATCGTGCCTGCCCTCGAATACCAGCAACGCCTCCAGGAACTCGCCGCTGCCGATGCCGCCCTCGATTCCAAACAGTCCGCGTCCCTCCTCCTGTGCGCCGCTTCCGTCGCCGTATTCCTCTTTTTAGGCGTCCAGGCCCTCAATCGCACCGATTTTCCCCTCGGAATCCTGCCAGTTCCGCTCCCTTTTGCCTACTTTTTCTTCCGCCGCTACAGCCGCCAGCGGCTCGAATCCAACGATATCTCCCGCCTGAAGGAGTTCTACGAGCGAGGCCTCCAGCGCCTCCAGGGGGATTGGCACGGCGAAGGCGACGACGGCGCCGAATACGAACACCCCGGACATCTCTATGCCGCCGACCTCAACCTCTTCGGCCACGCCTCCCTCTTCCAGCGCCTTTCCACCGCCCGCACCAACGTCGGCAAACGCCAACTTGCCGCCTACCTCCAGGATCCCAGCCCTTCGGTCGCCGAATCGCTCGCCCGCCAGGCTGCCATCCAGGAACTCGCGCCGCTTACCCGGATTCGCGAAAAAATCGCCACCCTTGGCTTCCGGTTTCAGCAGTCGGAACCAGCCACCTTTGACAACTGGCTCAACCGTCCCCTCGACGCCTACCCCCCTTGGCTTCGCCGCGTCGCCGCCGTCGCTCCCTTCGTCGGACTCCAGGCACCGCTCGGCCTGCACTTCCATCCCCGCGTCGTCGCCACCATCGAATCCAGCCGCCTTCTCGCCGTCGAACTCACCCTCCTCCGCCAGGGCATCGCCCTCCTCGCCGCCCAGGACTTCCAATCCCCGAAACTGAAGGCCCTCGTTGCCACCGTCACGGCCAATCATGCCGTCGCCCGCCTCAAACGCCTCGATTTCTACTTCCAGATCCTCAACGAACGAACCAAGGAGTGGTTCTTTTTCCTGTCCGTCGTCTTCCTCGTCGGTGCCCAAACCGCCATGGCCATTGAAAACTGGCGCGCTGAACATGGCGAGGCCATGCGCGAATGGATCAACGCCTGGGCCGAATTTGAGGCGCTCAGTTCCCTCGCCTGCTATGCCCATGAGTGCCCCGAAGACGTCTATCCCGCCTTCGAGTCCGGCCCGCCCACGCTGGAGGTCGAAGCCCTTGCCCACCCTCTCCTCGCCCGCGAAACTGCCATCGCCAACCACATCCATCTCAATCCGTCGGACCGCCCCCTGCTCCTCATCAGTGGCTCCAACATGGCCGGCAAAAGCACCCTCCTCCGCGCCATCGGCGTCAATTCCGTTCTCGCCGCCGCCGGTGCCCCAGTCCGCGCCCGGGCCTTCCGAACGGCGCTCTTCTCCCTCGCCGCCTCCCTTTCCGTGCAGGATGCCCTCAGCGAAGGCAAGTCCCGCTTCCTCGCCGAAGTCGAACGGCTCCGCAATACCATCGAACTAGCCCGCACCCGCCCGCCGGTCCTCTTCCTGATCGACGAGATCTTTAGCGGCACCAACTCCTCGGATCGCCGCATCGCCGCCGCCGCCGTCGTCGCGGAACTGCTGCGCAACGGCGCTATCGGCGCTGTTTCCACCCACGATCTCGCCCTCACCGCCATAGAGCGGGCCACCAACGTCCACATGTGCTCCCGCAACGGCACCGACCCCCTCGATTTCGACTACCTCCTCAAGCCCGGCGTCAATACGGAAACCAACGCGCTCGCCATCGCCCGCCTCGCCGGCGTCCCCCTCTAGCGCATCGCCACTGCCCGCCCCGTTCGCATCGACTCGTAGGCGGCGTCCACCATCTCGTTCACCAGCGCATTCATCGTGGCCGAATGCGGCGCCTCCACCGCCTTCCCGTTTCGAATACACGCCAAAAAGTGAGCGATTCCTCCCCTCTGATGGGCCGGAATCGACTCCACCTCCACGTTCTCCGCCGTTCCTCGCGCCGCTGTAAACGTCACCTTCCCCATGTCCCGCACCAACTCTCCCCGGGTTCCTGCCACCCGGTTGAATCCTTCTCCCGGCCCGTCGGGCTCCGCCCACCATCCGGCGCGGATCACCGCCGTCGCCCCCGCGTAATCCAGCACCACCGTGGCGTCGTCCTCCATCGTCAGCCCAGGCCGCGGCCGCAGCGTCCGTCCCGTCGCAAACACGCGCACCGGCCGGCCCAGAATCTTCGCTGCATAGGCCAGTCCGTAGGTCCCCTGATCCATCAACGCCCCGCCTCCATGCTGCGCAGGGTCCAGAAACTGCCGCTCGTAGGTGGGCGAAAGAACCTTCGAAGCAGGAAACGCATGCCGTACCTCCAGCAGTCGCACTGTCCCCGCCTCCGGCAATTTCTTCATAAACGCCCGCATCGGCCCGCTCCACAGCGTGTGGTAGCTCGCCATTAGCGTAATCCCGGCCTCGCGCGCCAGGCGCTCCATCTCCCGCGCCTCCTCCCCGGTCGCCGCCAGCGGCTTTTGAAACCACACGTGGATCCGCCGCTTGGCGCACTCGCGCACAATCTCCAGGTGTCGGCGGTTGGGCACCGTTACCGTCACCGCCTGTGGCTTCGCCGCGTCCAGCATAGCCCTCCAGTCGGCATAAACCTCCACCCCCGGCGAACCTTTCCGCGCCCGCGCCCGCAACTCTTCCTGGGCATCAGCAATCCCGGCAAACACCACATCCGGCTGCGCTTTCACCTCTTCTATCCACGACCAGCTGCCGTCCAGCTCCAATCCGATGTGCGCCACGCGCATCTTTTCCGCGCCCAGCGCCACCGCTATCGTCACAACAGCCAGGAATATGTTCCGCATGGCGAGAGTTTACAGAATGCGCCCCCCCGAAAGGGAAGGGCCCCGGAAGTCCGGGGCCCTTTCGCACAAAAACGAATCTGGCTGCGCCCTACCGCTGCATCGGGCTCTTCACGGTCTTGAACCCGCCGGGAATCGCAAACATCGAGTCTTCCACGCTGGAATTGGAGTGGTTCTTCGATTCAATCGTCATCTCCATCATCGATGCTTCCGAAGAGAACGAACCCACCGAAGTTCCCGCTGCCGGCGCCGCGGCCGCGGTCGTTTCCGCCGGAGGAGGCGGGGGCGGCGGCGGTTCTTCCTTCTTTTTCCGCCGCAATCCGCCCAGCCCGCCCAGCCCGGCCGAACTCAGTCCGCCAATCCGTCCCATCCGCCCGGCTACCTCGCGGGTTGCCGCATCGCCCGCCGCTTGCCCGGCTGCCTGCCCCGCCGTCGGCCCCTGCGGTTGCTCACCCTGCGCCGCCTGCGCCTTCTGCGCTTCTTCCATCTTCTTCAGCTGTTCGGGATCGGTCGGAATCATCCGCATAATCTGCAGCACCGGCACGCCGTCCATCGCCGCCATCTTCTTTGCCGCCGCCGCCATTCCGGCGCCCATGCCGGCCTGCCCCATCCCGCCGAACATTCCCGCCATGTCCATCTTCTCCGCCATCCGCTTGTGGAAACCGGCAACCTCGTCATAGCCCGGCAGTTTCGCCGTCATCCAGTTGCTCATCTCCAGCTTCATCTCGCCCTTCTTGCCCGTCTGCGGATCCATCGCCTCCACCTTCATTGTCATCAGGAACTCGCGCGCCGGGTACCCCGCGATCGATTGCGTCTTCCCCGTCTCCTTCACATCGATCTCCATCGACGTGTTCGCTGACGACTTGTTATCCTTCATCGCCTTTTCCATAAAGGCGCGCATCTCGGCAAACGTCGTCACCGAGTATTCCTTCTTCTCGAAATTGATGTCCGTGATCGTTTCTTTGTCGATGTCCCAGATGCTGGCGGTCTTGCCGTTATGGTTCATCACCATCCGGTTTCCCTTCACCGCAATCGTCGAGTTCACCGGATCCAGGGCGCCCTTGCTGAACCGGGCCGCCATCTTCATCATCGCCATCATCGCCCCGCCCGTCATGCGCGAGCTCTGGTCATAGCGGAAATCGGCCAAGGTGAGTGGCGCGCTCAGCGCCAGAATCAGTCCAATTCGGGTCACACGGTTCTTCATACAACCTCCAGTCACAATCATACGGCAGCCCTGCTGTACAATAACGCGTATTCGCCCGGTCGTTTCCGTCAAACTAAATACATGGCTGATCTTGTCATTCGTCCGTCCATCAAAGGCATCATCCTCTGGTACGTCCTCAGTGCCCTGCTGGTGGTCGGCGTCGTTGTCTTCATGCAGTCCCGTGACTTCAAACCGGCCGAACTCTGGGCGCTCCTGGTGATTCCCCTCGCCATCGATCTCTGGGCATCCATGAAACACGTCCGCCTCAACGCCCGCCGCCTGACCCTCACCCAGGGCATCCTCCGCTTTGAAGACGGCCTCGTCAGCAAGACCCAGCGCAACATCATCCTCGACAAGGTCCGCGACGTCTCTATGAATCAGACCCTCGGCCAGCGCTTGGTCGGCGTCGGTGATCTGTCCGTTGAAGCCCTCGGCGAATCCGGCAACATCACCCTGGAAAATGTGGACCGCCCCCGTCAGGTCGCTGACGCGATCCTCGACGCCATGCGCCAGTCCCGCCAATCCTCTCGATAACACCACCCAAAATCTTATGAGCGAATTTCTTACTGGAAAAACCGCCGTCATTACCGGCGGTAGCCGCGGCCTCGGCAAAGCGATGGCCCTAGCCCTCGCCGCTGAAGGCGTCAACATTGCCCTCGCCGCCCGCGACGAAGCCGCCATGGCCGAGGTTGCCTCGCAGATCGAGGCCCTCGGCGCCCAGGCCGCCTGCTTCAAGACCGATGTCACCGACGAAGCCGCCGTCGACCAGCTCCGCGATGCCGTCCTCGCCCGCTTCGGCGGTGTCGACATCCTCATCAACAACGCCGGCATCAACATCCGCAAACCCGTCCATGAGTTCACCCTCGAAGAATGGCGCCGCGTCAACGACACGAACGTCACCAGCGTCTTCCTCCTCTGCCGCGCCTTCGTTCCGCAAATGAAGGGCAAGGGCTACGGACGCATCATCAACATGACGTCCATCATGAGCCACATCTCGCTCCCCGGCCGCACGGCTTACTCCACCTCCAAAGCCGCCCTCCTCGGCTTCACCCGCGCCCTCGCGCTGGAACTGGCCACCGAAGGCGTCACCGTCGTCGGCATCAGCCCCGGACCCTTCGCCACCGAAATGAACCTCCCCCTAATCAACAACCCGGAAGCCAACGCCAAGTTCGTTGCCTCCATCCCCGTCGGCCGCTGGGGCAAGGTGGAGGAGATCGGCAAACTCGCTCGATATATCTGCTCGGAGGACGCCGGTTTCATCACCGGTACCGACATCCTCATCGATGGGGGATGGTGCGCCCAATGAGAATCGCCGTCGCAGTCCTTTTTGCCTTCCTCATCTTGGCCGGCTGTCAAAAGAGCACGAAAAAAGTAATCGCCGTCGTTCCCAAGGCTACGTCCCATCTCTTCTGGCTCTCCGTCCAGGCCGGCGCCATGGCCGCCGGGGAAGAGTACGGCGTCCAGATCGAGTGGAACGGTCCCGCTGCGGAAACCGAGTATCCCCGCCAGATCCAGATCGTCGATAGCTTCATCTCCCGCCGCGTCGATGGCATCGCTCTCGCCGCCACCGAACGGAAAGCCCTCGTCGGCGCCGTCGACCGTGCCGCTCAGGCCGGTATCCCGCTTACCGTTTTTGACTCCGGCCTCGATTCGGAGAACTACATGAGCTTCCTGGCCACCAACAACTACGAAGCCGGCCAGATGGCCGGCCGCGCCCTGGCCCGCCTCCTCAATGGCAACGGCAAGGTCGGTGTCGTCATGCACGCCCCCGGCAGCGGCTCCACCATGGACCGCGAACGCGGCTTCGAAGATGTCATCAAGGCGGAGTTTCCCGGCATCCGTATCGTTGCCAGCCAGTTCGGCCAGTCGGACCGCTCCAAAGCCATGGCCGCTACCGAAAACATCCTCACCGCTCACCCCGATCTCGACGGCATTTTCGCCTCTTCGGAGCCCTCCAGCGTCGGCGCCTCGCTCGCCCTCAAGTCTCGCGGCCTCGGCGGCAAGGTCCAACTCGTCGCCTTCGACTCCTCGGACGGGATGGTGGAAGACCTCAAAGGTGGCGTGATCGCCGCCATGGTCGTCCAGGATCCCTTCCGCATGGGTCACGATGCCGTCAAGACCATCGTCGACAAGCTCAATGGCCAAACCCCTCCAAAGCGTATCGACTTGAGCGCCCACGTCATCACCAAAGCCGATCTCGACAAAGCCGAAGTCCAGCGCCTGCTCTTCCCCAACGTTAAGAAAAACGCCCAGTAATGCCAGTCATTCCCGATTCCATCCTGAACGCCGGCTCGCTCGACGAAGCCCTCGCCCGCACCATCCAGCACTTCGCCGCCGATTCCGGCACCATTCATATGCTCGCCGCCGATGGCCTGCTCCACCTGAAAGCCGCCGCCGCAGGCATCCCGGAAGTGGTCCTCGATAAAGTCCGCGTCATCCCCGTGGGCAAAGGGATGGCCGGTCTCGCCGTCGAGCGGGACCAGCCTGTCACCGCCTGCAACATCCAGACCGACACCACCGGCGACGTCCGCCCCGGTGCCAAGCTCACCGGACTGGAAGGCGCCATCGTTGTCCCCATGCACCGCGAAGGCGCCCCCGCCGGCGCGCTCGGCATTGCCAATCGCGCCGAACGCACCTTCACCAGCGAGGAACAGGAACTCCTCCTCGCCATCGGCGCCCATCTGGCGGTCCGGCATGGCTGATTCCTTCTTCGTCGTCGAACACAACGCCCTCGAAAACTTCGCCCGCCAACTCCTGGAAGGCGCCGGCGTCGCCCCCCACCGGGCCGCTCTCGTCGCCTCCAACCTCATCTTCGGCAATCTCCGCGGTGTCGATTCCCACGGCATGCAACTGCTCCCCTACTACGTCGAACAGTTGAACAGCGGCCTCATCGATGGCTCCCAGGACGGTGAGACCATCAGCGAATCCGGCGCCACGCTCCACTACAACGCTGCCAACGGTCTGGGCGCCGTCACTTCGGCCATCTGCTGCGACCACGCCATCCGCCTCGCCCGCGACTTCGGCATCGCCTTCGTCGTCGCCCGCGATGCCAACCATTTCGGCGCCGCCGCTTATTGGGGCCGCCGCATCTCCGCCGCCGGACTCATCGGCTTCGCTTTCTGTAACGCCTCGCCCATTGTTCCCCCCTTCCAGGCCAAACAGCCCCGCCTCGGCACCAATCCCATCTGCATGTCCGTTCCTGGCCCGGAGGAGACAAGTTGGCTGCTCGACATGGCCACCACCACCGTCGCCGCCAATCGCATCTTCAAGGCCTACCACAACAAGCAGGAAGAGATTCCCGCCGGCTGGGCCATGGATAAGGAGGGCCGTCCCACCACCAATACCGTGGAGGCCTTCAACGGGCTCATCATGCCCTTGGGCGGCTACAAAGGCACCGGCCTCTCCGTCATGGTGGAGATCCTCTGCGCCATCCTCGGCGGCGGCGCCATGAGCACCGAAGTCGGCGGCCTGCGCGTCAAGGATCGCCCCATGGGCGTCAGCCACTCCTTCATGGCCATCGACCCGGCCCGCTTCGTCGGAGCCGACGCCTTCGCCGGTCGCATGGACAAGCTGACCAACTATCTCCACTCCGCCGCTCCCGGCGCCGGCTTCGACGAAGTCCTCATCGCCGGCGAACCCGAGTCCCGCTTCGAAAAGCAGCGTCGCGAAACAGGCATCCCGCTTGGCCCCGGCGAATGGCAGCGGCTCCTCGATTGGGCCGCCAAATTCAACATTACTCCGCCCCCCTGCAATTAGCCCCGCTGCTGCCCGCGTTACAATAACCGGAAGCATGCCTGACGAATCCCCCTCGGACTGGAACTTCGAACAGGGCCTCTCCGATCTCGAATCCGTCGTCAAGGAACTCGAGTCTGGTGACCTCCCTCTCGAAAAGGCCATCCAGGTTTTCGAACGCGGCGTCGCCCTGAGCGACCGCTGCCGAAAAGAACTCGAAGACGCCGAAACACGCGTCGAAATCCTCCTGAAACGTGGCGACAAGACCGAGCCCGCCCCCTTCGACCCCACCAAAGAATGAACCTGAAAGAATACCTCGCCGCCCGTGTCTCCCGTGTGGATGCCGCCCTCGACCGCTGGGTCCCCGCCGAAACCGTTCCTCCCCAAACCATCCATCGCGCGATGCGTTACAGCCTCTTCGCCGGCGGCAAACGCATCCGCCCCGTACTGTGCATCGGCGCCGCCGAAGCCCTCGGCGATACCCCGGAAGGCATTGAGGATGCCGCCTGTACCCTCGAACTCATCCACACCTACTCGTTGATCCACGACGACCTTCCCGCCCTCGATAACGACGATCTCCGCCGCGGCCGGCCCACCAACCACGTCGTCTTCGGCGAAGCCATGGCCATTCTCGCCGGGGACTCCCTCCTTACCCTCGCCTTTGAACTCCTCGGCAAACTTCCCCATGCCTCCGACGCGATCCGCGCCCGGCTCACCGCCGAACTCGCCACCGCCTCCGGTACCGTCGGCGGCATGATCGGCGGCCAGGTCCACGACATCGAAGGCGAACGCCAGACCCCCACCGCCGAGCTGCTGGAAGCCATCCATCGCGCCAAAACCGGCGCCCTCCTCCGTGCCTCGGTTCGCATGGGTGCCATCTACGCCGGCGCCACCCCGGAACAACTCGACGCCCTCTCCCGCTTTGGCGAACACACGGGCCTCGCCTTCCAGATCGTCGACGATATCCTCGACGTGGAAGAGTCCTCGGAAACCCTCGGCAAAACCGCCGGCAAGGACCAGGCCCAGCAGAAGATCACCTTCCCCGCCGTCTACGGCCTCGAAGCCTCCAAGCGCATGGCCGAAGAACAGCGCCTGGCCGCCCACGCCGCGCTGGAACCCTTCGGTCCCGCCGCCGATCCGCTCCGCGAGATCGCCGATTTCATCGTGAAGCGCAAAGCATGAAAACTCCGCGGATGCGCCTGGATCAGCTTCTCTGTGAACGCGGTCTGGCCTCCTCCCGCGAAAAGGCCAAGGCGCTCATCCTCGCCGGCCAGGTCAAAGTCAACGGGCAGCGCTCCGACAAAGCCGGTAAGGAGATCGAGACCGATGCCGAACTCGAAGTCGCCGCCCCGCCCCCGTATGTCTCCCGCGGCGGTTTCAAGATCGCCAAGGCCCTCGACCACTGGCAAATCGATCCCGCCGGCTGGATCTGTCTCGATATCGGCTCCTCCACCGGCGGTTTTACCGATTGTCTCCTTCAGCGCGGCGCCTCCCGCGTCTACGCCTTCGACGTCGGCACCAACCAGATGGATTACCGCCTCCGCACCGACCCTCGCGTCGTCCTCCGCGAAGGCGTCAATGCCCGCAATCTTCAGCCCGCCGATGTCGCCGAAAAGTCCCGCCTCGCCGTCTGCGATGTCAGTTTCATCTCCGTCTCCATCATCCTTCCCGCGCTGCCCCCGCTTCTGTGCGAAGATGGCTCACTGGTCATTCTTGTGAAACCGCAATTCGAAGTCGGTCGCGAACAGGTCGGCAAAGGGGGAATCGTCCGGGATCCCGCCCTCCATCAGCAGGCCGTCGATCGCGTCGCCCACGCCGCCGCCGCGCTCGGCTATCGCACCGACCACATCGAAAGCCCCATCCTCGGCGCCGAAGGCAACAAGGAGTTCCTCCTGTATGCAAGACATTAAGACCGTCGGCATCCTCTCCAAACCGAACGTAGATTCGGCCCCCGAGGTCCTCTCCAAACTCGTCGACTGGCTCGCCGCCCGCGGCATCGATGTCCGTCTCGACCTCGTCTCCGCCCGCTACCTGAAACGGGAAGATGGCATCTCCCGCGATCATGTCCCCGACGGCACTCAACTCATCGTCGTCCTCGGCGGCGATGGCACCCTCCTCTCCGCCGCCCGCGCCATCGATGGCCGCCCCATCCCCCTGTTCGCCGTCAACCTCGGCAGCCTCGGCTTCCTCACCGCCATTACCGTTGACCAGCTCTTTCCCGAACTCGAACGCGCCCTCCGCGGCGAACACCGCATCGGCCAGCGCCGCATGCTCCGCTGCGATGTCTTCCGCGGCGAGGAACTCGTCGCCTCCTACCAGGCTCTCAACGATGTCGTCCTCACCAAAATGGCCCTCGCCCGCGTCATCGATCTCGAGGTCTTCTGGGACAAACATCTCGTCTGCAAGTACAAAGCCGACGGTCTCATCATCTCCACCCCCACCGGTTCCACGGCCTATTCCCTGGCCGCCGGCGGGCCCATCATCTTTCCGCAGGTCGCCGCACTCACCATTACGCCGATCTGCCCGCACATGCTGACTAATCGCCCTGTGATTCTGCCCGATTCGGGCGAGATCACCGTGTGGGCGCGCAATGAGGACGAGGAGATCTATCTCACTGTTGACGGACAGGTGGGACAGCCTCTCAAGCGCGGAGACCGTGTGGTCTGCCGCAGTTCCGAGCACACGTTGCAACTCGTCCGGCCCCCGAAGATGCTGTTTTTCGATGTCCTCCGTCAAAAACTCAAATGGGGAGAACGTTAAATGGGAATTCTCGGTAAGATCTCCGCCACCGGCTGGATCTTCATCGCCATGGCTGCCGGCGTCGCGCTCGGCGTCCTTGCTCCGGACGTAGCCAAGCAACTCACGCCCGCCAGCAATATCTTTTTGAAGCTCATCAAGAGCATCATTGCGCCACTGCTCTTTGCCACCCTCGTCTACGGCATCGCCGCCTCAGGCAATGTCAAAACCATGGGACGCGTCGGCGGCAAGGCGATTCTCTACTTCGAAATCGTCACCACCATCGCCCTCTTCCTCGGCCTCGGCGCGGTGAATGTCATTCGCCCCGGCGCCGGCCAGCATGTCGAACCCGCCGCCGCCACCTCCACCGCCGTCACCGCGATTCCGAAGTTGAAAGAGCCGCCCACCATCGGCGAAATCCTCGAGCACACCTTCCCGGCCAGTGTCATTGACGCCATGGCCAAAGGCGAGGTCCTCCAACTCGTCGTCTTCTGCTTCATCTTCGGCGCCGCCTGCACCGCCATTGGCGATAAGTCCAAACCAATCGTCGAATGGTGCGAATCTCTGGCTGAGGTCATGTTCCAGTACACGCGCTATGTCATGATGCTCGCGCCCATTGGCGTGGGCGCGGCCATAGCGGTCACCGTCGGCGCCAAGGGTCTCGGTGTACTCTTCACCCTCGGTAAACTCCTCGTCACCATGTACGCCGCGCTCATCATCTTTGTGGTCGTCGTCCTCGGCGCCGTCATCGTCGTCTGCCGGATTCCCCTCGGCCGCTTCATTGCCGCCGTCAAGGAACCCTGGCTCATCGCCTTCTCCACCGCCTCCAGTGAAGCCGCTCTGCCCAAAGCCCTGGAAAACATGGAAAAGTTCGGCGTCCCCAAACACATCGTCAGCTTCGTTCTCCCCACCGGCTACAGCTTCAACCTTGACGGCACCACCCTCTACCTCTCCGGTGCTTCGGTCTTCTGTGCCCAGGTCGCCGGCATTGAACTCACCTGGAGCCAGCAACTGCTCATGATGCTCACGCTCATGCTCACCAGCAAGGGTGTCGCCGGCGTACCCCGCGCCTCGCTCGTCATCCTCTCTGGCACCATCGCCACCTTCTCCATCCCGGCCGATGGCATCGCCATGATCCTCGGCATTGACGCCATCCTCGATATGGCCCGCACCTCGGTCAACGTCCTCGGCAACTGCCTCGCCACCGCCGTCGTCGCCCGCTGGGAAGGCGTCGACCTCAGCAAGGAGCCCGACCTCATCGAGTCCTGAGCATGTGGCGCAAACACCGCCGGGCCACGCTTGTCCTGCTTTTCCTCGGCCTGTGCTTCGTCTCGCTCGCCTTCCTTCCGGAATTTCTCTCCGGCGTCGAAGACGAAGACATTTGGCGAGCCCGCCCGGCGGTCCCCACCATTGATTCCCTCAACGATTACCTGCGTAAATGCATAGGCTGCCTTCATAAGCCGGAGGTCGTCGACGCGCTCACCCGCTCTGGCCGCCGCTCTGGCCTCCTCGCTGTCCTCGATTCCTCCCGGCCCGCCGGCCGCCGCCGCGGCTCGGACCCTTTTGATCACGCCTCGTTTCACCCCAACGGCGAATCCGTTGTCACCACCGGAACCGGTGCCGCGTCCCTCTTCTCTGTCCCCGGTGGCGCCCGCCGCTGGCGAATCATCCCCTCTTCCCGCCCCTTGGTCCAACAAACCGTTTTTCTCGCCTCTTCCACCCGATTGGCCTCCCTGGTCCCCAACGGAATCGTCTATCTCCTCGATGATGCGACCGGTGCTGAAACTGCTCTCCCCGTCACCCTGCTGCCGGACTCTACCGGCCTCACCGCCTCCCCGGACTCCCCCTTCCTCGCCTTTCTCTCCGGCGACAAGGAGGTTATCTCGATGGACACCGCCAACGGCAAAGTCACCCGCTATCCCCACCCCGGCGCGACACTCGTCCACTTCGCCGCCGGAAACACCCTTCTTTCCGCCAGTCCCCGCGAGTGGAAACTTTGGACGCTCCACTCTCCCTCCCCCCGCGCCACCTTCCCCTCCGCCTCCTCCGCTCCCCTCGCCTTCTCTGCCGGCGGTGACCTCCTTCTCTCCCCCAACCCTACCTCCGTCCAACTCCACTCCACCGCCACCGGCGCCCTCCTCCACGACCTCGGCGCCACCAACGGCGAGACCCACGAATCGCCACCCATCGCCGCCTGTGCCGCCGGAGCGTTCGCCGTCACCGGGACGGAAGATGGCTACGTCCACCTGTGGGATCTACCCTCCGGCCGCCGCCTTGCCCGCTACCGCGCCCACCCCGCCCGCGTCAGTCGCCTCGTCTGCCACCCTACTCGCCGCTTCCTTTCCATCGGAAGGAACGCCAACGAGGCCAAGTTATGGACCCTCGACAACTTCGGCGCGCCCCATGCCCCCGTCCTCCTCCCGGCGAAGAACTCCCGCTGGCAGAGTGCCGTTGCGTTCGGAGCCGATTTCGGCCTTCGCCGCGTCTTGTTCCTTCTCGATTGGCGCCAGGAACTCTTCATCGCCGCCATCACCGGCATCGTTCTCGTCGGCGTCCTTCTCAACGCTCTCCGCCGCTAGTTCTTATATACTCAAAAAACTTCATGCGTTTCCCGGTCCCCGCACTCACCCTGGCCCTGTTCGCCCCCCTTTGGGCGCAATCTCCTGACCCTCGCGCCGCTTTCCAGTCCCGCTGCTCCGTCTGCCACGGCACGGATGGCAATGGCGGCGAGCACGCCCCCTCCGTCCTCCCCGTTCTGGCTCTCAAGAACGATGACGAACTCGCCGCCATCATCCGCGATGGCGTCCCCCGCAAAGGCATGCCGGCCTTTAAGAACCTCCCGGATGCGGAAGTGAAGGCCCTCGTTCTTCACATGCGCGCGCTAGGCCAAGCCCGCCGCGGCCGCCGTGGCGTTCCCGTCCGCGTCAAAGTCACCCTCACCGATGGCGCTACCCTGGAAGGCCTTGCTATCGCCCGTACCAGCCGCGAACTCCAACTCCGTACCGACGACCAGCGCATCCACCTCCTTCGCAAGGCCGGCGAACAATACCGCCGTGTCACCTCCCAGGCCGATTGGCCCTCCATGCACGGCCAGTTCTCCGGCAACCGCTACTCCGCGCTCACCAACATCAACACCCGCAACGTCGCCAATATGGCCGTGAAGTGGGTCTTCGCCGTCCCCAACTCCGGCCGCCTCCAGGGCACCCCGCAAGTCCACGATGGCGTCATGTACGTCACCAATACCAATACCGTCATCGCCCTCGACGCCGGGTCCGGCGCCCGCCTCTGGGAGTACTCCAAGCCCGCCACCCAGGGCCTCATCGGCAACGCCCGTTCCCCCGGCAATAACCGCTCGGTCTCCGTCGCCGGCGATAAGGTCTTCTTCCAAACCGACCACGCCCACCTTGTCGCCCTCAATCGCCACACCGGCCAGGTCCTCTGGGACACCGAGATGGCCGATTTCCGCCAGAACTACAACGCCACCGGCTCCCTCCTCGCCGTGGAGAACCTCGTCGTCGCCGGCACCGCCGGTGGAGAAGAAGGTGTCCGTGGCTTCCTCGCCGCCTACGATCAGCAAACCGGCAAAGAGGTCTGGCGCTTCTGGACCATTCCCGCAAAAGGCGAACCCGGCGCGGAAACCTGGGACGGTATCGACATCGCCCACGGCGGCGGCCCCACTTGGCTCACCGGTTCCTACGACCCCGCCTCCAAAACTGTCTATTGGCCCACCGGGAACGCCGGCCCCGATTTCAATGGCGATAACCGCAAAGGCGACAACCTCTATACCTGCTCCATCATCGCCCTCGACGTCACCACCGGCAAACTGAAATGGCACTTCCAGCCCACCCCGCACGACGAGTGGGATTGGGACGCTGTTCAACCCGTCGTTCTCGTCGACGCCAAATGGAAAGGCGAAGATCGCAAACTCCTCCTCCAGGCCAACCGCAATGGCTTCTTCTACGTGCTCGACCGCACCAACGGCAAGATGCTCCAGGCCACCCCGCTTGTGAAAAAACTCACTTGGGCGAAAGGAATTGCCCCCGATGGCCGACCCATCATGAACCCCAACTCGGTGCCCACCGAAGAAGGGGCGCTCATCTGCCCCGCCGTCGAAGGCGCCGCCAACTTCTTTTCCACCTCCTATAACCCCGCCACCAACCTCTTCTACGTCAATACGCTGGAGCGTTGCGCCGTCTACACCAAGCGCAAGACCCCGGACTGGCAGGCAGGCCGCGCCTACGTCGGTGGCGGCGGCCGCCGGGATCCCGACGACAAACCCCAGAAAATCCTCCGCGCCTTCGACATCCAAACCGGTAAGCCAGTCTGGGAACTCCCCCAGGAAGGCCCCGGCGATACCTGGACCGGAACCCTCTCCACCGCCGGTGGGTTGGTGATCTTCGGCGACGACGGCGGCGCCCTCGCCGCCGCCGATGCCGCCACCGGCAAACGCCTTTGGAGTTTCCCCGTTACCGAGAACCTCCATACCTCCCCCATGACCTATATGTTTGACAACAAACAGTACGTCTCCATCATCAACGGCAGCGTCGTCTATACATTTGGCGTCGACTGAAATCGCCTCCGCCCACTTGCCAACCCCTCGGTTCGGTCGATTAAACTATTTCCACAGTTATGTCGGCGCGAACCGTTTTCCATTCGCTTCTTCTTGTCTGCTCGCTGGCCGCCGCACCGCTTCGGCCTCCGCTCCGTTTTGAACCGAACATCGGCCAGTCGGCGCCCTCTTTCTCCGTACTCGCTCGTGGCCCGGAAGGGAGTGTCTATCTCTCCGGGAATGAGTTTCGCATTGGCGCGGTTCACATGCGGATGCGAGCCGCCAACCCCGCCCGTTCCCCGAAACTGGAAGCTCTCCTCCCCAGCGTCACCAACTACTACCTGGGGTCCGATCCTGCCAAATGGCGCCCGAACGTCCCCAACTATGCCCGCGTCCGCTTTGAAGAGGTCTATCCGGGCATCGACGTCGTCTACTACGGCACCGAAGGAAAACTCGAATTCGATTTCATCGTCCGCCCCGGCGCCGACCCCTCCCAGATCCGCCTCTCGTTCTCCGGCGCCGATTCCATGCGCCTCAATCCGGCCGGCGATCTCGTCCTCTCCGCCGGCGGCCGCCAACTCATCCAGCGCAAACCCGTCATCTACCAGGAACACAACGGCGCCCGCGTCCAGGTCGCCGGTGACTATCGCCTCTTTGCGAATACCGGCGAAGTGCAACTCGCCCTCGCCCGTTTCGATCCCTCTCGCCCCCTGATCATCGATCCCGTAGTGGTCTGGGCCACCTATTTCGGCGGCACCGCCGGTGACTTCGGCCGCGGCATCGCCGTCGATTCCGCTGGCTCCGTCTACGTCACGGGCTACACCTCCGGTACCATCCCCATCGTCAATCCACCCATTCTCAACTCCAAACCCGGCTCCAACGACGTCTTCGTATCCAAGTACAGCTCTTCCGGAACCCTGCTCTACTCCACCTACCTCGGCGGCACCGGTTCCGATACCGGCCAATCCATCGCCGTCCTCCCCACCGGAGAAGCCTGGCTCACCGGCGCCGCCTCCGCCGGTTTCCCCCTCCTCGGTGCCGCTCAGGCCACCATCGGTAGCAATTTCACCGACGCCTTCGTCGCCCGCCTCAGTCTCTCCGGCGGTCTGGTCTTCTCCACCTACCTCGGCGGCGCCGGAGCCGATGTCGGCTACAACATCGCCGTCGATCCGGCAGGCTTCTCCTACGTCCTCGGCGAAACCCTCGGGCCTTCCTTCCCTACCGTCACCCCGCACCAGGCCACGTTCGGCGGCGGCGGTCAGGACCTTTTCGTCGCCAAGTATACCCCCACCGGCGCCGTCTCCTTCGCCACCTTCCTCGGCGGTAGCGGTTCGGAGTCCCCCGGAGGCATCGGCGTCGACGCCGCAGGCTTCATCTATGTCGCCGGCTCCGCCGATGGCCCATTCCCCACCCTCAATGCCGCCCAATCCGTCCGCGGCGGTAAATCCGACGCGGTTCTCGCCAGGTTCACTCCCACCGGTGCCCTCGCTTACTCCACCTATTTCGGCGGCCCCAATGAGGATGCTGCCACCGACCTCGCCGTCGATCCCACCGGTCAGGCTTACATCACCGGCAGCGCCGGTCCCGGATTCCCCCTCCTCAACGCCTCCCAACCGGCCCATGGAGGCGGTACGGCCAACGATGCGATCTTCGCCAAATTTGGCACCGCCGGACAACTCCTCTTCTCCACCTACCTCGGCGGCTCCGTCTCCGATGGTGCCAACGCTATCGCTCTTTCTCCGGCCGGCGCCGTCTACCTTGCGGGCACCACCCAGGGTGGGTTCCCCCTCCTTTCTCCCTTCCAGGCCACCCCCAATGGCGGCACCGAGGGGTGGCTCGCCAAGTTCTCCACCGCCGGCGAACGCCTGTTCTCCAGCTATTTCGGCGGCAGCGGGGAAGACGCACCCGTCGCCCTTGCCGCGGACCTGCGCGGAGCCGCTTATGCCGTCGGCTTCCTGTTCCCCGGTGGAACCTTCCCCGTCGTCTCTCCCGCTCAGCCCGCCCCCGCCGGCGGTGTCGAAGTCTACGTCGCCAAAATCACCGAACCCTCCGCGGAAGTCGGCCTCCCCGTCATCGGCTCCGGGACCTCCCAGACCCTTACCTTCAAGTTCAGCCACCCCCAGGGCTTCAACAAACTCGGCGTCGTCAACGCCCTCATCAACGACTACCTCAATGGCGACAACGCCTGCTACATCGCCTACTCCGTCCCCCTCCAGACCCTCTACCTGGTCAACGATCAGGGCCCCGGCAGTGGCATCTCCCCCGGACTCGCCCTCGGCAGCGCCGCCTCCGTCGCCAACAGCCAGTGCACCATCTTCGGCACCGGTTCCTCTTCCCTCGGCTCCGGCAATGACCTCACTCTTACCCTGAACATCCAGTTCAAGGCCGCCTTCAACGGAAATAAGGTCATCTATCTCGCCGCCCGCGATGAGGTCAGCGGCAACTCCGGTTGGCGCACCATGGGGGCCAGTCTCATTCCCGAAGCGGCCGTCTCCTTTCCCCGCGGCAATAACCTCTCTCCAGTTTCCGGCTCCGGCGCTACCCAAGTCCTCACCCTCACCTATCAGGACGCGACCGCCGCCACCAACCTCCAAACCGCCTGGGCCCTCATCAATACCGCCATTGACGGCCGCTCCGCCTGCTACGTCGCCTACTCCCAGCCCGGCAACGCCCTCTACCTCGTCCCGGACAACGGCGATGGATCCCTCGCCGCCAGTATCCCGCTCGGCGGCACCGGTACCCTGGAAAACTCCCAGTGCCGCATCTCCGCCCAGGGTTCTTCTGCCGTCGCCAGCGGCAACCAGTTAACCCTCAACCTCAACGTCACCTTCAAATCCGCCTTTACCGGCGCCAAAGGCGTTTGGGCCGCTACCCAGACGCTCGCCCTTCAAACCAGCCCCTGGAAAATCGTCGGCGCCTGGCAGGTCCCCTGATCCCCCTCCCAATGTCAGCCGGGGTGAGCCAACTCACCCCGGCCGGCATGCTTACTTGGGACCCTCCTTCGTTCCGACCAGAGGCTTGTTCTTGCTCTTCCAGTCTTTGAGTCCACAAGCTGCGGCTACCGTGTAGCCGGCCTTGGTGAGTATGTCCGCGGCACGCGCGGCTCGGCCTCCGCCGTTTCAAGCCGTGATAATTGTCTTATCCTTCGGCACTTCTTTCATGCGTTTTTCCAGTTCGCCAAGCGGAATATTCACATATCCCTTCATCGAACCGAGCTCCGCAATCTCTTTCGGCTCCCGAACGTCCAAAAAGAACACATTGGATTGCTCTTTGATGAACTGTTCTAAAGCCTCGGCATCGGTGATCGTTTTCACGTCACTCTTCTTGGCCGGCTCTTGCGAAAATGTCGCCAGCGCCAGCCCCATGAGGAATAGAAGCTTCTTCATCTCTAAAGAGTAGCGCGCTCGCGGCCAGCAGGGCGCCGGCCACGTACGTCGCCCGCATCCCCGCCGCCCCGTAGACCGCCCCCATCCCCGCGGCCCCCGTGATCAACCCCAGATTCCGCGAAAGGCTCATCAGCCCCGAGGCCAATCCCCGCCGTTCTGCCCCCACATGCGTCATGGCCCGCGTGTTGTTCGCCGCCTGGAACAATGCATAACTGGCCGTCACCACCAGCAACGGCAACACGTATCCCGCCACGCCCAGCCATTCCGGCGCCAGAGCCACCATCCCGCACCCCGCCGAAACTCCACTCAGTCCGGCCATCGCCATTCTCCCCGGGCCAAACCGGTCTACCATCCGCCCCGCCGGAATCCCGGCCAGTGCCGCCGCCAACGGGCCGGCCGCCAATACCAGCCCGGCCGCCGCCGCACCCAACCCCAACCCTCGCGTCAGATAAAACGGACCCACCACCAGCGTCGACATCATCACCGTCGCTACCAGCACGCTGCTTCCCAGACTCGTTCGCAACACCCGGTCCCGGAACAGCGCCATCGCAATCAACGGCGCCGCCGCCCGCCGTTCCACCCGGACAAACACCACTCCTGCCGCCACCGCACCCGCCAGTAAACCCGCGTTCAATAACCCAAACTCGCCTCGTCCCAGCGTCATCGCCAGCGCATAGGCAGCCAGCGCCAGGGCCAGCGCCGTCATTCCCGCCAAGTCGAAACCGGTTCTCCCCCGCCCCGCCGGCCGCCTGTCCGGGGGCAGGGAACGGCTCGCCAGATAGAGATTGGCCAGCCCCAGCGGAACATTCACCAGAAATATCGATCGCCACCCGAAGGCCGCGATGAGGAATCCCCCCAACGAAGGGCCCAGTGTCGTTCCCACCGCCGACATCGTCCCAAGCAACCCCATCGCCCGCCCCGTTTCCCCTCGCGGTACCGTGTCCGTGATAAAGGAGACGCTCAACGCCATCATCACCGCCGCGCCCAACCCCTGTGCTACCCGCGCTGCAATCAGCAGCCACAGCGTTGGCGCGACCCCGCTAACAGCGGACGATGCCGTGAATACCGCCATCCCCGCCAACAGCAATCGCCGTCGGCCGATCAGGTCGCCCCACCGGCCCGCTCCGGCGATCACCGTCGTCAGCGCCAGCAGATAGCCCAGCGCGATCCACTGCACCATCTGGAACGGGGCGCTGAATGCCACCGCCATCGCCGGCAACCCGGCATTGGCAATGCTCGTATCGAGCGACGCCATCAACATCGACACCGACAGTGTCACCACAGTTTTCTGTTGCCCGGTAAGTGTTTTCATCCTAAGGGAACGATACCCGCCAGACCAGGTGTGGCGGAAGACGCACGAGTTGCACTATATTCGTGCACGGAACGCTATGTCTCAACCGGACTTCAATCTCCTGCTCACTCTGGACGCCGTCCTCACCGAGGGCAGCGTCGCGCGCGCCGCTCGCCGCCTGAAACTGAGTCCCTCGGCCATGAGCCGCGCTCTGGCCCGTTTGCGGGAAACCACCGGGGATCCGCTCCTGGTTCGTGCCGGCCGGGGGTTGGTTCCCACGCCCCGTGCCATCGAACTGCGGCAGCACGTCAGCGGTCTGGTGCAGGAGGTGGAAGCCGTTCTCCGCCCCAGCGCGAGGCTCGACCTGCGGACTCTGGACCGGACATTCGTCATCCGCGCCCGCGACGGGTTTGTAGAAAACTTCGGCCCGGCACTCATTGCCCGTGTGGTCCGGGAGGCGCCTGCCGTCCGCCTCTGTTTTGTCGATAAGCCGAACAAGGAAAGTATGGCTCTCCGCGAAGGAGCGGTGGATCTGGAGACCGGCGTGATTGGCACTGGGACCGGACCGGAAATACGGGCCCAGGCCTTGTTTACGGATCGTTTCGTAGGGGTGGTGCGGCCCAGCCATCTGCTCGCGGCGGGCAACCCGACCGCGAACCTCTACGCCGCCGCCAATCACATCGCGGTTTCCCGCCGGGGCCGCGAGAGTGGGCCAATTTATACCGCCATGGCCGCGCACGGACTGGAGCGGCGGATTGCCGCCATCGTTGCCACCTTCTCGTCGGCCATAGCGCTGGCTCGTACAACGGATCTGGTGGCCACCGTCCCGGAGCAGCAGACAGGCAACCTGCGCGACGGCCTGCACACCTTCCCCCTCCCGTTTCCCGTACCGTCACTAACCGTGGCGCTCCTCTGGCACCCCCGCCAGGATGCCGACCCCGCCCACCGCTGGCTGCGCGACATCGTAAAGGAAACCTGTGCCGCCCCGCCGCCGGGAATATGATGAGGCGTGCTCGCGACCGGAGTGGATCTGGAGTCTCCGGCCGCACGTCTCGGATCTTCTCGGGAGACGCGCGCGTTCTAACGGGCGGCGCCGGGTCAGAAGCTCAAATGAGCTAGAACTCCCAGTTGGCTTACTTTGCATCTCTAGGTTCCGTTAGGCACGGTGTTTGCCAAATAGCCTAATCATGGCCCTGGCCGTTTGAAATAGAAGTAGATGTACGCTGGAAGATAGCCAGAACGTAGCGCCTCGACAGCCGGAACTGCAAACGGATTAGGGGTTATTGACACCAGTTCCCAACCGTCCTTTCCCGCCGCCGCCAACATGGCATTCGCGTTCCAGCCGTTCATAGTAGGGTCATGTTGACCGTTAATGAACCATCCTCCACTTTGCGGAAATGCCGTTAGATATTCCCACCTCATTATCCACACCTCTCTCATTCGCACCTGTCGGTCCAACCCGCACATTGCTGATTGACGCAACGAGCCATGAACTTCTCTGGAAACGACTAGCATCGTTGCGACATTGAAGCCTAAGCGTACCAGCGCGAAAGGACCTAGTTTTCTCTGCCTGCGGCAAGCGGATGATGTCAGTTTAACTCAAAAGTAACGCCTATTTGGCGTAGCGCCAGTCCTAAATTGGACCCGCGGGTTGTGTAATCTGGAGAAAGCTCTTGAGCGCCAGCGGCATATTGAAGGGTCGCCATCGAGTTGACCAATCAATGTACGATAGGCACGATAAGAGGAATCGTTTATGCAAAACATTGTTCTGCCGAAAGGTGAATGGTTCTTCGATCTCTCGAAGCCTCTGGGGAAGCCAGGTGGATTTGGTGCTGTGTTTGAGGGCGTATCGACGACGCTGGGAGACCTCGCCGTGAAACGTCTTCACTTGTCGGTGAAGGACGCGGCCCACAGAGAAATGGAGATTGCCGCCGACCTTTCTGGGAGGACGCTACAGAACGTGATCCCAGTCTTCGATTCTGGGCAAGATCCAGACTCGGGTGCATACTTCGTTGTTATGCCGCGTGCAGAGCGAAGCCTCCAAAGCGATGTGGGCACGTTCGACGACATCGGCGCTGCCCGTGTTCTTCTCGATATTGTGAACGGGTTGATTGAAGTAAAAGACATCGTTCACCGCGACTTGAAGCCGCCAAACATTCTTCTGCACGAAGGCAAGTGGAAAGTCACAGACTTTGGTATTGCTCGCTTCGTCGAGGAAGCGACTTCGCTCAATACACTCAAGGACTGTCTGTCGCCGCCTTACGCTGCGCCAGAACAGTTTCAATTCATCCACGCTACGTCTGAGACTGACATCTACTCGCTCGGATGTATCGGCTACGCCCTGCTTACCGGCAAGCCGCCGTTTCCAGGGCCAGATTTTCGTGACCAACACTTGCATGCAGTTCCACCGGCATTGCCGACGAACTGCGCACCGCGTCTCAAAACACTTCTCAGCATGATGCTTAGGAAACCACAGAGCGCTCGCCCAAATCTGGAGCGCGTGAAGTCGCTCCTCGCCGAAGTGGTTCAATCCGGGGCGGCCGTTCCATCGGGCGGCATTGGGTTGCTTGCGCAGGCCGGATTTGCAGTAGCTCAGCAGCAGGCCAAGGCTGATCAAGAGAATCAGAAAGCAGCGTCTGAGGCCCAGACGCGAAGCCAGCTGGCGGATGTCGGTCGCAAGATCCTCGGTGACATCGTAGACAATCTTCTGTCGCGCATAGTGAACGAAGCGCCGAATGCCGAGAGGCGTGGCTATTCGGCCTCGCTCGGGCACGGAAAATTGGAAGTTTCCATCGCTGGAACGCGCGGCCATTCATCGAAGCCACCTGCTCCCCAAGGAGCTTTCCAGCACTCAAAGTGGGACGTCATCGCGGTTGAAGAGATCGTCATTCGCCAACAGCCGCCGCAGTATCAGTGGAGTGCTGCGCTCTGGTATTGCCGATTGCCAGCGACCACCGAATATCGCTGGTACGAAGCGTCATACTTCAGTGCTCACAGGGCGGAGCAGGTGGCTCCTTATTCGCTCGCGGGGAGCCCACACGACGCAGATCTTGCAGCGGCCCCGATAATGCACCTCTATCAGCTCGCATTCGGCCCGATTGCAATCGACGATGAGAACGAAGACGACTTCATCGAACGATGGGCTGCGCTTCTGGGACTGGCCGCGCAAGGAAAACTCAGACACCCCCGGGGACTTCCTTTGAGGCCGGGATTCTGGCGGCAGCCATTTGTATCTTGAAGCGGGGGCGTTGCCCCTGCGTCCCCACCAGAGAGATTTCCCTCTCTCGACTCTTCCGACACGCCGTTAGGCAGGGGATCAGGATATTCTGTCCCTTCGGAAGCGCTCCCGCTGATCGCTCAAACACCCCTGCTCCCCAGGGCCCCAGTCTGAAGAGGGCCGCCGTCAAGGCCAAGCCGCTACGCGGTGCGCTACCGCGCCGCCCTGAAAGCTGCGGCAGAGCGCTGCGACATACTGGGCTGAGCGGGCTTTCACAGGCCGCAGGCCATCTCGAAGGATGACAATCGTGGATACCGTCGCACCAACTCTTGCAAACCTGCCTGATCCCAAGGTCGCTTATGAAGATCTTAATGCCGCTCTTCGATCCTTTGATCCGATAGAGCTTTTGGCCCAGTTGACCCTGACTTTCCTATTCGTACCTAAGGACGAGTTTCAAAGCGACGACAGCGATGTCATCAAGTGGAGTAGGTACATCGAGTTTGTGGCGGGGCAGACGCAATGCCAAGAGCCGGCCAGATTCACCGATAAACGACCTACTGGCCAAGATCTCATGAAAGTCGAAGAGCTTCTTGAGAAGTGAAGTGGACCCCAACATTTAGACACGAAAGTAACTGATGCTTAAGTGATAAGT
>CAYSFR010000019.1:0-158954 GCA_964430625.1 uncultured Solibacteraceae bacterium
AGCCTGGTAGCTCGTTGGGCTCATAACCCAAAGGTCGCAAGTTCAAATCTTGCCCCCGCAACCAACTCATTCTATTTGATTTAAGTTGGTTTTCTCCACTCTGGAAAGTGTCACCAATTTCGGAGTGATGTCCCTAAGCTATTGATTCTACAGGGAGAAATTGGTGACAGTACGTTGGGTTGATCCTTGTTTGCGCCCTGCGCACGATTGTTCTGTAGAATCAACAGGTTATCGGGTTAGTTCGCTGGTGCCTGCGCGAACTGTCACCAAAAGTGTCACCCATTTGGGGCGAAAATCGCACGGTACGTGGGGTTTTCGCAGAAGAGCGGCGTGGATAGAAATGTCGGAGAGACGATATATCATCCGAGGAGTTTATCCAGGCCGTAACTTCGATCGGCCCTAACGCAGGCGCGGACAGTTTTTGCGAAGCACCGAGGCGTCCTTCAGACTTCGGAGGAGCTCCGTCTGGATATCCATCCTCGGACGCTGTACCAGCTGCGGGACTCTGCTGAGATTGAGCAGATCGGCCGGGGCCTTTACCGGCTTGCCAGTGACCGGGCCCTTGGCAATCCCGATTGGATCGCCATCGCGGCCAAAGCAACGAAGGCGGTGTTCTGCCTTACTTCAGCACTGTCTTACCGCCGACTCACAACACGGTTTCCGCACGCGATCGACATTGCGATATGGAGCCATGCGCAACTGCCTCGAATTGATGGTCTGCCCATTCGCGCCTTCTGGTATTCGGAAGCATCACTCGCGGCTGGCGTTGAGACCGTCAAGATGGACGGTGTTGCCGTCCGCGTGTTTTCCGCCGAGAAAACAATCGCGGATTGCTTCCAGTACCGCAACAAGATTGGACTCGACGTGGCCGTGGAAGCGCTCCGCATGTACCGGGAGCGAAGTGGCCGCAAGGGGATGAAGTCGATCCTGCACTATGCGGAAGTCTGCCGTGTCAGAAAGATCATGCTTCCCTACATTGAGGCCATGCTGTGAACCGCGATGTCGCGGCATCTATTCGCCAACAGCTGTTGAATAAGTCGAAGCGACAAGACCGTCCCTTTCAGGAACTGCTGCAGTATTTCGCGATGGAGCGATTTCTTTATCGGCTCAGCCTGCACCCGCTGGCGGATCGCTTCGTATTGAAGGGCGCGTTACTCATGACCGCCTGGCGCGCCGCGCAGTCTCGGCCAACGGTCGATATTGATCTCTCCGCGCGAACGAGCAATGAACTCGATCCTGTTCGCGGATGGATTGAGGAGCTATGCACGTTCATCGTCGATGAGGACGGCATTCCCTTCGACCCCAAGGCCATTGAGGTTCTTCGAATCAAGGAAGATGCAGAGTACGAAGGTGTGCGCGTTCGATTCGATGCCACGTTGGCCCGCGCGCGAGTGCCGATGCAAATCGATATTGGCTTCGGCGACGTGATCACACCGCCGGCTTTCCGGATTGCGTACCCGGCTATCCTGGAACTGCCCCAGCCGTCGCTTTGGGCTTACTCACCGGCACGACGCGCGGGAAAGCGATTCTGGCGGCTGAACCTGGCGCCGAATCTCCCCCTTGCCGGCATCAGCAGATTCGCGGCAACTGTTCGCCGAGCGGCATGGGTACGACGCGGCGGGTGTTGAACCTGGTGCGAACCGTCAGCATCCCCGGAGTCCGGGAGTGGACATCACCGATACAGCAGGCATCCTGGCCGTTCGGGGATCGCCGCAGCGTGGCGAGCATGGCGTCGACGGCCTCCGGCGCGACGATGGCGAGGAATTTGCCCTCATTGGCGACGAAGAGCGGATCGAGGCCCAACAGTTCACAGGCCGCCTGGACCTCCGGCCGGATGGGAATTGCCTCTTCGTGGAGGGTGATTCCCAACCTGGCCGCGGCCGCGATCTCGTTGAGCACGGCCGCAATGCCGCCGCGGGTGGCGTCGCGCATCATCTTCACGGCACCGGGGAAGGCCAGCAGCGATTGGGTCTGAAGATGGACCGGAGCGCAGTCGCTGCGAATGGGGGAGTCGAACTCGAGGCCTTCGCGAACCCCCATGATGGCGAGTCCGTGGTCGCCAATCGTTCCGGAGACGATCACCCGATCCCCCGGCTGGACGCGATGGGGGCCAAGATCCACGGACGCGGGGATGACGCCAATTCCCGCGGTGTTGACGAACAGTTGATCGGCGGCTCCGCGCTCCACCACTTTGGTGTCGCCGGTGACGATTCGCACCCCGGCGGCACGGGCGGCTTCGCCCATACGGCGCGCCACTTCGGCCAGCAGTGGGAGGGGGAGCCCTTCTTCCAGGATGAAACCGGCGGTGAGATAAAGTGGCCGGGCGCCTTGGACCGCCAGATCGTTCACGGTTCCATTCACGGCAAGGTCACCAATGGAGGAACCGGGGAAGAAGAGCGGCCGGACAACGTAGGAGTCAGTGGAAATGGCGATGCGGCCGGGAGGGACGGCGACGACAGCAGCGTCAGAAAGTGGCGCAAGCTCGGGCGAGGAGAACGCGGGGAGGAAGAGGTTTTCGACAAGCTCCTGGGTGAGCCGGCCGCCGCCGCCATGCGCCAGGACAATATTGGGGTAGTCGCGCAACGGGAGCGGGCAGGTCCATCCGGAGAGGTCGGGCGGAAGGCTCATACCGGGGAAATCGCCCTTTCTATGGGCACAAAACGGCCATTGTTGTAATAGGCGGCGCAGGCGCCTTCGGAAGAGACCATGGTGGCGCCGAGCGGCTTGCGGGGGGTGCATTCGCGGCCAAACGCCGGACACTCCCAGGGTTTCCGTTTTCCCTGCAGGACGAGCCCGGCCTGGCAGAGCGGAGACTCCACGGCGGAGATTTCGCCGACATCAAAGACCCGTTCGGCATCGAACCCGGCGAACGCGGGAGCGAGTTTCCAACCGGACGCGGGAATAGTGCCGATGCCGCGCCAAGCGCGGTCGCAGAGCTCAAAAACAGAGCCGAGGACGGCCTGGGCGACGCGGTTGCCGGGCTCGGTGACAATCCGTTCATAGGCGTTCTCGACGCGGGCCTCGCCCCGTTCCAATTGAAGGACGGTCCGGCGGATTCCTTCCAGAATGTCGAGCGGTTCGAATCCGGTGACAACGATAGGGACCTGAAACGCGCTGGCAAGCGGGTGGTACTCCGCATAGCCCATCACGCTGCAAACGTGGCCGGCAGCGAGAAAGCCCTGCACACGGTTGCCTGGACTGCGCAGGATCGCCTGCATGGCAGGCGGAACGAGCACGTGGGAAACAAGCAGCGAAAAGTTGGAGAGGCCGAGTTGCCGGGCCTGCAGCACCGCCATGGCATTGGCGGGCGCGGTGGTTTCAAAACCGATAGCGAAGAACACGACCTGGCGGTCCGGATGTTTCCGGGCGATTTTCACAGCGTCGAGGGGAGAATAGACCACGCGCACATCGCCGCCGAGGCTCTTCACCTGCAGGAGATCCGACCGCGAACCGGGCACACGCAACATGTCGCCGAACGAGCAGAAGGTGACCCCGGGCCGGGCGGCGATGGCGAGGGCGCGATCGATGACCTGCAGAGGGGTGACGCAAACCGGGCAGCCGGGACCGTGGATGAGCTCAATGTTGGCAGGCAGCATCTGATCGATGCCGTTGCGGATGATGGAGTGGGTCTGGCCGCCGCAGACCTCCATGATGGCCCAATTGCCGCGGACGATCGAGTGGATTTCGGCGGCGATTCGCTGTGCGGTTTCCCCGTCCCGGAATTCATTCAGAAAGCGCATCCGCCTCCGGGTTCTTCCCCTCCGCCAGAGCTTCTTGGAGCAGCCCCATCTCCGAGAAAACGCGAAGGGTTTCCCGTGCCGCCGCTTCATCAATGCGGCTGAGGGCAAAGCCCACATGGACGAGTGTGTAGTCGCCCACCTGCACGTCGGGCAAATAGGCCAGGCACACCTCTTTGCGGACACCGGCGAAGTTGACGAGGCCCATGCGTGTTCCCTGCTCCTCGTATATCTCGTCGACGCGGCCGGGGATTGCGAGACACATTTGGTTTCTACTTTCTCATTGCCGGCGGCAGCCACGCTCGGGTCCACCGGGAGCGGCATGGGCCTTGCGGTGCGGCGCCCTCATAGGAGCCCCACCAGAATCCGCCCCTCTTCCATGCGGACCGGGAACGAGTCCAGCCGGGCTTCCGCGTAGTTGAAACAGGCTCCGCTATTGGCGTCGAAGCAAAACCCGTGCCAGGGGCAGGTGAGGGTATTTGTGTTGCCGTCGAAAAACGCGCCATCCAGCGGAAGCCCTCGATGGGGACAGCTATTGCGGAAAGCGCGGATCCGGCCGCCGGAACGCAACAGGAGAATCGAGGTCCCGGCGACATCGAGGCGGAACGGTTGGCCGGGAGGGAGGTCCGCGGCGATGGGGCCGGCGTGCCAGCGAGCGCGTTCCGGCACCGCGCCGGGTTCGTTTGCGGGGTTGTCGCGAGGCGGTTGGCCGTCGTTGCCGCCGAGCGGGGGCGAGGAGTTCGGCGCCGCGCAAGCCGCCAGGTAGACACAAAATTCCTCGACGCCCGTGCCCCGCTTGGCGGAAGTGGCGTAAATGGGAATCTCCGGGCGAAGCGACTGGAGATTGGATTCGGCAAGGGCACGGTCGAATTCACAGGCCTCGGCCAGATCGATCTTGGTGATCACGGCGACATCGGCGGAGTGGAAGAGCTTGGGATATTTGAGCGGTTTGTCCTCGCCCTCGGTCGCGCTGAGGAGAACTACGCGGACCTGCTCGCCCAGGTCCCACCCGGCTGGGCAAACCAGGTTGCCGACGTTCTCGATGAACAGGAAATCAAGCGAGGCGAGGTCCCAGCCCTCCAGGTGGCGTTCGATCATTTCCGCTTCGAGGTGGCAGAGCGTATGCGTTTGAATCTGCCGCACGGGCGCGCCGCTTTCCGCCAGGCGGCGCGCGTCATTATCCGTTTCCAGATCGCCGACGAGCGCGGCCACGCGAGCGCCCTGCTCGCGCAGGCGAAGCATAACCCGCTTGAGCAGTTCGGTCTTGCCGGTGCCAGGTCCGGAGACCCAGTTGAAGACCGTGACACCGGCCGCCTGGAAGCGGTCCCGGAGAGCGCGGGCCAACCCGTCGTTTTTGTTGAGGACGTTCCTGCGAAGCTCAACGATGCGCGTGCTCACCTTCAGATACCTCGACTTCGAGACTTTGGATGCAGAACTCTTTCCCGCCACGGACGTCCCCGGTTGGCTTGTCGCAGCGCGGGCAGCGGAAGCGGCGGAGATCGGCAAGCGGGCCGGAGGCATCACACGACTTGCAGTATACGGTGACGGGTTCGGACTCGAAGAACAGTTCCGCATCCTGGAGCAGGGTACCGGCGGCGGCGAGGGGGAAGCTAAAGCGGAAGGCATCGGCCGCAACGCCGCTCAGTTCCCCGTTCCGAAGGGTGATCGACTTGATGCGGGAAACACCGTCTATGTGACGAACCGATTCGAGAGCGATTTCCACGGTGGCGTAGCTGAGCGAGAGCTCGTGCATACCTGCCTTAAGCCTAGCGGATCCAGCCAGCGGCCGCCGCCATCCGCGGAATCAGGGGACGAAGGAACTCAGGTACAGCTGTCCCAACGCGATGCCGCCATCGTTGGGGGGAAGATAGCGAGGCGTCAGGACACGAAGACCAGCCGACTCCAACTCCGCGGTGACCGACTCCAGCAAGAGCACATTCTGAAAGACGCCGCCGGAAAGGACAACGGTACCGGTTGCGGAGGCCAGCCCTTGCGCCGTGGAACAGGTCCAGGCCGCAACGCATCCGGTGAACCTCCTTGCCCGCGCCGCGGTGGCGCTTGCGCCATCCTCCCGCATTTCCCGCCATAAATCGGCAAGCTGCCATGCCGAGGCGTGATAGCGCTCCGGGGCGGGATGGGCGGCGGCCAGGGCTTCCAGTTCGATGGCGGCCTGCGCCTCGTACTCGATGCGGTGGCGGATGCCCAGCAAGCTTGCGGCGGCATCAAACAACCGGCCCATGCTCGAAGACGGGTGGCAGTTCAGTTTCCGTTCCAACTGCCGCGCGGTAACCCTCCGCTCGCCGGGAGTGAGGGATTGCCAGGCACAAGTACCGGCCGCATCGATTCCCGCGGCATGGAGATGGGCCAAGGCGGACAACGCCGGTCGCTTGGCGCAGGCATCGCCGCCGGGTAGCGGGACGTAGGGCAGGTGAGCGGCGCGCCGCAGTCCGGCGACGGCGCCCACGAAGAATTCCCCGCCCCAGATAGCGCCGTCCTCGCCATAGCCTGTACCGTCGAAAACGACTGCGACGACGGAGGTCTCCGGCGCCACCGCGTACTCAGCGAGCACTGAGGCGGCATGGGCGCGGTGATGTTGTATGGCGAGGGTTGGGATTCCCTGCCGCCGTGCCCAATCGGTAGAGAGATAGCCGGGATGCGCGTCGTGGACGATGCGGCGCGGAGCAATCCGATAGAGCGTGGACAGGTGGCGAAACGTGCGTTCAAAGGCCTCCAGCGTCTCCAGGTTCTCCATGTCGCCGATGTGCGGACTGATGTAGGCTCTTCCGTTGCTGCCCAAAGCGAGGGCGGACTTCAGGTCGGCACCGGTGGCGAGAGTGGGAATCTCCACGGGCACGCGGAGGCGGAGCGGAGCGTAACCGCGTCCGCGGCGAATGGCCAGTGGACGGCCGCGGTAGAGGCGAACAACGGAATCGTCGCAGGGCGCGGCAATCGCACGGTTGTGAAAGAGGAAGGTATCGGCAAGCCCTGCCAGGCGCTCGGTGGCGGCCTCATTATCGGTGACGATGGGCTCTCCATGCCGGTTTCCAGAGGTCATCACCAGAGCGGGAATCTGTGCCAGAAGCAGGTGGTGGAGGGGGGAATAGGGCAGGAAGACACCGAGATAACCATTGCCGGGGGCCAGTGGATCGCCGGCACTCCCTGCTTTGGGCAGCAGCACGATGGGCGCGGCCGGCGAGGCCAGAAGCCGCTCCGCCTGTTCGTCGGCGGTGACGAACTCCCGGGCGGTTCGCATGTCCCGCACCATCATGGCAAACGGCTGGTCTCCGCGTCCTTTCCGATTGCGCAAGACTTGGATGGCGCCGGGGTGGCGGGCATCACAGGCGAGGTGGAACCCGCCAATGCCGCGGATGGCTACGATTTTGCCTTCGCGCAGCGCTTCGACCGCTTGCCGCATTGACTCGGACAGAGATGGGCCACAGGCCGGGCAGGCGATCGGCTGGGCATGATAGCGGCGGTTAAGCGGGTCCGCGTACTCGGAGCGGCAGTCGTCGCAAAGGGGGAAGTCCCGCAAGGTGGTTTGCGGGCGATCGTAGGGCAGGCCGGTGACAATCGAGTAGCGGGGTCCGCAAGCGGTGCAGTTGAGAAACGGGTAATGATAACGGCGGTCGTGCGGATCGAAGAGTTCCCGGAGGCAATCCGGGCAGGTGGCCAGATCGGGCGGCATTCCGGCGGAGTAATCGCCGGAGGCGGCACTGGCGGCGATCTGAAACCCGGATTCTTCCCGAACGGGCAGGTCTTCCGCTTCGACGTATTCGATTATGGCGGCACGCGGAGCGCCGGACTCCAGACAGACAGCGAACTCCGCCAAGGCCTCCGGCCGCCCCTGCACCTCCATGACAACGGCGGAGGTGGTGTTACGAACGAACCCGGCGAGCGACAGTTCCGACGCCAGCCGAGCAACAAACGGACGAAAGCCGACGCCCTGGGCGACCCCGACCACCCGGAATCGCCGGCGGCGAAGTAACGGACTCCTGCCATCGCGTTCCTGGTCCCGATCAGCAGCCGCTTGGTCCACTGAGACCATTAGAACAGTTTGGGATGAGGACGAGGATCTTCGCCGGCTAGCGCTGTTCGGCCGTCCAGCGGAGCCGAAGCAGCCAGTTCAGAAGGGTCGATGCCTGGCGCTCCAGTTCCGCTCCGGCGCCGGATCTCGCCGCCTCTTCCATCGCGGCGCCGGCTCGGGTGATTTCGGCGAAACCATAGGAGGTGCCGGTCCCCTTGAGATTGTGGGCCAGCCGGGCGGCCTGTGCGAAGGCGCCTGTTTTCGCCGCGATGATGATCTCTTCGGAATGTTGCCTGGTAGCGGCGAGGAACCCGGGAACCAGATCCGCCAAATCCATATCAACCACTACGGTCTCCACGGTTTCCGTTCGGACCTGTGTTGGCCGGCCCCACCGCGTCACCATATCCAGAAGCGCCTGGGGCCGGAACGGCTTCGAAAGATAGTCATCCATCCCGGCCGCGAAGGCCTGCTCCCGATACGCCTGCATCGCATGCGCGGTCAGCGCGACAATCGGCGAGCGAGGCCAACCGGCCTGTTGTTCGTGGGCCCGGATGGCGCGGCTCGCGTCAAAACCATTCCCGTCGGGCAGCATGATGTCCATGAGGATGAGATCAAACGGCTCTTGCATCGCCGCGGAGATTGCTGCCGCCACGGACCCGGCCGCCACCACCGAATGTCCATCTTTTTTCAGCAATCGTGTGGCGTAATCCTGCCCTGCCGCGTTGTCTTCCACCAGCAGGATTCGCGACGAGGGGCCGCGGGAGGATGGGGATGCCGGAGATACCTGGTCTCGAGGTTCCCGTGCCACCTCCTCTTCGACATAGAGCCGCGCCAGGGCCCGGCCGATGCGAGCCGGGGTCAGGGGAAACTCCAAAACGCCACTCCTGCCGGGGAGTCCATCGACCGCGGCGGTTGCTGAACCCGGCCCGGCAAGCCGGAGCGTGCGGGCCACTCCCTCAATCGAACAGAGCCTCGCCAACTGCCGAACCTGCTCGGCTGGCGGGTCGGAGGCCTCATCGATCACCAGCACGGCTCGCCCCTCGGTCCCGTTGGCGTACCTCAGCGCCTCGGCCACGTTCGTGAACGAACGGACGGAGTAGCCGGCCGACGCCAACACCTCCCCGGTAAGGGACGCCCGCTCCGGCGCCGTCAGCAAGAGCAGGTCCAGGACAGACTGTTGTCCGGCAAACATCTCGGTTACCGGCAGCGTCACACGGAAGGAGAATCGCGAGCCATGGCCTTCGGCCGACTCCAGTTGCAGGGTCCCGCCCATGGCTTCCGAAAGTAACCGGGAGATGCTCAGCCCCAGCCCTGCCCCGCCCGCTCGCCGGACGGCCGGCGAGTCGACGCGAAAGAACTTCTGGAATACGTGCGCTTGCGCGTCCGCGGGAATTCCAATCCCGGTATCCTCAACGGCCAGGTCCAAGTCCGCCTGCCCGTCTGGAGTCAGCGCCATTCGCAGACGTACGACAATGGTGCCTTCATCGGTGAACTTTATGGCGTTACTGATGAGATTGATGAGAATCTGGCGAATCCGATTCGCGTCTCCGCGTACCCGGAAGCGATCTCCTTGCGGAACGACGTACAGACGGAGACCTTTTTCCTCCACCCGCACCCGTAGCATCTCCACGGCTTGCTCGACCACATCCAACGGGTCGAACGGGGCGGAATCAATGTCCACTTGCCCGGACTCGATCTTCGAGAAATCCAAAAGGTCGCTGATCAGATGGAGCAGGGACTCGGCGCCTAGCGCCACCGAATCGAGCATCTCTTTTTGATTCAGATCGAGTTTGGTGGACCGCAGTAGTTCGGTCAAGCCCAACACGGCGTTCAGCGGAGTACGGATCTCATGGCTGATATTGGCGAGAAAGTCCCCCTTGGCCCGATTGGCGCTGTCGGCCTCCCGCATCGCCGCAATCAGTTGCTTTTCCGCGGCTTTGCGAGCGGAGATGTCGCGCAGGATTGCCGTAAACACGCGCCGGCCGGAGGTCCGGGACTCCCCGTAGGACACTTCCACCGGGATTCGCGCACCGTCGGCCCGTTGCGCGGTCAACTCAATGCCTTCGGATTTCACCAGGCCCGGATTCCTGGCCATCAACCGGCCCAGAATGCGCCGGTAGGCTCCCCGCAGGTCATCGGGAGTCCAGTCAAAGATGGTCGTTCCTCGCAGAGAGTCTTCCGGACAGGCAAAGATCCGGTGCGCCGCCGCGTTCGCATACGCAATGCGGTAGTCCTGATCCAGCGTCAGAATCCCGTCCGAGGCCGTCTCCGCCACTACGCGGTATCGCTCCTCGCTCTCCCGCATCACCGCTTCGGCCCGCCACCGTTCCGTCACATCCCGATACGACCACAGCCGGCCAATCACCCGAGTGCCGGCCCGCTGCGGTTGGGTATCGCGCTCATAGACCCGGCCATCCAGAAAATGAATGACATCGGAGCCGGCCTCTTCCGGACGGCCATAGAACCACTGGATGCGCCGGTGGAACTCGTCAGGATCGGAGAGCTGTGCGCTCACCAAGGCGCGGAGAGTTCCGGGATTCCGGTCCTGCTCCCCGATCGAGCCAAGCCGCCACATCTCCAGAAAACGCTTGTTGTGGGTGACGATTTTCTGGTCCAGGTCCGTCACAAGAATCCCATCTCTGGTCGCCTCCAGCGTCGCGTTCAGCGTAGCCAGCAGGCCGTCCCGTTCCTCCTGCTCGGCAAAGGATCGTGAGATGTCCCGGTAGATCCACACGCGGCCCACCACTCGTGCTCCCATCCGATGCGGGGTTGACAGGACCTGCAGCGTTCGCCCGTCGGCAAGCCGGATCAAGTCGTCGCTTGCCCGATTGACATCCCGGAAGAGCCCGGCCCGGTCTCGCGCCCGGATGGCACTGTCGACAATTTGGGGATCAATCCAGGCAAACAACGATTCGCGGTCGTGATTCTCCCGCAGACGGGCAGGCAAACTCCACAGTTCAGCCCATTTTTGATTGAACCGGATGGGATTCCCAGCCATGTCGGTCACCAGAATGCCTTCACTGGTTGATTCGATGGTCGAGTCCAACAGAGCCAATGCCTGCCCTCTTTGCCACTCCGATTCGCATCCCTCAACAAACCGCCCGATTTGATTGCCCAAACCGCTGATGGTGCTCATCAGCATCGCCGAAGGCTGCTCGGGCCGCCGGGAGAAGAACTCCATGACGCCGTGCACTTGGCCGCCGATCTCCACCGGAACGGCAAAACCGCTGTGCAACCCCTCGGCCACCGCGGCAGCCGCCCTGGCGCAGGATGGGTCTCCCGACAGATCGTCGATCACCTGGGGACTCATCGTCTGCCAGACCAGACCCGGCATTCCGCTACCCCTGGTGAATCGCATTTCGCGGGTGGCGACATCGAAGGCGGTTCCCTCCAGTTCCGGGACCCGCCACTGGTGCCAGCAGGCCAATTCCGTTCCGGTTGCATCCACTCGCCAGATGGTTGCGCACTGCGCTCCCAGCGCCCCGCAGATTTTTCCGAGGATCCGTGGCAGCGCCGTCTCCACTTCCGTTGCTTCGGCAATGACCTTCGTCACACGGTAGGCGAGTTCGCTGCGTAGTTCCCATTCCTTTCGTGCCGTGAGGTCGGTCTCGATCGCCATATAGCCCTCGATCTTTCCGTCGATTCCCGGAATGGGCTTTGCCTCGATCGAGATCCAATACCGTTTTCCCCCTTTGGTGTAGTTGGCTAACTCCACCTGGAACTCTCCGCCGGCCTGAAGCTGGGTCCGCATGTACTCGACGGCTCGCGGATCGGTGTCCGGCCCCTGCAAAAACGAACCCGGCTTCCGTCCCTTAACCTCAGCAAGGGAATACCCCGTCAGCCGTTCGAAACTCTCGTTCACCCACTCGATCCGGCCATTCACGTCGGAAATGACAACGGCATTGATCGTTCTCGCGGCGATCATCGATAACCGGTAGGACTCCCGCTCCCGTATCGCCAACTGCGCGTTCGTTTCTTTCAACGCCTCCCGCTGCTTCCTCAGCCGGTCTGTCAGCGTCCGCAGATCGTCCAGCGCGTGACTCTGCGCCTGTACCACCTGGAGGAACTCCGGCATCGAATCATGCACCGGGAAATCGTCAATCTTGAGCCCCAGCGCCCGCATTGCACCGGCCTCCGGCAGCCAGGGGGAGCAGAGAAAGAGGGTGCACCCCTGGTCTCGCAACACCATCATCTGCCCGCGGAGACGGAGTTGCGATTTTATCCGGTGACGCAGAATGAAGAGCTGGCCCGGAGAGTCACCGAGACCTTGCCAATCGCCACTCGTCGACGGCCGCTCGATCAGGAAAGGGGTGCGTACATCAGCACCGGGCACTGCTTCCGGGCAGATCTTGGCCAGGGACCGTCCCACCTGCGTGAATCGCTGTTGGGCATCAAACGCAAAATGAAAGGGAAACAGTTCGCTAATCTGCCGTGGCGACAGGTGCACCGTTGCTTCGCTGCCACCCGCGTCGGGCTCATTACCACTTGACGAGGAATTCGTCATGACCAGCCCCCGCCAGCCGGATGGCGGCGTGTTCCACCTCAACCTCGGTGTTAAAGATTTCGCCCAACCCCAGAATCAACCCCTTGACGAATGGCGCCAGACCGTTTCGGTGGGACCGGTAGTGCAAGCGCAGAGATCGCGCCTCAATCTCCGTGCATTCAAATTCCGGCGGCTGCAAGTGGGGGAAAATCATGCTCAATCTCGCATGAAAGTTGGGGAGATTCACCAGGAACTCCCGGAATGAACTGCCCCCCGACGCCATCAGGTCTCCATAGCCCCGCTGTGCCGTCTTGACGATCCAATAAACTCCAAAGGACTCCAAAATCTGGTCCGCGGGAACTCCCAACTCCTGGCTTGCGGCACCCACCAGGCCGTAGGTGACGGCATCGTCGTAGCCCTCGTTGATGACAAACACATCCACCTCGACGCCCGCCCTCTCCTTAATGCGATCCCACACGTCCTCGCCATGACTGACGACGATCATCTCTTCGATCGCTCGATTCACCATTCCGTACATTGCCGGTGCTCCTTATGCCCCGCCAGACCGCCGAAGTTCGTCAATCTTATCTTCCAAATCAAACTTGCGCAACATTCGGTAGAACCGGGTACGGCCAATCTTCAGTTCCCGCATGGCGGCCGAAGCATTTCCTTCGTTTTTCTGGAGCGCGGCGATCAGCAAGCGCTTTGACGCATCCTCCAGCGTCCCGCCATCAACGGCGGGCAGCACGGTCTCGGGTGCCTGGCCTGTCGGATTCCCGGAAGCGGTACACAGCCGATCCGGCAGGTCCCGGGCTTCAATATCTTCTCCATTCGCGACAACCATCGCTCGCTGAATCACATTCTGCAGTTCCCGGACGTTGCCCGGCCACTCGTGCGCCAGCAACACACCCAGCGCTCCCGGACTCACCCCGCTCACCTGCGGATTGATCGTTTCCCGGTGCTGGCGGATAAACTGCTGCGCCAACTGCGGAATGTCCTCCTTGCGCCGGCGCAGGGGAGGCAACTCCAACTCAAATACGGCCAACCGGAAAAACAGGTCTTCCCGGAAGCGGCCGGCTTGCACATCCTCCGCCAAATTGCGATGGGTGGCGGTGATCAAACGGAAATCCGACCGGATCGTCGCGGACCCGCCCAGCCGCTGAAAACTCCTCTCCTGCAGCACCCGCAGCAGCTTCGCCTGCACGGCCGGAGAAAGTTCTCCAATCTCATCGAGAAATATCGTTCCGCGATTCGCCTCTTCAAATCGACCGGCCCGGCGTGTCGCCGCACCGGTAAATGCCCCCTTTTCGTGTCCGAAAAGTTCGCTCTCCAGAAGGTTTTCCGGAATGGCCGCGGAATTCACCGCAATGAACGGCCCATTGCTGCGTCCGCTCGATTGATGTAACGCCCGCGCGATCAGTTCCTTCCCCGTGCCGCTTTCGCCATGGATCACCACCGACACATCCGTTACCGCCAGCCGGTCCAATTGGCGGAAGACCGCCTTCATCGCCGGGGAATTCCCGACGATTCCCGGATAACCCCGCCCTTCCACTTCCCTTTCCAGTTGCGATACCCGCTGCGCCAGCCGGCCATGCGCAATTGCGTTCCGGATCGTCGTCAGGAACTTCGTCGAATCCAAGGGCTTGGTCAGGTAGTCGTAGGCGCCCAACTTCATCGCCTGAACCGCCGTGCCAGCCGAATCATCCGCTGTCAGCACCACTACCGGCAGGGCCGGGAATCGCTCCCGGATCCGCTCCAAGGTAGCAATGCCGCTTAACCCCGGCATTTTCATGTCGAGACAAATCGCTTCCGGCAGATCTTCCGCCAAGGCATCGAGGCACTCGGCGCCGCCGTCAAAACTATAGGCGTCATAGCCTTCCCGCTTCAGCCAGCGTTCCACCAGAGCGCGCATGGCGTCGTCGTCGTCAACTACAAAGATGAGGTTTTCCGACTCACTTGCCATCTTTGGGTATGGTGGCACAGTTTCCGGAACCGCCGCCGGAGGCGTTGTGACCGCGGCCACATCACGTCCACAAGCGAACATCCTTTCGCGCAACTGGAATGCGGCCATCAGAACATCAGAGGTAAGGACTGTCTCACAGTAGGACACATGGGATGGTGTGCAACAAGGCTTCCATTCGGGGCCCTTCCTTTCGTTCCGCTTTTTCAACGACATACAGTCATTCGCTGGCCAAGGGGTACTCGCTCCGTGAGAGTGCTGTTCCTAACTGAGCTGTTTCGTTTCGAAACACCCGGCACCGGCGGCGAGGACGCGCAACACTTTTTTCATCGCATCGGCCGAAGCGGCATCTAGCCAGAAGAGTGTCCCGCCGATGAAGAACACGAAAAAGGCCAATCTTCCTTCCAAGGTCTGCTCGGTGTGCAGCCGTCCCTTCGTCTGGCGAAAGAAGTGGGCACGGGTCTGGGACGAAGTCCGGTATTGCAGCGAGCGGTGCCGCCGAAATCGGAGTTCTCGCGGATGATGAGCCGCATGCGAACGGACTTTACTACCCGTGCCGAACTGGAAGAGTACCTCCGCGCCCAGTTCCCTGTACCCGCCTCTCGCGACTCCGGTCTGAGCCCATGGCGCGGTGGCCTGGCGGCCGCGGTTGCGCGCTTGGAAGCGATCAACCCGGCACGTTACGGGCAGACCCGGAACTTCCTGGATGGCGCCGTCACTCGCCTATCCCCTCACCTGCGGCACGGAGTGATTAGCCTCGCCGCGGTTTGGCGCCATGCCCGTTCCCGGGTCGACAAGCCCCACCTTCACGCGGCCAGGCTTGCCAGCGAGTTAGGGTGGCGCGACTACTGGCAGCGTTTGTATGCGCAACTGGGCCAAGCAGTGTGGACCGATCGTGAAGAATACAAAACCGGTTGGACCGCCGGTGATTACGCCGCAGCGCTTCCTTCCGAGATTGAAAGAGGGTGCACCGGTCTGGCCTGTATCGACTCGTTTAGCGACGAACTCCGCCAAACCGGCTACCTGCACAATCACTCCCGTATGTGGCTGGCCGCCTACATCATCCACTGGCGGCGCGTTCGATGGCAGGCGGGCGCGCGTTGGTTTCTGACCCACCTTCTCGACGGCGATCCCGCGTCGAACAACCTCTCCTGGCAATGGGTCGCCTCCACGTTTTCGCACAAGCCTTACTTCTTCAACCGCGACAATCTGGAAAAGTACACGACCGGACGCTACTGCCGCCGGTGTCAGGCGAGCTGTCCGTTCGAAGGCTCGTATGAGCAGCTTTCCCATTCCCTGTTTCGCATCCTATGAAACTACACTGGCTCCACACCGACTGCCTGAACACCGCCTGGGTGGACCCGACGGAGGGTCCGGCCGTCTTTATCTTTGACGACCGGCAGTTGGAGGCCGAGTGCTGGAGCCTTAAGCGCGTCGGGTTTGTGTATGAGTGCCTGCTTGAACTGCCGGGTGTCGAGATCTGGCGCGGGCCGATGGCGGAGACCCTTAAGTCGTTGATCGGGATTCGGCATCTGAGCGGCATCCGGACCGTCCGGACTCCCGATCCATGGCTCCTGGCGCAAGCGGCCCTGCTGGAAGCGGCCGATCTCCAACTGGACTGGGTCGATCCGGAGCCATTTGTCACTTTGGCCGGGCCGCTCGACCTGCGCAGATTCTCCCGCTATTGGAGAAAAGCGGAGCCGGCGCTCTTCTCATGATCGAGGTCGTCTGGTTCAAACGGGATCTTCGTGTCGTCGACCATGCGCCGCTCTCCGAAGCCTCGCAGCGCGGCCCTGTCTTGCCCCTCTACATCATCGAGCCGTCCCTATTGGCGGGCGAAGATTATGATCCGTGCCATTGGACGTTTGCCGCCTCCTCCCTCCGCGCACTGCGCGCCGAGTTGGCTGCCCTGGGCCAACCCCTCGTCGTGCGCGTCGGGGAAGTACTACCCGTGCTTCAGCAGATCCACGCCGAACACGGCATCGTCCGGCTGTGGTCGCACGAAGAGACAGGAAACGCGCTGACCTACCGGAGAGACATTGCCGTGGGGCGCTGGGCTCGTGCCACCGGGGTGGAATGGAGAGAGACCCCAAACGGCGGGGTGGTTCGCCGGCTGCCCAGTCGTGATGGGTGGGCGCGCCGTTGGGAGGCTCGCATGGCGGCACCCACGGTCGCCGCGCCTGTTGCGCTGCGCGGAGTCCCCTGCACTCCGGGGCCTATTCCGGAAGGGAGCGAACTCGGACTCGGTCCGGACGTCCGCTCCGGCGCGCGACCGGGTGGCGCTCACGCCGCGCGGACCCTGCTCGATACGTTTCTCGCCTCGCGAGGCGATCGGTACCACCTGGAAATGTCATCCCCGCTCACCGCGACCGACAGTTGCTCCCGTCTGAGCGCCCACCTGGCCTACGGCACCATCTCTACCCGTATGGTGGTTCAGCAGTTGCGAAGACAGATCGCATCGACCAATGACGCCGGCCGCCGGCGGGCCTGGCGAGCCTTCGATGCCCGATTGCACTGGCGAGACCACTTCATGCAGAAACTCGAGGACGAACCCGCCATTGAGTTTCAAAATTTCGTTCGCGGCTTCGACGGCCTTCGCGAGAACGATTTCGACGACGTCCGCTTTGCCGCCTGAGCGGAGGGCCGTACCGGCTATCCAATGGTCGACGCGTGCATGCGTTGCCTGCGCGAAACCGGATGGATCAACTTCCGAATGCGGGCCATGCTCATGTCGTTTGCCGCCTACCATCTGTGGCTCCATTGGCGCCCGGTGGGCCTCCACCTGGCGAGGCTCTTCGTCGACTACGAGCCGGGGATTCATTGGAGCCAGTGTCAAATGCAATCCGGCACCACCGGCATCAACACGCTCCGGATCTATAACCCCGTGAAGCAGGCCCAGGATCACGACCCAGCGGGTATCTTCGTACGCCGCTGGATCCCGGAACTGGCCGAGGATGCCGCCAGCTATCCCGGTCCGATCGTTGAACATGCAGAGGCCGTCCGGCAGGCCAGAGCAAGGCTGGCAGAGTTTCGCCGGCGTACCGATGTCCGCGCCGGGATGGCACAGGTGGCCAGCAAACACGGTAGCCGCAAGGGAAAGCCCGTGCGCTCCAAAACCCAATCGTCAGCACAGGCGTCTCTGAATCTGTTCGACGACGACCCGACGGCCGGGACCGCTTAACCGTTGCCGCTTAGGACTTGCGGCGATAGAGGACTAATGCATAGTCCTCTTCCCGGAGTTCGGCGATAAGCCGTTTCAGCCAGAAAGCGGACGGGGGAGCGGGAAGTTTGGCACCGGTGGCCAGCCACGTACCGCCCAGCGCGGTTTGGATGGATCCGGCGTCGCACTCTTTAATGAGCAGGGCAGTCACGGCACCTCGCTCTTCGGGACGAATAGCCGGAAGGTAGGTAGGCAGGAGGGGTCTGCTGCCGTTATCGCGAAGAGCGTAATAGGTCTTGAAGTCCGCCAACACGGTTTCGCCTTGGGTGACGTTGGCTTTCAAGAATGCGTCGATGTGCTGGGGATCGCGGGGGGACCGGGCGGTGGCGACACCCGCAATGCGGAGCGGCAGACCAACCATGGCGGCGAGGGCGAGGGCAGCGACCGCGGCATATTTGCGGGATTGCGCCGCTCGGCTGGCGACCAGGACGAGCGCCAGAAGTACGGGGATAAAGATCATCCAGCTGTAATAGATGGGGAACTTGCCGGCCAAGTGGAGCGCGGCGGGGAGGAGGGTAGCGATGAGGGCAGTGAGAACGATGGGCTTCGCCGGCCGGGACTTGGCGGCGAGCACCACCAGGGCAATCGCCAGGATCACGAAACTCTTGTCGTGGGTGTAGATAGCGGGTAGCGCTTTGAGTTTTTCGGGGATGGAGTGCCCAATCAAGCCGATGGCGCTAGTGGAAGCGCGGAACCCCTGCCAGACAGAAAGGGAGGTGTAAAAGGCCCAGAGGCCGATGGCCCCGGCGGCGGTGCCGGTAACGAGAGTCGCCGCGCGGGTAAGGGCAGGGCGGCCATAAACAAGGACGACCAGGGTACAGAACACAAGAGTGGAGGGGATGAGTTGGAGCCCCGCAGCCGGGAGGAGGAGGCCAATGGCGAAGAGGCGGAGCCCCCCTTTGTCCCAGAAGTGGAGGGCCGCCGCGGCCAAGAGCATGCCGGTGACATCGTATCGGCCGCTGCGGTACGAGAAAACCATGGAGTGGCCGGTACAAAGAAGGGCCGCCACGGTAAGCCGCCAGGGGGCGGGGATGGCGGTGCGGCGGGTCCAGTTCCAGATGAGGATGACGAAGGCCATAAAGAGAACGAGGTTAAGGCTGCGTTCAGCAAGCAGCGTCGGGCCCCAGAGTTTCAGCCAGACCGCGAGGAGCATGGGGTAGAGCGGTACGTTACCGGCCCAGAATTCTCTGGAGTCCTGAGCGAACCAGGCGGTGGACGTGAAGCCAAGGCCGGAGGCGTAATTGATGGCGGGGTCGGCAAACTGGATTTCGTCGACCCAGACGGAGGGGTAACGCGACAGGGTGAGGCCATTGATCAGCAGGAAGGCCAACAAGAGGAGGGCGAGGAGGCGGCGTTCGTTGCTCACGATGCGACTCCAGGGATGGCGATCCCGCCGCGGGAGGCAAGGGCGAGAACAAGGGCAGCGACGAGGGCGGAGGCCCAGGTGATGCGGTCCAGGGCGGCGAAGAGGATGGGATCCTCGTTCATCGCGCCGCGGTGGGAGAGGATCCAGGCGCGGCTCATCCAGTAAAGATGCATGGGGACAATCAGCCAGAGCCAGACGGGCTGGTTGTAAAGGAGCTTTACGTTGTCGCTGGCGATGTAGAGGGCGAGAACGAGGCTGGACATGTAGGCGGCGACCACGCCGAAGACATTGACCTGGACCAGGTCCCAAGTGAAGTAGTTGCGGCCGGAGGCTTCCTCACGACTGGTGCGAAGGAGGTTGGAGAGTTCGGCAGAGCGCTTGAGGAAGGCCAGGGAGAGGAACTGAAAGACGGAGAAGGCCAGGAGCCAGACGGAGCAGAGAATCCCGGTAGCGGCGCCGCCCTCGACGATTCGCAGGGTATAGAGGATGGCCAGTGAGAAGACGTCGACCAGCAGTTTCCGCTTCAAGTAGAAGGTGTAGAGAAAGGTGAGGCCCAGGTAGAAGGCGAGCACGCCAAGCGAGGCGGGACCGAGGAGGGCGGCAATGCCGAATCCGGCGAGGGCAAGGAAGGGAGCAGCGAGGAGGCCGAAGTGGATGGGCAGGTCGCCCGCTGCGAACGGACGGCGGTATTTTACCGGATGGCGCCGGTCAGCAGCGAGGTCCATCAGGTCATTGATCAGATAGACGGAGGACGCGATGAGACTGAACGCGGCGAACGCGAGGGAGGCTTTGAAGAGGGCCGTCGAGTCGGTGAGGCCATGGCCGGTGATAACAGGGACGAAGACCAGAAGGTTCTTGACCCAATGTTTGGGGCGGAGGGCGCGGAAGAGGGATTTCAGGGGGCTGGACTTCTTGGATACCCGAGTGCCCACACGGGCGGCCGCCCAGACGGGGATGTCGACGTCGGAATCGCCGATATAGTCAAAACCGCCGAGGCCGAATTCGGCGGTAAGCCGGTCCGCTTTATGGGAGCCGGTGAGATTTACGCCTTCGCCGGTGGCGATGACGGAGCGGAAGATGCCCAGGTGAGCGGCGACGGCTTCGGCCAGAGAGCGGTCGGCTCCGGTGGCAAGGATGAGGGTGCGGCCCTGTTCATGTTCACGTTCGAGCCTGGCCAGGAGGTCCTGCCGGTAGGGGAGCGAGGAGGGATCGAGGCGGGCGCGGGTAGAGAGGTTGTGTTTGAGGCAGGCGCGGCCCTTGAGGAGCCAGAAAGGAAGGAGGAAGACGATCCACCATTGGCGTTTGAGCGCGGAGAGGAAGGACTCCGAGAGGAGGTCGGTATGGATAAGCGTACCGTCGAGATCGACGCAGAGGGGAACCTCTTGGGCGGTGAGAAGAGTATGTTTCATGTTTGAGGTACAGGAAGTCGTGTGTTTTGAAAGGGTTGACTGGTTTGCGAAGAGGGGGAATTGCGGCATGGTTCGAAACGGGTTGTGGATGGGAGTTCTAAATCGAAACGGATCGGGTCATGCGGTTCTGCGCCGGAATTAGCCTTGGGCGCGGGAGGTGAGCCGGATAGAGACGATCTCCGGGCTTGTTCCCAACCGTGCCGGCACACCCACCGTGCCAATCCCGCTCGTCACGAACAACGACGAGCCATCGCGTGTGTATTTGCCGTAGGTGTAGGGCGTATGGAAGCGCGCCGGATTCAGCCGGCGATCCAGATGTTCGAGCGTGATCTGGCCACCGTGTGTATGGCCGGACAGGACGATGTCCCACTTCTGCTCGACGGCGACCGGGAATACGTCGGGGCTATGCGAGAGCAGGAGGTTAACATCGCCCGGCCTCACCAATCGGGCGGCATCCGTCAAGTAAGGGCGTCCCAGGCGCTGATAATCGACCCCCGCGATGTTCAATCTGCTCTGACCAAAGCGCAGCGTAGCCGCGCGGGAACGGAGCACGCGGATGCCACGGCGGGCGGCGAGTTCTGTCGCCAGTGCTTCACACTCCGCAACAATCTCGTGGTTGCCCAGGCAACCGAATGTTCCCGCCGCCGAGCGAAGGCACGCGAGTTCCGCAATGGCTTCCTCCAACGGATCGCCGTAGGAACTGATGAAGTCTCCCGTGACCACCGCCAAATCGGCGCGCAGGCCATTCGCCTGGTCCACCACCCGTCGCAACTGCGCCTGGGAGAAGAACGAACCGAGGTGGACATCGCTCAGTTGAACGATGTGGAGACCCTGCAAGTCCGGAGAAAGATTGGGAATGGCCAGTTCCACTTCGCGGGTCTCCGCGTCCCGGCCGGCTTTGTGAATCGCAAACGCGGTGGCAGCAAACGGCGCGGCCGCCAGCGTCGCACCGGCGCGCAGCAATGCCCGCCTGCCGGGACGACGTTCCCCACGCGACCGCGTCCAAAGCCGGAAAATACAGTAGCCCGGCGCGGCCAGAACGAACCAGAAGACACCGAGTGCCCGAATCCACGCTGCGGCCGGCATCCATTCAAAAAAGCGGATCGCTTCGGCGGCGTTGGTGGAGAGGCTGATCGTCGTCCACACCGAGAGCGCCAGCCCCAGCCAGCGAATGCTTTTGGTGACGTACCCGTTCACTGCAATCGCCAGCACCGACAGGGCCAGTTCCGCGAATGTCATTTAGACAACCTGTCCGGCCGGCAGGTTCAGTCCGTACTGCGCCCGGTAGTAGTTCAAGTACTCGCCATTGCGAACCGCCCTCACCCACTCCTGATTCTGGCGGTACCAGTGAATCGTCGAACGCAACCCCGAGGTGAACGAGATCTCGGGATGCCATCCGAATTCGCGCTCCATCTTCGCGTAGCTGACAGCGTAGCGGCGATCATGACCCGGACGGTCCGTCACGCGCTTCAAGAGGGACTCGTGACAGCAAAGCATGGAGAGCAATGTCCGCAGCACCTCGATGTTCGTCTGCGGACTGCCGCCACCGATGTGATAGGTTTCCCCCGCCCGGCCATACAGCAGGGCCAACTGCAACGCCTTGCTATTGTCGGCCACGTGAACCCAGTCACGAATCTGCAATCCATCGCCGTAGACCGGAATCGGCTGGCCGGAAAGGGCGTTGCAGATCGCCAGCGGCAGGAGTTTCTCGGGAAACTGGTAGGGGCCGTAGTTGTTGCTGGTGCGGGTGATCACGTAGTCCATGCCGAAGGTGGCGCCGGCCGCGCGCACCAGATGCTCGGCGGCTGTTTTGCTGGCGGCGTACGGGCTCCGCGGATCCAGTTTGGAGTCTTCAAAGAACCACTCCTCCGGCCCCATCGTGCCGCCGACTTCATCAGTGGAGATATGCAGGAACCGCTTGGCGCCCCGCTCGCGCGCCACATCCAGCAGCACCTGCGTCCCCAGCACGTTGGTGCGGACGAACTCGGCCGCGCCCGTGATGCTGCGGTCTACGTGCGATTCCGCCGCGAAGTGAACAATGGCGTCCACATTCTCAGGCATCGCTTCCAGCAGCGCATTGCGGTCGCAGATGTCGCCGCGGACGAAGCTGTAGTTGGCGCGGCATTCCACCGCTTTCAAATTGGCCAGATTTCCGGCGTACGTCAGCTTGTCGAAATTGGTGATGTGGCCTTCGGGAAACCTCTCCGCCCAGTCGCGAATGAACTGGGATCCAATGAATCCGGCACCGCCGGTGACAAAGATGTGCATGATATTCCTTTACTTGTGTTGGGTGGACCAGTCGTAGGCAATGGAAGGATGGTCGTGGGCTATGCGGCCTTCGTCGGCCGGGTCATAGAAACGGTCCGTCGCATACACGAGCACCCCGTTTCCCGGGCTGACGATTTTGTAACCATGGGCAACTCCAGGCGGAATCAGGATCCGCCAGGGCCGCTGTTCTCCGACATAGAGCGTGTTCTTTTCGCCGAATGTCGGTGACTCCGGCCGCAAGTCGACGAGCGCCACCTGGAACAATCCGGTCATCGGCGCCCATACATCTGTCTGGAAGCGATGAATGTGGAACGCCTTGATGATGGAAGGAAAACTGACCGCGGCCGACACCTGCGTCGTCGCTGCCGGGTAGTGCTGCACCAGTCCGCGCCCGAATCGAAAAATCTCCTGGAACCAGCCGCGATCATCGGGCCACAACGCGGCGTTCTCCACCAGCACGCCATCGATCAACTTGGCCGACGCCGGGCTCAGAATCAGATGCCCCAACCCCGGGGTGCACACCGGAATTTCTGTGTGTACCGGGCACTCCATCAGCGCGCTCACGCCGCCACCGCCAATTGGACCGTGTCCGCCGCCTGCTGCGCCATCTCCGACGCTTCGGCCAGCGAGTCAAACGTTCCCGCATCGATCCACTTGCCGTCGAGCATCGCGTAGCCCAGTTGATCGTCGTCAAGGTACAGACGGTTCAAGTCCGTCACCTCCAACTCTCCGCGAGCCGACGGCTTCAACTGCCGGATCTTGTCGAACACCGTTGCATCGTACAGATACAGGCCGGTCACGGCCAGATTCGATTTCGGCGCCTTGGGCTTCTCTTCGATCGACTCAATCCGCCCATTGGAAATTCCTGCGATACCGAACCGTTCCGGGTCCGGAACCCGCTTCAAAAACACCTTCGCGCCTTCCGCATTGGCCGCGAACTCCCGCACCGCGCCCGCCACATTTCCGCCGAAAACCAGGTTGTCCCCCAGCACCACGAAGGTCTTCTCGCCTTGTGCGAACTGCTCGGCCAATGCCAGCGCCTGCGAGATGCCCCCAGCCTTTTCCTGCACCGTGAAATAGAGACGAGTCAGGCCGAACTGGCTGCCGTCTTTCAGCACCCGCATCATCTCACCGCAGTTGGCGCCGCCGGTCACGATCAGCACCTCATCAATTCCGGCTTCCGCCATCATCTGCAGCGGGTAATAAATCATCGGCCGGTCGTAGACCGGCAGTAAGCTCTTGTTCGTCACCGCGGTCAACGGCATCAGCCGTGTGCCGTTGCCCCCCGCCAGGATAATGCCCTTCATCTGTATATTGCTCCGATTTCGTTGGAATGAGCGGTCCGTTTGACCGCGGTTTGTTTCGCCCTTTACAAAGGCACGCCACCTGCCAAACCCGCCGCCTGAACGCAAACTGCTGAAATCGCGCCGCTTAGCCCCTGTTTCGCCAAACCGGGTGTTCTCCCGGGGGGTGTTCCGCTTCGTGACGGCCCGGGTGGGAGTGTCTCGTTGCGTGCGATACCGCCCTGGAACCCCGCAGCCGCGCTCGGAAAGAAAAGGCTCGCCTTTTCAATGCCTTGGCGGTGCCGGCCGGTTTGGCATGCCGCATGCCCTAACAGAGGCATACCGAAAGTTGCAAAGGAACTAATAACCATGAACTCCGAAATCGTCCTCGCCCTTCGTTCGTCCCGTTTGGAAGGCACTGCGCTTGCCGCGTTGAAAGCCGATCTCCGCTTCCTCACCCGGCCCGGCCGCGGCATTACCCTTGATTTTTCCGCTGTCGAAAGTGTCACTGCCGCAGCAGCCAAGGTCCTCGTCGATGCCAACACCCGTCTCCAGCAGCGCGGAGGCAGCCTCCAGCTGGTGGGCGTCCGCAATACGGTCGCTGCCTACTTCGAGCTGTTACGGGTTCACCGCCAGCTGCGAATGAACTCCGCCGGAGCCTCGCGCTTGGCCCTGCCGGTGGCCGCGTAGTTCAGGAATGCTGTCATGAACGCAGTCAGAACAACGCTCATCAAAACCAGCTGGCGGCTCCAGGCCGCGCTCCCCCGGCAGGCCAAGCGGACACTCGACGTGGTCCTCTCCGGCCTGGCCCTTCTGGGCCTGCTGCCCCTGTTCGCTGCCATTGCGGCGCTCATTCGGATGGAGGATGGCGGCCCTGTTCTCTTCTGGCAAACGCGGGTCGGCAAGCATGGCCGGCACTTCGCTTTCCCCAAATTTCGCTCGATGGTTGTCGATGCCGAAGCTCGCCTGGAAGCCATTCGCGCCCGGAACCAGCACGGCGCCACCATCACCTTCAAGATGCAGGACGATCCGCGCATCACCCGCATCGGGAAGCTCCTCCGCCGCTTCAGTCTGGATGAACTGCCCCAACTCTGGTGTGTCTTCCGCGGGGACATGTCGCTGGTTGGCCCTCGCCCGGCGCTGCCGAAGGAAGTCGCCCGTTATGATCTGTCCGCTCGCCGCCGTCTGAACGCCATCCCCGGCCTGACCTGCGTGTGGCAGGTCAGCGGCCGCTCCAACCTGGCCTTCCCCATTCAATGCGAAATGGACATCGCCTATATCCGCCGGCAAAGCCTCCGATTCGATGTCGAACTGCTTGCCCGCACCATTCCCGCCGTCGTCAGCGGCAAAGGGGCGTATTGATGGTGCGCCTGTCTCTGCACCAGTTGCGGATCGCCTTGCGAACCGGGCTTCCGGTGGTGATTGGCCGTGGCTTGGCAATGCTGCTGCTCCTGCTTACGGCCCCGTTTGCCGCCATCCTCTGGCTGCGCGGCGCCCGGATCCGCCGCACGCCCCGCCTGGGCCGCCACGGCGCTCTGGTGATGGAACAGACGCTGGTCAATCGTGCCGGCGCGCCCGTGCCGTTTTTCCATGCGATTCCCCGGCTGGCGAATCTCGCGAAAGGGGATTTGAGCTGGGTAGGGCCGGCCGCGAGCCAGGTGGGGCCGGGTGAATTGCGAACAGAAAAGGGCCGTGTCGTCGCGTCCGTTCCGCCAGGCATTTTTTCCACTTGGAAACTCCGCCAACGCACGAACGTCGCCTATGGAACCCAGAGTGACATCGATGCGGAGTATGTCCGCACTCGCTCTCTGCGCGCCAACTGCGGCATTCTTTTCCGTTCCCTGCTCGCCTCTCTCTACGGCGGGGAGGCCACCGGCGAACTCAGCCGCCACACCGACATCCTAGGTTTGTCTCTCGACAATCTCACGATGGACCAGGCCATCGAGGCCATCCTCAGCCCGTCCATCGACGGCGGGCTCCGCCAGATTTCCTTCATCAACGTCGATTGCGTCAATCTCTCCCATCGCAACAGCGCCTATCGCGACGCCCTCGTCAATAGCCATCTACGCCTCGCCGACGGCATCGGCCTCCGGATCGCGGGCCGCATCCTGCACAGCGAGATCCGCCAGAACGTCAATGGAACCGATCTTTTTCCGCTGCTGCTGGCGCGACTGGCCGCCACCGGGCAGAGCCTCTTCCTCCTCGGCGGCCGCCCTGGCGTGGCGGACGGCGTGGCCGCCTGGGCACAGGCCAATTACCCCGGCGCCCGCATTGCCGGCACCGCACACGGCTACTTCTCTCCCGCGGAGGAAGACGAGTTGATCGAGCGGATCAATCAATCCGGTGCCGGCATTGTCCTCGTCGCTTTCGGCGCCCCGCGCCAGGAATTGTGGATTGAGCGCAACGCCGGCCGCCTGCGCGCCCACGCGGCCCTCGGCGTCGGAGGACTCTTTGACTTCTACGCGGGCCGCATCCCGCGTGCCCCGCAGTGGCTGCGCGAACTGGGCCTGGAATGGACCTACCGCTTGTACCAGGAACCGGGCCGCATGTGGCGGCGCTATCTGCTCGGAAATGTGGTCTTTCTGTCCAAAGTGGTGGCGGAACGGGCCAAACGGCAACTCAGAACCAGACAAATTCAGGAACAGGTGAACTCGTAATGAAAGCAATTCTTTGGACCCGGCGGCCGGACGCAAATCTGATGGCACAAGTCGTCGATCGCCCCTATATTCAGCACGTCGTCGAACAACTCATCAAGGGCGGCGTGACTCGCATCGAATTCTGTCTGCCCGCGCCGTTACGCCCGGTGGCCGCGCACTTCGGCGACGGCACCCGCTGGGGCATTGAAATTATCCACCACCCCGAGGCAACGCCGCTCGCGACAGAGGACCCCGGCACCGTCCTGCTGGGCGAAGCCTCCTGCCTGCCGCAGTTGCCCGCACTCGCCGGCGCCTCCAGTCCCACTCTCTTTTTCCACGACGAGGACCGCATCAGCCGCTGGACCGGCTGGGCGCTCCTGCCCGCCGCCGCGGTCACGGAGTTCCTCGCCGCCGAGGACGACTGGCGCGCCGCCTGCCGCGGACTCAGTCTGCAGCCGCAAAAGGTGTTTCTCGACGCTCCCTCCCTCTCCGTCAGCACTCCGAAACAGGTCATCTTGGCCAATCGCATGGCACTCGAAGGCGCTTTTCCCGGCCTCTACTTTGAGGGCGAGGAACGGGCTCCGGGCCTATGGGTCGGGCGCGCGGTGAAACTGCCGGACAACGTCCACATTGACGCCCCCTGCTACATTGGCGAAGAAAGCTGGATCGGCGACGGTAGCCGCCTCGGCCCCCATGCCGTCATCGGCCGGCAGTGCGTTGTCGAACCGGGCACCGTCGTTTGCCGCAGCGTCGTGGGGGAGGGCACTTACCTCGGCAAGGGGTTGGAGGTTTCCGACTCGGTCGTTTCACAAAGCACCCTTCATAGCATCCGTTGGGACACGGAGATTCAAATCCAGGAAAGGCATGTCGCCGGCGCACTGCTCGAAGACACGGTTCCCCTGAAGTGGATTGCGCTCTGCACAGCCGCTGCAATCGCCGGAGCGTTCTTGTTCGTCAGAAACGCCTTCTGATCCGTGAGCATCCTCGCCATCCTGCCGGGGTTCTTCGCCATTTTCTGGATCGCCAGACGTTCCGCCCACGCAGCCTACCTCGACGTCTATCTCTTATCCCTATTGCTGTTGCCCGGCTGGTGCCGCTTCATCGCTCCCGGAACCCCGGATCCGACGTTCTACGAATCGGCCATTCTGCCCATTGCCGCCGTCGCCATCGTTCCCCTTCTTCGCCGCTGGAGGTTCTCCTTCATTGACCTCCTCGTCGTCGCCTTCGCCGCGCAAATCGGGTACTCTGAGTACACCAACGCCGGCTACAAAGAAGCGCAAAACCTTCTCTTCGACATGATCGCCGCGGGCGTGCTGCCCTACGTCCTCGCCAAGGGCTTCACCACCACCACCGGCGATCGCGTCCGCTTTGCAAAGCGAATCGTCTGGTACCTGGCGATTCTCACTGTCTTTTTCACCTACGAATTCCGCTTCGGTTACAACCCGTTCCGCCTTATTTTCGATCGCTTCTTCCCCGGCCAGGGCGATGGCTGGGTGACGACCTTTCGATACGGCCTCGCCCGCACTGCCGGGCCGTTCGGCCACGCCATTCTCGCCGGCGTGGTTTTCCTCGTCGGCCTCCACCTTCAGCGCTGGCTGGAAAGGAGCGGCTATTGGGAGAGGAACTTCGCAAAGCTCTCTCTGCCCAGTCTCACCAAGGCGCGCGCCCTCACCATCCTCCTCTTCCTTGGCCTCGCCATGACCATGGTCCGCGGGCCGCAGATCGGCGCCGTTCTCGCCGCCGCCGTCTGCGCCATCGGCTCCGGCCCCAACCCGCGCCAGCGCGCCCGTTGGGTGTTGCTCGCCATCCTCGCCATCGGCGTCCCCGCCGCGATCGCCGGTTATCAATACGCTTCCGTCGGCCGCCAGGCGGCCGTCACCGCCTCCCAGGAATCGGCCGCCTACCGCAAGGAACTCATCGACAAATACGTCGACATCGCGGTTGAGCACAGCGTCCTTGGCTGGGGCCGTAACGGCTGGCCGAAAGTGCCGGGCATGCCGTCGATCGACAACTACTACCTGCTTCTCTCGCTCATGCACGGCGTCACCGCGACCGCCCTGCTGGCGATCCTCATCGTCACCCTCATCGCCAAACTGCTCCGCAACGGCATCCAGACCGGACAACTCAAACCACCGGGGAGTTCTCTCAGCTTCCGCCTCGCCGGCATCTACGCCGGCTTCGCCTTCGCCATCCTCACCGTCTATATGGGCGATAACGTCATCCCCATCTTCTTCACTCTCACCGGCTTCTCCGAAAGCTATCTGCAATCGGGCGGCGACCGCACACTCCGCCTCCCCTCCACCCCACAGCCCGCCGCCCCCACATCCCCACGCCGCTTCGCCACTGTCTTCGCCTGAACGGCACGAAACGAAACACTCCACGGAAAGCGAAACACCCGCCCTTCCTGCTTTCAATCACTTACGATGGCCCCCCGGTTGCACTACTCCAAATCATGCTTCGCATCGCCTACCTCATCAGCCGCTACCCCGCCATCTCCCACACCTTCATCCTCCGCGAAATTCGCGAACTCCGGCGCCTCGGTGTCGAAATCTTCCCGATCTCCGTCAATCCCCCGGATCGCCCCACCTCCCAGCTCAGCGAAGAAGAGCGAATCGAAGCCGCCACCACCCTCTGTTTGAAGAACCGCTCCATCGCTCAAATGGCCGGCGCCCTCTGGCGTACCCTCACCGCCCGCCCCGTCGGCCTCCTTTCCGGCCTCCGGCTGGCATTCCGCCTCGGCGGCACAGACCCCAGGGCCGTCACCAAACGCCTTTTCTACCTCGCCGAGGCTATCCTTACCGGGGATTTCCTCCGCCTCGAACAACTGCCCCATCTCCACGTCCACTTCGCCACGCCCGCCGCCACGGTGGCCCTGTTCGTCAAGGAGGTCTTCGGCATCCCGTTCTCCATGACCGTCCACGGCCCTGACGAGTTCTACGACGTCACTAGCCACCACCTGCCCGAAAAGATCGCCGCCGCCTCGTTTATCTGCACCATCGGCAGCTTCTGCCGCAGCCAGCTCATGAAGCTCAGCGCACCGGAACACTGGTCGAAGATGGAGATCTCCCCGCTCGGAGTCGATCCCCAACTCTTCCGTCCCCGGGACATTCAACCGATTCGCCCGGACCCCCGCTTTCGCATCCTCTGCCTCGGCCGCCTGGTAGCCGCGAAAGGCCAGGCGGTTCTCCTGGATGCCGTGCGCATCCTCGCCCGGCAGGGCCGGCCCGTGCTCGCCACTTTCGCCGGAGACGGCCCGGATCGCCACCACCTGGAAGCCATGGCCCGCGAGTACGAAATAACCGGTCACGTCAACTTCCTCGGCGGCGTCAATCCGGACTCCGTCCGCGACCTCTACGCCGCCTCGGACGTTTTCGTCCTGCCGAGCTTCGCTGAAGGTATCCCCGTTGTCCTCATGGAGGCGATGGCCATGGAGGTCCCGTGCATCAGCACCACCATTACTGGCATCCCCGAACTCATCACCTCCGGCGAATCCGGCCTGCTCGTCTCTCCGTCCGACGCCGGCCAGCTCGCTGCCGCGATCGGCAACCTTATCGCTGACGCACCCCTCCGCCAGTCCCTTGGCAAGGCCGGGCGCCGCAAAGTCACCGCGGACTACCACCTTGCCCGCAACGTCGCCCGCCTCCACAACATCTTCCTGCGCCGCCTTGCCGGGAGCGCCCCCACGGAAGCGCGGCACGCCGCATGAGGCTGCTTCTCCTCACCGCCTGCCTCTGCAGTGCCCAGGTCCCGCTGGCCGATGACATCGTCAGTGCTTTCATCTCCCGCACCGCCTCCCTTCGCGATACACCCCGCATCGGCCTCAATCTTGGCGTGTGGACCTCCTGGGGCGCCGAACAGCTCTCCGCCAATGTCCTTATGAACCCCGGGTTCGAAGGTGTCATCGATCGCGCCATCGTCGTCGTCCGCGATCCGCAGGGCGACAGTTTCTCCGATGACACCGATTGGCTCGCCCGCACGCCGGGATTCTGGAACGGGGCCGCCTTTCATGTCCTCACCCGCCGCGAAGTCGGCAAACACGGCGAAATTCTCCGCTCCGGCATCGCTTCCGGCCGGGCCTCGTTTCACCTCGCCAACCCGCTCCCCGGCCTCGCCCCGGGCGATGTCGTCGCCGTCACCAGAACCGCCGATCAGCACCTTCCCACCCAGTGGTGGCTCGAGGGCGAAGGCCACACCGTCGACCTGGCCTCCTCCCGCCCCGGGAGCCCCGGCCTCCGCTCCCTCCGCCTCCCTCCCAACTCGGCCGCCGCCTCCTACCTCGACGCCATCGGCGACCGCGCCGGCAAGCTTCTCCCCCTCAACGGCGAATGGACGCTCTCCCTCTGGGCTCGCGCTGCCACCCCCTCCGCCAAACTGCGCGTGCAGATCGACCGCAGCGGCACCCGCGCCTTTCTCAACGTTCTCGTCCCGCTCGATACCGAGTGGCGCGAATATCGGTGGACCATGCACCCGGCCGACACCGGCGCGCCCGCCACCCTCGCCGTCCGCTTCTCCAATGAAGGAGATGATGCCGGCATCTGGCTCGACGACGCCTCCCTCCGCCCCCGCACCACGAACCCCACCGCCTTCCGCGACGAAGTCGTCGATACCCTCCGTACCCTCCGCCCCGGCTATCTCCGCGACTGGCAGGGCCAACTTGGTGATACCCTCGCCAACCGCCTTGCCCCCGCCGCTGCTCGCCGCGCCACACGCTACCGCCCTGGCGGTCCGGAGGCTACCGACTTCGCCTACTCCCTTCCCGATTTCCTCGCCCTTTGCCACGAAATCGGTTCCATTCCCTGGGTCGTCTTGCCCACCACATTCACCCCAGCCGAGTGGGCCGAAGCCGGCGTCTTCCTCCGCGCCAAGGCGGATGAGTACGGCTTCCGCGAAATCGTCGTCGAGTTCGGCAATGAGAATTGGAATGAGCTCTTCCGCCCAGCTGGAATTCTCTCCGCAGCTTCCCTCTCCGAAGCCGCCAACCTTGCCTTCACCAGCCTCCTCGAGGGCGCCGGCAACGACCAGCGCATCCGTCCTGTTTTAGGTGGATCGTTTTCCAACCTGTCTCAACACGAAACACTTTGGGAGCGCACCCCTCCGTCCACCATCCTCGCCTTCGCCCCCTATTGGGCCTACGACCCCGAACCGCCCCGAGCCTTCTTCCCCGACGATCACAGCCGTCGCCTCCGCGCTCTTTCCAACCGGCACGAAACCGCAATCTACGAAATGAATGCCCATTCCCTGAGCGGGTCCGCCCCGGCCGAGACCGTGAATCAGATCCTCGCATCGCCCGCCGCGGCCGCGGCCCTGGCGTGGAATACCATCGGCGCCCTGGAGGCCGGTGTCGAACGCATCTGCATCTACTCACTCGCCGGGTTTGACACTCTCGGCGAAGGCAAAGGCCGCCTGATCAACCTTTTCGGCGTCACCCGGGACCTCTCCGCCTCCAACCGTCTACGGCCCGTCGGCCACGCATTGGCCCTGCTCAATCAGACCATCGGCGGCAACTATCACACCGTCGAAACCACCTCTCCTGACGTCCGCGCCGCCGCCTTCGCCACCGAAGAGGGCTGGCGGGTCCTGCTCGTCTCCCGCTCCGCCTCCCCGAAACGGGTGCGCCTCATTTTCCCCAACATCCCGGCAAAGGCCTCCGCACTCCGTCAGCGCGGCCGTACCGTCGATGTCCAACTGCCCGCATTTGGCATTGCGCTTGCTCAACCAGAAGGAAATCCTAATGACCGCTGAACTCATCACCTCCGCCGCCGGCATCGCCACTGCGGCCGCCACCCTCCCGGGCACCATCGAACTCGCCCTCGTCACCTTCGGCAGTTGGCTGCCCGCTCGGCCTGCCCCCCGCCCGGCCACCTCCCGGTTGCCCCGCCTCGCCGTCGTTATTCCCGCCCACAATGAGGGCGAGTCCATTCGTGCCTGCCTCCAGAGCGTCCGCGCCTGCCTCCGCTTCGACGAGTTGGCCACCCTTTTCGTCGTCGCCGACAACTGCACGGACTCCACCGCCGCCATCGCCACCGCCGCCGGCGCCAACGTCCTCGTCCGCAACAATGACACGCTCCGCGGCAAAGGACACGCCCTCAACTTCGCCTTCTCCCTCCTCGGCCAGCGTTCCTACTTTGACGCCTTCCTGGTGGTCGACGCCGACACCGAAGCCGCTCCCAATCTCATTGAGGAGGTCGCCACCGCCTTCCACAACGGCGCCGGCGCCGTCCAGTGTGCCTACCTCGTCTCCGACCCCGATCGCTTCGCCCGGTTCGACCTCGCGCTTCGCGCCTTCAATCTCGTTCGCCCGAAAGGCCGCTCCCGCCTTGGCCTCTCCGCCGGCATCCTCGGCAATGGCTTCGCCGTCTCGGCCCGCACGCTCGCCCGCGTCCCCTACACGGCGGACTCGGTCGTCGAAGATCTCGAATACCATCTCCGCCTGGTGGAGCAAGGTATTTGCGTCCGGTTTCTGGAGACCACGGCCGTGCGGGGTGCCATGCCGGCCACGCAATCCGGCCGCGTCACCCAGCGCGCCCGTTGGGAAGGCGGCCGCCTTCGCATGCTCCGCGAACATGCCGCCGGAATCGCCGGCGGCTGGCTGTTTGGCAACCGCGCCCTTCGCGAGGTGCTGCTGGAGTTGTTGACCCTCCCCCTGGCGTATCACTCGCTCCTCCTCCTCGCCGCCCTTCTCCTTCCCTCCCCGATCGGCCGCGGCCTCGCCCTCGCCGGCGCCGCCGTACTCCTCGCGCACCTGCTCACAGCGGTCGGCCATGGCAACAGCCCGCGCCGGGACCTGGCCACCATCCTCTCCGTCCCCCTCTACCTGCTCTGGAAACTGGGCCAGATCCCCGCCACTCTCCGCGCCTCCAGCAACCGTGCCGCCTGGGTTCGCACCGCCCGCAGCCAGTCGGAGGCCGCCGGTGCGTAATCTTACCCCCGACGTCTCCATCGTCATCGTCTCCTTCAACACCCGCGACATGCTTCGCGAATGCCTGTTGACCACCCGGAATCAGGGCGTCACCAGCGAAATCATCGTTGTGGATAATGCATCCCGCGACGGCTCCGCCGCCATGGTCCGCGCCGAGTTTCCCGAAGTCCGTCTTATCGCCAGCGCCGACAATCTCGGCTTCGCCGGGGCCAACAACCTTGCCTTCGACGTAGCCGCCGGACGTTACGTCGTCCTCCTCAACTCCGACGCCTTCCTCCAACCCGGCACCCTCGCCCGCGCCGTCGCCCACATGGACGCCGAACCCAACGTCGGCCTCGCCGGCGGCCTCCTCGTTGGCCGCGATGGCCAATGGCAGCCCTCCGCCCGCCTCTTCCCATCGCTCTTCAACGACTGCCTCAGCCTTACCGGACTCTCTGCCCGCTACCGCTCCTCCCGCCTCTTTGGCCGTGCTGACCGTACCTGGGCCGACCCGAAACAACCCGCCGACACCGACTGGGTCCCCGGCGCCTTTTCCATCATCCGCTCCGCCGTTCTCCGCACCGTGGGCCATTTCGATCCCCGCTTCTTCCTGTATTACGAAGAGGTGGATCTCTGCCGCCGCATCAAGGCCGCCGGATTCCGCGTTGCGTACTGGCCCGATATCGAAGTCGTCCACATCGGCGGCGAGTCCTCGAAAACCATCCGCCGATTGAGCCTCTCCTCCAGCGGCTCCCAACTCACCCTCTGGCGCATGCGCAGCGCCCTGCTCTACTACCGCAAACACCACGCCGCCCAAACCTGGCTGATTATGTTCACTGAAACCCTCTGGCATCGCCTGCGCCTCTTGCGCAACACCGTTCGCAACTCGGCCGAGGCCACCGCCAAGGCCGAGGAATCGCAAGCCGTGGTGGCGCTGTTCGCGGCCGCCTGGCAGCAAACCAACGGAGGACGGGTCTGCCCGCAGCGGCCCTGGTAATCCCCATGTTTGAAAATCTCCGCGAAGACTACCGCATGCACGAGGGCCACGTCAGCAGCCAGGGATTCTGGGTCATGATCCCTTACCGCTTCGGGCGTTGGCGTTACCAACTCCGCCCCGCCCTTCTCCGTAAGCCGATGTCGCTGATCTACCGAGTCATGAAGACCATCTCCCAGGTCCTCACCGGCATCGACCTCCCCTGCGAAGTCACCATCGGGCGGCGCTTCCGCATCGAACATTTCGGCGGCATCATCGTCAGCGGCGATGCCATCCTCGGCGATGACGTCGTCCTCCGCAACGGCGTCACCATCGGTCTCAAGCATCGCGACGATCCCGGTTCCCCCGTCATCGGCAATCGCGTGGATATCGGCGCAGGCGCCAAACTGCTCGGCAAGATCCGCATCGGCGACGACGTTTTGATCGGCGCCAACGCCGTCGTTATCACCGATGTCCCCGCCAACTCCATCGCCGTCGGCGTACCGGCCCGGATTTTGCCTCGAAAGTCCCGGCACCACGCGGCCTCAAACTAGCTCCCCCTCTTAATTCGTGCTGTTTCGAATCAGTATAGTTTTTGCTCTGCCAGGAAGGACCGTCCCAGAAGTCATTGAAAACACAGGGGGAGAAGTTTGGCATTTGGTGTGCACTTCTACAGTCAAATGCACATTTTCAAGTTCGTGGCCGCTCTAGTCTCCCTCGCCACGCTCCTGCCCGCCGAAGAAAAATCCCGCTTCGAAACGCCCAGAAAGGAGAATCGCGTCACCCCGCTCGATCTCCTCCGCGAGTTCGAGGCTCCCGAAGAAAAGGATTACCTCCTCGGGGAAGGCGATGAGATTCAAATATCCGTCTGGGGCCGAGCCGAGCTCAGCGGCAAACACACCATCGGGCCCGACGGCAACATCACCCTCCCCTACGTCGGTCCCTTCCCCATCGCCAACCTCACCCGCACCCAGGCCGCCAAGGCCGCGCAGGAAGTCTGGAGCAAGTTCTACGACACGCTCAACGTCACGGTCCAGGTGCAACGCTACGAAGCCAACAAGATCTTCGTCCTTGGGCGCGTCGCCAACCCCGGACTCCTCCGCTTCGAGGGCCAGCCCACGCTGCTGGAAGCCGTCACCCGCGCCGGCGGCCTGCCCATCGGAGGTATCGGCGCCGAAAAGGCCGCCCTCGCCCGTTGCATGGTGTTCCGCGGCCGCGACAAGCTCGTCTGGATCGAACTCCGCAGCCTCCTCAATGGCACCAACCTCGCCCTCAACATCCGGCTCCAACGCTACGACACCCTCTACATCCCCGACTCCGACGACCAACTCGTCTATGTCATGGGCGAGGTCAATCGCCCGGGAGTCGTCCGTGTCACCCCGGAAATGACCTTCCTCAGCGCGCTGGCCCAGGCCGGCGGCCCCACCGACGATGCAAAAACCAGCAAGATCCGCCTCCTCCGACCCACCGCCGGCATCGACCGCGACTTCAACCTGAACGACTTCTACCGCCTCCCCCAAAACCAGGACGTCCGTGTCCAGGACGGCGACATCATCTACGTCTCCAAATCCGGCATGGCCAAACTCGGCTATGTGATGCAGAAGCTGAGCCCGCTCACCGGCTGGATGCTCTTCGGCACCGCATTCGCAGGGGGCAAGTAGCGATGACGACCCACCGCCCCAGCCCCGTCGCCGCTACCGCCGGCACAGAGGAAACCAGGTCATCCCCCCGCGGAATCCATCCCGTCGAGAGCCTCCGCCAACACTACCGCCTCGCCCTCGCCGTCGCCCTCGCCGTCATCGTCCTCGGCCTTCCCGCCGCCTGGTGGAAGGGCAAACCCACCTTCCGCACCGAAGGCGTGCTGTTCGTCTCCCCCCGCTTCCTCCGCAACCTCGATACGGACCCGGAGCACGAGCTCCAGTCCAACTCCCAATACCGCGAGTTCGTTCAGCAGCAGGTGCGAACCATCAACCGTTACGACATCGTTGCCAACGCCCTGCCCCCTGGCTCCCCCGAGGCCGCCATCTGGACGCGCGGCAAGGAAACGCCCCGCCGCGCCACGGACCGCCTCCGCGCCGCCCTCCAGATCTCCCCCGTCCCCGACACCTACCAGATCACCGTCGCCCTGGAAGGCGAAAAGGCTACCGGACTCGCCGAAATCATCAACAAAGTCATGGAAAGTTACGTGCGCACCGCCCACCACGAACTGCTCTACGACAGTGATTCCCGCCTCCGGAATCTGGAAGAGGAAAAACAGCAAGTGCTGGCCGGAATCGACAAAATGATCGAGGAACGCGCCGCTCTGGCCCAGGAACTCGGCACTACCGTTTTCAGCGGCGCCATCGTCAACAGCTTCGACAAACAGCTCAGCGGCACCGTCGATGCCCTCGCCGAAGCCCGCCGCCAGCGTTTCGTCGCCGAAGCCGCCGCATCCTCCCCGGGCGCCACCAAAGCCACTGCCCTCCAGAATGCCATGAACGACACCGCTCTCAATGGCTTCAAGGGCGCCCTCCACATCCGCAAAGCCGAACTTCTCACCAGCATCCGCGGCCTCGGGCCCCAGCACGCCGGCCGCATCGCCGCCGAAAAGGAGATCCGCGCCATCGATCAGGAACTGGAGTCCGTCACTGCCCAATTGCAGCAGAAACTCGCCCTAAACCTCGACACCATCCAGCGCGCTCGCCAGGCTCAGGCCGCCGATGTCGAACAGAAACTCTCCCAGGAAACCCAGTCCGTCCGTAAGCAGACCGAGTCCTACTACCGCGGCTACCAGCGCAGCCTCGAGGTCGGCGAAGAACTCGACCGCCTCCGCAAACGCCTCAACGCTATCGAAGTCCGCATCAGCTACCTCCGCCTGGAAAACAAAGCTCCCGGCTTCGTCCGCGTCTTTTCCCCCGCCATGACCCCGGAATTCCCGATTAGCGGCGGCCGCACCAAACTCGGCGCCTTCGTCCTCCTCGCCGCCCTCACCCTTGCCCTCCTCGTCCCGATCGGGATCGACTACGTAGACCCCCGCCTTCGCGCCCCCGACGAACTGCAGGTACACCTCGGCCTGCCCATCACCGGCTGGGTTCCCGTCGGCCGCGATGCCGATCCCGCCCACGTACTCCGCGCCGCCGTCTCCATCCGCCGGCAACTTCATATGCTCAAGCACCGGGCCATCGTCGTCTCGGCTCTCAGTCACGGCGGCGGGTCCACCACCCTCACCCTCGCCCTCGCTCTCGCGCTGAAACGCCTCGGCGTGCGGACACTCGTCGTCGAGGCTAACGCCCTCACGCGCGACGTCCGTTACGAAGGACACCCCTCCGGCGCCGGCCTTACCGATTGGCTGGCCGGCCGGACCGCAGCCGAGCCCCCCATCGCCCAAGCCGCCGCGGCCGTCCCGCCCCGCATCGCCACCGGCACCGGCCGCTGTGAACATCTGCTCCCCGTCGAACGGCTCCTCCCCCTCCTCGATACCCAATGCGCCGGCTGGGACCTGATTCTCATCGACGCCGCCCCCCTCTCCGCGAGCCTCGCCACCGAAGAGTTCGTTCGCGTCTTCGGTGCCTCGCTGCTCATCGTCGATGCCGAAAAAGACAGCAAAGCAGCCGTCTCCGCCGCCCTCGACAGACTCGACATCCTCGCTCCCAGCGCCTTCGGCGCCATTCTCAACAAAGTCCCCCGAAAAAGGCAATCCAATGACACCCCTGCTGTACTCGCTGCATAGCGGCAACCTCTACGGCACCGAGCGTATGGCGCTCGCCACCGCCGTCGGCCTCCGCGACGAATTTGAAACCACCTTTGTCGCCCCCGAAGGCCCCTTCCATGCCGAAGCCCGCCGGCTTGGCTTCCGAACCATCCTCTTCCGGACGCCCCTCCGCTTCGCCGCCGACATTCGCCGGTTCTTTGCGGACAACCCTCGCGCCGCCGCCATCGGCACCCGCGTGCTCCACACCGCGGCTGCCGCGTTCTGGGCGCGCATCTACCGCCGTCCCTGCGCCAACATCCAGGTGGTCCATGGCGGCGCCGACGAACGGCTCAGCTACGGCCGCAAGCGCTGGCTGAACCGTCTTGGAACGAAACAGGTGGCTGTTTCGAACTACGTCAGGGAGCGTATGCTGTTCCACGGCGCCAGCCCGGACAGTGTTTCCGTTATCGAGAACTTCCTGACCCCCGAGCGCGTCGATTCCAGCCCCCGCCGCGAACCGTTTCAAGCATCCGGCATCCGCAAAGTCGTCGTCGTCTCCCGCCTCGACCCGATCAAACGCATCGACGTGCTGCTGGATGCCCTTGATCTCACTCCCGCATTGCGGGACCTTCCGTTTGAAATCTACGGCAGCGGAGAAGACGAGCAACTCCTGCGTTCCCGGGCACTTGCGCGGAATCCGAACGTCCGTTTCCTGGGCTATCACCCCGATATCCCTCAGCGCGTGAGCCAGTCCGACCTGCTCCTCCATCTCTGCCCGGAAGAGCCCTTTGGCCTCGCCATCCTCGAAGCCATGGCAGCCCATATCCCTGTTCTGGTCCCCAACGCCGGCGGTGCCGGCGCCATCGTCGACCCCGGTAAAACCGGATTCCACTTCCGCGCCAACGACGCGTTTGATTTGGCAGCCCAACTGCAATACCTACAGCACGTGCCGAAGGAAACCCTGGCGAAAACGGTCGAAGCAGCCACCCGATCCCTTCGCACCCGATTCTCAGCCGGCTGCGGAACCGCTCAGTACCGAAAACTCATCCACGAATGTCTAGCCTGAACCCAACTCTGTCTGTCGTCGTCATCGGACGCAATGAAGGCGAACGCCTCCGCCGCTGCCTGGTGTCCATCCGCGACAGGAACCCAATCGAGGGGAACGTCGAGGTCATCTACGTCGACTCCAACTCCTCCGACGGCAGCCCCGCCTTAGCCGCCGCTCTCGGCGCGCGGGTCATCGAACTGAATGCCGCCCGCCCCAGCGCCGCCCTGGCCCGCAACGCCGGATGGCGCGCCGCCTCCGCCCCTTGGATCCTTTTCCTGGACGGCGATACGATTCTTCACCCGGCCTTTCCGCGACTGGCCCTCCACCATGCCGGCGATCCCACCGTCGCCGCCGTCTGGGGCCACCGGCGGGAGATTGCACCGAACGCCAACTTCTTCCACCGTGTTCTCGATCTGGACTGGGTCTACGCCCCGGGCATCACCCCATTCTGCGGTGGCGACGCGCTGTTCCGCCGCACCGCTTTAGAACAGGCCGGCGGCTTCAACGAATCCCTCATCGCCGGCGAAGAACCAGAACTCTGCACCCGCCTCCGCGGCATCGGGTTCCAGATCCTCCACATCGACGCCCCGATGACCGGCCATGACCTGGCCATCACCAGTTGGCGCCAATACTGGCGGCGCGCCGCCCGTGCCGGCTATGCCTACGCCCAGATGGCCTGGCGCACCCGCGATGAGCGGTTCCCACTCTGGGGAACGGAATCCCGCGGCAACGCCGTCCGGGCGCTTGTCTTGCTCACCCTTGTCGCAGCCACCCCATTCGCCCCGCTCCCTGCCCTCGCCGTCCTCGCCGCCCTCATCGCGCGCAGCGCCTGGCGCTCCCGCTGGAAGAGTGACGACAACTTCTCCCTGCTCTGCTACGGAGCCCACTCCCACCTGCAGCAGTTCCCCATCTTTGCCGGGCAGGCCGCCTTCTGGTGGGACCTCCTGCAGAACCGCCGCCGCGGATTGATCGAATACAAATGACTATCAAAAGCCTCCTTCTCGCCCCCGCCGTCGCCATTGCCCGCGCCGCCCGGCCCTTCGCCGGCCTCCGCCGTCTCTGGGCCCTCGCACGGCTCCGCGCCAGCCTCCGCATCCGCGTTCCCGATTCCATCGTTGTCCTCGGCGCCCCGGAAATTCATGGCACCGGGAACATCGCCCTCGGCGAAGAACTCTACCTCTACCGCGATCTTTATCTCGAAACCCAGAACCACGGCCGCATCGAAATCGGCCGCCGGGCCGTCCTTTCCCGCGGCGTCCACATTGTCTCCTTCGGCTCCATCCACATCGGCGAAGGCACCATGATCGGCGAGTATTCCAGTATCCGCGACGCCAACCACGCCTTCCTCGCCGATGGCCCCCTCCGCGACGCCGGACACTCTACCGAGCCCATCTGGATCGGCAACAACGTCTGGATCGGACGCGGGGTCACCATCCTCCCCGGCGCCCGCATCGGCGACCGTGCCGTCATCGGCGCCAACGCCGTCGTCACCCGCGACGTCGCCCCCGGGGCGATCGTCGCCGGCGTCCCGGCCCGCCCCATCATCTCCGGGAGAACCGCATGACTCCGCGCATCCTTCTTAGCGCCTACCAGTGCGCCCCCGGCCAGGGCAGCGTCTCCCAGATCGGTTGGGAGTGGTACTCCCGGCTGGCCGGCCACGCCTCAGTCACGCTCGTCACCCATATCCGCAACAAGCCGTTCCTCGAAGCCGCCGGCGCCCCGCTCCACGGTTCGGAAGTCATCTACATCGATACCGAGTGGTTCGCCCGCCGCATGTACGGTGCCGCCCGCTTCCTCTTCCCCGGCAGCGAACACTCGGTCTTCCTCCTCTCCTCCGTCGACTTCTTCGTCTACGACCGCGCCGCCCTCCGCGTCCTCGAACCACGCAAAAGGGATTGGGACGTCGTCCATATCGTCACCCCCGTCTCCCCCTCCGCCCACAGCGTCCTCGGCCGCCTCGGCCTTCCCGTCCTGCGCGGCCCCCTCAACGGCGGTCTCCGCACCCCTCCCAACTTCCCGGAGTTCATGCGCGCCGATAGCGCCTGGCTCTACTCGCTGCGGGATCTCGCCAAACCCCTCCAATCCGTTTTCGGCAACCCGCCATCGGCGACTTTCTATGCCAACCGCGCCACCTGGGGCGCCCTATCGCTCGCCGAGCGCAAACAGGCCGAGCGCGTCCCGGAGATCGCCGTGGACCCCGCCCTGTTTTCCTTTGCACCCTGGCCTGCCAGTCCCAGCCCCACTAACCCGTTGCGGGTCCTCTTCGTCGGCCGCCTGATCCCCGCCAAGGCTCTTCCGCTGCTCTTCGAAGGCGCCCGGCGCGCGCACGGCGACGTCCCCATCGAAGTCACCGTCATCGGCGATGGTCCCATGCGCCAGTCGTGGGAAGCCGAATCCAAATTGCTTCCTTATCCCGTTCACTTCCTCGGCTCTCGCGGCGCCTCCACCGTCAGCGCGGCCTTCGCCGCCAGCCATGTCTTCTGCCTGCCCAGCATCCGCGAATCCGGTGGGGCAGTCCTGCTGGAAGCCATGAGCGCCGCCCGCCCGGTCATCGCCGTCGACTACGGCGGCCCCGCTGAACTCGTCAACGAGTCCGTCGGCCGCCTTGTCCCGGCGGACTCCTCGGAATCAGTCGCCGCCGGCATTGGCACCGCGCTGAGCGAGGTGATCGCTCATCCCTGGGAATGGCGCCAGCGCGGAATCGCCGGCCGCCGCCACGTACTGCTCCATCACACCTGGGACCACCGCATCCAGCGCGGCCTTGCCCTCTATCGCAGGCTGGCCGGAACCACCGCCGCCCGGAAGGAAGCCGCATGAACTACCTACTCGTCACCCACATCCCCTTCACCCGGAATGAACACGGACAGCCCGTTGTCGATAGCCTTTGGGCTCGCGATCTGATTGGCCTCACCAAGGCGCTCGGCCCCATCCGCGTCGCCGCTCCCGAAGTCGACCCGGCCAAAGGGCTCACCACTTGGGGCCCCAACAGGGAGGCCCTCCCCGATTCTTCCCTCATCTCCTTCCGCGGTTTTCCGGAGATGAAATCCGCCCGGGATTTCGCCAGCATGCTGAAGATCCGCTCCATCCTGAAGCAAGAGGTCGCTGCCGCCGAGATCGTCCATACCTCCAACTTCTTCCCGCCTTACAACTGCCTCTCCTACGCCCACGATCTGGCGGTGAAACTCGGCAAGAAGACTCTTTTCGTCATCGCCGAAGACTTCCACGACATGCTCGCCTGGGAGTGGGTTCGCCCGGCGCAGGGTCTCGCCCGCTGGCGGCGGGAGCGCGCGCTGAACGCCATCGATCAGCGCGCCCGCAGGAGTGCCGCGTCCGCCACGCTCACCCTCCTTCATACCCCGGCCGCCGTCGAGCGCTACCGCCTTGCCGCCCGCCACTCCATGATGATCCGCCAGCCCGGCCACGAACTCTCGCAGGTCATCGGAGAACCCGCGCTTGACGCCCGTCTGCGGGCCCTCGCCGGCGGCGCGCCCCTCCGCCTCACCGCCGCCTGCCGCCACGCCGAACTGAAAGGCCTCGATCTTCTCATCCGCGCCATCGGCCTGCTCCACGACCGCGGCGTGAACGTCGAACTCACCCTTTACGGCCAAGGCCCGGAAACGCAGCACCTGCGATCGATCGCCGAGGCCGCCGGCGTCGCCGGTCAGGTTCACATGCCCGGCAGCCTCCGCGCGGGCGAGGAACTTGACGCCGCTCTCCGCACCTTCGACCTTTTCGTCATGCCCCACCGCACCACCGATTTCGGCCGTGCCTTTTTCGATGCCATGGCCGCCGGCCTCCCCGTCCTCGCCTTCCGCACGCCGGCCAGCGCCACCACGGTCTACGACGGCCAGGACGGCTTCCTCGCCCCGCTCGACGACGTCCAGGGCCTGGCGGAACGTATCTCCTGGCTCCACACGGAACGCGCCCCCCTTGCCGCGGCCTCCCGCGCCGCACGCCGCCGCGCGCTCGAAAACACCCGCTCGGAATGGTTCCGTATCCGCGCTAACTGGACCCGCTCGCTCCTCAAGGAACGCTCCCATGCCGCATAACCGCCGTCTGCTCCAGAACGTTTCCGCCGAGGCCGGCGCCCGCGTCTTCTACCTCGCCACCCGCTTCTTCATCCCCCCATTCGTCCTCGCCCGGGTCGGCATGGAAGCGTACGGCCTTTACGGCACCCTCTTCGTTCTTGTCGCCTACTTCGGCATGTCCGCAATCGGGTTCTCCAGTGCCTACGTCAAGTACGTTGCCGAGTTCCAGGCCAACGGAGAGACCACCCGTGCCAATCGCCTGCTCTCCTCCGGTTTCACGCTGATGAGCATGATCGGCCTCCTCGGCTTCGGCGCATTTTTCGCCTTCTGGCCACAGGTCGCGACCTGGATGAAGGTCCCCGGCCCTCTCCGCGCCGACGCCCGCTTCCTCGCCTTGCTGATCATCGGTACTTTCTTCGCCTACCTCGCTCTTTCCGTCTACCGTGACGCCCTCACCGGCCTCCAGCAGATTGCCGCCATCCAGCGCGTCTGGATCCTCTCCTTCCTCGCCGAAACCGCCCTCATCTTCGCCCTCGTTGGCAACGGCTGGGGTCTGCGCGGCCTCGGCATCAGCTTTTCCGTCCGCACGGCCATTGAACTGGCCGCCCACTACCGCCTCGCCAAGGAACGCATCCCCTGGCTCCACATCCGCTGGGTGCGCCCGGACCGCGATTCACTCCGGCTCCTGCTCCACTTCGGCGGAATAGTCCAGCTCAACGCCATGTTGTCGATCTTCCTGAACTCGGTTGAACGCGTCATCGCCACCCCTCTGCTCGGCCTGACCGCCTCCGGCCTGCTGGATCTCGGCAAGCGTTTCCCCGCCATGGCCACTTCCATCCCCAGTTCGTTCGCCTCCTCGGTCCTCCCTGCCGCCGCTGCCTTGCACGCCAACGGCGCGAACAGAGATTCCGTCTCCAACCTCTACCTCCAGACAGCACGCCTCATGAACGCCGTCTCCGGCGTGCTCTTCGCCTTTCTCGCCTGCTTTGCTACGCTCTGCCTCTCCGTGTGGCTCGGCACACTGCCGGAGGGTGCGTCGATTCTTGTTATTCTCTTTTCTCTCAGTTCCCAGGTTCACCTCCTCACTGGTCCCGGAACGTCGATTCTCAAGGCGATCGGCAGGCCGAAAATGGAGTTCCACTACAGTCTGGCCAATGTCGTCGCCCTCGCCGCCATCATTCCCTTCGTCCCGCGCACGGTTCCCGGTGTCGCGGCCGGTTGCGTCGCCGCTACTCTACTCTCCGCCGCCTGGTTCCTCGGCCGCGCCCACACCGAAATGGATATTCCCCTGCGCCGGTTTGGAGGAGAAGTCCTGCTGCCCGGAGTGGTCCCCTACGCCGCCGGCGGGGTTGCCGCGGCTGTTCTGCACTTGGGTCCCTCCGCCACCGGCCGCTGGGAATCGCTGCTTGCGCTCGCCGTCGCCGGGCCCCTCTACTTGCTCCTCACCGCCGCCGGACTCTATGGGTGTTGCGCCAGCGACACAGAACGGCAGGCGGTGCGGAGTCTCGCCAGCCGTTATGCACGCCGGCTTGGCGAATGCCTCACGGAGGTCAAGACGCCGCTGCGCAAGCGTCCGGCCTGATTGGGCACCGGCGGTCCAGGCGTCCCCTACAGCCGCGGCACCGGCGGCTTCACCGCCTCCCACGGCATCACCCCTTTTCGCTTCGAAGCGCGCCGCCAAACTCCATCGACCGTAGTCACATACAGTGTCTCCAACCCCGCCCCCCCAAACACCACACTCGTCAACTCCTTCCCCTCCGGCCGCAACAACACCGCCGACGTCCGCCCCGCGGGATCCGAAATCTGTAGCCCCAACCGCGTACAAACGTAGACAAAACCCTCGGAATCCACCGTCATTCCCCCCGCCCCGGAAAACGTGGTCCCCTCCCCGGCCTCATCTTCAATCTCAAGCCGGTGAAACGCCAGGCCATACGCCAGCGACCCGTCTCCCTGCACCTGGAACGACCACACCCACCGCGTCACCGCATCCGATACCAGCAGCAACGAATGGTCCGGCGACATCTGCACCCCCGCCGGCGCCGTCATCCCCTCATGCACCACCCGCGCCGCTCCTTTCCCGTCCCCGTACCAAACCCGCCTCGCCGCCGTTTCCGTAAAGTAAAAACCACCCTTCCCGTCCACCGCCACGTCCCGGCAACCCGAATTTTTTGCCACCACCCGCCCGCCAGCCACCACACCCTGTCCCGCCCGGGCCACATACAGCCGCCCATCTCTCCCGAACATCATCCCGCTCCCGCCCGCCTCCGCCGGCCCCGCGTCGCCCTCCACCCGCCGCACCTTCCCGCCGTCGGAATAGTAAACCGCCCCGGCCTTATCGACTGCCAACCCGCCCACATTCACCCCGGCGCCAACCCGCTCCCACTCCCCCGCCGGGTCCACAAACCGCGCTGCAAACGACTTCACTGGCTTCGCAATCGGCCTCGTCCAATCCCGCCATACCCACCGCAACGCCTCCGGCAACAGCGGTCCCCCATGCTTGGAGTTATGCCCTTCGGTCCCCACCACCAGTTTGGCGTCATAGCCAGCCGTCTCCAGGGCCGCAATCATGTCCTGATTGCTCTGTATATTCACGTCCCCGGTTCCGTCCTGCAAAAAGATCCGCAGCGGCTTCCCCTCGAACTTCCTCACCTGCGATGGCAAAATGAGTGCCCCCCGCTGATGGGTAAATCCGGCGATGAAGCTCACCACCCGCCGAAATCCGTCCGGCCGCTCCCACGCCGCATTCACCGAACAGTTCCCACCCGACGACGACCCTGAGATCGCCCGCAAATTCGGATCCCCCGTCAACCGGTACGTCTTTCCCACTTCCGGCAGTATCTCCTCCAACAGAAACCGCGCGTAACGCCCCGTCACTGCGTCATACTCATGGCTCCGGTAGAACCGCCCCTGCTCCCCCGCATGCCGCCCCGGCAGCACCCCCGGCGCCACAAATACCCCGATCGTCACCGGCATCTCGCCTTTGTGAATCAGGTTGTCGAAGACAATCGGCACCCGGAATGCCCCGGCCTCATTCACGAACGTGCCCCCATCCTGGAACACCATCACCGCCGCCGCTTTCGACCCGTCATACTGCGCCGGAACGTAGATCCAGTAGTCATGCACTGTCCCCGGATACACCCGGCTTGCCGTCCACACGTGCCTGGTCACCGCCCCCCGCGGCACCCCCGCCTGCCGCGCCGAGTCCGGCCCGTACACATACTCTTCCCCGCAAACCAGCGGCGCCAGCCCGGCACTGAGAAACGCCCGCCGCCGCATCCTACAGCGCCTTCCCCGCCGCGCTCGGATCGAACGCCCGGATCAGCCCCGTCTTCGTCAACGACTGCGCCGCTCGCACCTGCCGCAGCCCCTGCTGCACAATCCCGAACACCAGATACCAGCTCACCACCCCAACCAGCGCCATAAATGGCCCTCCGATGATCAGTCCAAATCCCGCCGCAAAATTCCAGGTCGCGTGCAGCAGCACCACCATGAAAAACGCCCGGATGAACTTCCCGTCCACGAAGGCATCCACCATCGATGTCTTGTGCGCCCGCGCCCGCCACAACACCCCCGCCGTGATCCCCGTCCAAGCCACATGCCCGAACGGCGCCAGGACCCCGCGCAGCGTGATCGACGTCACCATGTTCCCCGCAGCAAATAGAATCCCCGCCTGCGACTTGTCCGGCAGCGCCCCCAGAAAGGCATTAAACGCGTATCCCGCGCTCTCAAACGCCGCGAAACCCGCTCCCACTGCCGCCCCGAACAGGCACCCATTCAGGATGTACAGCTTGTCGCCCTTCTTCATCATTAGCACCACCGCAATCAACTTTCCGGTCTCCTCAATAATCCCCGCCGCCGGCGCCCCGAAGAGATAGTGCAACTTCGAAACCTGGAACCCGATCAGCGAGACGAAGATCGACAGCACGCCCCCCGCGCACACCAGTGTCAACACCCGCGGAAACGACACGTTCCGCGGCGCGTTCAACTCGAAAAACAGAATCGCTGTCGCAAACGGCATGGCCAGCGCACCGGTCATCATCATCCCCGGCAGCATCAGCGTGTTCTGAAACTGGTGGAACGCCAGGTACTGCGCAAAGTACAACATCCCCACAAACATCAGCACTCGCCCGAAAAACCACGGCTTCGGCCACCCCGTCGGTACCTCAATGATCTCCGGCGTCGTCAACCGCGACCCGACTTGGAAATAGTCGTCCACCTCGTCCTGCGTCCGCTTCCGGAATACTTCGGAGAACATCTCCTTCAGGCTGAACCCTTCCAATTTGTCCAGGCTCGCGTGCTTGTCCAACTGCCCCCAGAAATTCGCCACGACGCTTTGCGACTTCACCGGCGCCGGCGCCGCGCCGATCCCCGGAACGAATCCGCACGTCGGGCACGAATGCGAACCGATCACCACCTGCGACCGGCATCGCGGACAGGGCACCGTGTTCCCGCCCGCCTGCCCCACCGCCGCCGCGCACGCGTGGCAATACGTATAGCCGGCCGGAATCCCCACTCCGCACCGCTGGCATCCCTTCTGCACATTCACCGGTTGTGCCTGCGGCTGGGTTGGCGTGTAGCCCTGCGGTTGCCCTTGCGCGTACTGCGGCTGCACCGGAGCATAGGCCTGCTGTTGCGGTTGCGGCGCCCGCAGCACCAGCCCACACGAATGGCACTGCTGCGCCTGCGGATGCACATTCACCCGGCATCGCGGACACGCTGGATATGCCCCTCCCGCCGGTGCCCCGCACCGTATACACGCCGCAGACCCGGCCGGCACCGCCGTACCGCAATTTCCACAATTCATCTTCAGCTCCTCATACCCATCCCGCATTCGGCCGCGGATTGGGTTCATCATACCGCCCTCGCTCACGGAAAAAGCGAAATCAGACTGTCAGCAAACAAACTGTGGCCGAAAACGTTCGGATGGTTGATGTTGTTCTCCATCAACGTCAGAAACGGGATCCCTCGCCGCCACAGCCTCCCGTACCGCAAGGAAGCGTCCGCCAGCGCGATCCGGTGCCTGGCGGCAAACTGCCGCACCCCCAACACATACGGTCGCGGATCCTCGTCAATCTCCCTCTGCCGCGTAAGCCCCATCCAGTCCAGCCGGATATAGTGTGGCGTCAGAATAATCCACTCCGCCCCGATCCCCTGAAAGTCCGCCAGCAACTGGCTGTACCGCGCCTCCACTTGTTCCTCGTTCAACGACGCATCGTTCACAAACTCCGAAACAATCAGGTCCGCCTTCGCCCCCAGCACTTTCTCTTTATAGTTGTGCGGACTCCCCGGCGGCTCCTTCAAATAGCTCCCCGTATTCCGCCCGCCCCACGCCTCCGTAACCAGCTCAATTTGCGCTTTCGGATACCGCGCCCGCAGCCTCTCTACAAACATCGTCTGGTAGCGGTTATAGGTCGTCACGCTGTCCCCCCACGCCAGCACCCGAAGCCGCTCCCCTTTGCGCAACCTGGCCAGCGTCTTCGGCAGCAACTCGCCCGCCACCGCCCGGCCGGTCTCCGGATATGCGTCTTCCAGCACCGGAAACAGATTGTCCTCGCTCAACCCCTCTATCCGCCCGCTCACAAAGACATTCGCCACGCGCCGCTCCCCCGCCCCCACCGCCGCCGCCTCCGGCGTCACCACGTGCGGCACGCCCCGGCGCAACTCCACCCGCCCCGCCGCCGTCACCACAATCGCGTCAATCCGCATCTTCGAATAACGGTAGCTCACCTGCACCGCCTGCTCCGCCCCAATCCCGCCACCCGGTATCCGCCCCACCGTCCCCGCCGCCAGGTCCGCATCATAGTCCACGCCCATCCGGAACACCCCCTCCCCATCCCGCACCACGACGCTCCCCGGGTCCAGGGCCCCCTGCGTCGTGCACTCGGCCGCAATCACGCCCGTCAACCGCGCCCCCTTCGTCCACCCCGCCGTCGTCTTGTAGTTGAACTCCGGCAGCTTCTCGTAACGCTCATCGGTCACCGTCACCACATCCACCGGCGGGACCGCGACCTCCCCCCGCACCCCGTCCACCGTCACCGAAACCGTCCACGGCCCCGCCAACCGCACCTCCGCCGGCCCCGCCCAAAGGCAACCACAGGCCATCACCAATGCCGCAATTCGCATGCTAATCAGTATCTCTCCCCCCGCCATACCCAAATGCGCGACACTCATATCCATGACCCGCCGCACGCTCGCCTTCCTCGCCGCGGCCATCCTCTCCGCCCAGTCCCCTTCCCCGCTCCTCGTCTGGCGACTCTCCCGCTCGCTCTCCCTTGCCGCCATCGCCAAAGCACACGGCCAGCCCTTCGACTCCCACCTCCAGAAGGCCCAAGCCGCCGCCGCCGCGCTCGGCGTCTCGGCCCCCCCGCTCCCGGAAATGCCCGGCGAGAAACCCGCGAGACTCGCCGCCGCCATGCACTACGTCCTCCAGACCGCCGGCCGCTCCCTCGCATCCCAACTCCGCCAAAAGCACGGCCCCGCCTCCGTCGCCGCCTTTGAGTGCGGCTCCAAGTCCATGCTCCTCGCCGCCCTCTACGCCCCAGGCGACTCCACGGCCCTCGCCGCCGCCCAGGCCGTCGAACGCTCCGCCGCCACCGCCGGTTTCAACCCCGCCCTCTTCCAGCCCCTACTGTCCTCGGTCCGCAACGCCGAACCCAATCGCAACGTCGTCGACCAAGTCTTCGCCCTCGACTCCAAAATCGCCGCCGCCTTCCCCAACCCCTAACTCATGCTCATCCAAATCATCTTCTGGCTCCTCATCGCCATTGACCTCCTCGCCGTAGGCCTCTTCTTCGTCCTCGGCCTCGCCGCCGCCGGCCCCTCCCACACCAGTTCCCTCTCTGTCGCCGCCGTCATGCTCCTCATCCCCGGCGCCCTCCTGCTTGCCGCCATCGTCGTCTTCCTCGCCGCGAAATCCCCCCTTCTCCGCGGCGCTGCCTTCCTCCTCGCCGCCTCCCCGCTCCTCTTCCTCGTCTACTCCCAAATCTCCGCCACCACCCAGATCAACTCCTACAAAAACGCCGACGGTACTTTTTCCTATTTCAAGCCCGGCCCTATGCGCGACGTCGAAGCCGCCATCGCCCGCAACGACGCCGCCGCCATCCCCGCCGCCGCCAAATCCGCCGATCTCAACGAGGTCGCCCGCGACGGCTCCACCGTCCTCATTGTCGCCCTCGAACAGCTCAAGAAGTCCCCCGGCTCCCCGGATGTCCTCCGCGCCCTCCTCCGCGCCGGCGCTTCTCCGAACCCCGCCACCGGCCGGCGCCCCCTCTCCACGGCTATCCTGCTCAGCCCCGAACTCGGCCCCGATCCCGTCAAAGCCCTCCTCGACGCCGGCGCCAATCCCAACCAACTCGACGACTTCCGCCACCCCGTCCACTTCGCCGCCACCGGCCCCCGCGTCCCTGTTGAAGTCCTCCGCCTCGTCCTCGACCGCGGCGCCGACCTCAAACTCCAGGACCCCTCCGGCGTCACCGCCCTCCTCCGCGCCGCCGTCGATCGCAACTGGAAAGCCGTCCTCCTCCTCCTCGAACGCGGCGCTGACCCTTCCGTCGGCCGCACCCCCATGGGCCTCGACTTCCGCTCCTACGTCGAATCCGCCGCCCGCGACAACCCCTCCGACCCCGCCCCCGCCGAGGTCCTCCGCGCTCTCAACGCCAAATAACCCCGCTACTGCGCCCCCACAAGCAGCCCCACCGGCCGGGTCGCGCCTAACACTACCTCCAGCCGCACCTTTCCCATCTCCGCGACCGCCGCCGCCCAGCCCGGCTCCAGGCTACGCCCCGCCTTCCGCATCTCCAGCGCCTCCAGCCCCATCGTTGCCAACTTCGACAATTCTTCTGAAATCGGAAGGAACTCTCGCAGCAGCAGGCTCGACTCTCCGTACGGCGCCAGCCGCGCATGGTTGTCCCGCCACATCTCCAGTACCCGCCGGATCGCCGCCTCCCGCGCCGGCGCCGGCGCCGCCAGCCACGCCCGCACATCTGCTTCCAGGCCCCGCACCACCGCGCTATCCCCCCGCGCCGCGTCCACCATCCGGTTTAGTTCCGTCTCCTGTGTGTAGCGTTGGAACACCTCCCGGTGCTCGATTCCCGTCGGATCCAGTGTGTCCGCCAACACCCGCAAGGCCTCCACCGGCGCCCCCGGCGCAATCCGCCGCAACATCGGCTCGTAGTTCAACTCATGCCGCGCTCCGCGCAGCGTCAACCGGTGCGTCACCACGTCCAGCCGCCGGTACATGTCCGCCACATCCCGTACACTCTCCGCCGACCAGAATCGCTCCGCCACCGCCGCGCTCTTCGGCCACATCCGCGAATCAATCGTCTCCGGGCTGATGAACTCCGTCCACATGCAGGCCTCCCCGCCCAGGATGTTCTTCCGCTGCTCCGCCGTCAGTACCGCCGCCGGGCCCCCATACGGATCCACCGAGTAATAGGCGCCTGCCGATTTCAGGTGGTCCAGATAGTACCCAAACGACAATAGCCCCTTATACCCCCGCTGCGCCGCCACCGCCAGCGACTCGTGGTTCTGCCACGACTCCACCATAATGTCCTTCGGCAGGTTCTGATGCAGGATCTCGTCCCACCCCATCATCTTTTTCCCGTGCTTCTGCACAATCTGCAGCACCCGCTGGTTGAAGTAGGTCTGCAGCCCCGCTTCGTCCTTTAAGCCCTTCTGCCGGATGAACTCCTGAATCGCCGCATTCTGCTTCCATTGCCGCCCGTTCACCTCGTCTCCGCCAATGTGAAAATACGCGTCCGGAAACAGCGCCGCCATCTCGCCAATCAGCTTGTCCAGAAACACATAAACTGCTTCCTTCGTCGGGTCCAGCGCCGGATCGTACACCCCAAACGTGTGGATGATCGAATACGGCCCCGGCGCGCTCCCCAGTTCCGGATAGCCAATCATCCATGTCCCCGAATGCCCCGGCATATCGAACTCCGGCAGCACCCGGATCCCCCGGTCCCGCGCGTACGCAATCACGTGCCGGATCTCGTCCTGCGTATAGAAATCTCCCTCTGTACCCAGCGTGTGCAGCTTCGGGAAAACTTTGCTCTCCACCCGGAAACCTTGATCGTCGGTCAGGTGCCAGTGGAATACGTTCAGCTTCACCGCCTCCATCGCGTCCAGCGTCCGCTCAATCACCGGCACCGGCATAAAGTGGCTCGTCACATCGATCAGCAGCCCCCGCCACGGAAACCGCGGCAAGTCCTCGATAATCACCGATGGCGCCCCCGTCCCCCGCTCGTCCACGGTCACTAATTGCAGGAACGTTTGCAGCCCTCGCATCGCCCCCGTCACCGTCGAAGCCGTCAACCGCGCCTGCTCCACGTTCACCTGCAGCCGGTAGCTCTCGTCTTCGCCCAATGCCGGCGCCGTGTCCGCCGTCTGCGCGCAATCGATGATCAGGTTCGCCGCCCCCACTGACGGCGCCAGCCCGCGCTTCAACGGGATCCCTGTCTCCGCCGCCAACTGCGCCACAAACCGCGCCCCCGCCCGCTGCAACCGCGGTGCCGCCGTCCGCTGATACGCAACCCGAAACGTCGCGTCCACCCGCAATGTCCCCGATAGCCGCTCCACTTTCTGCGGCTTCGGCATCAACGTCAACTCCGCCGGCGCTCCCGCCAGCAGCACCGGAACCAGCAGCAACAGCACGCGCGCGATTGTCATGGCATCATCCCTCAAATTCAAACGCCGGCGCTGCCCCGCCATTCCGCCGGCTCTGGACAAAATGAAATACCAGCCCCGCCGCAAACCACAGCCCCCCCAGCAACTGCGCCGGCCGCGACAGATTCAACCAGATTGAAAAACAGAACAGAAATCCTATCCCCGGCAGCACCAGCCCCGTAAACCACCCGTGCCCCGCCTCCCGCAACCCGCCCCGCAGCGAGTGCCGCATCACCGCCCCGTTCACGCCCATAAACGCCAAAAACGCGCCGAAATTGATCAACTCCGCCGACCGCTCATAGTTCAACACCAGCGCTCCCGCGCACGCCATCACCCCCACTGCCGTGACGTTCCACACCGGCGACGCTGTCCGCGCATCCAGATGCGCAAAGAACCCCGGCAACGCCCGCGACCGTCCCATGCTGTACAGCAACCGCGCCACTCCCGTCTGCGCCGTCAACCCGCTGCCGAAGCTCGCCACAATCAGTACCACCGCCAGCGATTGGAACATCCACTCCCCGCCCACCTTCCGGCTCACGTCCAGAAATGCCGTCTCCAGATTGCCAAACGTCCGGTAATCCGGCCACACCAGTTGCGCCATATAGATCTGGAATCCGCCAAAAATCCCCGTGAACAGGACCACTCCCACCGCCGCCAGCATCACGTTCCGCCGCGGGTTCTTCACCTCCTCGGCAAGCGTCGTCACCCCGTCAAACCCGCCATAGGTCAATGCCGCCACCGAGGTCGCCGTCAACACCGTCCCCAGCTTGAACGTCCCCGGATCATAGAACGGCGCGCTCGAAATCATCGCCGCCCATCCGCCCTGCCCCACCAGATACTGCGTCGCCAGCCACAGGAACGCCAGAATCACCCCGGTCGTCACCAGCATCAGAATCCAACTCGCCCGCGCCGTAAACCGGATCCCCCACAGGTTCACCAGCGTCATCGCCACCGCAAACCCCACCACCCACGCCGCATAGGGAATTCCGGGCAACAGCCGCTGCAGCGTGATCGCCCCATAAATCGTGCAGATCAGCGGCACCAGCAGATAGTCCAGAAACATCGCCCAGCCCGTCAAAAAACCCAGCGTCGGATGCAGGCTCCGGCTCACGTAGGTGTAGGCGGACCCCGCCGACGGATAGATCGCCGCCATTCGCCCGTAGCTGATCGCCGTCAGCCCCATTGCCCCCATCGCGAATAGGATTGTCGTCACCGCGTGCCCGGCTGACAACTGCTGCGCAATCCCGAACAGCGGCACGGGCGCAATCGGCTGCACCAGTACAACGCCGTACAGAATCAGGTCCCAGAGACTCAGCACGCGCCGCAATTGGGGGGGAGCTGTCGACATGTTCTCGGCTGTCCCCCTAATCCTAGGAGCTTCCGCCCTCCCGGTCAAGCCATTTTTTCTGAAAACGGAAAGAATTGTCTTGACGCCCGCCATCACCCGGTCTACCGTTAGACAGGTGCCCCCGAAGCCGGATCGCGACAAACAGATCATCGAGGATCTCATCCGCCGCCTCGGTCCGTCTTCCCGCGGACGCATCCACTCCCTCACCGGCCTCCGCCTCTCCGCCACCTCGGAACTGGTCCGCGAACTCCTCGCCGAAGGCCGCCTTGTGGAAGCCGGCACCGAAGAAGGGCGCCTCGGCCGCAAAGGCGTCCTCCTAGAGCACAATCACCTCTATCGCTCCATCGTCGCCGTCGAGTTTGACGATGAAACCGTCACCGCCGCCGTCACCGACCTCCGTCCCCGCATCCGCCACATTCATTCCGAATCCGCAAAAATTGCGGGCGGCAAGGACGCTCTCCTCCGGCAACTTCTCAAAATCACACGCAAAACCATCGACAAGGCACAGATTCAACCCATGGGCATCGGGTTGGCCGACCCCGGCCTTGTCGATCGCGCCAACGGCGTCACGCTCACCTCCTCCACCCTCCCCTTCTGGAAAGAAGTGCCTCTCCGCGAGGTCTTCACCCGCGAGTTCGCCCTCCCGGTACTCGTCGAAACCCGCACCCGCGCCAAGGCCTTCGCTGAATACCAGGCCGAACCCGCCGCCTCCGGCGCCACCAACATGATCTACATCGACTACGGCTCCGGCATCGGCGCGGGTCTCTTCGTCGATGGCCGCCTCCTCTATGGCCAGGGCTCCGCCGCCGGCGAATTCGGCCACACCCACATCGCCGCCGATGGTCCCGTCTGCTCCTGCGGCAGTTTCGGCTGCCTGGAGGCCGTCGCCGGTCTCCGCGCCGTCGAATCCCGCCTCCGCCGCATTCTTTCCGAAGGCGGAAAGAGCGACGTCCTCGCTCTCGCCGGCGGCAATCCCCACGGCGTCACCGGCTGGATGGTGCTCGAAGCGGCCAGCCGCGGCGATAAAATCGCCGCCACCATCACCGCCGAAGTCGCCGTCAGCCTCGGCCTCGGCATCGCCAACCTCGTTAATCTCTTCAACCCCGGCCTTGTCGTCCTCGACGCCCGCCTCGCCCTCGCCGGCCAGGAATTCCTCGACCAGATCACCGCCGTCGTCCGCCGCCAGGCCCTCCGCGAAGCCACCAGCCAGGTCCGCCTCCGCTACGCCAACATCCGCGAAGGCGCCGGAGTCCTCGGCGTCGCCGGCATGGTCATCGATCAACACTTCAACTCAACATCGGAGAATCAGCGATGAGTCAACTCGCCCTCCTCGGCGGCTCCCCCGTCCGAACGGAACCCTTCCCCTCCTGGCCCGTCCACGGCGACCGCGAGGAAGCCCTCGCCCTCGAGGTCCTTCGCAGCGGCCAGTGGTGGCGCTACACCCTCGGCGAAGCCCTCGACCCTGGAACCTCCTCCTCCAAGGTCGCCGAGTTCCAACAGAAGTTCGCCGCCGCCCACGGCTGCAAATACGGCATCGCCTGCGTCAACGGAACGGCCGCCCTGGAGGTCGCGCTCAAGGCCCTCGGCGTCAAACCCGGTGACGAAGTAATCGTCCCGCCCTACACCTTCATCGCCACCGCCACCGCGCCCATGCTCGTCGGCGCCGTCCCCGTCTTTTGCGACATCGATATTGAGACTCTCAATCTCGATCCAGCCAAACTGGAAGCGGCTATTACCCCAAGAACCCGCGCCATCATCCCCGTCCATTTCGCCGGCCTTCCCGCCGACATGGAGGCGATTCTGGCCATCGCCCGCCGCCACGGCCTCCCGGTGCTCGAAGATGCCGCCCACGGCCACGGCGGCGCCTGGAATGGCCGTCCGCTGGGCTCCATCGGCGCCATGGCGACGTTTTCCTTCCAAGCCTCCAAGAACATGACCGCCGGCGAAGGCGGCATCGTTGTCACCAACGATCCCACCCTTGCCGAAATCGCCGAGTCTCTTGTATGGGTAGGCCGCAAGAAGGGCCGCCCCTGGTACGAGCACCACCGCGTCGGCTGGAACTACCGCCTCACCGAATTCCAGGCCGCCATTCTTCTCGCCCAACTCGAGCGTCTGGAGGCGCAAACGAAGACCCGCCAGGCAAACGGCGCCTACCTGACGGCCAAACTGAAGGACATCCCCGGCATCCATCCCATGGCGGTGCCGGCCTACGCAACGGGGCATGCCTGGCACATCTACTGTCTCCGGTTCGTCGCCGGGGAGTTCGGCCTGACCCGCGCCCGCTTCCTGGAAGCGCTGACGGCCGAAGGCGTCCCCGCCTCCTCCGGCTATGCCCATTCGTTGTTCAACAACCCGCTCTACGGCGAATCCTACAGCCACTACAACGACCTCTGCCCGGCCAGCAACCAGGCCTGTCAGGAAGCGGTATGGATGGAGCACCGCTATCTCCTCGGCACGCAGGCGGACATGGACGACATCGCCACCGCCATCGCCAAGATCCACACCCACCGCGCCACGCTCTAGAAAAGGGGCCGGGCGCGTACCGTCCCCCTCCTTAAGTGCTCATTTATCAACGGCGCACATTCGCTTCCCGAGAGGACCTTTCGCTCGCCGGCGGCACCATCCCCCACTCCCAATTCCCATATAATCAACTCGCCCATGCGCGCCGCCGCCACCGTTTTCCTCGTCGTCCCCGCTCTCCTCGCCCAACAAGGCACGCCCGAAAAACCCGCGGCCCCGCCTCCCCCCACACAGCCCGCCAAAGCCCCCGACATCGCCCCGCCCGGCCCCCAACGGACCTTCGACGCCCCTCGCCTATATCGCATCGAAGGCAAGGTCCTCATGGCCGGCGGCGGCCCGCCGCCCGACAAAGTCACGATCACCGCCGTCTGTGCCGGTCAGGCCATGGCCAAGTCCACCGCTTCCGATAACGGAACCTTCAGCCTCCAAATCGGCGCCTACGCCGGACAGAGCATCGATGCCAGCGTAAGCCGCGGTGCCGGCGCTACCGGTAACACCCTCGGCAGCCCCCAGCACCCCCCCTCCGATTGCGCCATCCATGCCTCCCTCCCCGGCTTCCAGGCCAACCCCGTCCACACCGGCCAACTCAACTCCTCGTTCGATTCCACCCGCACCCTCCTCATCCTCAAACCCATCGAAAACGTCTCCGGCTACACCTTCAGCGCCACCACCCTTTCCGCCCCACCCGCCGCCCGAAAAGCCCGCGAAAACGGCCTGAAGGCCCTCAACAAAAACCAACTTCCCGATGCCGAGCGCGAACTCCGCCGTGCCGTCCAACTCCACCCCAAATTCGCCGTCGCCTGGTACGACCTCGGCCGCGTCCTCGTCAAATCGGCCCGCCCCGCCGAAGCCCGCGCCGCCCTCGACACCTCCGTCCTCGCCGACCCGAAACTCATCAACCCCTACCCCCTCCTCGCCCAACTCGACTTCGACGAAAAACGTTGGGACGACCTCGCCCGCCACACCGCCCGCGTCATCGCCCTCAACCCCTTCTTTTCCGCCAATATCTATCTCTTCAGCGCCCAAGCCAATCTCGTCCAAAATCACCTCGACATCGCCGAAGGCCACGCCCGCGAAGCCATTCGCATGGACACCAATCACCAACTCCCCGTCGCCGCCCGCCTCCTTGAACGCATCCTGGAAAAGAAATCCGCCGCCCCAAAATAGTATCCACGTCTCTTTCCTCATCGCCGTCACCCCCTCTGAGGTTGCACATCGATGAAGCTGGTTTCTCTTCTCGCCCTATCCGCGTTGGCCGCCTCCGCTCAACCCGCCCAACGCACGCTCTCCTTTACTCACCTGCAAACCCCGCAGGAAATCGCCGAAGCCGCCACCGTCATTCGTTCGATCAGCGAAATCCGCGACCTCGCCACGGACCCGGCCGCAAAAACGCTCACTCTCCGCGGGACCCTCGCCCAGGGCGAACTCGCCGAATGGCTTCTCGCCCGTCTCGACCTCGCCCCCTCCACCCCCAGGCCGGACCCTTCCCGCCTCGACCATCGCCCCCTCTCTGGCGCCGATACCCTCGTCCGTGTTCTCTACTTCAAGAACACCCACACCCCCCAGAGCCGCAATGAAACGGCCACGGTAGTCCGCTCGCTCGTCGAAATTCCCAGCGCGTTTCTGTCCATGGCGGCCGGTGCCCTGGTCGTCCGCGGTTCTCTCGCCCAAGCCGACGCCGCGCAGTGGCTCTTCGAATCCCTCGACACCCCGGCGCCGCCCCGCGCCGGTGCAACATTCCGCATGCCCGGAGGTGGCGACGACACCATCCGTCTCTTCTCCGCCCCGCCCGCCACGGCGATGGACGCACTGTACCGCCAGGCCACCAACGTCCGCACCACCCTGCAAATCCGGCGCCTTTTTGTCTATTCGCCCACCCGCCTCATCGCCATCCGCGGCACCCAGGACCAACTCACCCGCGCCGATGCCATGCTCACCACCCCCTGACCCCGGAATCTCCGCGAACGGCGCTTGCGTCTTCGAACCCGCCCACAACCGTCCTCGAATCAAGGCCTTACAAGCCCGACGTTCCGCTTGGAAATACGACGATCATTCGCAAATAGAGAACATATGCGACCATGGCGGCAATCCTGACCACCTGGAACCTGAGAGAAAAGCGATATTCGGGCTTAGCGCGACACGGGAGAATCTGCTCTGATGATGCTGAGAATACTATGAAAAGAAATACTCTAGAAGAATCCATAAAACCTGTGGGAGTGCGCATCCTGTTGCTGTCGCGGCAGTTAAGCCCGATTTTTCCAACCGGGTGCGATGTTTCTTCCGACCGGGTGCGATAATATTTCCAACCGGGTGCGATGTTTCTTCCAACCGGGTGCGATACTCCCCACCTGATGCCTCCCTCTATCCCATCCTCCTCCCAGTCACAATTTCCAACCGGGTGCGATAGTGCAAAAACGCCTGTTTTAGCATCAAAAACGCGTCATTTCGCATACAAAATGGCCATTTTTGCCATCGTTTTCGTGGTCTTACAGGTTGCGGGCGGGGCCTACCAGGCCGAATTTGACGGCCACGCCGACGAGGCCGCCCACTTTGTTTCCTCCCTTCTGGTCCGCGATTATCTGGCCCAGTGGCCCTGGCCGGCGCCGATGCCGTGGGCCGTCGACTACTATATTCACTACCCGAAAGTGGCCATCGGCCACTGGCCGCCGGGGTATTACCTCATCCAGGGGATATGGTGGCTGCTATTTCCCCCTGGCCGGACCTCGGCGATGGTGTTGAACGCGGCGATGGGCTTGCTGACGCTGGGACTGTTCTACTCACTGGCGCGCCGCATCCGGGACTCCTGGACGGCGGTGGCCGCCGGGGTGGTGCTGCTGCTGGTGCCGGTCGTGCAGGAGGCCAGCATGCAGGTGATGACGGAGATGCCCTCGCTGTTGTGCGCGGTGTGGCTGTTATGGTGTCTGACGCGGATGCAGGAGTCGCCCTCGAGCGGAAAAGTAGCCTGGGTAATGGCGGCGATCGCGGGGGCGATGGCGGTGAAGGGAACGGGTGTGGCGCTGGTGGCGGCGCCGGTCATTGTCGTGGTCTGCAGCGGCGTATGGCGCCGTATGCGGCTGGTGGGGCTGCTCGGGCTGCCGGTTGCGGCCGGAGCGGCGGTGGCGGGACTGTACTTGTGGCAGTACCGGGGGTCTCTGGAACAGATCCGGAACTGGGGGGGAATTTCGTCCAACACCATTCCCTGGTATGTGATTTACCTGCCTGGAATGGTAGGGATAGGGGTGCTGGTGCTGGCAGCCGGTGGCGCTGTGTTGGCGCTGTGGAGACGGCAGCCGGCGGCGGTGGCGGCGCTGTCGTTGGCGGTATCGGTGATCCTGACCGGCTATTTCGTCCGTGCCATGCGGGAGCCACGGCACTGGATCGCGGTGATGCCGGCGCTGGTGCTGTTGGCGCTGATCGCCTACACCTGGCTGGAGGAGAGGACGCGGTGGGCGCCGCTGGCGGTTGTCGCGGCACTGATTCTGTTCCCCCACAAGCTCTATCGCCAGCAGCCTGCCGGTTATGCCGCGCTGGCCGCACAGATTCACCAGCCGGCGCGGATGCTGGTGTCCTCGCCGCTGGGCTGGAGCGAGGGGCCGTGGATCGCCGTGGCGAGCCTGCGGGAGCGGCGGCCGTCGAGCACGATCATCCGGGCAACCAAGCTGCTGGCCACCACCGACTGGAACAGCAGATCCTACCAGTTGCAGACGGCCGGGCCGGCCGAAGTGGACCGGAAGTTGGATGAGATGGCGGTGGATCTGGTGGTGATGCACAATACGGCGGCCCCGCAACCGCTGGCCCATCATGCGCTGCTGCTGTCGCTGCTGCGGGCGCATTCCGGCTGGAAGCGCTGCGCCGAGGCCGGGGAACTGGAGGCCTACTGCCGTACGCAACCGCCGCGCTACCCGCGCCAGCCGCTGCGGATGGATTTCCGTGACCGGCTGGGCTATGACATCGAAGAGCGGCCCTAGGCGCGGGCGGGCAAGGGGAACTGTCCGGGCAGATTCCGCCGCGGCGCCGGCGCCGGCGGCGGGTTTTTTGCGGCAAGCAAGGGCAGTACGACGTCACAGCCGTTTCTGAGCGCCACGATCAGCCCAAGCAGAGATAGTCGCCCGTCAGGCCCGATAGAACGCGCGTTTCGGACTCCGCGGGACACACGAAAAGCACCGAATACGGCAGCTAGTGCAGCCAATGCCCCTGGGCACTTCGGGCAGGGAAAACAAGAATCTCCTAGGTTCTGGCGCGCAAGCGGCATTCCTCCCACTGCAGCCCCATTTCGGCAAACGGAAACCAGCACACGGCGAGAACCGGAAGGCGGCGGAAAAGCGGGTAAGCGCCGGCAAACGACGGAAAGCCAAACCTCGGGTGGCAACGACAGTGCGGTCTCCTGCCGTTTCCCCCCAAAAAGAGCCCAATGTGGATCAGGCGTCCAAGCTGCCCGGCGCCGCCGCTTCCGACCTTATTTTGACTTCAGCGTGACTTTGTAGATGCGGGTAGACCCTTCCATTGAAAGCAACGTGAGCGTGTGGCCGTCGTGGAGTATGCGCTCGCCTAACCATTCAAAGTGCCCCGCGCCGCCCACAATGAGGAGGAACTCACTGTGCTGGGCGGTGAAGACGTCGTAGTCGACCAGTTGGAGGGGAAAGGAGCGGCCGAGGGCGGTAAGGGCTCTATCGATGGTGTCGGTGCCATCGAATTTGAGCGCCATGACAGGGTCAATCAGGCCATACAGACGGGCGGGCGCCTGGGGAGGCGTGTAGAAAGTCCGCTCCAGATAGGTAAACAAAGAGGAGTTGACGACGGGAAGACCGAGATTGCTGTGTTTGGAGAGGAGGTAGGCGGCGCGCTGTTCGGCGGCGGCCCGGCGGTCGAGCAGTTTTCCGGTTGCGGCGCTCTTGAGAACTTCCACGGAAGATAGTCCGTAGTTCATCAGGAAGAGCAGCAACAGCAGGGATCTGAATAGCGGAGGGAGTTTGTCGGCCAGCAACCCCAGGACGAGCGCGCCGCCCAGGGTGGCCGCAATCATATACCGCGCCGTAAATCCGCCATGCGTAAGGATCGTAACGGCAAGGCCAACAACGGGCAGCCAGAGCAAGAGGAGCGCGAAGACGCTCTCTTCTTCCGGGACTGGGCTAAGCTCGGCGACTTGCTGTTTGGGCCAGGCGACTACGCCCGCTTTTTCCAGCATCCAGCCCGTGAGAAGAATGGTGAGGCCGGCGGTGAAGGTCCATCCCCAGTGTCCGCCCACCAGGAAGAGCCAATCGTGCGTGGAGATAAGCTGGGTGAGGCTGGGCCGGGCCCAGAAATGGGGGCCCATCGTTTCCTTGAACGCGGAAAGGATTTTCCACGATAAGGCCAAAGGAATGAGTCCGGCCACGAAGGCGGCCCAGACGCCCCAGCGAAGGCGACGGCGGCGCAAGAGCACCAATGATTCCGCCGCACCGAAGATGGGCCAGATCAATACGGCGTAGTAATGCGTAGAGAGCGCGGCGGCCAGCGCCATGGCCAGCAGCAGCGGATAGAATGGACGCTCCTCAACCCGCTGCCAGACCAGGATTGCCACGGCTATACAACCGACGGTAAACGAGTAGGGACGCGCCTCAAACCCATATTCGGCCAACGGCGTACACAGCAGAAACGCCGCTCCGAATAATGCGGAAAGACGGCTTACTCGTTTGGCCAGGAGGAAGTAGACACAGCAGATGCTGGTCAGTAACCCAAAGATGGAGGGCAGACGAAGACCGAGATGCTCATCGGCTACGAGTTGCTTCACGAAGCGAGTCATCACGTGGTAGCCGATGGGGTTGGAATCGGCGGCGTTTCTCAGTGCGTCCAGGATTTCCGCATTGCTGGGCAAACGGCAGAGCGCCGCCGTAAAAATCTCGTCGTGCCAGACGGGCTTGGAAATCGCGTTCAGTACGGAGACGACTCCCACAACCAGGAGAAGGAGCAGTAGCAGCGTGAAGCTCGCACGCGCTGTCAGGTCTCTATCGGGCACCCATTTCGACAAGGTTCGATCCATCGATTATTTAACGCGCCTTCCCCGCCTGATCCGCAGTGCTGACTTATTTGCGGCATGGACCTTATCACCCCGGCAGGTGGTTGGACGAAACGGTGGCGGGTTTATAATAGAGTGCATTATAGCGCGTTCGGAAGGATCGGCAGCCGGCCGCTCAGGCCCAGTATTCGTTCCGGTTCTGATGGAGGTAGGCGAAGTCGTTGTCGATCATCTGGAAGCGAAGCGATCCGGCGGGGAATGTCATCTGCTTGCCGTGCAGGATGCGAATGGCCGCCTCTCCCCGGGGGTGAAAGCCGCAATCGAGCAGGGCTTGGCGGGTGACGGGCTCACTTCCCATGGAGGCCAGTTCCACAGCGGCCGGGTTCTGTTCGGCCCGCGATACGGCCAGCTGAATGAGAATGCGCCAGTCCGCGGGGTCTTTGGAATCGATATAAAAGTCCGCGATACGGGTCTGGCCAGGGGCATGGGCCAGCAGGAAGTAGCCGCGGTTTTCCGCGCCTTTGGCGACCGTGTAGAGCTCCATGGGGGTGACCGGACACCGCAGCAGGGCGGTCATCTGGGCGGCCGTCCGCGCAAAGAGAGCGGTTTCTTCTCCGCCTCGGGGCCAGGGGATCGATTGCGCCGCCACCAGATCGGGCGCGATGCGGTTGGCCGTCCAGCCCTGTACCGGGACCGAGGGCGCCTGCAGCGACCACAGCAGACTGCGCGCCACCTGGGCGCCGGAGCGGAGGCTCAATGCCCCCTCTGTGAGCCGCCGCAGCGGCCGCAACGGACGGACGAAGCTCGTCACCGCTCCATAGGCGCGGAACCCCAGCGAGGGCAGCACTTTCTGGGTCATATCGCTGCCGCCGATGGCGAGCACGGCATCGGTCAGCCGGAAGATATTGCGCATCAGAATGACGCCGCTTCCCACCGATTTCGGATCGGCTGCCCAGTCAATGACGTGGACCATCCGCGCCTGCTGTTCGCCGTAGACGTAGGAAAGCGGTACCACCGTACCGTGGGCCACGATGGCGTCGTCTTTGGTGAGAATATAGCCGCGGGAGCCGGGCCAATCCGGGCGCTCCTCCCAGTTCTTCCAATGCAGGTGCCGGGAGGCGGTCAAAGGCAGGCTGGCGTCGATGGCAAAGATCTCCCGCAGGAAGGCGGCGACAGCGGGCTCATCGGCCGGGGAAGTAGGTCGGAATTGAAGGCTCATTGCGTGTATCGGATTCCATCCAGCACCTGAAACGCCGGACTCTCGTTCCATGTGTGCGTCCCGAGCAGGTTCGGACGCCACGACGGGGCAATATAACTTACCTGGTGTTCGGCGAAGCTGTCGGGCGTGAGCGTGGTTACTTCATTGACGGTGATAGCATACCCATATCGAACCGAGCAGTCCTGGGTGGGCCGGAAGAGCCGCCCGTTCCTCCAAAAAAGCTGGCCCGCCGAGCGGCTGCTTTTGATGGAAGTGGAGACCGGGTTGCAGGGGTGCAGGGTCCAGGGCCCCTCCAGCCGGGTTGCCGAAAAGAGCAGGGTTTCAAGGAACGGCTCCGTCGTGGTGGTGAAGAAGTACCAGTGGCCGTCCAAGTAGATGGGGGTTGTATCCACCAGCGGGACGCCCTCAACCGGCGACGCGACGAGCTCCATTTCCCACGGGAAGCCGGTGAAGCGGTAGAGTTCCACACGGTTTGCCCCCGCCGTTTCGGGCAGCAGGAACAGATCGTTGTTTTGGGGCACAACACAGGGATAGGAGAGGTGATAAGGCCGGTCGAGGATGATTTTCATCTCCGAAAAACGCCCATCCGGCAGCAGTTCCATACCACCCAGCCGCCCCCGCGAGCGTCCCTTGGCCACCTCCTCAAACAGCAGGTAGCGGCGGTCGCCGGCTTCCCACAGAAATGGGTCGGCCATCTCCTCGACGCCGGGGGGGAGGGGGATTTCCTGGAATCCGGTCAAAGCGAGCGCCGCCGGATCTGTGATGGAGCCGCCGGTATTGGGCCGGATGGCGATAAACCACTGGTATCGTTTGCCGCGGGTGGACCAGCGGCGGTAGGCGCTGCGAGTCAGTTTTTGAACGGCGAACCGGGCGGCTTCGAAGTTGGACGGATAGGCCGGCGGTTCGCCGGCCGGCAGTTGGCTGGCGGGCCGGGAGAGAGCGCGCTCCTCAAACCGCCGGCCGTTCCGTTGGATATCCAGGCACAGGGAGGCCAGCAGCCGGATGAGGGCCGTGAGGGGCGGCTTGGCGTTGGCCGTAAAGAAAAGCCCCTGGTCGGTGGCCGTTTCGACTCTGCGCACCTGGCGTCCGCTGGCAAACGATTGGTCATGCCAGAAGATGGACGCCGTGGAGGTCACCGCGCCGGCGGCGACCTCGTCCCAGAAGGGAAAGGCCTGGTTTCGCTCGCCCAACCGCACTGTAAAGGCGCCGTGCGTGGCGAGGCTGCGCGGGCTGGCGTCGGGGTCAGGGCCAGCGGCCAGCCAGAGCAACACCGCGCAACCAGCCGCTTGCAGGGCGGCGATAGAATCCGCCGCGGCGGCCGGGGGGCCGGATGGCGTGGCGGCGCCGAAGGGATCGAATCGCGACCGGCTCATGGTGTAGAGCCGGTCGGCCAGCCAGGACGGCGCGGGGGGTGCGGACTGGTTTTCCGGAGGAATGGAAAAAATCCGCACATCGAAGTTGGGAAGCGGCCGCAGGAATGCAACCAGGGCGTCCATCCAGGGCTGTGGCCGGCCGTGGTCGACGACGATTCCGACGCGCAGAGGCGGCGCGGCCTCCGGTGGGGATTCCGCGTAAGGGAGTAAAAGCGCCGCCAGTTCCGGTAACAAGTTCAATCCAATTGTACTGTTGGCGGGTGCCCGGCCTACTTCGCCGCCGGGAGGACCTCATTGGGGGTGGCCGCCAAGCCGCAGGCCATATCGAGTACGGGAAGACCGCAGGCCCGGATCCGCGCCGCCGCTTCGGCCGCCGGTTTTTGGGTCACCACGACCTGATCGGCCCAGGCCAGCGCCTCATTCAAATCCGGCACCATCAGACGGCCGATGTGGGGGATGGATTCCATGATGAAGTTGCGGTTGCTGCCGTAGATATCCTCGATGCGGATGTGCGGATCGTAGACGCGGACATCGGCGCCCTTGCCGATCAACTGCTCCAGCAGCACGACGACCGGGCTTTCCCGCAGATCGTCGGTGTTTTCCTTGAACGCGAGGCCGAAAATGGCCGTCCGTTTGCCGGGCAGATCGAGCACGGCCTGGACGGCGCGGGAAAGATGGCGGGCATTGCTGTCGAGCACCGAATCGAGCATCGGCAGCACCAGATCCATGTGCAGGGAGCGGTAGTTCAGGGCGCGCAGATCCTTGGGCAGGCAGGAGCCGCCGAAGGCAAACCCGGGCCGCAGGTAGGCGGCCGAGGAGTTCAACTTGGTGTCCTTGCACAAGGTGTCCATGACCTCGGTGGCCGGGATGCCGAGCTTGCCGCAGAGCGAGCCCACCTCGTTGGCAAAGGAGATCTTCACGGCATGGAAGGCGTTGCAGGCGTACTTGATCATCTCCGCGGTGCCGAGGGAAACCAACGCCGTGGAGGCCTGCAAGGGGGCGTAGAGCGCGGCCACGGTCTGCACGGCCTCCTGGTCATCGCCGCCCACTACGACCAGCGCGGGCTCCATGAAATCCTTTACCGCCGTGCCTTCGCGCAGAAACTCCGGGTTGGCGACGACGGCTATTTTTGGGTCTCCCAGGGCGGGCATCACCACCTCCCGGCAGGTGCCGGGGAAGACGGTGCTGCGAATGGTGACGATCAGGCGCTGGTCGCGGCCGGCGAGTGTGGAGGCAATCTCCTCACAGGCGCGGCGGAGTTGGCCCAGGCCCAGGTTGCCGTTGCGCTCCGACGGCGTACCGACGCAGAGAATGGCGACGTCGGCGCCGTCGATGGCCTCGGCGATCGAGGTGGTGGCCGTCAGGCGGCCCGATTCGGCGTGGCGGCGGATGAGATCCTCCAGCCCCGGTTCATAGAACGGCGCCCGGCCTTCCCGTACACTGCGTACCTTAAACTCGTCCCGGTCCACGCCGCAAACGGTGTGGCCCAGTTCCGCCAGGCAGGCGCCGGTAACCGAACCCACATACCCTAATCCCAAAATCGCGATCTTCATCAGCTTCCTTGCTCCTCGGTGTTCAAATTCACGACGGCCCGGACCGTTTCGCCGGATTCGGCGGCCGTGGCGGTGAGGGAGACCCGGCCGGGTTCCCATTCGGCCCGCAACAGTACGGCACCTTTTCCTTTATTCCAGTCAATCATGGTTGTCCGTCTGGCTGGGGATGCGCTCTTCCATGTCACAGCAGCGGCCACAGCGGGCACACGATGTCCGTAATGGAAAGAACGCCATATCTCTTGCATCGACAGTTTTTCGCCCGATTCCAGTACCAACCGTGCTCCAGAGCAAAAAATAGTCGATTCCGTCACCGAATCCGGCTCTTCGCCGAGCGGCCAGAGCTGTGTGAAGCTATATTCGGTCAGCGGGGGATCCCATTCGATCCAGTCGGCAATCCAAAGCCGGGGCGCCTCTTTTTCCCACAACACCCAGCGGCGGTGGCGCAGGGCGCCGTAGCGGCATTCGGCGGCCAGCCAGTCGCTTACCGGGCCGCTTTCCCAGCCCAGGATCCGGGCGGCCGGCGGGGAAACCCACTTAAAGGGCCCGAGCGGCGTGGCCTGGGGGATGCCGGCGGCGGTGACGGTGGCGTGGGCCTGGGCGCCGCGAAACTGTTCCCGCAGGAGCGGATCGGCGATGTAGGTGCAGGTGCCGGGGTCAATAATGAGCTCCCGGCCGCCACGCCGGACAAGGACCTGCAGGGTATCGGCGTGGCTGTGCCCGGCCGAACCGGGGCCGAAGGGGCCGCCATCGACGATAACGCTGGCGCTGTCGTCGTGGGCGGAGGCCAGGATGGCCAGGCCGGAGGCGGGAAAGAGTTTTGAGGTGGCGGCCCGAGGCCGCACCGGCGGCGGGGCCGCGCCCAGCCACCAGGCCGCCATTTCGCTGTTTACCGTCGCATCCACCCAGGCGGCCGGGGCGGGAGATTGGAAGAGCCCGTGGTAGACGGCGAGGGTGGCGCGTCCGAACTGATCGCGGCGGCCGAAGGGATGAAAGAGCCGTCCGCCATCGTCATCGCCGAGCAGCGGAATGCGCCCATCGTCGCCGAGCAGCGCGGTGAGAAAGCCGGCCATGCGGGCGAGAATCTCCGCCTCATCCTTCGCCTCAGCCGTGCTGGCCGGCCCGGCCAGCACGCGGTGCAGCAGAAACATGTCGAGCGCGTAGACATGATAGTAGCTGGACTGTTCAAAGTGGCTGCCATCGTCGCGGACCTGCCGCCGGAGCGCGGCAGCCATGTGTTGGCCGCCCGTTGCGACCCATTGTTTCGCCTCCGGCTGGCCGGCAAACAGCCGGCCCAGCGCATGGAGCGCCAGCGCTTCCCCCAGCAGATGGGTGTTGGGGGAAAAGTAGACCGACAGATTGGCCTCCAGGTGCAGGCCATGGAGGTAGAGCGCGCGCAGAAAACGGGCCGCCAGGGGAGCGGGCAGGGCCGGGCCGGCCAGGTGCCAGATCCAGATCCAACTGAGGGCGCGGAAGGCGACTTCGAGTGCGCTGGCCCAATTGATGCCGCGCTGCGGCGGGTTCTGGTCCAGCCAGCTTTCCAGTTGCGCGCCTAGAACGGCGAGATAGGACGGATCCGGCGCGATGGCCCAAGCCTGGGCCAGAAGCAGCAGGTGCTGATGGCGGTTGATCTCCCACACCCACTTGTGATCGCCGGCCTTTTGGAAATCCAGGTACGGGACGCGGCGGAAATAGGCTGGCGGGGTTTCCTGGCCGTGGTGGTAGTCCTTGCGCCAGGCGATGGCCGGGCCGGGCTCGATCCAGGTATCGAAGGCGGGCAGTTCGCCGGCGGCGATGCGGGCGGCGCAGGACAGAAGATCAGCGGTATAGGACGGATCCAGCCTGGTTTTCACCTGTTCCGGAGTGGGGAAGGGAAGCGGGTGGGGAACGGGGACGGCGGCCGGGGGGGCGGCCAGCAGACGGAGGTTTACTATCTCCTGGCGTACTCGGAACGACAGTTCGGCGGGACTACGCATAGAGGAAGCCTTCCGGCGGCCGCCGCTTATCCTTGGCTTGGGCGCAGGTGAGCCCGAGCGATGGCCGGCAGGGGGCCGAGCCTGCCGGGCTTCTGTCCCAACTTCTTCTCCGCCGGGGCGGCGGCGCCTTTTTCCGGGGCCGGCCGGCTGTTGCGAATGCCCAGATCGAGCGCGGCAATGAGCCCAATGAGCGTGGGCCAGAAGGGCATATAGGCCGTGTGTTCAAACAGGAAGAAGACCATATAGGCCAACAGCACGTAGCGCAAGGCCTGGGCGGTGGTGGCGAGGCTGGCGCCATAGGCGTTGCCCAGCCGCATGGATTCGCGGTAGATCCGCCCGGTGGTACGCCAGGCGGTGACTAGAATGGCCAGGAAGATGATCAGTCCGGGAATGCCGGTTTCGCTGGAGATCTGGGTGTAGGTATTGTGGCAACCCAGCCAGGAGCCTTTCCGATGGCCATTATCACGGGCGATTTTGTCCTCGTAAGTGGCGAACTGGGCCGGCCCGACGCCGAAGACCGGGTGTGTCAGCGTGAATTCCAGGCTACGCTGCAGCAGGTACAGGCGGTGGTCGGTGGACCCGATGGGGCTGTCGACGTCGGCTTCGGTGTCCCCGACGCCATCGGAGCTGAAATAGGTGGTGTAGCGGCGGCGGAGGTCGTCGGGAAGCACCAGAAACGCCAGCAGCACAATGAAAATGCCGCATACGGCCACGATCATCTTCCGGCCGGCTGAGAGGCCGAAGAAAAGCATCACCAGAACGACAGCGAAGCTGAGCATGGAGCCGCGGGAGCCGGTTTTGAGCAGCACCAGTAGCATGGGAATCAAGGCGGCAGCGCTGATGGCCTTATAGAGGCGGGAGGCGGCAGGGTCAAAAAAGTTGAAGAGCCAGTACAGCGCACCGACGATAATGGCGCCGGCAAGCTCGTTGGGGCCGGTCAGCAATCCAACCGGTAGATGAAGACGGCCATTGGTGACCGCGCCCAGCTGCAAGGCCAGCAGGGAGGTAAGTAACAAACTCCAGGCGAGAACCCGCATGATTTTGCGGATCTGGATGGGTTGTTTACAGATGGCGACGATGAGAACAAAACACAGAAAAGCCCGCAACCAGTCCGAAAAAACAGTGCTGAAACTGCCGCCGCGGAAGGTGCTGAACGGGATGACGAAGATGAACCACCCGCACAGCAGGGTGAGTAAAAGCCCGAGTTGCGAACGGAAGATGTATATAATGCCGCCGCTCATGACGGCGACAAGAAGCGCGACGCTGGAGGAAACCAGGGGCAAATGCAAAGAAGCCAGAACGAAATCGGCGGGCCGGCCGAACATCAGGAACAGAAATAAGCAAAGAAAAGCGTAGCCGATGTGGTCCAGCATGGACAAACGGATGGCCACCGGCGGAGGCGGGGCGCCAGCACCTGTCTGCCCACTCGTGGTTGGCAGGGGACGAAGCGGGATGTAGGTAGACCCAGACATTCAGCTGACAATGCTCTCTTCATTCTATCGGCTAATTGTCTGTTTTCGTACATGCAGGTTGTTGCCGCCGCGCGCGGGGCGGGCAATCACCGGTTTCGCAGCATGGAAACAAAGGAGCGGACAAACGCCGGATCCATGCGCCAGTAGGCGCCCAGGTAGAGCGCCGCGCCGGCGGTGACGGAAATCAGCAGGCGGAGCCAGACGGGGACCCCGGCCGGCAGGTTGCGTTCCAGCAGCCAGACGGCGGCGGCCATCCCCACACTGAGCGCGACGGGAGTGACGATCCGGCGGAGGTAGGCCGTGGCGGGCAGGGCGATGGTTTTGCCGTAGACAATGGACCAGGTTCCAACAATCGAAATCGCCATGGTGAACACGGTCCCCCAGGCGAGTGCATCGACGCCGTACTGCAGCGCGAGCGGGAAACAGACCAGGTTGAGCAGCAACAGAATCCCGTTATAGGCGAAACCGATGGCAGGTTTGCCGCTGGCGATGACGAGGGCGCCGATGGGGTTCTGCATGCAGCGCAGAAAACCGAGGAGGCAAAGAATAGACAGCGTGGAGCCGGCCGGGGCCCATCGCGGGCCGAAGAGGGTGACAAGCGCCGGACCGGACAGCGCCGCCAAACCGGCCAGCAACGGCGCGACGAGCGCGGCCAGCAGGGCGATCATATCTAAATAGCCGCGGCGCATGGCCTCGGGGTCCTGTTGTTTGCGGGCAAAGAGGGGATAGGCGACCGAGTTGAAGATGGGATTGACCACCGAGAGCGGGCGGACGGCGGTTTCATAGGCCATGCGGTAGAAGCCGAGAGGACCGGCGCCGAGGATGCGGCCGACGAGGAGGTAATCGAGGTTGCTCCACAGATAGTTGGTGATCCGGTCGCCGAGTTGGAAGAGGCCAAAGCTGGCCATGCCGCGGATCCTGGAGGCGTCAAAGAGAAAGCCGACGGGAAAATCACGGCGCAGAACCCAGCAGATAATGGCTAGTTTGACGATGGCCGAAACCAGTCCGGCGGCCAGCAGCGCATAGACGCCGCGTCCGTCCAGAGCGACCAGGAGGGCGGCCACCAGGGCGGCGCCTCCGCCGGCGGCTTCACTGACGGCGAGGCCGCCAAACTGCAGGTCTCTTTGGGCGAGCGTCCGCAGCGGGGCCCCGGCACAGGCAAGGAAGAAGCTGGCCACGGCCCAGGGGACGAACTCGGCCAGGGCCGGTTCCCGGTTGAACCACACCAGCAGCGGGGCGCTGGCGATGAGAACGGCCGACAGGAGGAAGGAGACCAGGGCATTTACCCAGAAGACGGTCGAGACCTGCCGCTTACTGGCCTGCTGTTCATAGAGGATAACGCCGCTCATCCCGGCGTCGGAGAGCAGTTGCGCCAGGCCCAGGACGGCCCAGATCATGCCGGCGAGGCCAAAATCGTTCGGCGTCAGCAGGCGCGCCAGCGCCATGTTCTGCCCGAAGCTGAACACAAAGGCCGCCAAGCTGGCCATGGCGCCCCATTTTGCGCCGGAAACGGCTTTCCCGCGCAAGGCTTCATCAGGTTGCCGGGTTGTATTGGACATTGTTCCGGATGCGAAACCGGGTGAAGCCCCCGTTACGCGCGTTTACGCATCCGATGGTAGCATGGCTAGACGGGTTCGCCCCTACTCGTTCTATGTACGATTATGAAACTTACCGGTCCAGTAACACCGAGCAGGCCCGGACGGAGGATTTGGTGCGTTTGCTGCCACGCGGCCGCCGGTCAGTGCTCGATGTGGGGGCCAGGGACGGGTATTTTTCCCGTCGGCTGACCGAATTTTTTGCCGAAGTGACGGCTCTCGACCTGGAAAAACCCAAGTTTGAGTATCCAGGGATTGTCACCATAGCCGGTGACGCCACCGGGCTCCCGTTCCCCGATGGCGCCTTCGACTGCGTTTTCTGCGCCGAAGTGCTCGAACATATACCGGCCGTGGAGAAGGCGGCGCGCGAGTTGATCCGCGTGGCCCGCCATGAGCTGATTATCGGCGTTCCCTTCCGCCAGGACACGCGGATCGGGCGCACCCATTGCCAGGCATGCGGGAAGGATAATCCGCCCTGGGGGCATGTCAATACGTTTGACGAAAAGCGTCTGCAACAGCTGTTTGCCGGAACGGCGGTGAGGGAAAAGTCGTTTGTCGGCCACAATCAGGAGGCCACCAACGCCCTTTCGTCGTGGCTGATGGATGTGGGGGGAAACCCTTGGGGGACCTACGATCAGGAGGAATCCTGCATCTACTGCGGCGCCAGAATGGTAGCGCCCGCCGATCGCCCGCTACTCAAAAAGATCTGCTCGGCGGCCGCGGTGCGGATCAACCGGGCGCAAAACCTCTTCACCCGTCCGCACGGCAACTGGATTCATCTGGTTCTGTCCAAGCACTAGGCCGGGCCGCTTACTGCGCCGGTTTCGTTTTGAACGAGCCGGACTGGCTGCCGGACGCACACTGCAGCTTGTAGAAGTAGGTGGTGTCCGGGGTCAGCGGCTGAATGGAGCCGAGCAGGAAGGTGCGTTTGGGGCCATCGGCCTGATTGCCCTCGCGATTGTCGGACTGGCGATTGTCGCCCACGGTGGAATCGACATCGGGGATCGTGGTCCGGAAGCTGGGGTTGGTGGACACATTCAACGTGCACACCTCATCGGTGCGGACGTAGTACGACAGACTGGCGGTGGTTGCCTCCAGGGCTTCTATGCGCAGGCCGAAGAGCTCATCCCAGCTGGGAGTGCCGGAGACGGCGCCGCTGGTTTCCTGTTCCACGCGGTCGATATCGGCGCCCAGGTCGCGTTGATTGTCCGCGGCGTACTCACATTTTTCAGTACAAGCGGCGCTGAAGGGGCTGTTGGGGACGAGGCGGAAGTTCTTGGCGGCTTTATCGGTGAACATCGGAACGGTGGGGCCAATAATGCGATTGTTCCCGGCGGCGAACCGAGCCGATTCCGGATTATCGGACAGCATGATGTTGTTACTGAGCACGCTTTTCCCGGGGAGGTAAAAAGAGAGCGGTAACCCACGGTCCCCCAGCATTCCGTAGCGGTTGGCATGCATGATGTTGTTGGCAAACCGGAAATCGGTGAGCGGTTTGGTGTCAAAGTAGACGCCGGTTCCGCCGGGAACGCCGGACAGGACGGTGTTGCCGCTGAACTCGCAGTCGATACACTCGCCGGCGAAGGAAATGGGCCGTGCGTCGCCAGTGGATATGGTCGGCGTAGCGGTAGCACCAATATCGTAGAGCAGATTGTTGGTGATTCGGACGTTGCGGTTGGGCTTGCCGAACCGTGTGTTCCCCTCGCTGGCAACGCGAATCCCCTGGGAGGAGTTACGCAGAATGTTGTTGGTGAACAGGATGTTTTCCCCGCGCACCCAGCTATCGGCGTTGCCCTGGGCAACCTGAGAGACCACCCAGATGCCGACGCCGGACTGATCGGCATTGCTCCAATTGTTTTCAAAGACATTGCCGTGCACGTAAATGTTGATGCCGGATTTGATTTCGAAGAGGTTCTTGACCGTATAGCTGGCGCTCCGGTAGCGGGTCGAGCGAACGAAAGTTCCTTCTTCGCCACACTCCCAGCAGGCGCCCGCGCCGCAGTTTTGGGCGACATCGGCGCGGCGGTAATACTCTCCGCGGCTGCAAACCGGGGCCTTGGCCCATCTGTTGTCCGAATCGCAGTAGAACACGGCGCCGGACTCGGTGTTCAGATAGTTGCCGCCGCTGCAAGTGCCTCTGGGGTCGGAGGGACCGGCATTTCCGGCGGTATATTTCAGCCATAGCGGTTTATAGAAGTGATTGCCGAAGATCTCGATGCCGCCTTCGTCGCCGCTCACCAGGCCGGCGATGCGGACGAAATCCCCGCCCATGAGAAAGTTGATGGACCCGCCTTCGATGTAGTTATTGCGAATGATGCCGGGGCCGGGCGCCATGACGATGCCGATGCCCTTGCCTTCTTCACCTTCCTTGTTGCAGAATTCCAGCCGGCTGTCGCGCAGCGTGAATTGGCGGGCATTGAGCAGCAGGCACATGCGCGGGCCGTTTTGATCGGGGTTGCCGTGAATGTAGACGCGTTCCAGCTCGATGCCGTTGCTGATGCCCTGCCGCACCATGGCGTAGGTGGATCCGATTTCCACCAGATGGTACTCCTGCGCCGCCCGCGGCCCCACGGTGAATTCAAGCCCGCGCAGGATGTAGTTATGTCCAGCCAGAACGCTGTTGGAACGGAACCGGCCGCCCGGGAAGGGGCCCGTGATGCGGACGGCGGGGCTGTCGGGCGCCGCGCCGGTGCGCAGTCTTAACGAGGTTTGCGAGACAACCTGCACATAGTAAACCTTCCCCATCTCCATGCCGGGGGGGAGTGCCGTGTCGGTCCAGAAGGCAATCGGATCCCCATTGACATAACCGTGATTGGTGCCGTAGAAAACCGTACCGGTTGCCGGGTCCACCCGTTCCACGTATTGTTCATCGGCGCCGGTCCGCAGTACGGGAAGCAACCGGTCGCCGGCGACCAGTTTGGGCATGAACTCAGCGTGCTGCGGCTGGATGCGGAATCCGGACGGGGGCAACTGGTCCATCGCCGAGGATTCAATGGTGATCGGCGCGATGTTTTCCCCCTTGAAGGGCAACAGGAAATTTCCGGTATAGGTCTGCCCCGCCGTTAGAACGATGCGGGATCCGGGAGCCGCTTCATTAATAGCTTTTTGCAAATCGGAATAGGTACATCCGGAACTACAGACTGTAATGGCGTCGGTAGGTTGTGCATGAGCGGTGGGACGGGTAAGAAAGAAGGCGAGGAGGAGTAATATGACGAGGGGCATTCCAATAACCAGTGACCAGAATATGCGGCGGGTTTGTATGGTCAAAACAACTCCGGGCTTCCCTTCACCACCATGCTCGGGCGGGCCAAGGGCTCTCTTTAGTATTAACATGGCCACAAACGGGTAGCTAGAGAGACTACCCGTTTGCGGCGTAATTGATGGGAATCTAAGGCCTTCTAGCGTCCCGCGATCGCGGTGGCCGGCCCATTGCCGATACGGACGTAAACAACCGACGATCCTGAAACAGGGATCAGATGCCGGGTGGCCGCCCCCAGCACGGTCGGGCTGGTGAACGCCGCATCGGAGGCATACTGCGCCATGCTGGCCTGTCCCAAACGGAACTCCTGCGCCGCCCCCGCCCCGGCGGCCGCCGTGCGGAAGGTGAACGGAGTGCGCTTGGCACTGCAATCCAACAGGCCGTAGTATGTTGTGTTGGCCGTCAGCAGCGACACCGAGCCAAGGACGAACTCCCGGCGCAGCCCGCTGGCCAGATTTCCCGCGCGGCTATCGAGCTGCGTTCCCGATGTCAGCGTATCGGCATGCAGCACCGAACGTCCGGCATTGGTGTACAGCCGTACGGAGCAACTGGCCGCATCCGGCGCCTGATAGCGCAAGATGGCGTGCCGGCTGCCGGTATCGGTCTGTAAGCCGAAGCGGGACGCCACGGCGCGGCCGGCTGTGGAGCCGCTGGTTGCGGCGTCCACCAGGTCGACATCGGCGCCCAGGTCCTTGCCGTCGGTCCCCACGAAGTCGCATCCTGTCGTGCAGGATGCCGAATAGGGGGAGGTAGTCCGTAGACGGTAGTCGCCGGAGCCGTTGAACATCTGCGTGTTGTTGGCCACGCCACGGAGGTTGGCCGCGCAATTGGGGTCGGTCCAGGTGCTCGCGTCGAGGTTAATGACAACGGTGTTCTGCAGAATGGACGGGCTGGGCAGATAGACGCCGCAGCCTACCCCGCCGTCATATTGCAGGCCGTACCGGTTGCCGTAGGTGATGGAATTGGTTAACCGGAACCGGGCGAGCGGATTGGTGTCAAAGGTCAATCCGGATCCGCCGGTTGTATTGGAGATGACTGTGTTGTGGTCGAACAAACAGTCGTCGCAAAACCCGGAAAAAGAGATCGGGCGCGAATCGTCGTAACTGAAAGACGGGTAGTCCGTTGTTCCGATCTTGTACATCAGGTTGTCCCGGATCTGCACCCGCGTGTTGCGATGGCCGAAGGTTGTGTTTCCCTCCGACCCCAGCCGGATTCCCTGCGACGAATTCCGGATGATGTTCCGTTCAAAACGGATGTCTTCCCCGCGCACCCAGCCGTTGGCGTTGCCCTGCGCAACCTGGGAAACAACCCAGACGGCAATGCCGGATTGCGCGTCCCCCCAGTTGTTTTCGAATACATTGCCGGCCACAATCGCGTTGATCATGCTCTTGAGCTCCAGCAGATTCTTGATGTTGTAGCTGGCTCCGCGGAAGACTGTGGAGGGGACAAACACCCCGCTGGCGCATTTCCAACAGGCGCCGGAAGGACAGTTCTGCGTCACGTTGGTCCGGCGGAAGTATTCGCCCTCGGCGCAGAGGGGTGCCGTGGTCCATGCGCCGCCTAGGCAGATGTACCACTGACCGTTGGAGACATTCAGATACTGCGAGTAGGTGGAACAGGCGCCGGTGGGTGGCGCCGTTCCCCCAGTGCCGGCCGTGTATTTGGTCCATAGGGGCCGCGCGAAGTGGTTGCCTTCAATGCGAAAGCCGCCGTTGTCGCCGTTGACCAGGCCTTCAATGCGCACATAGTCGCCGCCGTAAAGTATGTTGATGCTACCGGCGGCGATGTAGTTATTGCGGATCAGCACCGGTCCCGGCGCCTGCCAGCCCCCGATTCCCTTGCTCTCTTCCCCTTGCTTGATGCAGTGCTCGATGCGGGAGTCGGTGATCGACGAATAGGCCACATTGAAGACCAGGCAGATACGCGGGCCATCTTCTTCCTGCACGCCATGGATGTAGACATGGTCGAATTCAATGTGATGCACGATGCCCTCACGCGCGGTTTCCTGCCCGGACCCGATTTGCACCAGGTTGTACAGCGTGACCTGGCCCGGTTTTTTCCGCAGCTCAATGCCCTGAATCCGCCAGTGGCTGGCCGGCCGGGCTAGTGTGCAGCGGAACCGGGTGGCGGTTACCGGTGTTTGCAGATCCACAATCGCCCCGTCGGGCGTGGCCGACAGGTTGAAGGTTGTCGACGTTCTGTTCCGAACGTAATAAACCTTGTTTTCAACGATGGGAATACTTCCATCGTCGTTCCAGCAGGCGATTGGATCGCCATTGGCAAACCCATGGGCACTGCCGTAGTTGATGGTGTCGTTGACCAGGGAAACCGACGATGGATAAGTTTCATCGTAGCCGGCCTGGAGGACGGGACTGCTGGGATCGGGCGGCTGCATGGTGGCCATTACGGGCAGGTCGGCGGTGGTGATGCGGGTTCCCTGCGGGGGAAGCTCGCGCCAGCGCGACGTGCGAATGGTGATGTAGCCGGTTCCGGATTTGTAGGGCAACTGGTAGGCGCCCTCGAAAATCTCGCCCGCTTTGAGTTCGATGATATCGCCGCGGACAGCGGCGTTGATGGCCGTCTGCGGATTCGTATAAGCGCACCCGGAGGCGCAGACCGTGAGCGTGGCGGCCGGCAGAGCCAGCGCGACGCCGCAAAGCAGAAGTAGCTGTAGTCGCATAGTCATCCTCAGAAAACGTACATGTCGTGAAATTTGCCGATCAGGTTGTTCTGTCCGCTGTTGCACGTATAGGTGCTCAGCGTCCCCATGGCGGCGCCGAAGTCCACCGACGAACCGGCGCCGCTGCCGGCCGTGCCCGTTCCGGCGACATAGGGCGCGGTGCCCAGGTTGGACTGCGCGCAGATCAGGGTTCCGTTGACGAACGCGTTGGATTGCTCGCTGTTGAGAATGGTGGAATCGGTGGTCAGGCCGATATAGTAAACGCCCGCCGGAAGCGTGATGGCCGAAGGGAACGTTGCTTCGCAGGCCGAGTTGCTGGCGCAGGTGGTGTTCACCGCGGTCTTGTACAGGATCGTCCCGCTGCTGTTGGCGATGGCGAAACGGAGACCCTTGGAGGCGCCCAGCCCTGTGCTGGCGCGCATGCCGGCGCCGGAAAGCACCATTCCCGTTTGCAGGTGGAACTGGTGCCAGCGGGTCTCGTTGGCGGCAAAGCTGGTGGTGGCGTTCCCGCCGTTCAGCGTAAGCAACCCCCACAGCGGATACCGGCCCGGCGTGATGGATGTGCTACCGCCCCCGCCGCCGCCGACGGCGGCCCAGGTGTTGGCCGCGGTGCATTGGTAGAGTGCGGCTGAAGTGGTGTTGAGATAAAAATCCCGTCCCTGCATGCAGTTCTGCGAAGGAACCGCGCTGCCGGTGAAATAGCGCGGAATCTGGGCCGAGTCCACTTGCAGCGTGGTGATGCCGGTGGCGGAGTTGTTGCTGCTGGTGAGCCCATCGCCGGCCACATACGGATCGCGGCCAAGCAGGCGGCGGTAGGGCGTGATGCTGTTCGAGTTCCAGGCATTGGAGGAAAAGGTCGCCGTGAATAGCGGCAGCGCGTCGGCCGGAAACGCGGAAACAGCCGAGACGACCACCCAACCGCCGCAGGTGAGCGTGGCTGCCGTGGCGTGGCCAATCATAAACGTCCCATCCCCGCTCAGATAGGCGTAGATGGTTCCGCTGGCGCTGGTGCCGCTCAAAGTGGCCGTGCAGGCGCTGGCGCTGATGTCCAGACTGCCGTTCCGTGCCGAGCAGGCGCCCACCGTCAGCACGCCGCCGCTGATGGAGGCCGCGCAGTCCTGGATGCCGCTCATCGTGAAGGGCTGCCAGAGGGCATTGACGCCGTCATTGCTGAGAATGCGGCCGGATTGACCGGTGACGCTTGGAAGCGTGGAACCGGCGCCGCCGCCGCCGGCGGCGATGGTGACGTTGGAGACGGTGGTGATGCGGCCTTGCGCGTCGACCGTAAACTGCGGCACGGTGGTGGACGTACCGTAGGTACCCGCGGTCACCCCGGTGTTGGCGAGGCTGGTGCTGATCAGCGTCCAGGTGTTGGTGGCCGTGCATGTGTACAGGTTTTGTCCAGCAGTGGCGTTGGACTTGAAGAACGATTCTCCAACAGTGCAGGCCGCCGGAATGACTGTGCCGGTCTTGAAAGGACGGGTTGAGGACGCCGCGGAAAAGTCGATGTTCCGTGTCTGATTTTTGAGATCGATGGCCGTCTGCGCGCGCAGAGAGCCGAGTAGTCCGAGAGCGAGAGCAAGCCCGGACACCAATGAGGAAGTGTGCCGCATTGTATCTACTCCAAGGGAAAATAAAACCGGCCAGTTGTTCGACTGGCCGGTTGCGGAGATGCCAAATGGCGCTCTCCTGCCAAAAGCTTAGAATGTTTGCCTTGGAGCGATGCCCCAAAAACCGGATGTACTGAATAGTAACGGTCTATTTTTCAACGGCTTAAATATACTATATATACTTTACAAACTATTTGTGTTCCAGCATCCGGACCGCGCGTTCCAGCCGGTCGGGGTGTTTGCGCGGCGGCGGCAGCGTCAAAAACCGGGCGACGGCGCTCTGCAGCGTCCAGGGGTGAAGGCTTTCCGGGCGGGCCACGCCGCCGCGCAACCCGCGGGGTTGCGGCCGGTCGAGGGCGTAGCGGATACGATCGAGCAGTTTCCAGGCCGTTTTATAGGAAATGGCCAGTTCGATGTGCAGTTCGCGGGCGGTTACGCCCTGCGGCGAGAGGCATAGCCGCTCGATCGCCCGCAGCCAGATGTGCAGCGGCAGCCGGCTGTCCTGAAACAGGGTGTTTACGGTGACGGTGAACTGTTTGGCGCAATGGCCGCACCGCCATACGCCCGGGCGCACACTGCTGGCCGGGCCGCGCGCGATGCGGGTGGCACTCTGGCCGGTCCGGCAATGGGGGCAAACCGGGCCACGAGGCCAGCGGAGCGACTCCAGCCAGGCGCGGGCGGCCTCCGGATCGGCAAGGTGCGGCAGCACCCTAACATCATGACTCACTCTATTGTTTTCTGTCTTTTTCCCGATTCGTTACCATAGGGGCAGCTTCTGCGTTCCCTGCCGATCCATGCTCAAACAAGCCAAACAGGCTCTTCTGCGCACCGCGCGCCAACTGACTGTGCAACGCCGCTGGCGTGACAGCTCCTGGCGCCGGGACCGTCTTCTTATCCTTTGCTATCACGGGATATCGGTGGCCGATGAACACGGCTGGGACCGCGAATTGTATATGGACCGGGAGCGTTTCCGCGCCCGCATGGAGCTGCTGCGCCAGGGCGGCTATCAGGTTCTGCCGCTGGGGGAAGCCTGTGAACGGCTCCGCCGCGGCGCGCTGCCGGAGCGCGCGGTGGCGCTGACGTTCGATGATGGGGACTACGATTTTTACGCCGTCGCTTGGCCTATTTTGCGGGAATTTCAATTCCCGGCCACGGTTTATGCCACTACGTTTTATGTGGAGCGCCAGAAGCCGATTTTCCGCCTTTTCTGTTCCTATCTGTTGTGGAAGGCGCGGGACACATCGTTCCCCGCGCGGCTGGCGGTGACGCCGGAATTCGCTCTCCCTCTACCGGCCGGTTTGGCCGGCCAGGAGGCACGCGCGGCCGCGCTGTCGGCCGTGGAAGCGCATATCGCCGCGGGCCAATTGCCGTTAAGCGGACGGGAAGAGCTGATGGAGGCGCTGGCCGTCGCCCTTGGCGTCGATTACCAGGGCCTGTACGCCCAGCGTATTCTGCAGCTGATGCGGCCCGCTGAGATCGCCGCCGTGTCGGCCGAAGGGGCCGATGTGCAACTCCACACGCACCGGCACCGCACGCCGCGCGACCGCGGTTTGTTTGTGCGGGAGATCAACGATAACCGGCGCCGGCTGGAAGAGATCACGGGCCGGGCGGCGAATCACTTTTGTTATCCGTCCGGCGTCACTCATCCGGACTTTTTGCCGTGGCTGCGGGAATGCGGCGTGGAGACGGCCACCACTTGCGTGCCGGGTCTCGCCGTCGGCGGGGACAATCCGCTGCTGCTGCCGCGCGTGGTGGATCACTGCAATCTGAGTGAAGTGGAAATTGAGAGCTGGATGGCGGGATTGAGCCAGTATCTGGTCAGGCGGCAATAAAGTACATGTGTGGAATCGCGGGATACTATTCGCTGCGCGGACCAGCCCAGGAGTCCGTAGTGGCCGCCATGTGCGGGCGCATGCTGCATCGCGGGCCGGACGATCAGGGCATCCGCGTCGAGCACGGCTGCGGCATCGGCATGCGCCGCCTCAGTATCATTGACGTCTCCGGCGGGCATCAGCCGATTCCGAACGAGGATGGTTCGCTGTGGGTGGTGTTTAACGGCGAGATCTACAACTATCGCGCCTTGCGCGCCGAACTGGACGCGCAGGGCCATCAGTGGCGTACGCGTTCCGATACGGAAAGCATTGTTCATCTCTATGAACAGCATGGCGTCAACGGGCTGGCCAGGCTGCGCGGCATGTTTGCCATCGCGCTGTGGGATGCGCGGCGGAAACGGCTGCTCATTGCCCGCGACCGGTTCGGGAAAAAGCCGTTGTATTACGCCATCACCCCGGCCGGCTTCTATTTCGCCAGTGAATTGAAGTGCCTGCGCGGAGAGGGGTTGCCGCTCGATATCGATGAAGACGCGCTGCGGCTCTACCTCCAGTTCGGCTATATTCCCGACCCGGCCACCCCGTTCCGCGCTGTCCGGAAGCTGCCGCCAGGCGGATGGATGACCTTTGACGCCGATGGCCGCGTGGAACAGGGCCTCTACTGGCAACTGCCGCGCCCGGCGGCGCAGGCGCCCGCGTCGATGACCATGGACGAGGCGGCGGCGCGCGTGCGCGACCTCTTCGACGAGTCGGTAAAGATCCGCCTGGAATCGGAAGTGCCGTTGGGGGCATTCCTGAGCGGCGGGATCGATTCGGGTTCGATTGTGGCTTCTATGGCGCGGCAGACGTCCAAACCCGTGCAGACATTCTCCATCGGTTTTGAGGAGAGGGCGTTTAACGAACTGGACGGCGCGCGCATGGTGGCCGAAAAGTATAAGACCGAGCACCATGAGTTTGTCGTAAAACCGGACTCGGCGGCGTTGGTGGAAAAGATCGCCGCGCAGTGTGATGAGCCGTTCGGGGACCCTTCGGCCATTCCCACCTGGATTGTCAGCGAACTGGCCCGCAAGCATGTGACCGTGGTTCTGACCGGCGACGGCGGCGACGAAGTATTCCTTGGCTATGAGAGCTTCTTCCGCACAGTGGGGCTCAATCGCTACGACGCGATTCCCGGGTTCGTTCGTGGACTTTTGGGTGCCGCGGCGACGGCCATGCCCTATTCGTTTTACGGCAAAAATCTGCTGTACGCCATCGGCCGCCGCTCTCCGCTGGAACGGTACTTTGAGGTGTGTTATCCGGGCCACTTCTTCCGCCAGCGGCTGCATCAGGAGCATTGGTTCCGGCCGGCGCGGGAAGAACGGTTGCGGCGGGAGTTGGCCTGGGCGCTTCCGGACGGAATCGACGATGTGCTGCGGCAGGCGGTCTATTTTGAAGCAACGGCCAAGCTCGCCGGCGACATGCTGGTGAAGGTGGACCGCATGTCGATGGCCCATTCGATTGAGGTCCGCTGCCCTCTTCTCGATCATGAACTGGCTGAGTTTGCCTACTCCCTGCCGGCCGAATGGCACATGCACGGCGGCCGGGGGAAAGCGTTACTGCTGCGCGCCGTGGGCGACCGGCTGCCGGCCGGGCTGCTGTCACTGCCCAAACGCGGCTTCGGCGTTCCGCTGGCCGATTGGTTCCGCGGCCCCCTGCGCGCCATGCTGCACGACCATCTCACCGGCCCCCGTTTCCGGCAGCGGGGTTATACACATGCCCCCTTTGTCGACTACCTGATTCAGGAGCACGAAAGCGGCCGGCGGGACAACGCCTACCGCCTGTGGGAACTGCTGATGCTGGAAATGTGGCATCGGGACTGGGAGCGCGCATGAGCAAGTTAACGCCTATCTTACTGATCGCACACCACTTTCCTCCCGAAAACATTATCGGCAGCCTGCGTCCGGCGCGGTTTTTCCGCTACCTGCCGGAATTTGGCTATGAACCCTATGTGCTGACGGCCTCTCCCCAGAAGCAGAGCGATCCGCGGATTACCGTTTCCCCCTACAATCGCGCCGGCATCGCGGCGCGGATCCTGGGCCGCACGGTGGCCCCTTGTGACGACAAACCGGTATGGGCGCTGACGGCGAGGCAAGCCGGGGCGGAACTGATCGCCCGCGGAAAGTGCCGTCTGGTTCTGGCCACCTCGCCCCCTTACAGCGTCCATAGCCTGGCTTTCCATCTGGCGCGCCAGGCGGGTATTCCCTGGGTGGCTGATGTGCGCGACCCGCTCTCCGGCAACGCCGGCCGCCCCGCCGGCGGCGTGCTGGGGTGGATTGACGAACGGGTGGAAAAGCGGATTCTCACCGCCGGGCGCGTTATCCTGAACACCGAGGCCGCGCTCGCCCACTGGCGCGGCAAGTATCCCGAGCGGCAGGACCGGTTCGATTTTCTCTATAACGGGTTCGATCCAGCCAACCTGCCCGAGCCCGCCGGCCCCCTGCCTCCCCGCGAACGCCGCATTCTGCTGCACGCCGGCAGCCTGTACAACGTCGAGTATGCCGCGCTTCTGCTGGCCGCCTTGCGCGGTCTCATCGACGCCGGCCGCCTGCGTCCGGAACAGTTCCATTTGCAGTTCATCGGCTCGGTTCCCGATGAACTCGCCCAGCTTCCTGATTTTCAATATCTTAGCACCCGCGGTGCAGTGGAAAGCACCGGCGAGCATATCCCGCAGGACCAGGCGCGCCGCCGCATGCAGGAGTCCGATTCGCTGATCCTGCTCGACTACTACCGCCCGAACGGCAGCCTGCAACTCCCCGCCAAACTGTTCGATTACCTGCCCATCGGGCGCCCCCTGCTGGCCGTCACCACGCCCGGCGCCCCCATGCACCGGACCCTGGAGCTGAGCGGCATTCCGCACGTCGCCCTGCTGCCCTCCGACACCCCGGCCCAGGCCATGGACAAGGTGGAACAACTGCTATCGATTCCGGCCGGCCCGCACCCGCTCTCGGCCGCCTATCGCGAACAGTTCGACGGCCGGAATCAAACGAAAACCCTGGCCGGCATCCTGGACCGCGCCCTACAGGACCACTCCGCGTGACCAGCCGATCTCTATATATAGCGCGCCTTATCGCCAGCAGCTTCTACCGCCGCCTGCGGTTCGCGCTTGGCCGGATTGAAAGTACCACCGGATCGAACACCACCGGGCAGGAGATCGAGGCCGCGGCCGCCTACATCCGCCGCACGTTTGACGATTACGCCCGGTACGGCGGATTAACCGATGCTGATATCTCGGGCGCCAGCCTGCTTGAGGTAGGACCCGGGGACAGCCTCGGTACCGGTCTGCTGTTCCTGTCCCGCGGCGCGGCCCGATACACGGCCATCGATAAGTTTTACTCCCAGCACGACAACGCCCGGGCGGACGCCATTTATCAGGTGCTCCGACGCGACCTGCCCCCTCAGCGGCAGGCCGCCTTCGACGCGGCGCGTGTGGAAACTGTCTACGGTCACGGCGCCCAGGAGGCCGACAAGGTCTTTGCGCCAGCCTCCTTCGATGGCATCCTCTCCCGCGCCGTGCTCCATGAAATTTATGAGGCGGAGGAGGCGATTCTGGCCCTCGACCGCGTCCTCAAACCGGGCGGCTGGATGGTGCATAAGATCGACCTGCGCGACGACGGCCTGTTTTCCGGGCGCGGCTTCCATCCGCTGGAGTTCCTCACCATCCCCGGGCCGATCTACTGGTTGATGGCCTACGATACCGATAAAACCTGCCGCCGTCCGCTGTCTTCCTACCGCGAAATCATGCGGCGGCTGGGGTATGAGGCGAAGTTCCTCGTCACCGGCATCATTGAAACGCAGGGTTACCAATCCACCGAAAATCCCACCGGCGCCGGTAAGGAACACCTGGAGGCGGGCGTCGATTACGGGGAAGAGTATACACGCCTGGTGGCCGCCATCCGGCCCCGGTTGCGGGCCCCGTTCCGCACCATGCCCGATAGCGATCTGCTCACCGCCAGCGTCTTTTTGGTCGCCAGAAAACCCAAATGAAGCCGCGGGTGATCCAATTGGGACCCTATCCGCCGCCCATGGGAGGCGTACAGGCCAATCTCACCGCCATTCATCAGCGGCTGCAAAGCCGGGGGCAGGAGTCGCGCGTGATCAACCTCACCCGCTTCCGTGCCGCCGATACGGATACGGTATTCTACCCCGATGGGCCGTGGGCTACGGTACGCCTGCTGGCCCGGCTTCCGGCCGATATTCTGCACCTGCACGTGGGCGGGGACCTCTCCACGCGGTTGGTGCTGCTGGCGCTGCTGTGCGCGCTGTGGCCGGGCCGGAAATCGGTGTTTACCTTCCATTCCGGCGGCTATCCGGACTCCCCGGCCGGCCAAACGGCCGGATTTTGGACGCTGCGCGGCTTCGCTTTACGCCGTTTTACCCGATTGATCACCGTCAACCGCCGGTTGATGGAGCTGTTCGGCCGTTTCGGCGTGGCGCCGGAGCGGATACGACTCATTCTGCCCTTCGTACTGCCGGACCGTCTGCCCGATGCCGCCTTCCCCGCCCCGCTGGCCGCCTTCTACGCCGCCCATTCGCCCGTCCTGGTGAGCATGGGGTGGCTGGAGCCGGAATATGACTTCGGTTTGCAAATCCAGGTCCTTGCCGCCGTCCGCGAGCGCTGGCCGGAGGCCGGATTGGCCATTCTGGGGGAGGGCCGGCTGCGCGGCGAACTGGAACAGGCCCGTCTGGCCAGCGGCTGCGCCGAACATATTCTGCTGGCCGGGGATCAGCCGCATCCGGTGGCTCTCCACGCCACCGCCCGCGCCGGGGCGTTCCTGCGGACAACACACTACGACGGCGATGCCATTTCTGTCCGCGAAGCGCTGCACCTGGGCACGCCCGTGGTCGCCTCCGATACCGGCATGCGCCCGCCGGGCGTGGCTCTGTTTCAGGCCCGGGACGCCGAGTCCCTGCGGGAAGCCATTGCGAAGGCGTTATCGGACCCTCGTCCCCAGCCAGGCCGGCCGGGCGCCGGACTGCAAAATATCGATGAGGTCCTGCGGCTTTATGACGAAATTTTTGAGAATCCGCAGGGTGGCCGCTAAACTGTTGACGCCAAAAGCCGATGGATAAGAAGAAGCCTTGCCCGCCCGCACCGGTGTGGAATCCCGTGTGGATTACCATAGTGGCTGGGGCCGTAATGCTTTTTTCTTCCGCTCCCGTGCCTTGTCATGACCTATAAACCAGAAGTTCCCCGTTGGTGGCGGATTGCTTACATCATCGCCGCTAGCACGCGAAACCGTCTCCGGTATTCGCTCGGCAAAATCGACAGCTTCAGTGGCTCCACCATGCAGCAAATAACTGTCGAAGCCAGCGCCATCTATTCCCAGCAGGTGTTTGCGGACTTTTTGCAGTACGGCAAACTGAACCCGGCCGATATCGAAGGGCGCACTGTGCTCGAACTCGGCCCGGGCGACAATGTCGGCGTGCTGCTGCAGTTTATCGCCCATGGCGCCCGCCGCGCCTGGGCCTGCGACAAGTTCTATTCCAAGCACGACCGGGAACACGAAAAGAAGATCTACATCACCCTTCGCCAGGGGTTAACCGAGGAGCAAAAACGCCGTTTCGACGACGCCGTCGACCTCTCCGGCGAACTGAAGTTCAACGACGAACGCATTTCCTATGCCTACGGCGTTGGCGCCCAGGATGCCGATACTCTGGTTCCGCCGGGCTCTATCGATATTCTGGTCTCTCGCGGCGTTCTGCAGGAAGTGTTTGAAATCGACCGCGCTTTTGCCGGTATCGACCGCCTGACCGCCCCCGGCGGCTACATGATTCATAAGGTGGACCTGCGCGACTACGGCATGTTCTCCAAAATCGGCTTCCACCCGCGCGAGTTCCTCACCATCTCTGATTCCGCTTACCGGTGGATGGCCTACGACACCGACAAGCCGAACCGCCGCATGTTGGACTACTACCGGGCCAAGATGAAGGAATTGAGCTATCAGCACGAGGCCTACATCACCAGCATCATCGACCTGGACGGCTACCGCGCCGTGCAAACCGAGATCATTCCCCATAAGCTCTCTCTCACTGAGGGCGTGGATTATAACAGCGAGCACAAAAAGGCGATCGACGAAATCCGCCCGCGGTTGGCCGAGCGGTTCCGGTCTTTAACCGATGAGGAGTTGCTGGCGGCGGCCGTCTTCCTGGTTGCCCGCAAGCCCGCAAAGCCGTGACGCTGCGAGAAGCACTGCGCGCCGCCGCCGGTCCGTCCGCCGGAGCGCCTTACCTGGTTCATCTTTGCTGCGGCTTTGAGCCCTTGCACCTGGTCACCTACAGCAAGGCGCACCTGCGCAACCGCTTCCGTAACGGCGCCGAGGCCGAATCCCGGCCCGTCGAAATCCACACCGGCCTCTTTGGCGACCTGGATGGCAACGTCCGGCGCGCCCTGGCCGCCGGCGGGTCCGCGCCCATCGTCATTGTCCTCGAATGGGCCGATATCGATCCCCGTCTCGGCCTCCGCGAAGGGTATGCGCCCAAACCCGGCGATGAGGAATCCATTCTCTCCAGCGCCGCCGGCCGCCTGGCCGGACTCGAGGAAATACTCCGGGCCGCCGCCGGCCGCCGCATCGTCCTCGCCCTGCCCGCCGCTCCCCTTCCCCCCTGGTTTCCAGGCCTCACCGGCCAGGCAACGGCGTTTCAACTCCAGCTGCAAAAGGGAACCGCCGCCTTTGCCGCCGCCTGCGCGCTGGCCGGCGTCCGGGTGGCCGCACCGCTCCCCGGCCCGGCCTACGATCTGCGCGGCCATTTGCATAGCGGCTTCCCCTACACCCTGCCCTTCACCAGTGCCCTGGCCGAAGCCATCACCGCCCTGCTGTTGCCGGCGGCGCCAGCCAAAGGGCTGATTACCGATCTGGACAACACCCTGTGGGCGGGCATCGCCGGCGACGATGGTCCGGCCAACCTCCATTGGAGCCTGGAAAAACACGCCCGCCACCACGGACTCTATCAGCAGTTTCTCGCCGGCCTCGCCGCCCAGGGCGTCCTGCTCGGCATCGCCAGCAAGAACGATCCGGCCCCGGTGGCCGAAGCGCTCAACCGGTCCGATGTTCTTATTGCGGCGGGTTCGTTTTTCCCCATCGAAACCAACTGGGGCCCCAAGAGCGAGAGCATCCGCCGCATCGCCCAGGCCTGGAATATCGGCCTGGACAGCATTGTCTTTGTCGACGATAGCCCGCTTGAACTGGCCGAAGTGCGACAGGCGCTGCCCGATGTGGAGTGCCACGCCTTCCCCGCCTCCGACCCGGCCGGCGTGCTGGAGTTGATCCACCTTCTGCGCCGCCGCTTTGCCCGCGAACAGGCTACCGAGGAGGACCGGATCCGCGCTGCCAGCCTCCGCAACGCCGCCGCCCTGACCGCCGGCGCCCAGGCCGCTTCCGATCCGGAAACACTGCTGGCCGGACTCGAAGCCCGCATCGCGGTCTCCTTCCTCGCCGACCCGTTTGATCCCCGCTCCCTGGAACTGATCAATAAAACCAATCAGTTCAACATCAACGGCGAACGCTGGGAGGAGAGCCAGTTCCGCGCCTTTCTGCGGGAACCCGCCGCTCTGCTGGCCGTCGTCAGCTATGAGGACCGCTTCGGGCCGCTCGGCAAGATCGCCGTCGCCGCCGGACGGATCGAAGGAGATCGCCTCCGCCTGCAAAGCTGGGTGATGAGCTGCCGCGCCTTCTCCCGCCGCATCGAATACGCTACCCTGCAGGCCCTGTTCGCCCATACCGGCGCGCGGGAAATCGAACTTGTCTGGCGCGCCACCTCCCGCAATAACCCCACGCGGGAGGCCCTGGCCCCGCTGTTGGGCGAGTTGCCCGCCGCCGCGCCCATCCTGCTCGCACGGGAGGCCTTTGAATCAACCTGCCCGGCGCTCTACGCCACTGTATCCTAAAGGAGATCCGCATGAGTGACGCTCCCCTCCGGCCCCGCCTCCTCGAGTGCTTCCGGGCTGTATTCCCCGATGCCTCCGATGACCAACTGGCCGCCTCTTCCACGGAAACCAATCCCGCCTGGGACTCGGTCGCCCACATTACCCTGATCACCGTGATCGAGGAAGAGTTCGGCTGCCATCTGCCCGAAGACCGCTACGGCGAACTCACCTCCTTCGCCGCGCTGGCCGCCTATCTGGAGTCGCCCGCCGCATGAACGCTCCCGCCACCCTCGCCTGGCCGGAGGGCAAGCGGTTTGTTTTCACTATCTTCGACGATCCCGATTCCCAAACCTGGGAGGCCGGCCGCGAAGTCTACGCCCTGCTCAAGGACCTCGGCTTCCGCACCACCAAGGGACTCTGGCCCATGGGCCCCATCCGCACCGCGAGCGATTACGGCCTCACCTGCGCCCACCCCGGCTATACCGGCTGGATCCAGTCTCTGGTCGATGCCGGCTTTGAAGCCGGATATCACAACGCCACTTCTCACACCTGTACGCGCGAAGAAACCCTGCGGGGCCTGGAACTCTTCCACTCCCAGTTCGGCCACTACCCGCGCACCATGGCCCATCATTACAACTGCGACGAAAACCTCTACTGGGGCGAACACCGCCTCAGCGGCTGGCGCCGCCTGGCCTACAACGGACTCACCCGCTTCCAGAACCATAACAAGTTCTTCGGCCACGTCGAAGGGCACCCTTATTTTTGGGGTGACCTCTGCCGCGACCGGATCGAATACTGCCGCAGCTTCGCCTTCGGCGAAATCAACACCCGCAAGGCCTGGCCGCACTTTCCCTATCACGATCCCGCCCGCCCCTTTGTCCGCCACTGGTATCCATCGAGCGAGGGGTCGAATAAAGACCGCCTCTGCCACACCCTCTCGGAGGCCAATCAGGAACGGCTGGAAGAGGAAGGCGGCCTCTGCATCATGTACACCCACTTCGGCCACGGTTATTACGACGGCGCCATCGATAAACGCTTCGTGTCGCTGATGGAACGGCTCGCCCGCCGCCCCGGTTGGTTCGCACCCGTCGGCTCCGTACTCGATTTCCTGCGTACCCAGCAGCCTCCGGTCACGTTGGACAACGCCCTGCGCGCCCAACTGGAAACCCGCTGGCTGCGCCACAAAATTTTCTACGGAACGGCCTGATGGGCTATCGTCTGCTGCCCTACACCGCCGAGTGGGAACCCGCCGCCGGACGCTGCAACGCCCGCCTGGAAGCCTCCGGGAAAGCTCCCTTCCTGCTGCCCGCCCACGCCCGGTCCATACCGCCGCCGGTGACGCGCCGGCATTTCGTCGCTGTCGATGAGGGGGACGAAGTCCGCGGCGGCTGCCTGCTCCAAGCGCAGCCCGCCTGGGTGGGGAACGAACCCGCCGAAGCCGTCAATATCCAAAGCCCGCTCAGCGAAGGGCTGTTTGACCGCCACTTCGCCGGCCTCGGCCCCTGGATGATCCGCGAAATTCTGCGGCGCCATCCGCTGGCCTATTGCGTCGGCATGGGGAATGAGCAGATGCCCTTCCCGCGTCTGTTGCGCGCCCTGGGCTGGCGCGTGGAACCGGTGCCTTTCTATTTCCGCGTGCTCGCCGGACGCCTGTTTCTGGCCAATATGCGGCCCCTGCGCCGCCACCCCCGCTTCGGTCCGCTGGCCGCGCTGGGCGGCTTTACCCCGCTGCTCCCCGATCTCGCCATTGCCCTCGCCCACGCCTGGCGCACCGTCGAACGGGAGCGGCCGGCCAGCCCCCCTCCCGCCCTCTGGACGGACATCCGGATCCGCTACGCGTTCGCTATGGAGCGTTCGCCCGCCGTGCTGGACGCTCTCTATCCGCCCGCCGATCCCGCTTTCGTCCGTCTCCAAGTCCCCGGCGGCCTCGCCGTCCTGCGCATCAGCCATTTCCGCCGCCATAACTACTTCGGCGACCTCACCACGGCCACTCTCGCCGAAGCCTTCTGCACGCCCGCCGCCGCCCGCGCCCTGCTCCGCGCCGCGCTTGCCGAGGCCCGCGCGCACGGCGCCGCCCTTCTGCTGGCCAACCATTCTGATCCCGAACTCCAACAGGCCATGCGCGAAGAAGGCTGGCTCACCTACGCATCGAACTATCTGGCCGGCTTCTCCCCGCCGCTCGCCGCCCGCATCGGCAACCAGACCTACTACCTCACCCGCGGCGATGGCGATGGTCTGCTGAATCTATAAGTTCGTGACAGAAGGGATGGACAGCCGCGCCGGCGGCATGGGAAGCCAAATCCCCTACAACATCCCCCGCGCCCCATACCAAACAATCTTCACCACCTCCTCACTCACATCCAAAAACGCCTGCCACCGCGTCCACATCCGTCCCCCCCGCTTCTGCGCATCAGGAATCGGAATCGCCCCCACCCGCACCCCCTCCCTGGCAAACAGCCGTCGCGACCGGAACATGTGATAATCGCTCGTCAATAACACCTTCCGCCCCGTATCGCCTGCCAGCAACTTCGCCATCGCCCGCGCACTGGCCTGTGTATTCACGCTCCCTGTATCCAGGTGGATAATCTCCCCCGGCACCCCCTGGCCAATCAGAAACTGCCGCATCAGTCCCGGCGTCCCCGCCGTTCCCTGCCCGTAGCCCGTAATCCAGATGGCTTTATACTTCGCCTCCCGCCAGAACAGCACCGCATAGACGCTCCGCCAGTACGAACTGTCCCCAATCACCTCGCTGTCCAGGCCAGACCCCGTCAGAACAATCAACGTCTCCCCCCGCGCATCGTCCCACTGGCCGGATAACATCGCCCCCATCCACACCACCACCGGCGTCCCCGTCACCACCATCAGCACCAACCCCGCCAGCGCGCACACCGTCCGCGCTCCCGCCCACAGCCGTGTCTTCATCCCTCCATCGCCTCGGTATAGATGGCTTCCATCCGCCGTGCCGCCGCCGCCAGCGTGAATTCCGTCCGTATCCGCTCCAGCCCCGCCGCCGCCAACCGCCGCCGCAGCCCCTCTTCCCCGGCCAACCGTACCAGACACGCCGCCAGCGCCCCCGCATCTCCAACCGGAAACAGCAGCCCCGTCTCCCCCTCCCCCACCAACTCCGGATTCCCACCCACCTCCGACGCCACCGCCGCGCACCCGCACGCCATCGCCTCCATCAGCGCATTCGAAAATGCCTCCGATTTCGACGGCAGAACGAATATGTCGATCCCCCGCAGCCACGGCGCCACCACCGCCGCCGCTGGCTCCAGATGCGCCGCCTCCCGCACTCCCAAATCCCGCAATCGTTGCTCCAACCCCGCCCCCTCCGGCCCGCTGCCCACTACCACCAGCCGTAACTCCGGCGCCGTACGCCGCGCCCGCGCAAACCCCTCGGCCAGTGTCTGCAGATCCTTCTCCGGACGCAGCGCGCAAACTACCCCTACCGTAATGCCGCCATCCCCCAATACCGCCGGCCGCGGCCGCCCTGCCGGCTGAAACTGCTCCACGTCGATGCCGTTATAACAAAGCCGGATCTTACCCGGCCACACCCCTTCCCTCTCTACCAAATCCCGCTCAACCGCCCGGCAGTTCACCACAATCCGGTGCGCCAGCCGGTCGGTCACCCGCAACAACATCCGGTCCCGCTTGTTGGCCAACTCCCGCAACGCCCGTTGGCTGGTGATCACCCGCGCCGCTCCGTATGCCGCCGGCGCCGCCAACAGGTTCCCCGGTGTGTCGTAGCTGTGCACTATCGCCACCCCGTGTTGCCGTACATACCGCCGCAACGCCAGCCCCGCTTGCGCTACCCGCCACGGATCGGTCATGCTCGCCAGCGGAAAACATACCGTCGCTACCCCGGCCTCCTCCAACTCGGCCCGCCGGAAGCCCCCAGGCCGCAGCGTACCCGCATGCGGCACAAACCGCTCGCCCCGCGCCAGCCCCACCGCCGTCGCCGCCAACTGCCGCTCGCTGCCGCCCTGTCCCAATGCCTGGGCCATCAGCAGGACTGCTTTTCCGGCTTCGCTTTGCAGAATATGATCCAATAGAAGAAGTCTCTTTTTCTATTCTCCAGCATGTGCGGAATAGCAGGTTATGTAACCGTTCCCCCCACCCGGACTCCGCCTGTCACGCTGGAGCGCATGAATGGGGTTATTCGCCACCGCGGTCCGGACGCCGATGGCGTGTTTCATGACGCCCATGCGCATCTGGGCCACCGCCGCCTGAGCATCATCGACCTCTCCGAGGCCGGCCGCCAGCCCATGGCCAATGAGGATGGAACCATCCAAATCGTCTTCAACGGCGAGATTTTCAACCATGCTTCCATCCGCCCCGAACTCGAACAGGCCGGCCACCGCTACCGCAGCCATAGCGATACCGAAACCATCATTCACGGGTGGGAGCAGTGGGGCCCTCGCGTCCTCGACCGCTTCCGCGGCATGTTCTCCTTCGCCCTCTGGGATACCGCCAAACGAAGCCTCTTCTGCGCCCGCGACCGTCTCGGCATCAAGCCCTTCTACTACTGGTGGGACGGCGAGACTTTCGTCTTCGGCAGTGAAATCAAAGCCCTCCTCGAACATCCCTCCGTCTCAACCCGCTTTGACGATTCCCTTCTCGCCGAATACATGACCTTCGGCTTCATCACCGGCGAACGCACCCTGTTTGCCGGCATTCGCCAACTGCTCCCCGGTCATCACCTCACCCTCGATCTCAAACAGCCCCAGCCGCAACCCGCCATCGCCCGTTACTGGAATGTCCCCGAACCGGTTGAAGAGTCCCGCTCGGATGCCGAATGGATCGCCGAATGCCGCCGCCGTCTGGAAGAGACCGTCGAAATGCGCCTCATGAGCGACGTGCCCCTCGGCATGTTCCTCTCCGGCGGCGTCGATTCCAGTACCATCGCCGCCATGATGAGGCGCATGACCTCCGGCCCCGTCAAAACCTTCGCCGTCGGCTACGCCGAAGCCGAATACAGCGAACTGTCCTACGCCCGCCAGGTCGCCGGCCGCATCGGTACCGAACACCGTGAGGTCATCGTCGGCCGCGAAGACTTCTTCGGCGCTCTGCCCGGCCTCATCTGGCATGAGGATCTGCCCATCACCTGGCCCTCCAGCGTCTCGCTCCACTTCGTCTCCGCTCTCGCCCGCCGGGAAGTCACCGTCGTCCTCACCGGCGAAGGCAGCGATGAACTCTTCGGCGGCTATAGCCGCTACCGTTTCTACCAGTGGAACCAACAGGCTATGCGCTACTACGGCGCCCTGCCCGGTGGCCTCCGCAAAGCCGTCGCCGGCTGGGTCGAAAATACTTCCCTGCTCCCCGGCCCCTTGCGCCGCAAGGTCGGCCATACCTTCCTCGCCCGCGGCGGCGGCGTCGAATCCCTCTACCTCGATAACTTCTACTCCGGCTTCTCCGGCGATAGTCAGCAGCGCCTCTTCCGCCTCCCAAAGGCCGATCCCTACGCCTCCTTCCTCGGCCATTGGAACCAGGCCTCCTCCCGCTCCCCGCTCTCGCAAATGCTCTACGCCGACATCCATACCTACCTTGTCCAACTCCTCATGAAACAGGACCGGATGAGTATGGTGAACTCCATTGAAAGCCGCGTCCCGTTCCTCGATCACACCTTCGTCGAGTTCTCCACGCGCGTTCCCGACTCGCTCAAAATCCGCGGGAGCGAAGGCAAATACATCGTCAAAAAAGCGGTGGAAGACCTGCTGCCGCACGACATCCTCTACCGCACCAAAATGGGCTTCCCCACCCCCCTTCGCGACTGGCTCCGCGGCCCCGCCGCCGGCCCCATCCTCGATTCCCTCCTCCATCCCGATTCCCTGCTCGCGCCCTACATCAACCCCGAGCCCCTCACCGCCCTCCTGCACCGCCACCGCGCCGGCGCCGAAGATGCCACTGACCGCATCTGGCGCCTTCTCAATCTCCAGCTCTGGGGCGACCTCTTCATCACCGGCCGCCGCGATGCCGTCTGGAACGGAACCATCCCCAAGGCCGTCGCATGAAAATCCTCTGGGTCAACCCCAACTTCCTGCATCCCACCACCAAAGGCGGCCAGATCCGGACCCTGGAAATCGTCAAACGCCTGCACCTCCGCCACCAGGTCCACTACGCCGCCTTCGAGGATCCCGCCCAGCCGGAAGGCCTCCGCCGCGCCGGCGAATATTCCACCAAGGCGTATCCCTTCCGCCACAACGTCCCGTCAAAAACCTCCCCGCGCTTCGCCCTCCAGGTGGCCGCCGGCCTGTTTTCCCCCACCCCGCTCGCCGTCAGCCGCTGGGTGTCCGAGGAAATGCGCCGCTTCGTTCGCCAGCAGATGACCTCCGGCGGGTTTGACCGCGCCGTCTGCGACTTTCTCGCTCCCGCCCCCCATTTTGACGACATCGGCCGCGCCATCCTGTTCCAGCACAACGTGGAAACCGTCATCTGGCGCCGCCATGCCGAAACCGCCCCCAGCGCCGCCCGCCGCGCCTACTTCCGCCTCCAGGCCGAACGGATGTTCGCCTTTGAACGCACCGTCTGCCGCGCCGCCGGGTCCATCATCGCCGTCTCCGCCAAGGACTGCGCCACCATGCGCGACCTGTTCGGCGTCACCCGCGTCCACGATACCCCCACCGGCGTCGATACTGCTTTTTTCGCCCCCCAACCCGCCCCTCCCGCCGCCGACCTCGTCTTTGTCGGCTCCATGGACTGGATGCCCAATATCGACGGCATCGAATGGTTTACCGCGGAAATCCTCCCCCTCCTGCGCCGCCGTCACCCCGATTGTTCCCTCGCCGTCGCCGGCCGCGCCCCAGGCGCCGCCATCCAGGCTCTCGGCCAAGCCGATCCCCGCATCCGCATCACCGGCACCGTACCCGATATCCGCCCCTGGCTCTGGGGATCCCGGGTCTCTATCGTGCCCCTCCGCGTCGGCGGCGGAACCCGCCTGAAAATCTACGAAGCCATGGCCGCCGGCGTGCCGGTTGTTTCCACCGCCGTCGGAGCCGAAGGCCTCGACTATACCGACGGCGAAGATATCCTCATCGCCGATACCCCCGCCGCGTTCGCCGACGCCTGCGCCCGCCTGCTCACCGATACCGCCCTGGCCGCAAAGATCGCCGCCAACGCCCGCCACCTCGTCGCCAGCCGCTTCTCCTGGGACCGCGTTACCAACGATTTTGAGGCCCTCCTCGAGGCCGCCCCACCCTGCGGGTAACCATGGCCGCCGTCATTTTTTTCGCCGCCGCGGCGTTTATTCTCTACACCCTGTTCCTCTATCCCCTGCTGGTCCATCTGCTCGCCGCGCGCCGCCCCCGCCCCACCCGCAAGGAGTTCACTCCCAGAACCGTCTCCGTCCTGCTGCCGGTCTGGAACGGGGAGCAGTATCTGGCCCGGAAACTCGATTCCCTGCTCTCCCTCGACTACCCTGCGGAACTCATCGACATCCTCGTCATTTCCGATGCTTCCACCGATGGCACCGCCGCCATAGCCCGCTCCTACGCCAGCCGCGGCGTCCGTCTCATCGAACAGCCGCGAGGCGGCAAAGCCCTCTGCCTGAACGCGGGCCTCGCCCAGGCAACCGGTGAGATTCTCTTTCTTACCGACGTCCGCCAGCCCATCGACCCAGGGTCCTTACGCGCTCTCGTGGAATGCTTCGCCGATCCCGCCGTGGGCGCCGTCAGCGGCGAACTCATCATCCGCGACGGCCACACCCTGGAGGAATCCAGCGCCGGCTTGTACTGGAAGTACGAAAAATGGCTCCGCAAACGCCTGGCCGTAATCGATTCGGTGCTGGGCGCCACCGGCTGCATCTACGCCATGCGCCGCCAACTGGCCGGCCCCCTGCCCGCCGGTTGCCTCCTGGACGATATGTATCTGCCGCTGCTGGCCTTTCATGCCGGCTACCGCGTCGGCTTCGAGGAGCGCGCCAGAGCCTATGACGAACCGGCGGCCATGAACAGCGAATTCCGCCGCAAAGTCCGAACCTTGGCGGGTAACTACCAGCTGATGGGCTTCCTGCCCTGGCTCCTCACCCCGTCCAACCGCCTGCTGCTCCATTACCTGTCCCACAAAGTAGCCCGCCTCCTGCTGCCTTTCGCGCTCCTGGCGCTGCTCGGCTCGGCCTGGGCTCTGCCCTTTCCCTGGAACTGGATCTGCGGGGGAGGCCAGACGCTCTTCTACGCGATCGCCATTACAGACCGCTGGCTGCCGGACGGTTCTCCGTTGAAACGCCTCACCTCCCCGGCCTGGACCTTCACCGTGCTCATGGCGGCCAGTTTCTGGGCCGCGTCCATCCTGTTCCGCCCCAAGGCCGATTTCTGGGGCCGCACCCAGGTCCGCGGCAGCCGCTCCTAACGCTACTTCCCGTAGTGGCGGTGAATCTTGAGGATGTCGAAAAAGGCGCGGAAGAAATCCCGCGGCCGCACCCGTGACCCGGCCACATCCTCCCACTGCATCAGCGGGAACTCATAGATCCCCTTCTCCACACGCCGGATCTCGTAGTCGCATTGCCGTATGTAACGGGCGATGATCTCCACGTCAAAGATCCAGCGGGAAAGAAACGGTTCCTCAAACAGCTCATGCGTCCGCTCTTCCACCCGAAACAGCTTCGCGCCGCACTGCGTATCGTAAATCGGCAGCCGCAGCACCACCGAAACCGTCGTCGCAAACACCCGGCCCAAATAGTGCCGGATTGCCCTCCGTTCAATCCAGCGGCCCAGCAGCTTCACCCGCGCCCCGAAAACCATCGCCAACCCCGGCCGGCTATCCAGCACTGCTATAAAATCGGGAATCGTTTCCAGCGGCGTTGCCAGGTCGGCATCCCAGAATCCGGCATACCGGCATCCCGGTGTGCGGAGCGCCGTCAACATCCCCGCCCGCACTGCTTCCGACTTGCCCCCGTTTACTTTCTGATCCAGTACTCCGACCTGCTCCTCCCGGCCCGCCCGCGCCCGGTTCAATACGTCAATCGTACGGTCTTTACTGCCGTCATTAACCAACAGAAAGCCGATTTCAGGATGCGCCTCGGCGTACGCCGTAAATGATTCGATGGGGAATCGCTGCTCCTCGTTGTAGCAGGGGATAACGATGATACAGGAACAGTTCATGTCGGCGTCTCCAGGTGCTCTCTTTCTTCCGTATCGGCTATCCAGATAGTAGAAGAGCCTATTTTACTGTAGTGCCTCTTTCCCCCACTCAATCCGCTGCCGGGTTGTCGAACCCTCGCCAAGAGAGGGAGAATACAGAGAGACACCCATGGTGCCATCAAAGCCCTTGCGCCGCATTTTGCGGCAACCGCCGGCTGGAAATCTCCTCTGGGATGTCCCGGCCATCGCCCGCCTGTCCACCTGCCGCAAGTGGCGCGATCGCAAGCGAAAAATACGGTCAAAATACGCACTTTTTGCGCGTTTATACATGCTTTTTTCGCTCCCGGAGCTGTACACTTTTCGCAGGTGTACAGCGGCGGAAGAACACCCATGCTGACCAATTGGAACCGGTACCACGCGGTGTTTGCCGGCATCGTCGTGCTGCTTCTGCTGCCGGTGTGGATGCATTCGCTGGTGCCGCTGGTGGATCTGCCGTTGCACATGGCGCGGTCCTACGCGTTTGCCCATTTCAACGACGATCCGGATTTTCCGGCCTATCTGGCCAAATCCCCCCACTGGGTCCACAACTCGGCCAGCGAGATCATCATCAGCCCGCTGCTGCGGATCTGTTCCCTGGAGCGGGCGACGCAGTTGTTTCTGACGCTGTACATTCTGCTGTTCGCCGCCGGGTGCCACCTGTTGGGCCGTGCCGTCCGGGCGACCGGGGATATGGCCTTTGGCCCGCCGTTGCCGGCGATGCTTCCGTGTCTTTTTCTGAGCTATCACAGCATGTACCTGTACGGGTATACGAGTTTCGCCATTGGACTGGCGGCAGCCATCTTCACACTCGCTTTGCGGGCCGGGTGGGGCAGCCGGTGGACGGCCTGGCGGGTGGTTGTGTTAACTGCGCTCACCACGGTCACCTATCTGTTTCACTTGTCGGCGGTAGCGATGCTGGGTTTTGCCTGGGGCCTGTGGACGCTGCATGAATGGCGGCGGCGGGGCAGGTTGGCGTGGTGGGACGCGGCGTCCTTTCTGGCCTTCGTTCCGGCGGGGGTTTTGTATCTGCTTTACGGCCGGGCCTCTTCGAGCGGGCCTACGCTGTGGCCTCCGGTTTCCAAGATTCTGCTGCATCTGCTGACCGGGTTTACCAGCTATACGACGGTTGTGACGGGGATAGCGGTGTTTACGGCGATGGTTGGAACGGCGGCGGCTCTGTGGCTGTTCCGCGGCCGGCTGACGAAGCTGCCGCTGGTGGCCGGCGCGGCGTTCTTCGCCCTGTTTCTGCTGGCGCCGGATGAGCTGCACAGCGCCAGCGACGTCAGCGTCCGATTCGTTCCGCTGGCGTTTGTGCTGTTGGCGGCGGCGATGCCGGCCACCGGGGAGCGGGCGGGTGCTGTGGTGTTGGGGCTGGTGTTGGCCGGATTGACGGTCCGGCAGGCCGATATCATCGTCTACAGCTGGCGGGCGGGAGCGGAGATGGAGCGGCAGTTGCCTTCGCTCGACGTGATTCCGCGGCATGCGCTGGTGTACCCCTATGTCTGGCTGGACAAGGATCCGGCGGTCAGCAAGCGCTCCCGGCATTTTCTGCACTTTTCCTCGTTGGCGCTGCCCCGCCGCCATGCGCGGTACGCCAATCTGGCTCTGGTTCCCCCGGGGACGTGGCCGCTACAGGGCAACCGGGATTTCCGCTATGGGGTGTTTATCGAGCCTGGCGGCTCGTTTGCCGCACTGGATTGGCCGCGGCTGCAGACGGGGCGGGTCTGGTTCTGGACGTATAATTTGCCGCCGGCGGCGGTGGATGCGTTGCGTCCGTATGGAAGTATCGAATATGAAGACGGTCCGGTGCGTGTATTCCGGATCCAGGAGAAACCCACAAAACCATGACACTGACCAGGACTTCCGCCCAGCGTCTGGTGTTGGCGGCCATCGCCTTGTTCCTTGTGCTGGCAGCGCTGGCGGCCGCTTCCAAACGGCCGCGCACGGATGAGGCGCACATGGCGTCCGGTTCGGTGAACCTGGTACGCACGGGGGAGATGGGGACGACGGTATTTGAGACGGCGCACTCGAGCTATCTGCGACTGGAACGTTACTCCTACTGGCAAATGCCGCTGAACCTGCTCTTTCAGGCCGGCTGGTACAAACTGGTGGGGGTGGACATTTTCCGGGCGCGGCTGATGCCGGTGCTGTTTGGCGGGCTGCTGGTTTGGGTGTTGTGGCGGCTGATGCTGATTCTGACCGGCGGGGATGAGACGATGGCGGCGGTGGCGGCGGCACTGTTGGCGTTGAACTATGAATTGACGATGGTGGCGAGCGATACGCGGCCCGACATGGTGTGCGCGTTGTGCAATTTCGCCGCGTTTGCGGTGTATCTGGGCTGGCGGGAACGGCATCTGGAGAGGGCGATTCTGTGGGCGTGCACACTGGCGGCGGCGGCGGTGTTCTGCCATCCGAACGGCGTGCTGGGGGCGGCGGGGCTGGGCGTTTTGTATCTGTGGCTGGACCGGTCGCGGTTCGCCTACCGGCATGTGCTGCTGGCGGCGGCGCCGTACGTGGCCGGTATTCTGTGTTGGGGCCTGTACATCATGCGCGACCTGGAGGCGTTCCGGATGCAGTTTTTCTATAACGCGCAGGATGACGGGCGGCTGCAGATGCTGTTGCGGCCTTGGATGGGTGTGTGGCGGGAGATCACCGAGAAGTATCTGGGACTGTTTGCCGGTTTTCATCCGACGGCGCCGAAGATTCTACGGGTGAAGGTGTTGGCTCTGGCGCTGATTGTGGCATCGGTGGCGGCACTGTTTGCCGCGGCGCCGGTACGGCGGGTGTCCGGGGCGCGTGTGATCGGAGTGTTGACGCTGCTGTACTTCTTCCTGTTGGCCATGTTCGACGGGCAGAAGCAGTACATCTATCTGGTCCACATGGTTCCGCTGTTTTCGGCCGCGATTGCGATTGCGGCGGTGGCGGCGGCGCGGTTCCGCCCGCAATGGAAATGGGGAGTGGTACTGGTTCTGGCCGGATATTGCGGGCTGCAGGTAGGGGGGACATTGTACCGGATCCGGGAGCAGAGCCTGGTGAAGCAGTATCAACCGGCGGTGGATTATGTACAGACGCACGGGCGGCCGGACAGCACGATCTTTGCGCCGGGCGAGTTTGCCTGGGGTTTTGATTTCCAGCCGCGGATGCTCGACGACCTGCGGCTGGGGTATTACAGCAAGCGGCAAGCGGAGTGGGTGATTGTCGATAGCCGGTGGCGGGAGTTGTGGGAGAACTACCGGCGGCGGGAGCCGGAGCTATTCGCGTATTTGGAGAATAGCCTGCGGGAGCGGTATGAGAGAGTGCATGCGGTGGGCGGGTATGAGATTTTCCGGTTGCGCGGGGCGGTGATTGTGGCTGGCTGGCGGGCCGGTTCCTGATGGCGCGTTCGGATTTTCCGGCGATGGCGGCCGAGGGTCAGTGGATCTGAGTTGGCCACTCGCTTATCCGAAGAAGCCTTCCAGGAGAAGCCGCTCCCTGTCTCTGCGCTTTTCATCGTCTCGCTGGTCGGGGAGTGAAAGGGATCACTGCTCCAATGGTCAAAAATTGCACGTTAAGGAATCAGGTCCGGTTTGCCGGTCCTGAGCGGACGCAACTTGCCATTTCGAAGCCCGGCTGAATCGCTGCAAAAGAGGAGGTGCCATGCGGCTGATCGCTATGGCCGTGATCGCCGCCGCGACCGGCTCCGCTGAAATTGTGAATGCCGAGTTCGGATTCGATCGGAAGTTCGCCGTGATGTCCGGCAAGAGCATGAGTGGGAATGGAATTTTCGTCTCTCGATCCGGCCCGATCATACGCAAGGGGAAAAACTCGATTCGAGTCGAGTTTGAAGCAACTGACTCTACTGTCGAATTCAAAGCCACTTTGGCCTGGATGTTTTCAAACTACGATCAATCGAGGGTCTCCAAAACGGAGGGAGCCGATACCAAAGCTGGCAAGGGCAAGATAACGATTACCAGGGAATTCACAGCACCCTTCGTCGAAGACTTACCTTGGCACCACTACCCGCCGGTGCAATCCTTGACTGAGACGGACAAACTGTCGATCGCCGCCTTACTGCAGACGCTAGCCAACGCATTCAAGCCGAACTTTGCACGAGTCTATGCACGGATCGGGCCGGAGGCGGCGGAGATCCGGAGTATGGGGTGTATCGAAAACGCCTACGCTCGAGGCATTCGGATGAGGGCGGCCTCCTTGGACCAGCTCGCGTTCGAGGTGGCTGGAACGCCCGAGGTCGCCGTTCGCGGGAAAGGCGTCCGCCTCTTTGTCCCCAACGATGCCAGGTTTGGGGACAAGGTGAACAACGACGTCTGCCTGATGACCCTGTTCGACACCGCCTTTGCGTCCATTCTCCACGTGGCCAAGAGTCCCACTGGTGTGTGGCAGATCGTCTACTGAAGTTGGGTATTCGGGAGCAACGGAACAGATAACTCGCTTAACGATCGTGTCAAAAAGCAGTAGCCGTCGTTCTACCGTTCTGAAGAGTAACTGATTTGCAGGCCTGATCCTCGGCAACTCTGGTAAACCCCATAAAACGGCAGCTCTTCGAGCCCAAGTTCCCGAGCCCCCTCAATCGCCATCCCGTTTACCGGCGGTGTGCACTTCCGCCAACTCCCCCATGCCGGTACAGCCGCCGCCCTCGGCGCCTGCTTTGCCGATCCCGCCGTCGGCGCCGTCAGCGGTGAACTCATCATCCGCGACGGCGCCACCGGCTGCATCTACGCCATGCGCCGTCACCTGGCCAAACCTCCCCCCGCCGGCTGCCCCTCTTCTCCCCGCACCCTTCGCCCTCCCATGCACCCTGGCCCAACTCGCCTTCGCAGACCCCCTCTTCCCGGACTCCTCTCCCCTTAAGAAATTCTCCGGCCCCGCCCGGACCTTCACCGCTCTCATGGCCGCCAGTTTCTGCGCTGCCTCCATTCTCTTCCGCCCTCATGCCTCGTTCCGGGTGCAAACCCGCGTCCGGAATCAGACTGGCAAATAAATCAAAAATTTAACACAACAGGTGTCCCTTTTTGGTGCAGATAAAATATTGATATTCAATCACTTACAGGACTTCCCGGATACCCGGCCGCTTCAACTCACCCTGCTAAAATGGTTCTGTGTCGGTTTTTCACAATGTGTGGGTCGTCGTACCTACCTACAATGAACGGGATAATCTGGAACCCCTGGTCCAAGCGATCCGCCAATCCGGTCCCCTCGTCCACCAGATCCTGTTTGTGGACGATGCGAGCCCGGATGGCACCGCCGTGGCCGCCGCGGCTATTCCCGGCGTTCGGGTCCTGCCCCGCCAGGGCCCTCGCGGCTATGGCTACTCCATGCTGGATGGCATTCAGATGGCCCTTCGCTCCGGTGCCGATGCCATCATCACCATGGATGCCGATCTGTCTCACGATGCGACCATAATCCCGTCCCTGCTCGACGGCCTCAGCCATGCCGATGTGGTGGTCGGCTCCCGCTACTGCCAGTCCCAGGTCCTGATCGAAAACTGGTCCCGCCGCCGCCTGTTTCTCAGTAAAACGGCCACCGCGCTGGTACGCACCTGCACCGGTGCCCCTTTGGGAGATCCCACTAGCGGCTATCGCTGCTGGAGCGTCCCCCTGCTCAAACGCATCGATCTGTCCCGCGTCCACTCCGGCGGCTTCGCTTTTCTCTATGAAAGCCTCTTCCATGCCAACCAGGCCGGCGGCCGGTTCGCCGAAGTACCCAACATCTATCGCGGCAGAATCCACGGCGAATCCAAGCTCAATATGAAAATTGTGCTCGAAGCCATCCGCCTGCTGCCCAGGTTATTCTTCAAGCGCATCTTTAGCCGGAAAAAGTAGGGTCTCTTCACTTGGCCGCCTCCCCGCCGCCCTCCACGCGGACGCTCTTCACCCCGTAGTAGGACCCAATGCAGCGGTTCCGCCCGTGGTCCGGATCCTCCTCGATCTCCGAGGCGAAATACAGAAACGGCCGCAGGCGACGGAAAATGTCCCCATAGGCCGTCATCGTGTTCCCGGTCAATACGCACGCCACCGCCAGCACCGTCACCGCCGTGCCCCGCGCCGCCCCCAGATCCTCTCCCGCCATCCCCCGCCTAAACAGAAAGCGGTCGCAGGGCACCTTTACTCTGCTCTCCGCCTGGCTGCAGGAATTCGGAAACACCGATCCACAGGCCTGGCTCTTCTCGACAGAGAACAACACACCAATCTGGCGCAACAACGTGTGGCTGCGCACCATGCAGCCGAAGTTGAGTTCCGCCCAAATGGGCAACACGGTAAACGTCAACGAGAACGAATACGCAATCAGCAGTTTTGAAGACCGTTTGGCTGCGGTTCGGCGCTTGGAAACGAAGGTCGTCCAGTAAACGAATCCGGGGCGCCGGCAAGTTCCACAGCGCTCCAAAACAATGGCAATAGTGAGGGGTCTAAACGGCCGAAAAAAGGGCAGGGAAGAGAAAAAGCAGTAATCGCAGTAACGAAGGGTTCTAGGCGTGTTCCTAAGTTATTGAAAAGATGGAGCGGGAGATGGGACTCGAACCCACGACGTTCAGCTTGGGAACTTGGACATCCGTTGAAAATAAAGGACATCGGTGTTCATAGCGGCTATCCTGGCCATGGAAAACCACTGAGAATTTGCTGTTTACCGAAAATGCCGCCCAAACGGAGTAATCGGAGTAACGAAAACGCAGCACTCTGCAGCCTTCCAAATCTCTTTCCAATCGCTGCCCAACCGGCGCTCACTGCTGGCGCCCCGGGGCACTCTTGGCACCACCACACCATTCGCAAAACGGCCTTGTTCGGGTCAGTTCCATTCTCCCCGATACGCATGGCGAGTTCATTGTTTCCAAACAGAAACTCCGGCAGGCAGAGGGGATCTGCCTTGTCCGCGAACGTCGGGAAAGCCAATCCCAGAGTTTAGGCTTTACCTCCCGGCCTTTCGTCCTGTGCGGACTCCCGGTTCGGCGGCCACCAACAGACCAGCTTCTCTTCGAGCGCCGGAATGGGAAATTCACCTTCCAAATTACACGCCACCCCCAGTTCGGACTCCCGTTCGGCCAGGACCGATTGGTCCTCATCTTCCTCGCCACCCTCGCGGTTCGGCAAAAGAACCAAACGGTCCGGTTTCGATCCGCCGCCGAGATTCTGGACACCTTCGGAATCGCGAAGGGCGGGAAAGAATACCGTCGGATTGTCGCAGCATTCGAGCGCATCTTCGGGGCGACGATGTTCTTTTCTACGGAGCGAAATGGAACTGCTTCAACTGTTGTCCACCGCAGCCGGTTCCATTTCCTCCGCGAGGCGGAGATCTGGTACGGCCGTTCTGCAGCAGATCCCGCAGGCGAGAACGTCATTACTCTATCTGACGAGTTCTACTCCGAGATTTCCAGTCACCCGATCCCTGCCGATTTGGACGCGGTGCAGGTACTCGCCGCCGCGCCGGCGTTGCTCGATCTTTTCATGTGGCTGGGCTACCGTTGCTTCGTCGCGAAGGGCCCGGAAATCATTCCTCTGTTTGGCCAGTCTGGGCTCACCCAGCAACTTGGATGCATTGAGTACTCTCGCCCGAGCCGGTTTCGCGCCATGCTGGCGCAATGGCTAAGGGCGATTCGGTGTCTCTGGCCGGAGTGCCCCGCTTTCATCTGCGCGGACGGGAAGGCGTTACGCATTGATCGCCGGCTCGCGATTCTTCCGAACGCCGAGGAGATCCGACAGAGTGTTTAGAATGTGAGACTCCATTACTCACAAAGTCTACAATGCTAAATCGCTTGCTGCCGGCATGCCGCTTCCGCATTGGTTGGAACGCGGGCATCATTACGCCAAATCTCTCCATGGCCTGCTATTTCCCCACCTTTCGTGCTGAGATCTATACACTCGCTTCACAATATGTGGTGGAGATCACCACGTTTCGAGTAGCGGCTCATTGGGCTCATAATCCAGAGGTCGCAAGTTCAAACATTTCCCCCGCAACCAACTGCTTCTATTGGTCTTAGCTGCGTTTTTAACGCTCCGGAAAATGTAACCAATCTCGGAGCCGCGCACCGTAAGTCATTGATTATAAAGAGTTGGAATTGACTACAGCACATTGGGTTCCCGCATTTTTGCGCCCTCGGCGCGATGGACTCGCGGAATCAACGGGTTAGCGAATATTCTTCGCTCGTACCGATCAGAATGTAACCAAAAGTGTGACCAATTTCGGCATGGAAACCGACTCAAGAGTAAGATCAGCTGCGGTCGCCGCTTCTGAAGCACTGAACATTGATTTCAATGGCGCCGCGCTGAGTCGCACCGCGCCCAAACCTGCAGTGCTCGAACCCTGGTCACCGCCGGACACTTGAGTCGCGTTTCCCATTTTCCGAAGAATTCTCCGATGAGCGAATCTCTTCCCAGTCGATCTCACGAACCAATTTGAATAGACTCCGGCGCGCACCGATGACGCCGAGCCCACGATCAATCATCCGTTGGATCGGCGACGGATCGGCAGGGTATGCAATCGACGCCGGGATCTTCAGCACGATTCGCGTACCGCCTTCCGTGGGTGCCTGGATGGCAAAGTCCGCTCCCAGCTTTCTCATCCGCTCACGCATTCCCGGAAGGCCCCAATGGTTCTCGCGATTGCCACACTTCAGGATCGCTGGCGCTATCCCTTTTCCGTTGTCCTGAACATTCAGCGAAAACCGCCGCCGCTGGTAATTGAGCTCCACGCGAATCGCTTTCGCCCCCGAGTGTTTGAAAGCGTTCATGATCGCCTCTCTGGCAACCAGCACGACCTCCGCATGGATCACATCCTGCAACACGCGGCGAGTGCCCTCCACAAACAGTTCGAACGCCGCCGGACTCAGGGAACTGAGCTGATGCCCGATACTGGTCAGGTCCTCCACAAGATCACCGCCTTCACTGTGCCGGTTGCGAAGGTTCTTCACTCGCTCACGCCCCTCCGACATGACACGCTCTGCTTGATCCAGCGCTTCCACGAGTGCCGTTTTCGCCGGGCTTTGGGCGGGCAGTTCGTCAGCGGCGAACTGGAAGCGAAGCATCAGGCCAAGCAATCCTTGCAGTAGCGTATCGTGCAGTTCACGAGCGATGCGTTCGCGCTCATCGAGCCGTACCGCCAACCGGGCTTCCAACTGCCTGGTTATGGCGACGATCCGCAGCCGGACCAAGAACCAAATCAAGAATCCAAACGGGAGCGCGGAAAGAGCCAGGAACCACCACGTCTGATAGAACGCCGGAACCAGAAAGAACTGGAACGACGCGCCTTCTTCATTCCAAACACCGGCATCGTTGCACGCCATAACCCGAAAGCGATAGTTCCCCGGCGGGAGGCTGTTATAAAAAGCCTGACGGCGCTGGCCAACATCGTTCCAATCCTTGTCGATTCCCTCCAACTTGTAACGAAATTTCACCCGCTCTGGAACTGCCAGGCTCAATGCGGTGTAATCGAATTGGAATTTCTCGATTTGAGCGGAGAGCTTCGCCGCCTTTGTCAGCGAATAGGTGACGCCGTCGCCGGTCACCGAAGTGATTTGGACAGGCGGAGGAACCCGATTGCGGTTCTTCTCCAGTACCGCAGGATCGAGCCACATCAGCGCTTTCGTGGTGGCAAACCACAGCCGGCCGTCCGGGGACTGGATGGCCGAGGGGTCCGGCACCCTGTCGCCATTCAGCCCAACCAGGCCATCGAGTGCGTCGAGACGTTCGGCTGAAACGGCATAAGCCGGATCGCGAAGCCATCGCTTCAGCTCCGGAGAGGGGACGTGCACGATTCCCGAGGAGCCATTCAGCCACAACTCACCGCCCACGGTTTCAACAACGCCAAGAATACGTCCGGCCAGGTCCTCATCCTTCCAGCGAAGGCGCCGGAATTCACCACTCCGAAAAAGGACAATCCCGTTCATCCCGGCAATCCACACCCGGTCTTCGCGAAATCCCAATGCGGCCACCGAGACATTCAGCGGTCCTTCCGAGAACGAGTACCTTTCAAAGGTGCGGCCATTCCATTTCACTAACTTAGTGGAGAACGCAAACCAGACATTGCCATGCTCATCTCCAGCCATCGCGCCGAACACGCCGGGCTTGCGCCCCAATGTCTCGTCCATGCGCTGCCATTCGCCACTTGCTACACGATGATACACATGCGGGCCCACCGTACTGATCCAGGGCTCCTCGTTCTTGTCGAGCGCGATCGCCGCAGCCAGCTCCACCTTCTCCGTAGGGTAGGAGACCGGCAGTAACGACGTTCCTGACGATCGCCACAGGCTATGGTCCCCAAACCCGGCAGACCAGATGGCACCGTGAAAATCACGCCGTACGGCGATGCTTTGGCGCGTCTGGGAAAAGGTGTGAATGGATCCATCCGCGTCGATGCGCGTCAGCGGCAAACCGCGGCTGCCCACCCAGATATCGCCGGAATTGCCGGCGGCCAGGGCGAGTTGGTGCTCCGGGCGGGACGGGAGTTTGACCGTGGAAAGCGCCGTGGGGCGCAGTTGGTCCAGGCCCGAATTGGTTCCGATCCAGATGCTGCCTTCGCGGTCGACAATCAGTGCCCAGATGACATCGGCGCTCAGTCCCTGTGCCATGGTAAAGCTCTCCCCTTCATGGGCGTCGACGCTCCATCCGTTGCGGGGAATCGCATTTCTATGGAAACGGACCAGGCCGGCGGAGTTTGCAGCCCACAAAGTTCCATCCGGGGCAAATGTGAAATTGACGAAACGCTCCGAGCGCCGTTTGCGATTCGGAGCGGGCGGCAGCGGTAACCCGCCAGGGTCTGTTATCGCGCGCAAGCCTTCGTGATCGGACAACCAAACGGATCCATCCGGCGCCTCGTGAATGTAGGCGATATCGCCTACTGCGCCCTTTCCGGACGGACTGATCTCGAACCGGGTTCTCCCGGCTGGCAGATAATACATCACGCCGGATGGCATCTTCACCCAAAGGGTCCCCCGCCGGTCTACTAAGAGGTCCGATGCGAACCCTCCGGGGTAGCCGTCGGCGGGCCCCATCATGCGACAGACTCCATCCTGTAGGTGGCCGAGTCCCGCCGATGACCGTATCCAAAGGGAACCATCCTGGGCCTCCACGATTCGTCCGTCTCCCCTGGAGGGCGTACACCGTCGATCCGGAAAGGCCTTCAGCTCCTCTCCGTTCCAGTGCAACATGCCTTGCCGTTGCGTCGACAGCCACAGTCCGCCTGCTCTCGCTGGGAAGGCGGAGTCCAACTCTTTGTTGCGCGCCAATCCATGGGACGCATCGTCAATGGACTGGAAGCGGATGCCGTCAAAGCGGAATACACCCTTTGAGGTGGTCAGCCACAGGAAACCGTCCTTACCCTGATGCAGGTACCGAACCGCACCGATGCCGTTCTCGGAAGTCCAGGATCTGTGGTGGAAGTCCCGCAATTCCCGAGCGGACGCCAGCGCCTCTGCAAAGAGTGCCAAGAGGATCCCGATTGTAGTCATTCTCATAGGAACTTTCGCGGCGACATACCGGTCCTGGCCGTATCGTGCCCTCAAGGCTAACACCACTCCACCGAAAAGGAATCCCCCATTCGGGTTACTCGAAAGAGGTAGAGTTTATGACTCTTAAGAGGGGCAAACGCACCCCCGTTCGTGGGATGTCGAAGGCGGACGGTCTGCCGCAAACTGACTGCGTGCCCACCCATCCCTTCGCCTTCACCGCCCTCACCTTGGCCGCCTATCTCTCGACTGCCGGATGCACAGGCGCCGGGCAAGCCACGCACGCCAACTCTGCGGCACCGGTTTTTCCGGTAAGCGTGATGATTGCCGAACCCAAAGACGTTCCCATTTTCCGGGAGTACATCGGGACGACTTTCGCGCTGAACACCGTCCAGATCAACTCCCGTGTGAACGGCTACATCGAGCAGTGGCTTTTCCGGCCCGGTGACATCGTCGCTGCCAATCAACTTCTTTATGTCATCGACCAACGGACCTACCGGGCCGAGTTGCAACGCGCGGAAGCGGAGGTAGCCCGTGCCGTTGCGCAGGTGAGCTTTGCGAAGGAAGGGGTGGAGGTATTGCGGGCCGAATCCGAACTGGCGCAAGCGGAAGCGACGCTCATCAAAGCGGACCAGGATGTGGCGCGGGTGAAGCCGCTGGTTGCCGAACGCGCCTTGCCGGAGCAGGATCTGGATGCGGTCACTGCGGCGCAACGTGTAGCGCAAAACATCTTCCGCGCGCGGCACGCCAACCTGAAGCAAACCCGGCTCACACAGAAGTCGAACATTGAGCAAAGCGAAGCAGTATTACAGGAACGGCGCGCCGCTCTGCGACTAGCGGAATTGAACCTCGGATTTACCGAAGTTCGATCCCCAGCCACCGGGCGGATCGGAGACACCAAGGTGCAGGCGGGTGGACTCGTGTCTTCGAACGGGCCAGAACCCCTGACCTTGGTCAGTCCCCTGGACCCGATCTATGTCGAGTTCACCGTCACCGAACGTGACTATCTGACGTATGCGAAAGAGAATGCCACCGTCGGCCAGACGCCCAAGGCAGCGCTGGCAAAAGTGCCCCTGGGCCTCTTGCTGGCGGATGGCTCCAGCTACCCGCATGTGGGTTCGTTCCGGTTTGCCGACCGGGCCGTGAATGTGGCAACCGGCACGTTAAAGCTCACCGCGGAATTCCCGAATCCCACCCGGACCTTGCTGCCGGGCCAGTTCAGCCGCGTGCGCATGAGCACCACATCGAAGAAGGCGGTCTTCACCGTTCCGCAGCGGGCGGTGCAGGAACTGCAAGGATTGCGCCATGTGATGGTGGTGGACAAGGACAACATCGTCGCACAGCGCACCGTGGCGGTCACGGATCGGATTGGCTCCTTGTGGGTTGTAGAGAAGGGACTGAACACCGGGGATCGGGTAGTGGTCGATGGCCTGCAGAAGGCCGTCCCCGGCGCAAAGGTCGCCCCCAAAGTCGTGGCCGGGATGGAACCGGAGGGCGGGTTCTAATGCTCTCCAAATTCTTTATCGACCGTCCGGTGTTCGCCACCGTGCTCTCCGTCGTCATCACGCTGATCGGGTTCGTTTCCCTCCTCGGCCTTCCGATTGATCGATACCCGAACATCACGCCGCCCACCGTGCGTGTCACGGCGCAGTATCTTGGCGCCAGCGCGGAAGTGGTGGAGCAAACCGTGGCCGCGCCTTTGGAACAGCAACTGAACGGCGTCGAGAACATGCTCTATTTCGAGAGCAAGTGCACCAACGACGGACGGCTGACAACGACGGTGACCTTCGAGGTAGGAACCGATCTGGATATCGCGGCCGTGCAGGTGCAGAACCGAGTGGCGTTGGCCGAACCGGCGTTGCCAGACGAGGTGCGCCGGCAGGGGATCAACGTGCGAAAGCAGTCTACGTCGCTGCTTCTGGTGCTGACGGTGGAATCCCCGACCAATGCGTATGATGAGCTGTTCCTCTCGAACTACACCAAGATCAACGTGCGGGATCGTCTGGCGCGGATCAACGGAGTGGGCGATGTGCAACTGCCGGGGGAACGCGAGTATGGCATGCGTATCTGGCTAAATCCGGATGCCATGTTCAAACTGGGCCTGACCGCTGCCGACGTATTGGCATCCATTCGAGAGCAGAACGTGCAGGCCGCCGCGGGCCGCATCGGACAATCGCCCGCTCCGGTTGGCCAGCAGTTGGAATACACCGTGAAGGCGGAGGGCCGACTGAGGGATCCGGAGCAGTTCCAGAACATCATTTTGCGGTCCGACCCCGATGGCTCCGCGGTCCGCATCCGCGACGTCGCGCGCGTGGAATTGGGAGCATTCGACTACTCCGTCTTCAACCGCAACGACGGCAAGGAAGCGGTCACCCTTTTGATCTTCCAACTGCCCGGTTCGAATGCAGTCGACGTGGCCAACAAAGTGCGGGCGGAGATGGAAGCCGCGACGGGTACATTCCCGAAAGGAGTGCGCTATCGTGTGGTGTACGATTCAACGAATTTCATCCGCGCCTCCGTGCGCGAGGTGCTGCAAACCCTGTTTGAAGCCATTGTGCTCGTCATTCTTGTTGTCTTCCTGTTCCTGCAAAGCTGGCGGGCGACGCTGATTCCGCTCATCACCGTACCTGTGTCGCTCATCGGAACGTTCATGATGTTTCCGGTTCTCGGCTTCACCGTCAACGTGCTGACGCTGTTTGGCCTGGTGCTGGCCATTGGCATCGTGGTGGATGACGCCATCGTGGTGGTGGAAGCGGTTGAGCATCATATGCGGCGAGGCCTCTCCCCTCGCGACGCTGCCATCAAAGCCATGCAAGAGGTATCGGGCGCCGTTGTGGCTATCGCGCTCATTCTGGTGGCCGTCTTTTTGCCCGTTGCTTTTCTGTCCGGCATTACGGGGCAACTCTACCGGCAGTTCGCGCTGACCATTGCGGTCTCCGTTGTTCTGTCGGCCATCAACGCGCTCACTCTGAGCCCAGCCCTGTGCGCGCTGCTGCTGAAGCCGGAAGCCGAAAAGGGGCGGTTCTTCGGCGGCTTCAATCTGCTTTTTGATCGCTTGCTGGGCGTGTATTCCCGCGTCGTCCGCACGATGGTACGCCGCGGCGCGCTTGTCGCGGTGATCCTGCTCCTGATGGCCGGGGCGACATGGCAGTTGTACCGGATCACACCGGCGGGCTTTCTCCCTTCCGAGGACGAGGGCTGGTTGATTGTCGACGTGGCGCTGCCAAGCGGTGCGTCGCTCGAGCGGACGTCCGCAGTGATGAAACAGGTGGAGCAGATCGTGAAGCGAACAGCGGGCGTGAGCAACGTCATCACGCTGGGCGGTACTAGTTTTGTGAAGGGAGACACGGCATCGAGCGTGGGCACGGTGATCGCCGCGATGACGCCGTGGGAGGAGCGGAAGAAGCCGGAGGAGAACACTCTGGCGGTGGTGCAATCCCTGCAGCGAAAGCTGTTTGGATTAGAAGGGGCGTTCATTCTAGTCTTCAATCCTCCGCCGATTTCAGGGCTAGGCAACACGGGCGGCTTCAGCATGAAGCTGCAGGATCGCGCGGGCGGAAGCGTAGAGGATCTTGCGAATGCGACGGTGACGTTCCTGGCGGCGGCGCGGAAGGACCCGGCCTTCGGCCAGGCCGTATCCACCTTTGTTTCCAGTGAGCCGCAGTTGGGTTTGCAGGTGGACCGTGAGCGTACACGGTCCATGGGGGTGCTGGTGAGCGACGTCTACCTTACGCTGCAGACCTACCTGGGCGGGCTCTATGTGAACGACTTCAACCTGTTCGGGCGCACCTACCGCGTGGTGGCGCAGGCGGAGCAGGAGTTCCGCCGGGATCCGGCCGACATCAGCCGCTTCTACGTGCGCTCCAGAACCGGCTCCATGGTCCCGCTGAGCGTTCTTGTCAAAACGAATCCATCGAACGGTCCGCTGTCGTTGGGTCGGTACAACCTGTTCCGTTCGGCTGACATCCTGGGCGGCCCCGCTCCCGGCTATTCTTCGGGCCAGGTGATTGAGGCTGCCGAGAGAATCGCCCGAGACGTGCTGCCGGCGGGCTTTGGGTTTGAATGGACGGCCATGTCGTACCAGGAGCGGAAGGCGGGCTCCAATGCAGGGGTATTCGCGTTGGCGCTGTTGCTGGTCTTGCTGCTGCTGGCCGCACAGTATGAGAGTTGGATCATCCCCATCGCCGTCTTGCTGGGTGTGCCCGCCGGCGTGCTGGGCGCCATTTTTACGGAATGGCTGCGCGGAATCCCCGATGATGTCTATTGCCGGGTGGGGCTGATTATGTTGATCGGCCTGGCAGCGAAGAATGCCGTTCTCATCGTGGAGTTTGCCCGGCAGCGGCGCGAGGAGGGGGCTTCCGTTGAAGATGCCGCCATGGAAGCGGCGCGGCTGCGATTCCGTCCAATTCTGATGACCAGCTTCGCGTTCATTCTCGGCGTCGTACCGCTGGTCACCGCGGCCGGCGCGGGGTCGGCCAGCCGGCGTTCGCTTGGCAGCGCCGTGTTCGGCGGCATGATCTTCGCAACGGTAATTGGCGTGTTTACGATTCCAACCTTTTATGTCTGGTTCCAGCGATTGGCGGACCGGCTGGCAAAGCCGAAGGCAATTCCCGGGACACCGCAATTGGCGTCGCTGTTGATCGTGCTGTTCGCATTGCAGGGCTGCACGATTGGCCCCAACTACAAGGCGCCGAAGCTGCCCACGCCCGCGACGTTTCGCAACGCTGTGGCGGAAGAAGCCAAGTCAATGGGTGACCTGCAGTGGGCTGAACTCTTTCAGGATCCGACGCTGCGTGAATTGGTCAACGAATCCCTGCAGGCCAACTACGATCTGCGGATTGCGGCGAAGAACATAGAAGATGCGCGGGCGCAGGTTTCGGTGGTGAGGGCGAATCAGTTTCCGTTCGTGTCGGGCGGCGGCGCGTTGACGAATCGCGAGATCTCCGCGGGAGGCGCAACGCCCGTGCCGCCGGGCGTCGGCCGGGAGTCGACGTATGGCTCCGGCGTCCTTATGATGGCATTCCAGTTGGATTTCTGGGGCCGCTACCGGCGCTTGACAGAGGCGGCGCGCGCCGAACTGCTGGCGCAAGACTGGGCCCGGCGAACAGTGACTGTTTCGCTCGTCGCGGATGTGGCCTCCACTTACTTCCAGCTTCTGGAGCTGGACCGGGAGTTGGAGATCTCGCGGCGGACGCTTGCTTCCAGGCGGGAGTCCTTGCGGCTGGTGCGGGCGCGGGAGACCCGGGGCGTGGCGAGCGGGCTTGACACGAGCCAGGCGGAGAATCTGGTCTTCACCGCCAGTTCCCGGATCCCGGTGATTGAGCGGCAGATCAATGTCCTGGAGAACGCGCTCAGCGTGCTGGTTGGGAGGAATCCGGGGGAGATCGCCAGGCGCGGATCGCTGACCGCGCAACACAACCCATCGGCGATTCCGCCGGGGCTGCCGGGAGATCTACTGCGGCGACGTCCCGACCTGTTTCAGGCCGAGGCCATGCTGCGCGCCGCCAATGCGCGCATTGGCGCGGCCAGAGCCGCCTTGTTCCCGCAGTTCTCGCTGACCGGGCTTGCGGGTTTTGAGAGCGTGACGCTGGAGCGATTCATCAGTGACAGGACGAGGCAGTATCAGGTGGGCCCAGGCGTCAGCGTGCCGATCCTCAATTCAGGGGCGCTTCGCGCGAACGTGCGCAGCGCGGAGGCACGGACGGAGGCAGCCGCACTGGCGTATGAGCGCAGCTTTCAGATTGCACTTCGCGAAACGGCCGATTCGCTGATCAGCGTGACAAAGACCCGCGAACAGCGGACGGAACAGGAGAACCTACTGCGGGCTCTGCGCGAAGCCAACCGGTTGTCCGGGATGCTCTACAGCGGAGGCGTGGCCAGCTATCTGCAGGTGCTGGACGCGGAGCGGAACCTGTTCGATGGAGAGCTGGCATTGGCGCAGACGCAACGCGAAGAGTTGCTTTCCGTTGTGCGGCTGTACCGTTCGTTGGGAGGCGGCTGGAAGCCGTAGCGGATCATAGTACCTCTTTTGGGGGGTAATTTATCCATCCCATTTCGCGATGCGCCGAACGCCAAAGCGCATCAGACTACAGTTCACAGGAGACACAATATGCTCATTACTTTCACGCTGTTTCACGTCGCCCTTAGCCTTATCGGGATTGGCGCCGGCCTTGCTTTCGTCCGGGACCTGCTGTCCTTCCGCGAACGGAGCGGCTGGACCAACCTCTTTCTGTACACCACGATTGCGACGAGCGTCACCGGGTATCTGTTCCCGGTCGACCGCATTCTGCCCTCTCACATTGTTGGGGCCATTTCCCTGGTGGCGTTGGCGCTGGCCGTTTGGGCGCGTGGGAAGAACAACTGGCGAAGAACCTTCGCCGCCACGACGGTGTTCTCGCTGTATCTGAACGTGTTTGTTCTAGTGGTGCAGCTGTTCCTCAAGGTGCCGTTCCTGCATGCGCTGGCGCCGACGGGGACCGAGGGCCCATTTCAGATCGTTCAGGGGACTGTTCTGCTTGCGTTCTGCGCGATTGGCTTCCGCGCGCTGAAAGCGCAATCTGCGCGCACGACGGTAATGGCCTGAGTGGGACGCGGAACCGGTAATGAGCGAAACCGTCCGGAAGATCCGTATCCTTTGCGTGGATGACCACGAGTTCATTCGAGACGGGATTTCGCATCTTTTGCGGAAGCAGCCGGACCTGGAACTTGTCGCCGAAGCGAGCGATGGGCGGGAGGCTGTGGAGGCGTATCGGAAGTACCGGCCGGACGTCGTGCTGATGGATCTTCGGATGCCGAATATGAATGGCCTTGACGCGTTGACGGCGATCCGGGAGATCCATCCGCGCGCTAAGGTGATTGTTCTGACAACCTACGCGGGCGACGTGCATGCGGCGCAAGCGATGAAGGCGGGCGCGGCGGGCTATCTGCTGAAGAGTTCCTTGCGAAATGACCTGATGGAAGGCATACGGGCTGTCGCACGCGGAGGCCGTCATGTACCGCCTGACATTGCCGCCAGCATTGCCGAGTTCATTTCGTCGGAATCTCTGACGGAGCGGGAGGTGGATGTTTTGCGCGCGGTGGGCGAGGGGCTTTCAAACAAAGCTGTGGCGGAGCGGCTGCACATCACCGAGGATACGGTGAAAGGGCACATGCACGGAATCCTTGTGAAACTGGGGGCCAATGACCGGACGCATGCGGTTCTGATTGCCATGAAGCGCGGGTTTCTGGACGGGTAGGCCGCGAATACCTCTATCGTGGGAGGCGCGGCGCGGCGGCGGATGTTAGCCTCGATTGGGGCTGTTAAATGCAAAAAATGATCCGCGTTTTATCTGTCGATGATCACCCTTTGCTGAGAGACGGGGTTGCGCGTGCGATCTCTCGACACGAAGACATGGAACTGGTAGCCGAGGCGGAGGATGGCCACGAAGCTCTGACCGCCTACCGGCAACATCGGCCGGACGTGACGTTGATGGACCTGCAGATGCCCGGAATGAATGGCCTGGCATCGATTGAGGCGATCCGGACCGAGTTTCCGGAGGCGCGGATCATTGTGTTGACGACCTATTCCGGAGACGTGCAGGCGACGCGCGCCTTGCAGGCGGGCGCTGTGGGATATCTGCTGAAGAATATGTTGCGGACCGATTTGATTGATACGATCCGCGCGGTGGCGAAGGGGATGAAGCGGGTGCCGGCGCAGGTGGCGCAGGGCATGGCAGAGTACATGGGCTTTGAAGCCCTATCCAAGCGGGAGATGGAAGTTCTTCAGAAGGTGGCCGACGGCTGCTCCAACAAGGTGATTGCCGACAACCTTGGGATTTCCGAGGATACCGTTAAGGGACATATGAAGAACATCCTAGCCAAGCTGCAGGCCAATGATCGCACGCATGCCGTGATTCTGGCGATCAAGCGCGGGATTATGGAGGTCTAGCTAGAGCCCGATCATTCGCGCCGGCAGGTCCCGTTCGAATTCGGCGTCCTGCTGGAGGCCGTGTTCGACCAGGCTGCGCAGGCGTTGTTGGGAAGAGGGCCATGAGAGGGTGCCGAGGAAACGGGCATATGTGTTGTCGAGCTCTTCGCGAGAGGCGAGGCCGATGCGCTCTGTGATGACCTGTTTGGCGGCGGCGATGGCGGCGCGGTCGAAGGTGGAGATGCGGCGCGCGAGGCGGTCGACAAAGCTGTCGAGTTCACTGTCGGGCAGGGCGCGGTTGATCCAGCCGTAGCGCTCCGCGGTGATGGCGTCGAACTCATCGGCGCCGCAGATGACCTCGATGGCGCGCGGGCGGCCCAACATGCGGGGCAGGCGCTCCAACCCCCCGCCGCCGGGGATGATGCCACAGCCGACTTCGATCTGGGCGAGGAGACCTTTCTCCACGCTGGCGAAGCGCATGTCGAGGGCCTGCAGGAACTCACTGCCAACGCCGCGGGCGCGGCCGCGCAGAACCCCGATCGTGACGAACGGCGCCAGTTCCAGACGCCGGAGAGCATCCGGCCACGGGAGCATGCCGGTGGGCCCGGGGTCCGTGTTGCCTACGCCGACCTGGAGCAGGTCTACGTGTGCGATGAAGAAATCGGGAACGGCGCTTTCAAAGAGTACGACTTTGAGTTGGGGCGCTTGCTCCATTTCGGTGACGGCGGATTGCAGCGCCGCGATCATGGCCGGACCGATGAGGTTGAACGGCGGGTCGTTGAGGATCACGCGCCAGATGGACTCGGATTGTCTGTGAATGGAAAGCGGTGGCATGGATTCGTTCCTAGGAGCCACTGTAGACTGGAGCATCTGCCTTGACGCGCTCCGAAAGAACTGGCGGGCGGCGCTACTTTGGGGTTGGAGTGGTCGTCCCAGCCAAAGGCGGTGAGTCTGCCCAGGTGCTAGATCGAGCTCGTCGGGATATTGGCCCGCCTGGCGATGCAGTTGCGAATTGGCTGCCGGTCGGCGCAGATCTTCTGACGATGGGCATCGTACTTGCCCTGACCGATGGTCCAATCCCGGGTGCTCTCTCCGGCATACATGCGGTACTTCAGGCTGGCGTTGACTGCTTTGCGCTTGTCTTCGAGCGTAACGGCTCCTTGTGACTTGTAGCCGTTGGTTTCCGATTGTGGAGACGGGATCTTTTCCCATTCCGGTACCACAGCGATGACACGCGGAGTAGCAAAAAAGGGGCGGCGGCCGGTTTTCCGAGCTATCGGGGCGAGTTCTTTGCCGGGAATGCAGTTGATGATGAGGCCGGGGCTATCGAGGGCTCCCCCTTTCGAGGTACGGGAAGTCCGTCCGTTGTGGTGATTCGGGGTTTCGTTTGTTCCGGCATAGTGATCACATGAAAGACGTTCTGATCCGGGTGATCCTCGTGTTCGGCTGTCTGGCAGCGGTTACGGGGGAAGAAGTAAGCGAACCGACGCGGGCCGCACGGATTGAATCCCTGCGGAACAACAAGTCGAAAGCGCTGAAACCAGACGAAGTCTCGAAGCTGGAAAAACGTCTGCTCCAGTTCAAAGAGGGCGGCTACCTGGAGCGGTTTCGAGCAGGCTATCACGGGTTCCGGCCGAAGATCGGCAACATGGTCAACGGCGGCGGATTTGCGATTGGCCCGGAGTACTTCCGGGACGATTGGAAGGACGGGCAGGTGAGATTCCGCGCGTCCGCACAGCTTTCCACGCGGGTTTATCAGAAGTTTGAGACGGCACTAGTGCTGCCCACTTTTGCCAAGGGACGGCTGAGCGCGGAGTTCATCGGGTCCCACCGGAACTATGCGTCATTGCAGTATTACGGAACGGGCCCGGAGCGGCCGAAGGAGTTCCGGGCGAACTACCGACTGGAGGACACGAACCTAGGCGGGACACTGGCGTTGCACGCCACGAGACAGGTGAAGCTTGGCGGCACGTCGGGTTATCTGTGGACGAACGTTGGGGCGGGCACCGACAGCCGGTTCTTTTCGGCGGAGAAAGCGTTCTCGCCGGCGGCGGCGCCGGGAATTGACCGCCAGCCCAACTACTTCGTGAGTGGCGGTTTTGCCCAGTTCGACTACCGGGACAATCCGCTGGGACCCAAGCAGGGCGGCAACTATGTGGCCCAATACACGTTCTTTCACGACAACACATCCGACCGGTTCGGATTCCGAAAGCTGGACATCGATCTGCAGCAGTACATTGGATTCCTGAACAAAACACGCGTGATCGCACTGCGCGCCAAGGCGACGCTGACCGATAGCCATTTCAAAGGGCAGATTCCGTTTTACCTGCAACCGATTCTTGGCGGGTCCGATGATTTGCGCGGGTTCCGGCCGTTCCGCTTCTCTGACCGCAACGCGATGGTGATGAACGCGGAGTACCGCTGGGAGATCTTCAGCGGATTGGATGGCGCTGTATTCGTGGACGCGGGCAAGGTGTTTCCGCGGCGCGGGCTGATGAACTTTCGCGACCTGGAAACATCGGTCGGATTCGGGCTGCGATTCAACGCGCGGAATGCGACGGCGGTGCGCGCGGACGTCGCGTTCAGCCATGAGGGATTTCAGGTCTGGTTCAAATTCAACGACGTCTTTTTGCCCCGCCGGTTCGGTACCGGCTCCGCTCAACCCCTTTACTGAACGAGGCACTTTTCATGAGACGCATTTCCATCTTTATCCTGCTTGCGGTGCCGGCGGCTGCGCAGAAGTTCTTCGTTGATGATCCGCTGCAGCAAGAGCCGCGGCCGCGCCATGTGGAGCAGGCGTTGAACCGAAAGTTCAGCGACTACTATGATCTGTTTTCGAATCAGTTTGGCGCCGTTGGACAGAAGCAGCCGAAGAGGACGGCACCACTGCGGGCCTTGGCGGTGAACACGCTGGGGGAGCCGATGGATAGCGGATGGTACGAGAAGCGGCACTACTACCGGCGGATGTCGCGGGAGGAACTGATGCGCGGGCCAGGCAACGCGACGCCGCCATCGACGGCGGGAAAGTGGACGATTGTTTCCGCAAAGTCAGAAGGCGTCACGCCGGGCTTTGTGATTATTGACCGGGAGAAGCGGCGCTACTTCATTAAATTCGACCCGCTGACGAACCCGGAGATGGCCACGGCGGCGGATGCGATTGGCGCGCGATTCTTCCATGCGCTTGGCTACTTTGTGCCGCAGAACTACATTGTGCGCTTCCGGCCGGAACAGTTGGAAATTGGGCCGAATGTGCGGTTGCCGGACGGGAAGGGGAAGCTGCGGCCGATGACAACGGCCGATATTCAGAGGCTTTTGCAGCGGGCGCCGGAGGGGAAAGACGGAACGTATCGGGCGACGGCGAGCCTGGCTGTGGAAGGTAAGCCGGTGGGCCCGCCGCGATACTACGGCACGCGATCGGACGACCCGAACGATATTGTTCCGCATGAACACAGGCGGGACCTGCGCGGGCTGCACGTGTTCTGTGCGTGGCTGGACCATGACGATTCGCGCGACATTAACAACCTGGATTCGATGGTGACCAAGGACGGCGTGCAATCGATCCGGCATTATCTGCTTGACTTCGGATCGATCCTTGGCAGCGCTACGGATAAGCCGAACAGCCCGCGCTCCGGCGACTACTTTTTCAGCTGGACCAACAGCGCCACACAGCTTTTCACCCTGGGCCTGAAACCGCCGTACTGGGCGTTCGCGCGCTACCCGGATTTGCCGTCGGTGGGGCGGTTCGAGTGGAGAGTTTTCAACCCGGAGAAGTGGGTTCCGGAATACCCGAACGTGGCGTTTTTGAACCGGCTGCCGGACGATGAGTTCTGGGCCGCCAAGCAGGTGATGGCGTTCAGGGACGAGGATATTGCGGCGATTGTGAGCACAGGGCAGCTGAGCGATCCGAAGGCGGCGGCCTATATCGAAGAGTGTCTGCGGAAGCGGCGAGACAAGATTGGAAGAGCGTACTTTGCCAAGGTGTTGCCGTTGGACCGTTTCCTGGTGGCCGATGGGAAGTTGATGTGGGAGGACCTGTCACGCGATAGGGAGGCGGGCGGAGTGACGGACATCCAAGTGCAGTGGATGCGCTTTGACAATGCGACGGAGGCGAAGACGGCTATTGCGGGCGCGACGAGCACGACCGTTCCCGAGCAGAACCAGTTTCTGGCGGCGGAGCTGTCCAGCCGGGCGAGGCCAAGGCAGACGGTGACGGTGTATTTGCGCGGTGCTGAAGTGATCGGCATCGACAGGGCCTGGTAGCGATGGACCGAACTCGATGAGACGGCCTGAGTATCAATCGCAAGTGGAAGCGCGGGCCGGGGGGGCCTTTCCATCCTTTCAATCATTCGGAGAGAAGCGAAAGGGACCGCTGGAGCGGTTCCTTTCGCTGTTTGCCGACGTCCGGGCGGGAGAGGGTATCGGCGCGCTGCTGCTGATGTGCAATGTGTTTCTGCTGCTGGCGGCGTACTATCTGCTGAAGACCGCGCGAGAACCTTTGATTCTTACCGAGGGTGGGGCGGCGGTGAATGCGTATTCGGCGGCGGGGCAGGCGGCGCTGCTGATCTTTCTGGTGCCTCTTTATGGGTACCTGGGAACGAAGGTGACTCGCGTGAAGCTGGTGGTGGGGCTGACGCTGTTCTTCGTGTCGCACCTGATTGTGTTCCAGAGTTTTGGTGCGGCGGGAGTTCCGATCGGGATTGCGTTCTTTATTTGGGTGGGCATTTTCAATCTCTTCGTGGTGTCGCAGTTCTGGGCGTTTGCGACCGATATTTACACAGAAGCGCAGGGGAAGCGGCTGTTCCCGATGATTGGAATTGGCGCGTCGGTGGGGGCCTTTGCGGGATCGCAGATGGCCTCCGTGTTGTTCAATCGGTTCGCGCTGACGCCCTACACACTGATGGCGCTTGCGGCCGGAATTCTGCTTTGCTGCGCGGTGCTGACGTGGCTGGCGGACCGGCGGGAGACGCATCGCGAGGACCAGCCGATGGCGGCGCACGCGGGCGAGAAATTGAACGCGGAGGGCGGCTTTGCGTTGATCTTCCAGAATCGCTACCTGCTGCTGATTGCGTCGTTGATTGTGGTTCTGAACGTTGTGAACTCGACGGGGGAGTTCCTGTTGAGTTCTCTGGTTCAGGAGCAGGCCGCGGCGCAGTTCGTGCACGACAAGACGGCGATGCAGCGCTATATTGGCGGCTTTTATGGCGACTACTTTCGCTGGGTGAACGTGCTGGCGATTGTGCTGCAGACGTTTTTTGTTTCGCGGATCCTGGCGGCGATTGGCATGCGAGGGGCGATGTTTGTTTTGCCAGGGATTGCGGTTGCCGGCTATTCGGTGATGGCGGTTGCGCCGGTTCTGGGGATTCTGCGGGGCATCAAGATTCTGGAAAACGCCACCGACTATTCGCTGCAGAATACGGTGCGGCAGGCGCTGTTCCTGCCGACGAGCAGGGAGGCCAAGTACAAGGCGAAGGCGGCGATTGATACGTTTTTCGCGCGGGGAGGGGACGTGCTGCAGGCGGGGTTGGTGAAGGCGGGGACGGAACTATCGGCGAGCTTAAGCACCTTTGCGTGGATCAACCTGCTGCTGACGCTGGTATGGCTTTGGATTGCGGCGCAGCTGCACCGGGAGCATCGCCGGATGAAGTTTTAGGAGCGATGGGAGGACAAATGCGACTGGAACCGATATCATCGCCGCACACGGGGCGTCTTCACCGGCCGGGTTTTTCGCTGCCGCCGGAGTTACTTGAGAAGGCAGTGACGCGGCTGCGGGGTGTTGGGATCATCGCCGCGATTTCGCCCATTGTGTTTTTCGCGCTGAACGGCATGTTGCAGCCTGAGATTGCGGCGGCGCAGATGTCCCCAGTCGTCCGGCTGGTGACGCTGGCAATGGTTCTGCTGTCGGTGGCGTTTCTCGTTGTTCACCGGGCGGGTGTGTTTTCCAGTTGCACGATTACCCATCTTGGCGTGGTTTTCCAGGTGGCGGTGGCGTTTTTCATTGCGATGACGGAAATGGCGGCGCCGCTTGAATCGGCGTCCGTTGTGCGTGGCATCTCTTCGCTTGCCCTGTGGATTGCGCTGTGCGGGCTGTTGATTCCGAGCACGCCTACGATGAATTTGCTGGGAGGGCTATCGATCGCCGGGATGTGGCCGGCGGCATACTTCTTGAACGTTTCCATGCTGGGGCACCCATGGATTGGGTGGAACCGCGTGGCTGCGTGGTGCTTTCCAATGCTGCTTACGGTGGTGTGGTCCAACCTGATTAACCGCCGTGTTTACCGAATTGAAGTGGACAACTACAGGGCGCAGGAGCTGGGCAGCTATAAGCTGGAATCGATCATCGGGCGGGGCGGGATGGGGGAGGTGTGGCGCGCGCGGCACCGGATGCTGGCGCGGGATGCGGCGGTGAAACTGATCCGCCCGGAGATGCTGGTTTCGTACTCGGTTCGCGATGCGGATATCTTGAACAAGCGGTTTGAGAGGGAGGCGCAAGCAACGGCGCAGCTACGATCGCCGCATACGGTGGCGCTTTATGATTTCGGGGTTTCGCGGGATGGCGCCTTTTACTATGTGATGGAGCTGCTGGACGGCATTGACCTGCAGACGCTGGTGGAGCGGTACGGGCCGTTGTCGCCAGGCCGGGTGAAGAGCATATTGATCCAGGCATGTGAATCGCTGGAGGAGGCGCATCGGCGAGGGATGGTCCATCGGGATATCAAGCCGCGCAATCTGCTGCTTTGTACGATTGGGCTGGAGTTTGATTTTGTGAAGGTGCTGGACTTCGGCCTTGTGAAGCTGAAGGAGTCAGGGGACGGGGGCACGCAGATGACGCGGGAGGGATCGATTAGCGGGACGCCTGCGTTTATGGCGCCGGAGATGGTTCTGGCGCGGGGAACCTTGGATGGGCGCGCGGACATTTACAGCCTGGGGTGCGTGGCGTATTACCTGCTGACCGGGCAGTTGGTTTTCGATGAGCCGACGGGGATGGCGGCTGCGCTGGCGCATGTGCAGCAGGAGCCGGTGCCGCCTTCCCTTCGCACGGAGCTGACGATTCCGGCGAGCCTGGACCGCATTGTGATGCAGTGCCTGGACAAGGACCCGGAGAAGCGGCCGGAGAGCGCATGGGAGCTGGCGAGGCGGCTGGAGGCCAGCGCGGATGTGCCGAGGTTCTGCCGGGATGCGGCGGATCGGTGGTGGCGCACGCATGCGCCGGCGCCGCCGATGGAGAGTGCGGTGTTGGCGGATGGCGGGGAGACGCTGGCGAGTTAGCGCTGGGTGGTTTCGGATACCACGATCAGGGTAGTGTTCCGCGGAACAGTAAGGCTATCCAAAGATCAATCCATATGGTGGTGGTTTTGAGGGGCAAATTCCGCAGACTGGCTCTCAGAGAATAGCCGTTTCTATAGCAGCGATTTTCCCGGTTTTTGTTTATTAGGCGCGGCGTCCCAGCCGCTCCTTCCGACACCATCACTTCCACAAGGAGCACTTACTTTATGTCCACCGTACTTGTTCAAGAGCGCACGACGCACTCGGTTCATTTCAAGACCGTCACCGTGGCGGGGCAGGAGATTTTCTACCGCGAGGCCGGCCCGGCGACGGCCCCGGTGATTCTGCTGCTACATGGATTTCCAACGTCCTCCAACATGTTCCGGAATCTGATGCCGCGGCTGGCGGGATCGTTCCGGCTGATTGCGCCCGATTACCCCGGCTATGGGCAGAGCAGCATGCCGTCGCGCGAAGAGTTCCAATACACGTTTGAGAACCTGGCCGCCATTGTGGATGGGTTCGTTGAGACGCTGGGGCTGACGAAGTTCTCGATGTACGTGATGGACTACGGTGCGCCGGTTGGGTACCGGCTGGCGCTGATGCATCCGGAACGAATCGAGGCGTTGATTGTGCAGAACGGGAACGCCTATGAGGAGGGGTTGCTGAAGTTCTGGGACCCGATTAAGCGGTACTGGGCGGAACCGAGCCCGGAGAACCGGGCCGCATTGGAATTCCTGGTGGAACTGAAGGCGACACGGTGGCAGTACGAAGACGGGGTGGCGGATACGACAGTGCTGGATCCGACGACGTGGCTGGTTGACCAGGCGGGCCTGGACCGGCCGGGGAACCGCGATATCCAGATGGACCTATTCCTTTCCTATGGCACCAATGTGCCGTTGTACCCGAAGTTTCAGGAGTTTTTCCGGACCTACCAGCCGCGCACGCTGATCGTGTGGGGCAAGAACGATTTCATCTTTCCGGCCGAGGGCGCGGCTCCCTATCCGCGTGATTTGAAGCACGTGGAAACGCACCTGCTGGACACGGGGCACTTCGCGCTGGAGACGCACTGCGAGGAGATCGCGGGGCATATTGAACGCTTTCTGCTGCAGACATAGAGCGCCGCCTGCGCGCGATTGCCGCTACCGGATTTCTACCTCGATCGGGGGACCCCAGACTGGAAAGGGATCCCCCGATCCGTGAGGAACGGCAAAGGGACTGCGCTGCACCGGAGAACTGGAATGAGCACACCAACCCAACCTGTGACGGCGGTGGTTCGCCGGCGGATCAAGCCCGGGTCTGAAGACGTGTTTGAAACGTTGATGCAGCAGTTCGTGGGCTGCGTGGTGAGCCAGCCTGGCCACTTGGGGATCCACGTTGTTCGAACGGCGGGCTCCCGGGACTACACCGTCTTCGACCGGTTCGCGACGATGGAGGACCGGCGGCGTTTCACGGATTCGGCGGAGTACGCACGGTGGATGGAGCGGCTGGGCGAGGTATCGGTGGAGCGGCCGATGGTGGACGAGATTGAGGGATTGGCGCTCTGGTTCACGCTACCTAACGAACCGGGCCACCAGCCGCCTTCCAAGATGAAAGTGTTCCTGCTGACGGTGCTGGACGTGTATCCGCTGAGCATCGCGCTGGTCACGATGATCCGTCCCCTTACCCCACTGTGGCCGCCGCTGCTACGGGAGTTGTTGATTGCGATACTCACGGTGGCGGCGCTGACGTGGGTGGTGATGCCAAACCTGAGCCGACTGTTCAGGAAGTGGCTGTCTCCGTCGCAACCAGGCGATGGGCGGCTGCGGTAGGGGGCATTTTGCCGAGGCCACTGCACTAACACGATCGGGTGATTCGATGGTTTCGCCGGGTTTGCTAGGGTATTGAAAGTGCAATCATCAGGAAAGGTAGGCGGCAGAGCGGGCGTGCTTGCCATGCTTTGTTTCTTTCTGCAGGCGTGTTCGCAGCCGGCCATTCAGATCACGGAGATTCCGGAGTCCGGCCCGGGGGGCACGGAAATCATGCGGAAGATAGCGGGCCGCGTGACGGGCGCGCGTTCCGGTCAACAGGTTGTTCTCTACGCCAAGAGCGGCACGTGGTGGGTTCAGCCGTTCACCCGCAAGCCGTTCACGAACATTGAACCGGACTCGACGTTTTCGACGACGACACATCTGGGTACTGACTACGCCGCGCTGCTGGTAGACCCGGAGTTCGCCGTGCTGAAGAAGACTGACGTGCTGCCGAAGGTTGGCGGCGCAGTGAAAGCGATTGCGACAGTCCAGGGGCGGCAATCCGCGACGGCGCCTGCGATTGTGCCGAAGTACGTTTCGTTCAGTGGATACGACTGGGAAGCCGTTCAGATACCGAGCGACAGCGGCGGCGTGATGCACATCAATAGCGCGTCGAACGTGTGGACCGACGGCGATGGATTTCTGCACCTTCGTATTGTGCGGGAGAAGGACCAATGGACGTGCGCTGAGTTGGTTCTGACGCGGAGCCTGGGATACGGGCTGTACAAGTTCGTGATGCGGAAGGTTCCGCCGCTTGAGCCGGGGACAGTGCTGGGGCTGTTTACCTACGACCCGATGGAAGCGGGGCAGAATCATCGGGAGATCGACATTGAGCTGAGCCAGTGGGGCGATCCGGATGCGAAGAACGCGCAGTTCGCCATACAGCCTTACTATGTTCCGGCGAACGTATTCCGGTTCGATTCGCCGGCCGGCAGACCAACGCATTCCTTCCGATGGGAGCCGGGACGCGTGTTGTTCCAGAGCCAGCGGGCGTCCAAGCAGCTGGTGGCGGAGCATGTCTTTACGTCCGGGATTCCGACGCCGGGCGGGGAGCGGATTCATCTAAACTTGTACACATTCGGGAAGTCGCGAACGCCGCAACAGAAGAGTGTCGAGGTGGTTATTGAGAAGTTCGAGTATCTGCCGTAACTGGGTCCGGCCCCTCGCGACGTGGATGCTTTGCATTCTTACGATTCAGACCGTCAACGCCATTGACCCGAAACGGAACGTTTCGCAATATGTGCGGCAGCGATGGGGCGCCGAGAGCGGATTGCCCAAGGGACCGGTTTACTCGATCCATCAGACGCCGGACGGGTACCTGTGGATTGGCACGGAACGTGGACTGTTCCGTTTTGACGGACTGCGATTTGTCTCCATGCCATCTGGAAATCCGGAGCTTCCCACGCCTAGCCACGTGCTGGGACTGACGGTCGACGGCGCGGGCGACCTGTGGGCACGCCTACGGAGGCCCACCCTTCTTTCGCATAAGGGCGGCGTGTTCACCGATGTGATGGCGCAAGCGGGAACACAATCCGCGACCGCGACGGCGATTGCCCGCGCCAATGATGGCTCCCTCCTGATCTGGGCGCTTCAGGGAGAGGGGAGTGCGCGAGTTTTGCGCGGGGGGAAAATGGTGACGGTTGCCGCGCCGGTGGGTTTTTCCCGCTCTCCCGTTTTGGCGTTGGCGCAGACAGCGGACGGGGACATTTGGGTGGGGACGCGCGATGCTGGTCTGTTCCGTTTGCGTGGGAAGGAGACGACTGCGATTCGGAAGAACCTGCCGGACCGAAAGGTGAACGCGATTGTATCTGCCGGGAAGGGCGAATTATGGATCGGAACGGATGCGGGTATTGTGCGGTGGGACGGAGAGAGGCTGACCAAGGCGGGCGTTCCGCAAGCTCTGGACGGGGTCCAGGCGTTGTCACTGGCGGTGGACCGCGATGCGAATCTGTGGGTGGGTACGAACTCGCGCGGCCTTGTTCGGGTGGACCGATTCGGAGTGGCTTCCCGGGTGGATCCGGTAGGCGATTCGAGCGATGCGGTGACAGCGATATTTGAAGACCGGGAGGGCAATATCTGGACCGGGAGCGGAGGGGGGTTAGAAAGTCTACGGGACAGCACTTTTGTGACCTACTCGCTGCCCGAGGGAGTGCCAACAGATGGGAGCAATCCAATCTTCGCGGGCGCGGACGGGCGCGTTTGGTTCGCTCCCGTGGATGGTGGGCTGATTTGGATTAAGGACAGCCAGCACGGGCGAGTTGATCACGATGGGCTTGGCCGAGACCACATATATTCAATTGCCGGCGGCGGCGGCGATTTGTGGGCGGGGAGGCAAAATGGCGGGCTGACGCTGCTGCGGGGCGAAAGGAATTCGATGACAGCTCGAACATTCACAAAGGCGGATGGGCTGGCGCAGGATAGCGTGTATTCCGTGTACCGGGGACGCGATGGCGCCATATGGGCAGGGACGTTGAGCGGTGGTGTAAGTAAGCTGATGAATGGCCGGTTCACGAACTATACGATGGCCGATGGGCTGATTTCCAACACCATTAACGCGATTCTGGAGACAAAGGCGGGTACGGTTTGGACGGGAGGTCCACTGGGCTTGAGCTTCCTTTCGAAGGGGCGCTGGGAACGCGTTGCGGGCGCCGATGTGAATTGCCTGCTGGAGGATTCGGCGGGTGTGCTGTGGATTGGGACGGCGACGGGGCTTTCGTTTCTTTCAGCCGGACGGATTCAGGCGCCGGCGCTTCGCGAGCCTGTGCTGGGCCTGGCCGAGGACAAGTCCGGCTCGCTTTGGGTGGCGACGGCGAGCCGGGTGCTACGGGTGAACCGCGAGAAGTTGCATCGGGGCACGCTGGCCGAGGGCGACCTGCACGAGTATGGGTTGGCGGACGGGCTGCGCGGCACGGAGGGTGTGAAGCGGCACGTATCCGTGATGGCGGACCCGGCGGGGCGGATCTGGTTTTCGTTAAATCGAGGAATCTCTGTGGTGGATCCGGAGCGCATCGGAAGGAATACGACGCCGGCAATTGCCCACCTCCAGAGCATTTCGGCCGATGGGAATCCGGTGCCTATCCAGACTTCGACGCGGATTCGGGGCGGCCATCGGAGGCTGGCCTTTGGCTTTGCCGGGCTCAGTTTTTCCAGTCCGGAGCGGGTCCGTTTCCGGTACCGGCTGGATGGCTTCGACAGCGACTGGAGCGAACCGGTGATGGCGCGGGAGGCGGTATATACAAACCTGGGGCCGGGCGACTTTCGTTTTCGAGTCATCGCCAGTAACCCGGAGGGCGTTTGGAGCAGCGCCGAAGCGGCGGTCTCGTTCCGGGTGGAACCGCTGGTGTGGCAAACGTGGTGGTTCCGGACTGGTTCGGTGATGGCGCTGGGCCTGGTGATGCTGGCGCTCTATCGTTACCGATTGCACCAGGTGACCAAGCAGATGAACGTCCGGTTTGAGGAACGGCTTGCGGAGAGGACCCGGATTGCGCAGGAACTGCACGATACGCTGCTGCAGGGGTTTCTGAGTGTCTCCATGCAAGTGCATGTGGCCGCCGACCAATTGAATGATGATTCCAGAGCGAAACCGGTACTGACGCGTGCGATTCAGCTTATGGGGCAGGTGATTGAAGAGGGGCGGAACGCGGTCCGGGGACTGCGTTCTTCGAACAGCGATTCGCTTGACCTGGAGCAGGCATTCTCACGCGTTCAGCAACAGATGGGACTGCCGGAGACGGTTGCGTTTCGTGTGACCGTGGAGGGGCGGGCACGACCGCTGCATCCATTGCTCCGCGACGAGGTGTACCGAATCGGCCGCGAGGCACTGCTCAATGCTTTCCGCCATTCGCGGGCCAAAAATGTGGTGATGGAGATTCAGTATTTCCAGAACGAGCTACGGGTTGTCGTGCGCGATGACGGGTGCGGTATTGACCCGAAGATTGTGGAGAACGGGCGCGACGGCCATTGGGGACTGTCGGGGATGAGCGAGCGGGCGAGTCGAATCCGCTCCCGATTTTCTGTGCGCAGCGGTTCCACGGCGGGTACTGAGGTCGAACTCATCGTCCCCAGCCAGATTGCGTTTGAGGACCACGGAAAGCGCCGGTGGCGCTGGCTTGGCTCCTAATCGTAGCTGGGGACTTATGGAGCGCAGCGAGCGGAGGCGTGGCGGACGGCGGTGCTGGAATTTAAAGCGCTCGACCCGGCATTCGCGGCTTCGAGTTCGCGATAATAGTATAGGCAGTGAGCCGACCGTATTGAGCATGGGCGCCCAGCTGCACGTATAGAGCAGCGCGTCCGCCGGAACTGTACTATAGCTCAGGGTTCCGGGCAGCGTTGCCCTTCAACCGCAGACACCCTCCCGGCGTTTTCTGTGGCTGTTGAGAATGTTCAGGAAAGGATAAACATGAGCGAAACAGGTTCCATTCGAGTTTTCAGCGTTGACGATCATCCTTTGCTGCGCGAAGGCATTGCCGCGATCATCAATAGCCAGCCCGATATGTTGCTGGTGGCGCAAGCCGCCAATGGCACCGAGGCGTTGCAGAAGTACAAAGAGCACCGGCCCGACGTGACGCTCATGGACCTGCGCCTGCCGGATATCAGCGGGATTGACGTACTGATTTCGATTCGGGCGCAGCATCCGACGGCGCGCGTAATCATGTTGACGACCTTTGAAGGCGATGTGGAGATTCAGCGCGCGCTGGAGGCGGGGGCGCGCGGGTACGTGTTGAAAAGCATGCCGCCGAAGGAACTGGTCGAGGTTATCCGGCAGGTCCATGCGGGAAAGAAACGGATTGCACCGGAAGTGGCCGCGCAGCTGGCGGAACACCTGAGCGACGACGCGTTGACGGCAAGGGAAATTGACGTGCTGCGTCATGTTGCCGGGGGCAACCGGAACCGGGATATCGCCGAACGGCTGTTTATTTCCGAGGAAACGGTCAAGGTTCATCTGAAACACGTCATGGAGAAACTGGGAGCGAGCGACCGTACCCAGGCCGTTGCCATTGGTGTGCGCCGCGGAATCATTCAGCTCTAAATAACTCGAAGGTGTTATGTCTTTGTAGCGGTCTTTAGGGATTCGCATTTCCTCTAGACCCGGTACTCTATCGAGAGCTAGCAACGTTTGCCAGCGACCCCGGTGAAGGAGATTTCAACTGCAAAGGCGCTATTCCATGTTTCCGGGCGGACGCCACGGAACGGGACTCCTGTTTCTCCGGTTCGGAGTAGCAATCATCGCCGCAGTGCAAGGTGGTTTCTATTTCGTCGATCCCGCGCCTCACACCATTCCGGTGAACATCGTTGGGGCGGTGACACTGATGAGCGGCCTTTCGCTGGCGCTTGGATTTCTTTCGCCGTTGGCCAGCACGCTGATTGGCATGGTGGTGGTTGCGACGGGTGCACATTGGATCCCGTCGCCAGCGAGAAGCCTATTGGACGCGCGGCTGCCGACGCTTTTGGCGTTGGCGATGGCCGTTTCCGTCCTCATCCTGGGCCCCGGCGCATTCTCGGTGGACGCACGGCTTTTTGGCCGGCGAGAGATCATCATTCCGAGACGGCCACCCATGAGCTAGGCGTGTTATCCCCCAATCTAGGTATTCGGGAGCAGGGGCATATGGGCTGTTGCCGGGGAGGGAATCACACTATTCTGGCGACGTGCTTGCCGCTGCGATCACCGACGAATTTGTAAGATCCGGGAAGTTCCTTGCCGCCTTTCTGTTGGCCGGAACGGATCTGCCAGCCGAGCAGCTATGGCTGCCAATCGAACTGCGGCGTGTTGTGCAACTGCCACAGGCGGCGCGTCTGTGTTTTGTCCTGCGGGTTCTGGAGGCTTGGCCGCGCGAGAAGTGCGCGATGGCGTTGGGAATTCCGGTTGAGAGTGTGGACGACGAAGCGTGCGGCGCCGCACAGCGTTTAGCCTGTTTGGCTGCGAAGAGTACCTCGATCGGGTGGTGTGACGATCCGACTTCGGAGGCAACGAGCATTCCTCCTATCGGGTGATGCCCGCGACCCGGTATGGATCAAGCTCAATGGGCAGGAAGGTGTCCACATGATTTTTCATTGGCAGGGCCGACGCCTACGCGCCGGTATCCTTGTTCGGGTAGCGCTTGCGGTTGGCGCAACGGCACAGGGGGCGTGCCCGCTGCGTGTTTATGTCGCGACACTTTCGGAAAGCAGCGTGACGATTGCCTGGGGACGAATCGCAAAGGGCGCAGAAAATATGACTGGCTTCAGCGCGACGAAGTCCCCTGCAAAAGTGCGGTTTGGCAGCCGGGAATACGCGGCGACGCGCAACTGGCTTCGTATCGAAAACCTCACTCCCGATACCGACTACCCTTACGCCGTGGAGTTGGCGCGAGGCATCACCGCATCCGGATCCATTCACACCTGGCCAGCACGTTCCGAGAACCTAACCTTCTTTGTGATTGGCGATTGGGGAGACAGGAAAGGCAGCAGTAAGCAATTGTAAGGCGAATACAGGAAGAGCGACAGAGGCTAGCCGCGAGCGGCGACGCGGTTCGCTTCGTTATGAGCACAGGAGACAACGTCTACGCTGGTGGCTCCTTCGATTCGGATTGGGATCGCAAGTTTTTTGCCCCATACAGTGCGACGCTTGCCGCCATTCCGTTCTATGCGGTGCCAGGGAACCACGACGGCAATAAAAGTGAGCGTGGCGGGGACCTGCCCGCGTATCTCGAAAACTTCTTCTTTCCCTCCGGGAAGCCCGCGCGCTGGTACGCGTTTCGCTACGCCGACCTTGCCGAGTTCTTCGCTCTCGATTCCACAAAGAATCAGTGGCCCGGTCATCCATCGCCTGAATACCGGGAGGACGGCGAGCAGTCTACATGGTTACGAACTGTTTTGCGCCAACCCGCGCTTCCGTGGCGGATTGCGGTTGTACATCATCCCCTGTTCACGGCCGGTCCCGGTCACGGCGCAGCACTTCCAACCCTGCACCATTGGTTCAACTTGTGGCGGGACGAGGGTATCTCCGTGGAGTTTTCCGGGCATGAGCATAATCTGCAATCTGCTAAGCGTTCCGATGCAACAGGCGGGATGCAGTTCGTGGTTTCCGGAGCCGGCGGGCAGTTGCGGGGCGGCGACATTCGCAGGCGAATGAAGAAGGCGCAGATCGCTGGTTGGGCGGCTCGGACTCATTTTCTGGTGGTCCAAATTTCCCGTGAGGTGATGCGAAACACGCCGGTTGGAGATGGCCCCATCGCAGTGCAGGATTCGGCTGGGCGCCCGATCAGACTTCCGTTTCTGGCGCAGCGAAAAACAGCGGCGCCTGGGCTGCCGCGAGTGCCTCTGCCCCAGCGGACGAAAGCCGTGTCAACCTGGCCATCCAGCTAGGCGCGGCGTGCATAATGGCGCATCAGTTGGACGCCAAAGCCACGCGAGACGGCTTTTTCCTGGAACAGTTTTCGGCGGCGGACCTCCCGAAGGCGGCGGCCACCGCCTCGCTGGCGAGCATTGCCCTTGCCTTGTGGTCCCCTCATATGCGGCGCCGCTGGGGGCCAGCCCGGTTGATTCCAGCCGCCTTTGCACTGAGCGGATTGCTGCACGCCGCCGAGTGGTTTGCCGGGCCCCAGTGGCCGCGCCTGACGGTGAGCCTCGTGTATCTTCACGTTTTTGGTTTCGGGGCAATTCTGCTTTCCGGCTTCTGGCTGCTCCTTAGTGAGCGGTTCAACCCGCAGAAGGCCAAGCGTATCTTCGGCCGGGTAGCAGTAGCGGGAACCGCGAGCGGCGGGCTGGGCGGTGTTGCGACCGAACGCATGGTTCACTGGTTCGATCCGAGCGCGCTGCTCCTTCTTCTTGCCAGCCTCCACGTTGATTGCGCGGTATGTACTGGTGCGATGGGCGGGAGTGCTGCGCGAGCGGCGAACGAAGCGCCTGGACAGATATCGCCGCTTGACGCCTTCCGCCGAACGCCGCTGCGATCGAGTTCAGCCGCGGCCCCGCTCTTTTTCGCGCTCTACTACACGGCTTGCCAGGTACTCACGCTGTTACTCCAAGTGGGGCTGGCTGGCGCAGTTCTGCGACGGTGGGGAGTTGCCACCACGGCTTCGAGTTTGCCGATCATGGCGGCTGTGGGATCGGCCACCGCGATTGTGTTTCCTTCGCTTTCGGTTCTGACCGGAGGGCCCGCGATGGAGGCTATCGTCCTTCTATCCTTCTTCCGCTCTGCCTATGAGCTGTTCCACATCCCTGTTGGAGAGGCCGACAAGCGGGCTGCCAAAACCACGATCGACGTTGCTTGCGACCGACTAGGCGATGGAGCCGGAGCGTTCGCTATCCAGTCGATTCTTTTCCTGCAAACCACTCCTTCCCGCCTATTGATTCTCTCCGCGGCGTTCGCGCTCTCCGCCGTGTCTGCCGCCATCGCCCTCCGCACGGGCGCCTTGTATCGCGATGTCCTGGAGCAGGGCTTGCTGCGCCATGCCAAGGATGACCCGATGATGACCGCGGCGATGGGTAAATATCTGGGCAGAGTGGTGGATAGCTTGCCCGCGGATATACGACAGGCACAACAGAGCGCAACGGTCCATGGTCATCCCCTTGGGCGTGCGGAAATTGCAGATCCGCTGGTACGCACGCTTGCTGAGTTGCCCAGTGGATTCGCCACGCGAGTCCTGGCCGCGTTGGGGCCGGAGCGGCCGTGGGATCGCGTCCTTGCTGCTCAATCCGTCCAGCTACTCGCCTGGGATGAGGTGAGTAGCGCGGCGCGAGCCTACCTGGAACGTGGGGCGCCGCGAATAGCGGGTCAACTCACCGATGCGCTGCTGGACCCGGCTTGCGATTTCGCCATCCGCCGGCACGTTCCAAGGATTCTGGCGCAGACAGGTCTGCAAAGTGCCGTCGACGGTCTGATTCTGGCACTGGCAGAGGAACGCTTCGAAGTTCGCTTCCAATGCGGACGTGCTTTGGATTATCTCCGGCAGCATCATCCACATTTGACGATCTCCGAGGGACTGATCTTTTCCGCCATCGAGCGGGAGCTTTCGGTGGATAAGGAATTGTGGAATTCCTGGCGCATTCTTGAACGCCGGCCTAGCGATGATAGCGACATTTTTCTTGACCACGAGCTTCGCGACCGTGCCGACCAGCGTTTGGAGCACATCTTCTCCATGCTGGCGTTAGTTTTGTCCCGCTCCCCGTTGATGGCCGCATTCCGAGGACCGCATCGCGAGGACCCGGTGTACCGCGGAATGGCACTCGAATATCTGGATAATCTGCTGCCCGCCAGAATCCACAACAAGATGGCGTCGATGATCGAAAGTCTTTAACCGGCGGATGGCCGCCGATCCGCCTCTTTCGGGGGGTCTGAAACCGCCCTTAATTTGGCCTGATTGGATACCCACATCGCGGGATGTGGACAACAGGTTGGTTCGCGCATAGTTGCCTCATGAGCTACTTCAACGCAAACGACGGAGCTGAGATTTTCTACAAAAACTGGGGAGCCGGACGGCCGATCGTGTTCTCCCATGGGTGGCCGCTCAGTTCTGATGCCTGGGACGCGCAGATGATGTACTTCGGCCAAAAGGGGTACCGGGTTATTGCGCATGACCGGCGCGGCCACGGCCGCTCCAGCCAAACCTGGAATGGGAACGATATGGACACGTATGCGGCAGATCTGGCCACCCTGCTCGATACCTTGGGGGTGGAGGATGCGGTCCTGATCGGCCACTCCACGGGCGGCGGCGAAGTAGCGCGGTACCTGGGCACATATGGGACGAAGCGGGTGGCCAAGGCGGTACTGATTGGTGCGGTTACGCCAATCCTGGCGAAGACGCAGAGCAATCCGGACGGCGTGCCGCAAGAGGTGTTTGACGCCATGCGGGAGTCTCTACTCCAGGACCGATCGCACCTGTTTCAGGATATTACCGCTCCCTTCTACGGGTTTAACCGCCCCGGCGCCAAAGCTTCCAAGGGGATCCAGGATTCGTTCTGGCTGCAGGGAATGCAGTGCTCGGTGAAGGCAGCCTACGACTGCATCCAGGCGTTCTCGGAGACTGATTTCAGCGCCGATCTGGCCTTTCTGCGAATTCCGCTGCTGATTATGCACGGCGATGATGACCAGATCGTGCCGTGGCAGACGACTGCCCAACAGGCACACCAACTGGTGAGCGGCTCGGCGTTGAAGCTGTATCCGGGGCTCTCCCACGGCCTGTGCACTGTCAACGCGGCCGAGATCAATCGCGACCTGCTGGCTTTCATTGAAAGCTGAATTTTTGCCCGCACACTCAGACCTGGAAAGGAAAAAAAATATGTCTCAACAAATCCATCGCGCCCCGCGCAGCGAAAAGGGCTTACTTACTCCCGACAACTGCGTGGTGGCCTTCATCGACCATCAACCGCAGATGCTTTTCGGAACCGCGAACTTCGACCGGCAATCGATCATCAGCAGCACCGTCGCCCTGGCCAAAGCCACGCGGATCTTCGACGTTCCGACCGTCCTCACGACGGTGGAAACCAAGGCCTTCAGCGGCAACATGTGGCCGCAGTTGCAGGCGGTCTATCCGGAGCGGAAGCCGATTGAACGCTCCTCAATGAACTCGTGGGACGACGTCAATTTCGTCTCCGCGATCGAACACACAGAGCGGCGGAAGATCATCCTGTGCGGGCTCTGGACCGAAACCTGCGTCGCCCTGCCTACCGTGCAGGCAATCCACGACGGCTATGAGGTGTATGTGGCGGAGGACTGTTGCGGAGACGTCAGCCAATTGGCCCACGACAACGCCATGCGAAGGGTCGTTCAAGCTGGGGCGAAGCCGGTGACCGCGCTTTCGGTGATGCTGGAATGGCAGCGGGACTGGGCGCTGCGCGACACCTACGATGCCGTGATGGACGTGGTGAAGAGCCACTTCGGCGCTTACGGGATCGGTGTCGAGTATGCCTATACGATGGTGCACGGCGCTCCGGCTACGGTGCTCCCCGCTTATGAACCCCCGCTGGCCGTGGCAGCACACGAGTAGCGGCCATGTCAGAACAACCGGTCACCACGGTGGTGCGGCGGCGAATCAGACCCGGCGCCGCCGCCGAGTTCACAGAGTTGATGCGCGAGTTCATCAATGTGCTGCTGCAACAGCCCGGACACCTTGGCGTCAATGTAATCCGGCAAGCGCCGGACTCTGACGAGTATCTGATCTTCGACCGCTTCTGTACCGTGCAAGCGCGGCGGCGATTTACCGGGACCGAAGAGTATCGGGAGTGGATGGAACGGCTGGGGGCGGTATCGGATGCGCCCCCAGTGATCGAGGAGACCGAAGGGTTGTCGTATTGGTTCGAGTCGCCCCGGCCGGAAACTGCCGGGGCAGGCGGACTTCCCCCGAAATGGAAAATGTCGCTGGTGACGCTGCTGGGGGTTTACCCGCTGAGCATGTTGTACCCAGCGCTGGTGGTTCCTGTCACTTCCGGCTGGCCGGGTTGGGCACGCGGGCTGATGATCGCAGGTTTGATCGTAGTCAGCCTGACCTGGCTGGTCATGCCGCTTTTGACAAAGATCTTCCGGCCGTGGATTCATCCCAAAGAAAGTTGAAGGGTGTCTATGTCACAACACGTTGATCTGATCGTTCGCAATGGAAGGATCACCACGTTTGACCTTAGTTGTCCGGAGGCCGCAGCCGCAGCCATGAAGGATGGCCGGTTTGTGGCCGTCGGCACAGAGGAGGATCTGAACGGGTTCCACGCTGAAAGGACCATTGATCTTTGCGGCCGGCGAGTCATCCCCGGATTGAATGACAGCCACCTGCACCTGATCCGCGGCGGGTTGAACTTCAACATGGAACTGCGTTGGGACGGCGTTCCGTCGCTGGCCGATGCATTGGTGATGCTACGGGATCAGGCGCGCCGGACGCCGCCACCGCAGTGGGTGCGCGTAGTTGGCGGGTGGACCTGGACGCAGTTCGCCGAACGGCGTTTGCCGACGATGGAAGAGATCAACGCTGCCACCGGAGAGACGCCGGCCTTCATCCTGCATCTATACGACCGGGCCTGGATTAACGCGGCGGCGTTGCGCGCGGTGGGGTATACGAAGGACACGCCGGACTCGCCCGGATCGGTGATCGAGCGGGACCGCCATGGAAACCCGACCGGGCTATTGATTGCCAAGCCGAACGCCGGAATTCTCTACAGCACGTTGGCCAAGGGGCCGCGACTGGGGCTGGAAGATCAAATCAATTCCACGCGGCACTTTATGCGGGAGATGAACCGGCTGGGGCTGACGAGCGCGATTGACGCCGGCGGTGGCTTTCAGAACTTTCCAGAAGATTATCAGGTGGTGCAGGAACTGGAGCGACGCGGTGAACTGACCGTCCGTCTGGCTTACAACCTGTTCACGCAGAAGCCGAAGCAAGAGAAGGACGACTTTGCGCGTTGGGTACGCATGACCAAGCCCGGCGACGGCAGCCGCTACCTGCGGATGAATGGCGCAGGCGAGATGCTGGTTTTCAGCGCGGCAGATTTTGAAGACTTCGTAGAACCGCGTCCGGACCTGACCGGAGACATGGAAACGGAGTTGGAAGACGTGATCCGGATTCTCGGGTCCAACCGGTGGCCGTTCCGGTTACACGCTACCTATGACGAGTCTATTTCGCGGATGCTCAACGTGTTTGAACGGGTGAACCGGGATATTCCTTTCGACGGGCTGCACTGGTTTTTCGACCATGCTGAGACGATCACTGATCGCAATATTGAGAGGGTTCGGGCGTTGGGCGGCGGGATTGCGATTCAGCACCGGATGGCCTATCAGGGCGAGGCGTTTGTGCAACGCTATGGCGCGGCCGCGGCGCAACGCACGCCGCCGATCCGCCGGATGCTGGAGCTAGGTGTGCCGGTTGGGGCTGGAACGGATGCGACGCGAGTGGCCAGCTACAATCCGTGGGTGGCGCTGCACTGGCTGACCACCGGCGAGACGGTGGGCGGGCTGCGGCTGTATCCGGAGAAGAACACGCTGAGCCGGGAGGAGGCACTACAGCTTTATACGAAGGGTTCCAGCTGGTTCTCGAATGAGCAGGAGGACAAAGGGAGTATTCGGGTGGGCGAGATGGCCGACCTCGCTGTGCTTTCCGCCGATTACTTCGCCGTGCCGGATCCAGAGGTGAAGCAGATCGAAAGTGTTCTGACAGTTGTAGGGGGCAAGGTGGTGTTCGGTGCTGCGGAGTTTCAGTCTCTGCAGCCGCCAATGCCAAAGGTGAGCCCAGATTGGTCTCCGGTGGGCACCTACGGAGGGTACCATCGGGCGCCAGCAATCCCGCACTCGGCCAAAGCGATCTGCACGCACTCGCACGGGCAAGGGGCATTGCTTCCGGAAGGACTATTCTGTCCATGTTTCGCGTTCTAGTGCTGCTGGCCATACTTGCGGGTACCGCCGCGGGGCAGGGTAAGGCGCCGATGCTGCGCGTGCAACGGCAGGACGAGGATTGGAGCCAGGCAACGGGTGAGGCGTTGAAGAACATCCCGCTCGGCGAGTGGCGGTACTCTTTGGGCGGCGACATTCGCGAACGATTTGAGGGGTTCAGCAACGAAGGCGCGGAAGGTTCTCCGGCCGAGTCGTACCTGCTGCAACGATACATGATCCATGCCGATATGCGATATGGCGAACGGATGCGGTTCTTCCTGCAAGTGAAAAGCGGGGTGGAGAATGGCCGCCGTGATGGACCGCGTCCAACGGACAAGGATAGCCTGGACATTCATCAGGGCTGGGCCGAGTTCGGCATTGGCAAAGGGCTGTCCCTGCGCATGGGGAGGCAAGAGGTGGGGTTAGGTTCAAGCCGGCTGGTGTCGATTCGCGAGGGGCCCAATGTCCGGCTCAGCTTTGACGGGGCGCGCCTGCGGTGGGAAACGACGGAATGGCGTGCAGATCTACTGGCGCTCCGACCGTCCCAGACCAACCCCGGCTATTTTGACAACTCTCCCGACTTCCGTCAGGCGTTGTGGGGCGTCTACACGACATGGAAGCCACGGAACCTGGAGCTATATTACCTGGGATTGGACCGGAAACGGCGCCACTTTGACGCCGGAACGGGGCGCGAGCAGCGCCACTCGTTTGGCGGCCGCTGGTGGCGGCCGGCCGGCCGCGGGAGTGACTACGACTTTGAAGGCGTCTGGCAAGGTGGGCGGTTTGGATCCGGGTCCATCCATGCATGGACGGCGGCCAGTAACACCGGGTACACGTGGGAGTCTATCCGCTTCAAACCTCGCGCCGGATTGAAAGCTGACGTGACTAGCGGCGACCGTAACCCGCGCGATGGATCGCTTGGGACGTTCAATGCACTTTTTCCCAGGGGCAACTATTTCAGTCAGGCGGATCTGCTCGGTCCGAGCAACCTGATGGATTTGCACCCTTCGTTACGGGTCGAGTTGGCACGGGGATTCGGCGTCACCGTGGACGCGGATTTCTTCTGGCGTTACTCGGTTCGCGACGGAATTTATGACGTCCCCGGTTTCCTGATCGTCTCCGGTGCGGGCAGCCGGGCCCGGCCCATCGGGCGGGCCGTGAGGACAGGCTTCGACTGGCAAGCTAACCGGCATCTTTCCTTTGAAGCCGAGTTTCAACATTTCTGGGCCGGGGCATTTCTCCGAGAGTCGGGACGGGGCCGTCCGATCCGATTTTTGGCCGCCTGGGCCACGTATCGATTTTGAATGCAGGGAGTTCGACATGCGCAGTATTCTCCAGTTCCTTCGTCCGTCTGTCTCCAGCCGATGGCCCAGCGGCGGGTTACTCCTCTTCCGGTTCGCCGTCGGCTGCGCGCTAGCGGTTCATGGGTACGGCAAGTACCTTGACGTCACTGCTTTCGCACAAGAGTTCTTGATCCCGATTCCACTCGCTTACCTGGCAACACTGACGCAACTGGCCGCGGGTGTGATGCTGGCGATGGGACTCTTGACACCGCTTTCGGCGGGGGCGCTGGCCGCCACGATGCTGGTTGCGACGTCCCAACTTGTGGGCCGGGGAGAGGTGTGGATCAATCCACACGGACACAGCTATGAGGCATCCGCATTCTATCTGGTGGCGAACCTGATGCTGCTGGTCTGCGGACCGGGATCGTTCTCCCTGGACGCACTTCTCACACGCACTTCCATTCGAAGGTAACCATGAAAAACTCAAGTCACTCCATCAACGGAATTCACCACGTAACTGCCATGTGCGGCGCACCTCAAGGCAACATCGACTTCTACACGGGAGTCCTCGGCCTGCGCCTGGTGAAGGTCACCGTCAACTACGACGACCCAGGAACCTATCACCTTTACTACGGTGACGGCGCGGGAACGCCGGGCACGATCATTACATTCTTCCCTTGGCCGCACGCCATTGCCGGCAAGAATGGAGCGGGCATGGCGACGGAGGTGGCATTTTCGGCACCGGCGGATTCATTGGACCACTGGCGCACCAGACTTGCGAATGCAGGCATTACCGCTGGAGAGACTACAGAACGGTTTGGCCAGCCAACACTTCCGTTTTTCGATCCGGACGGGTTGCGGCTGGCGATAGTTGGGGCAAGCAGTGCAGGCTCACATGCCTTGCAGGGCATCCACAGCGTAACGCTCACAGAGGCATCGGCCGCTAAAACTGACCGGCATCTGGCGGACACGATGGGTCTGGCGGCCGGGGGGCGAGAGGGCGATCGGTCGCGTTACGTATTCGGGGACGGCGGCGCCGGGCGGATTGTCGACGTTGTGGAAGGCAAGGAGGCGGGCCGGGGCCGGGTATCACCGGGCGCTATTCATCATGTTGCCTGGCGCGTTGCCGACGACGAGGCCGAATTGTACTGGCATGCACGGTTGATTGCCGATGGACGCCATGTGAGTCCGATCCTGGACCGGACCTATTTTCATTCGATCTATTGGCGGGAACCGGGGGGCGTGTTGTTCGAAATTGCCACCGACCCACCCGGCTTCACGGTGGACGAGCCGCTGGAGTCTCTGGGGCAAGAACTCAAATTGCCAGTTTTCCTGGAACCCCGGCGGGGGGAGTTGAAGGAACATCTGCCGAGGATTGAGACGCGTACTTCCGAAACAGGCAATTGGAATGGATAGCATCTTTGCCCATCGCTTTGTGAAAGGTACCGGGGAGCGGACGATGCTGCTGCTGCACGGGACTGGTGGCGATGAGAACGACCTGCTGGACCTGGGGCGGGAGCTTGCGCCGGAGTGGAATCTACTTAGCCCCCGCGGACGAGTGTTGGAAGCTGGGATGCCGCGATTCTTCCGCCGGTTACGGCCTGGAGTCTTCGACCAAGACGACTTGCGGGAGCAAACCGAAGCGCTCGCCCGGTTCCTGGCTACTGCAGCGAAAGAGTATGGATTCGACGCGCAACAGGTGACGGCGCTCGGTTATTCCAACGGCGCTAACATCGCCGCGAGCCTGCTGTACATCGAGCCCACCGCGCTTGCCGGAGCTGTGTTGTTGCGGCCAATGAACCCTTGGCCGGGCCTGACGCCTCCGCCGCTCAACGGATTGCCGATCTTTATCGCCGCGGGGAGGTTCGACGGAATGTCGAGCCCGCAGCAGGTGGAAAGCTTGTGGCAGGCGCTGCTTAGTTCGGGGGCGAGCGTCAGCCTGCATTGGAACCCGGGCGGCCACGAACTATCGCCGGATGACATTCAGTTTGTGGGAGCGTGGCTGCGCAAGAAACATTGAGCGTCTACACCTTCCCTTCCCATTTAGACCGTGTTACTTCGGCTGGGGAACGATACAGAGACTGGATTTGAGCGTCTTCCAGGTACGGGGCTACTGTTGCTTCGCTCCCTCGTTGGCATTCCTCCCGTTCAATGTGGATGGTGACACTTAGGGCGGCGGGAGCAAGTCCTGACCTGTTGGCCGACACGGTTTTCCTCAGTCGATCGGCTTCGCGGTCTAAGGCGGCCTTTTGCAGACTGTAAATTGACTCCAAGGAAAGGCGCTCACGCCGCTTCATCGACTCCTGGCGGTGCGCGATAACGGCATCGTGAGTAGGCCAGTGCCGGACTACCGCCCATGCTGTGCGATAGTCCATGAGGAGGGCCACTAGGTAGTGATCGCCTCTGCGAGCGTTTACCGCCCAACTGTGGTTCTCGTAAATCTCGAAGTTGTTGATAAATTGAGGAGTTGCCTTTCTTCTTTCGATTCCCTTGTTAGCCCTCGTTGGTGGCGCTGGCGGCGGCCTTCGTGGCTTCCATTCGGCATCGCGCGGCGCTTCAGCTCGAGATTCTTGCCCTTCGTCACCAGCTGAGCGTTTTGCAACGATCTGTGAAACGGCCGTAGCTGACCACCGCTGATCGATTCCTCTTGGCCTGGTTGTCGGCGGTCCGGGAGGATTGGCGGGGGAGTACCGCCATCATGAAGCCGGCGACGGTGATCGGGTGGCATCGCAAGGGCTTCGGACTCTTCTGGACGTGGACGATCCGGCGGAGGAGGCCGGGGCGACCGGCAGTCCCGGCGGACGTCCGGTCCTCGATTCGTGCGATGAGCAGTGACAACCCTAACTGGGGTGCGCCACGGATTCACGGCGAACTGCTCAAGCTTGGCATTGCCCTCGGCGAATCGAGCGTGAGCAAGTACATAGTCCGCCACCGCAAGCCGCCATCGCAGGTTTGGCGGACCTTCCTCGACAATCACGTCAAGGCCATGATTTCGGTCGACTTCTTTACGGTGCCGACGATCCGATTCCAGGTGCTGCATGTAATTCTAGTGCTGGCACACGACCGCCGTCGGATTCTCCACTTTGCCGTGACCGCTCGTCCCACTGCGGAGTGGACCGCGACCGGAGCTTCGGGAAAGAATTCGTGGACCAAATCAAAGCCATGGGGACCAACTAGCTTCTGTCGGCACCGCGTTTCCGAGAACGACACTCGGGCCATAGCAATGCTCGGGCAATCGAAGAGCCGGAAGGGTGTCGGTGAATGAGATGCTTTACGTTCCACCACGTCTTCGCTAGCGACGATCCACATCGTCAGATTGCGTCAAAGCGATCGCGTGAACCGCTTGTACTGCGGCCCCAAATATCTGAAAAGACGGGGCTTACCTGCGTTACTCCGCTTACTCCATTAGACGCATCTGCAATCTTCGCAAGTCGCCTATATTCAGTGACTTACACGGGTGATGTCCAGCTTGGGATGGACTGTTCCGGTTGAATCTGGCCGCAATAGCCTTGTAAGTGATTGATTCTAAATGGAGCGGGAGATGGGACTCGAACCCACGACGTTCAGCTTGGGAATACGACGATCATTCGCAAATAAAGGATAAATGCGACCATGGCGGCAATCCTGACCACCTGGAACCTTAGAGGAAAGCGAAAACCAGGCTTAACGCAGTAATCGCAGTAACGAGTCGGGAGCTGCAAATCTCTTCTTCAACCTGACGGCATTTTGGCCCCTCGCGCAACCGAAAGGCGTGAGGTGAGGGCTTGCTGGTAAAGGCCGAATCGATACTCCGGGAGAGCCACGGAGACCTGTTGGTTTCCCGGTACCGGCTCAGACAGGCGGAGGGCATCGCGCTTGTACGAGCCAACCGCGAGGAGGGCCGACAGCCGTTGGCGTTTGCTTCCCGCCCCTTCATCTTATGTGGATTGCCGATCCGCCGACCGCCGAAGGATCAACTGCTCTTCGAGCGCCGCAATGGCAACTTCCTCCTCCAGATCACTGGCCACCCCCAGTTCGGCCTTCCATTCGGCCAGGACCGCTTGGTTCTCATCTTCCTGGCGACCCTGGCAGTCCGGCAGAAGAGTCAAACGGTTCGATTCCGGTCGGCGGCCGAGATGCTCGACATATTCGGAATGGCGAAGGGCGGTAAGGAGTACCGTCGCATCGTAGCTGCCTTTGAACGGATCTTCGGCGCGACCATGTTCTTCTCGACCGAGTCAACACGCTCGACGGCAACGGTCATCCACCGCAGGCGGTTCAATTTCTTAAAGGAGGCGGAGATTTGGTACAGCCGCCCCGGGGAGGCGCCGACCAGTCAGAACACAATCACGCTCACTGACGAGTTCTACGCCGAGATCACGGGCCATCCGATTCCGGCCGATCTGGAGGCAATCAAAGTCCTTGCCGCGGCACCGGCACTGCTGGACTTGTTCATGTGGCTGAGCTACCGGTGCTTCGTCGCCAAGGGCCCTGAGGCGATTCCGCTCTTCGGCCCGTTCGGACTCACTCAGCAGCTTGGGTGTGTAGAATACTCCCGTCCCAGCCGGTTCCGAGCCATGCTCGAACAGTGGTTGCAAACGATCCATGCTCTTTGGCCCGACTGCCCAGCGGTCATTCGCGGAGACGGTCGGGTTCTACGGATCGATCATGCTGATGCGGTCCACGTTCGCTTCAGTGGACAATAGGTGCAGTAGATTCGTTGACGAAGACGCTATGTTAGGCTGCCACTGGAATCACTCCAACGGCGAGACCTTTTTAAGGTGTTGAGGAACTATTGAAGGAGCCCCTCTTCGGATATGGACACGGAGGATCGTCGAAGCGATAGTTCCGCTGGCTGCGACCGTGGTAGCGGCTATGAATCAAGGGTTTGACGGGATGTGAGACACGATAATCCACTCCAACGGGTTTATCAATATCAATGGTTGTCTACCCTGGGATTACAAACACGATAATGTGTAAACCTTGTGTTGGTTTGAGTATGATATATTTTGTAAACCATGGGTAGTCACACTCAGGGAAAGCTAAACTGGCTTCAACACAACCTCCCGGAAGGGCTGGTCGTTGATTCAGGCTGGCTTGAACGGCACAACGTCTCCCGCCAGTTGCGGCACAAATACGTTATGAACGGCTGGCTTCTGACCTTGGCGCGGGGTGTCTACTGCCGGCCCACGGCGGCAGTACAATCTGCGGCCCTTCCCTGGCAGCAACTCGTGATCTCGCTCAACGCGCTTATGAATCTTCCTGTGGCGGCCGGCGGAAGAACAGCGCTTGAACTGCAAGGCTTCAGCCATTACCTCGCCGCGAGCGGTATGAGAGAAGCGCATCTGTTCTCAAACGAGAATTTGCCGGGCTGGGTCTCGTGCGTCCACGTGAATACGAAGCTCGTTCTTCACAGCGCGCGAAAGCTCTTCAGAAACCGAGAGGTACCGCCGCTCGTTACTGCAGGTGGTGCTCCGCCGTCGCCGGAGGATAGCGGCTTTACGGAGCAAACCTGGGGACACTGGAAGTATCCCCTCCCGGTATCCACGCCCGAACGTGCCATCCTCGAACTGCTGAATGAGGTTCCAAAGAGCGAGACCTTCCATCAAGCGGATGTACTGATGGAAGGTCTGCGCAACCTCAGCCCGCGCCGGCTTCAGGTGTTGCTCGCCGATTGCCGAAGCATAAAGGTGAAGCGGCTGTTCCTCTGGTTCGCGGAACGCCACAATCACGCCTGGCTGCAGAAGCTCGACCGTTCGGGCATCGACCTTGGTAAAGGCAAACGGATGCTCGTGCGCGGCGGCAAGCTGGATACGAAATACAACATCACGGTGCCGGAGAGCCTCGATGGCAGCGTCTGAACAATACCGCCGCCAGGCCTCGCTGCTGGTCCGGACCATCCCGTTCCTCGCGACAGAAACCTGCTTCGCCCTGAAGGGTGGAACGGCCATCAATCTCTTTGTGCGCGACATGCCACGCCTCTCGGTCGACATAGACCTCACCTACCTGCCTGTCGAGGACAGGGCGGCTTCTCTCGCAAATATCGACGTCGCCATGCGGCGACTGGAGAAGAAAATTCGTGAGGGCCTTCGTGGCACCAGGGTGACATCGTCGGCACTGAATCCCGGGAACTTCGTCAGCAAGATCTTTGTCGAGTCGGATGGTGTGCAGGTCAAGATCGAGGTGACGCCCGTCCTGCGTGGTTGTGTCTATGAACCGAAGTTTATGTCGGTCTCGCGGTCAGTTGAGGTGCAATTCGGCTTCGCCGCAATCCAGGTCGTAAGCTTCGCTGACCTCTATGCCGGCAAGCTTGTCGCGGCGCTCGACCGCCAGCATCCGCGCGATCTCTTCGATGTCCGCGACCTTCTCGCAAACGAGGGAATCGGGCCAGACCTGAGAAAGGCCTTCCTGGTTTACATCCTCAGCCATAACCGCCCCATGGCGGAAGTCCTCGCGCCCGCGCGCCTCGATATCGCTCAGGAATTCACCCGTGGATTTGAGGGGATGACGGAGACCGCTGTTACACTTGACGATCTGCTTCGCGCGCGGGAAGAATTCATCAAGGAACTCGTCGGTAGGATGCCCGAGGAACACCGCAAGTTCCTTCTCTCCATCAAGGAGGGAAATCCCGAGTGGGAACTGCTGGGTATCCCGCACGTCGAAACGCTGCCCGCCGTTCAATGGCGGCTCCAGAACCTCGCCAAAGCTGACCCGAAAAAGAGGGAGTCACTCCTTGGCAACCTGCGCAAGGCGCTCAAGGTCGGGGAGTGAGTTGCAATGAACCTCGCACCCACCGACGTCGTCTCCGCACGCCCGGGGCGCAACCTGGAGACTGCGCGGGGCTCAGCCCGAATAGGGCGGTGAACCCGCCTCATTTCCGCCGTCAGCTACAAAGGCCGCACCCGATTCAGCATTACCCCCGTAAGTAGTTGAAATCAAGCTGCTTCTCAAAATCCTCTCGTTCACCTAAGCAACTGGAACTGGACAGGATTTTCGAGTCCATCCAGAATAAGGCGGTCAGACCGCCTTATTCGGTGCACCGATCAGGCCCCCGCTCCCGCGCCTGTTGGTCAGAGTGTTCGAAAACCCAAGACACGACACCTGTTTTGGTGCTCGCCGCCAGAACGAATCTCGGTTGCGGCAGTTCCTTCCCTACCGCCCCAGTCTAGAATCGTTAAAGACTGCGAAACGATCCTAAAGCAGCCCGCCGCGAGCGCGCCATGAAGCACATAACAGTCGAATACAACCGCGATCTGAAACCTCTCGAAGCTCTCTTATTGGACGTGACGTACCCGGGCGATTTCTTCGTGGATGGCGCAATGGAAATACCGATGCCGCGCATTGAGGTGGAAGATGCCGGGACTCTTTCCTTCCCAATCGCGCAGTCGCAGATTGACGCCATGGCGCAACACGCCACACAGGCGCCGTATGGTCGCGGCGAGGAAACAATCGTCGATACCGCTGTCCGCAACGTCTGGCAAATATCTCCAAACTCGGTCAAAATAAGCGCAAAATCCTGGCCGGCGACTTTCAGTGGCATTCTTTCGAAGGTCGCCACCGGCCTCGGTTGCCAGGCGGACACCGTCGCCGCGGAGCTCTATAAACTGCTGATCTACAAGCCCGGCGGCTTCTTTCTCCCACATCGCGATACCGAAAAGGCGCCCGGGATGTTTGGCACATTAGTGCTAACACTCCCCTCCGCCCATCGCGGCGGAGAACTCCGCATTCGCCATGCCGGCCGTGAGGCCACGACCGCCTCCAATGCTGTGGACCCGTCCGAACTCGCCTTCGCCGCATTTTATGCCGACTGTGAGCACGAGGTATTGCCACTCCTGGAGGGCAATCGCGTTTGCTTGATCTACAACCTCATCCAAAGACCGGGCAAAACCGGGTTGCAACGGCTACAGGCGCCCAACTACGAATGCCAAATTGAGAAGGCAAGCGCCATACTCGAAGCGTTCTGGAAAGCGCCGGGCAAGGCGCAAAAACTGGCCTGGCTCCTCGACCATCAATACAGCCCCGCAAGCCTCGCCTTCTCCGCGTTGAAGGGTGTGGACGCAGCCAAATCCAACGTTCTGCTGCGAGCGGCCGCCAGAGCTGGATGCTCCGTGCACTTGGCGGTTGTCCACATCGGAGAGACCGGAGCCGCCGAAATCAACGACTATGATTACTTCCGTTCCCGCCGAGCCCGTTACCACTACAATTTCCATCCAGACGAAGAGACGGAGAGCAAGGCACGAAATGTGAGTTTCGATGCCATCACGGTTGACGATGGCTGGCAGTATTTGGATGAGTGGTCAGATCAGGATGACCGCCCGTTGGCGTTCGGCCATATTCCGCTTGCGGACGGTGAGTTGCTTCCAGCGAATGCACTCGATGGGGAACCGCCCGATGAGCGGCGCCTCACCGAGGCAACCGGAAATGAAGGAGCAAGCTACGAACGGTCCTACCGTCGCGCTGCTCTCGTCCTCTGGCCCTCAGACCGCACAATAGACGTGTTGCTGGCGGGCGGAGTCACCACGGCGATCCCCTATTTGAAGAGGTTGATCGCAGAAGGCGATAGCGCCCGGCCTCGGACCCTTGCGGCCGCGCGTCGAATCGTGGAGAGGTGGCCCGTTGGTTCGTCGCGACACGGCGACGCATTCGTCGCCCAACCGCCGGAGTCACCCGATCGATTGACGATGTTCGCGATCCTTACCGGGTTGGATAGTCCAGAACTTCTCGAAGCGTTCATCCGCAAAGTTGTCGTAGCGGACTATGACGGCTCTGAGAACACGGCCTTGATCAGTGCGGCCGGGACTCTTCCGGAAACCCAAGCTTCTGCCCTTCTTTCGACGCTCCTCGGTGCCCGCATGCCGAAGTACCCAAATGCGTGCGCGGAACTGCTGCGCGCTCTGCCGACGAATTCATCTCCGTCGTTTCTGGCCGTCGCCGATGCCGCCATCGAAGCGCTCGACAGTATCGAAATACCCAAACCGCGGAACACGTGGGAGCCCGCCAGACACGGGCGGGAGACGGGCCTCACACCGGCATTCATCGACAACCTGATCTTGGGTCTACAGCATCTCGAGCAAGGAACCCGATGTACCGTGGCGGCGAGCAAGATCGCCTCCCGGCCGGACGTTTTTCATCCGGTCACGATCGTCGTTCCCGCGCTTGAGCAACTCTGCGCCGGACAGTCTTCCGGGGTGCCCGCGGTCCAACGCGCCGTGCAAGCCCTCTGGACAAGCGCAGCGGAATTTCTGCTCTTGCGCAGCGAACTCCCGCCCCGTCCACCGGCAGATTGGCGTTTGAACATACAACTGTCCTGCCGCTGCGAAGATTGCACCGAGCTCCAAGCTTTCGCCAGGAGTCCAACCGAAGTCGTCCATCGTTTTCGTGTCAAGAAGGAGCGCCGTAGTCATCTTCACGAGATAATAGACCGGCACGGACTCGATATGACTCACGTCACGGAGCGAGTGGGTTCGCCGCAAACTCTCGTGTGCACAAAGGACCGCCGCACATTCACTGCGCGAGTGCACGAATACCGGAGCGAGGTTGCCTCCATGCGGGCGCTCCTGCAATTGACGACCTATGCCGCTTTGAATGCCGCAACATCTAAGCGCCTGGAGGCAGCCGTGCAGGCTGGCGCCCGTTGAATCCTCATACCCGGAAGGGAACCCAGCAACAGCGCTTTTCTACCTCCACACTGGCCGGTGAAGAGATTGTTCCGTGGCTGGCGGCGGACGGGGAGTTGGCGTATTCTCCCAGCTCGCCGCCCGAGCGCGACTATTTTTTCCGATACTCGTGGGTCATCCCCGGCATCTTCGCCCCCGATACAAATAAGCGGCGTCACTTTTGGTTCGGCGCTGCCATTCGCGATAGTGCGGCGGTACAGCTGCTTTTTCGGTTCTGGAGCCGGGCGCGGCGCGGCGACATCGACACCTTGTTTGTTGCAGACGGCGCTATGCGCCCCAAGGCTACACTGACCGCTCCACTCGCCGCATATCGCCATCCGGAGGACCATTCGGAGCGTCTCATCCTGATGCAGCACGGCAGCTATTACATCGGGGACATCCAATGCCAACCAGCAATTGATCGAGGCGAACACGTCCTCTACCGTGGAATTCAGAACAAAAGACTATTCCGGTTGTACAGGTTCGACGACAGCTTACATAGCCGTTTGATGCGCGTCCATGCTCGAAGCCTGGCGGACTCCGTTACCTCATTCAACGCCGCTCACTGCAATTTGATGCGATGCGAACCCGGAGCATTCAATGATCGCTCCTTTCTTTTCGACAGCCACTGTGAACTGGAAGGCCTCAACCACGAGAACGTGGCGGTTCGATCCGCACTCTACTCTGGATACGCCTTGGAGGAGTGGTGTGCGTCCCGAAAATTTGGTCCGAACTACGTGAAGTTCCGAACGCCATTGACGAATGTTCGTATCACTACCTTTGTGGCGAACGAGACCGAGATCAAGGTGATCGATCCAAACAAGCTTCAGATTATCGAGGCAGTCGGCTGCAAAGTGCAGGAGGTGGATTCGGGTTCTCGGAACTCCCTATAGGTTGTGGACTGCCTGTTCTACTCGTTCCAGGCTGCATGCTCAGACGAACATCAACGAGACAAATCCGTGTTTTGCCGAACCCACGGTGGGTTGAGTCTCGAAGTCGGTGCCAGTGCGCCGAGCGTACCTCGCGGTGAATGTCAAACCCCCAATCTGACATTCACTCACTCAAGTAGCCTGTTTTCAACAGGTTAGCCGCAAACGATTACTGCGATTACTGCTAATGCAGTAATCGCAGTAAGGAAACTCCGGGCAAAAATCGCCGTAAGTCGTTGAAAAGATGGAGCGGGAGATGGGACTCGAACCCACGACGTTCAGCTTGGGAAAATGGACCGCGATTTGTTTTCAATGACATAACTGCGCAAGGCGTTGATCCGGGGTATGAAAAACGCTAAGAAAACAAGGCCCGATTTCTGCGGCTGGTGAAATGGAGGGTTAATGGAGGGTTGGCATTTCGCCTTGGGTATGAATTCACTACTATACGATCTTGTGCAATCCTCAAGCGCGCCGCGCAAACCAGTAGTGCACCCAGCACCTCGGCCTTACAGCCAGCGCGAAACTCGGCTCAAGTAGCCTTCGCAGGCTGCCCCGAACTTCCGGGTCAGCATTTCTTCTTCCGGCTGAATCTGGAAGCGGTTGAGGTACCATACGAAGCCGGGCAGGACAAGGGCGGCGGCAATGTTGGCGTGGCATGCGCACCAACCCGCCAGCGCGAAGAGCATTCCCACGTACAGGGGCTTGCGGGCCCCCCCCGTAGATGCCATGGACAAGCAACTGGGAGGTGGCTTCTGGATTGAGGGGATTCACCGTGGTCTTTGCGCGACGAAAGCTTCCCAGATGAGGCTACCGCCAGTCCGGTGACCACAGCGTCGTAATGCGAAGGCGGAGCCCACTCATCCGCGCCATCCCTTGAATCGTTCTCCTTCGTCGATGGATTCCGTTGCCGGATTGCCAAGCAACCGCAGGGCGTTGAAGATCACCAGGAGCTCCACGCCATTTCTGCCGGCCATTGCGGCCAGAGTGAGGCGTGCCCCACCATGATCAGTACGACGAAACACGGCTTTGACGATAAGTGGAAGCGCGATATTCGCGTGGATGATCGTCATCATCCGGCGTGAATGACGGATGAGCCACGGAATCTTAGACAGGTCGTTGCCCGGCTCAGCGCAGGAGCGTCGTTTGACCATTGGTAAGAGAATCCGCTCAGAAATAGCAGTGGTGCGGATTTCTGATGGGGGCCGAAACCCCCTCCAGATTGTGTGTTGATGGTTAGCTGCTAAAGAGCGACCCCGAGACCTTCGGCGCGAAGTGCCGCTTCCTCCGGCCCAACCGCGCTGCAACAGCCGGCGAGCTTTCCATCGATGACAACTGCCGGTACACTCATTACCCCATACTGCTTAGCCTTCGCTGCGACGTCAGGCTTGTTCATGTCGAGCACCTGAACGTCACAAGAGGGACAAGCTATGCTCTTGACGAGTTGCACTGTGGGTTCACAGGCGGGACATCCCGCGCTGAAGACTTCGACCTTTCGTTTCTGTTCCATGATTACCTTCCTTTACACTCAATTGGACTAACTCATATGCATCTGACTTCCTGGGCCAACTGTTCCAAAGCGAAGCGGCAATTAAAACGCTGAGCCCCGAGTACATCGCCGGTATCGATTCGAATCTAAATTTCCCAGCGAGCACCACGGCCGCCCCCGCAGTTCCCAGAAGGGCAGGAGTAATGCCGCGACGCCCCCGATACCGAAAGGCAAGGGCGCTGACTGACACGATCAGGAAAATGGCAGTGACCCCGAAGAGGTACCGCTCGGACATTAGGAATCCCAGTCCCAGCGTTGTTAGTAGCCCTGCATAAGCGGGCCAGCATAGTGGGCACGTCAGTTTCGGAAGGAGGGATGCCCCAACGCCTGGCAACACAGCCGCAAATCGTCTCCACGTCATTGCAACACCTCATCTGAATCAATGCTTTCGAGTATCGGGCATTCGCTTGTAGGCCCACATCCAGAGCAGCGTTCTGTGATGCGGACAAGTGCGTCTTTCATCCGGTGGAGGGTTTGAATCTTCTCCTCGATGTCGGTGATCTTGGCACTAGCGAGAGAGCGAACCTCAGCGCTGTTGCGACCGGAATCGATCCGTACAGCGAGAAGCTCCCGAATTTCGGCAAGCGTAAAGCCAATCTCTTGAGCACGTTTGATGAATCGCACCCGGCGTACCGTCTGGTCCGGATAAACTCGGTAGCCGGATGCAAGCCGGGGCGGCTCGGGCAAAAGCTTCTCTCGTTCGTAGTAGCGGATGGTCTGGAGGTTCACTCCGCCGCGCTCTGCTACCTCGCCAATCTTCAATCCCATGGTGCTCCGTTATTCCTACATTCCCAGCCTAAACCCTGTACGTAGGTATAGGGTCAAGGGGTCTGACGAATTATTTGTGAAGCGGTGCTTGTACAACGCTCAAAAGCCGGGTAGAGGCCGCAGGGGTTGCAGATTTTTTCGCTAGCGTATTACACGCAGTGTCACCCCTGGCGCTAGCGGGCCGACAGATCATAGCTCCCGTTGGGGATCGCGTGAGTTCGCAGCAGCGACCCGCGCCAGGTCCCCGTCGTGCCCGGCTGCCCGGAAGCTTGCAACTCCTCGACGATCTTCTGGATCTGGATCGGGGACCACACCAAAACCGCGTTCGAGATCAGGCTCAGGCAACTCGCCTTGTTCATGATCTGCTCGCAATCGCCCTCCCCGGAACTTGCCCTGGTTGGCGAAGAACAGCCAGCGCGCCAGACTCTGCTGGGTTCCCCTCAATTGAGCTGCCTCCCAGTGTCCGAGCGCAGTCCCGGATCGTGTAGCCAGCGCAACAGGAAGATCGTCTTCTCCACCTTACCAACCCAACTCAACGCCTTCGCCAAGCGAATCGGCTCCACCAGCATCGGCCAGCACTTGGATCACGGCGTCCGGCGCCGCGAGGCAGGCACAGCCCAGACATCTGGGCGCGGTTGATCGCGGGCTTCGCTTGCGCTGTCGCGGAGCCAGATGAGGGCCACGCCAGCCCGCTGACCACAAGCGCCGGGACGCGAAGGCGGAGCCAGTTCATCTGCCCCATCCCTTGAATCGTTCTCCTTCGTTGATGGATTCCGTTGCCGGACTGCCAAGCAACCGCAGGGCGTTGAAGATCACCAGGAGCGACACGCCCATGTCTGCCGCGATTGCGGCCCATAGTGAGGCGTGCCCCATCATGGTCAGTACGACGAACACGGCTTTGACGATCAGCGAAAGCGCAATATTCGTGCGGATGATCGCCATCATCCGGCGTGAATGACGGATGAGCCACGGAATCTTCAACAGGTTGTCAGACATCAGCGCCACGTCGGCGGCTTCCATCGCTGTGTCGCTGCCGGCAGCGCCCATCGCGATGCCGAGCGTTGCCCGGGCCAGCGCGGGAGCGTCGTTGATCCCATCGCCGATCATGGCGACGGTCTTGTACTGATCGACGAGCTTCCCGATGGCGTCGAGCTTATCGGCAGGCAGGAGTTCAGCTCGAATCTCCGTCACCCCAGTCTCGCGGCCAATGACTTCGGCTGTGCCACGGTTGTCGCCCGTCAGCATGACGATGTGCTCAACGCCGGCTTGCCGAAGTTGCGCGACGGCAGACTTCGACTCCGGCCGGATACGGTCCGCAAGGGCGATAAAGCCACACACGTGGGTCTCATTGCCGAAGACGACCACGGTTCGCCCTGCACGCGCGAGAGCTTCGATATCGCCATGTACCGATGGAGTCTCCTGTCCACGCTCTTCCAGCAGCCTGTGTGAGCCGAGCCAATATTCCTTGCCGTTCCACCGTGCCGTTGCCCCCTTGCCTGGAGTGATCGTGAACTCCTCGGCAGGTTCCGGTCGAAGGCCCTTTGCTTGCGCGTGTTCAACGATGGCTTTGGCTAGCGGATGATCGCTATGCATCTCCATAGCCGCCGCTCTTTCCAGAAGCTCAGACTCCGAGTGCCCGTTCATTCCCACAACCTGCACAACGGCAGGTTTGCCTTCGGTGAGCGTTCCTGTTTTATCCATGGCGATCGCCTTCAGGCGGCCTGGCGTCTCCATGTGCGCGCCGCCCTTCACAAGGACACCATTCCGCGCGGCTGCCGCGAGCGCGGCGACAACGCTAACCGGGGTTGAGATCACAAGCGCGCAGGGGCAAGCGATCACCAGGAGCACGAGCGCTTGGTACAGCCAAGGCTCGAACGGCTTCCCCAAGAGGAGAACCGGCACAGCCAACACCGCGATTGCCGCCGCCATCACGGCGGGCGTGTAGAACCGCGCAAACCGGTCAACCCATTGTTCGGAGGGTGCCCGGTTCTGCTGCGCCTCGCCGATAAGTCGAATGATATGCGCAAGCGTTGTGTCACCGGCGGCTTTGGTGGATCGGACTTCGAGTGTGCCGGTGCCGTTCACCGTGCCAGCGAATACGTCGGCCCCCGGCTCCTTGGCAACGGGCAGACTCTCTCCAGTGATGGGAGCTTGGTTCACATCGCTGAGGCCCTTAACCACCTCGCCGTCAAGTGCAATGCGTTCTCCTGGGCGGACGACGAACACAGTGCCGATTGCCGTAGTGGTTGCTGGAATCTCTCGAACGCTGCCATCCGGTTGAACGACTCGTACCACCGCAGGCGCCAAATCGAGAAGCTTCTCTATCGCGCGGCGGGCGCGAGCGACACTCCAGGATTCCAGAGTCAAGGAAAGCGCGAACAGAAATGCGACCGTGGCGGCTTCAAACCACTCACCGATGCCAATCGCTCCGCAGACGGCGATGGTCATGAGGAGATTCATGTCCGGACGGCCACGGCGCAATGAGAACAGCGCTTTCGGGAGAACCAGGTATAGGCCCGCCAGCACAGCGAGCAAGTAGAGCACCCTCACCGGCAATGGAACGAGGTGCGAGTTTCCGAGCCCTTCCGATCCGAGCACCTCCGCCCATCCGCCAGCTAACGCGTAATGGATTGAAAACGCTACGGCGGTCAAGACACCACTGACGGCGGTAAGCACCATGCGAGCGTGGCTGTCCCACCAGCGCGCCGGAATCCCGCCGTCTTCTGACGGAACAGCGAAAGCCGCCGTCATTCCCGTCTTGCGGACAGCCCGGATGATGGCTTCAGTGTCCATGGTCGCCGCTGAGGGAAGTACGGTCATCTGCGCGTTGAGGATGTCGAACGCCAAGTGCTGGTCACCTCCCACCAGGGGGCCAACTTCCCGCTTTAGGATGGAAACTTCTTCGGCACAATCCATCCCCCCGATCTTCAGCGTGCACGATCTCTCATTTTTCGGCATGGGGAGCCTCCTGCTTCCTGGCCTGCCAGGCCAAAACCAAGGTAGGTAGCACCAAGAGCGTCAGCAACGTCGAAGTAACCAGCCCGCCAATGACGACCGTCGCCAGAGGACGTTGCACTTCTGCCCCGGAAGTTGTGGAGAGCGCCATCGGGAGGAAGCCGAGGCTCGCGACGGCGGCAGTCATGAGGACCGCCCGAAGGCGCGAGACCGCGCCGATCTGGACGGCATCAAGCCAATTCATCCCGGCGGCGCGGTTGTGATTGATGAACGACATCATCACCACACCATTGAGTACGGCGACGCCCGACACGGCGATGAACCCCACTCCAGCGCTCATCGAGAACGGCATACCACGCAAGAGCAGTGCGAACACTCCACCGCTTACCGCGAAGGGGATGCCGGTAAAGACGAGTGTGGCCTGGCCGAGCGAATGGAATGTGATGAACAGAAGCAGGAAGATCAGAACAAAAGTGATGGGCACAACAATCATCAACCGCGCCCGGCCGGAATCGAGGTGTTCCCATAGACCTCCCCATTCCATTAGGTAGCCGGGCTTGAGCCGGACGGCCCTATCCACGGCGCTCTGCGCCTCTCCGACAAAACTACCCACATCGCGCCCGCGGACGTTGACTTCGACCGAGATGCGGCGTTGTCCGTTTTCCCGGCTTACTTCGAGCGGCCCTTCTTCGCTGCGGAACTCCGCTAGCTGGCCCAGCGGGATTTTCTGCCCTGTGGGAGTGCTGACCATCAGATTCGCGAAAGCCTGTGCACTGTTTCTGGACTCGGGTGTCAATCGGGCGACAAGGTCAAATCGCTTGAAGCCTTCCAGTACAGTAGACGCTTGCGTTCCCGCGATGGCCGTTTGGATGAGTTGTTGCACATCGGCGACGTTGATTCCGTAGCGGGCGATGGCCGCGCGATTCGCTTTGATGCTGAGCACGGGTTGTCCAGTGAGTTGCTGCACCTTGAGATCCGCCGCGCCCCGTACGCTGGAAATCGCCTTGGCCACTTCCTGCGCACGAAGGCGAAGTTCGTCGAGGTCCTCGCCGAAGATTTTGATCACTATGTCGGAACGGGAACCCACTCCTTCAATCAATTCCATCATCCGAAATTCGATGGGCTGGGAGAAGGTGTAGTTCATGGTGGGAAGCTCTTTGAGCTTGGCCTCCATCTTACCGACGAGTTCCTCTCGGGAGGATGCTGAGGTCCATTCATCCTGCGGTTTCAGCAGTACGTAGGTATCGCCGGCGTTGACCCCCATGGGGTCGGTGGCGATTTCCGGCCGTCCGATTCGCGTGACGACAGTGCGCACTTCGGGAAATTCGCGGATGGCCCGTTCCAGCGTGTTGGTCATCTTGATCGCCTCCGCCAAAGACACGCCCGGCAGGCGCACGGCGTTGATGGCCAATGCGCCTTCCTCCAGCTTCGGCAGGAACTCCGAACCGAGCGAGAGGGCGAGGAAGCCCGACACGGCCACCAAAGCGAACGAAGCAATGATCGTCCAGGCACGATGGCGTAGCGTGAACGCGAGTAGCGGCCGATAGATTCGCTGAAGCACGCGAACCAAGGGGTTCTCCTCGTGGTCATCGTGCTCGGCGCCGGCCGGTTGCGGTTTGGACTTGCCTTCTTTGAGAAATACGGCGCACAGTGCCGGCACTAGTGTCAGGCTCAGCACGAGCGCACCCGCCAATGCCAGAATCACCGTGAAACCCATGGGCCGGAACATCTTCCCTTCGATGCCAACGAGCGACACGATGGGAAGGTAGGCGGCGATGATGAGAATCTCGCCGAACTGTCCAGCTTTGCGCACCTCCACGCTGGCCGACAGGATCGTTTCTCGGCGTTCCTCGGAAGTGAGCGTGCGGCCGAGCGAGCGGCGGCGTTCCGCCAAACGGCGCACGCAGTTCTCTACGATGATCACCGCGGCATCCACGATCAGACCGAAGTCGATCGCACCGAGGCTCATCAAGTTCGCCGATACGTTGAAGTACCGCATGCCGACAATGG
>CAYSFR010000020.1:0-157202 GCA_964430625.1 uncultured Solibacteraceae bacterium
CCGGCGTTTTGCAAGTCCGCAACGCTATTCAACTGCCGGATTTAGGATTATATGATTGTGTCTAGTGTTTTCTGTGTTTTCTAAATGTATAAATACACGTATTGTGTTGAAAATAGAAGCAGATAGATTTATTTCGATCTTTGGTGACTGACGCTTCCGCGATAGCATGTTTTTGTGTATTTTCTCCAGAACAGGGCACCATGTTGTCATTTCCGCCGAGGAATAAATGAAACATGCCTCGTTTTTCGCTTGACAAAGCCCTTGGGGGGGGGTGCATACTTAGCGAATGATTCGTGCTTTTATCGCATTATGTCTGTGTAATACAGCTGTAATTACTGCGCAAAATACCCGGTTAATGGGTGGCGGTGAGCGGGGATACATTGCTGTTCCGATGGTAGGAAAGGGGACATGGGAGGATCCGAAGCGGCCGGCGATTGTGCGCGAGGCCGGTGTTCCGTTCTCCTTTCAGTCGTCCGACGACGGGACGATGGCGCTGGTGGAGGTTTCGCCGCGGAATGTGTTGGAAATGCAGAAGCTGGAAGAACAACTGAAGAAAGAACCGCGGGCGAAGCTGTTCCGGCCCGGGAAAGACAAGCTGGCCGATGCCGTGGCTGAGTTCCGGAAGTGGAAGAGAGACTTTGATCCGTCCACGTTCCAGAAGGCCGGCGGCGCGCCGAGTGTGTTGCCCGAGCCCGCTCCGCAAACCGGGAAATAGCCGTTTCTCGTTCCCTGTTCCTTAGAAACCCCTTTACTTCCCTTTATCCGGAGAATTTGTATGCGCAGGATTGCCCTTGCTGCGATGGCGGCGATGCCCTTGCTGGCTGTTTATACCTATACCCATACCGACACGTTCGCCACGATTGATGGTTCGAAATGGGCGACGAATGGGACGGTGGCGTCCGGGACCGATGGGCTGACGAGTACGGCGGCCAATGGTGGATCGGTGATCTATACCGCCGGGCTGGCCGGGCCGGTTTATGAGGCCAAGGCGACGATGAAGATCACCGCCAGCGGGGGAACCTTTGTCATCTATTCGAACGCTACGAGCAACGCACTATCGGGACCGGGGGAGCAGGGGAGTTATTATGCGGCCGAGTTTACGCCGACGGTGAGCGGCGGGGGATGTACGCTGGCGGCGAATTACTACAAGCGGGTGGGCAACCTGGTGACACATATGGCGAGCCAGACGCTGGCCTGCAAGACGGGCGGGGACTTCTTTGTCCGGTTTACGCAACGGACCGGCTACTTCACGGTCTTCACGAGTTTGAATCAGCTGGCGCTGTTCTGGGACACGTCGGTGCCGGCGGGGAAACCGGGATTCGGGGCGCGGGCGATGCCGGCGGGGAACAGTATCACCAAAGGCGAGATCGGAAACCTGGAGGCGACGCCGCCGGGGACGATATCGCAGCTTGACGTGCGGACAGCGCTATTTGACAACCGGGTGGACATTTCGGCGCCGGGGGTGGTGGATGATGCCAACGGGAGCGGGATGATGATGTACTACATCACGCGTAACGATGTGTACATGGGATCGCTGCCGACACCGAACTTCTCCGATTCGACGGTGGCTCCGGATACCCCCTATACCTACAAGATTTACCCGCACGATGTTCACCTGAACTACTCGCAAACCACAGTAGCGGTGAGGACGCCGCCGGCGGGGAACAAAGACCCGCGGGCGGTGGGGGTGCGGCCGACGGGGACCTACTGGGGGGCGTCGCCGGAGAACATCGACCTGCAGAGCGGCAACCTGAACTTCACGCTGCCGCTGGTGACGGCCAAGGGGCGCGGAGGGACAGAGGTGCCGTTCCGGCTGTCGTCGAACTCGCTGAACTGGCGGAAGGATAACAACCTGGTGTGGAAGCTGGGAACCGATGTCGGCTTTGGGTGGGGATGGAAGATGATGGTGGGGTCGCTGACACCGGTGTACGCGGACTGGTGGACGGTGAGTTACTACAAGTACACGGACTCGACGGGGGCGGAGTACCGGCTGGACACGAATGATTCCGGGATATGGCGATCGAAGGAAGGGATCTTTGTGGAGTATGACTCGGGAGCGGGGCGGCTGTATTTTCCGAACGGGATGTACTGGGAGTTTGGGTGCGAGGCGAACGGGACCGAGGCCGACGCGGGGACCAAGTATCCGACGAGGCTGGTGGATTCCAATGGAAACGAGATCAAATTACGGTATCAGGGCGGACTGCATTACGGCGGGGAGAACGGGAGTTCGCGGGTAACGGAAGTGGAGGATGTGCGGGCGCAGTGGACGGGGAGCAAGTACCGGACGTACCTGTTCAACTACAACAACGACGCGATCCCGCACCTGACCTCGATTGCGAGCGATATTGGGGACGGGCAGGCGTTCGGGCTGTCGTATTCGTCAGGACATTCGCTGCAAGATCCGTTTACGGCGGGAAGTTATGGGACCGTGACGCGGCTGAACACGTTGTCGCTGCCGGGGGGATCGCTGCAGTACTCCATGGAATACCAAAGCAGTTCGCAGGAACTGAAAAAGGTGACCATGCCGTACGGGGGAACGGTGGAGTGGGTGTATGCGCCGAAGACCTTATATGGGGTGCGGACGCAGATGGAGGTGAATTACCGGATTCTGAACGCGCTGGACGGGCAGGGGGCGAAGACGTACACGCTGTATCATGACGATGCCGGGGATACCGGGAGGCCGGCGCATCATTACACGGTGGTGGTGGATGCTTCGGGGGCTGCCGACAAAGTTTACTACTTCAATACGGCGGCCGATTACCGGCTGGGGAAGATGTGGATGCTTCATGAGCGGGCGTTGCCGAGCTACGCGACGAAGCGGCAGACGGTGGTGACGTGGGCGCAGACGGGCAACGGGAATCCGTACATTTCGCTGACGGAGGAGACGATTGACCCTGGGGTGTCCGGAGTGGAGAAGTACACCAAGACCGGGCAGATTCTGAACAATCAGGGGAACCTGACGGAGCGGACGCAGTATGCGTTCTCGGCGCCGGGGACGTCGCCGGCGCTGTTGCGCACCTATGCGTATAGCTATTTGAACAACGGGAATTATACGGGGCGGCACATTTGGGACCGGATGACGCAGGTGACGGTGCAGAAGCCGGGCGGGCCGGTGGTGACGCTGGTGACCAATACCTACGATCAGTATCCGGGGAACGCGTTGAACGCGGTGACCGATCCCTCGTCGCTGCGGCAGCACGATTCGGCGAACTACGGGACGTACTTTATCTACCGGGGCAATGTGACGCGGACGGTGAGCCCTGGGAAGGCGACCAACATCGGCTATAACGTGACGGGGCCGCGGTCGTCCTGGGACGACTACCGGCACACGATCAGTCAGACGCCGGACGCGACGCGGAACTATGCGGTGCCGTCGGCGATCACGGCGGGGTCGTTGACGAGCACGTTCAGTTGGACGGGGTTTCTGGCGTTAAGCTCGGCGGTGGGGCCGAATTCGGCGACGGCCTCCTTTTCCTATGACCTGTACGCGAGGCCATCGCAGACGACGGCACCGAACGGGGCCGTGACGACCTACACCTATTCGTCGTCGGCGCCGCACTGGAAGCGGGCGCTGACGGGGACGCGGTTTACGAAGACGTCGATCGATGGGCTGGGGCGGACGCTGAAAGTGGAGACGGGGTTTACGGGTTCGCCGGATACGGTGTTGACGGTGGTGGAGACGCAGTATGCGCCGTGCGCGTGTTCGCCGGCGGGGAAGCTTTGGAGGACTTCGTTACCGCATGCGCCCGGGGTGGCGGCGAATTGGACGGAGTATGTGTACGACGCGCTGGGACGAACGGTGTCGGTGATTCAGCCGAAGAATCCGTTGACCAATGCGACGTGGGGGACGACGAGCTATTTGTATGAGGGGCCGTCCGTGAAGGTGACCGATCCGGCGGGGAAGTGGAAGCGCTACATTAATGATGCGCTGGGAAATCTGGAGGAGGTACGGGAGCCGAATCCGGCGGGCGGGGAGTTTATGACGAGTTATCTGTATTCGGACCTGGGGCCGCTGGTGAAGGTGACGATGGCGCGGCCTGGGGTGGGTGCGGGGAATCCGGCGACGGTGACGCAGGAGCGGACGTGGGTGTACAATGCCGAAATGCGCTTGACGTCGGTGACGCATCCGGAGTCCGGGACGACAACGATGGAGTACAACGCCGATGGGTCGATGCTGCGGAAGACGGACGCGAAGGGGCAGAAGCTGGAGTTTGTTTATGACTCCGACGGAAGGGTGACGGAGGCGCGGAAGTTTCCGGGGGCGAATGAAGATCTGTGTCAGCGGGTGACTTATTCTTATGGGTCGCAGAGTTATGATGCATCGTTTACGCAGAATGCGGCGGGGCGGCTGGCGGCGACGTCGACGGGCTGCGCGGCGCAGGCGGCGGGACAGCTGATTGAGATGTATTCGTATAACTCGGGCGGGGCGGTGACGAAGAAGCGGCTGCGGATTGTGCGGACGAATGGGACGGTGGATAAGGACGTCCTCTATAGTTACGGGACGGACGGGAAACTGGCGACGGTGCAGTATCCGGGAGTGAGTATTCCGTTCAGCTACTACTATGACGCGATGGACCGGCCGATTCGGATGTCGGGGCCGTCGGCTTACTATGCGGGGCAGACGATCGACCATGCGAAGGATGTGGTGTATGGGGTGGCGGGGCAGGTGACGTCGATGAGTTATCTGCAGTCGGAGTATGACAACGGGAGTTCGTCGGAGCCGCGGTACTTCGCGGAGACGAAGAGTTACAACGCGATGTTTCAGCTGACGCGGCAGACGACGACGTGGAGCGGGGGGACGGCGGCGGATGTATCGTACACGTTCGCTGATAGTAACAGCAACGGGCGGATTACGGCGCGGAAGAACTGGTATTCGGGGGAGGAAGTGCTCTATCAATATGACTCGCTGAACCGGGTGATATCGGCGTCGGTGAGCGGGAGCGGAGGATGGGGGCAGTCGTTCGCCTACGATGGATTCGGGAATTTGCTGGGGCAGACGGTGACGAAGGGGACGGCGCCGAGTGTGTCGCTGAGCGTGCAGATGGCGACGAACCGGATCAGCACGTATGGGTACGACAATAACGGGAATACGACGTCAATGCCGGCGCTGGGCGGGGGCACAGCGTCGATTGCTTACGATGTTAGTAATCGGATGATCAGCTGGGATGGGCCGGCTGGGGTGGAGACATACCGGTATCTGGGGGATAACAAGCGGGTGTGGAAGCGGGCCCCGAACGGGGCGGAGACGGTGTATTTCTATGGGGCGGGCGGGGAGAAGTTGATGACTTACAGCGTGACGGGGGCGCCGTTTGCGTTGCATGTGGTTTCGTGGAATGTGTATTTTGCGGGGAAGATGATCCGGGCGGACGGGTCGGCGGTGGTGCATGACCGGTTGGGGTCGGTGATGGCGCGGAGTGAGATTGCCGGGGGTGGGGTTTCCCGGTTTGACTATTTTCCGTATGGGGGGGAGATGGGAGCGGGGAGCGCGGAGAACCGGGATAAGTTCGGGACGTATTCGCGGGATCAGACGACGGGGCTGGATTATGCGGATCAGCGGTATTTTGTGGGGTTGGCGGGGAGGTTCTTGACTCCGGATCCGTCGGGGCAGGGATTGAATCACTACGCATATGTGACGGCAGATCCAATTAACTACTCAGATAGAAAGGGCCTGTATGGTGAGCCTACTTGGTGTGATCCCTGGTGCGATCCGTCGTGGTATCCATTGCCGTGGCCGATTATACCGCCATTTCCGGGTCCACCTGCCCCTGACTTCCCGATCGAGCCATTAATCTCTCGCCGACCTGAGGGGACCGGGTCCTGGGAGACCGACGAACAGAGACAGTCAAACGTAAAGCTTCTGCAAGGACTGTACTCCGCAGCAATTCTATCAGCCACTCAAGACAAAACCCCATATGTCGCCTATCTGAAGCTAACTTCAGATTGCATCACCATGAATAACCCTAAGACTGGCGCTCCCAGTCGCGACCGGACCTATCAGGCGTTCGATATCAATAATAATGCCATCGGCGCGACAATCAGCGAGAGGGTGTTTAGTTTTAATGGCGACCCGTCTACTTACACAAATGATCCATTTAGTTCGACGACAGGCGGCACGTTTCGCGATCAACTGGGGCTTAGTCGCTTTCAGACAGGGTCCGTTAAACTATACCAATACTTCGTCACCAGTATTCCGGGCGCGCCATGGATCAATGTTCCCACCCACGTGGAGACGAACAACGGTGACTTTATGGTGTTCAGCATTGATGTCAGCGCGACTTATATCAATGGCCAGAAAGTGTATGATGTTAAATACAATGGCGATGGTGGCATGTGGAATCCAGACGGAAGTCCAAGATTACCGTTATGCAAGTGAACACCATAGGAAACTGTTTAGTTGCGGCGTGCATCTTAGCGAGTTGCTCAACACCCCGTCAAGTATCGGACTGCAATATCAACCCGCTAGATGCAATTAAGGCTGTTGAAAACGCAGATGTAATATTAGTCGGCTATCCCACAGCTGCACAGAAAGCCGAGCGTGTGACCGTTGCATCCCAGGGATACGCGGCACGGGAGCTAATTGCTGCAGATGTTTCGCTCCGCGTTGTATTGGCTATCAAGGGTGCAGCACATCTTGATCGAATCGTATTCAGGTACTATGACGAAAATCCAAAGATGGTTATCGGGCCGGAGCGCGGGCTTGCGATAGGTACGTCCGGAATTGGGATTTACTTTCTAGTGAGAGGTGAGCGTGACAAATTCCGCTCTTTTGTTGACGTTTTTCGACCGTATATTCCTACACCGTGGCTGTCAACATCGAGCCAGTTGCCAGGTTGTAGCGACGTTCGTAAGTGCATTGCTGATTTGCTGCTGGTACGGTCCGAAGGCGATGCTCCAGAACGACGGTTCAGTTCGTTGCCCGACATGATCGCGATTAGTCGGCAGGTCGACGGATACGTTTCAACAGGAAGGCGATTGCTACGATTGTCGCGTGAAGAGAGCAATTTGGGGTTTCACGCAGAAATATGTACGGCCGTAGCGGATTGGTACAGATCTCTGGTACCCCGCGAATGTATCGATATTCTTCAAGAACGGCCGATGTGGCGAGAATTCCAAGAAGATCTTCGTCAAGATAAGGTACGAGCGCGAAAAAACGGTCCCAAGGAACTCTTGCCCTCAATGTACGTACTGAAAGATAAAGAGATGCTGGAATTTCTCGAATTGCTCGAGGAGAGCCACGATGCCGAGTTGCGCCGCCTTGCGCACGATTGGATTGCAAAGCTAAGGAAGTAGGGCGTCGGGCCACCGCTTCTGCCGCCCCGAAGTTGGTGGTCTATGCGTACCTCTGGGAATTGAGCTGACGAAAGGCTCTTCTGCTAAGGTGTCCCATCTTCGATGATTCTTGAGACAAAGCGCTCCCACCTTACCGCGCGCGAAGCGGTAAGCGTCCGGTTCTCCACGTCTGGACAGCTTGGGCGGTAAGGGGAACACTGGGTGGAGCGGCGAGGTGGCCGCCGAAGGGAGCCCTCGATGCGAAAGCGGTCGAAGGAAGAAAAGCGTCAGATTGTGGAAGAATCATTGGAATCGGGCGTGACCGTGGTGAGCGTGGCCGGGAAATACGGCGTGCGGCCTGGTCAGATCTTCGAGTGGCGGCGTGCCTACAAAGAAGGCCGACTTGCCACGGAAACCGGCGCGCCAGCGCTGCTGCCCGTCCGGCTCAGCGATGTATCGCGCTCCGCGCGGCCGGCCCCCACGGCCGGAGCCATCTACATCGAGCTCTCCAACGCCCGCATCGAGATCCATGGCGCCGCCGACGCGGTCTCGCTTGGCATCGTTCTGGAGTGCTTGGCGCAATGATGACGCCGGGCCCGAGCGCGCACATCTGGATCGCCGCCGGACACACCGACATGCGGCGCGGGATGCAGGGACTAAGCGCGCTGGTCCAAACCGCGCTCGCGCAGAATCCGTTCTCCGGCCACGTCTTTGTGTTTCGCGGACGGCGCGGCGACCTGGTCAAAATTCTGTGGTTCGATGGCGATGGATTGTGCCTGTTTCTGAAGAAACTGGAACGCGGCCGGTTTGTTTGGCCGCAGGGTTGGTTCCCCGCGGCCCGGCAATCTATGGGTAATTGACGGTAGATTCTGACGGTTACATACAATCCAGATATGAGAGAGGTTCTTGTCCAAGCAGTAAAGAGAGCAATTCTATTAGCGTCTCTTTTCGCGACTGGATTTGCCGCACCCGTGATGATCGGCCGCGTGCCAGTGGAGACCCCATCTTCTCTCCTGTTTGGGGCGCGGGTCGCGTGGCTGAGAGATTGGAAGGGAGTGGTGTTTCAGAGTATTGACGGAGGCAAGTCCTGGAGTGAGGTATCGGCGGGCGGAATCGATACCAATGGCATGGTGTACGTCGTCAGTGAGTCCGCACTGCAGGAGGGACTGGTGATCGTAAACCAAACCCACAGTTTTCTGATGACCTCGGATTCCCGGATGGCGTGCGGGAGACTTCCCCTGGCCAGTGAGCGCCCTCAGGAGACGTTTCCCGTGGCCATTGCCATCTCGCCGAGCGCGGGGACGCAACTGCTCTCGATGGGCACAGAGTCTTCCGACGGGTTCGTCACCAGGATGTACATTGCAAGCGGATGTGGGCAAAGCTGGCGGCCGCTATCCAACCTTCCAACTAACGTAGCGGTCAAATACCTAAACTGGAGCGACAGCGGAGCCGTTTTTGCGGGAAATTCGTGCGTGCTATTCGTTTCCCGCGATTCCGGCGGGAAGTGGAGGAAATCAATTTTCTCTCCGGACCTCTGCGCACAGGGCCAAGAGCCTGAAAAGATTCGCGCTCTTCAATTCTTCTCAGGTAAGGCCGGCGTGTTGTCCCTGGAGCGAGGAAGGCTGTACAAGACGACTGACGGAGGGGAAACCTGGGTGAGGGTGAGTAGTCCGGATCGGGAGCAGACAAAGTGGCCGACCGCTTATGACGCGGGCGTTGTTTGTTTTGAGGACGAGAGTCGTGGATGGCTCGTAGGTGGTGAATCTGAATTGTTAGCCACTCGTGACGGAGGCAGGAGCTGGGAAGAGTGGGGCGGGCTCGGGCAGATTGCCCGTTTAGCAAGAAATCGTGAAGGCAGGTGCCTGGTACTTTCTGACGGTCAGTTATACTTGTTGCGCAGATAGTGTCACGGAGCCGGCGCATGAGGTTCCGATGTTACCGGGGACACAGGCTGGGGCCTGAAGGACAGCGGCGCGGAGCGCTTGCCAAGAATCCGTTCTCCTGCCACGCTTTTGTGCTGCGCGGATGGCGCGGCGACGTGATGAGAGGCTTCTGGGCCGACGGCGATGGTTTGTGCCGGTATGTGGAGGAGGCGCAACACGGCGGGCGTTCGCTGCGTGGCGGGCACTTTCGCACTTGGTGGGATTGCCGCGGGCGTGACGGAGAGGTGAAGGGCGCCCAATGATACCCCTTGACGGATTTGGTTTCGAGCTGGCATCCGATTTGATACGACACGGGGGCGGCAGGCGAGGTTTATCAGAGTCCAAGTTGGCCGGCTGGATGCTCGATAGGATTGTTGGTGAATTGAAGAAGTCCGGCTACGATATCGAACGGGAGTGGTCGTGGAAGCGAAAGATTGGAGCGGCTCAGATACGATTCCCCATCGGTAAGATAGGAATAACGATGGACGCCACTCGGCTCCCGGATCACGTGGTTTTTCGAATTGCGGCATTCGGTGGAATCTATGGCCACGACCCGATGGGCTTCCGTACGTTGAAAGAAGATTGGGTGAAGTTCCTGGGAGTGCTGGCCCAGGGGGTAACTCACCTTGGTGGGGTGAACGGATCCCGCTTGGGTATCGCGGAGATTGATGCCCTTATGGAAAACGGTGACCACGCGAGTTGACATGCGGCGATCGCGATCCATGCATTCGGCCATTTTGAGTCCTTCGATGCTGCAGAGTCCAGAGCGGCCGCCAGTGCCTGAGCCATTCGGAGTTGGTATTTACTGCCGGGAGCGTCCGGGTTTCTAATTGCGGCGAGTGATGGCCGAACCGATGCTGCGCTGGCCGCCTTTCGGGACGCGCTGCGGGAGAATCCGCCGGTGTCCGCGACCGACTGGTACGAGGATTGCCTGGCCGACGCGCTGGTGGCTCTCGGCCGTTACGACGAAGCCATCCTGGAGTACCAGCGGGCGGGCGCGAAGTTTCCCGGCATGGCACTGACTCGCTACCACCTCGCCGTCGTCTATGATCGCCAAGGCAAACTCGATCTGGCTCGGGCGGAATTCCAGCGCTTCTTAAAGGAATGGAAGAACGCGGACCCTGGCGCCGGAACTCGCTTTGGCCGCCAAGCGGTTGCGGTAGGCGGAGCGGTCAGCGTTCCTTCTGTGCGCCCCGCCCCATCGGTTTGCGGACCGGAAGCGTTTGTTGCCGGCCGCGCCGAGCACCCTCGACTCGTTGTTCCTTGCCGGTCAAGTCCCGCGTATTGCGTGAGCGCGCCGGGTCCCCTGTTGCGTCGCCCTTGGGCCTGGAGTCGGCAGTCGTGTAGCAGGAGGGTTGGAGGAACTGGAGTAGCGGGACAGGGAGAGGCAGAGGAGGGTTGGGGTTCCTACATTTTGCATCTTCGACGTTAAAGACTGTTGTCGCCGGTGGCTGCCGGTGTTGCCGCGGTGATTGGCGCTGGGGCCGACGTCACTCGAGTGGCCAGGGAAACGGCCAAAATAGCGGTCTCTATTATCGTATACATCCCTATAAGAAGTTGATATCAAGGAATTAAGATGGCATCAGGCGGCGGCGAAGAACCGGCCAAGCTAGTCGCCGACCGAGGCGAGGCGGTGACGCTGATGGAGCCGCTGACGATCTCGGAGAGTTCTCGGCACCGGGCCTCCTTATCCGACCTTGCGATCGAACTTGCGGGCCGGGCCGCGGGATTCCGGCGCAGCTTGCCGGCCGGATTGGTGGACTCCCTCGCTACGCTGGTGCGATCAATGAATTGCTACTACAGCAATTTGATTGAAGGCCACGATACACACCCGGTGGACATCGAACGTGCCCTGCGAGAAGACTACAGCCGCGATCCGAAGAAGCGGGATCTCCAGTTGGAGGCGCGGGCCCACATCGCCGTGCAGACATGGATAGATGAAGGCGGGCTGCGGGGGCGTTCGGTTTCGGTGGGCGGCATCGTGGAAATCCATCGCCGCTTTTGCGAGCTTCTGCCGGAAGAGTTGCTTTCCGTGGAAGACCCGAGAACCAAAGAACGGGAACGGGTGATACCTGGTGAGTTGCGGCAACGGGATGTCGCAGTTGGGGATCACCTGGCGGTGAGTCCGGGCGCTGTTCCGCGGTTCCTGGAACGTTACGAGCGGGTGTATGGGGGCTTGGGGAAGTTCGAGTCCGTGGTTTCGGCGGCGGCCGCTCATCACCGGTTGCTTTGGATCCATCCTTTCCTCGATGGCAACGGGCGTGTCGCGCGGCTGTCTTCGCATGCCCTTCTGCTGGAGAGGCTGGAGACCGGGGCATTGTGGCCGGTGGCGCGAGGCCTGGCGCGAAACGCGACCCGGTACAAGCAGCTTCTGGCGAATTGCGATGCGACGCGACGGAACGATTATGACGGACGCGGGAATTTGAGCGAAGAGGCTTTAGCGGAGTTTGCCAGGTTCTTCCTTTCGCTCTGTATCGATCAGGTGGCGTTTATGGAAGGGCTGATGCAGCCGGAACGACTGCGGACACGTTTATTGTTATGGGCGGAAGAGGAGGTGCGGCTGGGCGCATTGCCCCCGCGGGCGGGCCTGGTTCTCGATGCGGCACTCTACCGCGGGGAGTTGCCGCGTGGCGAGGCAGCGGGTGTTATCGGGGGAAGCGATCGCAGTGCACGGCGGGTGATAGCGGCGCTGATTCAGGCGGGCGTGCTGACCTCGGAGAGCTCGCGCTCTCCGGTAAAGCTGGCGTTTCCGGCGGCACTGGCCGGACGTTGGATGCCGGGATTGTTCCCGGACAAGGTGGAGTGATGGCGATTGGACGGAAAAACCCGCCCGGGGGGAGCCGGGCGGGTTGCTGATCTGCGTAAGAACGGTAGGGCTCGTCGCCGCCGGCGCACCGCAGGCCGTTCGCCGGCGAGCAGGCGACCGCCCCGCGGCTGGGTTGACGGCGGTGTTTAGGGGTTTTTGACGATGGGGGCCGTCTGGTTGTGATTCCAACGGTACCCGCCCGCCTTCACGGCGCTCTTGACGACGAGTGTGCTCTGGTTATGATTCCAGCGGATTCCACCGGCCTTCACGGTGCTTCTGACGACCAGTGCCGTTTGGTTGTGGTTCCACTTGTATCCGCCGGCTTTTACTTTCGTCCGGATTTTCATTGTCTTGTCTCCCATGGATTCGATTTCGTGACCAGTCTTGCTGGTACATCCATTCCGGTGAAAATTCTTCGCGGATTCGATCATCCATCGAGAGAAACTTTTTCGCTTGCCTCGCGCTTGTGACAAGCGATTGCCAGCCTGAAGACCGGGGTAAGCGGCACCCCTTCCGGGGTGCAGGTGTGTGCAACTCGGGGCTGCCGGTGGACTCGACCGGTTAACCTCCGTGCCTGGCAAGAGGAAACCCGGCCCCAGGTTTCCTCGGTTCCTTTGCCGCGGTCACCGGCCATTCGATGTCCGTCCTGGAACGGCACGCCTAACGCGCGGTCTGGTTGTGGTTCAGTCTCACTCCGCCGGCCTTGACAGCGGATTTGACGACGAAGGTGGATTGGTTGTGGTTCTGGCTAACCCCGCCGGCCTTGACTTTCGATTGAATCTTCATTGTTTTGTCTCCTGTGTGTGCGAATCGTGTCCGGTTTTCTACCGGCACATCCCCACATGTGACAAAGCTCCGCCGATTCGATCATTCCCCGTAAGAAATTATTCGACTCCGCTCAAATAGCGCTGCAGCCAAGCCATGGCCAACCGCAAGTCCCGGCCGATTGTGGCCACGGACAATCCGGTGACCTCGGCGATCTCCTCGGTGGTGCAGCCGCCGAAGTATTTCAGTTCGAGGATCTGGCTTTTGCGGGCATCGACTTTGGCCAACTCTTCGAGGGCCTCATGGATTGCCAGGATCTGCCTGTCTTCCGGGGAGGCGACTCTGGCCTCATCGAACTCCAGGGCCTCGGCGCCGCCGCCGCGTTTCTGGCGGCTTTTGCCGCGAGCATGTTCAATGAGGATCTGCCGCATGAGATTTGCCGCGATGCCGTAGAAGTGGGCTCGACTTTTCCAGTCCCCTTTGGACTCGCCCGCCAAGCGGAGGTAGGCTTCGTTGACGAGTGCGGTCGCCTGCAGGGTATGCTGCTGGCGTTCCCGGCGCATGTAACTGCCGGCGAGGCGCCGCAGTTCGGCGTAGATGAGCCGGACCAGCTCCTCGTTTGCGGCCGCATCTCCGTCGCCCCAACGTTGCAGGAGCCTGGTCACTTCGACTTCGGAACCGTCGCTCATCCTGGGCGGAATTCTAACATCGTTGCCGCGGTAAGTGCTAACCGATGGCTGGCGGGTCTGGAGCGGCGAGGAAGAAGGCCGACCGCGGCTGGTTGCAGGGATGCTGGAGAGGAAGACTGGATTGGCGCATCGGGGCGGGGTCTAACGAGGGGCGCCACTTTTGGCAAACTCCTGCTGGGCGCGGGCCAACCACCAGGCGGCGGTGGGGTCAGCGGGCCGGGCCTTGGCATAGGTGCGAGCCCACTCCAGAACGCTTTCCCGCAGCGTTTTTGCCTCCGCGGGGGCGGCGAGGTCGGCGAGCAGCCAAGTGAGGGGCTGTTTGCAGCGGTTGCCGCCAGGAATAGCGGCTTCGGCGGCGAGGCCGAGGCGGGCCCAGCGTCCAGCCTCGCCGGTTTGGCCGGCGCGGCGGGCGGAGACAGCGGAGGCGAGATAGACTTCGACCATGACGTCCGGCTTGCGCCGGTTGCCGGCGGCAAGTCCGTCCGCAAAGGCGCGCGCGCGTTCGGCGGCAGACACCGAGCCGTCGGCCAACGCCAAGCGGCTATAGGCTCGTGCCAGATCGATGCGCAGATCGACGTTCTGTTCATCCAGACGCTGCATCGGCTCGATGAGGGCGATGACGTGACGGTCGGCGGCGGCACTTTCCGCCGGCCGGCCGAGGCTTGGGTGGGCGGCGCCATGGAGGATTTCGGAGAGGCGGTGATAGGCGACCGCCAAGTCGCGGCGCAGAGCGGCATTGCGCGGGCTTCGCTGGAGGAGCGCCTCGCGGACGCGAATGCATTCGGTGAACACCTGCGCGGCCTCGTTCGGTTTGCCTGTTTCGGCATAGACGCGTCCGAGGCGAATCATGGACAGGCTCAGATTTCGCTCGGAGCCCGGCCCCGGGTCCAAACGAACGAGGAGCCGCGCGGCGGCCATGCCTTCGAGGGCCGGGGCTAACGCGGCCGCGGCATTGTCGTCATTCAGTTTCAGGTCTGTCCAGGTGGCCGCGTAGGTGACTACGGCGAGGGCGCGCTCTTTTTCGCGCGCGGGCGGAATTTTCTCGGCGAGTGCCTTGGCCTTGCGAAGGAGGGCTTCGGACGCCGCAAAGTCGGCATCGGCGCCGGCGACCCGCGCGCCGGAAGTATAGACGACGCTGAGGCGTTGCAGGAGTTCGGGGTTGTTGGTGTTCGCGGCGGCTTTCTCATAGAGTTCGGCTGCCCGGGCATAGCTGATGCGGGCCTCGGGGAGCCGGCCGAGATTGGGGGATCCGGGGTAGCCCTGGATCTGCCCGACTTTGGCATAGGCGGCGGCGAGTTCGGCGCTCAATTCGGTGTCGGAACCGGCCTCCGCGGCCAGGCCGTCGAGATATTGGAGCGCGGTCTGTACGAGCAACTCACGGGCCTCCGTTGTTCCGGCGACGAATTGCAGCTTTTCGTCGAACTTGAGGAGAAACGTATTGGCCAACTGGCGAACCTGTTGAAAGCGCCTTTGTGCTTTTTGCGCCTGATGGAGAGTGGCGGCTACGCCGCCGAGCAGGCTGAGGGCGACGGCGGCCGTGGCGGTAACGGCCCAGCGATTGCGGACGAGGAACTTGCGGACGCGGTAGGTTCGGGTATCGGCCTGTGCGCGGACGGTTCGATTGTCGAGATAGCGTTCCAGATCGTCGATGAACTCGGCAACGGAACGATAGCGGCGGTCGGGTTCCTTGCGGAGGGCCATGAGGAGGATGTTGTCGATCTCCTCGCCAACGCGGGGGCTGCGCGTCTCGGTCTGGCAGACCACCTGATCGACTTCGAGCGGCGTATAGGTCTTGAACTCGTAGGGGCGAGCACCGGCGAGGATCTCGTAGAGGATTACTCCCAGCGAGTAGACGTCGGATGCGGCGGTTACGGGTTCTCCGCGTACCTGTTCCGGGCTCGCGTATTCCGGTGTGAGGACGCGCATCATGGTGGAGGTGCGCTCGCGCCGGGTATCGTCGATCAGCTTGGCGATGCCGAAGTCGAGGAGTTTCGGTTCGCCGGCGGCGGTGACGAGGATGTTCGAAGGTTTCAGATCGCGATGAACGATCATCTGGCGGTGGGCGTAGTCCACGGCATGGCAAACGGGGAGGAACAGGCGGATTTTCTCGCGAACCGTCCTGGGGTGTGCGGCCAGGAACCGAAGGAGCGGAAGGCCGTCGACGTACTCCATAACCAGGAAGGGACGGCCGGCGGGGGTGGATCCGCCATCGAGCAAGCGGACGATGTTGGGGTGTTCGAGGCGAGCCAGAACCTGGCGTTCGTGGCGGAATCGTTCGAGGAGTTGGGCGGTGTCCATGCCCCGTTTGATCAGCTTTATGGCGACCTGTTTTCGGAACTCGTCGTCGGCTCTTTCGGCGAGCCAAACGGTACCCATGCCGCCTTCGCCGATGGGTTGGAGGAGGCGGTAGGGACCGAGCAACTGGCCTTGCTCTTCGCTATTGGCGGCCGCGGCGCGGGCGGCACCACGGCCGAGGGCTTGGACGATGTTGGTGTCGCCTTTGGCGTCAAAGGCGAGGAGGGATTCCACTTCGGCGCGGATGTCGTCATCGCCGGCGCAAGCCGAATCCAGGAAGGCGGCGCGCTCCTCCAAAGGCAAAGAGGAAACCTGTTCGAAGGTCTCCTCAATTTTTTTCCAGCGGTCGGCGGCCATTAGATGTTTGTAACAGAACGCTGGAGTTAGCGTGCGGTCTGGTTGTGGTTGTAGCGGCACCCACCGGCCTTCACGGTGCTTTTGACGGCGAGGGCGGACTGGTTGTGGTTGTAGCTGAACCCGCCGGCCTTGACGGCGCTTTTCACGGCGAGAGAGGTTTGGTTGTGGTTGTTGAAGTTTATCCCGCCGGCTTTGACGGCGCTCTTGACGGCGAGGGCGGACTGGTTGTGGTTGTGGCTCATTCCACCGGCTTTTGCTTTGGTCTGAATCTTCACTGTTTCGTCTCCTGGGAGTTTGTTTGGTATCCAGTTTTCTACTGGCACATCCCCCCATGTGACAAATCTCCGTGGATTCGATCATCCGTCCTAGAAAAATTCGCCGAGTTTTTTCCCCGACGGGCTAAGCGGTTGCCTGGCGAAGAAGCCGGGCGGGTTTTGCATCGGGGCCAGGCACTTAGCGGCGGCCGCCGTGGCCTCCGCGATTGCCGCGGTCGCCTCCGCCGCCACGGTTGCGGGAGTCCCCCCGGTAGCCGTAGGAGTTGTTGTTGCGGTATCCGCTGCCACCGTGATTGGGGTAAGCGCGGTAAACGTTATTACCGCTGGAGTAGCCGCGATAGGACTGTACATAGGCGCCGCCGGTGTATCGCGGCCGGTAACCCTGGGAGTATCGTACATACCCGCGGTTGGGGCCGCCGCCCCAGAAGCCGACGAAGAAGCGCCCGCCGGTGTAGCGGGGGGCTACCCAATAGCCTCCGGCATACGGCGGTCTGCTCCAATAGCCGTTGATCCATACATAGCGGCCAAGCCGGAAGTTCCAGTAGCCGTCGACCCAGCAGTAGCCCGGTGCGGGCATGGGCGGGCGCTGATAGGCGTAGTAGGGAGGAGGGGGAGGTGCCGGCGCGTATATGCCCTGATCGTCCTGATCGTAGCCGTACTCTCCATAGTCGCCGGCGTAATCGCCGGGATACTGTTGTCCATACATTCCCAGCCCGGTCAATGCTAAAACTGCCATCCAAGTGCGTGTCATGATTTTCTCCTTGTGCCGATGGCCGGTGATTGAGCGGCTCGTCCACTCCCTTTCATGCACGCTGGGAGCCAAAAGGTAAAGTATTGCAAACAAAAGGAGTAGTTGACTTGGGAGGCGGTTTGGAAAAACCGGGGGTGGTTGGAAACCACCGCCCGGCCTCCTTATTTACTGACTACTGGACGGTAACGGCGCCGACGACGGACCAGCCGGAGTTGGCGCCGGCGGTGGTTTGGGTACCGGCATAGATCAAACGGCGGCCGGCGAAGGGGGTTTTGAACTGGATTTGCAGGGTTAAGGTGAGGGTTTGGCCGGAGTCTGTAAAGGTAGAGCCGGAGGCGACGATGCGGCATTGGGCGTTTTCGACGGAGGCTGAGCCGCCGGCGGCGCCGTTGAGGCGGATGGCGGTGGGCAGGAGAGAACCGCCGAGGTCATCGACGAGGTAGAGGACATTGCCGGCATGGTCGAAGCCGACGTAGCAGGCGTTGCGACCGTCGACGGCGTCATTAATTAGGATCTGAACGGGCTGGAGGTTGAGGGAGGAGGTGGCGTCGCGGTAGGCGACGGAGACCGGATAGGAGACGGAGGCGGTGGCGGTACCGGAGGCGGGGCTGGCGCTGAGGGGGGTGGGATTGGAGGCGGGGGTGGAGATGGTGTGCTGGCCGGCGGGGCTCCAGCCGGAGTTGCCTCCGCTGAGGTCGCGGGCGGCGGCGAAGACGACGCGGGTTCCGCCGAAGGAGCCGAGGAAGTTCATGGTGAGGGTGAGCGTGAGGGTGTTGCCGCTTTTGACGGCGGAGATGGAGTTGGCGGGGATGGAGCACTGGGAGTTGGCGAGGGTACCGGCGGAGGGGAGGGCGAGGCCCTGGAGGGTGCCGCCATCGTCCTGGACGAGGTACATGACATTGCCGATGCTGTCGTAGGCGAGGTAACAGGCGCTGCGGCCATCGAGGTAGAAGTTGACGAGGACGTTGACGACGGCGATATTGGCGGCGCCATCGGCATCGGAGAAGACAAATGTCCGGGTGGTGGAGGTACCGGTGGCGGAGATGGGGGACAGGGAGGAGACGGCGGGGACGGAGTTGGCCTGGGGGGCGCCCTGGGAGATGGTGAAGAGGACGCCGGAGATGCTGATGGAGCCATTGCGGGCGGCGCCGGAGTTGGGGGCGACGGAGAAGGTAACGGTGGTGGAGGCGGAGGCGGGGGCGCCGGCGGTGATGGTGATCCAGGAATCGGACGGGGTGGCGGTGACGTTGCAGCCGCTGGCGGTGGTGACGGTGACGGAGCCATTCAGGCCGCCGGCGGGTGCGGCGACGGCGGGTGCGCCGAGGGTAAATGAGCAAGGGACGGTGGTGGTGCCCCACTTGCCGATGACGGCGGACTGGGTACCGCCGGGGTAGGTGCCTTGGAAGGCGTTGACGGCGGGCAGGGTGGAGGAGGGGGCATTGAAGGCGAGGTAGGCTGAGCCGGAGTCGGCGGAGACGTAGGCGGCGAAGTTCCCGCCGAACTGTTCGCCGGCGCTGGTACCGGCGTAGGTGGAGAAGAGGATGGCGGTGCCGGCGGAGTTGATTTGGGTGAGGAAGGCATCAATGTTGCCGGAGCGGGCGTTCTGGGTGGGAGAGGAGAGGGGGAAATCGGTGGAGAGGGTGATGCCGCCGATCCAGACGTTATCCTGGCCGTCGGTATCGACAGTACCGGGGTTGTTGAACTCACCGGCGGAGCCGCCGAGGAGGGTGGACCAGGAGATGGCTGTGGCGGCTGGGTTGAACTTGGCGACATAGACGTCGAAGCCGGAGTTGGTGTTATCGAGGGGCTTGACGAGGGGGATGGTGACGTCCCCGGAGAGGAAGTAGCGGCCGACGAGGATGAAGGAGCCTTGGGAATCGAGGGTGAAGTTATCGAATGAGAATCCATCGGCGGAGAAATCGACGAGGTAGGAGAGGGCGGAGCCGGCGGGGTTGAGCTTGGCGAAGCCGGTGGAATTGCGATCGGGGAGGCCGAGGACGGTTGGGGTACCCCAGGCGGAGGGAATGATGAGGTTGAAATAGACGGCGCCGGCGGAATCGACTTCGAGGTTGGCGAAGCGGGAGGCGTTGGGAAGGTAAGTACGGTAGACGTCGTTGGCGCCGGTGGGGTCAATTTTGAGGAGGAAGCCGCCGGAACCGGAGGCGGTGGTACGGAAGGCGCCTGCGGTGGCGGTGAATTTGCTTTCGCTGCCCTGGAAGCGGCCGGCGAGGTAGGCATTGCCGGAGGCATCGACGGCGAGGACTTCGGTGCGGTTGACGATATTGAGGACACGGCGGTAGACGAGGGCGTTGCCGGCCTGGTTGAGTTTGATGACGACGTGATCATTGGGGGAGTTGACCTCGTAGCCGGAGAGGTAGACGAAGCCTTGGGAATCGACGCGTGCGGCGGCGTTGGGGATGTTGGTCCGGGTGTAATAGACGAGCTGGCCGGCGGCGTTGAATTTGGCGACGAAGGAACCGCCGCCGGTGAGGGTGGTGGGGGTGACGCCGGAGACGGCGGGGGCGGTCATGCCGATGAGGTAGGCGGCGCCGGAGCCATCGGTAAAGAGGCCTTCGGCGCGGGAGGAGGGGGAGCCACCGAAGTAGGAGAGGTAGGAGATGGGGGGATCAATGACGAGGGGGAGGGAGGGGTCGTAGTCGCCGAGTTGGAAAGAGACTTCATTGGCGTGGAGCTGGAAGGAGGCGGGGACGGGGATGCGGCGGCCGTGGCGGGACTGGTAGGCGACGGGGCGGTGCTGGAGGAGGTCGCCGGCGGGGGTGGGGAGGACGAGGTTGCCTTGGGGGTCGAGGCGAGGGGAGGAGGGGGAATCAAAGTGGAGGCGGATGGAGGAGGGGGAGGCGAAGGGGGCGAGGTGGAAGTCGTAGGCGAAGCGGTCGCCGTCGCGGGTGTAGACGAGGTCGATGCCGGGGTAGACGTTTTTGGAGCGGAGGGAGGCGAAGCGGGGGATGTTGGAGGGGCCGTTGAGGTGATGGATGAGGCCGGGGAGGGAGTCTTCGCCGGTGGGTGAGAGGGGGGAGGCGCCGTGGAGGCGCATGGTGACGGAGGTGCCGCCGGGGAGAAGGGTTTCGACGCCGGAGGCGGTGAAGAGGAGGGACTGGCCGGCGCCCTCGGCGGAGAAGAGGACGCCGGGGCGGGACTGGCCGCGGTTGGGCTGGAAGCCGAAATCGATGGACTGGAAGCCGGCGGCGGAAAGCGCGTGGGCGGCAAGCAGGCAGAGTGAAGCAATAAACAGGCGCATGGTGCGAATAAATCCCCTCAGAAAACGCTAAGTGCCAATGTGGGGCGAGTTGGGTCAGGAAATCGAAGAAAAAGATGAACCGTTTACAGAGAGGCGACGACGAGGCATGAATCCGGAACGGGCGAAGCTGCACCATGTATCGGAGGGGGGGCTGAGCGCGGAGGTATTGCGGGATCCGCCGGAGGAGGTGGTGGTAGCGCCGGCGACGAAGCAGGAGAAGAACACGATCCGGCTTCCGCTGGAGCCGATCGGGTGCTGGCGGCTGGACGATCCGCGGTTTTCGTTTGACTCTTCGTTTCTATTGCCGGAGGCGCGGGAGGAGTTTGTGGCGTTGGGGAAGTTGCGGGAGACGATGCCTGGGGCGCCGATGACGATATTCGGGCATGCGGATCCGGTGGGGAACGATGACTATAACAAGCGGCTGAGCGGGCGGAGGGCGGAGGCGGTGTATGCGGTGCTGACGCGGAGCGCGGCGATGTGGGAGGCGCTGTATACGCATCCACACGGGGAAGACCGGTGGGGGATGCGGGAGGTGCAGACGATGCTGGCGGCGCTGGGGTATGAGACGGGGAAGATCGACGGGATCCAAGGGCCGGTGACGACAGCGGCGGTGAAGGAGTTCCAGAAAGACCGGGAGTTGCAGGTGGATGGGATAGTGGGGCCATTTACCCGGAAAGAGCTGTTTTTGGGGTATATGGATCTACTGTGCGGCGGGGGAGAGGGGGGTAAGGCGTATGTGGTGGCGAAGAGCGGATTTCTGGGCCGGGGGGCGGACGCGAAGGGGAAGGGGGACTACCAGGGGTGTGGGGAGTTCAACCCGGTGATGCTGTTTTCGGCGGCGGAGCAGGCGGCGTATCAGGCGCCGGAGAAGCGGGCAGAACGGAACCAGGAGAACACGCCGAACCGGCGGATTGTGATCTACTTTTTCCACACGGATATGCAGGTGGCGCCGAAGAAGTGGCCGTGCCCGCGGACGGAGGAGGGGACGGCGCTGTGCAAGGTGCGGCTGTTTTCCGACGCGGCGGCACGGCGGAGTTTCCGGGAGGAGCGGCGGGAGTGGGCGAAGACGCGGGATACGTTTGCGTGCCGGTTTTATCAGCGGCTGGTGATGGAGAGCGCGTGCGAGCGGCTGCACGGGGCGGTGCCGCTGCTGGTGAAGATCGTGGATCATCTGGGGCATCCGGTGGACATGAAGCCGTTCACGGTGGTGGTGGCGGACGCGGAGAAGGACGTGACGACGACGGAGGAAGGGATGTTGTCGACGCTGATGCCGCGGGGGGATGTGGCGCTGGAGATTGACGGGGAGCGGAGCGTGTTTTTCGGCGACGGGTACGAGTTCTATACCCACGACAAGGTGAAGGAGTTCGAGAAAGTGTCGCCATATCCGTTTGCAGAGGACCCGGGGAGCAAGAACGGGCGGAGCCAGGCGGACCTGGTGGAAGATTTGACGGCAGCACTGGCAGCGATGTTTGGGGAAGGGGAGGAATAGGTATGGCGAAGGGGCAGACGGCGGATTACTTTTTTTGCCGGAACACGAAGTGCAGTTTTCATGCGATGTTCCTGTTGAAAGACAAGCCGAAGGAGATGGTGCAAGGGTCGGCGTGCCCGGTGTGCAAGGAAGGGAAGCTGGAGGTGGTGGAGTTGGAAACGACGGCACCGGTGACGCCGGCGTCCGGGGAGGTGCCGACGGGGATTGTGCTGCCGGTGCCGCCGTACGGGGGATTCACGCTGACGTTTGGGGACTCCGATGAGTCGCAGACGTGGGAGCAGGTGACGGGGCATCCGGAGCCGCGGCACCAGAATGCGCGGTATGTAGCGGAACTGCAGCGGGACCTGATGCGGCTGGGGTTTTACTCGCACGGGCGGGAGGCGGCGTTGGACAAGGCGGGTGAGTTCACGTTGTCGGTGATGTCGGGGGTCTTGGATCTGAAGCGGCACTTGAGCGAGGTGTACGGGTTCGGGATCTCGGAAGACATGGAGGCGGTGAAGAAGGGGGCGGAAGCGGGGGCGGGACCGATTTATTACCGGGCGATGAAGAATCCGGCGCTGGTGTTTACCCGCGCGCAGAAGTGGTCGGCGGGGGTGAGCGGGGTGCGGAAGAGCCTGGACGAGTGGGCGAAGTTGTGGGAAGCGAGCAAGAAGGGCGGGAAGGCACAGAGTATGGAGGAGGTAGACCAATTGGAAGCAGAACGGGTACAAGTGACGGCCGACCTGACGGCGCTGAAGGCGCGGCGGAAGAAGGCGAAGGATACGGCGGACACGATCACGACGACGACGCTGCCGGCCCTGCGGAGGAAGGTGCAGGCGCTGAAGACGGGGGTGGCGACGGCGGCGGATCCGGAGGCGGTGAAGAAAGAGATCGCCGATATGGAGCAGAAGATTAAAGACCTGGAGAAGGAGATCGGGACGATCAACGGGGATCTGGGGAAGCAGAAGCAGCAGATCGACCAGATGGAACAGAAGCTGGCGGCGCTGCCGGGGAAGATTAAAGTGGCACGGGACCGGGTGAAGAAGCGGGACGATGCGTACGCGAGCATGAGTGCGCTTGCGGGGCAGGTGACGGAGGAGGCGGACGAATCGACGCTGCTGATGCAGCAGTTGGCTCACCGGCCGGCGAGCCATTTCAACGTCAAGCTGGGGCCGTCGCAGGCGAACTATCAGGGGGACCGGGTGCTGGCGATTGCGGCGATGAAGAAGCTGCTAAAGGAAGACACGGACGCGAAGAAGGCCGGGGCGGCGGTGGGCCTGCCTCTGCGGGCAGGGGAGATAGAGAAGGCGTGGACGGAGGCGAAGGTGGCCACGCCGGGGGATTGGACGGCGTTCAAGGCGAAGCTGGACAAGCTGAAGAGTTCGCTGACGGCGTATGAGAAAGAGGCGAGCGATCCGGCGACGGAGGGGTCGAAGCTGTTTGACGGTTACCGGCAGGAGTTGCGGGAGTTCGGGAAGGTGGACGCGGCGACGGCGCGGATGATCCGGCAGATGGTGTGGACGGGGGAGTTGGGGGGGCGGGCAGTATTCTGGCTGCCGATGGATGAGGAGATTGACCCGCTGGACCCCAAGGGGGCGGACGAGACGATCCGGTCCCTGGTGGACGATTTGAAGGTGGTGACGACGGTGGGCGGGAAAAAGGTAACGAGGGACCGGACCAACTCTCCGATTGAGCTGCTGCATTTCATTTTTGTGCACGAGAGCGGGGCAAAGCACACGATGAAGTTTGGGGGGCGGGAGTACGTGACGATCGGGATTGACTGGCTGAACGGGCCGGGGGAGGACAAGTCGATGTTCAAGGAACATCTGACGAATCCGGCGCGGTGGAGCGCGAGCCGGGGATGGGGATTCACGCAGAAAACGTTTTTTGATGCGCCGGTGAAGATGCGGGACAAGAACGGGAAGATGCGGGAGTACGAGATGCATGCGGGGATCCCGTATGCGCCGAAGGGGGACATGGAACGGCCGAATCCGGAGGCGATTGCATCGGCGAAATCGAACCTATCGGCGGGGGTGGGGCTTTACCTGCAGAACTTCAACTTTTCGCCGGCGCACCGGGACTGCTCGTATAAGCAGCCATACCAGTGTTCGAAGTGCGTGAAGAATTTTCAGGTGACGCCGTTGGGGAAGTTTGACGCGAAGGGGAATTTCACTCCGCAGCGGAAGGACTCTTCGATCTTGTTTGACGACGCGAAGACGGAGTATGAGCGGGTGAAACATCCGACGCTGGGGGCGATCGCGCTGCGGATGACGAACGCGGAGAAGATGAAGGAGTTGGTGGCGAAGGGAGAATATACGGCGGGCGGGGGAGACGGGACGGACTTTCCGTGTTCGTGGATTACGGCGGTGATCCGGTATGCGGGTAGCGGGAACCAGGCGTACTGGTATGGGCTAGAGGCGATGTGGACGATGCAGGGGAAGCCGGCGCCGGCGAATTAGCGGGGGTTGGCGGCGCAGCGGAAGCCGACGGAGGAGTTGAAGTAAGACTCTTCGCGGGCGGAGCGTTGGGTGGCGACGGGGAGGATTTGGCGGAGGGTCCAATTGCCGCCGCGGATGATGCGGCGGGACGAGGAGGGGAAGAGGGAGGAGGTCCACTCGGAGAGGTTGAAGGCGAGGTCGAAGACGGCTTGCGGGGAGCGGTCGGCGGAGTGGGAGGCGGGGATGCAGGGGCCGAGGGAGCCGGTGGGTTCCTGGCGGAGGAGGCAGAGGTTGGGGTTGCGGGGGTTGAAGGTGATTTCGTTTCTGCCCCAGGGGAAAGGGTGGGAAGCGGGGCCGCGGGCCGCGAACTCCCATTCGACTTCGGTGGGGAGGCGGGCGGAGCGGGCGGACTGGCAGAATTGGGCAGCCTGGGTGTAGGTGACGCAGTTGACGGAGCGGCGCGGGTCGGATTGGGGCGGGCATTCGCCGTTTTGGGCGGGTTGGGCGAACTTTTTGAATTCGGCGACGGAGACCTCGCGGGCGTCGAGGCAGAGGGCGGGGAGAGTGTGGGGGGAAGCGGGGGCGAAGTAGGGGTCTTCTGGGGATTCGCCGGTGGGGCCGAACTGGAAGGTGCCGGCGGGGATGAGGACCATGCCGGAGGGGCAGCGGGGCGGGGTGGGGGTATCGGGAAATGCGGGGAGGGCGAGGAGGAGGAGGGAGAGGAGGCGGGCGAAGGCCATCGAGGACTATGATGGCATGGGGGAAAGGGCGGTAGAATCTACTGCTGAACGAGCGGGACCGACGGGGAGGGTGCGTCCGGCCGCCGAGGGGAGGTCCGGATGCTGCGGCTGGTGAGGACGGAGGATGTGGCCGAGGCGCCGGCGTATTCGATTGCGCGGGAGTTTACGGATCCTTACCTGGAACTGGTGCGCCTGCTGCGGGAGGCATGCGAGATTGAGCATTCGTTGATGCTGCAGTATTTGTATGCGGCGTTCTCGGTGAAGGCGGAGTATCAGGGGAAGGTGGCCGGGGTGGCGGGGAATCGCAGCGACGGGCTTTTGGGCGTAGCAGTGCAGGAGATGCTGCATTTGCGGAGCGTGAACCGGATGTTGACGCGGCTGGGCGCGGAGCCGCATCTGGGGCGGCAGGGGTTTCCTTATGATCCATTGATCTATCCGTTTCCGATGGCGTTGGAGCGGCTTACGGCGGGTTCGCTGGCGAAGTACATCTATGCGGAGGCGCCGGCGGACGCGTTGCATCCGGAGCGGCAGCGGGAGGCGGGGGACAGGGAGTTTGCCGAGCGGGTGTTGGCGCTGCTGCCGGAAGGCGCGCGGATGAACCATGTAGGCACTTTGTACAAGACGGTGCTGGGGTTGTTGGACGAGCTGCCTGCGGGGGCGCGGCCGGCAGGGTTGGAGGAGATGCGTGCGGAGATCGTGGAGATCCGGGAGCAGGGGGAGGAAGACCACTATCTGTTTTTCAAGCGGTTGTTTCTGGACTATGACTGGAGCGATCCGGGGAGCGTGGGGTATCCGTCGCAAGCGGTGGCAACGAATCCGTCGGCGATGCGGGGGCAGGAAGGGGTGATTGCGGATGCGGGTTTGTTGGCGAAGGCGCGGCTCGCGAATCTGCACTATTGGATTGTGTTGGCGCTGTTGGAGGAAGGGTACCGGTTGGGTGGGGAGAGCCGGGAGGCGGCCAAATATGCGCACCACGCGGTGCGGCACATGATGGAGGCGCTATTTCCGTTGGGGATGGAGCTGGCGGAGGCGGGAAGCGGAATTCCGTTTGACCTGTTGGGGCAATCGGGGCCGGGGCTGACCCGGGCGATGCGGCTGTTGGAAGAGGCCAGGGGTGCGGCGGCCAGCGAGGAGCGGAGTCTTGCGGTGATTGAAGAGAGCCTGGCGGACCTGGGAGCGGGGGAGGGGAAGCGTGTGGCGGTCATCGGGTCGGGGCCGGCGGGGCTTGCGGCTGCGGTGGCGCTGGCGCGGGGCGGGTATCGGGTGGAGATATTCGAGCGATCGGATGTGGCGGCGGGGAAGGTGTACAGCTACCGGGACGGGGAGAAACGGAGCATTGAGCATGGGGTGCACGGGTGGTGGATGAACTATCTGAATTTCAACGCGATTCTGGAGCTGGCGGGAGTGGATCTGGAGGCGAGTTTGAAGACGGCGGAGGGGTCGAGCCTGGCGTTGCGGGACGGGCGGGTTTTTGCGTTGCGAAACCTGCCGGGGGCGATACCGAGCCCGCTTCATCTTTTGGTGCAGACGTTGCGGGCGCCGTACCTGCGATGGACGGACACGCTGGGGATGATTCGGTTTGCGATCCATCTGCTGGCGTTTGAGCATGAGCGGGACTATGGGCGTTATGACGGGGAGAGTTTCCAGGCGTTGATGAACCGGACGGGTGTACCGGAGCGGGTACAGAAGTTCATTTTGGAGCCGTTTATTCTGTCGTTTGATTTCACGACTGCGGACCGGGTGTCGGCGGCGTGCGGGCTGAGCGGGATCCAGTTCTACGTGTTGCATGATCAGGATTCGATTTTGGCGAGGTGGTCGAGGGGATTGCCGGCGGAGAAGATCTTTGGACCGCTGGTGCGGTATGTGGAGGGGTGTGGGGGGCGGTTGCGATTGCGTGCGGGAGTGGAGGGGTTGGCGCGGACGAAGGCGGGATGGACGGTACGGGCGCGGGCGGAGCAGGGGGCGGGGGAGGGGGAGATTGGGCGCGTGGCGGCGGGGGCATGCGGGGAGGGTACGTATGTGAAGGCCGGCGACGGTTGGGTGGGGAGGAGTGGGGGGCGGCTAGTGGCGTTGGACGGGCGGTGCACGCACCAGGGTTGTCCGGTTGAATGGGAGGCTGGGGCGGGGAGATTTGCGTGTCCGTGCCATGGGGGAAAGTTCGACCGGACGGGGAGGGCATTGGAGGGGCCGCCGGAGGCGCCGCTCGGGGCGTTGGAGGTGCGGGAGGAGGGCGGGGATGCGGTGGTGTATGGGCAGGCGAAGGTGGTGGAGTACCGGTTTGACGCGGTGGTGGTGGCAACGGACCTGGAGGGGGCCAAGCGGCTGCTGGGGGAGACGGCGGGTTGTTCGGCGGCGCTGCGGGAGAACCTCTCCAAGCTGGACACGACGCCGGTGATTGTGGTGCGGATGTGGTTTCCGCGGGGGACGGAGTTGCCGGGGGGGATGGAGAGCGCCCTGACGCCGGATGCGGCGTTTACGGACAATCTGTTTTGCCTGAACGCGTTCGATGGCGGGTATGATGCGGAGGGGTTGGTGGTGGAGGCGCAATCGTACCGGGTGTTCGAGTGGCTGGAGAAAAGTGACGGAGAGATCCTGGAGCGGACGTTGGAGGATCTGCGGGCATTCTGTCCGGGGCTACGAGGTGTGCCGCCGGCGCACTTCACGGTGCACCGGCACCGGGCGTTGTTTACGCGGTATGCGCCGGGGTTGGCGGCATTGCGGCCGGGCGCGGGGACGGGGATGGAGGCGCTATGGCTGGCGGGGGATTGGACGGAGGCCGAGCACAGCGTTTGGATGATGGAGCGGGCGGTGGTTTCGGGGCTGCGGGCGGCGAATGCGGTGATGGGGAAGGGAACATTTCCCGTGCGGCGGCTGGGAGAAGAGGGTTGGCTGCTGCGGCTGAGCCGGAAAGGGGCGGAGTTGGCGCGGCGGGTGTTTTTTGACTGATGGAGGCCCCCTGGTTTCGTGTATCTTGGCGGAGAGGAAAATTCTTATCCGAGCGGCGATATTGGCGATGGCGGCGTTAGGACTGGCCGGGCAGGCGCAGGAGCCCTTTCTGCGGAAGTACTGCACGGGGTGTCATAACGACACGAGCAAGGCGGGGAATCTGAGCCTGGCGGGGGCGCGGCCGGAAGGGGCGGCGTGGGAACGGGTGTTGGACAAAGTCAGCCGGGGGCAGATGCCGCCGCTGGGGATGCCGCGACCGACGGCGGAAGAGATTGCGGGCTTTGTGGGGAAAACACCGGCGGGGCCGGGGCGGGTGGTTTCGCGTCGACTGAACCGGGCGGAATACAACAACACTGTGCGGGACCTGCTGGGCGTTTCGCTGCGGCCGGCGGATGAGTTTCCCTTCGATGACCAGGGCTACGGCTTCGATACGGTGGGTGATGTCCTCTCCGTCTCGCCGATGCTGATGGAGAAGTATCTATCGGCCGCACGGCGGCTGGCGCGGGTGGCGGTCTATGGAGAACCGGCGCCGGGGAAGGCGGGGAAGCTGGCGCGGTTTATGTCGAAGAAGTCGCAGGAGGATCCGACGGCGGGGGCGCTGCCGTTTTCCAATCGCGGAGCGATCTACGGGAGTTTTTCGTTCCCGGTGAGCGGGGAGTATGAGCTGCGGATGCGGGTGGGGAACTACCGGCCACGGACGACGGGATCGGCGCGGCAGAGAGAGTTGTCGCGGAAACGGGGATTGACGGAGGCGGAGAAGGCGGAACTAGCCGAGGAGAACCGGAAGGCGTATCCGCCGGTGCGGATGGTGGTGACGGTGGATGGGAAGCCGGTTTTGACGGAAGTGGTGGAGGGGAATATCGACTTTCAGTACGCGCATGGGGAGTCCATTGCGCGGGTGAAGGTGACGGCGGGCGAACATGCGTTCCGGGCCTCGTTTCCGGAGTTCGCGGACATGGAAAACCCGCTGGACAACATGAACCTGGACGGGCGGCGGAAGCTGTTCATCGACTACGTGGACATTGTGGGGCCGTTTGCGGCGACGGCGGAGCGGCCGGAGAGTTACCGGCGGATCTTTGAGTGCGAAGAGCAGACGGCAGCGTGCGCGGAGAAGATCCTGGGGACGCTGGCGCGGCGGGCATACCGGCGGCCGGTGACGGCGGAGGAGTTGGGGGCGCTGACGGGGCTGGCGGCGATGGTGCGGAGGGAAGGGGACACGTTCGCCGAGAGCATACGGGTGGGGGTGCAGGCGATTCTGCTGTCGCCCCATTTTTTATTCCGGGCGGAGCCGGCGAGCATGAGCGCGGCGCTGGTGAGCGAGCATGACCTGGCGACACGGCTCTCCTACTTTTTGTGGAGCAGCATGCCGGACGCGGAGCTTTCGGCGCTGGCCGATGCGGGGCGGTTGCGGCAGCCGGGGGTGCTGGCGGGGCAGGTGAAACGGATGTTGCGGGACAACAAGAGCGATGCGCTGGTGGAGAACTTTGCGGGGCAGTGGCTGGGGTTGCGGGGGTTGGACAAGCGGAAGCCGGATCCGGGGCATTTTCCGCGGGTGGACGATGAAGTGCTGGAATCGATGCGGCAGGAGACGGTGCTGTTTACCCGGGCGATTCTGCGGGAAGACCGGAGCATCGTGGAGTTTCTGGACGGGCGCTTCACCTATTTGAACGGGATGCTGGCGCGGCACTACGGGATTGCCGGGGTGAGCGGGGAGGGGTTTCAGCGGGTGGAGTTGGAGGGGGGAAGACGGGGCGGAGTGTTGACGCAGGGGGCGGTGCTGACGCTGTCGTCGTACGCGACGCGGACCTCTCCGGTATTACGGGGGCGATGGGTGCTGGAGAATCTGCTGGGGACGCCGCCGCCGCCGGCGCCGCCGGATGTACCGGCGTTGCCGGAGGGGAAGGCAGCGAAGGCGGCCAGTTTGCGGGAGCGGCTGCAGGAGCACCGGGCGAAGGCAAGTTGCGCGGTGTGCCATGACGCAATGGATCCGATCGGGTTCGGACTGGAAAACTATGATGCTTCCGGGGCGTGGCGGGACCGGGATGGGGAGTATGCGATCGATGCTTCGGGGACGTTTCCGGGCGGGAAGGTGTTCCGGGGGCCGGAGGAGTTGCGGCGGGCGATGGCGGAGCAATCGGGGCTGTTCGTGCGGAATTTTGTGGAGAAGCTGATGACGTACGCGCTGGGGCGTGGGTTGGAGCGGGGGGACCGGGGAACGGTGGACGGGGTGGTGGCGCGGTTGGGGCAGAATGGGTTCCGGATGCAGGTTCTGGTGGAAGAGATTGTGAATAGCGCGCCGTTCCAGATGCGCGGGAAGGCCGAGGGAGAGAAACATGCACAGAGGTAATTTGCTGGACCGTCGGACGCTGCTGCGGGGAGTGGGGACGGCGCTAGGGCTGCCGATGCTGGAGGCGATGGCGCCGGCCAAGATGGTGGCGCCGAACCGGATGGTGTTTGTCTATGTGCCAAACGGGATCATGATGGAGGAGTGGATAGCGGACCAGAAGCCGGGAGTGACGGCGCTGGGGGGAAAGCTAGGCCGGGTGACCGAGGCGCTGGAACCGTTCCGGGACGATCTGCTGTTTCTGGGCGGGCTGACGCAGAATGGGGGGCGGGCGCTGGGCGATGGGCCTGGGGATCACGGGCGCGCGGGGGCGAGTTATCTGACCTGCGTGCACCCGAAGAAGACGAACGGGCGCGATTTGCAGGCAGGGATTTCGGTGGACCAGATTGCGGCGGACCGGTTGCGGGGGAAGACGCGGCTGGCGTCGCTGGAGCTGGGATGCGAAGAAGGGGTGCAGGGGGGCAGTTGCGACAACGGGTATAGCTGCGCGTACAGCAACAGCATTTCGTGGCGGACACCGGCGTCGCCGAACCCGGCGGAGATCCGGCCGCGGGCGGTGTTTGAGCGGTTGTTTGGGGCGGCGGACGCGGAGACAAATCCGGAACGGCGGGCACGGCAGGCGCGGTATGAGCGAAGCATTCTGGATGTGGTGACGGGGGACGCGGTACGGCTGTCGGCGAAACTAGGCGGGGCGGACAAACGGAAGCTGGAAGAGTATCTGTATGCGATCCGGGACGTAGAGCAGCGAATTCAGGCGGCGGAGCGGACTGCAGGTGCGGTGAAGCGGCCGGATATGGCAGTGCCGGACGGCAGCGTCCCGGCGGAGTTCGGCGAGCATGCGCGGATTATGATCGACCTGCTGACGCTGGCGATGCAGACGGATGCGACGCGGGTGGCGACGCTGGTGTTTGCGCTGGAACAGAGTCCGCGGGCATACCCGGAGATTGGGATTCCGGAGGCGCATCACGGGCTAACCCATCATCAGGGGGACCGGGAGAAGATGGCGAAAGTAATTGAGATCAACCGGTACCACATGAAGCTGTTCGCGCATCTGGTGGGGAAGTGGAAGGCTACGCCGGACGGGGACGGGACGTTGTTGGACCACGCGATGGTGATGTATGGCAGCGGATTGAGCGACGGGAATGCGCACGATCACGGGAATCTGCCGACGGTACTGGCCGGGCGGGGATGCGGGACGCTGCGGCCGGGGCGGTTTGTGCGGCACGCGAACGAGACTCCGATGGGGAACCTGTTTGTGGCGATGCTGGACCGGATGGGCGTGCCGGTGGAGAAGTTGGGGGATAGTTCAGGGCGGCTGGGATATTTGTCAGACATGTAGTTTCTGCTGGGAGGCGGAATGCGATCTTTGATTTTGCTGGCTGTGGCCGGGATGTTGACGGCGGCGGAGTTGCCGCGGGTGAAGCCGGAGGAGGCGGGGGTATCCGGGGAGCGGTTGCGGCGGGTGCATGCGCTGCTGGAGCGCTACATCGGCAAGGGGGAGATAGCGGGGAGCGTTGCCGTGGTGGCGCGGAAGGGCAAAGTGGTGCACTTCGAGGCGCAGGGGATGGCGGATTTGGCGACCAAGCAGGCGATGACGGAAGACCACATTTTCCGGCTGGCATCGATGACGAAGCCGGTGACGAGCCTGGCGGTGATGATGCTGCACGAGGAGGGGCGATTCCTGCTGGACGCTCCGGTGGCGAATTTTCTGCCGGAGTTCGCGAACATGCAGGTGGCGGTGGCGAACGGGCCGCATGAACGGGCAGCGGGGGGCTACCGGCTGGTGCCGGCGGAGAGGCCGATTACGATCCGGCACCTGTTGACGCACACGGCGGGGCTGGCGAGCGGGACGGCGGGGCCGACGATGGGAGCGGCAGCGGGGCTGGCGCGGCAGTGGAAGCCAACGGAAACGCTGGAGGAGGTGATCCCGCGGCTGGCAAAATTGCCGTTGAATTTTCAACCGGGGACGGCGTGGGAGTATGGGCCGTCGGTGGATGTGCTGGGACGGCTGGTGGAGGTGGTTTCCGGGATGCCGCTGGACCGGTTTTTCCGGGAGCGGATCTTTGATCCGCTGGGCATGAAGGACACATGGTTCTTCGTGCCGGACGACCGGCTGGGGCGGCTGGCGACCAACTACCGGAAGGCGGACGGAAAGCTGGAGAAGTATGTGTCGGCCGGTCCGGATACGCGGGGCGGGCGCTATTTTGCCGGGGGCGGGGGACTTGCGGGGACGGCGCGGGATTACCTGCGCTTCTGCCAGATGCTGTTGAATGGCGGGGAGCTGGACGGCAAGCGGCTGGTGTCGCGGAAGACGGTGGAGGCGATGACGGTGAATCAGATCGGGGAGTTGCCGTTGTGGCAGGACACGTATAAAGGCTACGGGTTCGGGCTGGGGTTCCGGGTGCGGAAAGAGCTGGGGCAATCGGCGACGCTGGGTTCTGTTGGGGAGTATGGCTGGGGCGGGGCGCATGGGACGTACTTCTGGATAGACCCGAAGGAGCAGATGATCGGGATCCTGATGATTCAGTTGAATCCGTATGCGCATCTGCATTTGCGGCCGGAGTTTCAGAATGCGGTGACGCAGGCGATCGTGGACTAGGGGGCCTGGAAGCAGAAGGTCAAGCGGGAGGGGTGGAGATTTGTATATACTGCCGTCCCAGCAGTCGGGCTCTTCCCGTTCTCATTCCTCTTCCCTGGTGACCCTGCTATGGCTGCTCCCGATGTTGTTTTCAAAAACGGCCGTTTCGGCCAGACCGCTCGACGCGACCGGTGGTGGTTGTCGCCACTGTTGGTTTTTCTTGGATTCGGCACTTTTCTGGTGTACGCCAACTGGGCCGCGTTCCAAAATGCACACTACACGGCGGGGCCCTATATCTCGCCGTTCTACTCGCCGGAGCTGTGGGGCAGTTCTCCGCATGCGATCTTCGGGCCGAAACCGGGGTGGTACCCGGACATACTGCCGTTTTCGCCGGCGTTTTTCATTTTGTGGATTCCGGGGCTGTTCCGGTTCACGTGCTACTACTACCGGGGGGCGTACTACAAAGCGTTCTGGGCGGACCCGGTGGCGTGCGCGGTTGGTGAGCCGCGGAAGAGCTACCTGGGCGAGAAATCGCTGCCGCTGATTGCGCAGAATTTCCACCGGTACTTCCTGCGGCTGTCGTATCCGATCTGGGGATTTCTGGTGTACGACGTGTGGAAGGCGATGTGGTTTCCCGACGGGTTTGGCATTGGGCTGGGGACAGTGATCCTGGCGGTGAATGTAGTGCTAATCGGGGGCTATGTCTTCGGGTGCCACGCGTTCCGGCATCTGTCGGGCGGGAGCATCGATCAATTCTCACGGCACCCGGCGCGGGAGAAGCTGTATGACTGTGTGAGTTGCCTGAACAGCCGGCATAAGAATTGGGCCTGGGCGAGCCTGTTCTCGGTCGGGTTTTCCGATGTGTATATCCGCTTGTGTTCGATGGGCGTTTGGTCCGACTGGAGAATCCTCTAATGGCTGAATACAGAACGCACGCATACGATGTACTGGTGATTGGAGCGGGCGGCGCCGGTTTGCGCGCCGCAATAGAGGCGGCGGCGTCGGGGGTGAGCGTCGGCGTGGTGTGCAAGTCGCTGCTGGGGAAGGCGCACACGGTAATGGCGGAAGGGGGCGTGGCGGCGGCGATGGCCAACGTGGACGACCGGGACAACTGGCGTGTCCACTTTGCCGATACGATGCGCGGGGGGCAGTATCTGAACAACTGGCGGATGGCGGAGCTGCACGCCAAAGAGGCGCCGGAGCGGGTGCGGGAGTTGGAGGCATGGGGGGCGCTGTTCGACCGTACGCGGGACGGCAAGATCCTACAGCGGAATTTCGGGGGCCACCGGTATCCGCGGTTGGCGCATGTGGGTGACCGGACGGGGCTGGAGATGATCCGGACGCTGCAGGATCACGGGATCCACAGCGGGATGGAAGTGCACATGGAGTGCACGGTGCTGAGCCTGGTGATGGACTCGGGACGGGTAGCGGGCGCGTTCGGCTATGACCGGGAGAAGGGGCATTTCATTCTATGGCCGGCCAAGGCGGTGGTGCTGGCGACGGGCGGCGTGGGGCGCGCCTTCAAGATCTCGAGTAATAGTTGGGAGTACACCGGAGACGGTCATGCGCTGGCTTACCGGGCCGGGGCGGAGTTGCTGGACATGGAGTTCGTCCAATTTCATCCGACGGGGATGGTGTGGCCGATCAGTGTGCGGGGCATCCTGGTGACCGAAGGGGTGCGGGGCGAAGGCGGAGTGCTGCGGAACAGCGAAGGCAAGCGCTTCATGTTCGACGACATTCCGGACAACTACAAGGCACAGACGGCCGATACGGAAGAAGAGGGCTGGCGGTATACACAGGGGGACAAAGACGCCCGGCGGCCGCCGGAGTTGCTGACGCGCGACCATGTGGCGCGATGCATTAACCGCGAAGTGAAGGCGGGACGGGGGAGTCCGCACGGGGGTGTCTTCCTGGACATCGCCTGGACGAAAGAGCGGATCAAGAACGGTGCCGAGCACATCAAGAAAAAGCTGCCGAGCATGTACCACCAGTTCAAACAGCTGGCCGACATCGACATTACGAAAGAGCCGATGGAAGTGGGTCCGACGACGCACTACATGATGGGGGGAGTACGGGTAGACGGGGATACGCAGATGTCGACGATCCCGGGACTGTTCGCGGCCGGAGAGGTGGCGGCGGGACTACACGGGGCGAACCGGCTAGGGGGGAACTCGCTCTCCGATCTGATCGTATTCGGGAAGCGAGCGGGGCAGTATGCTGCGGAGTTCGCGAAGGCGAACGGGGCGACGACGGTGGATGACGGGCAGGTACAGGCGGCGGCGAAGAAGGCACTAGGGCCGTTTGAACGGGGGCCGGAAGGGGAGAACCCGTACAAGATTCAGTACGATCTGCAGGAATCGATGCAGGCGCTGGTGGGGATCGTGCGGGTGGAGGGCGAGATGGAGCAGGCGCTGGAGGAGATCGCGAAGCTGCAGAAGCGCGCCGACCGGGCGGGCATTGATGGGAACCGGATGTACAACAACGGCTGGCACACGGCAATGGATCTGGACAACATGCTGACGGTGTCGGAGGCGATCACGCGGGCGGCGCTGTTGCGGAAAGAGAGCCGGGGAGCGCAGTTCCGCGATGACTACCCGGAGAAAGATGCGGATTGGGGAAAGTACAACATCATTGCCCGTCGCGGGGAGGGCGGGGAGATGGTGATCGAGAAACGACCGGTACAGCCGTTGCCCGCGGAGTTGAAGGGCATCATCGAGGAGATGAAGTAAATGGGTACACAGGCGATGTTCCGGATATGGCGTGGCGACGGTACGGGCGGGAAGTTCGTGGATTACAAGACGGAAGTGGATGAGGGGATGGTGGTGCTGGACGCGGTGCACCGGATTCAGGCCGAGCAGGCGCCGGACCTGGCGGTGCGGTGGAACTGCAAGGCCGGCAAGTGCGGGTCGTGTTCAGCGGAGGTGAACGGGATGCCGCGGCTGATGTGTATGACGCGGCTGAACGAACTGGACCTGGGCATGCCGGTGATAATCGAGCCGATGCACGCGTTCCCTTCGATACGGGACCTGGTGACGGACGTTTCGTGGAATTTCCGGGTGAAGAAGACGATCAAGAAATTCAAACCGCGGACTCCGGACGCCGCCGACGGAACGTGGCGGATGCAGCAGCGGGATGTGGACCGGGTGCAGGAGTTCCGGAAGTGCATTGAGTGCTTTCTGTGCCAGGACGTTTGCCATGTGCTGCGGGAGCACCATAAGCACGAGGAGTTTATCGGTCCGCGGTTTTTCGTTTATGCAGCGGCGCTGGAGATGCATCCCTTGGATACCGAGGACCGGGTGGCGGATCTGAAGGACAAGCACAGCATCGGGTATTGCAACATTACGACGTGTTGCCGACAGGTGTGTCCGGAATCGATCACGATCACGGAGAACGCGATTATCCCGCTGAAGGAGCGGGTAGTCGATGAGTTTTTCGATCCCTTGAAACAGCTCTTCCACATCCTCTAACAAGGAGGCCCCATGTTTGTGCTGAAACCGATTTCTCAATCGAGCGTCGCGAACGCGCTGGCGAAAGCGGAGCGTTACCGGTTGTTGAATGAGCCCGACGAAGCGGAGAGTATCTGCCGCGATGTCCTGGAGGCGGAACCGGAAAACCAGCAGGCGCTGATCAGCCTGGCGCTGGCGCTAACCGACCAGATTCCGCACAATCCGCGTGTGTTTGCGGAGGCACTGGCGGTGACCGCGAAACTGGAGTCTGGCTATGACCAGGCGTACTACGCGGGAATCGCGTGGGAGCGGCGGGCGCGGGCGCGGTTTCATGCGGGAGGGCACGACGCAAAGCACCAGGTTTACGACTGGCTTGTGCGGGCGCTGGAGCAGTTTGCCGAGGCGGAATCGTTGCGGCCGGAGGCAAAGGACGAAGCGGTGCTGCGCTGGAACACGTGTGTGCGAATGCTGCAGCAGCATCCGGAAATCGCACCGCGGCCGGAGGAGGTGAGCGCCGGGATCATGTCGGAGTAGGGTAGGCGACAATGCAAGGATGAGAGCATTGCTAATGGCGTCGGTGGTGTTGTGTGCCGCCGGGCCGGAGTGGACGCTGCTGGAAAGCGGCGTGACGGCGCGACTGCGGGGTGTTTCCGCGGTGAATGAGCGGGTGGCGTGGGCGAGCGGCGCCGGCGGGACCGTGCTGCGTACGGCCGACGGGGGGACGTCCTGGAAACGGCTGGCCGTACCGGGCGCGGGAAAACTGGATTTCCGTGACGTGGATGCGGTGGACGAAAACACCGCCTATGTGCTGAGCATCGGGCCGGGAGAGGCATCGCGGATCTACAAGACCGCCGATGCGGGGGCGACGTGGGTTTTGCAGTATACGAACCAGGATCCGAAGGCGTTTTTCGACGCGATGACGTTCTGGACGGCGCGGGATGGCCTGGTGGTGAGTGACGCGGTGGACGGGAAGTTTGTCCTGCTCCGGACGCGCGACGGAGGAGCAAAGTGGGAGCGGGTGGATGTGGGGGTAGCGGCGCTGGCCGGCGAGGGAGCGTTTGCGGCTAGCGGGACGAATATTGCCGTTGTGGGGAAGCGGATCTGGGTGGGATTGAATTCGGGCCGGGTGCTGCGTTCGACGGACGGCGGGAAGAGTTGGATGGCGGGGGTGACAGGGTTGGAGAGTTCCGAGAGCGCGGGGATCTTTTCGATTGCGTTCCGGGACGGGCGGCATGGCGTGGCGGTGGGCGGAGATTACAAGCAGGAGGGCCGGGCGGTGCGGAACGTGGCGGTAACGGCGGATGGGGGTGTGACGTGGCAGGTAGCGGAGGGGTTGAGGGGATTGCGGTCGGTGGTGGAGTACGTGAAGGGCCTGGGATGGGTGGCGGTGGGGCCGAGCGGGACGGAGATCTCGAAAGACGATGGGAAGAGTTGGAACCAGGTAAAGGGGCCGGGGTTTCACACTTTCAGCCGGCGGTTTGGGGCCGGGGAAAAGGGGCTGATCGGGAGGCTGGGCTGGTGAAACGAAAGGCCGTCACAAAGAATTCATAGGCTCGCCATCGAGGTGAACAAAAACGCTGCGTAAAATCGGGCAGAACAGGACCGCGTGGAAATGTTTTGCGGAGGGAGGAAGCGGTTTGAAGACGCTACACCTGACGAATGCGTGGCACCCGAACTCGGGGGGTATACGGACCTTTTACCGGGCGCTGCTGGATGCGGCCAACGCGGAGGGCCACAAGATGCGAATCGTAGTGCCGGGGGAAGCGGACCGGGTGGAAGAGGCAGGAGCATTTGGGCGGATCTATCATGTGAGGGCGCCGCGGGCACCGTTCAGCCCGAGTTACCGGATCCTGTACCCCCATCACGCACTGCTACCCGGAGGCTCGGTCCACCGGATTATACGGGAGGAATCGCCCGATCTGGTGGAGGTTTGTGACAAGTTCACGATGAACTACATCGGGGGGTTGTTGCGGGTGGGGCTATTGCCGGGAATTCGATTCCGTCCGGCGGTGGTGGGGCTGAGCTGTGAGCGGCTGGAACAGGGGTTTGCGGCGTATCTGATGAATGAGCCGGCGGCACGGCGGCTGGCGCCGCTGTACTTGCGATGGCTGTATTTTCCGATGGCGGACCACCACATAGCGGTGAGCTCGTTTGTGGCGGAGGAATTGCGCGGAGTGTCGGATGGGCACAAGGTGGACCGGGGAGTGTGGATTGGGGCGATGGGGGTAGATGCGGGGACATTTGCGGCAAGCAGACGGGAGGAGCGAACGCGGCGGGAGTTGCTGGCGCGATGTGGCGGGGACGAAACGACGAGACTGCTGGTGTATGTGGGAAGAATGGCGCGGGAGAAGAACATACCGCTGCTGTTTGGGATGATGCAGGTGTTGAGCGAGAGCGGGGCTCAGGACTACCGGTTGGTGATGGTTGGGGAAGGAGACCAGAGGCGGGAATTGGAGAGGGAAGGGGAGGCGGCGGCGCCGGGTCAGGTCCACTTTGTGGGACACCGGAAAGGAGGCCGGGAACTGGCCCAGGTTCTGTCGTGCTGCGACGCGTTTGTTCATCCGAACCCGGCCGAGCCGTTCGGGATTGCTCCGCTGGAAGCGATGGCGGCGGGGCTGCCCTTGGTAGCGCCAAATACGGGTGGGGTAACGACGTACGCGAACGGGGAAAATGCGTGGGTAACTGCGCCGACGGCGGAGGCGTTCGCGGACGCTGTGCGGCAGATGTTTGGGGATGAGCAGGAAAGGAAGCGACGAGTGGAGGTGGCGCGGCAGGCGGCGCGGTCGCGGGACTGGCCGTTGGCGGCGAGCCGGTATTTGCGGCTGTACCGGGAGTTACACGCACGAGTGATGGAAGCGGGCGAGTATTCGCTGGAGGCGGCGTTCTATTCGAAACGCACGGCATCCGGATGAGGAGGACGGGGGAGATGACGAGACGGGAGTTGCTGCAATGGGCGACGCTGGCGGGACTGCCCGCGAGCAGGGCGACGGGCGTGGAGCGGGAGTATACCCGGCAGTATCGTGCCAAGGCGACGGTGCTTTTGCTGGGGGTGCCGTTGTTGCACCGGGAGAATGTAGGCAGCGGATACCTTCGTGTGGCGGAAAGGGAGGTAGCGGGGAAGCGGCAGTGGCGGCTGGAGTTTGGAGCGGGTTCGTTGCCGGAGAGGGCGGCGGGGCTCGACCGGTTGGGGCTATTTGAAGAGACGATTCTGGAAGGCGGGGCGGGGGTGGAGTCGGCGCAGTACTTTGGGTTCATGACGGCGTCGAACGAGCGGGATCTGGGAGAGGCGAAGAGGGCGCTGCAGAATGGCGAGGCGACGACGTACACAGCGATCCGGGGACAAATTGGGAGGGGACGACTGGAGAACCGTCTGCTGAAGATCCGCGATCTGCCGGCCAGCGGGTGGGCAAACCGGGAGCGGTTGAAACAGGTGATCCAGGCGCGGCTGGCCGATGAGACGAACCGGGAGGCGGAACTGCTGACGGCGGTGATGGCGGAGGAGCCGTGGAGCCCGTTTCTGAACGCGATGCGGTGCGCCATGGAAGGCCGGGAGGCGGAACAGACGTGCCGGTTTGTCCACAATGGGAAGCCGCACCGGCTGCGAACGACGAAGAAGAAGCTGGAGGCAGCGGGGCAGATGGAGATGGAGGGACAGATTCATGATGGCGGGGGAAAGCAGCTGTCCCAATTCAAGGTGTGGTTTGAAGAGAACGGTGTGGAGCGGGGTCCGGTGCGGTTCGAATTCCGGCCGCGAACGTTTCTGCGCCTGAGCTTTGAACGGGTATAATCCGGCGGATAGCTATGAAAACGAAAATCGCGTTGCGAGCGGGATTTGCGGCGGTGGTGGCGGCCGTGGTGTTAAGCGGGCAGATGGAGCCAGAGCCGCGGTGGTGGCGAGGAAATCTGCATACGCATACGCTGTGGTCCGATGGGGACGACTTTCCGGACATGATTGCCGACTGGTACCGGAACGCGGGGTATCATTTTCTGGCGTTATCGGACCACAACGTATTGAGCAACAGCGAGCGGTGGATAGCCGGGGCGGCGGTAAACCGGCGCGCCGGGGTGGACGCGGTGGCACGGTACCGGAAGCGGTTTGGCGACGGGTGGGTAGAGCGGCGCGGGGACGAGGTGCGGCTGAAGACGTTCGACGAGTACCGCGCGATGGTGGAGGAGCGGGGGCGCTTCCTGATGATCCAATCCGAAGAGTTGACCGGGGCGGGCGGGGACGGGCGGACTCTACACATGAATGCGACGAACCTGGCGGAGCAACTGGTGTTCCAGATGGGGGCGACGGTGCGGGATAGCATGACGCGGAATTTGCAGATGGTGGAGGAGTCGGCGAAGCGGACGGGGCGGGAGACGATGCTGCATGTGAACCACCCGAACTACAAGTGGGGGGTGACGGCGGAGGATCTGGCGGCGGTGGTTGGGGAGCGGTTTTTCGAAGTCTGGAATGGAGTAGACGGGGACAATGATCCTGGGGACAAGTTACGGCCCGGGACGGAAGAGATTTGGGACATTGCGAACACGCTGCGGATTGTGAAGTACAAGGCGGCGCCTTTGTTTGGGCTGGCGACGGACGATTCGCATAATCATCATGGGAACAAGACACACTCGCCGCCCGGGCGGGCATGGGTGATGGCGCGGGCGCGGCATCTGACACCGGAGTCGATCGTGCGGGCGATGAAGGCAGGAGACTTTTACTCTTCGACGGGAGTGGTTCTTGCGGATGTGCAGTTTGACAAGAAGACACTGGGTTTGCGCATTGCGGGGGTGGAAGGGGAGACGTACGTGACGAAGTTTATCGGGACACGAAAGGGTGTGAAACTGGCGGGGAAGGCGCGGGGAGACGGGACAGAGGAGACGACTCTCGATTACGGGCGCGCGGTGGGTGAGGTGTTTGCCGAAGTGCGGGGATTGACGCCGTCGTATGCGCTGCGCGGGGATGAGTTGTATGTGCGCGCGGTGGTGGAATCGAGCGGCGCGACGGCGGTGGCGAGCGAGGAGTACCGGAACAAGAAAGCGTGGACGCAGCCGGTGGGGTGGTGAGGTCAGTTGCGGGGCGGATTGGTGTGGCAGTGGAAGCAGGCGTTGGTGCGGAGGGCGGCGTCGGCCTTGTGTTTGCCATCGGCGTAGGGCGCCATTTCCGCGTGACAGGTGGTGCAGGCGAGGTTGCGAGAGGTGACCAGCTTGTGGGAACGCTCGAAGTGCCAGTAGCCGGGCCGCGGGGTGGCGGTGAGCTCGGGGATGTTGTGGCAGAACTTGCAGGTGTTGGCATCGGCGGGTTTGACGGCGGGCGGGGTGAGGGATAGGGGATCGCCTGGCGGGACGGGTGTGTGTTTGGCGCCGACGGCGATGGTGCGGGCGGCAACCCGGCCCATATAGATGGAGCCGCCAAGGAAGGCGCCTTCTATCCCGTTTTTGCCGTGGAGGCCACCGAAGCCGGTGGCTTCGCCGGCGGCGAAGAGGCCGGGGATGGGTTTGCCATCGGCAGTGAGGACGCGGCAGGATTCGTCGACCTGGATGCCACCGAGGCTTTTGCGGATGAGGATAAACATGGGTGCGGCGTAGAAGGGGGGCTCGGCGATTTTGCGAGGCTTTAGAGGGGAGGTGGAGGGAAAGCGGTGGAAATCAGGGTCGGCCCCGGCGTCGATGTGGGAGTTGTAGCGTTCGACGGTGGCCTTGAGTTCTGCAGGGGGCAGGCCGGTGAGGCGGGCGAGTTCTTCGAGGGAATTGGCTTTGTGGATGAAGTTGGGGACGTTGAAGACGGCGTTGTGGCGGTCGTCGCCATAGCCGGCGTGGACGATGCGGAAGTTTTTGCGGCCCTCGGCATCGAAGATGGACCAGAAGCGGGCCGGCTTTTGGGCGGCGACGATGGGGATAGTGATTTTGGGTTCGTGCTGTTCGAGGACGAAGCGTCTGCCCTGTGCGTTGACCCAGATGGCGGAGGCGGCCGAGGCGAAGTGTCCGCGTTTGCCTTCGGGGTCGAAGGGGTCGGGGAGGCCGGTGGCATAGTTCCACTGGTGGTCGAGGCGGCCGGAGGCGCCAAGGGCAGGTTTGGCGAGGTCCATGGCGTCGCCGTTAGCGAAGAAGCCGCCGCCGACGAGGACCCGTTCCGGGAGAGGCATGCTTTTGGGCCAGGAGGCGCGGACGATATCGAGATTGTTGGCGAAACCGCCGGTGGACAGTAGGACGGCAGGGGCTTTGAGGGTGGCCGATTCGCCGGTACGGAGGTGGCGGGTGGAGACGCCGATGACGCGGCCGTTTTCGGTGACGATGCCGGTGACGAGGGTATTGAAGAGAAAGGTGACGTTGGGATGGCGGAGGAGTTCGCGATGGAGGGGGATAACGAGCCCGAGGCCCTGATTGCGAGGGATGTGGAAGCGGGGGAGGGAGGAGCCGCCACCGTTGAGGGAGGCGGCGAGGAACTCGGTGCCGAGAGAGGTAAGCCAGTCGTAGAGGTCGGTGCGGGAGTTTTCGGTATAGGCACGGACCCAGGCTTCATTGGCGTCTTCGCCCCAGCGGAGGAAGTCCTGGCGGGCGAGTTCCGGGGTGTCCTTGACGCCAGCCTTTTGCTGCACGGGAGTCCCGACGATGGCGACACCGCCGGAAGAGATGACGGCATGGCCGCCGGGTACGGAGTTGCGTTCGACGATGGTGACGCGGAGGCCGGCGCGGGCGGCTTCGAGTGCGGCGGAGAGACCGGCTACCCCGGCGCCGGTGATGAGGAGGTCCGGGGGCTGAGCGGCGAGGAGGGCGGAAAAGAGAGAGCAGAGCGCAAGCGGACGGGGGCGCATTTGGTAACGATTCTATTGCAAAAGTCCGCCGCCGGGGGACATCATGGCGGGGATGTCATCATGGAGATTGAATTTGGCATAGACGGAAGGGAGAAATCGGGAATGTCCATTCGAGGAGTGAAGCGGGTAACGACGTCGCAACCGACGCAGGAAGGGGCGGGAGTGCATTTGCGGCGCGGGTTTGGGTTTGGGAACACGACGGAAACGGATCCGTTCCTGCTATTCGACGATTTTCGGAATGACGTTCCGGCGGATTATCTGGCGGGGTTTCCTTGGCATCCTCATCGCGGGATTGAGACGATCACCTATGTTCTGGCGGGGACGGTGGAGCATGGGGACAGCTTGGGGAACCAGGGCGAGTTGGGGGCAGGGGACGTGCAATGGATGACAGCGGGGCGGGGAATTATTCACCAGGAGATGCCGCGCGGGGATGCGGCGGGGCGAATGCACGGATTCCAGTTGTGGGCGAACCTGCCGGCGAGTCTGAAGATGACGGCGCCGCGGTATCAGGACGTGAAGGCGGCGGAAATCCCTGTCATCACGGACGACGACGGAACCAGCGTGCGGGTGGTTTGCGGCAGTTTCTGGGGTCAGCGAGGGCCTGTGGAGGGAATTGCGGCGGAGCCTGTCTACCTTGACGTTACAGTGCCTGCTGGAAAGCGGCGGACGCTGCCCGTGGAGACGACACGGCACGCGTTTGCGTACGTATTTGCGGGGGAGGCGAAGTTCGGGAACGCGTCCGAGCCGGGGCCGGTGAAGACAGACGGGGTGGCGGCGGCGAATCACTCCCTGGTGCTCTTTGACCGGGGGGACGAAGTAGAGGTGCAGGCGGGAGAGGAAGGGATGCGATTTCTACTAGTTTCCGGGAAGCCGCTGCAGGAGCCGGTGGCGTGGCACGGGCCGATTGTGATGAACACCCAGGAGGAGTTGCGGCAGGCGTTTGCTGAGTTGCAGCGGGGAACGTTTCTGCGATGAGTGGCCGGCTGGGAGCGCCGGCCACTCCATCGAGGGATTAGAACGAGTATTTCAGCGCAAACTGGATCTGCCGTAGCTGGCTGGTGGAGCGGATACGGCCGAAGCTGACGGCGGGAGTTTGGGTCTGGCTGCCCCAGGCGCCGGAGGGCCGGCCCCAGGCGGGGTGGTTCGGAGCGTTGAACATTTCCATCCGGAACTGGAGCGTGTGGTTCTCGGCCAGGCGGAAGTCCTTCATGGTGGAGAAATCGACGTTCCAGGTTGAGGGGGCGCGGAGACTGTTGCGGGCGCAGTTGCCGAACTGGCCGGCGGTGACGTTGGTGAAGGCCTCGCGAACGAAGTAGCGGTCGGAGGTGGGGTTGCTGGCGACGGGGTCGACGCCGGCGACGCAATTGAGGCGGTTGGAGTGGGGGAACCCGGCGCCCATGCCGGCGGAGTCCCAGGACTCGCTCACGATGGTAATACCGTTCTGGGCGACGGCGATAGCGCTGAGTTGCCAGCCGCCGACGATCTGATTCACCACCGGATTGGACGGGGCGTAACGCTGGCCCCTGCCGACGGGCAGGGCGTAGAGGATGGAGGTGACGAAGCGGTGGGGGATGTCGTAGCCGGAGTAGCCGTAGTCACAGGAGCGGCAGCGCTGATTCGCGAGGGTGAAATCGGCGCCGGTGCCGCGAATGGCGGAGTTCTCGTCGAGGGCCTTGGACCAGGTGTAGGAGAACATGCTGGTGAGGGAGTTGGAAAAGCGCTGGGTGAACTTGCCGGAGAAGGCGTTGTAGTTGGCGATGCCGGAGCCGGTGAGGAATTGGATGCCGTGCCACTCCGGATAGGGTTCGCGAGTGTCAAAGGCGGTGATACCAGGCAGTGGGGCATTGGCGTTGATGAGAAGCGCCACTTTGCGGGATTGGTTGCCGGTGTAGCCGAGTTCGAGAGTGGAGTTCTGGCCGATGGCGCGCTGGACGTTGAAGAGGTACTGCATGGAGTAGGTGGTGCGGAGGTTGGCGTCGGCGCCCCAGGTGAGGCCGGGGACAAAGGTGACGGGCAACTGGCTGGTGTTGATGTAGTTGCTGAAGGTGAGGGAGGGGACGGCCTGGAGGTCGATGGCGGGGTTGGCACGGCCGCCGGCGGCGCGGCTCATGTCGAAGATGGAGTTCTTGCTCTCCTGGGAGAAGAAGACGCCGACGCCGGTGCGGAAGGACCACTTGGCATTGGGGCTGTAGGCGATGCCGATGCGCGGGGCGAAGTTGTTGCGGTCCGTCTTGATGAGGCGGTTGCCGAGGCGGCCATCGCGGGCGAGTTGGACAGGGCCGCGGAAGCGGAAATCGAGCCCTTCGTAGAAGTCGCCGTTGCCGGTGCGGACAAAGACCGGATGTTTGTTGACGTCCGGTTCGTTGGCGATGGAGGGTAGAGGCTGGCGGAGATCGAAATTGGGTTGGAGGCCGAAGTTGTCGAGCAGCGGTTGGGCGAGCTCGTAGCGGAGGCCGAGGTTGAGGGTGAGTTTGGGGTGGATCTTCCAGGTGTCGTCGACGTAGAGGCCGATCTCATTATTGCGGAAGTCACCGCGGGCGAGAGCGACGGCAGTTTCGATCACGCTGGGGAAGCCGAGGAGGATGTCAGCGCCATTGTAACCGCCGGCCTGGGTATTGGCGTTGGCGGTGAAGGCGCCGTTGAAAGTGAAGCGGCCACGGGCGAACTCGTTGCCAACCTGGAGGAACTGGTTGTAACGCCAGTCGCCGCCGAAGCGGAAGGTGTGTTTGCCGGCGACCCAGGAGAAGTTGTCGACGAATTGATAGACCTTGTCGTCGATGGAGAAGGGGCCGTTGGCATCGTTGCCGAAGCTGGAGAGGGTGGACCCGGAGAGGCTGATATTGGGGATGCCCCAGGAGTTGGGGTCGGTGATCTTGATGGGGGTATTCAACTTCTCGTTGGCGTTGGTAATGCCGGAGAGTTCCTGACTGATGTTGTTGAAGATGGAGTTGTAACCGAAGCGGAACTCGTTCACTTTGGACGAGGAGAAGACGCGGGTATTGGCGAGGACCCACTGGCTGGCTTTGGTATAGAGGATGGTGCCATTGAGTTTGACGCCCGGGGTGACGGTGAGTTCGTCGGTCCAGCTATAGCGGCCAAACCACTGGGATTTGGTGCTCTCGTTGAAGTCGATACGTCCGGTGAACTGGTCTTTGTCGACGGGGGTTTTGGCGAGGTACTGATAGTTGCGATTGGGGAGCCCGGTTTGTGGCAGGTTCGGCAGGGGGGCGAAGTCCTGGAGGAGGTAGATGCCACCGGCGGAGAAGCGGTTGGTGGGGATGCGGTTGCCGGGGAAGGGGGTGGAGGTGATAGTGGTACCGCTGCGGACGCGGGTGAGGGGGTCCTGCAGGGCGGTGGGGACGACGGAGAAGTCGCCGGCGCGCATTTCCGGGGTCATGGTGGTGAAGAAGTTGGTGGAGGTGGTGCGGGACTTGAAGCCTTCATAGTTGGCCATGAAGAACAGCTTGTCCTTTCCGTTGAAGAGTTTAGGGATCCAAACGGGGCCGGAGAGGGTGCCTCCGTACTGATTCTGGCGGTAGGGGGCTTTCAGCGGGGCTACCTGGGTGGGGCTTTCAGGATCCTTGAAAAAGTAGGGGCGGGCGTCGAGTTTGTCGTTGCGGAGGAACTCGAAGAGGGTGCCGTGGTACTGGTTCGATCCGCCCTTGGTGGAGACGTTGATCTGTCCGGCGGCGCGGCCGAACTCGGCGGGGTAGATACCGGTTTGGACCTTGAACTCCTGGAGCGCTTCGACAGAGGGGAGGACGATGTAGAGGTTGAAGTTGATGTCGGTATTGGTGATGCCGTCGAGGGTGTAGTTGGACCAGGCGGAGCGTGCACCCGCAACGGACATGGTGAGGCTGGAGCGGGTGCCGCCCTGGCGACCGGCGGCCTGGGCCGGCGGGTTGAAGCCATAGGTCACATTGGGGCTGAGGGCGACGAGGGAGAAGAAGTTGCGGCCGTTGAGGGGGAGTTCGGTGATGCGCTTCTGTTCGACGACGGTACCGACGGTAGCGTTTTCGGTGGCCAGGAGTTGGGCGGAGGCGCTGACTTCGACAGTTTCGCTCACTTGGCCGACTTCGAGGCCGAAGTCGACACGGGCGGTCTGCTGGACCTGGAGTTCGACATTGTTGCGGGCGGCCGATTTGAACCCGGTCTTTTCTGCCTTGACGTCGTAGATGCCTGGAACGAGGGCGGGGATGGTGTAGAGGCCCTCCTCATTGGTGGTCACGACGCGGGTGCCATTCGTACCGGTGTTTCGAACGGTAACGGTGGCATTGGCAATTGCGGCGCCAGACGAGTCCTTGATTTCACCCGTGAAGGTGCCGAGAGTCTGGGCCGAAAGGGTACCCAACGACAGAAAACCGAAAAGGAGGGTTGCCAACGAAGGCCCGGTGAACGAAAAACGCATGGTTTTCTCCCCGAAGAAAAGTGACCCTCGCAAAGCCGCCGGTGAAAATGCACGCCCGCGAAAAGGGCCGTGCGAATTCTATCACGGGTGGATGAACGCGAATGGGGGGAGAAAAGAGAGTGGCTGGGAGACAGGGATTCGAACCCCGATAAGCAGAGTCAGAGTCTGCGGTCCTACCGTTAGACGATCTCCCAGCAGGGGTGATCAACTCCAGTATAAATCACCAGGTGCCCATGCGCAAAATTACTCCGGTAGAGAGTTGCAGTCCCTGGTTGTAGGTTCGGCCGTCGATGGAGTTTTTCGGATTGCCGGCCCAGGAGCGGGCGTACTCGACGCTGGCGAGGCGGAAGGCGAAGGCGGGGTTCAGGCGAATGTCGAGGCCGGTGCCGGCGGAGAGGGCGACGCCGTGCCGGATTTTGGACTGCGAATAGGCCTCGGGGGCGGGAGCCTCGATGCCTTTTCGGCGCGCTTCGGACTTGAGCAGACGCTCGCGGACCGGATCCACCTCATAACGCGTCAGCTTGTTGCCGCCAACGAGCACCTGGGCGTAGGGGCTCAAACGGCGTTCGGAAAGCGGAGTCCAGCGGGGTCCGATGGCGTAGGTAAGCGAATCCCCGGTACGGTTGGGGGCGAGGTCACGGAGCTGGCAACCGCTCAATTGGCCGACCAGTTGGAGAGACGGGGCGAGGCGAAACGCCACTTGGCCGCCGCCGCCAGCGCACTGGGTGCCGTCAAAACGGGTCCAGAAGGGGAGGGCGGTGATTTCCATGGGGGCGGCTTTGGGGAATTCGCGGGGAGCTTCGGGCGCCATGACGTGGGGAGCGCGGTAGTGGTGCTTCAGGATGCCACCTCGGTTGTCCCGGTACCAGGGGGACTTGAACCGCAGTGCATTGGTGAAACTGCGGCTCGGATTGAGCCAACTGCGGACCATCATGCGGGCCCAGTTGTTTTCGACGCGGCGCTCAAACGGGAGAATGATTTTTTCATCGAGAAAATCTTCGGCGATCAGCCACCCGGTACCGATGACGGGGGTGACCACGTGGTCGACGAAACCCTGCTGGGGGCGGCGGCTCTGAATTTTACCGATACTGGCCTCGCTGAAGGGTCCCACTTCGAACCAGGTGCTGTAGGCCCAGGATGCGCCCATGGCCTTCATGCGGCTGCGCCAGTAGCGGGGATCGCGGCCGAAGCGCATCAGGCGGGCCTGAGGATCGTTTTGGATGTAGATAAACCCGGACACCGCGCCCTGGATGGGGTGTCCGACGTAATTGACATAAAACTGGTCGCCGTCCCCCCAGCCGTGCAAGTTGCCGACCGAGTCGACATAGCCGCGGAAGAACGGGCCTTTCATCCCCTCGCGAGTGCCCGGCTCCGTACCCAGGCGAAAAGCGTGCTGGATACCGGTAAAAAATGCTGACTGACGAACAATGGCGTGCCAGTCGACTGTGGTATCGGTCCCAGGCTGAGAGGCGGGCCGAACCAGGGCGATTACACGTTTCTCAACGGCTCCAGACGCTCCGCTGTTTTCGCCCTCTTCCAGGGGCTGCGCCCAAACGGACGGCAACCCAAACACCAGCAAAAGCAATAACAACTTCCCAATTCCCAAGTGCATTGAATCAGATCCCATTTTGCCTGAAAGGTTAGGGATTTGTCATGCGGCGGAAACCGGAGGGTGCGGTTACTTGCTGGTCTGTAAGAGGAGGGGCAATCCGTAGACTTGGCGGAAAACCTCGCCGGCCCGTTCTCCGGCCCAGAGCTCTAAGTTTGTATCGGCGTCCGATCGCAGGGCAATTCCCACGTGAGTTGGGAGCAATTCTACTGCCAAAGCTTCGACACGCTGGTCATGGCTACGGTCGAGTGCGTCGGCGAGGCGAAGGAGCGGGACCAAGTGGAGAACGAGGCGCTGGTTGACCGGGGAAAGGCTTTGAAAGGCCACGTGACGGGCCGAGGGCATGGATTTGCGGTGAAAGCGGCACAGTTGTGCAATGATGGAACGCTCCTCGGCGGTGAAGGCGGGGATGTCGGCATTGGCGACGAGGTACTGGGAGTGTTTGTGGTGCCCCATATCGCTCACATAGTGGCCGATATCCACCAGATAGGCGGCGGCTTCGAGAAGTTTGCCGCTGGCTGGGGGCAGTTTGTGAAGCGGTTTGAGGCTATCGAAGAGGCCACCGGCGAGTTGGGCGGTTTTCCGGGCATGGCGGACATCAACGCCGAACTTGCGGGCCATCGATTCGACGATGCGGCGCTGTTCTTTATCGAGCCGGGCCAACTCGGCTCCGACGCGCCGGGCGGCGAGATCGGCAATGATGCCGTCCCGGACCCCGGCCACGGAGTAGTGAAAACCGCGAGCGCCGAAGGCACGGAGCATGCGGGCGAGAACGGCGGCGCCACCGACGATAATCTCCGCCCGGCGTGGACCAATCCCCAGCTTCTTGCGGCGCTGGGAGAGCTTCTGGGTGGATAATTCGGCGACGAGGCGTTCGACCTGAGCGGCGCTGGCGCGCATCTGATCGGCGATGTTGCGGCTGCGGCGGTCGATGCCATTGACGGCGCAGACGACGGCGGCGGCGGTGGAGGAGGTGGCGATGACGCGGTCGAACTCTACTTTGCCGGTTTTCTTAAGGATGGAGGCGATTTTTTCGTCGATGAAGCCGTGCAGGCGATCGAGATCCCCCGCGGCGGGCGGATCGTTTTCCAGGAACATCTCGCGGAGGCGGACGGCGCCGAGTGGCTTGGAAAAAGCGGCGGTCATGCGGCCGTTTTCTCCCAGAATGGCTTCGGCGCTGCCGCCGCCGATGTCAATGATCAACAGCCGTTCCTGCGGGTGGGGCCAAACCGATTGGAGTCCGGCATGTATGAGACGGGCCTCTTCAATACCGGAGATGGTTTCTACCGGGATACCGGCGGCGGCGCTGGCGCGGCGGAGGAACTCCTCCTGATTGCGGGCGTCGCGGACGGCGCTGGTAGCGACCGCGCGGGCGCCCATGGCGTGGTTCTTTTCAATGATCTGCCGGAAGCGCTCCAGGACGCGGCAGACATTGTCGATGGCGTCCTTGCTTAACGCGCCCTCGCTGAAGACGCTGGTCCCCAGCCGGGTAACTTCCCGTTCCGATGCCAGTGTCCGGACGGGCCGTCCGGGTTCCACTTCCGCTACGGCCAGACGGACCGAGTTGCTGCCAATATCGATCGCGGCATAGCGAGGCATCCCTCTCCATCATAACTGTGTGTCCCCGAAGAGCGGCCGATATTCACGGAAATGAAACACAGACGGCCCTGCCGGCGGCTATAATCGTTGTTTTCCCATGCCTCTCCTTACACCGAACCGCTTCAAGGGCAAGCTGATCGTCGTGGAGGGCATCGACGGGTCCGGAAAGTCGACACAACTTTCGCTGCTGGCGCAATGGCTGCGATCGCAGGGCCTGGCGGTGGCCTTTTCGGAATGGAACTCTTCCCCGCTGGTGCGTGAGACAACGCGGCGCGGCAAGAAGAAGCAGATGTTCACGCCGACGACGTTTTCGTTGATCCATGCCACCGACTTCGCGGACCGGCAGGAGCGGTTCATCGTGCCGATGCTGAAAGCCGGAGCGATCGTTTGTGCCGACCGGTTTGCCTACACGGCCTTTGCGCGCGATGTGGTGCGGGGCGTGTCGCGACGATGGGTCCGCAATCTGTACAATTTTGCCATTCAGCCCAATCTCGCGTTTTACTTCCGCGTTCCGCTGGAGGTGGCGCTGGGCCGCATTCTCGGTGGCCGGGACTCTATCAAATACTACGAAGCCGGGATGGACTTGAACCTGTCGCGGCGGATAGAAGAGAGCTTCCGGCTGTTTCAAGGGAGCATTCTGGAAGAGTACGACGCCATGGCGAAAGAGATGGGCTTCCACATTATCGACGCGAAAGGGTCCATCGAAGAGCAGCAGATCCAGATGCGGCAGATCGTCATGGAGCAGTTAGGCGAAGCGATCGCCTCCGGCCAGATCCTACACAAAGAAAGAGTGTTCCGTGCCAATCCACAACCCCCTGCAGTTTTATAGCGAACCCTTGCCGGGGGTGGATCCGGCCGAGCTGCAGGGCAAGTTGATTGTGATCGAGGGTCCGGATACGGTGGGCCGGTCCACGCAGATTACCCGATTGCGCGCCTGGCTGGAGCAGCAGGGCCATGCCGTGATGGATACGGGATTGGCGCGCAGCGCACTGGCCGGCCGGGGCATTGCCCAGGCCAAAGAGGGCAACACGCTGGGGCCAGTGACGATGACGCTCTTCTATGTCACCGACTTCGCCGACCGGCTGGAGAACGAGATTATCCCGGCATTGCGAGCGGGCTTTGTGGTGCTGACGGACCGGTATATCTTTTCGCTGATGGCACGCGGGCTGGCGCGGTCAGAGGATGGTGCATGGCTGGAGAAGGTGGCCGGATTCGCGCTGGTTCCGCATGCGGTGTACTATCTGCGTGCCGATGTGCCGACGTTGGTTTCGCGTGTGGTGATGGGCCGGGGCAGCTTCGATTTCTGGGAGTCGGGCATGGATATGCGCTTCGGCCCGGACATGTATGAAAGCTATGTCCGCTACCAATCCCGGGTGATCCGGGCGCTGGACCGGATGGCAAAGAAGTACGATTTCACGACCATCGACGCCTCCAAACCTGCCGACGTGATCTTTCGGGAACTGCAGCGAAGCATCAACGGCCTGTTTGCGCCCCCGAAGCCCCGCGCGCCGAGAAAGAAGGCGTGACCGGTGGCCCGATTTGGCGTTTTCATCGAACTGGCGTCGCCGGAACCGGTGGAGATGGCCGGATGGGCCGGCTGGGACTATTGCGTGGTCGATTGCGAACACGCGCCGATCGATAACGGACACCTGCCTTCCATGCTGCGCGCGGCGCGTATCCCGGTCTATGTGCGGGTGCCGAACGCGAATGCAGAGACCATTCAGGGAGCGCTCGACAACGGAGCGGATGGGGTGATCGTTCCCCGTCTGGAAAGCGCGGAGGAGGCGCGCCGGGTGGTGGAGGCGGCCCGGTTCTTTCCACAAGGCCGGCGGGGCGTCAACCACATGGTGCGGGCGGCAAAGTACTCGCTGGAACCGGTGGCGGAGTATCTGGCCAATGCCGGCGCGCGAACGCGGGTAACGGTGCAGATTGAGACGGCGGCGGCGCTGGATGCGGTGGAAAAGATTGCGGCCACGCCGGGACTGAACGAGTTGTTCATCGGCCCATACGATCTCAGCCAGGCTCTGGGAATCCCGGGGCAGGTGATGGACGAACGGTTGTTCGCGGCAGGCCGGCGCGTTCACGCCGCCGCCCGCGCTCACAGACTGGACCTCAGTGTTTTTGTCAATAGCGAGGATGCTGCCCGGGCCTGGCTGCAGCTAGGGGCGGACAGTTTGCACTATTCGGCGGATACATTTTTGCTGGCGCAAGCGATGCGGCAAACGCGGGACCGACTGCGCTCGTTGTAGTGAAAAGGGGACATTTTGTCTCAATCCGCGGGCCCTTTGGCGCGATTTCGCGCTTCGGGACGAATGTACCCCCCACTGGGGCGGGTAAGGTGGATTCAGGTTCGTTGTCTAGGCTAAGTAACTGAGTTCGGGCAATTGATCATCCCCCCGATTGTTGGTCCTTGATGCCAACTCCAGACTGAGAACAGGCCCGGGGAAACCGGGCGATCTGGAGGATGAATGAGTAAGATTCAGGTTGTCACCTGGACGATTTTGGCGGCCATTCCGGCATTTGCGGCCGGTGTTGGGCCCTGCACGGACGGGGCCAGCAATGAGACGATCCTGCCGGTCCGGAACTCAGTCACAACCTACTGCACGAGCGATTACGGCTGGAGCGATACGTGGTTCAAGGGGTTTCACAACGTCTACAACCAGCAGTTGGATGTGTTCTCCGGCGAGGACTCGTTTAACCTGCGTTGGATCGGCATGACCGGTTCGGGCTGGCTGAGCCCGTCGATGGACCGGGGGACGACGGTGCCGCAGTTCGTTGGGTCGCCGTGGTCCGTTCTGCAGGCGATCGACTATGTGACGCCGGGCCTGGAGACACAGACGCGTTCCGTAATCGGGCACGCCGACGGGTTGGAAGCGACAATTACGACCACACTGGTGAACAATCTTCTGTCGATCAATTTTGTGTTTGAGAACACGAACAGCTCGGGATCGATTGGCGGGTTGGTGTTCTCTGACTACTTCAACTTCCATCCGAACGGATCATTGCACGGTAACCAGAGCACGCGGCAGGGAACGACGTCCTATCTGGCGAACTGTCCGGCGCACCTGGGGACATGCACAGGGGCCATTTACACCACCGGGAACACGGCGCTCTCCACCTACATCGCCAACGGTTTGCTTTACGGGGAAAGGGCACCAGACGGGCATGCGGTGGGCTACGCCAGCGGGGTTCCCAACGGGCAGACGGCGCTCTATACCCAATTGGCGAATGGAACGATCAATGGGGCGAGCGGTCCGGTGGGACCTGGAGATACGGCGGGCGTCCTCTCCTACAACCTGGGCTCGCTGAGTGCGGGACAATCGGTTGCGTTTACGTTCTACAAGCAGATTGATACCGGGATTCCGGAACCAGGGACGTGGGGGCTGACGTTGGTGGGATTTGGCACTGTTGTCGCCATTCGCCGGATACGGCGTTCCAAGCGCGGCTAGCGCCGGGAGAGGATGATGGCTTCCGGGGACATGGGGATGCGGTGCAGTTCATTGCGGGAGAAACCGCAATTGCGATACATGGCGTCGTACTCGGCGAAGGTATAGGCATCGCCCTCCGGGGTAGTGGCGAGCATGATCATGGCGAAGCCGGCCGAGTCGGGAGGGGTGACGCGGTCGTCGTTGGGGACGAATTCCAGGGTGACGGCCAGGCCATCGGGTTTTAGCGCGGCGTGGATTTTGCGCATCAGGCCTTCGATGACCGTGGGGTTGAAATGGTGGTGGAAATTGGTGATGAGGACGACGTCGTAGTCGCTACCGAACTCCACCTCGAACGCGGAGCCCTCAATGGTATGCCAGCGATCGATGACACCGGCGCTGAGGGCGTGTTCCCGGGCAATCTCCAGCACGGAAGTCCAGTCCAGGGCATGGATGGAGGCGTTCGGATACTCGCGGGCGATGGTAATGCCAAAAATGCCATGGCCGGCGGCGAGGTCGAGGACCTTGAGCGGGGCGCTGGTCTCGGCTCCGAGCATTTGCGCGATGGCGCCGGCGGCGGGGGCCATCATGGCGATCATGGAACGGGCGAAGTCTTCCCAGACGGGATTTTCGCGGGACATGGTCCCGCCTTCCTCATTCAGCACGGTCCCGCCTTTGCGAATGACGGCGGTGAGATCATCAAAGGCACGGTGGATCGCGGTGCCGGAGAACATCTGGACAACGCCGCCGAAATAGGCGGGGGAGGCGCGGTCGAGGAAGACGGCGCTGTCGGGCGCAAGGGTGTACTCGGCGCCGTTCTTAATCAGGAACCCGCTGATGGTGAGGAAGTCGCAGAGCACCCGCACGCCCTTGGCGGAGGCATGGCAGTGTTCGCTGAGGGCAGGCACGGTGGTGCGGCCGGCGCCAATGGCGGTGAAGAGGCCCAATTGCACGGCGGCATGGAGGGCGGCGGTCTGCTGGAAGCCGGTGACGGCCTGCATGATGCGGGCGGGTGTGGGGTGGGACATACGGGTTTTGTTAGTCTACACCCGGCGCCAGGAGGAGATCGAACGCCAACTGTTCGCCTGTGGATGGAGCCGTCTGCGGCGGCAGGTCTTCGTCGGTGAGCCAGGAGAGCTCGTGGCGGGCGTCGGCGGCGGCTTCGGTATCGCCTTGCTCATCGGCCTCGATCAGCAGGCGATTGAGGAGTCGAATCGCCTCGCGGCGGCGCCCATCGGCGCGGAGACGGAAGGCGGCGCGGCGGGCGAGTTCGACGGCGCGGGGCCAGTCAGCATCGAAACCAAACTGGAGTGCGGCGGGGACCTCATACAGCAGCGCGCGGCAGGGATCGGGGTCGGATTTCCACTGTGCGAAGGTACGGTGGAGGACGTCCAGGTGGCGCTCGCGGGAGGCCGGGGTGGCGGGGGGGATGTGGGGGAGCCGGTAGAGACCGTTACGGCGGTCGAGGAGGATGGCGGCGCTCAGATCGGCGCCGAGTTCGCGCGCGAGCCAACCCGGGAACACGGGTGCGTAGCAGGTACCCAGGGCGGGGCAACCTTCTCCGGCGGCGGGCGGCGGGCCAGTGACCTGCAGATAGGAGTGCCGGCCCTCCGGGAGAGACAGCGGCTTGCCAATGTGGGCGAGGACGGCCAGCGTGCGGCCATCGCGGACGCGGTACTCGAGTTCGGCGCGAATCACGGCCGGGTCCCGGCCCGCGCATCCGATCCAGACAATCCCTTGAAAGTGCCCGGCCGCCTGCTGGACAAAGGCATGGGCGGCGTTGATATCGGTGGTGACGGCCTGGCCCGGGGTGTCGGCCAGTGCCGTCCACCACTCCGGGGGAATGGGCGCATCGAACGGTTCGGGAGAGAGCCCAGGAAGCGCGGGCAGTTGATTGGCCAGCCACCGCTCAATGGCGCGATCGAGCGCTACCGGATCGGCCGAAGGGAAGAATGGCCGGCGCTCCAGAAGCTTGGGGAATGCGCATTCCTCCAGGCGGACGAAGGCCACGGGGGGCTCGCCGGCGTGTTCCAGGAGGCCGGTCCAAGCCTCCCGGCGCATGGGCGGAGGCGCCGTCAGCCGGTCCAGCAGAATGAGTATCGCGTCCGCTGCCGCGCCCTCTTCCCAGGTCTCGGAAACCGGCACCTCGTCCTCCTCCACCCGCAGCGTCCGGATACCAAGGTTTCGCTCCAATCGCTCCGCAAGGCGTCCGGCCATCGCCGCCGCCCGGGAGGAACAACAGATACTCAACTGCACGCGCTTCGCATTTCCTCTCCTCTATTGGAGCTTTCCGGCGCGGGTTGCGTCAACGCGCCTCCGCCGGAATCCGGGCCGCCCACTCGCCGCGTCGCGCCGCCAGCGCGCCGGTGTGAACCTCGTCCAACAGCTCCAGGCACGTCGTCAGAAAGGTGAGCCGCGTATAACCGCCGCGCCGCAGCACGCCGCCATGATCCAGCCAGACGGCCACGCAAATGGCTGCCATCAGCCCCTTGTGCGCCACCCGTAGCGCCCGTAACAGCTTCCACCTGCGCCAGACCGCACCGAGGTTGGAGGCCTGGAACCGCAAATGCATCGCCTCATCCTGCAGTAACCGCGTACAGATGGAGCGCAGCCAACCGGAAGTCGTTGCCGTCCGTACCGCCGAGTAATAGGGCACCGCGACAATCTCCGCGCACACCAGAACCGATACCATTAGCCCGAAACCCAGCCCCTTCCGAAGCACGCGGAAGATCGCGTCTGACCAGCAGGCTCGCAGTAGCGGGTAACCCTGTGCCTTGAGAAACTCCCCCAGCCAGAACGAGTGCCGGTTCTCCTCCTGAATAAACAACGCCATGGCCTCCGCCAGCCAGGAGTCGCCAATGCCGTCGCCGAATCGCCGGGCATAGGAGAGCAGATGGCGCCCATCGGAGGATTCACCCAACTGGAACTGCGCGAGCGACGCGCCGAGGATCTCCCGTTCGCCCGGACCCCAGACGTCCCGGCAGCGGGGATGCAATTCGTCCAGCAGATTGCGCCGGAAATGGTTTCGCCAGACGAGTCCGGCCGGCAGGTCGTTCATGGTAAGTTTGTCCATGGACCATACTTTACACTACAAAGTACTTTCTTACAAGCGAATTCTTTCGTGACAACGAAGTCCAGGCGATTGCGCATTAGTAAAGTGAAAGCTTCGGAAGGACGAAATGAACTTCACACTGCTCGAACAGAACATCCTGATTGCCAAAGGCCTCACGGCGGAACAGCTGAATCAACTGGCCGCACTCGGCGTCCAGTGCAAAGCCGACTTCGCCACGGTTGGCACCGCGGCGACGCTGCTGGAAGTCATGCCGGCGTTGGATCCGGCTGTAGCGGCTAAGGTGATGGAGTGGGCGGTGGGAGCGGTGGCGGTTGCGGCGCCGGCGCCGGCCGCGGAACCGGCCAAATTGGTGATTGATTCACCGGACGCGGTCTACTGCCTGCACTGCAATGCCCGGCAGCCGAAGGATTACAACACTGGCGACCTTTGCCCGTCCTGCGGAAAACAAGCCGAGCCGGTGCAGTCCTGCTACTGGTGCTCCAATAGCGGTCCGGGCAAGTTCTGCCGTGGCTGCGGAGCGGAGTTCGTGCCGTTGGCCGAGTTCGACCTGGCGGTGCTGCTGAAGCGGGAGGGCGTAGCAAAGGAAGAGATTGCCAAGCGCCTGAAGGCAATGACAGGTACCGAGAAGGACGACCTCTGGGGCCGGGTACGGCGGATTCGGGGATAAGGCCGGCCGATGCGCGCCGTTTGCGAATCCTGCGCGAAGCCGCAGCCGGTGGATTGGCGTCCCGGCGATCTTTGCGTCCAATGCGGCTGTGCCGCGCGGGTGGAGACGCGCTGTTTCTGGTGCGCCAAGTGGGGACCGAAAGCAAAGTTCTGCCGTAGCTGCGGAGCCATCGCGGTAGCTGCCGAGCACTACGGCGCGGCGCGGATGCTGAAGCATCACGGCGCCAGCATGTACGAAATTCCGAAGCTGCTGGCCGAGTTTGAACCGGATCTCATTGCCACGCATCAATCGCTCTACGGGGCGCACGCGGCGCTGGCCAACCGGCATGTGGAAGATGCGCGCTGGTTGGGCGGCTTTCTGTATCAGAAGCACTGGGCGGAGCGGCTGGAAGACGAACTGATACCACAGTTGCCGTGGCCCGAGGAGAAGTTCCGGGAGCTTTCGGCCGGCGCCGGATCGTCCGGAAATGTTCTCGCCCTCTCGGAGTTGAGTCCGGTCCCGCGGGTGCGGGAACTGGCGTTGCTGGTCCGCATTCAGCAGGGGGACTTTCGGATCCTGCGCGACGCGGCACCGCTGCTTCACCATCCGGATGCGGGGATCGTGGCCGAAGCTGCGCTGCAGCTCACCAGTTGGCGGGCTCTTTACACGACCTATACCGAGATCAATCGCTATCAGCTTCTGGACGTGCTCCGTGTCTCGCCATTGCCGCAGCACGCCGCCCCGCGCATGGCCGTGCTGGGGTCCGAACCACCGCCGGATTACTCATTGACCGGCGATGCGGACACGGACTTTCTAGTCCACATTCTCGAAAAGAACATCAACGCGCTGGAAGCGATGCTCGTCTCCCCGGACCCGAAGCGCCGCTATGCCGCCGCGAGCAATCTGATCCGCATGACGCAGGCCCAGAGGATCGGGTCCACACTTTTGCAGGCAGGCGAAGAGGATCAGGTTCAACTGCTGCACGACCTTGTCCGCTACAAACGCGCCTACCGCGAGCTGGAGCCAGCGCTTTTCTCTATTGTTGAATTCACAAAGAATGCGCGTGCGCTGCGGGCGGCCGCACGGGCGATCGGCATGGCCCGGGATCATGCCGCATGCATACGCCTGCTTCGAATGGCCAACGGCCACCGAGAGATCATCCAGGCCTTATTGGGCGGGAAGCCGGAGCCCCGGACCTATCTGGAGATCGGCCGCTATCTGGTGGAGACTGGGCACCTGTCCATGGACCATTGGGGGTGGGACGACGCAGCCAAACCGGGGGCGATGCCGATCGAATTTGTCGAAGAGGTTTATCCCCACGCAGCTGACGACGTGAAAGAGCACTTGCTGCGTTTCGCCGAAAAACAGATCGAAGCCCATGGCGCCGAACGCTCCTCCCTGGAGCGCCACCTGATTCGCCAGTGCTTTGCCGCCGCGCCGGTGGAGCTGATGGGCACCGCCTGGGCGTGCATCCACCGGATTCAAATGCACCGCCGGGTAGGACTCACAGTCCCGTGCGACCTCTCGATGGAGAACGTGCAATGGTGCTGGTCGATGCCCGAAGTACTGCAGGCGATCGCGCGGCTGATGGGCAATCCCGAGGCCGTGCGCCAGACATTTGTCCGGGACGATTTCGACCGTTTTCTGCGGTCCGCGCCGCCAGAGTTTTTCGAGGCAGCCGCGGCGCATCCGGAGGAGTGTGCCGAGATCCGCCGCAACGCTCCCCAGGCCGACCCCTACACCTACGCTGCCCGCTTTGCCGCCCAGTTGCCCGGCTAAAACCCGCCAGCCGCCAACTGTTCCCACACCCAGTCCAGATATCCTTCGGCATCCACGTGGAACAACACCTCGTGCGGTCCGGCACCAGGCTCCCACTCCGTTCTCCCCTCGTCACCGACGCGCACCATGCCGCGAAGACCTCTGTAGAGGTCGGGTTCGGCGATGCGGGCGATGACATTCGGGTCGTGTAGCGGCCCAGCGTCATGTCCCCAGCGCTTGCGGGAAAACCCGGCATAGCGATCCAGCATGCCCGCCAATTGGGCATCCAGCCGCTCCAGCCGCGCACCCGAAACCAGTGTTCGATGCGAGATGTCCAACGGCACTACCGTCACAGGTGCTCCACTGCCGAGGACGACCCGCGCGGCGTCCACGTCGCTATAGATGTTGAACTCCGCATCCGCTGTAATGTTTCCGCTTGAGACCACCGGTCCGTTCCGCGCCTGAAACGAATAGGTTCCGAAACCACCTCCCATCAGCACTACCCGGTCCAATCCTGCCACCAGCTCTGGCCTCGCCCGCAGCACCGCCGCGAGATTGGTTAGCGGTCCCAGACACGCCAGGGTCACTCCTCCGGTTTCCAACCTGCGCGTCAGAAAAGAGACGGCTGGCTCCTCTTGTGCCCCGGTGGAGGCGTCGGGCCACGGGCAGCCCGCCAGGCCGTCGTCGCCATGCACCTCTGTGGCCGAATGCGGTACTGTCAGCCCGGCATAGACGGGCACTTCGAGCCGCCCGGCGCGAGCCAGCACGCGCAGCGCATTCCGCGTTGTTTGCCCGAGAGGCACATTGCCGCCCACGGTGGTCAGCGCCGCCAGTTCCACATCCTGGCAGTGAAGGGCGGCGAGGATGGCCACCATGTCGTCCACACCGGGATCTGTATCGATAATCAGCCGCTGTGCCATTCGATTCCCTTACAATAATCGCGTGAAGTACGCACCCGCGTTTTTCCTCGCTCTGGTGGCCGCCGCGGCACCCCCGCCGAACGATGCCGCCGCCGATTTCGCCTTAGGCCGATGGGACGCGCTGCGTGCCCGTTTCAGCCCGGCCATGAAAGCAGCGGTGACGCCGGAGAAGCTGCAAGCCGTAGTCGCCCCGCTCGGCCGCTGTGCGGCACCGGCGGAGCCGCCTTCGCCGGGCAAGACCCGGCCGGGATTTGAAGCGCATGTCTATCGCCTGGTCTGCGAAAAAAAGACCATCGGGCTCAGCCTGACTTCGGACCCGCAGGGTGTGATCCAGGGCCTCTTTTTCGTCGAGCCGCCCGCCCCGGCCGGTGCTCTCGCCGTCGTCACCGGCGAGTATCGCCTTCCGGCGAAACTCACTCTACCCTCGGGCCAAGGGCCGTTCCCCGCCGTCGTTCTCGTCCACGGTTCCGGGCCGCACGACATGGACGAAACCATCGGGCCGAACAAGCCGTTCCGCGATATCGCCGACGGCCTGGCCGAGCGCGGAATTGCCTCTATTCGTTACACGAAACGAACCAAACAATACGGGGCTCAGATGGGCGCCAACCTCACCCTGAGCCAGGAGACGATCGAGGATGCCGTCAGTGCCGCCAAGCTTCTCCGCGCCACGCCCGCAATTGACCCGAAACGGGTCTACGTCATCGGGCATAGCCTGGGTGCCTATGCCGCGCCCCGGATTGGCCAGGCAGACCCATCGCTTGCCGGGCTGATACTTCTTGCCGGCTATACCCGGCCATTTGACGTCCTGATCGACGAGCAGTTTCAATACCTCGGAGCCTCGCCCGCCAAAGCGGAGGAGTTCAAGAAGCAGATCCCCGCCGCCTACCGCCAGGAGGTCTCTGCGGACCCGGTACCTGTTGCCAAGTCCCTCAACATGCCGATGCTCATTCTGCAGGGCGAGCGCGACTACCAGGTGACCATGGAGGACTTCCGGCGCTGGCAGGTGCTTCGCGGCCCGCGCGTAACGTTGAAATCCTACCCGGCGATGAACCACCTGTTTCAACCTGGCCAGGGGAAGTCGAAGCCCGCCGAATACAATCTGGCGGCCCCCTTCAGCCCGTTTGTCCTCGACGATATCGCTGCCTGGATCAAGCGCTGATGGCGCCGCAGTCGCGCGCCCGCTGCAGGAACGTCCGCAGCCCGCGCACGGTGGAGGCGTCGTCAAACTGCCGCTGCAGAACCACTGCTGTCTGCGCGCCCGCTTCGTAGTTCGCCAGACGCGCCTGCATATCCGGTGCGTGCTGGCTGTAGAACTGGTAAAGGGTCGTGTAACGGGTCACCAGTTGCGCCGGGTGCAGGTCCCAGCCCTGGTAAAACCCCTCGGCAAGCGACAGTAGGATCTCGTCACGGTGCTGCTGCCAGGCGGCGATCACCGGTTCGCGCGCATCGCCGATCGGCAGAATCTTGGTCGGCCCGTCGGCCACATCGACATCGGTGCCGGCAAAGGCGATCAACATCCGCATGCGCGCCGAGGTGCACGCGGAGTGGTGGAGGCGCTGAAACGGTGCCGCGACGCCCAACGACGCAAGAAGGTCATACGGTCCCAAATGCGCGCTCAGCAACTTGCCTCCAGCGGCGTCGAGCAACTCCCGCAGCCGCCCCAGAATCGGCGGCGTCTCGACGAGCGCCTCAATCCATGCCCGCCCGCGCAACTCCACCGCCAGTTGCGCCACTTCTTCCGGGCGCTCCACCTTGGGCAGCGTGACACGAAAATTGGATGGCAACCGGTAGGAAACGGTCTGCAAGAACAGCCGCAGCGTCCGCAAGGCACGTTCCCGCGTCGGCCCGCTCAACGGCCGGATGCGGATGCCCAGAAACGGCGGCAGCGTCCCGGCGTCAGCGCCCTCGCGCACCGCCTTGGCCGCCGCCATCACGTGACGGTCCTCTTCCTCGTCGCTGTGCATGCCGTAGCCGTCTTCGAAATCGATCCGGTAGTCCTCCACCGGTTCGCGGACGAGTTTCTCCCGCACCCGTTCCAGCACGGCCTCTGAGCAGTCGATTTCCGCCGCCGTCGGGGCCCACCGGTCCAACGCAGCCAGCGCCAGCCCGCCCAGCTTCCGCGAAATGTCCGGACGGAACAACTGCGCTCCGCCGTAAACCACGTGCACGGGCTGGCGGCGTGTCATCCGCGCACCGCCGGCAAGGGGTACTGCAGCGATTCACGCAGCCATTCGCCGTTCTCCCGCACCGCATCCCGCAGACCGCTCACCAGCGCGGCCCTCCGCTCAAACAAGCGGTAGCCTTCGCGCGGGCGCAGATATCCGCGCGCTTCCGGGTGCCGTTCGAACAGCACGTCGCCCAGGTCATTGTGCAACCGCGCGAACTTCGCCCGCCGGTCCAGCAGCGCCTTGATCAGGAAAGGAATCACCATCGAGTAGTCACCTTGCATGCTCTCGGTGGATTGTACATAAGTCTCGCGGTCCACTTTGCCCCATGTCACCGCCTCCGCCGGCGGGCACGAACTCAGCGATCCGTCCGTCACCGGTGCCGTCGTGATCTGCACATCGAACTCATAGCCGCGTACATCGGGCAGTCCAAGCACCTGGCCCAGCGCCGGCTCCGGCTGCAGATTGTAGTTTTTCGGCACGCCGCCGCCGAGCATGAACGTTGCCAGCGCCTTCGGCCCGCTCTCAAACAGGCCCCAGTGGTGGTAGGCGCAGGCTTCAAAAACCTCGGCGTGAATGTCCAGATCAAACGCGTATTCGGGCAGCAACCCGGCCTCGCGCATCGCCCACAACTTCATGGAGTTGAGAAACACGCTACCGTCGCCCGGTGCGCCGACAAACACCGGAATCGCCATCTTCCAGCAGGTCGCCAGCAGTCCGGGCTCCACGCCGCTTTGCTCCTCCTGCCCGGCATACCACTTGCCCAGCAGGTTGCGCAGTTCCGTGCCGGTCATTTTTTTCTGGAACTCCGGTAACTGCAGAATCGCCGTCAGGAAGCGGTCCTGGTCCAGCAGCACGTCTTCATCAAACGCCATATCGGTGACGCGGATCGTCCGCTCGTCGCGCAGCGCGCCGTCGTCGCCGAAGATCGGCACCTCGAAGACGGGATCGCGCCGTCCGGTCAGGCTGCGGTGACCGTCGTGGTAGCACACCGCGTCCGTCGTGGAGAGATAGGCTACCCAGCCCGTCTCCAGCAGCGGCAGCAGCCACGTCTGGTGCTGTCCGGACACGGTGACCGGGCCGGCGATGGCCAGCGTAAGCGGGCAACCCATGCCAATGGCCCGATCGAGAATCGTATAGATCCGGCGCAGATACGCGCCGCCGAAGGCCGGCAGGCAATGCCGGAAAAGTTCATCAAGCGACGTCACTTCGTCGACGCGCTTTACCCGCACCGTCTGCCGGTGCCCGTTGTCGCAGGAATTCATCTCAACTCTATGATGACGCACCGCGCCGCCGGCGGGCCTACAATACAGGCAACAGCCATGCGCGCCGCTCTTTGTCTCTTCCTGATCCTGATTCCCTCTCTCGCCGCGGAGCACGTTATCCGCTTCCCGCGTCCGGCCGGCGAGTGGAATGAAGCGCTGCCCATCGGCAACGGGCGGCTGGGCGCCATGGTCTTCAGCGGCGCCTCCGATGAACGGCTGCAATTGAATGACGACCGCGTCTGGGCCGGCGCGAAACTCGACCGCCTCAACCCCAACGCCGCCCGCGCTGTCCCGCTGGTCCGCCAGTTGCTGTGGGCCGGAAAGGTCCGCGAAGCCGAAGAGATGGCCGAGAAGGACATCATTTCCAAGCCTCGCCGTATGCCGCCTTACCAGACCCTTGGCGACCTGCATATCTACTTCCCCGGCCACGACCAGGTGTCCAACTACGAACGCGCGCTGGACCTTGCCACTGCCGTTCACGTCACCCGGTACCGCACCTTTGACTCCACGTACACTCGCGAAGTCTTCGCCAGCCACCCGGCGCAACTCATCGCTTACCGGGTGACGTCGGCGCGCAAAGGGGCTCTCACGTTCCGCGCCCGCCTCCGTCGCGAAGCGGACGCGACTGCCTCCGTTCAGGACGGCAACACCCTCATTCTGCAAGGCCAGGCGCTGCCCCATGGCGCGCGTCAGGCCGAGGAGCCAATGAACGGCACGAAGTTTCGCGCGCAAGCCCGCGTCTTCCGAATCGGCGGCACAATCCGTTCGGACGGTGACGAGCTCGTCGTAGAGGGCGCCGACGAAGCCATCCTCTACATCACCACCGGCGACAGCTTCCCTCGAAAGGGCTTTGAGGAACTGAAGGCGGAACACATCGCCGACCACCAGCGCCTTTACCGCCGCGCCTCGCTGGACCTCCGTTCTTCCGATAAAACCGTCCAGTTTGCCAATCTGTACTGGAATTTCGCCCGGTACCTGCTCATCGCCAGCTCCCGCCCCGGGACGCAGCCGGCCAACCTGCAAGGGATCTGGAACCCCTCGCTCAATCCTCCGTGGGACAGCAAGTACACCATCAACATCAATACCGAGATGAACTACTGGCCGGCCGAGGTTCTTAACCTGGCGGAACTCCATGAGCCGCTGTTCGACCTGGTAGAGAATGCCATGAACGACGGCCGGCGGGTGGCGAAAACCATGTACAACGCCCGCGGCTTCGTGCTCCACCACAACACCGACTATTGGGGCCATGCCACTCCCATTGACGGTGTTGGCAGCGGCATCTGGCCGATGGGCGGCGCCTGGCTGGCGCTGCACTATTGGGATCACTACGACTATGGCCGCGACAAGAAGTTCCTGGCCACCCGCGCCTTCCCTGTCCTCAAGGAAGCGGCGCTCTTTCTGCTCGATCACCTCACGGAAAGCCCGTCCGGGCAGCTGGTCACAGGCCCGTCCATTTCACCGGAGAATCGTTACAGGACGAAGGAAGGCGCGGTCGGCAAGCTGGTGATGGGCCCGACGATGGATAGTGAAATTGCCTACGCCCTCTTTTCGAAGGCCATCGAAGCCGCCGAAGTCCTGAATGTCGAACCGGGGCTCCGCGCTGAGTGGGCGAAGGCCCGCGCGAGGCTCCCTCAGCCGCGTATCGGCAAGCATGGTCAGTTGATGGAGTGGCTGGAAGACTATGACGAACCCGACCCCGGCCACCGCCACATCTCCCATCTCTTCGCCCTCCACCCGGCCGATCAGATCACCCTCCGTGGCACGCCGGAACTGGCCCGGGCCGCTCGCACGTCGCTCGAGCGGCGGCTGTCGAGCGGCAGCGGCCACACCGGCTGGAGCCGCGCCTGGATCATCAACTTCTGGGCCCGCCTGGAAGAGGGGCAGAAGGCCTGGGAGAACGTCGAGGCGCTACTGGCCAAGTCCACCCTCCCGAACATGCTCGATACCCACCCGCCCTTCCAGATTGACGGTAACTTTGGCGGCGCAGCCGGGATGACGGAGATGATCCTCCAAAGCCATGCCAATGAAATCCACCTCCTTCCGGCGCTCCCCGCCGAATGGCAAGCCGGCGAAATCAAAGGCTGGCGCGCCCGCGGCGGGGTGGAGATCGATCTGGCATGGTCCAAAGGACACCTGCAATCGGCCACGCTCCGCAGTGCCATTGGGGGAACCTTCCGGGTGCGCGTAGAAAGAGGCGCGCAGACCCGGTCCATCACCTTGCAGCCCGGGCAACCGGTCACTTTGCCAAATTAGCCGGCGAGCCCAACCACGCCGCCTAACCCCTTCGCCGTCTTCACGCCCCGCACAATCGCCTGGCCGACCGCTTCTGCCGCCGCCACTCCCAGTGCGGTCATGTCCTCTTCCAGCGTTCCCACCGAGAGCGCGATCACGATATCGCCATCCACCATCGTGTGCCCCGGCGATAGAGCCCGCAGCACCCCGGCCTGCGCCATTTTTGCCAGCCTCGTCGCGCCCACTTTGCTTAACTTTGCGTTCGTCGCCACCACGCACAGCGTCGTGTTCCCGCCGCCACCCCCGGCTGCCGCTCCGCCGCCGGTCAGCAGCGCCTTCTCCGTCCCCAGGAGGTCGCGGCTCCCGGCCGATTTTCGGCACCCGGCCAGCAGTTTCCCTGTCCCGGGCTCGCGCACATCCCCGAACGAATTTACCGCCGCTAACGCCGACACCAATACGCCCTTTCCCCCAACCGGCACAGTGAATGTGCCGATCCCCCCCTTCATGGCCCGGCTCATGCCGTGCAACTTCCCGACCGTCGCTCCGGTTCCCGCGCCGACACTCCCCTCCACCACCGCCGCCGCGGTTGCCGCCGCTGCCGCAACCTCCCCCATCTCCCGGGTCGGCCGCACGTCCGCCTTCCCGATCGCCAGGTCAAACAGGATCATCGCCGGTACAATTGGAATCCGCGACGGGCCAAAAACGAACCCAACCCCCTTCTGCTCCAGAAACCGCCGCACCCCGCTCGCCGCTTCCAATCCGAAGGCCGAGCCCCCGGCCAGCGTCACCGCATGCACCATCGGCGTCACATGCAGCGGGCTCAGAACGTCCAGTTCCTGGGATCCCGTCGCAGCACCCCCAATGTCCACCCCGGCCACCGCGCCCCCCTCGCACAGCACCACAGTCACTCCGGTGAGCGCCCCAAAATCGGATGCGTGACCCACCCGGATTCCAGGAATATCGGTGAGGCCTTTCATGCGCGTGTTAGCATCGAGTTTTCGGAGGAGCGTTTCGGTTGCTCGACATCTTGAAGTCGCCCATCCTGACATTCCAGGAATTTATCCTCCTGGCCGGCCGGGCAACAGCAAACATCGTACGTCGTCCATTCTACGCGAGCGACGTGATCCTGCAAATGGACACCATTGGTGTCGGCAGTCTTCCCATCACTATTTTGATTGGGTTTTTCTCCGGCGCCGTCATGGCCCTGCAGATGTCCCGAGCGCTGTCTCAGTACGGCGCCACCGGTCAAGTGGGGCAGATTACCGCCATCACTCTGGTCCGCGAACTCGGCCCCGTGCTCACCGCGCTCCTGGTGGCCGGCCGTAACGCCTCCGGCATCGCCAGCGAACTCGGATCCATGAAAGTCACCGAGCAGATCGACGCCATGCGCGCCCTCGGTACCGACCCTATTAAAAAACTGGTCACCCCCCGCCTCATCGCCACCTGCTTCACCCTCCCCCTGCTCACCATCGTGGCCGACTTCATCGGCATCATCGGCGGCTACCTGATTGCCGTCCCGCTCCTCGCGCTCACCACCTCGTCTCAGTACTGGAACAACGCCTGGCGGTCGCTGGAATACAACGACATCACCCAGGGGCTGCTAAAGCCGCTCGTCTTCGCCTACATCATCGCCCTGGTCGGCTGCCTCTACGGTATCCGCACCACCGGCGGCACCCAGGGTGTCGGCCGCGCCACCACCCAGGCCGTCGTCGTCGCTTCGGTGTGGATCTTCGTCTGCACCTTCCTCATCACCCGGATCTTCGTCAACATCTGATGTCGCACTCGGCCACAGAGCGCGCCTGCATCCTTCGCCTGGAAAACATCTCCCTCCGGTTTGACGAAGGCGCAAATGTCCTCGACAACGTCTCCATGGAGATGTGGACCGGGGACACGAAGATCATCCTCGGTGCGGCCGGTGCCGGCAAGAGCGTCATGTTCAAGGTCGCCCTCGGTCTTTTGAAACCCACGGCCGGCCGCATCTATCTTTTCGGGAAAGATGTTACCGATTACCAGGAACAACAGTGGTACGACGTTCGCAGCCACATCGGTGTCCTGTTTCAAGAGGGCGGGTTGTTCGACTCGCTGACCATCGAAGAGAACGTCGCCTACCCGCTCGTCAATCGCTCCAACCGCACCCCCGAGGAGGTCCATCCTCATGTCGAAGAGGCCCTCCGCTTTGTCGAACTCGGTCATACCCTCTCGAAATTCCCCAGCGAACTCTCCGGCGGCATGCGCCGCCGTGTCGGAATCGCCCGCGCCGGCATCTCCGATCCTGCCCTTCTCCTCTACGATTCCCCCACCGCCGGCCTCGACCCGATTACCGCGAATAACATCATGGCCCTCATCATCCAGGAGCGCGAAACCCGCAACGCGACCTCCGCGATTATCTCCCACCGCTTCCAGGATGGGCACATCATGGCCAACTTCCGGTACAATCCTGAGAGTAAGCGGCTGGAACGAATTCCGCTCGACTCGCCTCTGCGCCAACGCACGCGATTCGTCGTAATGAGGGAAGGCCGGATCGTCTTCGAAGGCAGCGAGTCAGAGTTGGACGCCTCCGCCGACCCCTACATCGCCAAATTCTCTATGCAACGTTCCGCCCACTGATCCCCATGCCATCCGCCGCCAAAGTCTCCTGGGCTCAACTCCGCGTCGGCATCCTTGCCGTCGTCGCCCTCCTTATCCTTGCCGTCCTGATTTTCCTCCTGACCGGCAACAAGAGCCTCTTCGCCAAGGAGGTGACGATTTATACCTACCTCGACGACTCTGCTGCCATCACCGAAGGCTCGGCGGTTCGCCTGAGCGGCATTGCCATCGGTAAAATCGGCCGCGTCGGCCTCTCCGGGGAAAACAAACCAAACCGCCGCATCAAGCTCGACCTCATCATCGACGAAGACAAGATCCGCCAGATCCCCGTCGATTCCCAAGCCGCGATCGGCGCCGAGAATCTCCTGGGAACCAAGTACATCAACATCAAAATGGGCAAGGAGTCCACTGCCATCGCCCCCGGCGGCGAACTGCGCAGCCTCGATACCCGGGAGTTCCAGGATCTGGTGAACGCCGCTTACCCGTCCTTGCAGTCCCTCCAGCAGATCGTCGAGCGCGTCAACCACATCGTCGCCGCCGTCGAAACCGGCAAAGGCTCCATTGGCAAACTCCTCGTCGATGATGAGCTTTACCAGCGCCTGGTCACCACTGTCGCCGAGGTCCAAAAGATCGCCAACTCCATCGGTAATGGCAAAGGCACGGTTGGCAAGCTTCTCTACGATGAAGCGATGTACGACGAAATCCGCGGGACTATCAAACGCGTCGATTCCACCATCGCCCAACTGCAGACGGACCTGAACTCCGGCAAGGGTTCTGCCAGCAAACTTCTCAAAGATCCCGCCCTCTACGACGAAGTTCGTGCCACCGTCTCCGAACTCCGCAAGACCATCGACGAAATCAACAAGGGCCAGGGAACCGCCGGCAAGCTGATCAAGAGCGACGAACTGCACAGCAACATCAACAAGCTCATCATCAACCTGGACAAGACCATCGACCGCGTCAACAGCGGCCAAGGTACGCTCGGCCAGTTGATGGTCAACCCCGCGCTTTACGACTCCATGAACGGAACCATGAAGGAAATGAACCAGTTCACGAAGGACTTCCGCGCGAATCCGAAAAAGTTCCTCACCATTCAACTCAAACTGTTTTGAAGCGCCTTGTCGTCAATGCGGATGACTTCGGCTTCACGAGGGATGTGAATGCCGGAATCATCGATGCCCATTTGAACGGGATCCTCACAGCCACCACCCTCATGGCGAATGGAGATGCGTTCGAGGATGCCGCCGGCCTGGCCCGCTCCCACCCTTCGCTCGACGTCGGTGTCCACTTCGTCCTCATCGGGGGCGAGTCGCTGCTCACCGGCAAACCTCTCCCCGCCGATGTACCCGCCCTTGTGCGCGCCGTCTATGCCGGGGAACTCAATCTCTACGACGAGTTTGCGGCCCAAGCCCGGAAGATCCGCGCCGCCGGCATTCAGCCTACTCACGCCGACACCCACAAACACACCCATCTCCTCCCTCCGGTCTCTCGCGCGCTCTGCACCGTCGCCGAAGAGTTTGGCATCCCTTTCCTTCGCCGCCCGGCCGATCTCCCCCTCGCCTATCGCGCCTCGCTAAAGACGATGCTCACGAACGCCCTGGTCCGCCGCCGCGCGCTCGCCCTCGATCTCTCCCCCCTTCGTACCACCGATCACTTTGCCGGCTTTGCCCTCACCGGGCGCTATACCTCCGCGGATCTCCTCAAACTGTTTTCGCAACTCCCCGATGGCGTCACCGAATTGATGACCCACCCCGGCCGCTGCACCGCCGAGCTCGAAAAAGCGCCCACGCGCCTCAAACAGAGCCGTGCCGCTGAACTCGCCGCCCTCACCGCGCCGGAAACCCGAAACGCCCTCCAAGCCAACAGCATCCACCTCACCAGGTATCGAGATTTATGAGAACCCTCATCGCCGTCTTTGCCGTCATGCCACTCCTCTCTTCCCCGCCTCCGGAAACCCGAAAGTCCGATACCGTCGATACCCTCCACGGCGTCGCCGTCCCCGATCCCTATCGCTGGCTCGAAGACCAGAACAGCCCGGAGACCCGGGCCTGGCTCAAGGCCCAAATGGAACATACCCGCGCCTTCGTCAACGCCGTTCCCCAGCGCCCCGCTATCGTCAAGCGCCTTACCGAACTCATGCGCGTCGAGTCTCAGGAGGTCAGCCAGATCGGCGGCTTCTTCTTCTTCGTTAAGCGCACCCCGGAGCAAGATCAGCCGGTCATCCTCGTCCGCCGCGGCGAGAAGGGGAAGGACGAGGTCCTCATCGATCCCAACCCCTGGGGCGGTTCCAAATCAGTGACCATCTCAGACCATAGCCCCGATGGAAAACTTCTCGCTTACGGTATCCGCAAAGGCGGCGAAGACGAAGTGGAAGTTCATTTCCTCAACGTGGAGACGAAGAAGGAGTTCGGCGATGTCCTTCCCCGGGCCCGCTACTTCTCCATCAACATCCTGCCCAACGGCAACGGCGTCATCTTCGCCCAGGCCACCAAGGACGGTCCCCGCCTCTACGAACAGACCTTCGGCCAGCAGCCTAAACTCCTCTTCGGCGCCGATCTCGGCCCCAGCCATCTCCTCTACACCGAAATCTCCACCAGCGGCCGCTATCTCCTCATGACCGCGTCCATGGGCGCCGCCAGTGAGATGGATGTCGTCCATGTACTGCGCCTCGCTGACCGCAAGCTGATCCCCATCAATACCGATACCAAGGCGACATTCAGAGGCGCAATCGGCGGCGATACGTTGTTCCTCGAAACCAACTGGAATGCCCCCCGCAAGCGTGTGCTGGCCGTCCCTCTCGCCAAACCCGAACGGGCGAACTGGAAGGAGATCATCCCCCAAACCCAGTGGAGCATCGAATCAATGGCTCTCACTGGCGGCCATGTCGCCATCAACACCCTGGAAAACGTAATCTCCAAAACGCGCCTCTACACCCCGGCCGGTAAACTGGTCCGCGAGATCAAGTTCCCCGGCATTGGCACTGGGTCGAACCTCTCTGGCAGCTGGGACGACGACATCGCTTTCACCACGTTTAAATCCATCACTGAGCCGCCCACTACCTACCTGCACTCCATCCGCACCGGCGCCTCCCGCGAGTTCTACCGCCAGAAAGTGCCTGTGGAAAAGATGAACGTCACAGTTACGCAACAGTGGTTCACGTCGAAGGACGGCACGAAGGTCCCGATGTTTGTGGCCCATCGCGCTGACCGCAAGCTCGATGGCTCCCTGCCGACGCTCCTTTATGGCTACGGCGGCTTCACTGTCAGCCTCACCCCTTCGTTCAGCGCGACCTACGCCTGGTGGATCGAACATGGCGGCGCCGTGGCCATCGTCAATCTTCGCGGCGGCGCCGAGTTCGGTGAGGACTGGCACCGCGCCGGCATGCTCGACAAAAAACAGAACGTTTTCGACGACTTCATCTCCGCCGCCGAGTGGCTCATCGCCAACAAATACACCCGCCCCGAACGCCTCGCTATCTACGGAGGCTCCAACGGCGGCCTTCTTGTCGGCGCCGCCATGACCCAGCGCCCGGAACTCTATGGTGCCGTCGTCTGCGCGGTCCCCTTGCTCGACATGGTGCGCTTCCACCTGTTCAAGGTGGCCCGCTATTGGACCCCGGAGTATGGTTCCGCCGAGGATCCGGCCCAGTTTGCCTACATCTACAAGTATTCGCCTTATCATCGCGTCAAGGACGGCGAAAAGTATCCTGCCACCCTGTTCGTCACCGGCGATTCCGATACCCGCGTCGACCCCCTACACGCCCGCAAAATGGCGGCCCGGGTCCAGGCCGCCAACGCTTCCTCCAAACCCATCCTGCTCCACTACGACACCGAAGGCGGCCACTCCGCCGGTCTCCCGGTCGCCAAACTCATTGAAAACGGTGCCGATATGCTGGCCTTCCTGGTCTCCCAGGTCTTCCCGCCGGCCAATTGATGTTACCAGTTCCCGCTTCCGCCGTCGCCGTCCGTTGACCCTCCCGACGATGGCGGATCGTAGGAGCTATTGCTATAGCGGTTGGGATCATACTCCTCGCTCGAACTGCTGCTGGAAGAAGGCGTGTAGCTGGACGACTCGGAATACCCGCCGCCTCCCCCGCCGGACGATTGCGCCGCCTTCTCCTTCTTTTCGAACCCGCAAGCCGTGCACGAATAAATCAGCCAGCCCTTCTTCCCTGTGATCGCCACCGCCGACCGATCGCACTTCGGACACACGTTCTGATCCCGCCCAACAACGTGCGCCAGGTAGACCCCGCTGCACTTCCCGCCGCACCGCCACCCGCGGAATCGCACACTCCCCCTTTCCACCGCCTTCCGTTCCCATTCCTCCAGATGGGCCGCGATCCCGCTTTGCGGCAGTTCCGCCAATTCGCTGCCGCATCGATTGCAGACGAATCGCGCCGGCGACCAATAGTCGATCGTCTTCGCCAGCACCGCGCCCACTCCCGCGTTCACCGCGCCGACATAGAGCGGCGCCGCCCATCCGGCCAGAGCACTGTCGGAGAGAAACGTGCCGTTTGCCGCGGACGCGCCAACGAATCCCGCGGGGATTCCCACCTTCAGCACCAACCCGCCTATTCCCTTCCACTTTTCGTGGTACGGCCCGTACAGTCCTGCAGCCGTCGCCGCTGACGTTAACCCGGCCACCACTGCGGCTAACCAGAACGGAAGCTCAAGCTCGGGTTTCAGGTAGGCCAGCACCAGCCCCGCACCGGCACCGGCCGCTACGCTTAACCCCGCCACCGCTCCCCATAGCATCGGCGCCGAATAATTGCGGTATCCGGACGGCAGCAGGCTATTGGCCTGTTGCAGGAAGAAATCGCCGGTGCGGTTCTGCATGAACTTCGATTTCGCCGGATTGCCGTCCGGATAATGATGCACCTCCCGCCGCCGGCCCGACGGCGGCAGCCGCAATGGTTGCTTCCATTGACGGATCAACATTCCGGAAGCGCCCACGCCAACCAGACCGAATACGAACAACAGCCCCAATAGCTCCATCTTCGGCGGCGCCTCCGAACGGCGGAACCCCGCCAGCAACGCGCCGATCTCCTTCACCCCGTCGATCACCGCTTCCCCCGCCTGCTCGTTCCGCAATCGCGGCAACATGCGCTGTTTGATCAACGCTCCCATCGCCTCACTCGGTAACCGGCCCTGCAGCCCAGTCCCCGTGATAATCTCCACCGCCCGCTCCTGTCGCGAGAGGAAAACCAACACTCCATCGTTCCGCTCCGCGCTGCCCAGTTTCCATTCGCGGAACCTCCGCACTGCATACTCCCGCGTCCCGCCCGCCTCCACCCGCGCCGCAGTCAGCACCACCACCTGAGCCTTCGTACGCCGGTTGATCCGCGCCACCAGACTCTTCAGCCGCCCGGTCTCCGGGGAACTGAACAACCCGCCTGGATCCATCACCCATTCGCCAGTAACTGACGGACTTGACGCCTCCTGTGCCACAAGGCTGGCCGCCATCAGTATGAAAATGATTCCGCGCATCCTGTTCCTAAGCTCGAGAAAGATTTTTCAAAAGTATCACCCCCCGCTTGCCTCCGAGTGTTAGTTGCGACATAATCCGCCAAGCATTCCGCCCGCCGTGGATTACCACAGCCGTAGCGGGGGCAATCGATGTCAACCGCGCCCACCGTGCAGGGTTGGGCGCGGTTACGTCGATTAAGTTTTCCCTAGTTGCAAACCCCCTTAATGCTCTTGTAACGTATCGAGACGGAAAGTTGTTTCCGGGGAGTCTCGAACATATGAAAACAAAGTTTGTTGCGGCTGCACTGTGGTGCATGCTGCTCAGTCTGACCACGTTTGGTCAGACTTTCGGCGATATTTCGGGCGAAGTGCGAGACAGCTCTGGTGCTGTCATTGCAGGCGCTCGCGTTACCATTACCAATGTCGATACCGGTGCCGTTCGTGAGGTGACGTCCAACGAAAACGGCCTCTACGCATTCCCGTCTCTCGGTCCCGGCGGATACAATCTCCGCGCGGAAAAGACCGGTTTCAAATCCGCCAACGTTTCGAAGTTCCAGCTCCAGGTGCAGCAGAGCGCCCGCCTCGATCTGGAGATGCAGGTCGGCCAGGTTTCCGAGTCCATCGAAGTCTCCGCCGCCGCCGCTGTTCTCTCTACCGAGAATGCCACCGTCGGCACGGTTATCGAGAACAAGCGCATTGTCGAACTCCCGCTGAACGGGCGAAATTATCTGCAATTGGTCTCGCTCGCCCCCAATGTCAGCTTTGGCTTCCCCAACGCCGGTCAGGCGGGTTCCCGCCAAGGCGGCATCCGTACGGACCAGAGCATCTCCATCGGCGGTCAGCGCGCCCAGTTCAACCGCTTCACCCTCGATGGCATTGAAAACACAGACCCGAATTTCAACGCCTTCATCGTCCAGCCTTCCATCGACGCGCTCCAGGAATTCAAGGTGCAAACCGGTGTCTACCCGGCCGAATACGGCCGCTCCGCTTCCCAGATCAACGTATCCACCAAGGGCGGCAGCAACGACTACCACGGCACCCTTTTTGAGTTCCTTCGCAACGATAAATTCGACGCCAAGAACTACGCCTTCACCTCCGCCCGGCCCCCGAAAGATCCCTTCAAGTGGAATCAGTTCGGCTTCACCTTCTCCGGTCCGGTCATCATTCCGAAAATCTTCAATGGCAAGAACAAGTTGTTCTTCATGACGAACTACGAATGGTTCCGCCAGCGCCGCTCCGTGCAGTCGGTCTATGACCTCCCGCTCGCCGAAATGCGCACCGGGAACTTCAATATTGCTGGCGTCAACCAGATTTTCGACCCGCGTACCCGCGCCCAGCAGGGTGCCGTGGTCACCGCCACCCCTTTCCCAAATAACACCATTCCCTCCTCCCGCTTCCACGCCACCTCGCAGAAGCTGCTGGAGTTTTTCCCCGCCGCAAATCTGCCCTCCGCCGGCCTCCGCCGCAACCATCAGATCAGCCGCTCCCTGCCTATCGACCGCGACCAGTTCGTCGTCCGCGGAGATTGGGTCGAGTCGTCGAAGTCCAATTGGTTCGGCCGTTATTCCTGGGGTGACGAGAACCAGTTGACCTCGCAACTCTTCCAGAACGGCGACAAGATCATCACCACGTTTGATCAGTACATGGTGTCCAATACCCGTGTCCTCTCGCCCACCATGGTCAACGAAGCCCGCTTCGGCCTCACCCGTTTCTACAACACCACCGGTCCTGAACTCGCCTTTTCCCGCGACGTCGTCGGAGAACTGAAGATCCCCGGTCTCAACTCCGGCCCGTCGGTGCAGTGGGGCATTCCCGCCATCGGCTTCGCCGGCGTCTACTCCGGCTTCGGCAACGGGTCCGAAGGTCCCTACGAAAACAACAACCGCTCTATTCAGGCCGTGAACAACTTCTCCCTCATCAAGGGCAAACACACCTTCAAGATGGGTGGGGAAGTTCGTTGGGACAACTACTTCCAGGTCGGCAATCAGTTCGCCCGCGGTGAGTTCCTCTTCAATGCGGACGCCACCCGGAACTCGGCCGTCGCCAATTCCAAGGGTGACGGTTTCGCCGACTTCCTCCTCGGTGAAATCCAGCAGGCAGAAGCCGCTGTCTCGATCGCCAACGCCAAGTTCCAGAACGTTGGCTTCGCCGCCTTCTTTGACGATACCTGGAAGATCACCCAGAAGGTCACCATCAACTGGGGACTTCGCTACGAACTGACGCCTCCCTGGAAGGATGCCACTGGCACCCTGTTCAACGGCATCGTCCGCCAGGACATCCGGCCCACCGATTTCCGCAACGCGGTCGTCTCGGACCGTTCCCTCTATCCATTCTTCATGCGCCAGGGCGCTTCCAGCAACGATCCCTATAGCGGCATCCGGCTGCGCTGGCCTGATATTGAAGTCCGCCAGGACGGTACCCTCGGCGATCGCCTGGTCAGCACCGACAAGAACGACTTTGCCCCCCGTTTCGGTATCTCCTGGAATCCCTCTTCCAAATGGGTTATCCGCGGCGGTGGCGGTATGTTCTACAACCAGGACACCGGCAACCCGCGTTTCGATATGGCCCGTAACCTCGCCGGCCGTCTCCGCGATAACTCCAACTCGCTCTTCCCCAATCTCCGCTGGGAGAACGGGCTCGCAGCGATCGCTGGGGGCATCGCCAATGTTCCCCGGCCCTACACTTTTGCCAATCCATATGATCGCCGCACTACCTACTCGATGCAGTACATGCTGAATGTGCAGCGGGAATTGGGTAACGGCACCCTGTTTGAGGTGGGCTATATGGGCTCGGTCAGCCACCGCCTCGAGTCGCTTCGCGCCGTCAACGAGACCATACCGGCTCCTCGTTCCACCGGTCTCAGCCTCCAGGTCCGTTCCCCGTTCCCCAACTTCGGCCGCATTCAGTTGGTGGACAACGGCGGCAACGGCAACTACAACTCCCTCGGTGCCAAACTCACCAAGCGGTATTCCAACGGAATCACCTACCTGATGAGCTACACCTGGGCGAAATCGCTCGACACCGCCACCGCTATTCGTAACCAGGGCGGCGATACCCTGTTCCCCCAGAACAGCTACTGCCGGACCTGCGAATACGCCCGCTCCAGCCATGACGTTCGCCAGCGTTTCGTCACCTCTGCCCTCTGGGACGTCCCCTTCGGCAAAGGCCGCAAGTTTGACATCCAGAACGGCTTCGCCAATGCCATCATCGGCGGCTGGCAGCTCGGCTCCATCATCACCCTCCAATCCGGCTTCCCCATCACGATGACCGTCGGCGGCGATCCCTCCAACACCGGCGGCCAGTTCGACCGCCCGGATTCAGTCGGCCAGAACGCCGAAATCAGCAACCCCACGCCCTCCCAGTGGTTCAACTGGCAGGCCTTCACCAAGCCCGTGGATGGGACCTTCGGCAACACCGGCCGCAACACCCTCAACAGCCCGGGCATCTTCGGGTGGGACTTCAGCACCATCAAGAACTTCACCCTGCCCTTCTCGGAGAAGCACCAGATGCAGTTCCGGTTCGAGGCGTTCAACTTCCCGAACCATCCGAACTGGGGTAACCCCAACACCAACCTCGCCAGCGCCACCTTCCAGGGCTCCAGCCTCACGCCCAGCGCCCAGGGAGCGTTTGCGACTATCACTGGAACCCGCACCAACATGCGGCAACTCCAGTTTGCTCTCAAATACAGCTTCTAGTCGAAGCCCAACCCAAAAAGAGAAAGGGCCCGGCAACCGCCGGGCCCTTTCTCTTTGAAAGTATCTACTTTATCAGCCCATCCATCGGGCTCGACGCCGTCGCATACAGCTTCCGTCCCATCCGCCCCGCCTCAAACGCCAGCCGCCCGCTCTCCACCCCCAGCTTCATCGCCTCCGCCATCTTCACGGCATCCGTCGCCGCCGCAATCGCTGTGTTCATGAGGATCGCGTCGAATCCCAACTCCATCGCCACCACCGCGTCCGACGCCGTGCCCACCCCGGCATCGACAATCAGCGGAACCGATGTAATCTTCTCCCGCAGAATCCGCAGATTTGTTAAATTCTGAATCCCCAACCCGCTCCCGATCGGTGCCGCCAGCGGCATCACCGCCGCCGCCCCGGCGTCAATCAGCTTCCGCGCGTTGATCAAATCGTCCGTCGTATACGGCAAAACGACGAATCCCTCCTTCGCCAACACACGCGTCGCCTCGATCAGCCCTTCATTATCCGGAAACAGCGTGTCCACATCCCCAATCACCTCCAGTTTTACCCAGTGGGAAAGCCCAACCTCCCGCGCCAGGCGCGCCGTCCGGATCGCCTCGTCCGCCGTATAGCAGGCCGCCGTGTTCGGCAGCAGAAAATACTTGTCTCGCGGAATATAGTTCAGTAAAGACTCCCCGGAGGTGTCGTTCAGATTCACCCTCCGTACCGCTACCGTCACCACTTCCGCCCCGGAAGCCGTGTGGCAGGCCGCCATTTCGGCATTGGAACGGTATTTCCCCGTCCCTACGAACAATCGCGACCGGAAACGCCGGCCCGCTATTTCAATTCCGTCTGACATGCGTTCATTTTATCGCTCCCGCGCTGCCCCCAATCTCCGGCCCCGCTTGCGCTACCATTTTCCTGAAAGAATCTGCGAACCATCTGATGGGTTTTCTACGCGATTAACGCTATCAGTCATAGAGAGCAGATGACGACACAGTACATGAGTTCGGTAGTAAGGGGTGGTAAGGCAGCATATCTCTTGACTGGCTTCCACCGCACGGATATACTCGCTACGGACTGCACCCTGGCCCACCGGCAATTCGTGTCTGCGTAGTGCACGGCCGGTGCCTCGGCACCTATTAGTAGTGTTCCGTTTCCCGATACAGAATTGAGGAGATTATGGCAAGAGAAAGCACGCAGCACAAACTGGACCGGGTTCGCGCCCCGCGTGTCCAGATTACGTACGACGTTGAGACTGGCGGCGCGATCGAAATCAAGGAACTTCCGTTCGTGATGGGCGTGATGGGCGATTTCACCGGCCAGCCGGTTGAGCCGCTCGCCCGCCTCCGCGACCGCAAGTTCACGGAAGTAAATCCCGACAACTTCGATCAGGTCCTGGCCGGCATGAAACCCCACCTGGCCTTCTCGGTTGAGAACAAGTTGAGCGACGACGCCGACGCCGGCCAGCTGAAAGTCGACCTGCACTTCAAGAGCCTCGACGACTTCGATCCGGAGAACGTCGCTCGCCAGGTGAAACCCATTCGCGAACTGCTCGAACTGCGCACCCGGCTTTCCGATCTGCGCGGCACCCTCCAGACCAACGACAAACTCGAAGAACTGCTCATGAAGACCGCGAAGGATCCGGCCGCCATGGAAAAACTGAAGGGCGAGCTCGGCATGGGAGGAGAAGGCAATGAGTGATGCACAGAAGGCGCAAGCGCAAGCCCAGGAACAGGTCCTGGAGGGTGGCCTCCTAGACCAGATCGTCGAAGAAGGGCGCGTCGGTACCGACGCCGCCGCCAAAGAACGCGGCAAATCCCAGATCAAGGAATTCGTTTCCCAGATTCTCCAGGGTCAGATGACCGTCTCCCGCGACGCGGAAGCCACCATCAACGCCCGTATCGCCCAGATCGACCACCTGATCTCCATCCAGCTCAATGAGATCATGCACCACGAATCCTTCCAGAAGTTGGAAGGCTCCTGGCGCGGCCTCAAGTACATGATGGATCAGTCGGAAACCTCCGACATGTTGAAGATCAAGGTCCTCAACTGCTCGAAGAAAGAACTGCTTCGCGACCTGCAGCGCGCCCCTGAGTTCGACCAGAGCGCGATGTTCAAGAAGGTGTACGAAGAGGAATTCGGTGTATTCGGCGGCGCTCCCTTCGCCTCCATCATCGGTGACTATACCTTCGGCAAGCACCCGGAAGACATCGAACTGCTCGAACGCGTCTCTAACGTCGCCGCCGCCGCTCACGCTCCCTTCATCGCCGGCGCCGATCCGAGCATGATGAACCTCGATGGCTTCAACGCCCTCGATCAGCCCCGCGACCTCGCCAAGATCTTCGACACCACCGAGTTTGCCAAGTGGAAGTCCTTCCGCGCTTCCGAAGACTCCCGCTACGTCGGTCTCGTTCTGCCCCGCGTTCTCGGCCGTCTGCCCTATGGCAAGGACACCAAGCCCGTGGAAGCCTTCAACTATGAGGAGGCAGTCGACGGTACCGATCACAGCAAGTACCTGTGGATGAACGCCGCCTGGGCCATGGGCGCCAAGCTCACCCAGTCGTTCGCTCGCCACAAGTGGTGCGCTGCCATCCGCGGCGTCGAAGGCGGCGGCATGGTCGATGGTCTCCCGGTGCACAACTTCCAGACCGACGATGGCGACATCGTCATGAAGTGCCCCACTGAAGTGCCCATCACCGACCGGCGTGAAAAGGAACTGGCCGACCTCGGGTTCATCCCGTTGGTTCACTGCAAGAATACCGACTACGCGGCCTTCTTCAGCGTCCAGTCCGCCCAGAAACCCAAGCTCTATGACAAGGATGCCGCCAACGCCAACGCCCGCCTCTCGGCGCAGTTGCCGTACATCTTCGCCGTCAGCCGCTTCGCCCACTACCTCAAGGCGATGATGCGCGACAAGATCGGCTCATTCATGTCCCGCACCCAGTGCGAGTCTTATCTCAATACCTGGATTGCGCAGTACGTCATCCTCGACGACGATGCCTCGGCCGATGCGAAAGCCTCTCACCCGCTCCGCGAAGCCCGTATCGATGTCGTCGATGTACCCGGAAAGCCTGGCGCTTACCGTGCCGTTGCCTTCCTGAAGCCCCACTTCCAGCTCGATGAGCTCAGCGTGTCGCTTCGCCTGGTTGCGGACCTGCCGCCTTCGGCCAAGGGCTAATCCCCTAAGCCAGTCCGGCTTCCCTTTTTCCTCTTTATTTGCGGGCGCACCTATCGCCCTAACCACACGGTGTGGTGTGCCCGCTAACCTATAACCATAGAAACCGTTTGAAAACAAAGGAGAGTTTTCCCCATGGCACAGTTGGATTATTTTATCAAGATCGATCAGATCCCCGGCGAATCGACCGACGAAAAGCACAAGGACGAAATCGAAGTCCTCTCTTATGAGTTCGGTATGAAGCACGGCGACGCCGGCTCCAGTTCCACCGGTGGCGCCCGCACCGCCGGCCGCGTGGCCCACAAGCCCTTCCGCTTCTCCAAGGTCACCGACAAGGCTTCCGCCAAGTTGCTCGAGAAGTGCTGCAACGGCACCCACATCCCCAAGGCTGTCTTCACCGCTCATCGCGCCACCGACACCAAGCAGCAGTACCTCAAGATCGAGTTCACCGACATCATCGTTTCCGCCTGGTCCAGCACTCAGCTTCCGGCCACCGAACGCAATGTGGCGGGCGAAGCCGGCGGCGGCGTCATGCTCCAGGAAGAGTCGGTCGAATTGAACTACGGCTCCATCAAGTTCACCTACACCGCCACCGACCACAAGACCGGCAAACCCTCCGGCGATGTCGTTGCGGGTTGGGACCTCGTGGCCAACAAGAAGATCTAACTCTCGCTGCTTAACTCCAGTTCGTCACTTTTTTTCCTCCTACAATGACTGCCAGGGAACTCTACAAAGCAGGAAAACTCAAAGAGGCGATCGCGGCGCTGAACGTCGAGGTCCGGGACAACCCCGGCGACGTTCAGCGTCGTACTTTCCTCTTCGAACTTCTTGCCTTCGCCGGTGAATATGACCGTGCGGAGAAACAGCTCGGTGTCCTCGCCGGTGGTTCCGGCGAGGCCCAGCTCGGTACCGTCGTCTATAGGGCCTCTCTCCATGCCGAGAAGACCCGGAAGGACCTGTTTACCAAACGGGACTTCCCCGCTCAGTCCGGTGACGCCGATGCCGAGATTTCCGGCACGTTTAACGGGAAACCGTTTTCCGTGATTGTCGACGCTGATCCAACGATTGGACCTCGCCTGGAGGCATACGCCGCCGGCGCCTATATCTGGATCCCCTTTAAACACATCGACTCTATCGAATGCGAACCGCCCAAGCGCGTCCGGGACCTCCTCTGGATCCCCGCCCTCGTCAAAACCGGTCCTGCTTTCAAGATGATGGAACTCGGTGAAGTTCTACTCCCCGCTTTGACCTGGGACGCCAGCTCATCCGACGATGACCTCGCGCGCCTGGGGCGCGTTACCAACTGGGTGGAAGAAGAAAACGGCGACGTTAAGCCAGTCGGCCAGAAAATGTTCCTGGTCGACGGCGAAGACATGCCCATTCTCGAACTGCGCAAGCTTGAGTTTTCGCGTCCACAAGCGGAGGAGCCCCCGGTAGAATAATCTGACACATGCCCCTCCGCGAAGACCTCCTCAACCCTATCCCCGGAGATAATCCGAGCGGAGCGTACCTGTATTACGCCCCGATTTACGACAAGATCAAAGAGGCCCGGCGTCAGGATGACGACACCGGGCCATCCGGCGTCTGGGCCCGGGAACGCAAAGTCGCGGATTGGAATCAGGTCATTAAACTCGCCGGCGAAGCGCTCGCCACCCAGACCAAGGACCTCCAGCTCGGCGTCTGGCTCGCCGAGGCTCATTTCAAAAAGGAGGGCTTCCCCCTCCTTCGCGACTCCATCGATCTCCTCCGGCAGCTCATCGAAACCTTCTGGGACACTATTTACCCGGAAATCGAAGACGGTGACGCCGAGTTCCGCGCTACTCCGCTCAGCTGGCTCGGTAATTTCGACCTCCAGATCCGCATGGCTCCCATCACCCGCGGCGGCCTCAGCGCGGTCGATTATAAGGTGGCCCAGGGCGTCGGCTACAAAGCGGACGCCGAACAGGTCAGTTCGGAAAAAGTCGAGTCTTACAACGCCGCCGTTGCCGAAGGCAAACCGTCGATGGACTCGTTTGACCTCGACTTCGACAAGACTCCCAAGAAGTACTACGTCGATCTCAGCGAAACCTTCGCCTCCTGCCTCGATGCCCTTGAGTCGCTCCAGGTGGTCTGCGAAGAGAAATTCGGCGACGACGCCCCCGGCTTCTCCAAACTCCGCAAAGCTCTGGAAGAGACCGGTGCCACCGTCCGCAGCCTTCTCAACCGCAAACGCGAAAAAGAGCCCGACGAGCCCCTCCCCACCGCCGATCCCGTCGAAGAGGAAGCACCCGTCGAAGAGGAGACATCCTACGCGGTCAGCGCCACCCCGGCTGCCCCGGTTGTCAAGAAAAAGACCGGCTCCCTCTCTGCCGAACCACAGGACGCCGACGACGCCGTCGCCCGCATCGTCTCCGCCGCCGTTTACCTCCGCGCCCAGGACGCCTATTCGCCGGCACCGTATCTTCTCCTCGCCGGCTTCCGCTTCGGGGAACTCCGCGCTTCCGGCGAATCCGTCGATGGTTCCCGCCTGGAAGCCCCTCCCACCGAACTCCGCCAGCAGATCAAGAAGGCATCGCTCGAACCCGATTGGGCCGCGGTTCTCAATACCGCCGAAGCGGCTCTCGCCCTCCCCTGCGGCCGCGGCTGGCTCGATCTTCACCGCTATGCCGCCCGTGCGTGTACCGAACTCGGCTGGTATTACGACGGTCTCCGCAAAGGGATCGTCGCCGCTGTTCGCGGCGTCCTGCAGGACTACCCGGACCTGCACAAGATGACCCTCCTCGACGACACCCCCACCGCGAACTCAGAAACTCTCCAGTGGATTGAGTCCGACGTCCTCGTCGCCCAGGCTTCGTCTGATTCCGGCTCCAGTTACGATCCCACACCGGTCTCCTACGCCCCGCCGCCGGAGCCCTCCTCCAGCGAACTCGGCGCCCCGCCCGATGCCTGGGAACTCGCCCAGCAGGCTCTCCGCGCCGGCCGCGTCCGTGAGGCCGTTGAACTCATCGACCGCGAAGCCAAAATGGAACGCTCCGGCCGCGGTCGCTTCCTTCGCAAAACCCAGCTTGCCCGCATCTTTATCGATTCCGGAAACGAGCCCATGGCCCTCCCCATTCTCGAAATGCTCGCCGCCGAGATCGAATCCCGCGGCCTCGAAGACTGGGAGCCCTCCGAAACCATCGCCCACCCCCTCTCTCTCCTCTATCGCTGCCTCGCCCGTACCGATCGCGATAGTGATACCGTGAAAAAACTATACGCCAAGCTCTGCCGGCTCGACCCCGTTGCCGCCATGAGCATGCTGAGATAGAGGATCCATGGCGCGCGCTGACCTCGAAAATCTCGTTACTATTCCCCTTCTTGACCGCCTGATCGACCGCGACCCCAGGAACAGCCAGGAGCCCCTCATGTCGCGCGCTCAGTCCGTCCGGCTCCTCAAAGAGTCCCTCCGCCGCGATATCGAATGGCTCCTCAACACCCGCCGTATCTATGAAGAGTCGACCGATCCCAAAGCCGAACTCACCCATTCCCTCTATAACTACGGCCTCCCCGATCTCACCCACTACTCCTTCAACTCCAGCCGTGACATGACCCGCGTCACCTGGCTGCTGGAAAACACCGTCGCCATTTTCGAACCTCGCCTCCGCAATGGCAAGGTCTATGTCGAACCCGGCGAAAAAGGTACCCTCAAAATCAAGTTTCGCGTCGAAGGCATGCTCGTCATGGATCCCGCTCCGGAGCGTGTCTCGTTTGATACTACTCTCGACGTCACTAGCCAGTCCTACACCGTGGAGGGCAGCTGATCGTGCGGGACGACCTGCTCTATTACTACGAACGCGAACTCACCTTCATCCGCCAGATGGGGGCCGATTTTGCCGAAAAATACCCCAAAATCGCCAGCCGCCTCGTCCTGGAAGCCACCCAGTGCGAAGACCCCCACGTCGAACGCCTCCTGGAAGCCTTCGCCTTCCTCGCCGCCCGCGTCCACCTCAAAATTGACGATCAGTTCCCGGAAATTACCGAAGCGCTGCTCAGCATCGTCTATCCCCACTTCATCCGCCCCATACCGTCGATGACCATCGTCGAGCTCTTCACCGACCTCGAAAACGCCGGCCTCGTAAACGGTGTCCCCATCCCCCGCGGCACCAGCCTCCAGTCCCGTCCCGTCGACGGGCTGCCCATGCGCTTCCAAACCTGCCAGCAGGTCACCTTCTGGCCCTTTCAGATCACTGCCACCCAGTGGAAGTCCCCCGACCGCCTCGTCCCCCCAGCCCGCGTGACCGCTGCCGTCGCCGCGCTCCGCGCCGAACTCCGCCTCACCGGCCAGGCCCAGTTCGATAAGCTCCCCCTCACTGAACTCAAGTTCTACGTCAACGGCGAATCCTCCGTCGCCAATACCCTCTACGAACTGCTCTCCAACAGCTGTTCCCAGATCCTCCTTCGCGATCTCGCCCCCAATTCCCGCCGCCCAACCATCACACTTCCCGGGTCCTGCCTGGAATCCTGCGGCTTCGATGAAAACGAAGCCATGCTCCCCTACCCCAAGCGCTCCTTTGAAGGCTACCGCCTCATCCAGGAGTACTTCCACTGCCCCGAGAAATTCTTCTTCTTCCGCCTGAAGGGCCTGGAAGCCCTCGCCTCCTCCGGCTTCAAAAACGGTTTTGAGGTCGTCTTCCTCATCGATCGCTTTGAACGCTTCGAGCGCATGCAGCAACTCGAAGCCTCCGTCGATGCCAAAACTCTCCGGCTCAACTGTACCCCGGTCATCAACCTCTTCAATCAGACCGCCGAGCCTATCCTCCTCACACAGAACAAGACCGAATACACCATCGTCCCGGATGTGCGCCGCCAGACGGCGATGGAGATCTTCTCCATTGAGGAAGTGCTCAGCGCCAACGCCACCACCGGCGAAGTCACCTACTTCGAGCCTTTCTATTCTTACCGCCACGGCACCGTCCGCGAACGCCGTCAGACCTTCTGGCACGCCGTCCGCCGTGCCTCCAACCGCCGTAACGATGAAGGCACCGAGGTCTCCATCTGCCTTGTCGACGTCGTCGGCCGCCCCATGCGACCCGACTTCGACGCCCTCACCGTCCGTACTGTCTGTACCAACCGCGATATCCCCGCCCGAATGCCTTTCGGCAATGAGCAGGGCGATCTGGAATCCCAGGGTATGGCCTCCGTCCGCAAAGCCATCATCCTCCGCAAACTCACTCCCACCGTCCGCCCGCCCACCGGCAAAAGTGCCCTCTGGCGCCTCATCTCCCACCTCTCGCTCAACCACCTTTCCCTTGTCGAAGACGGCCGGGAGGCCCTCCAGGAGATCCTCCGCCTCTACGAATACGCCAGCTTCTCCCATCTCCAGAAACAGATCGCCGGTATCTCCGGCCTCTCCAATAAACGCGAATTCGCCCGCCTGATCTCCGAAAACGGCATTACCTTCGCCCGCGGCGTCGCCATCGACCTCGAACTCGACGAAGAGCAGTTCGTCGGCGCCGGTGCCTATCTCTTTGCCGCCGTCATCGAACGCTTCCTGGCCCTCTATACGACGATGAACAGCTTTACCCGTCTCACCGCCCATAGCCGCCAGAGAAAGGAGGTACTCGGCAAATGGTCTCCGAGAGCGGGACGCCAGATCCTGATCTAAACGACGACTACTCCGGCTCCGGCGGGCCGGCCCTAAACGTCCCCATGCCCCCTCCCGGGCACGCCTACATGCGTGGGCGCATGGAGGAGGAGGGCCATTCTTTCCAGTTCTTCCAGGCCGTCCGACTCCTCGAACGTCTCGCTCCCGATCGCGCCCCCGTCGGCCAGTACTCCCCTCCCGGCCGGGAAGTCGCCCGCTTCAAGGTGAATCAGCAACTCGGCTTCCCCGCCAGCGAAATCCAGCGGATCGAGTTCAAGGAAAGCGGCCAGGCCGAAGTTACCGTCAATTTCATGGGCCTCACCGGGCCCCAGGGCGTCCTCCCGCTCTATTACACCGAGTTCATCCGCGAACGTTTCCGCCAGCGCGACACCACCACCGCCGGCTTTTTCGACGTCTTCAACCACCGGATGATCTCCCTGTTCTTCCAGGCCTGGGAAAAGTACCGCTTTCCCATCGCCTATGAACGCGGCGATCGTGACCGCTTCTCCCACATCCTCCTCGACCTTGTCGGTATCGGCACCCCCGGCCTCCAGCGCCGCATGCCCATCCCCGATGACTCGCTCATCTTCTACTCCGGCCTCCTCTCCTCCCGCCACCGCCCCGCCTCCGGCCTCGCCAACCTCATTGCCGACTACTTCGACGTCCCCTGCGACATCGAACAGTTCGTCGGTGCCTGGTACCCGCTTAACGACGACTCTCTCTGTGTCTTCCAAACCGCTGATGGACTCTCCGAACAACTCGGCGTCGGTGCCATCGTCGGCGATGAAGTCTACGACCAGCAGTCTGCCGTCCGACTCGTCCTCGGCCCACTCACTCTCAAACAGTACCGCGACTTTCTCCCCGACGGCTCCGCCCACATCCCCCTGCGCGAACTCGCCCGCTTCTACGCCGGTCCGTCCATGGATTTTGAGGTGCAACTCATCCTTGCCAAGGAAGAGGTGCCCGCCGCCCATACCGGCCTCGGCGCGGAGCCGTATCCCGCCCCGGGCCCCTACCTCGATGGCGTCCAGCTTGGCTGGACCACCTGGGTAAAAACCAAATCTCGTACCGCTGACGCGTACGAAGCTGTACTCCGTTTCTAAACTCGAAAGGACCCCCTATGAGCGTGAATCTTAAATCGCTGATTGGCAAGCTCAATTCCAACACGCGCAGTGCAGTGGAAGACGCCGCCAAGCTCGCCATGTCGCGCACCAACTACTACATCGAGGTGGAACATTTCCTCCGCCTCCTGATGGACGGTACCGACAACGACTTTGCCTACATCTCCAATCACTACGGCATTAACCCCAGCCGTCTCACCCAGGAAGTCGACCAGAGCATCGACCGCATCAAACGCGGCAACGCTCGAACCCCCGGCATCGGCGAATCCGTGCTCAAAATGCTCACGGAAGCCTGGACCATCGGCTCCATCGAGTTTAACTCCGGCCAGATCCGCACCGGCTTCTGCGTCCTCGCCCTGCTGTCGAATGAGGAGCTTAACCGCCAGGTCAAGGAGTTCTCCAAGGAACTCCAGAAAATCAACGTCGAAGGCCTGAAGAAGGAGTTCCTGCTCATCACCCAGAACTCCTCCGAAGAGACCGCGCCCCTCTCCGGTGGCGCCGGCGGTCCCGCCGCTGCCTCCGCCGCTGCCGGCAAACCCGGCGCTGGCAAAACCCCCAACCTCGACGCCTACACCGAAAATCTCACCGAAAAAGCCCGCAAAGGCAAGGTGGATCCCGTCCTCGGCCGCGATACCGAAATCCGCCAGATGATCGATATCCTCCTCCGCCGCCGCCAGAACAACCCCATCCTTACCGGAGAACCCGGCGTCGGTAAAACCGCCGTCGTCGAAGGTCTCGCCGTCCGCATCGCCAACAACGATGTCCCCCCGCCGCTCAAGAACGTCGAGCTTCACTCCCTCGACATGGCCCTCCTCCAGGCCGGCGCCGGCATCAAAGGCGAGTTCGAAAACCGCCTCAAGGGCCTCATTGAAGAGGTCAAGTCCAGCCCCAAACCCATCATCCTCTTCATCGACGAAGCCCACACCATGATTGGTGCCGGCGGCGCGGCCGGCGGCTCTGACGCCGCCAACCTCCTCAAACCCGCCCTCGCCCGCGGCGAACTCCGTACCATTGCCGCCACCACCTGGAGCGAGTTTAAGAAGTACTTCGAAAAGGATCCCGCCCTCACCCGCCGCTTCCAGGTTGTCAAGGTGGAAGAACCCACCGAAGCCGTCTGTATGGTCATGATGCGCGGTGTCGTCAGCTTCCTCGAAAAACACCACAAGGTCCGCATCCTCGATGAAGGCGTCGAAGCCGCCGTCCGCCTCTCCCACCGCTATGTCGCCGGCCGTCAGTTGCCCGACAAGGCCGTCAGCGTCCTCGATACCGCCTGCGCCAAGCTCTCCCTCGGCCAGAACTCCACCCCCGCCGCGATCGAAGACCTCCAGCGCCGCCTCGACGACCTCGAAGTCCAGGAACGCGTCCTCTCCCGCGAACAGGCCGTCGATACCGACCACTCCGTCCGCCTCGCCAAAATCGTCGCCGAACGCGCCGAAGCCACCGAAAAACTCGCCGCCATGAAGGAGCGCTTCGCCAAAGAGTCCGAACTCGTCGGCAAAATGCGCGAACTCCGCGGCAAAATCGAGGAGGCCGCCGCTCAGGCCAACGCCACCGAGGAACTCGGCCCCATGCGCGCCGAACTCGCCGCCCTGCAAACCGAACTCGATGCCGTCCAGGGCGAAGACCCCTTCATCGGCGTCACCCTCGATGCCCAGCAGGTCTCCGAAATCATCTCCTCCTGGACCGGTATCCCCGTCGGCAAGATGCTCAAGGACGAAATTGAGTCCATGCTCCACCTGAGCGAGCAACTCTGCCAGCGCGTCATCGGCCAGAACCACGCCCTCGAAACCATCGCCCAGCGCGTCAAGGTCTCCAAAGCCAAAATGGAAGATCCCGATAAACCCATCGGCGTCTTCATGCTCGTCGGCCCCTCCGGCGTCGGTAAAACCGAAACCGCCCTCACCCTCGCCGACCTCCTCTACGGCGGCGAACGCAACATGATCACTATCGCCATGAGCGAGTTCCAGGAAGCCCATACCGTCTCCACCCTCAAGGGTTCGCCTCCCGGATACGTCGGCTACGGCGAAGGGGGCGTCCTCACCGAGGCTGTCCGCCGCCGCCCCTACTCCGTCGTCCTCCTCGACGAAGTCGAAAAAGCCCACCCCGACGTCCTCGAACTCTTCTTCCAGGTCTTTGATAAAGGACGCATGGAAGACGGCGAGGGCCGCGAAATCGACTTCAAGAACACCATCATTATCCTGACCTCCAACGCGGCCACCGACACCATCATGAAGCTCACCGCCGATCCGGAAACGGCTCCCACCGTCGAAGGCCTCGTCAAAACCATCAAGCCCGAAATGGACAAGATCTTCAAACCGGCCTTCCTCGGCCGTATGGTGATCATCCCCTACTACCCCATCCGCGACGAAGCTCTGAAGCAGATCATCCGCCTCAAGCTCGGCAAGATCCAGCGCCGCCTCAAAGAGAACCACGCCATGGCTCTCGTCTACGACGACGCCGTCCTCAATGCCATCGCCGCCCGCTGCACCGAGGTCGAATCCGGCGCCCGCAACGTCGATAACATCCTCACCAACACCGTCCTCCCCGAAATCTCCAACCGGATCCTCACTATGATGGCCACCGGCGAGAAACAGGAAGCCATTACCGTCTCCGTTGCCGAAGACGGCTCCTTCCTCTACAACTAACCACGGCCACGCCGGCAGGAAAAAGGGACAGCCCGCGCTGTCCCTTTTTCTTTTTCTGACGACGTTTTTCCCTTTTCATTTGCGCTTTACTAATCGAGCCCCACCGGCGACGACATGCCTACTCCCACCCACCACATGCGACTGCTCGACTTCCTTACCCCCCTGGGCAAGGACAGCCTGCTTATCCACTCCATCACCGGACGGGAAGCCATCTCCCAGCTCTTCTCCTTCGACGTCGAGGCTTTTGCCCCCAATACAGCCGACATCGACTTCTCCCGCCTCATCGGCCAGCCCGCCGTCGTCACTGTTGCCCTCAAAAACGACGAAAAACGCTTCTTCCACGGCATCATCAAGTCCGTCGTTCGCGGCGTCCGCTCCGTCACCGCCACCTCCTACCGCTTCGAAATCGTCCCCAGCCTCTGGCTCCTCTCCCAGCGCACCCAGAGCCGCATCTTTCAGCAGATCTCCGTCCCCGACATCCTCAAAAAAGTCCTCGAAGGCCTCGATGTCGATTTTGAGTTCACCGGCACCTTCGAACCCCGCGACTACTGCGTCCAGTACCGCGAATCCGACTTCGCCTTCGCCTCCCGCCTCATGGAAGAAGAGGGCATGTTCTACTTTTTCCGTCATCGCGAAGACGGCCACACCCTCGTCGTCGCCAACTCCTCCCAAAGCCACGACGACCTCCCCTGCGACCCCAAATTGAACTTCGACGAAGAACGCGGCGGCTTCGAAACCCAGGACGAAATCATCTACTCCTGGGAAAAACAGCAGGTCCTCCGCCCTGGCAAAGTCACCCTCTGGGACCACTCCTTCGAACTCCCCCACAAAAGCCTCGACTCCCAGGAAATGGTCGGCGAAGACCTCCAGATCGGCGATGTCACCCACAAACTGAAAATCGCCGGCAACGAGAAACTCGAGATCTTTGACTTCCCCGGCGGCTATGCCCAGCGCTTCGATGGCGTCTCCCCCGGCGGCGGCGACCGCGCCGGCGACCTCCAGAAAATCTACGAGGACAACCAGCGCACCGCCCGCATCCGCATGCAGCAGGAAACCGTCGGTGCCATCCACATCACCGCCCACACCGACTCCCTCCACGTCCTCCCCGGCTACAAGTTTGAACTCGACCGTCACTACTCCGACAACGATACCTACGTCATCACTTCCTCCAACGTCTCCATCCCCCAGCGCGGCGCCTACGGCACCAGCGAAGCCGATACCCTCAGCCCGCCCCCCGAAATCGTCTTTAACTGCATCCCCCTCAAACTGCCCTTCGCCCCCACCCGCATCACCCCCAAACCGGTGATCTACGGCACCCAGACCGCCCTCGTCGTCGGCCCCGCCGGCGAAGAGATCTTTACTGATAAATACGGCCGCGTCAAAGTCCAGTTCTTCTGGGATCGCGAAGGCAAGTTCGACGGCAACTCCTCCTGCTGGGTCCGCGTCGCCACCCCCTGGGCCGGTAAACAGTTCGGCATGGTCCATATCCCCCGCATCGGCCAGGAAGTCGTCGTCGCGTTCGAGGAAGGCGATCCCGATCAGCCCATCATCGTCGGCAGCGTCTATAACGCTGACCAGATGCCCCCCCACGAACTCCCGGCCAACAAAACCCAGTCCGGCATCAAATCCCGCTCCACACCCGCCGGATCCACCCAAAGCCTCAACGAAATCCGTTTTGAGGACAAGGTCGGCAGCGAATTCATCTTTATCAACGGCGAAAAGGACGTCCACTTCCGCTGCAAGGACGCCTACTACGGCGAGGTCACCGGCGACTACAACTTCATCGTCCAAGGCGAAACCCGCTTTGAACACCACAACATGGTCAGCCGGCACATCCATGCCGACGAATCCACCAAGATCGACGGCACCTATGGCCTGGTCACCGACGGCGAAATCTTCATGAAAGCCTTTGGCGCCGCCGGCATCATCGGCCAGTCCATGCGCGTCGCCTCCCGGACTGACATGAACATCACCGCCAACAACGACATCCAGATCGATAGCGGCGGGACCCTCGTTCTCTCCGCTTCCACCGCCGTCGTCCTGGAGTCCAACGGCAACACCATCGCCCTCACCTCCGCCGGTATCCACATCTCCGGCTCCAAGGTCTTCATTAACTCCGGCAGCGCCGGATGGTCCGCTGTCGACGCCGCCTTCCCCGACGCCGTCGCCCCTTCGCTCCCCTTCGCCCCCATGACCCCGGGCGAAAATCGTCCCACCGAAAATCCCGCCGCCGCCGCCAAGGCCGCCGCAAACTCCCACGACGAAAAGGCCGAAGAGAACAAGGACAAATCGCACTGGATCGAAATCGAGCTCAAGGACGAGTCCGGCGCTCCCGTCCAGGGCGAATCCTGCGAAATCACCCTCCCCAACGGCAAGAAAGTCACCCGCTCCACCGACAAGAACGGACTCATCCGTGTCAACAAAATGGACCCCGGCGAGTGCCAGGTCCGCTGGCTCCACCTCGACCAGGACGCCATCTCTGAATAACCGGAGTCACCCATGTCTACCCCAAACAACGAATCCAACAGCCGCATCTCCGTCAGCGAGGGCGATAGCATCCCCTCCATCGCCCACGACGCCGGCCACTTCTACGAGACCATCTGGAACCACCCCAATAACGCCGAACTCAAGTCCAAACGGAAGAACCCCAATATCCTCAACCCCGGCGACGAAGTCTTCGTCCCGCCGCTCCGCCTCAAGGACTTCTCCCGCTCCACCGACGCCCGCCATACCTTCACCCGCCGCGGCGTCCCGGCCAAACTCAAAATGCAGCTCTTCCTCATGGGCGAACCCCGCCGCAATGAGCCCTATACCCTCATCCTCGACGACGAGATCATCCGCGGTACCACCGACGGCGACGGCAACCTCGAGCATTTCATTAAACCCAACTGCAAAGGCGGCGTCATCCGCCTCAACGGCGGTAAGGAAGAATACCCCGTCCGCGTCGGCCACCTGAACCCCATCGACACCACCTCCGGCGCCAAACAGCGCCTCAACAACCTCGGCTACTCCTGCGGCGACGAGTCCAATGAGGACTCCGACAAGTTCCGCGAAGCCATCATGCAGTTCCAGGGCGATCACAACCTCCAGCCCACCGGCGAAATCGACGACGCCACCCGATCTAAACTAGAGTCCCTTCATACCTAAGGAGCCATTATGCTAGGTGCAGTTTCAGGCGCGATGGATGCCGCCAGTGGCATCCTCGGCGGCCAGGGCGCTATCCCCGCCGCCGGTGATGCCCCCCTTGTCTTCTATCGAGGCGAAAACCTCGGCCAGCTCGAACAGTCCCTCGCCGGCGCCCAGGCCCCCGGCGACCGCCGCCCCATCGACGCCGGCGCAGTCATCGAGTTCATCCACCTTGGCCACGTCCACCTCGATAACTCCAAAAACTTCCACCACGACCTCAAACTCGACGACGCCGTCGAATCCTTCCCCAACAACGCCAAACTCCGCGCCTTCCAGTTCCGCGCCGCCCTCCATCGCGAAGCCCTGCTCCTGTCTTCCATGATCACCGGCTGCCAGTCCGTCCTCGACGCCCTTGAAAAGTCTAAGGGCGGTCTCGGTCAGATGGTCGGCATGGCCGCCGATATGCTCGGTGCCGGGTCTGCCGGCGCCGCCGCCCCTGCCGCCAGCGACCTCAACGCCATCGGCACCCTCGTCCGCAACGCTGTCGCCGCCATCAACTCCCCCTCGTCCTCTTACCGCGCCCTCCATAAAGCCGGCATCGACCTCCACCAGGCCCGCTGCAACTACCGCGCCTTCCAGCAGCGCCTCCTCGCTCCCCCGGCCAACGACCCCACCGGCGGCCTCCTCGGCAAAATGCCCGTCCTCGGCCCCGCCGTACCCCCGGCCGTCACCAACATTCTCAACTTCGTCACCGGCCTCGCCTTCAAACCCATGGACGTCTACCAGCACTTCTACGTCCGCGTCGCCATTGACCTCGAACCTTCCATCGAAAAGGCCGTCCGCCGCTATACCGTCGACGCCCTCAATGGCCCCCTCACCCCCTCTTTCTACCTCTGGTACCCCGCTCCCCCTCCGCCCCCTCCCGCCGCTCCCGGCGCCCCCGCTCCCACCGGCATCGGTTTCCTCGACGACGCCCGCAAACGCTACGAGGACCTCAAGGCCCGCATCGAAAACTACGGCAAAATTGTCCGCGACTTCGTCGAACCCGACCCCGATCAACCCCCTGCTCCCGGTGACCCCTACCTCCAGCAGGCCTTCCAGGTCACCCCGCCCCCCGTCACCACTCCCGGCCAGGCCCCCGCTCCCCCCAAGGAGCTCGCCCAGCTCATCCGCAACGGTTTCCAGGCCGGCCTCGGCGTCGACTCCCTCCCCGGCTTCGTCGCCACCATCATCGATGAAGTTACCACCGTTAACAACGAGTTCCTCCGCGAAGTCTACAAGAAACTCATGGACCGCCCCGCCGTCCAGCCCATCAATGAACTCGAAGTCTATGAGGCCGCCCGCAAACGCATGCTCGACCGCCTCGTCGCCCTCGTCATGGACAACGTCCAGTTCCTCCAGTCCGCCAAGGACTTCGGTATGAACGTCCAGGGCGTCAATGTCCAGCCCGGGCAGGCCCTCCTCGACAAGGGCCTCCAGGAACTCAACCAGCAGGTCCTCCGCCGCCTCAATGTCGCCCTCGAACTCACCATGGGCGAACTCGTCGATAAGCTCGAAGGTCTTCGCCAGCAGTGCGAAACGGCCAACGCCCTCGCCATGGAAGCCTACCTCGGCGCCTTCCCTTGGCTCCTCGCCCTCAACTTCCGCAATACCTTCATGCCCGTCTGGCAGCTCATCATGGACAACACCTTCGGCCGCATCTCCGGTCCCATCGGCGACGTCATGCGCCAGGCCCGCGATGCCATGAATACCGCCAAGTCCAAGGTCGACGATGCCCGCACCGTCGCCATGCGCCTCCAGCGCATTAAGGATCGCGCCACCAATGAGGGCCTCCAGGCCGGCCTCGGCGGCCAGAATCTCTCCGGTTACCAGCGCGATTGGGCCGCCCAACTCCCGCCCGATCAGCTCGTGCCCAAACCTCCCACCATCCCCTTTTTCCCCTTCGCCTCCCGCATTTCCAACTCGGCCGGAGAAAAACTCACCAAATCCGAGTACGATAGCGTGAGAGGTTCCCATAAGTGGGATCTCGCGGGGGATTCACTGTAGGCTTTTGTCCCTCGATTCCGCGTTAAGCAGAAGAGGTGACGCATGCCCGCATTTACCCAGGAAACCCGGCTCCTTGAGCTCACAACCCCGCTAGGCAAAGATAAACTTCTCATCCGCTCCATCGATGGCATGGAGGGCATTTCCCAGCTCTTTAGCTTCCGCGTCGAATGCTTCGCCCCCAACGATGAGGTCGTCGATTTCTCCAAACTCGTCGGCCAACCCGTCTGCGTCCGCGCCATCCTCGACAATGAGGATGCCAACGTCCCCAAACGCTTCTTCCACGGCGTCATCCAGACCTTCTCCCGGGGCCACCGCGGCAACCACAATACCTCCTACACCTTCCAGGTAGTCCCTCGCCTCTGGTTCCTCTCCCGCACCACCCAGTCCCGCATCTTCCAGCAGAAAAACGTCCCCGATATCCTCAAATCCGTCCTCGTCGGCTTCTCCGTCAATTGGGAACTCCAAGGCACCTACGAACCCCGCGACTATTGCGTCCAATACCGCGAATCTGACCTCGATTTCGCCTCCCGCCTCATGGAAGAAGAAGGCATCTTCTACTACTTCATCCACGAAGAGGGCAATCATATTATGGTTGTCGCCGATACCCCGACCACCCATAAAGAACTCCCCAAATCCCCCACCCTTTGCTTCGACCCCGATATGGGCGGCGTCGAAGATGTCGTCGTCGTCTACGCCTGGGAAAAAACCCAAACCCTCCGCTCCGGCAAAACCACCCTTTGGGACCATTCCTTCGAGCTCCCCCACAAATCCCTCGAAGGCCAGGAGCTCATCGTCGAAACCCTACAGATCGGCGATACCTCCCACAAACTGAAGCTCGGTGGCAACGAGAATATGGAGCTCTATGACTACCCCGGCGCCTATGCCCAGCGCTTCGACGGGATCAGCTCCTCCGGCGGCGAACAGGCCAGCGAACTCCAGAAGATTTTCGAGGACAACAAACGCACCGCCAAAATCCGAATGCAGCAGGAAGCCGTTAACTCCATCGTCATTACCGGCTACACCGGTTTCCTCGGCATCATCCCCGGCTACAAATTCACCCTCGACCGCCACTTCGAAGACAACGACGTCTATACCCTCACCCGCTCCCACTTCACCATCCCACAGGCCGGTGGATACGCCGGTGATGACAACCTCGATACCCCTCCCCCCGAAATCGTCTTCAACTGTATCCCCTACACCCTCCCCTTCCGGCCCCAGCGCGTCACCGCCAAACCCACCGTCAACGGCACCCAAACCGCCGTCGTCGTCGGCCCCAGCGGCGAGGAGATCTTTACCGACAAGTACGGCCGCATCAAGGTCCAGTTCCTCTGGGACCGTACCCTCCCCTTCGACGCCAGTTCCTCCTGCTGGGTCCGCTGCGCCTTCCCCTGGGCCGGTAAACAGTTCGGCTTCATCTCCATCCCCCGCATCGGCCACGAAGTCGTCATCGCCTTTGAAGAAGGCGACCCCGATCAGCCCATTTGCGTCGGCTCCGTCTACAACGCCGACATGATGCCCCCCTGGACCCTCCCCGACAACAAAACACAGTCCGGCATCCAGACCCGCACCGAAAAGGGTGGCTCTGCCAACCTCAACGTCCTCCAGTTCGAGGACAAAAAAGGCTCCGAGTTCGTCTTTCTCCACGCCGAAAAAGACCACCACATCCGCGTCAAAAACGATACCTTCTCCAACTACGGCCGCGACGTCAACCGCTTCATCGAACGCAACCTCATTGAAGAGATCAAGAACGACACCCACCGCCTCGTAAAGAACTCCGTCTATGAGGAGGTCAAGTCGAACGTCAACACCAAAGTCGGCGGTACCGTCAACAACATCGTCACTGGCAACGTCTCCCGCCAGTACAATTCCAGCGTCAACGACACCATCTCTTCCGATAACGCCATGAAGATCGGCGGAAAGTACGGCGTCAAGGCCAAGGCCATCGCCTTCGAAGCCGACGACGGCATCTCCTTCAAGGTGGGCGGCTCCGAGGTCATGATCGATACCTCCGGCATCACCGTCAAATCCTCAGGCATGGTCTACATCAAAGGCTCGATGGTCCAGATCAACACCAGCCCGGGTTCCCCCGCCAAAACCCCCGCTGCCCCCGCCACTCCCAATGTCCCCGCCCCCAAAGCCTTCAAGGCCGCCATGGAGCCCGGACAGACCGGCCATAAAGTCTACTCCGGCGGCGGTGCCTCTGGCGGACCGGCTCACTCCTTGCCCCCCACCGGCACTCCACCGGCTTCCTCCAAAGCCAAGGCTGCTTCCCAGCCCGCCGACAAGCAGGTCGAAAACCACTTCATCGAAATCGAGGTCAAGGACGAGGACAATCTCCCCGTTCCCGGCGAATACTTCGAGGTCAACACCCCCGAAGGTACCGTCGCCTCCGGCACCACCGACGAAAAGGGCTTTGCCCGCGTCGATGGCATCCAGCCCGGCCAGGCCACCGTCCGCTTCCCCAATCGCGACAAGTCTGTTATCGAGTAACTACGATGCCAACCAAAGTGACAGCCAACGCAGGCGACTGCCTCTGCGGCATCGCCAGCGACTACGGTTTTGCCGACTGCAAACCCCTTCGCGATGCCCCGGAAAACTCCGCTCTCCTCAATCGCCCCCTCGTCGCCGGCGACGAGGTCACCGTCCCTGACCTCGTCGTCTCGGAACACTCCAAAGCCGTCGATACCAAACACACCTTCAAACTCCGTACCTCCCCTCCCATCAATATCCGCTTCGTCCACGGCTCACCGGACCTCCCCTACCGCGACGATTCCACCTCCAATACCCTCAACGTCTCCAACTTTGTCACCAACCTCGCCGGCGCCACCGGCCTCGCCGCACTCCCCACCGGCTATGGCTACCACGCCGACGGCCATGCCGATCCCGATACCTTTAAGGTGGAAGTCTGGGACCCCAAAGGCGGCGATTCCGTCAACGTCATCCTCGAGGCCCTCAAGCCCGTCTACAAAGCCGGCGCCGAAGGCGCTCCCCCGGTTGTCGAATCCTGGGCTGACTTTGGCGATGCCAAACGCAAAATCGACGCCCTCGTCTGCAATAAGGTCTCTGACACCACCGCCAATACCTTCCGGTCCAAATACATGCGCCTCGTCTGCGATGAAGCCGACCGCGATGCCGCCGGGATCACCGATCAACTCCTCTGGGTCTCCGACCTCGCCGACGGCCTCGGTACCGGCGCCCCCGCCGACAACGATACCGTCGAAATCCTCGACCAGATGGTCCGCGCTACCTATGAGGTGAAACGCTGCACCGGCACTCCCAAGTGCAAAGTCGTCGCCACCGCCGATATCGGTGGCTCCGAACGCCAGCGCGTCCGCCTCCACTTCTATGCCTTCCGCAAAGACCCCGGCGTCGACACCATGCCCACCGGCGTCTCTGCCGCCGACATCCAGAAACACCTCCGCCGCCGCACCTTTAAGTGGTACCGCCGCGTCTTCGCCCAGGCCAACTGCGCCCCCAGGCTCATGTCCATGAATGTCCTCGACCCCCCCGCCGAGAACATGTTCTGCCTCTCCCACTCCCACGGCAACCCCGTCGCCGCTACCACCGCCTCCAACCCCGTCTCTTCTTTCATCTCCTGGGTCGCCACCGGCCTCAACATCTCCGATCCTTTCGACGTCACCCTCTCCTTCCGCATCAAAACCGCCACCCGGGACATCCCTGTCCGTGTCGTCTTCCAGGGCGGCGAAACCCCAGTCCAGGCCGGAGGCGTCATCGCTGCCCAACTCCCCGCCGGCTTCTCCGCCGAAACCCACGCCTGCCCCCGCTCTACCAATGCGATAAACCCCGCCGCGGATTGCATCATCACCGCTGCCAACGGCGAACGCATCACCCTCCTCGATATCCAATTGCCCCCAAACGCAGGCATTACCGTCGATGTCCCCCGCGTCAACCTCATGGCCGTCCGAGCAGACGACGCCTCCATGGACGCCTCCTGCGCCTTCCAAACCGTCGACTATAAACGCCTCCTCCGCGCCGTCCCCGTCACCGACGATGCCATGCACTGCCTCGTCATCGGCCGCTTCAATACCACCGGCCTCCGCGGTCAGGCCTTCCCCCCCTGTAACGCCGCTGACCCTCCCTTCCGCCCCGAACTCCCCTTCCGCTCCTCCACCATCATGGCCTACCAGGCCGCCGGCAACGCCGGTGGATTCGTCGGCGTACTCGATGACTCCAATAAGCTCCCCTTCACCTCTCCCCACGAGTCCGCCCATACCCTCTGCGATCTCGTCCATACCAACCCCGGGACCGCCCACAACCGTACCGAACTCCTCGGAACCGGTACCTCGGAAGACAACGCCATCGGCGCCACCAAGCGCCTCTGCGATGGCCCCTATACCATCGCTATGCAGCAGAACCAGACCACCACGTTCATCATCGTCAACGTCAAACTCGCGGAAACCATGCGCACCGTCGGCGCCGCCAAAATGGAGGCTTGGTAATCTCTCATGTCGTCCCTTCCGATTCCCATTACCCACGTACGCTGGCCCAACCAGGACGCTGCCGCCAAACTTGAAGCCTTCCTCGATGGACACCGCTTTGCCGGCCGCCGCCCCCCTCGCGGCCTCGACCCCGAATACGTCTCCTTCTGGCTCCGCGAAAACATCAGGCCCGACTCCGGCCCAGGCACCTTTCTCCGCGTCGTCGATGTCCTCCGCTTTTACGAACGGCCCGATGTCCTCGCCCACATCAGCCGCATGCTCTCCCGCAACGAAACCGACGACCGCTCCTTCCGCCGCAGTTGCTACATCCTCCAGGCTATCGGCGAGGTCGGCACACCCGAACAAACCATGTTCGCCGCCCGCTATTTCCACGAGTTCATCCTGCCCCAACCCCTCGCCATGGACCTCTTTGAGGTCGTCCTCGAAACCGCCGAATCCCTCGCTCTCGCTGTCGACACTACCCTCATCGGCCACCGCCTCAACGCCGCCCTCGACGCTGCCTCCAAAGCCCCCAACCTCGATGGCTCCGGCGGTATCCCCTGGCGCAAATACTCCGACTACAATCGCAATAACCTCCCCCGCACCATCCGTACCATCGAGGCCAAACGCCGCCTCTTTGCCGCTGATCCCACCCAGCGCGTCCAGGAACTCATCCTCATCTACCTCGGCGGCTCCGAATTCTCCAGCCCCTCCATGGAGATCTGGGCCGGCCGCCTCCTCCGCAAATACGCCATGGATGGCGGCCAGGCCGCCGTCGTCACTGCCCTGAAATCCATCATCGATGGCGCCCTTGCCTCCCAGATGACCAAGCCCCAAAAAGAGTTCTTCGTCTGCCGCTGCGCGCAGGCAGTCCTCTATCTCCAGGGCAAACTCTCTTTCCCCCAGGAAGAGTTCTACCAGCAAATCAAGGACGGCCCCCAAAGCTTCCTTTGGGACGACATCAACTAGAAGAGTAACGCTATGCCCACAAAAGTTACCGCCAGAGCCGGCGATTGCCTCTGCGGCATTGCCGCCGATTTCGGCTTTTTTAACTGCGAACGCCTCCGCGCCCTCCCGGAAAACGCTGCCTACCTCGATCGCGAACTCAACGAGAACGAAGAGGTCACCGTCCCTGACCTCGCCGTCGAAGACCACTCCCGCGCTACCGATACCAAACATACCTTCAAGCTCAAAACCAGTCCCCCCGTCAAAATCCGCTTCGTCCACGGCTCCCCCAATCTCCCCTACCGCGACGACACCGAAACCAAAACCCTCCACATCTCCAACTTCGTCACCAACCTCGCCGGCGCCAATGGCCTCAAACCTTTCCCCACCGGCTATGGCTACCACGACGACGGCCACGCCGACCCCGATACCTTCAAAGTGGAGGTGTGGGACCCCAAGGCCGGCGCCTCCGTGAACGTGAAACTCGAAGCCCTCAAGCCCGGCTATACCGCCAATCCCGACGGCACCTTCCGCGTCGCCAGCTATACCCCGTTCACCGACGCCGGCCGCAAAATCGACGCCCTCGTCTGCAACGTCGTCTCCTCCACCACCAGCAATACTTACCGCTCCAAATACATGCGCCTCGTCGTCGACGAACAGGACCTCGCCGCCCCAGGTACCGCCGGCCAGCTCCTCCTCGTCACCGATTGCGCCGACGGCCTCGGTACCGGACTCCCGGGCGACAATGACACCGTCGAAATCCTCGACCAGATGGTCCGCGCGACCTATGTCGTCGACCGCTGCCCAGGTTCCACCAAGTGCCGCGTCTCCGCCCTCGTCGATATCGGCGGCGCCGATCGCAAACGCATTAACCTCCACTTCTACGCCATCCGCAATGCCGCCGGCGTCGACACCATGCCCACCGGTGTCTCCGCCGATGACATGCGCAAACACCTCCGCCGCCGTACCTACAAGTGGTACCGCCGCGTCTTCGCCCAGGCCGATATGGCTCCCCTCCTCTCCAGCCTCAATATCGTGGACCCCCCGGAAAGCAATATGATCGCCATCTCCTCCGGTACCGGCCTCCCCGTCGCCGCCGGCGGCGCTACCCTCGATATCACCCTCCAAACCTCCGCCGGTTCCACCGTCGTCCCCACCATCCGCTTCGCCGGCGGCGAAACCCCCGTCGAAGCCGGTAACCTCATCGTCGCCGGCCTCCCCGCCGGCTTCACCGGCGAGTGCTTCCCCTGTACCCTCCGCGCCGGTACCCCTAACCCCGCCGCCGATGTCATCATCACCGCCTCCAACGGCCAGCGCGTCACCCTCAACCCGCCCCCTGCCCTTTCCGCCGGCGCCGGCATCACCATCAATATCCCCCGCGTCAACCTCATGGCCGTCGATAGTGCCACTGACGACGGTACTCTCGGCGGACCCTCCATCGAAATGCGCCGCATCCTTCGCATGATGCCCACCACCGACGACGGGATGTTTTGCATCGTCATCGGCCAGTTCAGTGGCCCCAGCCTCCGCGGCCAGGCCTTCCGCGAATTCCACGCCGCCGCCGCCAACATCAAGCCCATCCTCCCCCTTCGCTCCTCCACCATCATGGCCTACCAGTCCAACTCTGGCTTCGTCCTCGATAACAGCGACAACCTCCCCTTTACCTCCCCCCACGAGTCCGCCCACGTCATCTGCGATATCTCCCATACCGTCGATAACTCCGACCATTGGCGCAATCAACTCCTCGGCTCCGGTACCTCCGTCGCCAACGCCGTCGATGCCACCAAACGCCTCGCCGATGGCTCCATCGCCCTCCGCCCCACCGACGGACAGTACCTCGCTCGTATGTTCCAGCGCAATGGAACTAACCCGCCCCCGGAAGTCACGGTTTCCCTCGTTCAGGAAATCCTTACCCACAGCGCAGCCAAACTGAGGAGTTGGTGATCCCCATGCCGGACTCTCCCGTTTCCATCACCTCCGTCCGCGTCCTTACCAAGGACGCCGGCCCTCTCCTTGACGCCTTCGTCAACGGCGGTACCGATGCCGGAAACCGCCCCCCGCGTGGCATCGACCCCGAGTACGTCTCCTATTGGATCCGTACCCGCGTCAAACCCGACGCCTCCCCCATCTCCATGCGGCACTTGGGCGACCTCCTTCGCTTCTATGAACGCGCCGACATCCTCGACCACGTCAGCCGCTTCCTCACCCGCAATGAAGCCGACGAGCGCTCCTTCCGCCGCGCTTTGTATATCCTCCAGATCATCGGCGAGGTCGGTACCCCCGAACAGACGGCCTTCGCCGTTCGCTACATGAATGAGTTCCTCCTCCCGCGGCCCCTCGCCATGGACTTCTTCCCCCTCGTACTGGAAACCGCTGAAGCCCTCGCCATCGCCGTCGACATGTCCCTCATCGGCCGCCGCCTTCAGGCCGCCATCGACGCCGCCGGCGTCCCCGAAAACGTCGATTCCCCCGCCGCTATCCCCTACCTCAAGTACAACGACTACCGCGTCCTCGAGTATCCCAACGCCACCCGCGTCGTCGAAGCCAAACGCCGCCTCGCCGCCGCATCCCCGGCGCAGCGCCTCCCCGAACTCCTCTTTCTCTACCTCGGCGAGTCCCCCCTCTCCTCCCCCTCCATGACCACTTGGGCCGGCCGCCTCATCCGCCGCCACGCCATGGAAGACGCAGCCACCGCCAAAACCGTAACCGCCGCCTTCGCCCAAATCATCGACGGCGCCGCCAAGAGCCAAATGCCCCAGCGCAAAAAGGATTTCCTTATCCACCGCGCCGGCCAGGCTATCCTCTACTGCCGCGGCTCCCTCTCCTTCCCCCAGGAAGCCGCCTTCCGCGCTGTCCAGCAACCAACGGAAAACTTCCTCTGGGACGACACCAACTAGCGGAGATCCCTCATGCCAACTCAAGTAATCGCCAAAGCCGGTGACTGCCTCTGCGGCATCGCCAGTGATTTCGGTTTCTTCAACTGCCAGCCCTTGCGCGATCTTCCCGCCAACTCCCGCCTCCTCAATGGCCCCCTTAAGGACGGCGATGAGGTTACCGTCCCTGACGTCGTCGTCGAGGACCACCCTCGCGCCGTCGATACGAAACACACCTTTACCCTCAAAACATCCCCCCCCGTGAACATCCGCTATGTCCACGGCTCCCCCGATAAACCCTACCGCGACGACGACACCGTCTCTGTCCTCAACATCTCCAACTACGTCACCAACAAAGGCGGTAGCACCGGTTCGGCTGCCTTCCCAACCGGATACGGCTTCAACTACGACGGCCACCACGACCCGGATACCTTCAAGGTGGAGGTCTGGGACCCTGCCGCCGGTGCCTCCGTCAACGTGAAACTCGAGGCCCTCAAACCCGTCTACACCGCCGGCCCCGATGGCAAGCTCACTGCCACCAGTTGGGTCGAGTTCACCGACGCCAACCGTCGCATCGATACCCTCGAGTGCAAAGTCGTGAGCGCCACCACCGACAATACCTATCGCTCCAAGTACATGCGCCTCGTCGTCGACGAGGACGACCGGACCGCATCCGGCACCGCCGGCCAGGTCCTGTTCGTCACCGACATGGCCGATGGCCTCGGAACCGATGCCGCCGGCGACAACGATACCGTCGAAATCCTCGACCAGATGGTCCGCGCCACCTACGTCGTCGACCGCTGCACCGGTTCCCCCAAATGCCAGGTCTCCGTCGTCGCCCCCATCGGCGGCGACGAGCGCCGCCGCATCCGCCTCCATTTTTACGTCGTCCGCCGCGAGGCCGGCGTCAACGAACTCCTCCCGGGTACCTCCACCGATACCGTCAAACAACACCTCCGCCGCCGTACCTTCCGCTGGTACCGCCGCGTCTTCGCCCAGGCCAACATCGCCCCCCGCATCGTCTCCATGTCCGTCATCGATCCCCCCGATGAAGGCATGCTCTGCCTCTCCCACGACCACGGCAATACCGTCCTCGCTGCCGCCAACCTTACCTTCGATGTCGAAAGCGAATCGACGATTCCCGTCACGGTGACCGTCCCGCTGATCGCCGGCGAGACCCCTCTCCAGGTCGGGGCCAAGGTCGGCGCCGCCCTCCCCGCCGGCTTCACCGCCGAGGCCTTCGCCACCCCCCGCTCCACCTCCAGACTCAATTCCTCTTGCGATGTCGTCATCAAGGCGAATAATGGCGAACGCGTCACCATTACCAACGAACTCATCCCCCCGGCCGCCCGTATGACCGTCGCCGTCCCCCGTATCGTCACCACCGCCGTCGATTCCATCAACTCCGACGGCTCCAACAGCTTCCTGACCATCGATACCAAGCGCGTTCTCCGCTCCATCCCCGTCACCGACGACGCCATCCATTGTGCCGTCATCGTCGGTTTCACCAGCGGTACCCTGCTCGGTCAGGCCTACCAGCACAATCTATCCACCGATCCGCCCTTCCAGCCCGATCTTCCCTATCGCTCCGCCACCATCATGGCCTACTCAAACTCCAGTGGTGGCGTTCTCGACGGCGGCGAGACCTTCCCCATGGTCTCCCAGCACGAGTCGACCCACATCCTTACCGATATGATTCACACCAAAGCGAGTTCCGCCAATGCAGCCAACCAGCTCATGGCCCAATTCGCCGAACTGAACAACCCTGTCACCGCCCCCAAGCGCCTCTGCGACGGCCCCTTTACCGTCACCCTCGAACAGAACCTCACCCACACCATGGTCCACCGCCAGGTAAAACTGGTCGAGCAGATCCGCACCTTCGGCGCCGGCAAACTGGAGGCCTGGTAATCGCCATGTCCGAACTCCCTATCCCCATTACTCTCGTCCGCTGGACCGGCTCGGACGCCATCGATCGCCTCCAAAGCTTCGTCTTTGGCGGTCTCTACGTCGGTCACCGGCCCCCGCGCGGCATCGACCCCGAATTCATCTCCTACTGGGTCCCCATCAACGTCCCCCACACCGCCGGTCCCCCCGTCGTCTCGCACCTCCTCGACCTCCTGCGCTTCTACGAACGCCCCGACCTGCTCTCCCACGTCTCCCGCTTCCTCACGCGCCAGGAATCCAATACCCGCGACGTCACCCGTAGCCTCTACGCCATCACCGCCATCGGTGACCTCGGTAGTTTGGACCAAACCCGCGTCGCCGCCACCTATTTCGCCGAATACCTCCTCCCCCACCCGGCCGCCATGGAGGTCTTCCCTCTCGTCCTCGATACCGCCGAGTCGCTCGCCCTCGCCGTCGACATGGGCGCCGTCGGCCGCCGCCTCCAGGCCGCCATTGATGCCGCCGCCAAGGTTCCTGATCGCAAAGGGACCGCCGGTATCCCCTACCGCAAATACACCGGCTACTCCCGCAATCAGTACCCGGCCGCCCAACAAGCCGTCCAGGCCCGCCAGCGCCTCCTCGCCATGGACCCCACCCAGCGCCTCCACGAACTCCTCGTCATCTACCTCGGCGAATCGCCCCTCTCCACTCCCTCCATGGAGATCTTTGCCGCCCGCCTCCTCCGCGCCTATGCCCGCCAGGGCGGCCAAACCGCCGTCATCGCCGCCTTCAGCAAGGTGATCGACGCCGCCGCTTCCGCTCCGTCTCCCCAGGAGCGCAAGGACTTCCTCATCTACCGCGCCTCGGAGGCCATCTCCTACTTCCAGGGCAAACTCACCTTCCCCCAGGAGGCCATCGTCGAAAAAGTGGAGTTCCGCCCCGCCTGCTTCCTTTCCGACGACCTCACCCCTCCCCGCATCCCATGATTACTTCCGGCCGCCTTTTGCGCTTAACAAGATAAGGAGCCCCTGCCACCCCTATGCCTGAAGGTCCCGCCGCCCGCGTTACTGACCCCGTTTCCCACCCGCTCCCGCCGATCCTAACCGGCACTCCTGGCAGTCCCGACGTCGTCATCGGTTACCTTCCCGCTTGGCGCGGTGTTCCCGCCGCCGCTGCTGCCGGCCTCCGGGCCGCCCGCAAAGCCGCCGATATCGCTGTAACCGCCGCCGAAAGCGCCACCAAAGCCGCCGCCGGTTCCCCAGGCGCTCCCGCTGCCCTCACCGCCGAAACCACCGCCAAGGCCACCGTCTCTGCCAGCCTCGGCGCCGCCATTGCACTGGCCGGAGGCGCCAGCGATATCCACCAATGCGCCACCCCCTCTCCCCCCACCCCGGTCCCCCATGGCCCCGGCGTCGTCATCGATGGGTCGGCTACCGTCTTTATCAATTTCATGCCTGCCTGCCGCCAGGGCGATACCATCCTCGAACCGCTCGGACCCCCGAACAAGATCACCAAGGGCGAGACCACCGTCATCATCGGCGGCTGAACGCGCAAAAACACGCGCAAAAACGCACCAAAATGCGCGTTTTTGAGGCAAAATACGCGCAAAACAGGCCTTGACAGCGCACTTTTTTGCGCGCAAGATTGAAACGTACGTTTGATTCAATCATCCGTACGTTCCGATTATGCCTCCCGATACCAAAGAACGCATCCTCGATTCCGCCGAACTCCTCTTCGCCCAGAACGGCATCGACGGCACCTCCCTCCGCGCCCTCACCGATCACGCCGGCGTCAATCTCGCCAGCGTCAACTACCACTTCCAGTCCAAGGACGCCCTCGTCCAGGCGGTGCTCTTCCGCCGCCTGAACCCCATGAATCAGCGGCGGATGGAACTGCTTAACCACCTCCTCCACACCGCGCCCGACGGCCGTCCGCAGTTGGAAGAGATCCTGGAAGCCTTTTATCGCCCGACGGTGGAAGCCGCGCTGGCGAGCCACCGCGAGGGTCGCCCCATCACCGCTCTCATTGGCCGTATCTATATGGAACCAGGCGAGTTAATGGCCAGCCAGGTGCGCGCCATGATGTCCCAGGTCTTCAGCACCTTCCTCGACGCACTGCACCTGGCGCTGCCGGACACCCCGGCCACCGTCCTCATGTGGCGCCTCCACTTCTCCGTCGGCGTCATCTCCCATACCTTCGGCGCCATGCACCTGATCGAGGGCCTCTCCCGGGGCCGGGTTCGGGTGGATGACACCGAGGAAGTGCTCCGGCAAATGGTTACCTACGCGGCCGGAGGCCTGCGAGGCAGTCTCCCATGCGCCAAATAACTATCCTGTTTGCCGTACTTTGCGCCGTCGCGCCGGCCCAGAAGGTGCCGCTTTCGCTGAAACAGGCGGTGGAGATCGCCCTCGCCCCCGATGGGAACACGCGCATCCGCCTGGCCGCCCAGGCCGTCGAACAGTCGAAGACCCGGGTGGCCCAGGCACGCGGTGCCCTGCTACCCAACATCGATGGCGCCGTTAGCGGCCAGAACTTCACCCGCAACCTGCGCGCGTTCGGTATCTCCTTTCCTTCCAACATTCCCGGCTTCAGTATGCCCACCGTGGTGGGTCCGATTACCAACTTCGATGCCCGTCTGAGCGCCTCGATGACGGTGTTCGACTTCTCCGCCTGGAAACGCCTCGACGTGGCCCGCGCGGGCGTCGCCGTCGCGGAAGCCGAGGCGGAGGCGGCGCGGAACACGGTGGCCGAAAATGTCGCCCGCGCCTACACCGCCGCGCTCCGCGCCGAGGCCGCGCTGGCCGTCGCCAAAGCGAACCTAACCCTTGCCGAATCATTGAGAAAGCTCGCCGCGGACCAGAAGGAAGCGGGCACCGGAACGGGCATTGAAGTGCTCCGCGCCGAGGTCCAGATCGCCAACGAACGCCAGCGCCAGACGCTCCTCGAAAACGAACGCCACCGCGCCCACCTGCAACTGGCGCGGTTGCTGAACCTGGGAATGGACCGGGAGTTGGAGTTGACCGACTCGCTGGTGATGCCCGGGACGCCGGTTCCGGCGCTGGAGGAAGCGCTCGCCGCGGCCCGGGAAAGCCGGAAAGACCTTTCCGCTCAAGCACTTCGGGAGGAGGCCACGCGCCGCTCCTACCAGGCGGTGAAGTGGGAACGCCTACCCAGTGTGCACGCCTTCGGCGACTACGGGGCCATCGGGTTGGACGTGGAAAGCGCCATCGGGACGCGCGCCTACGGAGCGACGCTGCGGGTGCCGCTGTTTGACGGCGGGCGCCGCGATGCGCGCCGCGCCGAAGCCGCTATCTTGTTGCGCCAGGACGAGTTACGCACCGCCGATGCCCGCCGGCAGGTGGAGTTGGAGGTGCGGATGGCGCTCGATTCCCTCACCAGCGCCACCCGGCAGGTGCTGGTCTCCGAGGAAGGTCTGGCGCTGGCCGAGCGGGAACTGGCCCAGGCGAGGCGGCGCTACGAGGGCGGGGTGACCTCAACCATCGAAGTGGTGGACGCGCAGACGCGCACGGAACGGGCGCGGGACAACCGCGTCATGGCCCTTTACCTATACAACCAGGCGCGGATCGATCTGGCCGCGGCGATGGGCGCGATACACAGGATTCTGCAATGAAACGATTGATTCCATTGGTTTTACTGGCCGCCATCGGGGTGGCCGCGTTCTTCTACTTCCGCCGTCCGGCCGAGGATCCGTCGCGGATCCGCATCTCCGGCAATCTGGAGATCACCGAGACCACGGTGGCCTTCAAGACGCCCGGCCGGGTGACGGAAATCCTTGCAAAAGAGGGGGATACGGTCCGCGCGGGGCAGTTGCTGGCGCGGATGGAGCGCAACGCGCTCGACCAGGCCCGGCAGCGGGACGAGGCCGGGGTGGCGGCGGCCGAATCGGCACTGGCGCAACTGCGGATCGATACGGAACGGACCCGGGAGGTGCTGGATCGGGAAGCGGCGATGCGGCGGGCCGAGATCGCGCAAGCCGAGGCGCAGGTTCGGGACGTGGAGGCGGGGTCGCGGACGCAGGAGATCGCGCAGGCCGAGGCCGGCCTGGACGAAGCGCGGGCCCAGTTGGACCTGGCCCGGGCGGACTGGGACCGCGCCCAGAAGTTGTTCAAAAATGAGGACATATCGCGCGTGCAGTACGACCAGGCGCAGACCCGCTGGCGCGCGGTGACCGCGGCGGTGAAGAACGCCGAGCAGCGTCTGGCGCTGGTGAAAGAAGGGCCGCGGAAGGAAACCCTGGAACTGGCCAAGGCGCAGTTGAACCGGGCGCGGGCGGCGCTGCAGGTGACCGAGGCCAACCGGAAGGAACTGGCGCGGAAGGAGCAGGAGGTCAGCCTGCGAAAAGCGGAGATCGCCCGGGCGCAGGCGCAGGTGGCGGTGACCCAGACGCAGATCGGCGACGCCGATCTGGTGGCGGCGATGGACGGGACCGTCCTGGCGCGGCCGGCCGAACCGGGCGAGGTGGTGGCGGCCGGAACGGCCGTGCTCACGCTGGGCGACACCCGGCGGCCGTGGCTGCGGGGCTACATCACCGAAACCCAAATGGGCCGGGTGAAGCTGGGCCAGAAGGTAAAGCTGCGCGCCGATTCCTTCCCCGGTGTTGATTTTGAAGGAGTTGTGACGTTCATCGCGTCCGAGGCGGAGTTCACGCCGAAGCAGATACAGACGCCCGAGGAGAGGGTGAAACTGGTCTACCGGATCAAGGTGGAAGTCCCGAACCCGAAGGGGGAGTTGAAGAACAACATGCCGATGGACGCGGAGATCCTCACGCAGTGATCCGGGCGACCGAGTTGCGGCGGCGGTTCGGGGCGGTGCAGGCCGTCGACGGAATCGAGTTGTCCATCCCCAAGGGGGAGGTGTTCGGCCTGGTGGGGCCGGACGGGGCGGGGAAGACGACGACGCTGCGGCTGCTGACGGGGCTGCTTGATGCCGATTCGGGGAAGGTGGAAGTCGCCGGGTTCGACGTGGCGCGCGATCCGGAGCAGGTGCGCGACCGGATCGGCTATATGGCTCAGAAATTTGGCCTTTACGGTGATTTGACGGTGGAGGAGAACATGGACTTCTACGCCGATCTTTTCGGTGTGGAGGAGCGGGAACTGGAGCCGCTGAAGCAGAAACTGCTGGCGATGACGCGGATGGCGCCGTTCCGGGAGCGACCGGCCGGGAAGCTTTCCGGGGGGATGAAGCAAAAGCTGGCGCTGATGTGCACGCTGCTCCATAAACCACAGATTCTATTGCTCGATGAGCCGACCAACGGGGTGGATCCGGTGTCGCGGCGAGATTTCTGGATCATTCTGGAAGAGTTGGTCCGGGACGGGATGACGCTGCTGGTGACGACGGCGTACCTGGATGAAGCGGAGCGGTGCCACCGGGTGGCGCTGATGCATAACGGGCGGCTGGTACGGATGGGGACGCCGGCGGAGTTGAAAGCGCAGGTGCCGGGGGAGTGTTACGAAGTGACCGGGAGGGATTTGCGGGGGATGCGGGCGGCGCTGGAGGGAAAAGTCCTGTCGGTGAAGCCGGCCGGGGCGGCGCTGCACGTGTTTCTGCCGGCGGGGGCGCCGATTCCGGGGGTGGGGGGCGAGTGGGCGCGGATAGAGCCGACGCTGGAAGACGTCTTTGTTTCGGTGATAGGAGCGGAACATGACGCCCGATAACGCTGTGGAAGTAAAGGAGTTAGTAAAGCGCTTCGGGGACTTCACGGCGGTGGACCGGGTGAGCCTGACGGTGGCGCGGGGGGAGATTTTCGGGTTTCTGGGGCCGAACGGGGCGGGGAAGTCGACGACGATCCGGATTCTGTGCGGGCTGCTGGCGCCGACGGCCGGCGTGGCGAAGGTCAACGGCTTTGACGTGGGCCGGGAGCCGGAGAGCGTGAAGCGCTCCATCGGCTATATGTCGCAGAAGTTTTCGCTCTACGACGATTTGACGGTGGAGGAGAACCTCAACTTTTTCTGCGGGATCTATGGGGTGGAGAAGGCGCGGCGGGAGGAGCGGAAGGAGTTTGCCCTGCGGATGGCGGGGCTGGAGGGGAAGCGGGGGGTGATGACGCGGCTGCTGGCCGGGGGGTGGAAGCAGCGGCTGGCGCTGGGGGCGGCTATACTGCACGATCCGCCGGTGCTGTTTCTGGACGAACCGACGAGCGGGGTGGACCCGATTGCGCGGCGGGCATTCTGGGACCTGATCGATGAGCTTTCGGGGGCGGGGCGGACGGTGTTTGTGACGACGCACTACATGGATGAAGCCGAGTACTGCCACCGGATCGCGTTGTTGTACAAGGGCAAAGCGATCGCGATGGATTCGCCGCGGGTGTTGAAGGCGGCGATGGGGGTGGGTTCGATGGAAGAGGTCTTCATTTCGGCGATCGAGCGGGAGGACGCATGAAGTTCCGGCGGGTGAAGGCGATGGCGCGGAAGGAGTTTCTGCACATTCTACGGGACCCGCGGAGCCTGGTGATGGCGCTGCTGGTGCCGCTGTTCATGCTGATCCTGTTTGGCTACGCGCTGTCGCTCGATGTGGACCATATTCCGACGCTGATTGTGGATCAAGACCAATCGCCGGCGAGCCGGGATCTGCGGGCGCGGTTTGAGGGTACTCCTTACTTCGAGGTACGGGGGGTGGAGACGTCGACGGCGCTGGTGAACCGGGAGATCGACCGGAGCGCGATTCTGCTGGCGGTGGTGATTCCGAGCGGCTTTCACCGGGATCTGGGGCGGGGAGCGCGGCCGAGCGTGCAGCTGTTGCTGGATGGGTCGGACTCGAACACGGCGTCGATTGCGATCAACTATGCGCAGGGGCTGATCTCTGCGTGGGCGATGGAGCGGATGGCGGGCCGCCGGGTGACCGGACCGGCGGAGGCGCAGGTACGGGTCTGGTACAACTCCGACCTGAAATCGCGAAATTTCCTGATTCCGGGGTTAATTGCCGTTGTTTTGATGATTATTGCGGCCTTATTGACATCATTGACGATTGCGCGGGAGTGGGAGAACGGCTCGATGGAACAGCTGCTTTCGACGCCGCTACGGCCGGGGGAGATTGTGCTGGGGAAGCTGGCGGCCTATTTCGCGGTGGGGGCGGTGGACGTGGTGACCTCGGTGCTGATGGGCGTGTTTGTGTTTGACGTGCCGTTGCGGGGGAGCCTGTGGTTTTTGGCTTCTTCGAGCGGGATCTTCCTGTTTGGGGCGCTGTCGTGGGGGATTCTGCTGTCGGCGGTGGCGAAGACGCAACTGCTCGCCTTTCAGATGGGTATGTTGAGCAGCTTTCTGCCGGCATTTTTGCTGAGCGGGTTCATGTACTCGATCGACAATATGCCGCGGGTGATTCAGATCGTCTCGCTGATTGTGCCGGCGCGGTATTTTATCGCCGTCCTGAAGTCGGTTTACCTGAAGGGCGAGGGGATGGCGCTGCTGTGGACGCAGATCCTGTTTTTGGCGATCTATGCGGGGATCGTGTTTCTGGTGGCGACGAAGAAGGTCGGGCACAAGGTGGCATAAGGATGCGGGACCGGATTCTGACAATATTGCGGAAAGAGCTGTTCCAGGTGTTGCGGGAGCCGCGGTTGCGGATGATGGTGATTCTGCCGCCGATTATGCAGTTGATCATCTTTGGATTTGCGGTGAACCTGGATGTGGAGAACGCGAAGGTGGCCTGGTGGGACCAGGACCGGAGCGCGGCGAGCCGGGAGTTGGGGGCGATGCTGGCGAATTCGCGGTATTTCCACGTGGTGGCGCGGCCGGAGTCCGATGCCGAGGCGCAGGCGTTGCTGGACAAGGGGAGTGTGCTGACGGTGATCCGGGTGGGGCCGGGCTTTGGGGCCGACATGGACCGGGGGCGGACGGGGCAGGTGCAGGTGTTGATGGACGGAACCAATTCCAACGACGCGGGAATCGTGTCGGCTTACGTGACGCGGGTGGTGGGCAATCTGGGGAGGGCGCGGGGGGTGACGGCGCCGGGCGGGGTGGAGGTGCAGCAGCGGGCGTGGTTCAACGAAGAGCTGAAAAGCCGGAACTACTTTGTGCCGGGGGTGGTGATGAACATCATCACGCTGATCACGCTGATGCTGACGGCGATGGCAATTGTGCGGGAGAAAGAGATCGGGACGATGGAGCAGTTGATGGTGACGCCGGTGCGGCCGCTGGAGCTGATGCTGGGGAAGACGATCCCGTTTGCGATGATCGGGTTGTTCGACATGGGGCTGGCGACGGGGACGGCGCTGCTGGTATTCGGGGTGCCGTTCCGCGGGTCGGTGTGGATGCTATTGGGAGCGTCGGGGCTGTTTCTGCTGTCGACGCTGGGTACAGGGCTGTTTTTGTCGACGATTTCGCGGACGCAGCAGCAGGCGATGATGTCGGCGTTTTTCTTCTTTACGCCGGCGTTCATGTTGAGCGGGTTTTCGTTTCCGATCCGCAACATGCCGGAGCCGATTCAGTGGATCACGTACCTGAATCCGCTGCGGTATTTCATTGAAGTGCTGCGCGGGGTGTTTTTGAAGGGGACGGGGGTGGAGATTCTGTGGCCGCAGTTGGCGGTGATGGGGGGCATCGGGGTGGTGATCCTGCTGGTGAGTGCGGCGCGGTTCCAGAAGCGGCTGGAGTAGGGGTTGAGGCGCTCGGCCAGGGTGATTTTGGGGATCTGGCGGGACGACGGGGCGGTACAGGCTGGGGAGAGGGAGCCTGGCGTTCCGGCACACTCGACCGGTTTTCCGAGGACATCGACCTGGTGCCGGACCGGCGGCGAATGGGGTGCGGGGACGAGTTGGAGAGCGAATTGGCGTCGGAGAAGCAGCGGGGAGGCTGCGGCTGTTGCCGCGAGAGGAGCAGGTGGCGGCCGGGGAGATTGCGCGGGGTGTGAGAGAGTGGGAGCGTGACCGGACGGCGGAGGATAGAGACGGCGGAGGATGCCGAGCGGCTGTATTTGTTTGACCAGACGATCTATCCGGCGGCGGCGGCGCTGGACCGGGGGCTGTATCTGGCGGCAGGGGAGATGCTGCCGGAGTTGAACTTTTTGTTGGACGGGGGGCGGGGACACCTGGCGTGCCTGCCGTTGACGCAGGCGGCGTATGAAGGCTTGCGGGAGGGGCGGCTGCACGAGGGGGACTTGCGGAGGGAGGATCTGGGGCTGGGCGGTTCGTTGTACCTGTGTTCGATGTATGGGGCGGATGTGGAGGCGGGATTCGAGATCTTCCGGGTATTGCGGGGGGTGCGGGGAAGGCTGGGGGCGTACGCGGTGACGGCGGCGGGGAAGCGGGCGTGTTTACGGCTGGGGATGCGGGTGGTGCGGGAGGACGCAGAGGACGGAAGGGCGGTGGGGACGGAGGTGGTACCGGCGTTCCTCGAGTTGGGTCTCGAATTGGGGGATGATGGTTAGGTTCTTGCGTATGTTAGACCGGCGACAGTTTCTGGCAATCGGCGCGGGCGCGGCGGCGTACGCGGGGCCGCTGGAAGACCGCATACGGAGGATTGAAGGGCTGTGGCGGCCTGCGGCGGCGATGGCGGAGAACAAGACGCCGGCGGTATCGGTGGCGGTGATTCGGGACGGGACGGTGGACTGGGCGCGGACCTACGGGGTGGGGGCGAGCACGGGGACGATGTTCCAGGCGGCGTCGATCTCCAAGCCGGTGGCGGCGATGGCGGCGCTGCACATGGCGCAGTTCGGCAATTTCGCATTGGATGAGGACGTGAATGACCGGCTGGTGGGATGGAAGGTTCCCGAGAACGAGTTCACGGCGAAGAAAAAAGTTACGGTGCGGGGAATCCTGAGCCACACGGCGGGGCTAACGGTACACGGATTCCCGGGGTATGGGGAGAACGACACGGTGCCGACGGTGCGGCAGGTGCTGGACGGGGAGGCGCCGGCGAACACGGCGGCGGTGCGGGTGGACGTGGAGCCGGGGACGCTGTACCGGTATTCGGGGGGCGGGTATACGGTGCTGCAGTTGCTGCTGACGGAGCGGTTCCAGCGATCGTTTCCGGAGCTGATGCAGCGGATTGTGCTGAGCCGGCTGGGGATGCACAACTCAACGTTTGCGCAGCCGTTACCGCCGGAGCGGGCGGCGCGGACGGCGGTGGGATTTCATGTGACGGGGCGGTCCTACACGGGCGGATGGCACACATATCCGGAGATGGCGGCGGCCGGGCTATGGACGACGCCGACGGACCTGAGCCTGTTTGCGATTGCGGTGGCGCGCGCGGTGATGGGGGAATCGAATAAGATCGTGGAGCGGCCGATGGCGGAGGCGATGATTATTCCGCACATTGGGCGGCACGGGTTGGGGTTTGTGGGAGCGCAGGGATGGTTTGGGCACTCGGGGTCGAACGCGGGCTACCGGTGTGAGCTGATTTGCCGGGCGGACGCAAGCCACGGCGCGGTGGTGATGACGAACTCCGACAGCGGCGGGGGGCTGATCAAGCCGCTGCTGGCGGCGATAGCACAGGAATCCAAATGGCCAAAATTACCTTAGGTTTGTTGCTGGTGGCGGGATGGGTGGCGGCAGGGCAGGACTTTGACGTTCTGATCCGGGGCGGCCGGGTGGCTGACGGAACGGGGAACCCATCGTATCTGGCCGATGTGGGGTTGAAGGACGGCCGGGTGGCCGGGATTGGGCGGCTGGGGGAGAAGACGGCCAAACGGGTGATTGACGCCAAGGGGCTGATTGTCAGCCCGGGGTTCATTGACATCCACAATCACTCGGACTCGACGCTGCTGACCGATGGGAATGCGCAGAGTATGGTGCGGCAGGGCGTGACGACGATGATTTTCGGGGAAGGGGAGTCGGCGGCGCCGTCGGCGCAGTTTCCGCGGTTCACCGACTACTGGGCGCGGCTGCAGAAGGCCGGGATCAGCACGAATGTAGGCAGCTATGTGGGTTCGAGCCAGGTGTGGGTGCAGACGCGGGGGCCGAAAGCGGGGCCGCCGACGGCCGAGGAGTTAGTGAAGATGCGGGCGGCGGTGCGGCAGGCGATGGAGGACGGGGCGCTGGGGGTTTCCAGTTCGCTGAGCGGGCCGCCGGGAGCGTGGATTGACACCGATACGCTGGTGGCGATGTGCGAGGAGGCGGCCAAGTATGGCGGGATCTATTCGACGCATATGCGGACCGAGGGGCAGGGGGTATTTGAATCCGTCAGCGAGGCGATTGCGATCGGGAAGCGGGCGGGCGTGCCGGTGGACGTGATCCACATCAAGATTGCCGATCACAAGTTGTGGGGGAAGATGCCGGAGTTGATCGGGCTGATCGGGAATGCGCGGGCGCAGGGGCAGGAGGTGGAGGCGCATGTGTATCCGTATCGGGCGGGGCAGAACAATCTGTCGAGCATTTTGCCGCCGTGGGCGCATGAGGGCGGACGGAGCAAGCTGATTGAGAACATACAGAATCCTTCGTTGCGGGAGCGGCTGCGGAAGGAGGTGCTGAACGGGATTCCGGGGACGAACTGGTATAACCACTACCTGGCGACGGGGAGTTGGGAGGGGATGTTGCTGGCGTCGGTATCGAACCCGGCGTACAAGAAGTATCAGGGGCGGCGGATGAATGAGGTGATCCGGGAGATCGGCGGGGATCCGGTGGATGTTCTGTTCAAAGTGATTGTGGACAACGGGGGCTCGGTGCCGACGGTATTCTTCCATCACTCCGAGGAAGACATGCGGTATGCGATGAAGACGCCGTTTGTTTCGATCGGGTCCGACGGGAGCGCGATTGCGACCGAGGGGTTGCTGGCGCAGCAGCATCCGCATCCGCGATTCTACGGGACGTTCCCGCGGGTGTTGGGGCGGTATGTGCGGGAGGACAAGGTGATCACGATGGAAGAGGCGATCCGGAAGATGACCTCGGCGAACGCGAGCAAGCTGCGGATTTACGACCGGGGATTGTTGCGAGTGGGTTTTCCGGCGGATGTGACGGTGTTTGATCCGAAGACGATTATCGACAACGCCACCTATGACAAGCCGCACCAGTATGCGACGGGGGTGCGGTACGTGTTTGTGAACGGGACGGCGGTGTTGGATGAGGGGACGCACACGGCGGCGCGTCCCGGGAGGGTGGTGCGGCGGTAGATTGCCGGGTGCCGGGAGGGGCTGGCTAGCGGAAGTTTTCGACGAGCGCGATGTCGTAGCTGTAGGAATCGATTTGGGACCAGAGTAGTTCGCGGCCATCGGGAGAAAGGTCGATGGACCGGGTGGCAAGGTCGAACCCATTGGTAGCGGAGAGCACTTTGACGATTTTGCGGGTAGCGAGGTCAAGGTACATCAGGTCCTTCGCCTTCAGGAAGTAGACCCCCTCGTTTCCGGCTACCCAGACACGCCCGCGCGCTTCGGGGACAAGCATTTCCTCGGCGCCCTCTGGCGTCCGCCGGCAGAGGACGGTGGGCTGGATCCGGCTGCGAGAGTAGTAGAGGTACTTGCCGTCGCGGGATTCCTGGGAGTCAAAGCCGCCATTGCGAGTGACCTGCTCCGAAGCACCGCCGTCTGGGCGGATGCGCCAGATTTCCTGGCGGCCGGAGCGGTTGGAACAGTAGTAAATCCACTGGCCGTCGTGGGACCAACTGGGGACGACGTTTTCGAAGTTATCGGTGGTGATCTGTTTGGGCGTGCCGCCCATGGAAGAGACCACCATGACTTGCGCGTAACTCTGGATGCGAGCATCGTAGGCGATGCGGCCGCTGTCCGGTGACCAGCGGGGAGATCCATGAAATGGGCCGTTGATGGGGATCATTAGCGGGTTGCGGCCCTGGCGATCGGAGATCCAGGGCAGCCGGTTGCCTCCGCGCATGGAGGTGAACAGGATCTGGTCGCCGTTGGCGGAATAGCGGGGATCCACATCGGGAAAGGTGGATGCGATCCACTGCACCGGGGAGGAGGCGTGCCCGGGGCGATCGAGCGTCGCGTGCCAAATGTTATTGTCCCGCGTTGCCTGCTGGAAGAGCATGCGCCGGCCGTCGGCGGAGATGGAGGGGAATTGGACCGGCCGCAGCAGCGGTTCGCTGGGGGTAACGGCTCCGGTGTCCAGCCGGAGGCGCTGTAGTTGCATTGGGCCATTCATGGTGAGTAGCAGGTTCTTTTCGCCGGGTGCTATGGCGATTGCCAGGACTTGGCCGTCGACGGGGTAGCTACGGGTGGTCTTATCGGTAAGAGAGAGGACCTCCACCGAGCCGGACGCGGCCGACTGCATCCGGATGAAGGCGAGTTTCATTCCGCTGGAGAAGAATTCGGGGTTCTGATCATACGCCTTGCCGGGCGGAACGGTGGTGAGGCGGGTTGCCGTGCCGGAATCGAGGTCGAGCAGGTGCAGACCAGCCGGTTCGTTTCCGATGGCGGGCACGGCGTAGGCGATGTGTTTGCCATCCGGATGCCAGTTGAAGTTCGGGCCAAACTCTCTCTCCTGAGGAAGGAGGTGCCAACGGAATAGCAGTCGCTCCCCGCCACCGAGTGCGGGCACGATCAGCAGCATCGCCTGTGTTTCGGTTCTGCGCACAAAGGCAACATATCTTCCGTCGGGGGACCATTTAGGCCATAGCTCCGGATCGGGAGTGTTGGTGAGGCGTAGGGGATTCCCGGCATCGATGAGCTTCACATAGATGTCGAAGTTATCTCCGCCTTCGCTGTTCCAGGCAAAGGCGACAGACTTGCCGTCGGCGGAGATTGCAGGTTGAATCTCCATGGTGAGCGAGTTGAGGATCGATTGAACGTTCATTTCGCCGGCGGGTTCCGTGACTGCCGAGGGGAGGGGGCGGAACCAGAGGAAAGCTCCGCCGGCAATCGCCAGGGCGGCGACGGTGAGGCCGATCCAGAGGACGTTTCTTGTGGCAGGAGCGGGCGAGGGGGCTTGCCGGCCGGACTCCGAATCGCGTTTGAGGCGCATGAGATCGGCGCGCAGGTCAGAGGCGGTCTGGTAGCGGAGCGCCGGATCCTTTTCCATGAGGCGGGATAGAATGCGTTCGAACTCAGCCGGGATCGCGGGATTCAGGCGGACCGGGGCTGCCGGTGTGTGGTGGAGGATAGCGTCGGTGAGTTCGGGCCGGTTCCTGCCGTCGAAGGGAATGACGCCGGTGGCCATCTGGTAGAGGACGACGCCCATGGAAAACAGGTCAGAGCGGGCGTCCAAGGGCCTTCCGAGCGCCTGTTCGGGGCTCATATAGCGGGGTGTGCCCATGACCACGCCCGGATCGGTGAAGACCATCTGGGTGCGTGTCTCGTCGGTGGCGGACTCGGCGACGGTGGTAGCGCGGGCGAGGCCGAAGTCGAGAAGCTTGAGCTGGCCGCGGCGGTCGATCATGAGGTTGTCGGGCTTCAGGTCGCGGTGGAGGACGCCCTGGGCGTGAGCTTCGGCGAGGGCGTCGGCGGCTTGGAGGGCGAGGTCGAGCAGTTCGGGGACTGGGATGGGCCCGGACTGGAGGCGCATGCCGATGGTGGGTCCATCGATATATTCGAGCGCGAGGTACCAGACGCCGCCGTCTTCGCCAATCTCGTATAAATGTCCGATGTTGGGGTGATTGAGAGAGGAGGTGACCCTAGCCTCCTGAAGGAAGCGTTTGAGCCGCTCCTGGTCGGCTGCGAACGAGGGGAGGAGGGTCTTGATGGCCACCAGGCGGCTTAGTCGAGTGTCTCGGGCGAGATAGACCTCACCCATCCCGCCGGCCCCGAGGCGGGACTGGATCTCGTAGTAGCCGAGCTTTTGTTTGGGCTCCACCGGGTAGTCGCCAGTTTACCATCCGGCAGGAGTGGTGCCGATGTTAGTAAGTCGGCCGGTCCTTACCCGGAGTGGGGAGTTTGCCGAAGGGGCGGAGGAGGTTGTCGGCGCCGGTGCGCATGAGGACGAGATCCGACGGGCCCTGGAAGAACGTGAAGCCTTGTTTGATGCCCTCTTCGATTTGGGCGACATTGGCGACGGGGCGGCCGACGGGGAGGTTGTGTTTTTTGGCGGTTTCGATGATTTTCTGCATGGCGGCGCGGTGTTTGGGGTGGTCCTGATTGCCGCGGAGGCCGAGGGAGTAGGCGAGGTCGTTGGCGCCGATGAAGAGGACGTCGATGCCGGGGGTGGCGGCGATCTCCTCGATTTTGTCGACGGCGGAGGCCTCCTCAACGATGATGATGGTGAGGGCGTTTTTGTCGATGAAATCGGCGTAGCCTTCGGGGGCGGGCCAGCGGAAGGTGGCGAGGGCGGGGCCGGAGCCGCGGCGGCCGGCGGGGGGATACTTCGTACTGGCGGCGGCCTGGCGGGCGAGTTCCGGGGTGGAGGTGAAGGGGAAGACGACGCCGATGGCGCCGGCGTCGAGGGCGCGTTTGGCGGTCCAGAGTTCATTGACGGGGACGCGGATGAAGGGGAGTGCTTTGAGGCCGCGGGTGGCGAGGATCATGTTGCGGGCGGTTTCCAGGGTAATGGGGCTATGCTCCATTTCGATCCAGAGGAAATCAAAGCCCATGGCGGCGGCCTGGGCGGCGACTTCGGGACTGGGAATGGTGATGGTGATGCCGATAACCGGCTTGCCTTCCTTGAGGAGTTTTTTCACCGGATTTTCCCAAGGGGTTTGGGCGGAGAGCGCCACGGCGGCAAGGGCGAGGAGCGGGAGCGTTCGCATAGGCTGATTACGCTATCACAGGGGGAACGTATGATGGAAGGAGCTTCCCTATGCGATTGATCCTGTTTCTTTTGACGGTGATAAGTGTGGCGGCGCAGCCGCCGGCGGTGCAGAAGATATTGAAGATCTTCGCGGATTTGAACGAGGCGCAGTCGACGAAGAAGAAGGTGCAGTTTCAGTTGACCGAGGGGGAGGTGAACGAGTATTTGGCGCATGCGCGGACGGTGAACCCGCGGCCGGGGCTGGAGAAGTTGACGGTGAAGTTTTTTCCGGGGAACTACATATCGACGTTTACGGTAGTGGATTTCGACATGGTGGAGCAGGCGCGGCCGGGGACGGTGCCGACGCTCCTGAAGCCGGTGTTGAACGGGAAGAAGGAGGTGTGGGTGGATATCCGGCTGAACGCGGCGGGGGGGATGAGCACGTTTTCCGTGGAGAAGGCCTATTACCAGAGCATCCGGCTGCCGGCGTTTCTGGTGGAGAAGATGATTAACGTCGTCGGGTCGCGGCAGAAGGAGAAGTTCGACACGAGCAAGCCGGTGCCGCTGCCGTACAAGTTACAGAGGATCGTGACGGGGGACAAGACAGTGACGGGGGAGAACTGATTAAAATGTTGGGTATGGTTATGCGTCGACTGATGGGAACGGGACTGTTACTGGCGGCTGCGGCGATGGGCCAAGAGGCCGGGCGGATGGTGGTTGACCGCGGATTGCCGCGGGCGAACTGGAACAATGACGCGGGCGTGGCGGCGCGGTCAAATGTGCGGTGGACGCTTTATAGCCAGGGATTTGTGGGCGACGATTTTGTGATCGGGAAGGCCGGCGAGAAGTGGGTGGTGGACACGCTGCGGGTGTGGGCGGTGCCGGGGGCGTACGGGGAAGACCCGGCGAACCTGGGGGATGTTTACCAGGACGTGCGGCTGTATGTGGGCGGAGCGGAAGGCGACCTGACGCCGGTGGCGACGGGGCGGCTGGAGCGCGGATCGAATGTGGTGGAAGGCGCCGATATTGTGATTACCGAGGCGGCGGATGTGCCGTTGTATGAGAACTTCGGGGCGGCGCTGAAGGTGTATCAGATTGAGTTCCGGAACCTGAATCTGCGGGTGGAAGGCGGGGCGCGGTACCGGTTTGGGGCTTGGGGAATGGGCCGGAACGTGGGGGAAAAGAACGAGATCTACCCGTGGTTCACGCACGGTTCGAACGCGACGCAGGGCGAGGCGCCGGCCGATGGGGCCGACGGGAAGCTGCTGCTGTTCGAAGCCGCCGGCCGCTATGCGAAGGAGTATGACGCGACGGGGGCGGCCTGGAACAAGAGCTCGGACCTGAACGTGCAGATTTTTGCGCGGCAGGCGGCTAGGACGCGCAGTCGATAAGGATTTTCATCACATCGGCGCCCTGCTCCATTTCGAGGAGGCCTTTTTCGAGGCCGTCGAGGGGGTAGACGCCGGTGATGAGTTTGGTGAAGGGGACGCCGGTGGCGGCGAGGAGATGGATGGCTTCGTCGAAGTCCTGGGGCTCGTAGACGCGGGTGCCGATGAGGCGCATTTCGCGCCAGAAGAACTTGTGCAGGTCGACGGGGACGGGTTTGGGGAAGACGGCGACCATGACGACCCGGCCGCGGACGCCGGGGAGTTTGGTCATGAGTTCGGCGCCGGCGGCGGCACCGGAGACTTCGAAGACGACGTCGGCACCGGCCTCGCGGGTTTCCGATTGAACGAGGGCGGGGATGTCGGTGGTGCGGGGGTCATAGACTTCCAGGCCTAGCTGTTTGAGCAGGGCGATGCGGAAGGGGTTGATTTCGGTGACGATGACGCGCACGCCTTTGTGGCGGGCGACGAGGGCGACGAGGGCACCGATGGGGCCGCCACCGATGACGACGGCGAATTCGCCGGGCTTGGTTTCACCGAGGCGGACATCGTGGCAGGCGACGGCGATGGGTTCGACGAGGGAGGCGTGTTCGAGGGTGAGATTGGGCGGGAGGGAGTGGAGGGTGTGGGCGGGGACGGTCCAGAGGCCTTGCATGGCGCCGGGAGCGTCGATGCCGATGAACTTAAGTTTCTGGCAGACGTGGGAGTAGCCGCGGCGGCAGGCGGGGCACTGGCCGCAGGGGTCGAGGGGGCGTACGGTGACGCGGTCGCCTTTGTGCCATTGGGTGACGCCGTCGCCGACGGCTTCGATGATGGCGGAGCTTTCGTGGCCGATCACTTGGGGGAAGGTGACGCGGTGGTCCATGTTGCCGTGGAAGAGATGGAGATCGGTTCCGCAGATGCCGCAGTGGGAGACGCGTAGCTGGACCTGGCCGGGGGCAGGTTCGATGGAGGGGCAGGGGCCGACCTGGATTTGTCGATTACCGTTGTAGAATGCGGCGCGCATAGTGAGTCCTTATCGCGGAATGGGGGAATGGAACCCCGACGGGGGAGGCCGAGGGGGCGGAATTCATGATCTAATCGTACCCTGAGCTATGGCACTTACTCGAAGGGCTTTTCTGGCGGGGGCGGCGGCTCCGGTATTGACGGCGCAAGGGCGGCCGAATGTGTTGCTGGTGATGGCGGATGATCTGGGGTTCGAGTGTTTGTCGGTGAACGGGGGCACGTCGTACCGGACGCCGAATCTGGATGCGATGGCCAAGCGCGGAGTGCGGTTTGTGAACGCGTTTGCGCAGCCGTTGTGCACGCCGACGCGGCTGCAGTTGATGACGGGGCAATACAACTTCCGGAACTGGCGGAGCTTTGGGGTGATGGACCCGAAGGAGAAGACGTTCGGGCACATGATGCAGCGGGCGGGGTACCGGACGGCGATGATGGGGAAATGGCAGCTGTTCAGCTATGATGTGCCGCCGTCGAAGTACCGGGGGACGGGGATGCGGCCGGCGCAGGCGGGGTTTGACGAGTATCTGCTGTGGCATGACGCTTTCAGCGAAGATAAGGGGTCGCGGTATGCCGATCCGGTATTGAATTTGAATGGGAAAGCGGTGGAGGGGACGAAGGGGAAGTACGGGCCGGATCTGTTTTCGGATTTTCTGATTGCGTTTATGGGGAAGAAGTCGGACAAGCCGTTTTTTGCCTATTATGCGATGGCGTTGACACATGGGCCGTTTAATGCGACGCCGAGGTCGGCGGACTGGAAACACGGGGACCGGTTGAAGGACGATCCGAAGCATTACAAGGACATGGTGGAGTATCTGGACGCGGATATGGGGAAGGTGCTGGCGGCGGTGGATCGATTAGGGTTGGCGTCGAATACGCTGGTGCTGTTTTACTCCGATAACGGGACGCCGCCGGAGATTACTTCGCGGATGGGGGCGCGGGTGGTGCCTGGGGGGAAACGGTTGACGACGGAGGCGGGGATGCATGTGCCGCTGATCGCGCAGTGGAAAGGACGGGCGCCGGAGGGGCGGATTTGCGAGGATCTGGTGGATTCGACCGATTTCGTGCCGACGATTTGCGAGGCGACGGGGGCGAGTTGGTTTGCGGGGCTGCCGGTGGATGGGCGGAGCTTTCTGCCGCAGGTGCGCGGGGAGAAGGGGAATCCGAAGGGAGCGCTGTTTTCGCATTTTGATCCGCATCCGAGCTGTAAGGCGGATATTCCCGGGACGCGATTGGCGTGGGACCAGAGGTGGAAGTTGTATATGGACGGGCGGCTGTATGATTGGCGGGCGGATCCGCTGGAGAAGAGGCCGGTGACGGGGGAGGGGGAAGGGGCGCGGAAGAAGTTGCAGGGTGTGCTGGATGGGATGGCGAAAGTGAAGGCGCCAAAGTTCAACAAGTTTGAGCCGGATGGGAAGGCTGCGTATTAGGGGAGCGTCGTGATAATATGAGGGTGTTGCGTTGGCCCGGTGAGCGGGAGTAATTCAGTGGTAGAATGTCAGCTTCCCAAGCTGGACGTCGTGGGTTCGAATCCCATCTCCCGCTCCAAAATCAACAACTTACGGGTACGTCAAAATCACACCCTCCATAGCCCTCCATTAAGAATCACTTCGGCATTTTTCGAGGCGGTGAGGGCTTGGACTTGACGGAGTCTTCCAAACGCTTCGCAGCAGCTGCCCGGTCCTTCATGCTCGACTTCGTATAAACATCGAGCGCGACACCGATACCGTGGCCCCGCTGGTCGGCTGAGACCTTCGGATCGACCTTGGCTTCATGCCCCAGGCTGGCGTGTGTGCGACGCATCACCTGAAAGTTCACCCAGCCAAGGCCTACAGGATCGAGCTTCGCCTTGATGTAGTCTTCAAGAAGCGAAGACCGCCATAAGGGCTGGCCCGACTCGCCGGCGAACACGAACGACTGGGGTCCCGGTTCGACGGCATTCTCCATCCACTCCCGGAGGTGCGATGCGGTGTCTGGAGGAATGGCCGCTTTTCGGACCAGACCGTTCTTAGGCGATGCGAACTTGCCACGATAAACCCGCTGGCGGATCTCGACGACCGAAGCATCCGGGCTCACTTGATCGCGCTGAATCGCCAGCAACTCACCGGGACGCATCCCGGCAAAGATGGCGAGTCGGAGGATCACCTTCTCACGTTGTTCGACCGCTCCCAGCGCAAGCTCAACTTCCTCTGCGGACATCGCGTGGCTTTCGCTCCGCTTGGCCGACTTCGGTGTGTAGAGCGACCCGGCAGGGTTCACCGGAATCACCCTCTCTGCAACCGCCATGTCGAGGATAGAGGTTAGATCCCAGCGAAGGTGATCGACGACGCTATGGGATAACCCAGACGCCGCCTTCTGCTCCAAGTACTTCTGGAGTTTTGCCAGAGTTAGATCCATCAATCGTTCACGGCCGAGTTCCTTGCCGATGTGATGCCGGATCCGGTTCTCGGACGTGCCTGCCGTGGACTCCTTCCATTTGCCAAGGTAGAACGGCAAGTAGGTCTCATCCAAGAACTCGATGACGGTGGTCGGACGAACCGGGCTTGCGGTTCGAACCCCTCCGTTGACCTCGCGCATAAAGACCTGGCATTTCTCCTCAGCCTGACCCTTGTTCATCTCTGAGGCGAAGCCAAGCGTGTGATACCGCCGTTCGCCTCGTTCGTCGTAGTAAAGAACCACCCATACTCTCCTATCCGCATGCTTGCGAAGCTGCAAGCTGCCTTTCTGAAATCTCCTGCGTCTCATGAATTCTCCTTGTGAGGCGCAGGCGTTGATTCGGGGTGATTCGATCGTATCATCGGCCCACCTCGACGGCTGGCCCGTGTTCTTGTTGAAGCAACCAGTCATCTATCACGGCGCGCCGGATCAGAGCGCGCCGTCCCGCGCGAACGTGTGGAATGGCAGGCAATCCCGGTATTTTCCCGGCGAGCATGTGTGAGAGATGAGAGCGGGACACGCCCAGGTAGTTGGCGGCGGCTTTGATATCCAGGATCTCTTGAGGGGCAGGAACGCTGGGCTTCGATCCAGCATTGGCGCGGTTTGCGGAGATTGGTGACTGCATGCCTTTTTGTAAGGCAAGAACGGAATTCCGCAAAATGAGTCTGTCGGGCGGCGTGGTTCTGCCGCGCTCCTGGCGGCAACCGTAAGGGTTAGCGGACGATCTTGGTCGAGGTGATTGCGTCGAGAATTTTGGAGTTCGGCGGCGACTCCCGCCAATGCGGGTATGGCGTTCGGGGCCGCACACGCGCTGGAACGAAAACCTCGGGTGACGCATCTATTAGGACTTCGGGGATATCAGGGCTGCGTCCGTTGACTTGGTTGTCGCCCTCAACTACGATGCCGAAAGGCGTTTCATTATCGGAGAATTGTTCACCCAACTGGACCTAATTCATGTAGAGACCAAACAGGCTTTGTATGCCGAAGCGATTACCACGGGCTCAGCATCCCACCTCCCCCGGGTTGGCTGGGGCGGCCTCGGCGGAACCGACATGGAGCGCGAGCTTCCCGTCCGCTGAAGGCGCCGCGCTTGAGTCACGCGTTGACGCTTCCGTCGTTGCACAGGCCTGTCCGAATGGACTCGACAAGAGCGCTTCCAGTAGCAAGACGCCATGCGCATGCTGGACCCACGAGTTGGACGAATTCCTCCGCCAGTCCGCCCGGACGCACAAGGACCACGAGAGACGGTCAATCGATACGATCCGGAGCATGCATCCCGGAATCCCGAAGACGGTGATCTGGGAACGCATCGTCTATCTGGGCCTAACGGAGCGTACAAGGCCGCCCTACGACGTTCACGAGTGGACCCAAGTAGAAGACGACATACTGCGCGCTGAGTACGGCAAAGGCCGTGATGGCGCGCACTCGGCGACCAGGAAAATTCTGGCGTTGCATCCGGATTGGTCACACGACGCTGTCGCTTGGCGCGCGCAGGCCCTGGGAGTCACAAACCGGCGCGATGGCCCCACCCGGCGTTGGGACCAGAAGCTCGACGAGGCGCTCCGGGAACTGGCGGACTGCACCCTGGACACGATTGCGCGGCGTTTGGGGCGATCGCCCAAGGCAATACTGGCCCGAGTCCGGCGCTTGGGTTTCGATGCTACGTTCTTTGGCGGCCAGAAGTCCAAGGACCTCGTGCGCTACCTCAACGTCAGCGAAGGCCAAATTAAGTCGTGGGTCCGGCTGGGTTGGTTGCAGCGCAGGAATCGACGGATTACTGACGACTCGCTGGCCCAATTCTGCCGGGAGCACTCTGAGCTCATTCCGTTCGAAAGCCTGACCGTGGAGGCCCAAAACTGGATTCGCTCGCTTGGCTATCTGGGAGCTGGTCGGAAATAGAATCGACGCCCGGTCAGCGGACGACGAAGGCATCCGCCTCAGCCAGCCACTGCTCATAGGTTGGTAGCGGCGACCGAGCGAACGCACCTTGGCTGGCCCAGTAGTCGATGATCCGCTCGGAACGTAGCGTTCGATGCGCCGCGGCCCGCAGACCTTCGATCGACTCGTCTCGAAAGGCCTCAGCGAAAACGTGCTGCTCAATCCAACAGCGAAGCTGCTCCCAAAGCCAAGCGGGGTCAGAGCAGGGTTTGTTGCGAAGCGTCTTGACGTAGCCTTCGAAGCCAGGGCAGCGCGCCTCGACAGCGCTTCTCACGACCGCCGGAATTTCATGAACCGCCTCAACTAGAGAACGGGTCCACAACGCGAATGCTTCCCACTCAACGTACTGCAGCGGCGTCGGCGACGGTTGCGCGGCTGCCTGTCCCTGCCATTGATCGAATGTTGGATATTCAACCGGCTTTCGCAGTCGCCACGCTTCCTCCATTCGAGTCCAATGCTGCCAGATGAGCTCCGCTGCAGGCTGGCGTCCATAGTAGTAGTGCAGGGCTTGAATCCAGCCCTCTTGAATGGCCTCACTGAAGAAATGAAAATCGACCCATTCGTTGAGGTGAAGCCACAGCGATGGCAAGTCTGCCCCTTCGCGCCGACTCTGTAGGAATGCGGGACAGCGGTCTTCAATCGCCGCCGCCAACCACGCTGGCAATGTATGCTCTGCGTCGACGATAGCCCGTACCCAGAGGCTGAACGACCTCCACTGCACCAACTGATCGCACGCCGAGGCAAGCTCACGCCACGGCACTTTCAGTGCCTGGTTACGCATGTCGCGGTGTAAAGCAAGGGCGCCGGTTGGGGCGTCCGATTCTGGACGCGTCTCTCTAGGTCCGTTCATTCCGGATTACTTTTAGCGTTTCATGCCGAACCGCCTGGCACAAGCCATTGTCAAAAGGGCGCGCAGCCGCCGAAGGCGATCCTCACACTCTGCACTGGTGAGGTTCTAGCATAAAACGCCCAACAAGTGCGTTGCAAGGCAATTGCAGCAATCCCGCAAAATCGTCACGCGAATCGACGTTTTGTGGACTTCGCCGTTATTGCGTTGAGAATTTCTGGCTGCATGTGCCAGGTGTAACCGTGACCGGCGCAGTCGGACTGGGCCTTTGATCTTGCTTGAGTGAAGCACTTCAGCCGGGCTGCTCAGCCACGATTTGGGAAGGCAAATGGACAGTTGCCGGTGACGGAGATCTCGCCGTAGAGTTTTCGCAGGACGGCGTTTCTGCTGCCTGCTCGATGGAACATTCGGAGGTAACGCAAGATGCGAATCTGGACCACCAAAGAAGCCGGTCTGGTCAAGGCGTGGGCGGCGATGGAGCCGCAGGCACGAACACCAATGGAGCAATTGGCCGATTCCCTTCGTCGGACGACGAGGTCGATTCAGGACTTCCTTCGGCGCGAGCTTGGCCCAGGCAAATTGCCTTGGCGAGAGAAGCCGCGATGGACGCAAAACGTCGAGCGCACGCCGGAAGCGATCCGAAAGTTCGAGCAAAGGCACAGGCCACCCGATGTAGATGACTGTCGCGAGAACGGCCTTACCATTTCCGATGTGGCACGGGACTTGGGTGTATCGCGTATGTACGTCTATCGATTGCTCGACGACGGAAAGTTGCGGCGATTCAAGGGCAGGATCGCCGAATCGTCTTTTGAGTCGTTGCTCCGAGATCACCCGGACGCGGTCCCGTACAGGCGGCTCAGCCGAGCACAGCAGGAGTGGCTCGTGCTCAACGGTTACCAGGATCCCAGTATGAACGTGAAGCGGCCGAGTGCTGCGGGATTGCTCAAGTAAGAAGAGCTGTTCCGGTTCAAGGCTCCTACACTGTCACCCGCAACTTGCTAATCCGGCAGTTCCTAAGTGTCGACAAATGCTCCTTGTCACGGGCAACGCAATCCCAGCGGGATAGGCTCCTGCGCCCAAGGGAGCGACGTCGGCTCCATCCTGTTTCGCGCATTCCTAACAGATACAACAATATGGGGAATCTGCTCTTCGCTCGACATTCAACCCATGGCGCTTCAGCAGATGGGGTTCGGGCACAGTTTCGACACAGCGGCCTGGGGCATCGCGTCGCATCACGTGACTTAAGCCGACCATCCAGAATCGTCCAGGACGGTGCCGAGGCAAGGACAGACGCTAAGGGATTCCGCAGCTAAGGGGGGACAGTAAGCCCCGCAGGACTTGACGCGCGCCGCGACGGGGCGAAGCTAGTCAGGCGCGAAGCGGAACCTTGAGAGTTTGCGCCCCCGTTGGGTTGGCCATGGGAGAACCGAGCCTTGGTTCAAACGGCATGAATTGATGCATCGAAGAAGGTAGACTAGTTGTTCTCCCGAGTCTTGCGGCAGCCCGTTTCCTCGGGGGAGCTAGCAACAAAAATTTGCCTAGGCGAACACATGGCGAATGCGATACTCTAAGCTGATGAGGAAAATGGTGTTAGCGATTCGTAGGGAGAGTTAAAATGGGTAGGCCGTATCAATCCGAGCTCTCGCGCCTGTCCGAAACTCTCGGATGGGCTAGCACCCAGCCAATCGAAGGGCTCGCAAAATCGCTGCGCTCAATCGGGCAGACGCCTCTGATCGTCGTCGGTTCGGGAGGATCGCTGGCGGCATGTCATTTTGCCGCGCAGCTCCGGCAGCAATACGCCGGTGTCCTTGCAAAGGCGATGACGCCTTTGGAATATTCGCAATCGGCGCGAGCGCTGAAAAGTTCAGCCGTGATGGTGATCAGCGCGGGCGGGCGCAACCCCGATATTATCGAGGCGTTCCGTGCAGCCGCCATCGCCGAAGTGCCTCGGATCATCCTCATTGGAGGCAATTCGAAGTCTCCGTTGGTTTCACTGGCCAAACGATGCGACCGGGCGGATGTGCACATCTTCGCACCGCCGACTGGCAAGGACGGCTTTCTCGCGACCAATTCGTTACTGTCCTTCTACACGATTCTCTATAGGGCGCAGCTAGCGGCAGCAGGCGTCTGTTGTGACGCGGACAACGCCTTCGACTCGATGTTGCCGGACGCGCTTGCGCTTTCCGAGATCGAAAGACGCAGTGGGGAATTGTGGGACCGCGATCATTTGATTATTCTTCATGGGCCGAGTCTGCTCTCGGTTGGGGCCGACCTCGAATCGAGATTTACTGAGGCGGCATTGGGGACTGTGCAAAAGGCCGACTACCGAAACTTTGCTCACGGTCAACACTACTGGCTTGCGAAACGATCTAAGCAAACGGCTTTAATCGCATTCGTCACCTCTCTCGACCGTAAGATCGCTGACAAAACGTTAGCGTTGATTCCATCTGCTATCCCACAAGTGAAGATCGATGTGCCCGGAGAGGGCTTGGCACCATCGCTCTGGGGGCTTGTCGCCAGCATGCGGCTTGCAGGGTTTGCCGGACTGGCGAAAGGTGTTGATCCGGGCCGCCCGGTGGTGCCGGACTTTGGGCGAAAACTGTATCACTTAAAGACTCGGTCGAGCCAAATCAAAACCACCGGCACGCCTCCAACCGATTTCATCATTTCTCGGAAGAACGACCACGTCCAGAACCTAGCAGGCTCTGATGGCCAGTCGTGGTCGGAGGCGTTGTCTTCATTCAGGCAGCGGATCGAGGCCACACGCTTCTGTGCGGTTGTTTTGGATTACGATGGCACCCTATGCAATCGGGCGGGCCGGTTCTCGCCGCTCTTGAAGGATATCTCTTCGGAGCTTACTCGGTTGTTGGAAGCTGGCATCTATGTTGGTGTGGCAACCGGGCGTGGTAAATCGGTGCGAAGCAGTCTTCAAGCCGCACTACCGAAAGAATCGTGGTCACGGGTGCTGGTCGGATATTACAACGGCGGCGATGTTGCGACGCTCGAAGAGAATGATCGGCCGAATGTCGACGCTGCGACTTCGGCTTTGATCAAGAACGCGGCAGAGTCGCTCGCTTCGGATCGCGTCCTCAGCAAGAGCTGCCAAACGGAGATCAGGCCGCATCAAATTTCTGTGGTCAGCGAAGGCATCTCGACGGAGGAAGTGTGGTTGCGGGCGTGTGAAGTCCTAGCCTCAATGCCATCGATGAGAATTTTCGCCTCGGGACACTCGGTCGATATCCTAGACTTAGGTGTTTCGAAGGTAAATTTGATTAACAGGATTAAAGAACTGGCTTCAAAACAAACAGGAGAGATTTTGTGCATCGGAGATCGAGGCCGGTGGCCGGGGAACGATTGTGAACTTCTGGCTCAGCCGTACTCGCTGAGTGTCGATCAAGTTTCGTACGATCCGCAGTCGTGCTGGAACCTGGCTCCTGCGGGCTGCAGCGGCACGCAGGCGACTCTCTATTATTTGCGCCGTCTTCAATCGGAGTCCAAGCAGACGGTTTCACTCAACTCGTTATGAAGGATGCCTTAGCAGAGCGGCTCCTTGCCGCCGTGATGAACTGGAAAGAAGAGGACGTCGCTCGGGAGAGGCCCGATCTCCAAGCGATGGCGTCGTACAAGTACGACGAATATCGTCAGTTCTCACCGGGAATGCGATTCGTAGAGTCGCTTGCGCTCTGGCTTAATCAATTCGAAACCCAGCAGGAAAGGGCCATTGCGTACGCTTTCGTCAAAGAAAAGCTCGTGTTCTGTTCGTCCGCCGAAATGTATCACTTGGTGGCGATGGCCTACAAGGATTTTGTCCGACCGTATCTGCTCCAAAAGACTGCAGCCGAAGCTGGCCTTAGTCCTTGGTCTGTCGGACCTGCGGCACGCCTCCAAGAGTTTTCCGTTCGTGAGAAACGCTGCCTGTTCTTGGGACTGAGCGACGGAGCACGCATGGATGCGTTTCGTCGCTTGAACCCGAACTTGAGCACCGAACAGGTGCGCCACAGTCACGAGCTCTCAGACGAGCGAGTCGACGAACTGCTGAGCAAACTTGGCGATGCCCTCAAAGAAGTGATCGGCAAGGAGCCGTCGCCTGAAATGGCGACCTTTCGGACCCTCGTACTGCTCGACGATTTCTCTGGCAGCGGATACAGCTACCTGCGCAAAAAGGGCGCTGAGTTCAAGGGCAAATTGGCGGCGCTCTGTTCGCACCTGCGCAACTCCGAGCACATTTTGTCGAAGCTAGTTGCCGCCGATGGCCTTGAGGTTGTTGTAGTCCTTTACATGGCCACAGAGAAAGCGGCCGGCAACATTCGCAAACTGCTTCAAGAGATGCTCGCACCCATGAAGATCGACTTTGCGGTCTTCGTCGTGTTCCCTCTGGCAGAGCCGGTTACCCTCTCTCCATCGACGGCGGGAGAATTCGGCAAGCTGATCGAAAAATACTACGATGACGCGAATGAGACACCGAGCACCAAGCTTGGTGGAACCGATCTTCGCTACGGATTCGGATCGTGTGGTCTGCCGCTGATCCTCAACCACAATACTCCGAACAATTCCATTGCTCTTTTGTGGGCCAACGGCACGACGATGAAGGCATTGTTTCAGCGTGTCAGCCGGTTCAAGAAGGAAAAGGTATGAGGGAGTCTCGTAACCCGTTTCGGTTGCGGGCGTCGGAACAAATCGAGACGGATGCCATGTTCATTCGTCTCTTCGAACCCTCAATGCTTGAACTGCTCCCGCAAGAGGGACTGTGGAACAGGCCTCAAATTCTCCGCAGTGCGCCGGGGGCTGGGAAGACCTCGCTACTCCGACTATTTACGCCAACGGCGCTCCTGAATCTTCACACGCTCAGAACCCACGACTTCGGGCAAGCACTATTCCAAAAACTTTACGCGATGGGTGCGGTCGACGAGAGCGGCCCACGACTGTTGGGGGTGCTCCTTTCATGCGCTCGGAATTACGCCACCCTTGAGGATTTGGATTGCGACGCGAGCAGGAAAACGCGGCTTTTCTTTGGGTTGTTGAACGCGAGGATACTGCTCGCGACTCTTCGTGGCGCAGTCGCCCTAAAGCGGCTCGACTACCCGGCTGGACTCTCCCGAATTGAGCTGGTTCCCAAGTCGGAGAGAACGTCTGAGGAACTGGCGAACATCCCCACTAATGGCAAGGAACTCCATGACTGGGCGATGCAGCTTGAAGCGACGGTGTGCGACGCGATCGACAGTTTCGGGCCCTTTGAAACTTCATCGTTGCCCGGCCACGACACTCTCGTCAGTTTGCTGCTTTTGAAGGAACGAGAACTACGGATTGATGGCGCGGTCATTGCGGACCAGCTTTTGATCATGCTCGACGATGTTCACAAGCTCACCCAGCGACAGCGAGAGAGTCTATTCCCGACGATCCTAGATCTTCGCCCATCATGCGGTTTCTGGGTCGCAGAGCGTTTTGAAGCTCTGACCACCAATGAGATGCTTTCGCTCGGCGTAAGCAAGGGTCGAGATTTCGGGGACGTCATTCTCCTCGAACAATTCTGGCGTCAATATTCGAGACGATTCGAGCATCTAGTCATGAACGTTGCCGACCGACGTGCCGGAGCCGCCTTGGATGGCGAGATCAGCACGCTAGCTGGCTGCCTCGGCGACAGCTTGGAAGATTCGAAGGGAACAGAGAAGCACCGCGAGATTCTTGCCGTGATCAAGGGTCGCGTGCAGACGATGGCAACCGGTAATAACCTGTTCACCGACTGGGTGGCGGCACCGCATCTCAATGAGGGGACCGTCCGGGAACAGGCTCTCGCATGGCGAGTCCTCGAAATTTTGATGGAGAGGGAGATCAACAACAACCAACAAGCATTCGATTTCAGTCTGTCTGTCAATGAGCTAGAGAAGAAGGATGGCTCCGACGTACGAAACGCTGCGGACCTCTTTATTTCACAGGAATTCAAGCTGCCATATTATTTCGGTCCGTCCCGACTGGCTGCACTGTCCTCCTCGAACATCGAGCAGTTCCTACGCTTGGCGGGTGACGAATTCGAAGAATTGGTGGCACAGGCGCTTCTCAAGAAGGAGCCGCTACTAACGCCGGAGCGGCAACACGCAATTCTCGTAAGGGGCGCTGGAAGTTTCTGGAAGGATATTCCGCGGCGCGCTCGGAACTCACGGGAGGTGCTGGTTTTTCTGGATTCGATCGGGCGTTTTTGTCGTTGGACGACATATCAGCCCAATGCCCCGTATTCACCGGGCGTCAACGGGATAGCGATCTCGATGGCGGATCGGGAGCGGTTGTTGACGGGAGCAAACCCACGGGATGCTCAGTACGGAAAACTCGCAGATGTTCTGGCTGCGTGTCTCGCTCAGAATCTGCTGGATGCGACGTTGAACTACAAGTGCAAGGGAGTGCACTGGATGCTCCTTTATCTAAACCGGCTGCTCTGCGCTCGCTTCGGATTGCCGCTAGGCTACGGCGGATTTCGGGAAAAGAAACTCAAAGACTTGGCAACCTGGCTAGATCCCGGCTATCGCGAGCCGAAGAAGGACGAACAGCTGATATGAGCACGGGAATCGTTCTGCCTCCTCCGCGATGGGAGAATTACATTCTCGAATCGGGTCCCAATCTGATTGAGTTCTTTCGCTCGCACTTCTCGACGGCGCGAGATGTCTGCTTCATTTTGGGCAAGGGATTCGACCCTCGGATGTGTTCCGGCGTAGAAGCGTTGATTCAAATCGGCGGCAAGGGGCGAAGGGACGTCGTCTTGGTCGAATACGACGAAGGTGCGGCGTCGCCTTCCAACGCATATCAAGAATTTGTCGACCGCAACCTGAAGCAACTGCAGACACTGGTGTCAGCGAAAGCGATCTCTTCGCGCTCGGTCAAAATGTTCTCGAACGACGGTCGGCGGACCACATCGAGATCGGCTGAAGGTTTGTTTACGTCGATTGACGAGTTCAAACCCTACGGTGATGTGGTGGTCGATATCAGCTCGATGCCCAGAGGCATCTACGTGCCGCTCATTGCGAAGTGTTTGCATTTGATCGACACCAGTGGCAGGAAAGACCTCAATCTTCACGTGATCGTTTCAGAGAGCCCTCATTTGGATGGGCAGATTTATGACGAGGGCCCTGACGAAACCGCCGACTACATCCATCCATTTCGCGGAGGATCGGACCGGGAAGGTTCCGGCAAGCAGCCTAGGGTCTGGATTCCGATACTCGGCGAAGGGCAAGTCGTGCAACTGAAGCGCATTTATGACCTCGTGGTGCCGGACGAGATCGCTCCGCTAATGCCGTCTCCGTCGCTTGATCCCAGACGTGGCGATGATCTTGCATATGAGTACAGAGAATTGCTATTCGATCAGTTGAGAGTGGAGCCACGAAATATCATCTACGCATCGGAACGAAACCCGTTTGAGGCCTACAGGCAGTTGCGGCAAACGATTGGCCACTACCAGCTTGCCCTTGCACCGTTGGGTGGGTGCCTCTCTGTTCTTTCAGTGGTCTCAACGAAGCTGCTGTCGGTAAGTGCGCTGCTGACTGCCTATGAACTCAAGCAGGCCAAGATCAATATTGGTATTGCTCATGTTGAATCGCAAGGGTACCGTGCTGACGAAGCCTGTTTTGAAACGAAGAATAGCCAAGCGGTTCTGTTTGGAATGGTGTTGACGGGAGAATACTATGCCTAAAGAGCAAAAGACGAAAGCGCCGTCGGTCGCAAGCATGGGTCTCGTCGCCCTGGATGTCGTCATTGGGCCGGAAAGCAAAAATGTGCCCCAGCTCTGGGCCGGAGGAACGTGCGGAAACGTCACGGCGATTCTGAGCTATCTGGGATGGACCGCGTTTCCGCTTGCGCGGCTCGGCAAAGACTTTGCGGCGCGATTCGTGTCAGAAGATTTGAAGAAGTGGAAGGTCCGCTTGGACTATGTGCTGCAGGATGCCGCCGTCCAGACTCCAGTTGTCATCGAGCGGATCAAGAACGACAAGCACGGCCATCCGCAACATCGTTTTTCATTTACCTGCCCATCTTGTGGAGCGTGGCTACCTTCATACCGGTCGATGAAATTGAACAGCCTGAGAAAGCCGCTCGAAAAGGTTGACGCGGATGTGTTCTTTTTCGACAGAGTTTCGCCCGCGTCGGTTCGCGCTGCTGCACACTTCGCTTCGAAGGGGACCCTAGTTTTCTTTGAGCCCTCTGGTATCGGTGACCCTCGTCTCTTCCAAAAGGCGATCGAGGCTGCGCACGTGATCAAATATTCGCATCAACGCATTCGAGAGATGGCGGAGCTTCCTGCCCGACCTAATCCCCTTCTGGAGATAGAAACCCTCGGAGATGAAGGCCTCCGCTACAAAGCACGTCACGGAAAACGCATGTCGGGTTGGAAGATCCTCTCTTCCTTGCCTGCGCCCACGATAAAAGATACGGCTGGTGCTGGCGATTGGTGCTCCGCCGGCATCATATCCATGCTCGCCGCGAAGGGGCTTAGCGGGTTTGAGAATGTTCCTGCGACACAGTTAGAGGCTGGAATTCGATACGGACAAGCGTTGGCGGCCTGGGCCTGCGGATTTGAAGGGCCTCGCGGTGGCATGTATGAAACTTCAAGAGAGGCTCTTCGAGAAACCGTCCGCAAACTACTCTCGGGAGGTGGAGGTGCGACCGAAGCACCTCGTCAATACTCGGCATCGCGCACAAACGAGACAGTCCGCTTCGTGTGCTTGGAGTGCAATTCGAAGTCTTCATCAAAGAACGGGAAGTCAGGCAGGCCCATAAACAGCAAGAACGAATTACATTCGGCTGCGAGCTAGGCAGGGATCGCGATTCTATGGGACCAATGGATCGAAGTCGCCTGCTTGCCAGGCAGGTGCTCACGCTAGACCTGGTCCTCCATTCCGACTTCTATTCGGCTCCGTGGATCAACTTTACGGGCATCTTCCCATTTAGGCACTTGCCCGGCCACTATCTATTGCGCCGAGACGTGGCGGAACTCTGGCATCAGGACAAAGGTCTGTCTGAGCGAGGCGGTGGGCTCCCCGACGAGTATTGTGCGGTCGAGTGTGAAGTTGCCAATGGGGGCGGCAATTTTAAGGTGGTTAACATGGGAAGCTTCGATACCCATCAACTGGCAGCATATGACGTCGGCCGCGACGGGATCGTTGGCGAAAACCAGGCAGCCGAGATGGCGCGAAGGCCCGTGCAGGGGGCCGTTGCCTTCCATCGCCACTATCCCGTCGGCTATCACGTAGTGGACAGGGATGGTCGCTGCGAGTTCGGCGATGGAGTTGTCGATTCCTTCCCAGTGCAGAACATTCTTGGGCCAACCGTAGACGTTGCCCGGGACGCACCCAAACAGATTCTTCAGGCTGAGAGTCACCCCGGCCCAATGGTGAGTCTTGATCTTCGGCATCGAGATGATCACGTCTGCTGAGAGAACGGTTTCGGGAAGCCATAGCTCCCGAAAGGACGTGAAGCCGCCCCGTGGCGTGACGCTACGGACCGCATCGAAGTTGAGATCGATAAAGCGGACTCGGCCCACTTCGGCGAGCTTGCTCCGGAGGCCACATTCGTCGATCAGCATCTCCGAATCGCGCACATGCCCGGGGCCGTCTCCAACAATGACTTCGGACGCGCCGAGGCGGAACAGGGAGTCAGCAGTTGCGGCGATGACGTTCGGATGAGTGTTGATCGCCGCCTTCGCCGAGTACTCGACGAGATTGGGCTTGAGCAGCACGCGCTTGCCACGGACAGAAGGCGCGAGCAAGCGGAGGCCATCTTCTACAGCCTTGTAGCAGCGTTCATAGCTGTCGCAGCGAATGATCGCAACGGACGACCTCTGAGTCCGTCGACGCAGCCCTGGCCTGCGCCAGAACCGGTTTGCCAATACCGCGCCGGTGGCGCCTAGTGCCGCTCCCTCAATGATTCGCCGACGGTTCATGGTCGACCCCCTGGTTTCAGGAATGGTGGCGGATCGCAGGCAACAATCGCCATCGCGAGCGTGCGCGCCGGAACGGATGCGGGATCAATCGAGGCTAGTTGTTGACGCAACCGAATCAGCATGACGTCGCATTCACGATGCCCCCAAACACTGAGCGCGAGAGTCGCCCAGGCAAGCGAATAGAGTGACTGAGAATCCTTGAGTCGAAGCGCCAAATAGTCCAGAGATTTCGTGATGATGGGGTGGCTCGGCTCCACCCGCCCTTGCAGCGCGAGCAATGCCATGGCGGTGAAGTCGGGATGCGGGTCCAGAGCCACGCCGAAGACCTCCGAGTTGCCGGCATTCCAGCCACCTTGTGGACAGGCTCGATCCAGGAGCATCTGCACGGCCGTCGCGAGGCGCGGTGCTTCACGCGCCCACGCGCGGTGAGCGAGGATCACCATCGCGGTTGGCGCGACCCAGCTCACGGTGCCTTCCAACCACGGCCACCCGGTCTTCGAAGGATCGAAGCGGACGTGGCGATCGGAGTATCTGAACTTCCATTTCCATAGCCAATGGTCCTCCACGCCGGTTATTGAGTCGAGCCATGCGAAGGCGCGGACGGCCGGCAGCGGCATTTCTCGACCAGTAGTCGACGCTCTCAAGGCGAGCAGAGCCAATGCCGTGTGAAAGCAGTTCTCTGGTCCTGAATCCGGCAGGGCCGACCATGCACCAGATCCCTTCTGGCTGCGCAACATGCTCGTAGCGTCGATGCGACCCCGGCAAGCCATGATCTGAAGTGATGTGGATTCCGTGTCCATCACCTTGGCCGAGGCCAGTGAGTCGAGAGCGGATTCGAAGGCAGGCACACGGAATTCTAACCGCAACGGAGAGGGATTCCGCCCGAGGCGGACAACTACGTGCGCGATGTCCGGGTTCCAGATTTTGCGGCATGACCCGGGTGTTGGGGAGCGTTTCTTGCGGGATGTCCCGCCGTTCAAATGTTGCGCGATGTCCGGCCTGTTCGGCTGAGACTTTCGCGCGATGTCGCGCGATGTCGGATCCGCGAGATGTCCTGAGTGTTCAAGCGCTGATTTTGCGTGTTGTCCGGGCGGTTCAAAGTGCGCGATGACCGCCGCGTTCGGCATCAACTATCCTGCGGGATGTCGCGCCGTCCACGGGCGCGGGATGTCCACTGCGAATCGCAAGCCAGGCCGCGACTTTCAATCCGGCTAGTCCGGCTCGCTCCTTCTTTGAGATGCTGCCGCGGCAAGCAAGTAGATTTGCCGACAGCGCAAACAATCCTACTCTGAACTCGGGATGACGTTCAATACCCGAGAAGACGTTGCGCGTGGACTGCGCGAGGCCGGTTATGCCACCGACCCGATCCTTGTCCAGATCATGTGGCTCGCCACGCGAATGCAGAAGCCGATCCTGCTCGAAGGGCCGCCGGGAACCGGCAAGACCTACCTTGCCCAGGCGCTTGCCGCCGCGGCGAAGACGGATTTGATTCGTCTTCAGTGTTTCGAGGGCATCACCGAGAAACAGGCCATCGGATCGTTCGACGAGGCGCTGCAGCGGCTGTACCTCGAGACTCAGGAACACGTGATCGACCGCGAATGGGACAAGCTCCGGTCGAGCCTCCATACGCTCGACTTCTTCACGCATGGGCCGCTTATGCAGGCAGTGCTCCAGCCGAAACCCGTGGTTCTGCTGATTGATGAGCTGGACAAGGTCGATCAGAAGTTTGAGGCACTGCTGTTGGAGATCCTGTCGGACTGGCAGATTACCATTCCGAAGCTCGGCACGGTGAAGGCCAAGACCATTCCGTTCGTCGTAATGACTTCGAACCAGGAGCGGCGTCTTGGCGACCCGCTGCGCCGGCGAAGCCTGTATAAGCGAATCGAACACCCGGACGTTCGGAAGGAAGTGGAAATTCTAGATATTCGCACCGTGGATGCGCCTCTGGAGTTGAAGGCGCAGGCCGTTGGGCTGGCGCAAGCTCTCCGCGGATACAACCTGCTGAAGCCTCCGTCCATCGACGAAATCGTTCAGTTCGTGCGCGCGCTCCAGCTATTGGGCGAAGTCGAGATTCGGCCGGAAATGCGCGACGTCTTGATGCCGTTCTTGGCCAAGACAGAGGAGGATGTGAAGCGCCTGCTGCTGAAAGACGGCTTCCGGAGCCTGGTCGCAACAGCCTTGAAATACAGGGATGAGGCTCTCGCTGCCATGCGTGCAACAGGGGAGGCTGCGGCGTGAAGTTGGCCGTACTATTCGTGATGGCGGCGGCCTTCGTGTCAGCCGAGTCGGCCGCAGTGCGCCAGTGGGGAGACTACTGGGCGGACCGCTACGGCGTGGAGAGGGAACTCGTCCACGCCGTGATTGAGGTTGAGTCCACTGGGAATCCGAGGGCCGTTTCGAGCGCGGGCGCAGTCGGGGTAATGCAATTGATGCCCGATACCGCAGCCACGTTTAGGGTCACGAACCGGTACGACATCCGCGAGAACGTGAGGGCCGGCGTGGCCTATTTGGCGTGGCTCCGGGATCTATGCGCGGGAGACAAACGGCTCATGCTGGCCGCCTACATTGCGGGTGAAGGCCGAGTCCGGCGCGACGGGCTGAACGCTGCGTATTCGAGAGAGATCCACGACTACGTCACGCGCGTGGCGTATCTCTATCGCCGGAACCGATGGGAGACGCTTCTGCGAGAAAGGGCTTGGACCAAATGAAACTACTCTTAATGATGACTGCCGCAACAGTCGTTGCAGGGCAAGCACAGATCAAGCCGGTCGTGAGCCAAAAGGCCGTCAACGATCAGGTCAACGTTGTGAGATTGGCTGCCCGCTTCACGACTGCGATCCGGTTGCCGGAGCCCGTGAGCTCCGTTGTACTCGGCGACCCCGGGAAGTTTCTCGCGGAGCACTCCGAGAAAGAACCCGCGCTTGTCCTGGTGAAGCCGATATCCGAAGAGGCAACGTCGTCGAACCTCTTGATCACTACTGTTTCGGGGCGGCATCTCAGTTTTTTGTTGCGGAACGAGGGTGCAGGCGCACAGCCGCCGGTAGACTTCGTCCTTACCTATCGAACGCCCGATTCGTTCTTGATTGCCGAAAGCGGGTTGGGCACAAACGAAGTGCCGGTCACTGAGAGAGTGGCATTCCAACACGTGCGCGTTCCCAGTGCATCCGAAGTTGAGACCAGCGAGCGCGACGGAATCACCGTGCTGCTGGAACGGCAACAGCGCGCCGCCCTTCCTGTCCTTTACGGAAGGCGAGCCGATACGCCGGAGGCTCACGGCGATCTTGTGAAGGCGGGGATTTCAGAAGTCGTCGATCAGGGCCAAGAAGTTCTCGTGCTGTTTTCAGTAGTGAATCCGCAGTCCCGCGCGATCGAGATTCTGCCTCCGCAGATTCAACTGGCTGGAAAAGTGAAGAAGGGCTTTCCGTTGAAGCGCGGCAGTTGGGGCACAAGCGAACAGCTTGCCGTCCGGGAATTCAGACTGTCGAGAAAGCGAATTGGTCCGGGTGAGCGAACCGACGGAGTTGTGGTGTTCAGCCGTCCCAGTTTCAAGCAATCAAACGAAACCTTGTTCCTACAGATCGCGGAAAGTGGCGCGGTGGACCGCCCGGCACTCGCTCCGATTGGCTTTGGCGTTTCGGCCATTAGAAAGGAAGACTCCCAATGACAAGTGAACCGAAAGATCCCACGCTGACGCAACGAGGTCAGCAGGCCAATGAACCGATCCCGGTTGAGCGGATAGATTCGGCGGCGGAGCCCAATCAGGTTGATCCGGCAGCCCAAGACAATGTCGAAGATGCACCCGTCGAAACCACGATGGAGAAGCTCGCCGCCCATTTTCGTCGGGCTCCGGAATCCGCCCGTGAGCAGAAGTCGGGTGATCGGGTTCGCGGAGCGGTGATTCTTGGCGCTACCGCCATCGGTTGCCTGTTTCTTTTCTTTGGATTGTTCACGACTACGACCGACCCTTCGAAAAGGGAACGGAAGACTCAGCCAAGCCTTGGACGACCACAGGCCGACGCGGCGACGGCGGATTCGGCCAACCGCTCCGTGATTCCGCAACTGAACGCCGCGCAGCAGCCGAACGATGAAACTGGCGAGTTGACCGAAAAGGATCTGCTCGGGACGATGCGGAACCGCGGAACGCTGGTGCCGACCGAGAATGTTCCGCGCCCAGTCGCTCCCACAAAACGGCCATCTGGGCCATCGCTGAGCACGGTCGACTTCGAGGATCCCGCTCTCGCCGAGGCCTACCGACGTCAGGGGCTAACGCCGCCTCGTCGGCAGACTGAAGTTACCGACTGGAATGCAGCCATCGCCGACTACCAGGCGAAACAGAATGCAACGAAGCCGGCCCCAGCCGCACCTGTGGTGCCAGCCCCGAATCCTACGGAAGCATTGAAGAAGTCGTCCTTCGTTTTCGTCCGGAATGATGCTGGCGTCTCCGCTGCGTCAAACCGCGCGGTCCCGGCCCTCTCGCGACCGAAGTCCACTCCCCTGTTGCCGCAGGGAACGAAGATGGTGGCGCGCCTGCAACACGCCGTGAGTTCCGCCGCGAAAGTGCCGGTGGTTGCAGTCATCGAGTACAACTACGAACGGGACGGCCAGATCGTAATCCCGGCGGGAGCTAAGGCGTACGGCTCATTGGCGCAGGCGACGCCCCAGGGATGGGTCAGCTTGAAGTTTGACTCGATCGAATTCCCGGACGGCAGGCAGGAGTCGATCATTGGCTCGGCCATCAGTATGGAGCAGGGCGCATTGAAAGGTTTCGTCAACGGGACGAACGCCGGCAAGAAGTTTCTGACACGCACGCTCACCGGTGTCGGAACGATCGCGGCATTTGCCGTGGGCGGGCGGGGATTGGGCGGCCAAGTAGACAATTCGATCCTGCTTCGCGAGCGACTCTCGTCGAACATCGCCATGGGCGGCGAACAGCAACTCGCCATGTTGGCGTACCAGCAAAACATCGTGATCACTTTGCCCGCCAACACGCGTTTCTATCTGGTGCTGAACGAACCCGGCGTGAGCGTGCCGGCTACGGATCCAGCACTTCGAACTCCGGCGACTTCGCCGGGGTCTGACTCATTGGCGAGTTCTTCGCTGGCGACCATGTCTCCTCAGGAGGTACAGGAACTGATTGCTATCCGCAACGAAATGCGCGAGATGAACCGGTTGATGAAAGTGCAGAGCACCGCGTCCGCCTCCGTGCAAGAACCAGAGAAGTAGTTCGCAGGTAAATTGGCCGAAAAATGCGGCATGGACGGCTTCCCGTTCGAGAGCGAATCAGATATTCTGAGGGTGCTCGACTGGAAGCAGAGCCCATGCCGCAATTTGTATTCACGGGCCCTTGGAGCTGGCTGTCGTACCGAATCGGCTGGCTATTAGGCGCTGGTGCATCCAAAGCAGGGAGAGAGGCAGAATACCTGTCCGGCAGGGTTCGGGCGTCAACTTCTTCGGATCGTAGCGCGTGGTTAACGCGCTGCGTGGTTTCGGTGATTCTGGTTGCCGTTGATGGTTTGGCATGCGACTACCTGCTACCTCGCGGGCTCGCCCAAACACTTGTCGCGGCGGCGATCTCCTGGGTGGTTCTCTACTCTCTTCCGGCGCCATGGGTCCGCCTTCCATTGGCGGGTGCACGCCTGATCGTCGCCGCGACCACATCTGGCACTTTGCAGCGGCTCGCGGAATTCTATTTTGAGGTCGGTGGAGCTTCGGCAAGTAGTTGGAAGTTTCCTATCCTTGCAGTCTGGTTTCTAGTCGTCAGCGCGATGCTTGTTTGGTCCGCCGCCGCGCTGTTCCGGACGAAAAAGGTACTTGAGGCTGGCACAGCTAACGGCGGCGGCGCCTCTCGGCAACCGGTCGCGATCGGCGAGTGGTCGAACATCCCGCGACTACGAATGGAGAGTGTTGGTGGCCTCAGCACTCCCAAAAGGGAGGTCTTGGCAATTGCTGCGAATCGGCTTGTTAAGAACCGTACAACGGTAGTTCAGAATGGGATCCTTCTGTACGGACCGCAAGGAACCGGGAAGAATCTGTTAGCAGAAGCGACGGCCGGCGAATTCGGCGTCAACTTCTACCACGTACGGTGCCCTGAACTCGTCGGGCAGAACACCGGATCTGGTGCCGAAAGAATCCGCGGCGCATTTGAAGCGGCCGCCTCCAATAGGCCGATTGTTCTGTTCCTTGACGAGATCGATTCCATCGGCAGCAGGAAGCAGGTTCAGGGCAACGGAACGGATGCGGGCGGCGGAGGGCGGGAGTACAACTCGCTCGTCACACAATTGATGCAGTCGATCGATCAATACCGTCAGACCGATGGTCTGTTGATCATCGCCGCGACGAACTACCTCGATGGCCTTGAGCCGACACTGATCCGCGACGGTAGATTCGATGCCCGGATTCGGCTGGATCTGCCGAATGAATCCGAGCGCAAGGAAATCTTAGCCGCTTTGCTACGCCCGGCCCGATGGAAGCATCACGACCTTTCGGCCATTGCGCGACGGACGCCGGGTTGGAGTCCCGCTCGGCTCAAAAGCCTCACGGACCGTGCGGCGCTTCTTACTCAGGGGAAGTGGATCGAGGAGCGCCATCTGGTCGACGCACTGGAGAGTACCGGGGGCCGAGATCAGGGACACATGGAACCTGTTGCTTGGAGTGACGTCGTCTTGCCAGAAGGGGTTCTGGCCGATCTCCAGACGCTGCTGGACCTAATGAAGCCCGGTCGTGCTGAAGAGTTGGCACTCCCAACGCCAACTGGATTGATTCTGGTTGGGCCACCGGGGACAGGGAAGACCTTGGTCGCGAGGCTGATCTCGTCCCAGGCCAAGCGAAGTTTCTACGCGGTCAGCCCCAGCGATGTCTTGGGCAGCGCAGTCGGTGGCTCCGTAAAGCGCCTCACGGAAATCTTTCAGCGGGCGAAGGACAACGCGCCGTCGATCATTTTCTTTGACGAAATGGACGGCCTTTTCCCACGAATGGCTGGCCAGATGAATCAGCACGATGTTCAGCTTGTTGAGCAGGCTCTCATCGAGACCAGCGCAGTGAAAGCCGAGCATCAGATATTTCTCATAGGCACCACCAATCATTTGGATCGCATCGACCCTCGGATTATGCGCGGTGGCAGATTCAGCGAAAAAGTTCAGATACCGGTGCCTGATCAGGCTGGTTATGAACAACTCGTTGCCCGCTACCTGGGAAAGGCGCGGCTACGCGACGGAATAACCGTCTCAATGGTGGCAGCGCGAGTCGCCGGAATGGCGCCCGCAGATCTTGAAGCTACGATCCACGCGATGAAGCGGGTCGCCATGCGCCGCATGGCGACCAACTCGAAGGAGCTACCACCGCTCGATGCCTCCGACCTCGATGAGGCCCTAAGCCGCGTCCACCCGCAGTTTTAGAACTCCCGCACAACTCGTTTTGCAGTTTTCCGAATTCCGTGTATGTTCGCTTTGTGCTCGGGTGTAAGCCCTGAGCCGCATCCAAATCGAACCTAAACGGGAGGTCCCTCATGTTGAAACTAACGGGAACGAACCGGCAGCGGGCGGCTACCTTACTGATGGCCGCTCTCTGTCTCGTCCTTTTCTCACAGGCCCTGGTGATCGCGCAGAATCTCGGCGCGGCTCCGCAGGTCAACGTCGCGGTGCAAGGTCAGACAGGAGCGCAGCCGGAAGGCGCGTTTCTGAACCTGGTGAACTGGATCGGCAACGTCATCGCACCGGTCGGCGCCGGGCTGGCACTCGCCGGCGGCCTCATCTCGTATGTGGCTGGGCGCGGGTCCGGGCGATACGTCGTCACGGCGCTCGGGTGCCTGGCCGTTTCGGGCGTCACGCGACTGCTCGAGTTCTGGATCGCACAGGGCGGCGGCGGAGTCTCCTAGCCCTCCGGCCTGGCGAACTTGAAGAGGCGGGCTAGCCTTCACCGGCCCCAGCCCGCCAAGCCTCCAGCGAGGAATCATGCCGACTTTGATCTACGACATCATGCGCGTCATGTTCGCCCTCACTGGGCCTGCCGCCTTCATCTGCCTGGTGAACGCGGGCGTCGCCCTACGTAAGGAAGGCGGTACCGTGTTCTGGGTGGGCGGAGCGTTCTCGCGCTGGATGTTGTGGACGGTGATCTTCCTCGCCTTGGAACCGACGCTGGTCTGGTTTCAGTTCCTGGGGTTTCCCGTCTTCTTTCCGCCGGGCGCTGGTATCAGCAACGGATGGCTCGCGGGGATTGCGACGGGATTGCAGACCTTCGTCGCGGACTTCGTAGTGGCCCGTCTGGCGCCGGTTCTGGCTGCGTACTTTGTGATGCGCTCGGTACTCGATACGGCGAGCGGAACGGGACCGTTGCCGTCAATCTTAAGCGCGATGTTCCTGCTGGCCATCTCATCAACTCACGCGTTGATCGATGCATGGACTCCGGTGGGAAACCGCTTCTCGATTGTGTTGGGGCTGGAATCGATGTGGAACTACGTCGCCAGCAGGATCTTTCCGCTCGCCGCAGGCTTGGCGATCTGCGGCGCAATAGTCCAGTTCGCTTTCAATCGCCCAGGCTACTTGCGACTGATCGCCTGCGCCGGAGGTTTTCTGACGGTGAGCGCGTTGTGGATTTTGATCAACCGAATGATGTGAAGGGAGAATGCGGTGACGTTCTTGACGGGCCTGACGAACCTGACGAACTGGCTGGGCAACGTGATAATGCCCACGCTTGCAGGTCTGTTGTTCGTCATCGCTGTCCTCCGGGCGGCCAGAAATGCTCCATTCCAATACGCGATGTACGGCGGGTTCCTTTCGCTGATGGTGTCGGGGCTGCTGCGGGCTATCGAGACGTTCTCGCGGGTCCGGGCGTGGAATGATCCGGACCAAGTGTGGGTAACGATGTTGGGCTTGGTGAACTGGTCGGCCAACGTGTTCTTGCCCGTCTATGGCGTCTTGCAAGTCGTGATGGCGCTCCTTCATTACGGCGGCGCAGGGTTCCGAATCTATCCCGGCGCGCCGTGGGCGCGGCACATCATTATCGCCATGGCGAGTTTCAGCGTTTCGGGCTTGCTGCGCATGGCGGAGTTCTTCGTGCAGCAAGGCACCGGCGGGGTTAGTTGAGGAGGTCGTCGCAATGGCACTAGAAGTCACGCAAGTTCATCGCAACCTACACCAGCGAGTCACCTGGCTCTATCTGGAAATCGAGGACATGTTTCTCGTGCTCGGCCTGGGCGTGCTGGCGAACTTCATCGGCCGCTTTCTCGGGCGAGAAATCTACGGGATCCCGCTCAGTTTTCTCCTGCTGTGGATTGTGCCGATTCTGGCTGTGCCTTGCCTGTGGCTGTTCAAGTACGGGAAACCGCGCGGATACCTGCGCGACCTGTTGATTTGGCAAATCAAGCCGCACATCTATTGCGGGCTGGAGCGGGATCGCGAACTGACCAAGGAGTACGTCAAGTAATGCCGACCACGATGTCCGCGCACAACAAAAGCCTGCACAAGCCGCCGCTCTGCGAACTACTACCCGTTCGCGACTATCTGGATGGAGTCGCGGTGCAAACCGATGGCAGCTTCGTTGCCGGTTACGAACTGGATGGTCTCAATTCGTACTACCACGACGATGAGGGCCGCAACCGGTCCAAGCACGCCTTCGAAGCGCTAGTTCGCTCCCTGCCAGAACGGTCCATGCGGATGCAAATGCGATTCGAGATCACCGAGGGAATCGGTGACGTGCGCAAGCAGTATCCGCGACTTCACCGAAGTGAGAATCCAGTTTTGCAGGAAATCGACCGGATCCGGATGCGGCGGTGGGATGAGAACGACGCGGCTGGTTACTATCTGCGGCACCTCCTCCATGCTTACTTCATCTGGAATCCAAGGACGCACCATGAGATGGCGGAGCGACTGGAGGGGAAGAAGCGCAACTGGTTCAGCCTGTCCGTCGAGAAGTGTATCCAACGGACTCAACGGGAGCATGAGGACCTTCTGGCCGAGTTCTCCTCGCTGATGGCAGGGGTCGAGCAGACTCTTGCGGCGACGGGGATGCGAACACGCCGGATGACCGATGGCGAAATGTTTGTGGAGGCCAAACGGAGCCTGAATCCTGTGTTTGATGACCGTGGTCCGTACAGGCGCGGTGAGTTCTCGATCGACTACCGGAGCGCTCGCGAACAAATCGTCAACACGAGTATTGAAGATGAGCAGGAAGGCTACCTCCAAGTGGGCGGCTTTCTGTACACGTTCGTCAGCATGAAGGATCTGCCGGACGGAACGTTTCCAGGAATCCTGCGCGAACTGATGGTTCTGGACTTTCCGGTTGTAGTGAACGCCGAGGTGACGATTCCAGACCAAACGAAAGTCATCGCAGGTTTTAAGGGCCGCATGAAGAAAATGCAGGCGGCGCAGATCGACACGCACGGCGGGCGGATGATCAACGTGGATGCGGCAGTGGCCCATGCCCAGTTGAACGACGTACTCACCGCCGTGATTTCGTCATCGCTCAAGGTGTGTGAGTACTCGCTGGTCGTTACGGTTCGCACGTCGAAGCCGGTCGCAAGCCGCTCGGATCTGGAAGAAGCCCAGCGGGAACTGAACCGGCGGCGCGAACGTGTAATCCACGCCGTCGGCCGGATGAACGGCGCCCGCGCGATTCCCGAATCCCTGGCCCAGCGGCGTCTCTTCCTATCAAGCCTGCCCGGCATGGCCCAGCCGAACCAACGGGAAACCAGCGCATTGACCCTGCATGCGGCCGACCTGCTACCAATCGAGACGCCCTGGCGAGGCACCGTGCAATCGCCGCTCATTCTTCTCGAGACGCCCTACCGGCAACTGATTCCCTTCTCTCCCTACGACGCATCAATGGGAGACGCCAACATGCTGTTTATGGCTAAGTCCGGCGGCGGCAAGACCTTCATGGCGCAAATGTTCCTACTGATGATGGCGCGATCTAATCCGCTCATCTCGATCGTCGAGCGAGGCGACTCCTATCGACCGCTGGTCGAACTCATGGGCGGGCGAGTCATCGAGGTGGACCTGGAAGGCTCGGAAACGCTGAACCCATGGGACATGCCGCCGGGCGCGATCACGCCGACCAAAGACAAGATCGCTTTTCTCAAGAACCTCACGCGGCACATGATTGGCGACCTGGGGCAGGCCGACACCTCGCTGCTCGACAACATCCTCACGTCGGCGATTGCCGAGGTCTACAAGCGGGCTTCAATTCGCGGCGACAATACAACGCCCACTTACTCCGACCTCAAGGATGAACTCGGCAACTGGAATGACGAGGAGCGCATCGAGCACATTCGCGAACTCGCGCAACTGGCCTCCGTATCGTTGCGACAGTGGACCGGCGAGAAGGGCGTCTATTCCAAGCTGTTTGACCGCCACACGACGATGCGGACCGACGCCAACTGGCTGTTCTTCAACATCGAAGGCCTGAGTTCTGACCCGCGTCTCGAAACAGCCATGAGTATGCTGATCGCGCAATCGATGTCGGAGCGCTCGTCGGGCCGGTCCGGCCAGACGTCGATCACGGTGCTCGATGAGTGTTGGGCGCTGCTCGACTCGCCGGTCTTGGCGGATTGCGTCGTGCAGTTGTTCCGAACCGCCAGAAAGCGCGGAGCTAGCGTCTGGGGAATAAGCCAGACGCTTGAAGACTTCGTCGGAACGAAGCAGAAGCCGAAGGAACACGGTGCCGGAATTCTGCGGAACGCATCGGTGAAAGTAATCGGACAGCAGCCGGGCGATGTTGCCCCGCTGGTCGACCACCTCGGACTAAACGAAGTGGCGCTGAACGAGATCAAGCGCTTTTCAGCGCCGAACAAGGGCCGTAACGCTGAGGTGCTCCTCGTCCTCGGTGAGAAGTCGGAGACCACACAGACCGTGCGATTGGTGCCGACTGGCGTTGACTACTGGGTTGCCACGACGTATCCGCGCGAGCGCGCCTATCGCTCCTGGTACTTGAGAGAGAACCACGGTCGGCCGCTTCTTGATTTGTATAAGGAACTCGCAGCACGCTTCCCGCACGGTCTGGCCGGCGAAGAACTGCAGCCGGAAGAGGTGGCTGGCATCGTTCAGCGAAGTGGCGGAGTCCGGGCGGATCGCGGACAGGCGGTTGCAGTCTAAGGGAGGTTAGTGACTCATGAGCGTGATTCTCACCAAGGTATTGGTCCTGGCGCTGGTCGGCATCCTGATGATCGGGATGGTGGCGCCACAGCCAGTCTACGCTCAGGGCGGCCTGCTCTCGGGAATCACAGGAATCCTCAACGGTCTGAACGGCGCCGCTGCCGCGTTGCAGAACTTCGTCAACAACGTCATGCGCCCGATCCTGGAGAGCATGCGTACGGCCTCATCAGCCATCCAGAACATACTGGGAGCGCTGCGAAACTTCTTCGAGCAAATTGTCTGGCCGATTGCTGAGATCAATCGCATTCGCGGACTTGTACAGCAGCTCATCGCCCAGTTCTCGGGCGTCCTGAATGGCCTGTACAGCCTTAATGTGTCGAGCGCGCAGTTGCCGAATCCCCGACAACTCGAAACAATCATCCGAAACAAGAACCCCGGCGATCTTGCCTCGCTGCGATCCGCGTTCGTGCAGACTTACGGCGCGGTTCCTGCAGCGACGGAGGCTCATCCCGAAGAGCGGAACCTGATCGATGCCGACGATGCGATGGCGATCGATCACCTCATGATGCTCAAGATGGCGGATGCCGGGGCGGACCAGACGGTTGCAGCGGCCAGCGCCATCGCAAGCCATGGACTCGTCCTGGCACCAGGTACCGCCGCTTACAGCACTGCCGCCGCGCACATCGCAACGCTCCAGAGCAATGCCCATATCCAGAAAATGATCGCCAGCGCGCTCCGGCAGGAGGCCGCGCGCCTGGGACACGCCACGATGTCGACGAAACGGAACGCGGCCTTCACTCGGGAGTCGCGGTCAAAGGCTACGGAACTGAGCAGGTAGAGGAGGAACGAGATGCCGAATATTGTGACTATCTGCGCCACCTTGGGCCGAGCTTGGAAGATTGTTGCCAGTCGCCGAATGCAGATCATCGCTGTGCTGGTGGTGATCGCATTGCTCGTTCCGCCTCCCGTCCACGCGCAAATCGGATTCATCACGGGCATCATCAACCTCGTCTCTAGCGGCCTGAGCGCCGTGAGTGGCGTGCTTTCTGCAGTGAATTCGACGCTTCAGAACGTAATTGGGCCGCTGCTGAGCAGCATTAGCGGGGCCATGTCAGCGATACAAAACATCACCCAGGGAATCCTGGACTTCCAGCAGAACACGGTCTATCCGCTGGCCGCGATCAACTCTGCTCGGGCGCTAGTCGGTCAAGTCCAGGGGATCTACAACTCGATTCGCGGGATCTGGAACACGGTGGTTCGCAGCGCGACGCTTGCAAACCCGCAGGGGTTGGAGAACGTGATCCTGTCAAAGGACGCCGGGCAGATTGGTGCCGTTGCAGCCCGCTTCTCCGCGGTCTACTCGCCGTTGCCGGCGGCGACCGAGGTCCATCCGTCGACCAGGGACGTCATCGACAGTTCCGACGCCGCCTCGCAAGCTGCGATGAAGCGATCGATGGCGATCGACGATATTGCCGACCGGGAACTCGCTGCCGCGGAGCAGATGATGTCGGCTTTATCCAGTACCGCGCCTGGCACGGCCGAAATGATTGGCGCTCAGGCTGGGGCGTGGGTCGTTCGGTCCCAGGCGTACACACAGCAGGCGCTGGCGGAAATGATGCGGCTTCGCGCAATCGAACTCGCCGGGCAGGGCGCGCAGATGAAAGAATCCGCCCGCTTCACGCGCGAAACCAGGAACAAGCTGATGCAGATGAGCCGCTAAGGGGAATCGATGTTCTATTACGAGCAGATGTTCAATACCGCCCTGAATGGCATCATGACAGCCGGGTTGATGAGCACGATTCTCACTGTCGCCTACGGCATCTTGCTCGCCTCGCTCTTGTTCAGCGCTTACGAGGCCTGGACGAGAGGGGGAGACGTCCGGGCTTTGGGTGTTTCCGGCGTGAAGTATCTGGCACTCTGCGCTCTGTTCATGAACGATGGTGCGGTCTACGAACGGGTATTCCGGGACGTGTTGTCCGTCTTCAATCAAATGTCCCACACCATGGCAGGAGCGGGTCCGACCGATGTCTTCAGATCGTGGCTTTCAGATATCTATGTTCAAGGCAACACCTCGACAACCTTTTTCAACTTGGTGATGGGAAGCATACCGGGCCTGCTTAGTGGGCTGCTTCTGCTCATTGCGATGATCGTCTATCCGGTTTCCTACGCGTTGTTCTCGGTTTTCTACTCTCTATACGGGACAATCCTGTTCGTCACCGGGCCCCTCGTGTTGGCACTGATGCCCAGCTTTGGCCTCGGTTCACTTGCGAAGCGCTATGCCATCAACGTGATGATCTTCGGGTCGTGGGGCCTGATATACGGAATCTTCTGCCGCCTCGCTATCGCCATCAACGTGCACAGCATGGCGGCGCTAACATCCGCGAACAGTTTCGCCGGCGCTCTGGCCGGGGCCTCTCAGGAAGTCCTGCTTGCCGTGGCAAGCGTCCTGTTCTCAGTCTGCATCCTACTCATACCCGTGCTCGCGAAGAGGATCGTCGAAGGCGACGTCGGCGGGTCGATGCTCGCCGTTCTCGGTACGGCAACTGCTATGGCCCAGTCGCTGATGTCCGCCGCTGCTGGACTCGGTAGTGGTGCGGGCAGCATGCAGGGTGCCTCCGCAGGGGGTGGGGGTGGAGCGGGAGGACCAGCACCTGGAGCGGCAGCAGCATCCTCAAACACCGCGCCCGCGGGTCCGCCCACCAACAACGGCGCGAGCCCTGGCTCACGCTCACCGAATGGGCCGTCCGGGTCCGGATCTGGTCCCGGAAGCTACCGCGCACCCAACGTTCCGCACGCTGTCGGCTGGGTCGGTGGCGCTGCGGCGGCTTTGGCCGTCCAAGGAGCACAAACTGCCGTGGCCGCGGGTCGAAGGATGCTGGCTGGAAACGGCCAACCGAAGTCGCAACCGCCACCGCCACCGCCGACGACTCCACCGGGCCCGGGTCCAGTTGATGAGTGGATTTGATGACTGCAGGAGGTGTTCATGTTTGGCAGCAAGAAGGACCGAAGCAAGTTGCCGGAACGGCAGCAACTCACCAAGTACTACGAGATGGACGGCGCTCTGCGTGCGTACGCGAACCGGACGGCTGTTCTCGGCATGATCTGCGGGGTGCTGGCCGTTGGCGCACTGAGCCTGTTCGCATACGTCCGGCTACAACCGCCCGTTGTCATCCGAGTGGACAATTCCGGCGAGGCCACCGTGGTGGGCGGGGACACGGTAAGGGTTGGTGCAAACGGACTTCTGGGCTTGATCAAAGTCTCGGCGAGCGCGCCGGAGAACTCACCCGGCGAAGTGGAGGGCCGGGCAATCACGCGCCGGTTTCTTACAAATTATCTGACCTACACGCCCGCCAACGTCGAGCGCCAATACGCGGAGGCGTTGAACATGATGACGCTCAACTTCCGCCAACTCACGATGAACAAGTTTCGCGAGGAAGACATTCTCGGCAAGGTCAAGACGGACGCCATCACATCCAGCATCAAGATCCGCTCCATTGAGCCCGCGCAGGGAATGCCATGGACGTTTCAGGTCTTCGCCGCCAAAGAAGTTCACCGGCTGAATCAGCAGCGGATCGAATACACGGAAAAGATGGTCTGCCGGTACCAAGTGAGGTTGGTTTACACCGGCCGATCCGCCATGAATCCCACTGGCCTCTACGTTGGCGAGTTCTGGGAGCAGCAGATGGTGGGGGAGAAGGACATCGATCTCGATCAGAAGAGCGGGCTTCTGGATCGTGGAGGCGAGGTGACGAAATGACGATCACGACGGACGTGAACTGGGCACCGCTGGAACGCCGACTGAACAACGATGCGGCGATCATCCGGGAATTCATGTGGATGTACAGCGACGAGGAAAACGAAGTCGAGTACTACAAGCACGCTGCCACACGGCGCTATCTGTTACTTGGCCGGGATGGCCAGTGCTATCAGCAGGGGGCGCCCGGGTTGGTGAAGGTAGAGTTCGATCCAGAACTGCGGCGGGTACGTGGATTGGAGGCACATTGACCATGGGAACCATCGCGGAGGCGCCAACTGCGCCCAAGCAAATCGAGCAAAAGAAAGAGAAGAGCGGTAAACGCGCAGGCGGGAGGCGATCCCGACAAGCGCCGACCGAGCAACTACGGTATTTCGTCGGCAAGCCCTGCAACAACAAAGAACAGCCCAAGCTCGAACGGGAAGTCCCGAGTGAGGCCGAAGGATTGGTCGCGGCGTTCAAGTCGGATGGCAGCTTGTTCGTACTGAGCGAGTATTCGGTAACGCAAAAGATCGACGGTGGCCGCGTGACGCTCGAAAAGGAGCGCGCCGCGCCCGCCAGTCCACGAGTTTCTATCGTCAACGCAAGTTGATGTAGAAGGCGCCCACGCCTCACGTGGGACTTCGCTCTTCGGGCCTTCAAAAGCACGGCGAGCAAACCTGGTTCGGGTAACACCGGCCGGGCAACACAACGGAATAGGGCGGTCTCTCCAACGAGGCCTGACCCGAAACATCAGTGTTTCGGCAGCAGGCTCAATTGGGAAACCAATGTCGCGGGGACTCCTCGCGAAGCGGCCTGTTGCTTCTCAACGAACCGTTTCAACAAGGAGAACACCGTGTACAACTCTGCAACCGTTACGAAGACCTCCGGCCTCGCGGTGATCAACCTCAAGGTCACGAAGGAAGGAAACATAGAACGCAAGATGACCGACTTGAGCCCACAAGCGCAGTTGAACAACACGCTTCTCGAAGCCCTGTGCCCGGGGATTCGTGTCGCTTCTGTGACTGTGACGCCGGAGCCTCTCGATCAAGTGGAACGCGCCAGGGTCGAAAGCGCCCTGTCGAGGTTCAACGTCGAAGGCGTCGACTACCGGCTCATCGGCGCATCCGGTTCAGCCAAAAGCGGCAAGTACTACGCAGTGGATGCTCGTTACGAACGTCCGCTCGCCACGCGCTTTGCCGATTGGCCGCAAGCTGCCGTGACGTACTTCGGGATTCTGGTCTCGCCCTGCCAAGTGAGAATTCAGGTTCCGAATGGCCGCGTTACGGTAGTGCCGGATCACGAACTGGGAACCAACGATTGCCGTGGATGGATCCGCCAGTCGCTCTTCGACAAGCTGAACCTCCCCGGCGGACGGTTCTACCAGTTCCGCCTCGCGTTCGCTCAAACTCAGGCGAAAGGCAGCTTCAAGGTGATGGGCGACGACATCGCAGACGCCTTGGATACCGACATCGTCCTGCCCGTCTCGTCTGTCAAACCGGAATACAAGGGTCCCAGCAAGCTCGTTGCTTGGTTCACTGGCGAAGCGCGCACGTTCGCCGGCGAAATGGTCCTTGGTATTCGTGAATGTTCGCGGCTCCTGAACTTCGAATCGAGCTACACGGTCGTCCAGCACGCACCGGAAGACTCGTTCGCGCATGAGATCAAGCCGCACGCCCTGGCCCAATCCTCCAAGCTCAAAGACGTCCTCGAAAACCGCGACTTCACGGAACTGTTCCGCCTTCTCGGGATCTCAGAAACTCAGCAACCGCTGATCGACGATCTCCCGGCTGAAGGCGACGACACGACCTCCGTTGAGCGCTCGGTACTCGAAGGCATTCTGAAGGCCGACCCCACTGGCTTCCTGATTCAGCATCCCTGGGTCAACAACCAGTTGCAGCGGGTATTGGCTCGATGGGCGTTCAAAGTCTGCACGGCGGGCGGCTTTGAGATGCCGGCGTTCGCGTTGGCTGACGATGGCTACCTGTTTCTGCACGGCGGAAAAGTGTACTCCGGGTCAGACTGGATGCCGCTGGATCGTTCGATCAACTCGTTGGCCACAAGCCGCGGGCTGGTTGTTCGCTACCCGGTGCGTATGAAAGAAGACCTGCTTCCGTATACGAAGATCCCCACTACTGAACTGCGACAACTGCTCGTGCGGGAGCTCGATCGTCAGGGTTGTGCCAGCATGGACGCCTTGGCCGACGTGATCGCGACGGCGCAGTTGGAACTCGAGGGCACCTTCACGTTGCACTCGAAAACCGCGGCGAAGAACGGCGGGGACTACGATTTCGATTTCGTCTGCGTGGTAGAAGGCGACCGCTTCCCCAGGTTTGTGGAGCATCGCTTTACCTACCAGGGCAATGGAGCAGTCGAGAAAACCAAGGCAAAGAAGGCTCGCTCACCGTGGTGGAACCTTCCGCAGGTGGCCGTTGGTGCGATGGGAAATCAGATCGGCTCGA
>CAYSFR010000021.1:0-156298 GCA_964430625.1 uncultured Solibacteraceae bacterium
TCCCGCTTTTCGCGGTGGCAGCCAGGTCCTCTTATGTCCCTGTCCGCTCTGCTGAACTTTGCTACTCGAACCGTCTGAATCGGCTCGAATCAGCCTTTCCTCAGCTCCTGTTTGCTCTGCACCGCAGCGCAACTCTCTCAGAATAGCATGGGTGAAGATTTTGTCAAAGGGTTTGTGAAGAATTGTGGAGTTTTCCGACACCTTGCGTGCGCTCTAGGGCTTGCCTAAACAGAAAACATCCCTTGAATGAACAAGATAGCGATGTGAACGGCGTTTGGGAATATTTCCATCTTTCGCCCGGCCTGGTCCCTGAATCGCTGAATTTGCGATTATCTGTGTCCTTCCTGGGATTGTTTCCGGCACAGCGCAGGCCTTTGCGGGGCATTTGGCGATTCTTGTTTGGTTTGTCTGCCCGAAAACCCGGCGTTCCTCCCGCTAAACTGAAATGGATGCCTTCCGAGCCAGCCATCGACGAGCGACCCGGCCCCCCGCAGACCGGCTGGCGGGCGATTGTACGCATTGCCTCTGGTATTGGACTGCTGGCCGTGGGTATAGTCGGGCTGATTTTGCCGGTGATGCCTGGCTGGGTGTTCGTTATTCCGGGTTTGATGATACTTGCCGACTACTTCCCACCGGTAAAGCGACTACTCGATTGGGCCAAGTCCAAATACAACGCGGTGAAGGATAAGGCCAGTTAGCGATGCTTAAGCAGATCTCGGTACACGGCGCCAGGCAGCATAATCTACAGAACGTGAGCGTGGAGATTCCGCGTAACACGCTCACAGTGATTACGGGGCTGAGTGGTTCGGGAAAGTCTTCGCTGGCGTTCGATACGATTTACGCCGAGGGCCAGCGCCGTTATGTGGAGACTCTCTCCCCCTATGCTCGCCAGTTTCTCGACCAGATGGAACGGCCCGACGTGGACTCGATCGATGGTCTGAGCCCGGCCATTTCGATTGAGCAAAAGACGACGAATCGCAGCCCCCGGTCTACGGTTGGGACAGTCACCGAGATCTACGACTATCTTCGCCTTTTGTATGCGAGCATCGGCGTTCCGCACTGCCCCACCTGCAACGTCCCGATCTCGGCCCAGACTACCCAACAGATCCTGGAACAGATTCTTGGCCTACGCCAGGAAGAGCGGGTGATGATCCTGGCGCCGGTGGTGCGCGGACGGAAGGGCGAGTATAAGAAGGATCTGGAGAAGTATCTGCGGCAGGGCTTTATGCGGGCGCGGATCGACGGTGAGTTGCGTGGCTTGGACGAAGACATTCCTCTCGACCGGCGGAAGAATCACACGATCGAGGTGGTGGTCGACCGTTTGTTGGTGAAGCCGGGCATCGAGAAACGCCTGGAGGCAAGTATTGAGACGGCGATGAAACTGGCGGCGGGCCTGGTGACCGTGGCGGTGGTTAACGGCGAGGAGCGGCTTTATTCCAAGAGCCTCGCCTGTCCCGAGTGCGGAGCCAGCGTTCCCCAGCCGGAGCCCCGCAGTTTCAGCTTCAACAGCCCTTTCGGCGCTTGTGAGACGTGTAATGGGTTGGGAAGTAAATGGTCGTTCGACCCCGACAAGTTTGTGATTGACCCATCGAAACCGCTACTCGATGGGGGACTTGGGCCTGGCGGATCGTCGTCGGTGATGTCGGTACGCCTGGAGGATGCCGCCAAACGGTACAAAATCAAGATCGACAAGCCGTTCGACAGCCTTTCCAAGGCGCATCAGACCCTTCTTCTGGAAGGAGCGGACGGGTTTCCGGGAATAGTCAAGATATTGGACGGCATGTACCGAGACGGTCCGAGCGGGTCGAGTGAGTACTTTATGTCGTACATGTCGCCAACAACGTGCGCCGCCTGCGACGGGCTGCGGCTGAAGCCGGCAAGTTTGGCAGTACGAGTTAAGGGTGTTTCGATTGCCGATTTCACCAAGCTACCGCTTAACCGGGCCCTCGTCGCCGCGCAAGCGTGGAAACTGACCGAACGGGAAGGGCTGATTGCCAGCCGCATAAAAGAGGAGATTGAGCACCGGCTGCAGTTTCTTTTGGCCGTGGGCCTCGAGTATTTGAGCCTGCATCGTTCGGCGGCGACACTCTCCGGCGGCGAAGCGCAGCGGATCCGGCTGGCAACGCAGATCGGCTCCAAGCTGCGGGGAGTCCTTTATGTGCTCGACGAACCATCGATTGGGCTGCACCCGCGGGACAACGACAAATTACTGGACACGCTCTGCCAGTTGCGGGACCTCGGCAACACGGTACTGGTGGTGGAGCATGACGAAGACACGATCCATCGCGCTGACTACGTGATCGACCTGGGCCCAGGGGCAGGACGGCTTGGCGGACACCTGGTTGCGGCCGGAACACCGAAACAGGTGGAGAACACGAAGGATTCGCTGACCGGCCAGTACATGAAGGGGACGCGGAAGATTGAGGTTCCGGCGGTTCGCCGAGCCGGGAACGGGTCGAGTATCCGAATTGAAGGAGCGACCGAGCACAACCTGAAAGACGTCGACATTTCGTTCCCGCTTGGCACGATGACCGTTGTTACCGGCGTGAGTGGGAGCGGAAAGTCGACGCTGATCACCGACATTCTTTATCACGCGCTAGCCAAAGAGATCTACGGCTCACGGGCGGAACCCGGCCGGCACAAGAAGATCATCGGGATGGATCTGATTGATAAGGTGATTGAGATCGATCAGTCGCCGATCGGCCGTACCCCGCGAAGCAATCCGGCGACCTATACCGGAACATTCAGCCCAATCCGCGATCTGTTCGCGATGCTGCCGGAGTCCCGGGAACGCGGCTACAAGCCGGGGCGATTCAGCTTCAATGTCAAGGGGGGGCGCTGCGAAGCTTGCCAGGGCGACGGGTTAAAGCGGATCGAGATGAACTTTCTCCCCGATGTGTATGTAACCTGTGATGTGTGCCGAAGCCGGCGGTACAACGTGGAGACGCTGGCGGTGAAGTACAAAGGCTACTCGATCGCCGACCTTCTGGAGAGCACCGTCGAGCAGGCGCTGGCCATTCTGGAGAACGTCCCGCAACTCCAGACGAAGTTGCAGACGCTGGTCGACGTTGGCTTGGGCTACATTCATTTAGGGCAAAGCTCCACGACGCTCTCCGGCGGTGAGGCGCAGCGGATCAAGCTGGCCAAAGAGTTGAGCCGGCGGCAAACCGGAAAAACCCTCTACATTCTGGACGAGCCGACGACGGGCCTCCATTTCGAGGACGTGAAGCGACTGCTGGACGTCATTAACCGTCTGGTGGATCTGGGCAATACGGTGATCATCATTGAGCACAATCTGGACGTGATCAAGAGCGCGGACTGGATTATCGACCTTGGCCCGGAAGGGGGAGAACGGGGCGGCACCATTGTCGCCACGGGCACACCGGAACAGGTGGCCAAAGTGAAGCAGAGCTATACCGGCCAAGCGCTGACGAAAGTTTTTGCGAGATAATGGCGGTAATGGCAAAAATTAAGGTCAAAAACCCCGTCGTTGAGATGGACGGCGACGAGATGACACGTATCATCTGGCAGTGGATCCGCGAGCGCCTGATCCTGCCGTATCTCGATATCGATTTGAAGTACTACGACCTCGGCGTGGAAAAACGCGACGAGACGAACGATCAGATCACGATCGATTCGGCCAACGCCACCAAGCAGTACGGTGTCGCCGTGAAGTGCGCGACCATCACGCCGGATGAAGCCCGCGTGAAAGAGTTCGGCCTGAAGCAGATGTGGCGGAGCCCCAACGGGACGATCCGCAACATTCTGGACGGTACTATCTTCCGCGAACCGATTATCTGCAAGAACGTTCCGCGCATCGTGCCCCACTGGGACAAGCCGGTTGTGGTAGCCCGCCACGGGTTCGGCGATCAGTATCGCGCACAGGACTTCGCCTTCCCCTCGGCCGGCAGTCTGAAATTGGTTTTCACGCCCAACGACGGCAGCGCGCCGATCGAGCGAGAGATCATCAAGGCACCGAGCGCTGGTATCGCCCTCGGCATGTTCAACCTGGACGCCTCCATTGCTGGTTTTGCCCGCGCCTGCTTCACCTACGCACTGGGCCGCAACTACCCGGTGTATCTGTCCTCGAAGAACACCATCCTAAAGGTCTACGACGGCAAGTTTAAGAACCTGTTCCAGGACATTTACGACGCCGAATTCAAGTCCGCGTTCGAGGCGAAGGGCTTGACGTATGAGCATCGGCTGATCGACGACATGGTGGCCAGCAATCTGAAGTGGAACGGTGGCTATCTGTGGGCGTGTAAGAACTATGACGGCGACGTGCAGTCGGATACGGTGGCCCAGGGATATGGTTCGCTGGGACTGATGACCTCGGTGTTGATGTCGCCGGACGGCAACACGATCGAAGCGGAAGCGGCGCACGGCACCGTTACCCGTCACTACCGGATGCACCAGCAGGGCAAACCGACGTCGACCAATCCCATCGCGTCGATTTACGCCTGGACGCGCGGCCTGCAGTACCGCGGCAAGATGGACGGCACGCCGGACGTGGAAGGCTTCGCCACGACGCTGGAAAAAGTCTGCGTGGATGTGGTGGAGTCCGGCAAGATGACGAAGGACCTTGCCATCCTCATCGACCTGAACCATCCGTATCTCACGACGGAAGATTTCATGAATGAGATCGACGCGGAGCTGAAGCGCCGGCTGGCGTAATACTCTTTGGGAACTGGGAAAGGCCCCCGCGGCTTCCTCTTCGCGGGGGCCTTTCCTATTGGAACGCGCTACCCTGGAAACTGCGTCATGAGCATCTATTCCCTGCACCCGATGGACTTCAGCGGCCTGAAAACCGTCTCCCTCCACGGCCGTGGCGGCAAAGTCACACCGGAGATGTTCGGCCGGCCGCACACGCCCGGCGCGCCGCTTTCGGCGTTTCTTGACAGCCTGCCAAAAATTCTGGCCGCGGACACGCTGCGGCAAGTAGCGGAAAAGATGCAGGAAGCCAAGGCGAAGAATCGTTCCATCCTTTGGGGCATTGGCGGCCACGTGATCAAAGTCGGGTTGGCGCCCATCCTGCTGGACCTTGCCGACCGAGGCTACGCGCACGGCTTCTCCATGAACGGTTCGGCAACCATCCATGACTACGAAATTGCGGTGGCCGGCCACTCCAGCGAGGATGTGGAGGCCGTGCTCCCTGATGGCAGCTTTGGTTCCGCCGAGGAGACTGGCCGCGACGTGAATGACGCGATTAACCAGGCCGGCGAGACCGAAGGGATGGGCGAGGCGATCTGCCGGAAGATCACCGATCTGGCGAATCCTAGGTACAAAGACGCCAGCCTCCTCTACGGCGCCTACGCGCGCAGGGTCCCCGTCACCGTGCACGTGGCTGTCGGCACCGACACACCCCACACGCACCCCGGTGCCAATGGCGCCGCGATCGGCCGGACCTCCCACCACGATTTCCGCCTTCTCTGCGAAATGATTCGCGGCCTGGACGAAGGCGGCGTCTACTTGAATGTCGGCTCGGCGGTGGTGATGCCGGAGGTTTTCCTGAAGGCCGTCAGCGTGGTCCGTAACCTCGGTTATCCGCTACGCAACTTCACCACGGTGAACTTTGATTTTCTGCAGCACTACCGCCCGAGCGTGAATGTCGTGAAACGGCCCCATGCCAATGCGGGTGGCCGGGGCTACGCGCTGACGGGGCACCACGAGATCATGATTCCGCTGTTGGCGGCAATTCTGGTGGAGGGCGGGCAATGATGGACCAGCCAGCCTGGGGCTGGAAAGAGGTGGTGATCGCCATCAGCCTGATGCTGCCGGCGATGCTGCTGGGCACGGTGCTGGCGATGGCAGGCGGTTGGGTGATTCTGGGGCAGAGTCCCACACAGGTCCAGATCGCCATTCCCGGCCAGTTCGCCGCCTACGGATTGTGGCTGGGCGCCGTTTGGATCCTGCTTCGTTCGCATACCACCGAGTTCTGGAAAGCAGTAGGCTGGACATGGCCCGAGGCTGGGCCGTGGGTGTATCTGGCGCTAGGACCCGGGTTGGCGCTGGGCATGGGAGCGTTGGCGAGCCTCCTGCATGCGCGCAACATACAGAACGGCCTGATGGAACAACTTCTGGCTGATCCGGTTGGCTGCCGGCTTCTGGTCCTTTTCGGCATAACCGGCGCTCCGCTGATTGAAGAGATCCTCTTTCGCGGGATCCTCCTGCCGGTGGCCGGGCGGAGTCTGGGGATTGCCGCGGGACTGCTTGTCACCTCGGTTCCGTTCTCTCTGATGCACGGCCCGATGTATGACTGGAGCTGGCAGCATCTGACGCTCCTTGTCCTGGTGGGCGTCGCCTTCGGCCTGGTACGGATTCGCTCCAACTCCACGCTCGCCGCAACCATCACCCACGGCGCGTACAACCTGATGATGTTCGCCGGACACTTTCTTACGGCACAATAGGAAACAATGCTCGAAACCATCGAATGGACCCCGCAAGGGGTCGTCATGATTGACCAGACGCTCCTCCCGAGCCAGTCCGTTTTTGTCACCTGCACTGACTACCTGGAAGTTGCCAGCGCCATCAAGACGATGATCATCCGGGGCGCCCCTGCCATTGGTGTCGCCGCCGCGATGGGCGTCGCCATCGGCGTCCAGAAATCGGCCGACCCCGACGCCGAGTTCGCCACTATTTGCGATACCCTCGCCGCCACCCGGCCGACGGCCGTGAATCTGTTCTGGGGCATTGAGCGAATGAAGCGGCTCTATCGCTCGCTGGAAGGCCAACCGGTGGAGTCCAAGCGCGCCGCGATGATTGCCGAAGCAATCCAGGTGAAGGACGAGGACGTGGCCATCTGTAAGGAAATTGGACGCCACGGCGCGCCACTGGTGCCGGACAACAAGACCGTGCTGACGCACTGCAATGCCGGCGCATTGGCCACGGCCGGCTATGGGACGGCTCTCGGTGTCATTCGCGCAGCGTTCGAGGCAGGCAAGAAGATCGACGTTTTTGCCGATGAGACTCGCCCGTTTCTACAGGGCGCGCGGCTCACCGCCTGGGAACTGATGCAGGACGGCATCCCCACCACGCTGATCACCGACAACATGGCGGGGCATTTTCTGAAGTCCGGCCGGATCGGGTGCGTCGTCGTTGGCGCAGATCGCATCGCCGGCAACGGAGACGTCGCCAACAAGATCGGCACCTACTCCGTGGCCGTTCTGGCCAAAGAAAACGGTGTTCCGTTCTATGTCGCCGCACCCATCTCGACGCTGGACCTGACGCTCACCGATGGCTCGCAGATCCCGATCGAGGAGCGCGCGTCGGGCGAAGTGACCAGTGTTTTCGGTGTGCCCGTTGCGCCCGAAGGCGTCAATGTCTGCAACCCAGCATTCGACGTCACTCCCAACAAATATGTGGCCGGCATCATCACCGAACATGGCGTCGCGACGGCACCATTTTACGAATCTCTCCGCGAATTGGCGGCCAAAAGCCGGTAAGTACAAATCTACAATGAGGGCATGCGCACGCACGCCCTCTTTCTCTTTCTGGCTCTCGCGTTGCCCGCAGCCGAACGCGTTACCGCGAACGGCACTGTTGTCGACGATGCCACCGGTCAACCGGTCCCCAACGCCACTGTGATGGTCTATTCCGCCGGCGTCAAGACCGGTTTTGACCAGTTTTGCCCCACCTGCTACGTCGATTGCGGCAAACGCGCGATCACCGACGAGGCCGGAGCGTTCCGCATTCCCAACCTGAGCTCCGAACTCCGCTTTGACCTCCTGGTGATCCATGACGGCCACTCTTCCCAGTTCCTGAAGAAGATAGACCCGGCGGCAGGACCGGCACCGGCAACCAGACTGAAGCCGCGTATTGCACCGGCCAACCCGCTGCAAATCGTGCGCGGTCGCATTACGGATGACAAGGACCTGCCCGTTCGGGACGCGGTGATCTCCCAGCAGGGCATCATTTTCGAGCAGGGGCGCGGATTCGGGGACCGCGATTGGATTGACCTGGTGGCTGTTTCCAACGCAAACGGCGAGTTTGAAATGGCCTACGGTAAACCTGCCAAGGCTATGATTCTCCAAGTGGCCCCGCGCGGAATGGCGCCGAAGCTGGTCGCGCTTCCCACCGGTCCGGCCAAACACCCCATCACTGTTAGCATGGGCGCCACCATTCGCGGCCGCCTGGTCCACAACGGCAAGCCCGTCGCCAATGCCGAGTTCGGCCTGAAGACGCACAGCCAATCGGCCGGCACCACCTACCAGGAACTCCGCATCGGCACTAACGCGAACGGCGAGTTTGTGATACCGAACGTGCCCGCCGGCCGCATCTGGGATTTATACGCCACCATGGACTCGCTGGCGCCAAAAAATCTCGCCGCCCCGCTCACATACATTGCTACCAAAGACGACGGACAGGAAATCGACATCGGCGAGGTGACCGCCAGGCCGTCCTATACCCTTCGCGGCCAGATCCAGTTGGCCGACGGTTCTCCCATTCCGCCGAATATGCGGCTGAGCCTTTTCGCCAGCCGGTTGCCGGACCGCCAGTTCGTCGTCCTGCCGCCGGACGGTAAATTCGAATTCAGGGGCCTGGAGAAGGGAGTCTACGTCCTCAGTCCGGCTATCCGCGGCTATCAACCCGCTGACCCGGAGCAGCCGCAGGAACTTCTCATCGACGGCAACCGCGAAGGCTTCGGCCTCACCTTGCACCCGGCACCGAAATCCAAGTGATACGCTAACGATAACTGGAGGAAAATCCCCATGGGCCTGTGTCCCCGCCGTCAATTTCTGAAGAATCTGATCACCGCCGGCGCCATCGCCGGTACCGGTGCGCTACCCGCCCGGGCCAAGGGTACGGCAACCGATTGGGTGACACTCGGCAAATCTAATGTGAAGGTCACCCGCCTGGCCTTCGGTACGGGGTCTTTTAGCGGGCGCGTACAGCGCGAACTCGGCCAGGAGCAGTTCACCCGATTAGTTCGCCATGCTTACGACCGGGGCATTCGCTTCTTTGAAACCGCCGAGAGCTACGGCGAAATGCACAAGATGCTCGGTATCGCGCTCAAGGGAATTCCCCGGGACACTTACCGGCTGATGACGAAGCTCACTACCCGCCCCGGCACCAATCCGCAGGACAAGATCGATGACCTGCGCAAACTTGCGCAGACCGACTACTTCGACATCGCATTACTCCACTATCAGCATGTGGCAACATGGCCCACCGACACGGTGCGCTGGCAGGATGGCATCAGCGAGGCCAAGATCCGCCAGGCCGTCGTCGGCCAAGGGGCTTCGGTTCACGGCCTTCCCGCGCTCCGCCAAATGCCGGGTAACCAGTGGCTGGAAGTGGCTATGATCCGGGTGAACCACAACGGCACCAAGATGGATGCGGAACAGTACAACACCGCCGGACCGGGCGATGTGCCGGAAGTGGTTTCTCATGTGAAGACAGTGCACTCGCAAGGGATGGGCGTCATCAGTATGAAACTGGTGGGAGAAGGTGCGTTTACCAATCGCGAGGATCGCAAAGCAGCCATGCGCTTCGCATTCCAAAATGCCGGCGTCGATTGCGTAACCGTTGGCTACAAGAGCACCGCAGAAATCGATGAGGCGATTGAGAATCTCAATCTCGCGCTAGCCTAGTCTCTTGCAGAGTTCGGAATCAGAGATCGTCATCGGGCTGGTATGTCCCGTCGGCATTGACCACCAAGCCGTCGTCGACACGTTGCGCCTTACCCTGGAGCAGTTTCGCTACCGGGCCAACCCGATCCGGATCAGCGACCTGTTCCCGGCGATCTACGCCCAGCTGGGACAGACGTGGGCGCCGCCCGCCACCCAAGCAGACCAGGCTTTCTACAAGATTGAGGCGGGCAATCGCATCCGGCAGTGGACCGGGCGGAACGACGCGCTCGCCCGCGCCGTTGCGGCCAAGATCGCCGCCGGCCGGGCCGCGGGCCAGTCGATGCCGCGGACCGCGCACATCATCACCAGCCTGAAGCGGCCGGAAGAAGTAGCCAAGCTGCGCGAGATCTATGGATCCGGCTTCTTTCTCCTCTCTCTGTCCGCTTCCCGGCAGCAGCGCGAGGCCTATTTCAAGTTGCGGCGCATGCAGGAGATTGCCGACGCGCTGATCGAAAAGGATAACGCCGAGTCGGGCCCGCATGGCCAGCAAACCCGGGAGACGTTCCATCTTGCCGACGCCTTCGTCTCCATGGACGATTATGCCGTCCAACTCGGCCGGTTCCTCGACTTGCTTTTCAGCTGTCCCATCCACACACCCACCGCCGATGAACACGCCATGTTCACGGCGTATTCCGCCAGCCTTCGTTCCGGCGACCTCTCCCGGCAGGTGGGCGCCGCCATCGTCGACCCGCACGGCGACCTGCTTTCCGTGGGCTACAACGAAGCCCCGCGCCCATTCGGCGGCCTCTACGGCCCGGAGCCCGATAGCCATCGAGACATCGAGGCCGGATACGATTCCAATGAGCGCGCCAAGGACGAGATGATTCAAAAGGTGCTGGAAGCGCTTGGCCGAACCGATCTCACACTGCCGGAAGCCCGTCGCCTGCTGAAGCCAGCCGGACTCACCGATATCACCGAGTTCGGGCGCGCGGTTCACGCCGAAATGGAGGCCCTGCTTGCGTGCGCCCGCACCAACCGGAGCCCGCGCGGCGCCACGCTGTTTTCCACCACGTTTCCCTGCCACAACTGCTGCCGCCACATCATCGCCGCAGGCATTGCAGAGGTTGTCTACATCGAACCTTATCCCAAAAGCCGGGCACCCCACCTTCACGGCGATGCCATTTCGATCGACGATACCGAACCCGGCAAGGTCCCGTTCAAGCCGTTCCTCGGCGTCGGACCGCGCCGTTACTTTGATCTCTTCTCGCTGAAACTCAGCACCGGTCAGCCGCTGGCCCGCAAGTCCGGGGGGAACCTCAAGGAGTGGTCGCGCGATACCGCCCAACTTCGGCTCACCTTGCGGGCCGAGTCTTATCTCGACCGCGAACGCGCCGCCGTTTCCGGCTAATAGAGTTTGTTAACGTACCCGTCCGCGACCGATTTTTCAATCGCCTCGGCCGAGTCCGCGACCTGCGTCTGATCCTTCAACATCCGTCCATAGGACGGCAGTGCGTCCCGGTCGACCCGATACGAATCGCCCCACAACCGAGAGCGGATCAGCGCTTTTCCGCAGTGGAGAAAGGCCTCGCCGACACTGACCAGCAGTGCCGAGCGTGGCTGCTTCCCATTGACCTGCCATCGTTCCAGAAGCGCTGGATCTGTGGATAGAACAGCCGTCCCGTTCACCCGAAACGTCTCATCCACCCCGGGAATGAAGAACAGCAGACCCACCTTAGGGTTGTCGATAATGTTCGCCAGCGAGTCCAAGCGGTTATTGCCGGGCCAGTCGGGAATGGCGAGCGTGACTTCATCAAGCACGTGAACAAATCCTGGAGCGTCCCCGCGCGGCGAAACATCGGGACCGCCATCTCCCTGCGTCGAAAGGCAGAGGAAGGGGGAGAGTTCCAGGAAGCGGCGACAGTGGGCGTCCAACCGGTCCAGAGACTTGAGCCGCGCCCTTTCCAGGGTGGGCGGATAGAGTTGACGAAGTGCCTCGTGAGTCATGGGTGCGCCGTAGGGGATGCTTGATATATAGTAACGGCGCAAGTCATTTTCCGGGAGTCTTTGTGCGATTATCAACCGTTCTTTTCGCCAGCGCCCTGCTGGCGGGTATTACGTCAGGGCAGGACACACGCGGCAACATTTCGGGCACCGTTGCCGACGCTCAGAAAGCAGTCATCGGCGGCGCCACGGTCATCGTAACCAACACCGGCACAGGTACCACCACTCGGCTCATCACTAACGCCGCCGGTTACTATGAGGCCCCCCTCCTTCTCGCCGGCGAGTATCAGATTTCGGTCGAGAACTCAGGCTTCAAGAAATCGGTGCGCAGCGGCATCACGCTGGTTATCGGCGACCGCCTGCAAATCGACTTTCAGCTCGAAGTGGGCGGGACCAGCGAGTCGGTCACGGTCACGTCGGAAGCGCCGATGCTCGACACCAATTCGGTATCATCCGGCCGCAACATGACCAACCGCGAGATCATGGATCTCCCTGTCCTCGGCAACAATATTTCCGCCTTGGCGCGCATGGCGCCCGGCGTGCAAGTCCCCGGCACCACGCAGTTCCTCGTCCAGGGCCAAGTCGGCGGCGGGTCCGCCTACACCATGGCCGGCGGCGTCGGCGGCAACGAGTGGTCGATGGACGGCGCCTCCACTAACGGCACTGACCGCCGCACCGCCATCATGCCGAGCCCGGACATCGTCGATGAGTTCCGTATTGAGACTTCCAACTTCGACGCCTCCTTTGGCCACTCCACCGGCCTGAACATCTCCATGTCCACTAAGTCCGGCGCCAACGCGCTGCACGGCTCGGCAACCTATCAGTACATCAACCAGCGCTGGAACGCCGCTTCCTTCTTCGTGAAACAGGCGCGCTGGGCGCAAGTGGCGGCTTTACGGGCGGCGGGCAATACAGCGGGCGCCGACGAACTTGCCGGCCGGCCGATGCTCCCGGCCGGCCACACGAATAACTATCACGGCACCGTCAGTGGCCCGGTGGTCATTCCGAAGATCTACGACGGCCGCAACAAGCTCTTTTTCTTCCTCGGCTACTCCGGCCTCAAAAACCAGCAAGCCGCCCGTCCCAGCGAAATCAACTACACCGTGCCCACGGTAGCGATGCGTGACGGCGACTTTTCCCGCCTGCTCCAGGTCGCCGTCAACCCCGCCCGCTACCAGGTCTATGACCCGTTGACCACCCGTCCGGATCCGGCCCGTCCTGGCCACGTCATCCGCACCCCCTTCGCCGGCAACATCCTGCCCAAGCAGCGCTTCCAGAATCCGATGTACGACTTCTATACCAAGCGGATGCCGCTGCCGAACAACGATCCCACAGACCCGCGCCAGGAACCCGTCAACAACTACCTCGCCACCGGCATGCCCAATAACGTCACCTACAGTAGCTGGAACAACCGGATCGATTACCAGTTGAACGAGAAGCACCGATTCTTCTTCCGCTGGCTAAAGAGTAGCTTTATCGAGGATGCACAGGATTACACCTATCAGACCGAAGCCGGCCTGATGGCCTGGAACGAAAAACGGCCCGCATTGAGCGGCGCCGCCGACTGGACATTCGCAATGAGCGCCGCAACCGTCATGAACGTCAGCGTCGACGCCACCCGTTTCCTCGTGCAGAACCAGCGTCTCGGCACTCGCAAATACAAGCCCACCGATGTCGGCCTGCCCTCCTATATGGATGCCAAGTGTGGCGGCAGTTGCGTTCTTCCTCGCGTGGTTTGGCCCGGGATGACCGCCTGGAGCGGGGACATGGTACTTGGCGTTCAAGTCGACCCCGGCCCCACCGGCCGCCAGCAGGCTCTGAAGTATAACGTCACCCACATCCGCGGATCCCACTCCATCCGCGCCGGTGTTGATTTCCGCCAACACTACCGCACGCTGATTCAAAATGGGGGCCTCACCTCCGGCAACTTCACTTTCGCTAACACGTACGTCCGTCGCGACGAGGACGGATTCAACCCCGCAGGCACCCTCGGCCTCACCTGGGCCGCCTTTGCTCTCGGCATCCCCAGCGGAATGGGCGTTGACACCAACGACACATTCGCCATGATGAGCCCCTACTATGCCTGGTATGGCCAGGATACCTGGCGACTGTCCCGCAACCTGACCGTCACGCTCGGCCTCCGCATGGAGTTCGAGCAGGGCCCCACCGAGCGCTACGACCGTGCCATTGCCTACTACGACCCGAACCTCACCCTGCCCATCTCCGCCGCCGCGCAGGCTGCCTACGCCCGCAACCCGCTTCCGGAACTCCCGGCCAGCCAGTTCCAGGTGAAGGGCGGCTCCGTCTACGCCGGGCAGAACGGCGCCAGCCGCCGCCTGTGGGCCAGTGAGCTGATGCTGCTCCCGCGCGCCTCCTTCGCCTGGCAGACCAGCCAGAAAACGGTCATCCGCGGCGGTTACGGCATGTTCTACGACACGCTGAACGCCATGAATCAGGGCCCCGATCAATCGGGGTATTCGCGCGCCACCAACACCGTCCTGACCAACGACTTCGGCCAGACGTGGCTTGCCGGCAACCCCGGCGCCGGTGTCTCTCCGCTCCGCGATCCGTTCCCTGTACGCGCCGACGGTACCCGCTTTGACGCGCCCTACGGCAACTCGCTGGGCGCCATGGCCCGCACCGGCCAGGGCTGGACCTATACCGATTACAACCGCCTCCATCCGCGTGTCCAGCGCTGGCGCATCGGCATGCAGCGGGAACTGGCCGCCAACATGATGGTGGAGGCCTCCTACTGGGGGCAATGGTCGGACCGCATTCTCCTCACGCAACGGGAAGATGCCCTTCCGGAAAGCTACTGGGCCACCGGCAATGTGCGGAATAACGCTATCGCCAACGAACTGAACCGCCAGGTGCCCAATCCGTTCCTGCTTAGCAACTTCGCCGATCTGCGGACCTCCGCCCCGGTTCTCTATCAGAACCTATCCACCCTCGGCCGTTTCACCAGCGGCACCATCGCCAAAAATGCGCTGCTGCGGCCCAATTCCCACATGAACGGCCTCAACAACAACTCGGCACCGACGGGCGAGGCCCGCACTCATGCTTTCGAGTTCAACTTCCAGCGCCGCATGTCCCGCGGCTTTAACCTGAACTTCTCCTACACCCGGATGTTCCAGGACAACAAGACCATCTACGAGAACGAGTTCAATACCTCGCCGACCATTTTCTGGCCCAGCGATACCGCCCGTCCCCACCGCATCACGGCTACTGGCATCTATGAACTCCCCTTTGGCAAGGGCCGTGCCCACTTCCAGTCCGGCCTGCTCAACCACTTGCTGGGCGGCTGGCAACTGGCGCTCACCTATGAGTTCCAGCCCGGGCCTCTGCTTGGCTGGGGCAACCTGATCTATAACGGCGATATCAACAAGTTTGAAGCCGACGCCACTTCCACGGAGAAGTCGTTGAACCAGTGGTTCAACACATCGCTGCCCTTCGAACGCAATGCCAATAACTTCCCCGCCGCCTTCCACACCCGCATCTTCCCGCGCTTCTTCAACGGCCTTCGTGCCGATGGGCTGAACCAGTGGAACGGCAATCTGTTGCGCGAGTTCGCCATCGTTGAGCGCGTCCGCATGCAATTCCGCGCCGACGCCCTCAACCTGCAGAACCGTTCGCAGATGAGCCCGCCCGACCTTTCGCCGAATTCCACCAACTTCGGCCGCATAACCAGCCAGACCTCGTCGCTCAACCGGTTCTACCAGGTACAGATGCGGCTCCAGTTCTAGCTTCAGGAGAGACCTATGACAGACCACAAAATCGACCGCCGGTCCCTATTCCGCGGTGCCATCGGCACCGCCGGAATTCTCGGAATCGAATCCACGTTCGGCTCGCTGCGCACCGACGCCGCGGCCGTTGGCCCCAAAGACAAAATCAAAGTCACCAAGATTGAGTCCTTCGTTCTGAAGAACTCCTGGGTGTTCGTGAAGATCTCCACCGACGCCGGCATCACCGGTTGGGGCGAAATGCTCAAGGACGACGCCAAGGCCTGCGCCGCCGGTGCGCTGGAGGTCGGCCACTACCTCATCGGCCAGGACCCCACCCGCGTCACCTTCCACTGGCAAGCCATCCACCGCGGCGCCTTCTACCGCGGCGGCCCCATCAAGACCGCCATCTCCAGCGGTATTGACCAGGCACTATGGGACATCACCGGCAAAGTTTACGGCGTCCCGGTCCATCGCCTGCTTGGCGGCCCGACGCGGGACCGCGTCCGCGTCTATGGCGTCGTCAACGAGAAGACCGGCGTCAACGCGATGAAGGTCCAACTCGCCAACGCCAAAGGCCGCCGGCCCTACAAGTACAACGAAGGCATGATGTTCGTGGAAGAAGTGGTGGAACGCTTTAAGGCGCTCCGCCAGAAAATGGGCAAGCACGTCGACATCGGCGTTGAGTTCCACGGCGCCGTCCAGCCTCCCACAGCCATGACCCTCATGAAGGCACTCGAGCCGCATTACCCTTGGTTCTACGAGGAGTCCGCCCAGGCGCTCAATGTCGACGTCATGGCGGAAATGGCCCGAAAAACACACATCCCCTTCGCCACCGGGGAGCGCATCTTCACCAAATGGGGCTTCAAGGAGATCCTCGAAAAGCGAGCCGCCACCATCCTGCAGCCGGATATCTGTTACGCCGGTGGCATCACGGAACTGAAGGTGATCGCCGGTATGGCCGAGGCCTACTACTCGCCCATCGCCCCGCACAATCCACAGGGGCCGTGCTCTCTCGCCGCCAGCCTCCAGATTGCCGCCTCCGTCCCCAACTTCCTTATCCAGGAACGCGGCGACAACGAATACTCCGATCTGCTCGCCAAGCCCCTTCCCCCCGTCGTCAACGGCTATCGTCCCATCCTCACCGAACCGGGCTTGGGTATTACCATTGACGAGAACAAGCTGATGGCGCAGGTCGGCGAGCCGCGGCCCTATCGTACGGCTTACGATGAGGACGACGGCTCAGTCGTCGACTGGTAGTCTCGTTTACAGGTCGGCGAGGCGCTGGTCGCTATCGCCGAACCTGTCCAGCTTCACGCCCATCCGGTCCATGATGGACAAATACAAACTGGCGGCGCGGCGATTGTCATTGCCGCGCTCCAGATAATCCAAGTTGCGGCCAGTCTTCAACGTCCCACCGGCTTTCCCGGCCAGAATGAGCGGCATCTGGTCAGCACCGTGCGTATCCCCGTCGAACAGGTTCGACCCGCCCAGCAGCATCGAGTTGTCGAGCAGCGAAGATCCGCCTTCGTCGATCGCCTTCATACGGCCAATCAAATAGCCGATCTGCTCCATATGGAACTGATTGGTCTTCAGATACATCGCCTCGGCCGCCGCGGCCTTTCCATTGTGTGTCAGGTCCAGATGCAGCGCGCCCTTTACGCCTTCCAGGAACTTGAAGTTCATCTGGGACAGATCGTTGTTTAGCATCAACGTGACGATTCGCGTCTTGTCCATCTGGAACGCGAGCACAATCAGGTCCAGCATCAGCTTCATGTGCGCCGGTACATCCTGCGGCAGCTTATCGGCCGGGCGCGGCATGTTCGGCTTGGTGAGCGACGGCTTCCAACCTTCAATCCGCTCTTCCTTCCCCGCGCGCTCGATCCGCTTTTCGATGTCCCGGATCGATTCCAGGTACTCATCCAGCTTCACCCGGTCACCCCGGCTGATCTTCGGTTGCAGGGAGTGTGAATCCTCGAGCACTGAATCGAGAATGGTCTTGTCGAGCTGGCGGCCGCTCCCATCGCCGACGAGTTGATCGAACGTCCGCGCCGGGTAGATCTCTTTGGTAGCCGGCTTCGTGGGCGAAGCCCATGAGATACAGCTGCCATAGATCATCGAAAGCCCGTCTTCCAGCCGCAGTTCGTTCGGCTCGATACCCAACGCCAGGGAGGGAACCGCGGTCTGGCTCCCGATCTCACGCGCCATCACCTGGTCAAAGGTCGTGCCCACACGGATATCCGCCGGATCCAGGCTCACCGTAGCGCAGGAGAGCATATTCGGCATGCGTCCCAGATGCGGACTGGTGGAGACAAAGGCCTTGTGATTGTAGAGACCGCGCAGGAAGTTGATGTCCTCACGATACGGCATCATCGGCTGAACCGCAGGGCCCAACTCCATGTTGCCGCCTTGCCCTTTGGCCCACCAATGGATCGGCTCCACGCCGTTGGAAAAGTAGACGCAGGCAAAACGGACCGGTGGCTTGTTTTTGGCCGTGGCCGCGGACAGGGACTCCATCCACGGAAGCGCCAGCGCTACGCCGGTGCCGCGGAGAAAGTGACGGCGGGAAAAGTTCGGTTTCATCGTTTCATATCCTTCGCAATGGCGGCCGGTTCCTGGCCGCGACGATAGCGGAACTGCGGGCTGGTCACGATCTCCGTCACCAGCTTGGAGAAGCCGGCGTCACCGCCGGATTGCACCAGTCGGTCGATCAGAGGTTGGTCAGAGGCGAGAACGGTGCGGCCCAGCGCGTAGCCGAGCAGCTTGTGGGACATGTTGCGGATCACCTGCGGCTCCTGCGCCTTCAGATACTGGATGAGCCCCTCAACGCCGGAGATCTCTTTGTTGTCCGAGGTTGTTGTCGAATCCTCCACCGGCTTGCCGTCAGCATAGGTGGCCCGCAGTTTGCCCACCGCGTCGTACCGCTCAAACGGGAAACCCAGCGGGTCGATCTTGGAGTGGCACGCGGCGCACGCGGGGTTCTTCTGGTGCGCGATCAGCCGCGCTTTCACCGTCATTCCGCCAAAGCCCTTATCGTCGGCTGGAATCGGCGGGACGTTGGGAGGCGGCGGGGGAGTTGGCGTACCCAGTACGCGGCGAAGCATCCAGTCACCGCGCTTCACCGGACTGGTCCGAAGCGGCGCGGAGGTGGCGGTCAGCACCGCGCCCATACGCAGCACGCCGCCGCGCTGGAAGCTGGTAGCGTTATCCACTTTCTGCGTTCCGCCCTTCAGTTCCTGTTTCATCCCATAGTGTTTCGCCAGCAGCGGATTGACGAAGGTGTAGTCGGCCTGGAGAATCTCGCGCACTGGCCGGTCCTGCCGGATGATGTGCTCAAAGAAGGAAACCGCCTCGTCGTACATGGCGGCCTTCAGGTCTTCGTTGAACTCGGGGAACCGGCTGGTATCCGCACCATTGAACTGGTCAAACCGGTAGAATCCCAGCCACTGTCCGAAGAACTCGGTGGCCATGCGGCGGGCTTTCGGGTCGGCCAGCATCCGCTTGGTCTGGCGGGCGAGTTGGGCCGGTTCGGCGAGTTCTCCCTTCTCGGCGGCTCGGGCGAGTTCTGCGTCCGGCACCGAGGCCCAAAGGAAAAAGCTCAGCCGGTTCGCCAGTTCCCAGCTTGTCAACGGCGTGCGCTTGCTGGTCTGCGGCGGTTGCTCCAGGCGATACAGGAACGCCGGGGCCACCAGTACCCGTGCAATCAAGGCGCGAATGGCATCCGTATGGGTCAGCTTTGAAGTCTCCCTCGCCTGTGTATAGAACCGGCGCAGCCGGTCTTTTTCCTGCGGCGTCAACGGACGGCGCCAGGCCTGCTGCGCCAGGCGCAAGCAGTCTTCCACGTGGCCTGGTTGGGCGGCCAGCAATGCCTTCTCCACTGCGGCGTTTTCCGCCTTCAACGTGTCGATCCGCGCCTGCGGGCCCTTCTTGTCGCCCAGCATCTTGATGTACGTCTCGTGGTATTCGAACGAACCCAACAGATCGTTCCAGGCATGGTTCAACTCGGTGCGAGTCTTGTCGTCCAGAATGTTCTCCATCAAGAAGCCGTCATTGCGGTAGTACTTGAGAGAGGTGTGAAAGGCGTTGCGCTCGGGCAGGCCGTACGTATTGTCGAAATCGGTCGGAATCGGGTCGCGGTCGGCAGGGTTAGCCTCGGACTGCGAGTTTTGCGGCAGCGCCGCGGCAAAGCGGAGAACATTGTCGCGCCACGCCACAAAGCCGGGCGCCTTGGGATCGGCCAGCAAAGCCCACGCCGGACGGCCCTTGGAGACATCGGCTTCATTGGAAAGCGTGCAACGGATCACGGCGTCACCCGCGCCTTGGTTCAGCAACTGTGCGTCCATCTGGAACGAGATGCCGCCCACTCCCGGCGGGAAGACCACGCGCAGCGGGACTACCGCGTCACCCGGCATCGTGAAGCCCGTACCATCCGCCGTCTTGGTGAGCATCTTCCGCGACTCTTCATCGATCGCGTCAAAGAGCGGAACCTCGTCCCCCGCGCTCCGGTCCGCTTTGCGGAAACGCACTTTGGCGTTCTGCATCAGCACTACCGGTTTGTCGGCCGATCGGGGATTGAGCGAGAGCGTCGTCAGATAAACCGTCGCCTCTTTGATCACCCGGCGCGAAAAGAACGGGTAACGGAAAGCATAGGAAGTAACACCCTTCAGCGTTTCCGCGCTCACCACTAGGTTGCGCTCATCTCCGGCGCCGCCGGCGGCCAAGGCACCCGCCGCAAACAGCACCCGTGGCCAATTGATGATCGTCTTCTGTATCTGCTCGCACGCCGCGCGAACCTTCGCCTCCTCGGCCCCCGGACCGGGAAGCGCGTGCCACTGGGCGACCGGTTCGCTGGTGGGGTAGGTGGGGTTCGGCTCGTGGAGCACTTTCCAGATATGGTTCACAAACCGCGGCGTCAACCCTTCGCGCGCGCCAATCGCCTCCAGCGTCGCGTTGGGTTCCCCAAGCGCCTTGCGGTGCTGGAAACGCCAGGCCGTGTAGAAAGCCTTGGAGTACTTCTCCAAGTTGTACGGCAACGCACCTTCGGCCCCCGTCGCGCGGAATCCATGGGTCGTGTAGATCTTCTGAATCCGATTGAGTGCGGAAAGCTCAAACCCGGTCTTGCCCGGATCGGCATAGAAGGTCAGCGGCCCGGACCCAACAACGGCATGGTTGGCGATGTGTTTGGCCGTGTGAAGATAGCGCTCCAGGTTCGCGTCGCCCAAGAACTGAACATCACCGAAATTGGTGAACCCTTCACCGCCCACTGAGTCCGGAACGAAATCGCGATCAAACTGGAAATCCAGCCCGGTCAGGTCCTTGACGGCATAAGAGTACTCACCGCTCGTGAGCCGCCGGACCGTCACCCGGCCGGGATCACCGGCGTTACGCGCCGTGTACTCCTTCAGACTGGTGCGAATCCAGCTCACCACCTGCGCCCGCTCGGCATCGGTCGGCTGCGGCATCTTCGGTGGAGGCATTCGCTTCTCTTCCAGCGCGGCGGCCACCTTCTGCCAGTGTTGGAAGCTCTCGCCGACCGAAGGTTGGCCGGCGAGTTGTTCCACACTGAAGTTGGCCATTGCCCCCGTCTTGCCGTGGCACTGAAAACAGTATTGACGCAGAACCGGGGTGGGTGCTTCGGCGCCAGCCAACGCGGCGGCGAAACAGAGAACGGGCGCTAGGGTAACGGGGCGCGGTTTGAACATGATAGGAAACAAGGGGCGTAGCGTTTAGGCCATCGCCGCGCCCTGATTCTATCATTGGCGCTTGGGGGTTCGGGGTAAGTTACCCGCGCGTTCGCTAAAACGACCGCTCGTCAGGCGGGAGTGTAAACGATTCGATCGGTTCGGTTTCGATTTCAGGTCCGGAGCCGGGGATGCGATCCGCGTTCTCCGCCTTCTTTTGCAGCCGCTTAGCGGCCTTTTCCTGGGACTTTTCCATGCGGGCAGATTCCTTCTGCCGTTTCTTGAAGGTAGTATGTGCTCTGGCCAAATTTCCTTTCCGCGACCGGCTCACGCCGACGGTCAACGTCCGGGTGCCCTTCTGGCATATCGAATCCGGACTGAGCTTGCTCCACTCCAGGGTATCATGTAGGGTTTGCTACAACAGAAAACATGAAGCATACCCGGCGGGAACTGCTGGCATTGGCCGGCGCAGGCGTGCTCGGCGGCCAGGGCGTGGCCAGTCGCGGCGTCCGTGCCGCTCCGCGCGGTAAACCCTCCGGCCTGCCATTCCACGCCAAATTTACCGATGTCGCGAAAATGGCCGGCCTCCGCCACCCCTCCGTTTTCGGCGGTGTCGATACCAAGGAGTACATCGTCGAGACCATCGGGTGCGGCGTCGCTTTCCTGGATTACGACAATGATGGCTGGCTCGACATCTTCGTGCTGAACGGCACTCGCTTCGCCGGCGCCCCCGAAGGAACCTCCAACCGGCTCTACAAAAACAATCGCGACGGTACATTCACCGACGTCACGGAAAAGGCCGGTCTCCTCCGAACCGGATGGGCCTCCGCCGTCTGCGCCGGAGACTACAACAACAACGGCTACCCCGACCTCTTCCTTACCTATTGGGGCCAGAACGTCCTCTATCGGAACAATGGCGACGGAACTTTTACCGATGTCACCGCCGCCGCCGGCCTCCTCCGTCCCGGACGCCGTTGGGGCGCCGGGTGTACCTTCCTCGACTACGATCGCGACGGCAAATTGGACCTCTTCGTCACCGAGTACGTTGACTTCGATCCGGCCCGCGTCCCCAAGCCCGGCCAAAACTCCTTCTGCAACTGGAAAGGGATCCCGGTCAACTGCGGCCCTTTAGGCCTGCCCCCGGGCCGCCACACCCTGTATCACAACAACGGGGACGGCACCTTCAGCGATGTCACCGAACGCAGCGGAGTAGGCAAAGCCAAGGGCTCCTATGGGATGACGGCCGTCGCCGGTGACTTCGATAACGATGGATGGCCGGATATCTACGTCGCCTGCGATTCCACGCCGAGCTTCCTTTTCCGCAACAACCATGACGGAACCTTCAGCGAAGTGGCGCTCGAAAACGGCGTGGCGCTCAATGAAGACGGCATGGAGCAGGCCGGCATGGGCATCGGAGTAGGGGATTACGACCTCGACGGCAACCTCGATGTCTTCAAAACCCACTTCGCCGACGACACCAATGTGCTCTACCGGAACGATGGCAAGGGCAACTTCCAGGACATGACCACCAAGAGCGGCCTCGGCGTGGAGACCCGCTATGTCGGCTGGGGCGCCGGGATGGTTGACCTCGACAACGACGGCCTTCCGGACCTCTTCTACGTCACCGGCAACGTCTATCCGGAAGTAGAGCGAAAGCTCCCCCGCTACGCCTACAAAGGACCGCGAATCGTGTTCCGGAATCTGGGTAACGGCACATTCGAGGAACTGCCCCTCGACGACGCCCACCAATCCAGCCGCGGATGTGCCTTCGGCGACTTTGATAACGACGGCGACATCGACATCCTCATCTGGAACATGGATGCGCCGCCCGCACTCTTGCGGAATGACTTACCCTCCGCTGCCGGCCGCCACTGGATCAAGGTGAAGCTGGAAGGAGTAACATCTAACCGTTCCGCGATCGGCGGACGAGTAACTTGTTTCTACGGTGGAAAGAAACAGGCCCAGGAAGTAATGAGCCAGACCAGCTTTTACTCCGTGAGTGACTGGCGGCTGCATTTCGGCCTGGGCCCGGTAAAGGTAGTGGACCTGGAGGTCCGCTGGCCCTCGGGAAAGAAAGAGACGTTCCGGGGGGTGGGGACGGATCGTCTGATTACTATTCGCGAGGGCCAGGGAATCGTCGGCTGATTAGTGGGAGAGAACGAAGTTCACGTCGATCGGCGCAATCACCTCCACCGGCTCGCCATTCAGCAAGGTCGGACGATAGCGCCACTGCTTCACCGCTTCCAGCGCCGCCGGGGCCAGCAGCGGATGGCCGGCCAGCACCCGCAACTGCTGCACCGTCCCGTCCCGCGCAATGATCCCCTCCAGCTTCACCAGCCCCTGAATTCGTGCCTGCTTGGCTAGCGCCGGATAGGGCGGGTTCACCCGGCTGAGAACGTTCGCCGCCTGGACGTTCCCGCCAACGCGAAGCCGCTTAGGCGGCTCCGGCCGCGCCGGTGGCGGCGGGGGTGGAGGCGCCATTGGCGTGGCCACCCCGACGGAAAATCCAGAGCCGGTCACAACGATTCCCGCGGCATGGGCCTGGCCGCCAAGAGCGAAGATCGGCGGCTGATAGTCGGCCCCATCGATGATATTCGCCACCGGGTTGATCTTTCCCGTAGGTGCCGTAAAGGGACGATAGGCGGGCCGGGCCACGGCCACCGCATTCGGATTCGTGGAGCGCGCCCCCGCCGCCGCACGCACCTCCACCTCCACTGGTGCCACCGGCTTGGACGGAACATAGATCATCGCCTTCGGCAGCATCACGCTGAGTATCTCCGGACTTACCATGGGCACCACTAACATACCGGCTACCAACCCGGCCTGTATCACCAGACCCATCCACGACCACTTACTCTTCCTCTGCCGCGTATTGTCTAACACCGACTGTTCAAACATTGCTTGCCTCCTCCACCCATCAGACTCCGGCGGCAGGGGATTTGTTCCGGGCTTCTCCTTAGGCGAGCGCGCGGGTGAGTAAATTCCGCGTAATGCGCTGGACACGGGCGTCGGGCCCCAGCGGCCGCGCCCAATGGGACCACGGAAGTATGTGGCCCGGCGGGCTGGCCAGACCCTGTGCCCACCAGATAGTGGCCGCGTTAAACACAAAGTTCCCACGCGGACCCGGGTAGATCGTGGCCGTATAGTGGCTCGGATTCCGCCCACCGGCCAACACATCCCCCTCGGCCACCACCTCAAGGCCGGCAATCGGCGCCGGGTCGCCGTGATGCTCCCAGCCCACCAGACTTTCGATCCGGTCGCCCTGCTTCATCCCCGTCCCTTGAAACATCCAGTGCCCGGGCTTGGTGCAGATCCAGTCGCCACCCCCGTTGAACGGGTAAACCGAGTGCGCCCCCATCAGCGCGTTAGCCTTCGGACCCTCCCGCGGAAACGGATACTGAAAGAACTTGTCGAGTCCTCCGTAAACGCCGCCATAAACCCCTTCCCGGCTGATGATCCGGTTCGGCCGCCCGTCCTCACTTTGCTGAAACGGCGTCAAGCCCATCACCGCGTTGCCGGAAAGGTAAAGATGGGTGATCCCCTTTTGAACCGACGCCAGCGCACCGTCGTACTGGCGTTGGTCCCAGTATTCATCGTGCCCCACCGAAAGGAACACACGCGAGCGAAGAAACTGGGCCGGGTCGACCATGTCGGAGTTGGACGTGTACGTCACGTCGTAACCCTGGCTCTCCAGCCAATAGGCCAGCGGGAACTCCCACAGCAGAAACTCCCCGGAGCCGATCGATAGCGGATGGTCGAAGATCTGCGCGTACTTCGCATACGGCTTATCGAAACTGGTAGCAACTGAGGGCGCCCAAGGATGCCGCGGATCGGTGTAAAGCGAGTAGTCGTCCGGCCAGCGGTTGTAGGCGGCCCACGTGTTGTCGGAACACTGGAACGTAATCGCAGCGCGCCGGCAGTCTCTCACAATAAAGATCACGTAGCTTTGCCAGGGGTGCTCCCGTGTGGATTCGGGAATGGCGGTGAGCTTCCCCAGATAAACGCCGGAGGGCCAGGCAGCCGGGATCGGAACAGTAGCCGCCGCCGGCCACCGGCACTCGCGAAGGCGGTTGGGCCCAATCGGCGGATCGTCCTGCACCGCCCCTGGAAACGGACCCAGTTGGGTGATATGCCGGGCGCCGGTGCCCCCATAGTAGCCCATGCGGAAAATGTCGATCGTAAACCGGCGCGCCGGATTTGTGGAGACGTGGATGGTCAGCGTCTGGCCGGCCTCTACGCTCTGCTGCCCGCAGTAGCCCTCGATCAGCGCCGACCGAAAACCCTTCCCCGCGTTCGGCCATACTTTTGTCAACTGCCAGGCCGTGGTTCCTGCCTTCAGGTTCTCCTCGGGAATGAGCCGGGCAAGGGGAGCCGTGGCGGCGGCTTGGAGCAGAGAGCGTCGGCGCATGCGTCTATCGTAATGCAGCCGGCATTCGGCATAATGCGGCCCCCATTACGGCACCGACCAAACCCCGCGCGCCTGCCAACCACTGTTCGCGCCGCCGGTCGTCTGCGCCGCCCCATACACCACCTTCGGCCCGGCAAAAGCGGACTTGAACGTAATTGGCAGCGTAAGCACCAGATTCGGCCCCTGCACCACGGCCGACAAACCAACCCCGCTCACGGTGCACTGGCTGTTCTGCGCGCTGCCCGTGCCGCTGCCCGGAGTCAGTGCCGGCAGCAGCGTGGGACTTTGGTCGTCCACCAGATAAAGTTGATTCCCCTGGCGCACATAGCCGATGTAGCACGCATTGTTGCCATTGAGATCTCTCCCGATCAGCACCTGCGCGTTGCTGATGTTGTTCCCCGAAACCGCGTCGGCAAATGTCAAGGTGAAGGTGCGCTGCACCCCGGAACCATCGGAAGGCGACAGGTTCGCCAAGGACAGCGCCCCGATTCCGCCCGCCACTCGAAATGCCCCCCGCGGCTGCCAGCCGGAATTCCCGCCCGCTGAATCCCGGGCGGCCACATAGACTACCCTGTCCCCCGCGAACCCGACGCTGAAACTCACATTCAAAGTCAGTGCCAGTTGGGATCCGGAGGCCGCCACGGAGAATTCATCCGCGGACAACGTGCAGTAGCTATTGCCAATCGACCCGCCCGCGGCCAGCGGTAATCCCGGCAGCAGCGCCGTACCGGCATCGTTCACCAGGTACAACACATGGAGCGGCCGACTGTAGGCAAAATAGCACCCTTGCCGCCCGTCCAGAAACGAATTGATCAGTCCATTCACCACGTCCAACTGCTGAAAGCCACCCGTATGCGCATAGGTAAATGTGACGGACCGCGACGAATAGGAACCGGAAGCAGGCGACACCGAAACCGTGGAAGGCCCTGACGGCCCGCCCGCCGTATCGAACAGCGTCACCCGGTAGGTGAAGCTCTGCGGCGCCCCGTTAATCCGCACATTGCCGATCGAAATGTCCACCGGCACATCCGGTGAACTCGCCGGAATCGCCGGATAGGAACTCGTGTTCTGTCCGCTCCGGTACCAGACCAGCGCATTCTCCCCATAGCCGTTTTGGACAGGCTCTTTCACCGGCGTCACCGCTACCCCGCCGCGCGTCATGGTCACCGTCGCGGCACTGAAATCGGCCCCCGGATACGAAAAGGAGTAACGGATCGGTTCTAGATTGTAGGGGAAATAGCCCGGCGGCGGCCAGGCAACAAAGCTGTCCCTCGTCTCCGGCCGCGCCGCACCGAAGCGGCCATCGAAGACCCACAGTGCGTTCGCGCTCGGATAACCCGCACTCGCCGGAATGTCGCCGGAGCCGAACTGCTGCGTCTGCGGGTAGAGAATCCAACGCCGGTGACCGGCCGCCCCATTATTGGAGCCGGCATCCATCATGTACTGCTCCACGCAGCCCGGATCCGACGAAAAACCCAGGCAAAGGTTTGAATTTCCCGCCGCCTCCGCACCCTGCGCCGTGTAATTCAGCCACGACGGCGGCGGCGAATGGCTCAGTTGCCGGTTGGCCGACATCATCATTGCCGCCTGTTGCGCCTTGCCGCTGTTCACCAGGTTCAATGTGACGTTGGCCGGAACGCCGGCCATCGCACGCAGCCAGTTCAACCGCGCGGCAACGGCACTCTTGTAGGCCGGCGACGTATCGCCCCACACCCCGGTTGCAACATTGCCGGCCCACCCCAGCGGCACCGTGCGCGCCGCCAGAAAAATGTTCCGGTAGTTCATCCGCACCAATTCCCGGTCGGCCGTGTTGTACCAGGCCTCACCAACGGCCCGCTCCGCCGGCGTCCCCACCGCCTTGAACCCGCCAACCGGCGGCGCCAACGGGGGATCGCCCAGCTCCACCTCCTGCCCAAACACCACCGCGGCGGCTCCTAGCAATAGCAAAAAGAACAGGTTCGAATGTCGCATCAAGCAATCGGTCTCACGGCTTTGAAAGCTTCTCTTCCAGGTCCCGAATTTCGGACTTCAACTCGGTGACCTCGCGCGAAAGCTCCAGCACGCGAAGGCCCGTTTGTATATCGGATGATCGCTCGATCCACGACAGATCGCCCGCATGTTGTTGATGGATAAAGGTCATCCACGTCAGGTCATAATGGTTCGTCCAGGTGAGAGGCCGCGCCGTCAGGCCTGCACCCGCCGCCGCCCCGGTAAGAAATGCCTGCGGGTAGGTGGCAAATTCGGGATACAGCCAATCAGTACCCTCATAAAGCGGACCGGGCGAAAAGTTCGCCACCAGCACACCCTTTGGCGCCAGCGCCCGCGCCGCCTCCTGCAGAAAACGGGCCAGTTGCGCCTGCGACATATGCGAAAGAATCGATTGCGCCACAATGAAATCGAACTTCCGGTCAAACGCCGACATCGGAAAGTCGGACCGGTACAGAAACCTCGGCCGTTTCATTTGGATCAATTCCGGTCCCAACTCATAACGGATCGCATCTTCCACCAGCCATTCGTTTGGCTCAATCGCGCAATAGTTCCCCGCCAGCAGATAAGGAATGAACAGCCGCCCCGCCGACAGCCCCCCACACCCCACGTCCAGCAACGAATGATGCTCCCGCAACCCGAGGGAGGCGAGCAGTTGAAACTGCATCGCGCCCGTCGCGTCATAGACGTTCGGCAGCCCCACATACGCCCGATAGTGAAGCGCGCCCGGCTCCAGTTCCCTCGCGTCAAGGGGGTCAAGGTGGCGCAGGGCTTCGGGAGTCATCAAGGGATACCCCTCCCAGTCTAGCGGTATCCCCCCGGCGCGCTAAAAGGAGAATCGCGCCGACACCGGCCGCCGGTTCCCGTCCAGCACAATCCGGAGCTGAAAATGCCCCTCTTCCGGCGCCCCAAAACGAACGTCCGTCGCCTCCACCAGGGTCGCCCCCTCCGGTTCCGGGATTGGTTGCATCCGCCACACCGGGAACTGCGCAAACGTCAGGAATGCCCGCGCCTCCGGCGTCCGCCGCGCCGCGTTCACCACCTCCGCCTCCTCCGGCTTATAGAAAATCTCCCCATGCTCCGGGTCAAATTCCCGATTCAAATCAATGGGATACAGCCCCCAGAACCGCTCTGTCGACACATACCCCCGCCAACGAAACGGATTCCACAACGTCGGCCAAGCCGCGACCCGTAGCGGCGCCTGGCCATGATAATTCCGCACCCGCAGACTCTCTACCGCCCGCTCATGCAACACCCAACGCCCCCCGGCCCATAAAACCAGAAACAGCAGCCCCGTTATCGCCCAACCGCGCCCCGCCGGTCGCGTCGCCTCCCGCCCGCCGATCTCCCCGCCCACCAACCGCCCCAGCAGCGGTGCCAGCACGCTCATCAGCAACACCACCATCAGCCACGGGTCCACCACCATCAGCAAGTCCCAACTCACCCAATCCGCCCGGAACGGCAGCCACACCCGCACGCCGTAGTTGTTCAATAGGTCCAGCAACAAATGCGCCCATACGCCGCCCGTCCCCACCGCCCACGCCGGCAGCAACCGCCAACCCTGCACCCGCCAGAACGCCAGCGCCGCCAGCAGCCCCAGCAGCGGCGCCACCACCAGTGCGTGCGTCAAATGCCGGTGATACTCCAGATACCCCAGCCCGCCACCCCACAACGCCACCACCGAATCGGCGTCAGGCAAGTTGGACGCCACCAACAAAATGCCCGTTGCCTTGGGAATGCCTCGGGAAATCCCCGTTCGCCCCAATAGCACTGCCACCAGCGAGTGCGTTACGTTATCCATCGCCGCTCCCGAGCCCGGGCTATGTACTTCTTCGGCAGCAGCAGCGTCAGCGCATCCGGCACCACCTTAAAGGTCGCCGGCAAGTGGCCCGCCAACTCCCCATCCACCTGGATCGGCACCGGACCGCCATCCCGCGACCGGCACGTCAACTCCATCGCCGGCGCCACCGTTACCCCCGGAATCCGGCCGGCAATCCCCGCCAACACGCCCACCAGATACGGCAGAAACCGAACCGCAAACTCCCCCCGGAACGTCACCGTCTCAAAACACGGCTCCAGCAGCGAAACCCGCTTGGCAATCTCCAGGTCCCCGCCGTAATTCCGCACCCGGCTAGCCAGCACAAAGCCCGCCGTCCGCTTCGCCCCGCCAATCTCACACTCTGCCTGCGGCAGCCGCCGGACTGCCAGCGCAAGCCCCGAGATCCAGTACGCAATTTTCCCCACCCGCTTCTTGATCTCCGGGTTCACTTCCTCAACGACAATCGCATCGATCCCCACACCAGCCATCGCCAGAAAGTGCCGCGAATACCCGTCCGGCCGCTCCACTTTCCCCACCGCCACCCGCACCGCCTCACTCTCCTCGGCCAGCATTCGCGCTGCCCGCTCCGGATTCCCGCCCAACCCCGTTTCCATGCACAACACATTCGCCGTGCCCCCGGGCAAAATGGCCAGCGTCACCCGCGTCCCGATTAGCCCGCCCGCCACCTCGTTTACTGTCCCATCCCCTCCGAACGCCACCACCATCTGCACCCCATCGGCAGCCGCGGCAGCCGCCAGCGGCCCCGCCGTGTTCGGCCCCGTTGTCGGCGCCAGCCGCACCTCCCCCAACGGCGCCAGCCACTCCGCCACTCGCTTCACCAGTTCCGGCCGTTTCCGCAGCCGCCCCGCCATTGGGTTGTAGATGACTCTGATTTCGCTCAAACTATCCAGTATCCTATGGTTCTCGACGACATCGAGCAGTTGCGCCAGGAACTCCGCCGCCACGAGCATCTTTATTACGTTCTCGACACCCCGGAGATCTCCGACGCCGACTACGACAAGCTGATGCGCAAACTCCAGGCCCTAGAGGCCGCGCATCCGGAACTCGTCACCCCGGACTCCCCCACCCAGCGCGTCGGTGGCGCCCCCCGCGACGGATTCACCAAAGTCGCCCACAGCTCCGCCATGCTCTCTCTCGATAACGCCCTCAACGAGACCGAGCTCCGTGACTTTGACCGCCGTGTCCGCGATCTCCTCGGCGACGAACCCTTTTCCTACGTCGCCGAACTCAAGCTCGACGGCCTATCCATGGCCGCCCACTACACCGCCGGCGCCCTCCACCTCGCCCTCACCCGCGGCGATGGCACCACCGGCGAAGACGTTACCCCCAATGCCCGCACCATCCGTTCGCTCCCCCTCCGCACGCCCGGCCAGTTCCCGTTCGAGGTCCGCGGCGAAGTCGTCATGCCCAACCTCGCCTTCCAGCGCCTCAACGAGGAACGCGAGCAGGAAGGCCTGCCTCGCTACGCCAACCCTCGCAACTCCGCCGCCGGCTCCCTCCGCATGCTCGATCCTAAGGTAACCGCCGCCCGCCAGCTCGACTTCTACGCCTACTTCTATCTTGTCAATGGCGCCCCCGGCGCCCCCACCCATACCGAATCGCTAGACACCCTCCAACGCCTCGGCTTCAAGGTAAACCCCGCCCGCCGCCGTTGCGCCGGTATCGAGGAGTTGCTCGATTTCATCCGCGAATACGAATCTCAGCGCGACTCCCTCCCCTACGAAATCGATGGCGTCGTCGCCAAAGTCGACAGCGTCGACCAGCAGACCCGTCTCGGCTGGACCGCAAAATTCCCCCGCTGGGCCATCGCCTTCAAGTACGCCGCCCGCCAGGCCGAAACGGTCGTCGAAAAGATCGATGTCCAGGTCGGACGCACCGGTGCCCTCACACCCGTCGCCCACCTCCGCCCCGTCAGCGTCAGCGGCGTCACCGTCAGCCGCTCCACCCTTCACAACGAGGATGAAATCGCCCGCCTCGGTCTCGCCGAAGGCGATACCGTCGTCGTCGAACGCAGCGGGGACGTCATCCCCAAAGTCGTCCGCGTCATTGCCGAAGGCGCCGATCGACGCCTCTTCACCATGCCCGTCGAGTGTCCCGTCTGCAGCGGAAAAGTCGTCCGCCCCGAGGGCGAGGTCATCTGGCGTTGCGTCAATGTCAACTGCCCCGCCCGCCTCAAGAACTCGGTGCTCCACTTCGCCTCCCGGAACGTCATGGACATCACCGGCATGGGCGATGTCCTCGTCGACCAGATCGTCGACAAAGGCCTCGTCCGCGGGATCGCCGACATCTACAGCCTCACCGCCGATCAACTCGCCGCCCTCGAACGCATGGGCCAGAAGTCCGCCGAACGCGTCATGGCCGGCATCGAAAAGTCCCGGAAACTCCCCCTCCCCCGCGTCATCAATGGCCTCGGTATCCCCTTTGTCGGCGAGCGCACCGCGCAAATCCTCGCCGATCACTTCGGCAGCCTCGATGCCATCCGCGCCGCCGACGAACCCACCCTCCAGCAGGCCGAAGAGGTCGGCCCCAAGGTCTCGGAGAGTATCCGCCGCTTCTTCGAGGACGAGCACAACCAGGAACTCGTCCGCCGTCTCGCCGCCGCCGGCCTCACCATGACCCACCAGAAGGTCGACCGCTCCGGAGGCATCCTCGCTGGCCTCACCTTTGTCCTCACCGGCACCCTGCCCACGCTCAGCCGCGACGAAGCCAAAGCCCTCATTGAAGCCGCCGGCGGTAAGGTCAGCGGCTCGGTCAGCAAGAAAACTTCCTACGTTGTCGCCGGCGAGGAAGCAGGATCAAAACTCGATAAAGCCCGCGAACTGAATATCCCCGTGCTCGACGAAGAGGCACTCCGGTCAAAGCTGCTCGCCGGTTCCCAGCCGTAGGCGGCCAGAAGTTGCATCCGCCCGCCGCCCGTTTACTTTAGCTCAGGGCCCCGCCACGCTACAATCGAAAATTGCGCAAGTTCGTTGATAGTATCGTTGCTCTTGGCCCAGGGGGGCTCTTTATCCTGGCCGCGTTGGATTCAGCAGGTATCCCCATACCCGCCGCCGTCGACGCCCTCCTCATGCTGCTCGCCGCCAAGTCGCCCAGCCAGGCCGTCCTCTGCGCTATCTTCGCCATCGTCGGCTCCGTCACCGGCAGCCTCTTTCTCTTCTGGATATCCCAGCGCGGCGGCGAAGCCTACCTCGCCCGCCAAACCGTCTCCGCCCGCGGCATCAAGATGCGCATGTGGTTCCAACATTACGGCCTCCTGACTGTATTCATCAGCGCCATCTCCCCCATCCCCATGCCGATGAAGCTCTTCGTCATCAGCGCCGGAGCCCTGGGCGTTCGCCGCAGTTCCTTTCTTTTGACCGTCCTCGCGGCCCGCGTTCCCCGCTACGCCGCACTCGCCTACCTCGGCGCCCACCTCGGCCAGGAGGGCGCCGGCGCTTACCTCAAAGCCCATGCCTGGCACATTGGCGGGATCCTCGTCGCCCTCTTTGCCGCCTGTTTCGCCGCCATCAAACTCGCTGACGCCCGCCGCGCCAAACAGATCGCCGCCCTCGCCATGCTCTTCACCGTCGTCTCGGTCGCCCAACCCTCCCGCGCCGAACGACTCAAACTCTCCGCCGGCGATTTCTACAGCACCGAGTCCATCCTCGAAGTCCACCGCCTGGAGAAAGGCGAGGATGCCGACTACAAGGAAGGTCTCGCCTGGGTCACCCGCGGTGCCGCCCTCCTCGGGGAGTGGGACGCCGCCTCCCGCCACGCCGCCACCCTCCGCCGCGTCTCCGAACCCGCCTCCTACGGCATGGGCACCGCCGTCGAAGTCGAGGCCCAGATCCTCGCCGCCCGCGGCAAGAAGCGCGACGCTCTCCGCCTTCTCGAAAAGGAACTCGCTAACGCCACCGCCGCTCCCATCGCCTACCGCTCCCGCATTCAGAAGCGCTGGAACCAGATCGGACTCGTTGGCCGTAAAGCCCCCGATTTCAACGGCCATCTCGCCCGCCTCCGCGGCCGCCCCGTCGTTCTCTACCTCTGGGCCGAATGGTGCGGCGACTGCAAGGCCCAGGCCCCCGCCCTCATGCAAACCGTCGCCAAATACGCCCCGCGCGGCGTCGAGTTCCTCTCCGTCACCCGCCTCTACGATGCCAAAGATCCCTCCGCCGAACAAAAGCGCATCGATCAGCAGTCCCAAACCACCTACAAAGGCGTCACCGGCGTCGTCAGCGAACCCGCCATGCTCGCCTACGGCGTCTCCGCCACCCCGACATTCGTCGTCGTCGATAAATCCGGCACCGTCCGGTTCTACTCCCCCACCCGCCTCACCGCCGACCGCCTCGGCGCCGCCATCGACCGCGTCCTCCGCTAACCCTCCACCCGTCGCTCCCGGTCAAATCGCAGCCACCCCGCCACCCCCAGCAACACCGCCGCCGCCATCGATACCCACATCATCCACACCACCATCCCCGCAAACCCCACCGTCTCTTTCCAGATCCCGGCCATATAGATCATCACCCCTGACGAGATCCCCCCCGTCATGTTCAGCAGCGCTCCCCCGAGCCCGCGATTCTCTGGACCGATCACGTCATAAGCCCCCGCAAAGGCATTCGTCGCCAGCAATCCTCCAAAGAACCCGAAACAGGCCGAATAGATCCTCGCTTCCTCCAACGTCCCCGCCGAAAAGGTCCAGAAGGCAAACGGCGCGCTCCCGAATACTCCCAGTGCCGCCATATAGAGCCGCGCCGGCCGCCACCGCTTTCGCAACAGGTCGGTTACCGCTCCGCCCCCCAGGATCCCCACTACCTGGCTCAACTGCACAAAAACCGTCGCGTTCCACCCGCTATCGGTCATCGACAGCCCAAACCGCTCCTGCAAAAACGTCGGATACCACGCCAAAAAGATCCACAAGATCGCCACATACGCCGCAAATCCCAGACACATCCCCCAGTAACACCACGACCCCATCAACTCCACCCAACTCCCCTTCTTCTTCTCCACCGCCGCCCCGTCCCCACGCAACACCCGCACCCCCCACCACAACACCCCGGCATACAAAATACCCACCACCGCCGCCACCGTAAATGCCTGCCGCCACCCCGTATGGTCCGCCGCCCATCCTCCGTACCAGCCGCCCGCAATCACTCCCACAAACTGCGCCGATTGGTGGATCCCCAACGCCCGGCTTCGCACCGCCTCCGGATAGTAGTTCGCAATCGCTACCAGCGCCGTCGGATAGTACAGCGACTCGGTGATCCCCATCACCCCCCGCCAGAACAGAAACGCATTCTCCGATCCCGCCAGCCCGCACCCCAGCGTCGCCGCGCTCCACAACACCAGACTCGCCACCAGCAGCAGGTCCTTCCGCCAAAGGTCCGCCAACCGCCCCGCCACCGGCATCGACAGCGTATATACCCACATGAACACGGAGCCGATCAGCCCCAGTTTCGCCCCCGCGAACCCCAGGTCGGCCTTCAACGCCGGGAACATGCTGTAGACCATCTGCCGGTCTACATAGTTCAACGCGAAGGCCACCCAGAGAAACGCGACGACTGGCATCCTAGCGTCTCAACTCCCCAACATCCGCCCGGGCAAATTCCGCCAGCGCGTCCAGGTTCAGGTCAATCCCCAGCCCCGGCCCGTCCGGTATCCCCAGCATTCCGTCCCCATCCAGCTTCCAGCCTCCCGCACACAAATCGTCAATGAATGGCGACCCCGTCAGATACTCCACCAGGTCCGTCCCCGCAAACGCCGACGCAATCTGCAGATCCGAAGCCAATCCCACCGTCGTGTTCCACCCATGCGGAATGAACCGCACGCCATTATCAATGGCCATCTGCGCCACCCGCCGCTGCTCGCTCAGCCCCCCGCACTTCGTCACGTCCGGTTGAACAATGTCAAACGCACCCGCGGTTAGCCACGGCGCAAACGACTGCCGCCGGGTCAACACCTCTCCACCCGCAATCGTCACGCTCGACGACCGCCGCAGCGCGACGTAATCCTCCAGCGCATCCGGATGCAGCGGCTCTTCAAACCAGTAAACGTCGTGGTCGGCCAGCATCTCCGCCGTCCGCAGGGCCCACTTGTAGTCCCCCTGCCAGTGGGCGTCCGATCCGCCCGCGTCCACCATCAGCAGCGAGTCCTCTCCCACCGCTTCCCGCGCCGCCCGCACAATCGCCTCGTCCATCGCGTAGCTCTTCCGCCCAAACGGCCCCCAGCCGATCTTGAACGCCCGGAACCCCTGCGCCTTCACCGGCAGCAACTCCCCTTCCATCCGCCCCGGCTCTCGCATCAGTAGCGAGGCATACGGCCGCACCCGCTCCCGGTACCGCCCGCCCATCAGCCGCCCTACCGGCTGTCCGCAGGCTTTCCCCAACAGATCCCAGAGCGCAATATCGATCCCGCTGATCGTGTGCGTGATCGCCCCACCCCGGCCCAGCCAGAACGTGTTCTGGTGCAGCTTCTCGCTCACCCGCTCCGGCTCCAGCGCATTCTCGCCAATCAGCAGCGGCCGCAGGATCTCCAGCGACGCCTTCACCAGCGCCTCCGACGTGAACACCGACCCCCAGCCAATCCCGTCTCCCGTGATCACCGCAACTATCGTGTGAACACAGTCCTCCGGCTGCAACTCGTTCGACCATCCGCCCTCCGGAGTCTTCCCCCGCAAGCCGTAGGCCAGTACCCGTTCAATCTTCGAGTTCATCTCTCTCCCTTATCCCCGCCGGAAAATTCGTGGCTCCGGCGTGTATGCAAACTGTTCGTCCAGCGGATACAGCGGCCGCTGCGCCACCGTGTGGCCCAATCCCTTCACATTCGCCGACGTCGCCCCCGGCGCGTCGATGTTCAGTACATGCTGCGCGCCGTCGTTGAAAAACCGCGGCTGGCACAGCGGACTTTTCACCACAGTCATGTCGAACGCCGCCGGGTCCTGCCCGTTCACCAGAAAGGGCGTCCGGTCATACAGGCTTACCGGCCGCGACATCAAAACAATCGTGTTCGGCCCCGCCTGCAGTACCGCCGATAGCCCCGCATACCAGTGCTCCCCGTGGCTCTCACTGTTCATATGTCCATCGGAAAGGACCCGCACCCGCCCCGTCACCGTCAGCGGCGTGAACCGCGGGTCCAGCGAGCCTCCCACCGGCACCGTAACCTCTGCCCCAATTCCAGCCGCAAAACACGCCTTCACCGCCGGCTCATCCACAATCGGCACCAGCGCCGTCCGCGTGCACCCCTGCCGTACCAACTCCGCCAGAATCGCGTTCGAATCTCCCGACGCGCCCGAACTCGTCGCGTCCGCCGCATCCACCAGCACCACCCGCCCCGTCGCCGCTTTGGCGATTCCCACCGCCTCTTCCAGCCCCAGCAGCGGCTGCTGCATCACCGCCCGCGCGTCCCAGAACTCCTGCGCCATCCGGCACCCCAGTTCACAGGCCGCCGCCGGATCCCCGTCAGCCACCAGAAAGACGTTGGAACAGAGGTCCGGCACATCGGTGAACGGGTTCCCGATAAAGAATCCGCCCGATAATCCCCCCGGCGAGTTCTCAAACGCAATCGCCTCCCGTACCCAGCTTCCGTAGATTCCAGTCGCCGTGATGCACTCCTGCCCCCTCACCAGCGCCGGCACCGGAATCCGCACATGCACCGGCCGGATTTCCCCGTCCAACAGCCGGATCAGCAACCGCGCCGCTCGTTGCCCCGTTTCGTAGAAGTCAACATGTGGGTTCGTGTGGAACACCGTCGTCACGTCGGCATGCCGCAGCATCTTGTCTGTCAGGATCCCGTGCAGGTCCAGCGACACCGCGATCGGCATCGCCTCCCCCACAATCTCCCGCGTCTTCTCCAGCAGGTACCCTTCGCAGTCGTCCACATCCTCAGCCGCCATCGCCCCGTGCAGCGAGAAGTAGATCCCGTCCAACGGCCCCGCCGTCCGGACGGCTTCCAGAAACTCCCCGGCAATTTGCGCGAACGCCGCCGCTGATATTGAGCCCGTCGACGTGATCCCTCGCGCCGCAAAGCCCCCAACCAGTTCCAGGTCCGGGCGCGTGGCAAATACCTGTAATGCCCCCCCAACCTCCGACCGCACCGGACGGTGGTAGGCGAGGACTGCCTCCCCCCGATCAGTGAGGAAATCCTCGTAATGGGCAATCACCGGATTGAAGGAGGAGATCTCCTGTTTGCATTCGTTAATCAGAATACGCGGCATAGCGGCTCGCCATATTCTGTCACGGAATGCCTTCCAATCGCCGATCGAAACTAGCTAGTCGCCAATCGAGACGAGCGTAGTCGCCGGCCGCATTAGCGCCACCGGAGATTTCAGCTCCGGCATCGGCTTGGCCGCAAACAGCTTTTGACACGGTATCGCCAGCAGGCGCGCCATCTTCGTTGCCCGCTGCCGCCGCGCTGAATCGGTCGAAATGCCCGTATTGGCATACATCTGCCGGTACAGTTTGGAGATGAACAGGAACGCCAGCCGCCCCCGCAACGTCGGCGCTACCCGCGACCGCTGCCAGATCTCTTTAATGTCGTAGAACTTGTCCCATACACCCTGGGTCCGCGCCCGCAAATCTTCCGAGCTCATCGTCGGATGCGGGGTGAACATCTTTGGACGTACTTCGTGAGGGATCAGCCAGTACCGCGTAATCGGTACGCCCTGCACCTTGGGAACATTCTCGCCCAAGCCCTTCTCCCAGCGTTCGAAATCTACGGTCCCCGGAAACGGCGTCATCATCACGAACTGCGCAAACGTCAGATCCGCGGCCTTCGCCAGCGCCGCCGTCGCCGCAAACGTGTCTTCCCGGTCCGTCGGCAAACCGAAAATAAAGCTCCCTAATACGTGAACCCCATGCGCCCGGAATGTCTTCAGCCGGGCCGCCAAATTCTCGCCCGACTTGTTGAAATCCTTGAACACCGCCTTCAAACCCTCTTCGGTCACCGATTCCACCCCAACCAGCGCGCCCAGAATCTTCGCCTTCTTCATCGCCACCAGAAACTCGGTGTCTTCCCCGGCTTCCATCGTGATCTGCGTAAAGAACACCATGTCCTTCGGCAACAGCGCCATTTTCGCCATCAGGTCGAATCGCTCGTCCCGGATCGCCGTCAGCTCGGCCACCCGCGCCGCGTTCCCCTGCTTTTCCGCCAGCAAAATGTCGGTCTTCGTCACCGGATAGAAGTTGTCGTCGGCCAGCGCGATAAACCGGTACCCTAACCGGCGCAACTGCACGATCTCTTCAATCACCACATCGGCTTCCCGCTGCCGCGGCTTCTGCCCGTCCGTCCGCCACACCGAACAGAACGAGCAATGCTTCGGACATCCGCGCACCGTCTGCACCGAGGCCCACATATACTTGTCCCGGCCCGCCAGGTCCCAGCGCGCCGGTAGGAACCCGCGCCCGGAAACACGCCCGCCGTCGTAGATCTTCTTCGCGCAGCCGTTCACGATATCTTCCAGTACTTGCCCCCAGACGATATCGCCGTCGCCCTTCACCACCACGTGCGCCGCCCCAAACTCCATCGCTTCGTCTGGATAGAGCGTCGGATGGACGCCGCCGTAAACCACCGTCGCCCCGCGCTCGCGGCAGTTGCGCCCTACCTGCATCCCGCGTAACGCATTGCCCGTGTGAATGCCGATACCGACAATGTCCCCCGGTTGCACGTTGTTCAGGTCCAACTGCTCCAGAGTCTCATCCGTAATGACCGGATCGCCGTATTTCGCCGGAGTCGCCGCGGCAAGCACATACAGCCACCGCGGGGTAATGACTCCTATGCCAAACGACGAATCACTCGGATTTACCAGATGAACGCGCATCCATGAACCTCTTCCTTACCCGGACCTCGGGTCGACGACGGGAACATCTGAGCATATCAGATAACCCGCGGACAGAAACGTGCAACTCGCTGCATGTATTCGATGTAAGCCGTTCCAAACTTGGCGGTAAGAAAGTTTTCCTCGGTCCGCGATCGTACCGCCAACATCGTGAACAGCGCCACGGCGCACGCCGCGATCTGCCAGCTCCCCTGCACCAGCGCCAGACCCAGACCTGCCCCCAGTAACCCGGTGTACATCGGGTGACGAATGTAACGGTACGGGCCATTTGTCACCAGGACCGCCGCCTTCCTCGTCACCACCGTATCCGTTAGATTGCGCCCCAACGTGACGAACATCCAACACAACAAGGCCGCCGACAGCCCGAACACCGCCACCCCAATCCACTGCAACCCCTCCGGGACCTCCGACGGGCGCCGAAACGCGGCAATCCCAGCCAATAGCAACAGCAGCCCTGCCAACCGGATCCCTATCAGCAGAAACCAACCCTCTTGCCTCCGGTCGATCGGTTCCCGCGATCTTGCCGCCTGTAACCTGTGGTACACCGCGACCACAATCAGCACGGTAAATAGCACACTCACAATTTTGTTAACCATACAGCCTCTCCTTGACTTAACTATAGTTAACTACAAGAATCGAACTAATGCAATACAGATGCAGTGACAGCTTTCAGGAGGAATTGGTAAGTTGAAGGGGAGCAACCACATCGAAGCCGTGGAAAACTCCGTACTTAACCGTGATTTCGCCCTTTATTCGCCGCTTTTTCCGCCTCGGTGTGCTAGTGTTGAAGCTAGCAACCGCGTTGGCCTATGCGGCGGAGCCTCCGATCCGCTACGAATCCAGCGTGGATGCCATGGGCTCCACCTTTTCAATCGCCGCGTGGGGCAGTGACCGCGGAACCCTGGCGGCTGCTGTCGAATCGGCTCTGGAAGAGGCTCGCCGCCTGGATCGGATGCTGTCGAATTACCGTCCGGATAGTGAGTGGAGTACAGTCAACCGAAACGCCGCGAACCGGAGCGTGGCGGTCAGCCAGGAACTATTTGACCTGCTGGCCTCATGTGTTCGGTACAGCGAACTGAGCGAAGGCACATTCGACATCACCGTAGGACCGCTCATGCGGGTCTGGGGATTCTACAAGGGTTCCGGCCGCATGCCGCACCGGTCGGAAGTCCGCATCGCCTTGGCCCGTACGGGCTATAAGAATCTCGTCTTGCAAACCACGACACGTACAGTTCGATTCGAGAAGTCTGGCCTGGAGATTGATCCCGGCGGGATCGGAAAGGGCTATGCCGTCGATCGCATGGCTGCCATTCTCCGCGCCAGCGGTGTCAAAGGGGCTCTCATTAATGCGGGCGGAAGTTCCATGTACGGCCTCGAAGCTCCTCCCGATGAACCGCGCGGGTGGAAGGTCGTCATTCGCGATCCGCGCCGGTCCGAACGCCACGTAGCGGAGTTGTACCTAAAAAACGAGTCGATGGCGACTTCCGGGAATTACGAGAAGTTTTTTCAGGTGGGGAAGCGAATCTATTCGCATATCATGGACCCCCGCACCGGTTATCCGGCGCAGGGCATGTACTCCGTCTCCGTCGTGGCGCCCCGGGCAATTGACTCCGAGGCGTGGACGAAACCCATTTACATCCAAGGCCGCCAGTGGGCGGCGAAACATATACCGACCGGATTTCGCGCCCATCTGTGCGAAGACCGGGGGGAGGCCCAATGCGCGTGGCTCCAATGAGCAGCCGATTTCTTGATGCTTGCCGCCGGCGACCGACCGACGTTCGGCCCGTCTGGTTTATGCGGCAGGCTGGCCGTTATCTCAAGCCCTACCGTGAGATCCGTGCCAAACACTCCATCCTGGAGATCTGTAAACGCCCCGACCTGGCGTCCACTGTCACCCTCCAGCCCGTCGAAATCCTCGATGTCGACGCCGCCATTATCTTCGCTGACCTCCTTCTCCCCGTCGAACCCATGGGCCTCAAACTGGAGTTCCGCGCCGGTGAAGGGCCTCACATCGATAACCCCGTCCGAGACTCCAACGACGTCGACTCCCTGTCGATCTCCAATACCGACGAACTCGGCTACGTCGGCGAGTCCATTCAACTCGTCACCCGCGCCCTCGCCGGCAAAGTTCCCGTCATCGGTTTCACCGGAGCCCCCTTCACGCTGGCCAGCTACATGATCGAGGGCGGCCCCTCCCGTAGCTTCCTCCACACCAAGCGACTCATGTACTCCGACGAAACCCTCTGGCGCCGCCTGATGGGCAAGATCGTCGACGTCCTCGGCCCCTTTGCCATCATGCAGGTCGCCAATGGCGCCCGCGCCATCCAGGTCTTCGATTCCTGGGTCGGCGCCCTCTCCCCCGATGACTACGTCCGCTACGTCGCCCCGTATTCCCGCGCCCTCATCGAGCGCATCCGCTCCACCGGTGTTCCCGTCATCCACTTCGGCACCGGCGCCTCCGGCTTCTTCCGCGAACTCCACGCCGCCGGCGGGGACGTCATGGGTGTCGATTGGCGCGTCAATATCGACCAGGCCTGGATGGACATCTCCTACCGCTCCGCCGTCCAGGGCAACCTCGATCCCGCCGCCCTCTTCGCTCCGCTCCCCGAACTCAAAGCCAAAATCCACGAACTCCTCAAACGCACCGGCACCCGCCCCGGACACATCTTCAACCTCGGCCACGGCATCCTGCCCGAAACCCCGGTCGAAAACGTCAAGGCCGCCGTACAAATCGTTCGCGACTTTCGGCCTTAGTCAGGAATCTGCGGTACTTAGGAATCCCAGGAGGGGCAAATGCCTTCCCACGTCGTAATCGGCGGCGGTATCACCGGATTGGCTGCGTGCTGGTATCTGGCCAAGGCCGGACACCGGCCGGTGCTCATTGAGAAGGAAAAACGCCTCGGTGGCGTCATCCGCACCGACCAGGTGGAAGGCTGCCTCATTGAAGGTGGCCCCGATAGCTTCCTCGCCTCCAAACCCGCCGCCCTCGAACTCATCCGCGAACTCGGCCTCGAAGCCGATGTCATCGGCTCCAACGACGCCCAGCGCGTCACCTCTATCGTCAAGGGCGGCAAACTCGTCCCCATGCCAGACGGCCTCATGATGATGGTCCCCACCCAGATCATGCCCATGGTCAAAAGCCCCCTCTTCTCCTGGACCACCAAAATCCGCATGGGCCTCGAGTACTTCCGCCGGCCCGTCGCCGACCCTCCCGAACGGTCCGTCGCCCAACTCGTCCGCGAACACTACGGCCAGGAAGCCGTCGACTACCTCGCCGAACCCCTCCTTGCCGGAGTCTACGGCGGTGACCCCGAACATTTGAGCGCCGCCGCCGTCCTCGAAATGTTCGTCAGCATGGAAAAGAAGTACGGCAGCTTGACCAAAGGGACCCTCGCCATGCGCGCCGAACGCGCCAAACAGGCCCCCGCCGGCCCCCTCTTCCGCACCCTCAAGGGCGGCATGGAGCAACTCACCGCCGCCATCACCTGCCAGTTGCCCGGCAAAATGGACCGCTACCAGGAAGAAGCCGTCGCCATTCGCCCTTCCAACCTCGGCTTCGAAATCGAACTCAAACGCGAAAAGATCTTCGCTGACCACGTCTTCGTCTGCTGCCCCGCCACCGCCGCCGCAACCCTCCTCCGCCCCCTCGATTCCGAGTTGAGCGACCTCCTCGCCACCGTCAAATACAACTCCTCCGTCACTCTCGCCCTCGGCTACGAACAGGCCGATGTCGACGGCAAAATCACCGGCCACGGCTTCCTCGTCCCTAAGGTCGAACGCAAGCGCATGGCCGCATGTACCTACGTCAAACACAAGTTCGATCACCGCGTCCCCCCAGCCAAAGCCGTTCTCCGCTGCTTCCTCGGCGGCGCCGCCCTCGATGTCCCCGAGGCCGAACTCATCCGCGATGTCCGCGCCGAACTCCAGGACCTCCTCGGCATCACCGCCGCCCCCCTGTTCACCCGCATCAGCCGTTGGAACGGCGCCATGGCCCAGTACGGACTCGGACACAAGGACCGCGTCGCCGCCATTCGCCAGCGCGTCGCCGCCCACCCCGGCCTCCACCTCGCCGGCAACGCCTATGAAGGCATCGGCATCCCCGACTGCATCCGCGGCGCCCGCTCCGCCGTCGCTGAACTCAAAAAATAGCCCGCCCGCCAAAAGGCAGTCACAGCACTTCGAAAACTCTCACAACCCGTTCATTATCAAACGGTTAACTAGAATCATCTCATCCGCCGGAAGCCGGATTTGTAGACAACCCCGGTATAATGAAGGTAGAGAGTGTCACTCTCCCCGCGCGGCCGTCCCCGCTTCCCGGACCCGCCGAACAGTAAGGAAAAGTCCACCCTTTCGCCCGTGCGATTTTCGTGGTACACCTTGAGTGAATAGCGTCCCTGGCAACTTCCTCCTCTCCGCCTGCGCTATTTTTCTTTTCCTCGTCACCCTTCCCGTCAATCGGATCTCGTACTCGGTTCGTGGCTTCACCGCCCGCGGCAAGGACTGTTCTTTTTCTATCCACACAAAAAACAGGAGTTTCTCACATGGACGGGGATCGCAAATATCGTCAAAATGGCTACCAGGATGGTGGTTCCGGACGCGGAAACGAACCAAAAAACGAACCTAGGAACGAACCCGGCCGAGAGCGCTTTTCGCCCCCTCGCCACCCCATGGACATTACCGCTCCGCGTCTCCCGCGGATGGTCCAGAATGTAACCGCAAGTCGTTGTTATCATTGCGCTAATACGCTTCCGGCGGGCTTCGACTTTGCCCAGCCCTGCCCCAAATGCAATGCCCAGTTGCACTGTTGCCGGCAATGCACTTTTTTTGATTCCGCCGCGCACTTCCAGTGCGCCAAACCGATTGCCGAACGCATCGTCGCCAAGGACAAGCCGAACGAGTGCACGCTCTTCAGCCCCAAGGTCACCGTTGCCCGCGAATCTACCCGGCCGCCCGAACCGCCCAAAGTGGTCGCCGCTGCCGCTCCCGCAACGCCGCACGTGTCCCGCTCGGTCCACAGCGCGCGCGAAGCTTTTGAGAACCTGTTTAAGAAATAAGTGCGCATCGCTCAACTCATCGCCCAACACCGCTTCCAAATCACGGAAGCTCCCCCGGCGGCCCCAGGCCCCGGCGAAATCCAGGTCCGGGTCCACTTCTGCGGTATCTGTGGCTCGGACCTCCACAACTTCTCGGAAGGCTCCGTCGGCGATACGCCCAGCGTCTTCCCGATGGTCCTCGGCCATGAGCCGACCGGAACCGTCCTCGCTACCGGCACTGGCGTCTCTGGCTGGCAGCCAGGGGACCGCGCGTTCCTCGAACCCGCCGTCTACTGCTACCACTGCCCCATGTGCCGCTCCGGCCGCCACAACCTCTGCGAGAACATCCGCTTCTTCAGCGCCGGCCCGGACCCCGGCTACTTCCGCGACATCGTCTCGGTCCCCGAGCACTGTCTCGTGCCTATCCCTCCCGGCGTCGGCCTCGCCGAAGGGACGCTCTTTGAACCGCTTGCCGTCGCACTGCATTCCTTGCGGTTTGCCGACTTGACTCCCGGTGTCTCCGCCGCCGTCTTCGGCTGCGGCCCCATCGGCAGCCTGACCATTGCCATGCTCAAAATGCACGGCATCCGCCGTATCTTCGCCGTGGATCCGGTCGCCCACCGCCGCGACCTTGCCCTCGCCATGGGAGCCGACGTCGTCATCGACTCCTCCCAGACCGACCCCTCGAAAGAGATCCTCGCCGCCACCGGCAAACGCGGCGTCGAAACCGTCCTCGACTGTGTCACCCGCGACGGCTCCCTCGACCACGCCTGTATCGCCGTCGCTCGCGGCGGTCGCGTCGTCGCCACGGGCATTCCCAGCGAGGCCCGCCCGGTCATCCACTTCCACGAACTCCGCCGCAAGGAAGCGCCACTGTTCAATGTGCGCCGCAGCAACAACGAGACCCATCTGGCCATCGAACTCTTGGCCGAGAAGCCCGCCCTGCTCGGCCCCGTAGTGACTCACCGCCGCCCGCTCGATGAGATCGAGGCCGCCTTCAGCGACCTCGAGTCCTACCGCGACGGCGTCGGCAAGTCCGTCATCCGCCTGGCCTAAGGCCGCTCATCCCAGCAGCCGCCGCACCGCGGTCAGCAGGACGTCCTCTACAGCCGGGCTCACCCGCGACACGGCAGATGTCTCATAGCCGCCTTCGTCATAGGCCCGCGCCGTGCCGATGTACATCGGCCCGTAATCACCATAGGCCGCCGTCGCCACCAGTTCTCCGGACCGCTCCTTGGCCGCCGCCAGTTGATACTCGACAAACAGTTCCCCCGGCATGTGGACCACGTTGAACCCGCCTAGCCGCAGCGCCGTGAGGTCGATCTTCCGCCCGGCCTTTGTCAGCCGCAGGAAAGCCAGGTAACGGGCATGGTTGGCCCGCTGTTTGATGTCTAGCCCGGCGTCCGCGATGGCGGCCATAATCTCCGCCTCCCCGAAGCCCTTTCCCTCCCGCAACGGCATCGCCACCGGCTCGGACACCCAGCGCACCGCGTCCACCGGGAGCACCTTCTCCGCCGCCCGCGCCGCCGCCATCGCCCTGGCCATCCGGTCCTGCAGCACCGCCCGGTTCGCCGGCGCCCCGTCGTTATACTTGCCGGCCCCGATGTTGCCCGCCGCCCCCGTAAAATGCACCTGGAAGGTGTCCCGCTGCTCGTTGCGCGCCAGCCCCACAAAGTCGCACGACACCCCGCCCTTGCCGTAGTAGCTCATCGGATGCGTCGCATAGTAGCTCAGCGTCGCCACCCGCTTCTCCCCCGCCCAAAAGCTCACCGACCGCAACAGCGGGTCGATCACCCCCTCCGGCGCCGCGCACTGCGCCGAGTTCCGGCAAGCCGTCATCCGCCCGAACACCACCTTCCCATCCGCCCCCAGAATGCGCCGGTTCGAAGCCACCCCCTCCACCGCCGCCGCCCCGCCCGTCACCTGCGTCACCGCCACCGGCTTCGCCTTCTTGACCTCCGCCGCCACCCGCGCCACCGCCGCCCGCGCAAACGCCTCATCGTACATCGGCACGCCCTTCGCCAGCAGCCCAAACGCCGAAACATCGTCCCCCGGTGCGTCATGCTGATGCACCGTGTGCAGCGCCACCCGCCCCGGCACCGTCCCGGCCGCCTTCGCCAGCGCCGCCCGCCACCGGTCCCGGCTCTCGTTCCCTATCCCCAGCCAGTCCACCGCGCACAGCACGACCGGCCGCTCCCCCGCCGGGTACAGCACCACCCCGCGCGCCTCCAACCGGTCCACCACGCTCTCGGCCACTGGTACCAGCCCGTAGCAAAGCGGCGCCCCTAGCGGTGGCGTCACGTCCGCGGCGAAGGTCGATACCCGCAGCCCCCGCCCCCCCGCCAACGCCAGCGAAAGTACCCCTCGTCTACTGATCAGCGCCATAGCAATACACCGTCCCTTTCGTTCGGATCAACACCCGCCCATCCACTAATGCCGGCGTCGAGAGCACCTCCTCGTCCACCGTGTTCACCGCAAGCAGTTCCTGCTCCCCGCCCGCCTTCAGCACCGCCACCGTCCCCGTGTGGCTCACAATATAGACCTTCCCGTCGGCCGCCACCGGCGACGAGTAGTACCGGTCGGCCTCCCCACGAAGCCGCGCCTGCTTGTGCACCCGCCCCGTCGCCGCATCCAGCGTCGTCAACACCCCGCCCTCGTTGATCATGTACAGCACCCCCCGGTACACCAGCGGCGAAGGCAACTGCGGGATCGACCGCAGGAACTTCCACGCCAGCCCTCCCCCGATCTTGTACGCCAGCAGCGCGTTCTCCGCCCGCATCGACCGCGCATACATCTCCCACTCCCCCCTGTCCAGCAACCCGTTCCCATCCGAATCCAGGAAAACCCAGTTCTGCGCCGCATGCGGCAGCGGCGCCTCCGCCTTCGCCAGCAGCCCATCCCCGTCCTTGTCGAACCCCTTCAGCGCCTCGGCGAACGCCGGGATCGCCAGCAGCTTGCCCGCATCGTTTTCCGGCGTGTTGAACCCGTGCACGATCACCAGATCCCCATGCACCACCGGAACCGACTTCATCTCCGCCGGCAACCCGTCCACCCCCCAGGCCACCCGCCCCGTCTCCACCTCATATGCCTCCATCCGCAGCGACCCCGGCGCCAGCACCCATTTCCCCCGAATCACCGGCGTCGAGTGTCCGCTCAACGCCTCCTTCCGTGGCGTCTTCCAGACCTGCTCCCCGTTGGCCAGCGAGAATGCCGCCGCGTACGACCCCACGCTCTGGTCCACAATCAGGATCACCCGCCCCGCGCTGATGACCGGCGATACCCCCATCCCATAGATGTTCTGGAACGGCCCCAGCGGCGTCCGCCACCGCTCTTCCCCGGACACGGCATAGCAGACCAGCCCGAAACCCGGAAAAAACGCCACCACCCGATCCCCGTCCACCGCTACTGAGGGCGATGCCGCGTGGTTCAGCTTATGCAGTTTCTCCGTCCGCACCCGCGGCACATACCGCTTCCACAACGAGCGCCCCGTCCCCCGGTCCAGCGCTTCCACCACGAACCGCTCCCCCTCCAGGCCCGTCACAAAGATCCGCGGCCCCGCCACCACCGGCGATGACAACCCTTCCGCCACCGCCGCCTTCCATACCGCGCGGAACTTCGCCGGATAGGCCAGCGTGTCCTCCGCCACCCCCGCGCCGTTCGGGCCCCGGAACTGCGGCCAGTCCGCACACCAGATGAGCATGGGTACCGCCAGCAGAAGGAGTCGCATACCCGTTTATACCGCACCCGCCCGCGCGGCTACTCCAGTGGCAATGCCGGATCCGGCCCCGCGTCCTTCGGCGTCGTGATCGTCCGGATGATCTTCCGCTGCCCGACGTCGATCACATGGATCTTCCCCTGCGCCTGCACCCCGGAGAAGGCATACTTGCCATCCTTCGTCAGCGTGAGCGATAGCGGCTCCCCTTGCAGTCCGACCGTTCCGGTCTCCTTCCTGGCCGCGGTGTCGGCAAACCCCACCGCAGATCCCTTCTGCCCCAGCGAGTAAACCAGCGTCTTGCCGTCCGGCGTGATCGCCACCCGGTTCGGATAGGTCGACGTGGCGATCTCGCCGGTTACCTTGTCGGTCGCCGGGTTGATCAGCACGATCTTGTTGCTCTCGGCATTGGTCACGTAGACCGTCTTCCCGTCCGGCGACAACACCCCGCCCTGCGGATACTTGCCCGTCGGGATCAGCTTCACTTTCCCGGTCGCCACCTCAATCGATGCCACCGTCCCACTGTTCGTATTGGAAACATACGCCCGCTTCCCGTCCGGTCCGAACAGCACCATGTGCGGCGACTTTCCCTGGACATCGAACTTGCGCAGCACCTTCCGCTCCTTCGGATCTACCAGCAGCAAGCCGTCCGGATTCTCGATCGTCACCACCAGCAGCCCCGTCCCTGGCTGCACCGCCATGCCGTGCGGCCGGCGGTACTCACCCAGGTCGATGACGCCCGTCTTGGTCCGCGTCGCCGCGTCGATGATCGAAATGGTGTTACCGCCCTTGCCGGCATACTGCATCCACAGGATCCCGTTGTCGGTGATGTAGAAGGACTTGCCGTCCAGCGACCGCACAATCTCGTGCGGGTACGTCCCCACCTTCACCTCTCCGGTACGGTCCCCGGTGGCGGAGTAAAACCCCACCTTCCCGGCGATCTTCTCCACCACCGCCACGCCCGGCTGGGCGTGCAGCGTCACGGCTAGCAACAGTACGGCGCGCATGTCACCGGTATAATATCGCAGCCCGATCCTGGTTATGCTCTACCGGCGAACTCCCGGTTCTCAGTGGACACCCGGACCTTCTCACCTTCTTTGATGAACAGCGGCACGCGCAGTTCCAGGCCGGTTTCCAGCCGCGCCATCTTCGTCCCGCTTCCACTGGAGGTGTCCCCGCGCGCGCCCGGCTCAGCGTAGGCCACCGTAAGCTCCACGAACATCGGCAGTTCCAGTCCGATCGGGTTTCCGTTGTACTTGGTCAGCTCGACCGCCGTCCCGTCGACCAGAAAGTCGAGTGCGTTGCCCATCACCGATTCCGGCAGGTTCAGCGTGTCGAAGCTCTCCTGGTCCAGAAAATAGGACCCATCATTATCGCTGTAGAGGTAGGTGGCGGGCACCATCTGCAGGTCCGGCTCTTTGAACTTGTCACTGGCCTTAAAGGTCTTCTCGAACACTGCGCTGGTGAGCAGGTTGCGCACCTTTACCCTTACCAGCGTCTGCCCGCCGCGGGCGGTGGGTGAACTCACTTCCGCTTCTAAACAGTAGTAGGGAGCGTTCTCAAACTCAAAAATAGTACGTCGCTTGATGGATATTGCGTCAATCAGTACGGCCATGGATACCTTGTCTATTCAAGTATAGGCGTCCCCGCACACGGCCTCGATTTGGCATACCCTATCCCCATGCCCCGCCTCTGGATGTTCCTCGCGCTGACGCTCACTCTGGCTCTCGCCCAACTGACCCGCGAAGACCCCACCGCCCACCTCACCATCGCCGCCAACCACCCCATTCGCCTCTACCTGTTCAAGAACGACCACCCTTTCCGCCTCCACCCCGTCGACGCCATCCTCCCCATCAAGGTCGACACCTTCTACCGAGACACTCTTTGGCGGCGCACGGCCAATCTGGAGGCCCTGGAAGTTACCTCCAACGATCAGTCCCACTTCATCCTCCTCTCCGGCAAAGCCACCTTCCACCTGCCTCCGGGCAACTACAAAGTAGAAGCCTACCGCGGCCTCTTTTTCACCCCGGTTACCGTGTCCTTCTCCCTCCAGCCTGGGGAGACGAAGACGCTCCCGCTCACCCTGTCCCGCTGGAACGAAGACACCCGCAACTGGCTCTCCGGCGACGACCATATCCACCTGCCCCGCACCCTGGCTGAGAACGACACCTTCCTGCGCTGGCTGGAAGCCGAGGACCTGAATGTCGCCAATTTTCTGCAGCTTCAACGCCAGGTGGACGCCGCGCCCCAGTACGCGTTTGGCGTCGCTGGAGAGGCCCGGCGCCCCGGCTACTCCATCCGCTCCGGCCAGGAGTCCCGCTCCGAGTATTACGGCCACATCAACCTGCTGGGTGGCAACCGGCTGCTGCGCCCGCTCAGTGTCGGCTCCATGTATGCCAACGCCCCGGCCGCCGCGCCCTGGCCGGCCGAAATCTTCCAGCAGGGCAAGGCCGCCGGGGCGCTCACCGGCTTCGCCCACTTCCATGGCTCGATGACCCACTCCACACTGCTCATGGACCTGGCCCTCGGCAATCTCGACTTCCTGGAGGTGTTCCAGTTCGGCAAACTTTGGAATACGGAGTGGTACGAACTGCTGAACGCCGGCTTCCGCCCCACCGGTATCGCCGGGTCGGACTTCCCGGTCCCGCTGGGCCGCTTCCTCCCCTGGCCGAGGCATCTGCCGCTGCTGGGTCCGGAGCGGACGCTGGTGAAAGCACCGGCCGGCACATCCGCCTATGCGGCCTGGGCGACGGCCGTCAAACGCCGCGCGGTGACCGTCTCCAATGGCCCGCTGGTGGAGATTGCGCACGCCAACGGCACCATCACCGCCAAAGCCAGCTTTCATGCGCCGATCGAGGCGCTCGACATCGTCCACAACGGGAAGGTGGTAGCCACGGTCCGCAACGGCACCTCGCTCCAGGCGCAAACACCCGCCCAGCCCGGCTGGTACGCCGCCCACGCGCGCATGGCCAAGGCGGAGGGCGAACCGCTGGTGCAGGGCCACACCAACCCCATCGATGTCGGCGCGCCGGCGCCCATCCCCGCCGCCCGCGCCGCACTGGCCGCCCGCTGGGAGACCGAACTCAACTACTACCGCACCGCCAACCTCCCGTTCGCCAACGCCGCCGAACGCGGCCGGTTCCTGGAAGCGGGCGAAAAGGCGCTCGCCATTCTGCGCCAGAATAGCCCTATGCTATAGGTTTCCCTTTCCTGGACCATGACCTCTTTCCTCAACTGGATCCATCGCCATCCCGGCATCGTTTGGCCCATGCTGGTAGCCTACGCGGTTGCCGTCACCCTGCCGCACATCATTGTGCAGGACTGGCTGGGAGGCGTGATCAAACCGATCGGATTCACGAGCTTTTATCAAATCATGGCCGTGTTCACCGTCATCAGCGGCAGCCTCTTCACCTGGGGCACCTTCCGCGCCGTGGCCGGCCATCCGGCCCGCCGCGACCTCCTCCTGGCCTGGCCCGTCACGCTGGCCCTCGCCATCTTTGCGTGGCGATTCTTCACCGTCAACAACTCCGAACTCGTTCACTTCGGCCAGTACCTGATCCCTGGCGTCATCCTGCTGGGGCTTACCCGTTCGGTGGCTGACTCGCTGTGCTGGATCCTCATCATGGCCGGATGCGACGAAGGCTACCAGTTCTGGGGACTTCACTGGGACTGGGGGATCCCCTGGGACTTTAACGACATCTACCTCGACCTTCTGGGCGGCGCGTTTGGAGTCCTCTTCGGCTTTGCGTTCCTGCCGGCGGCCCGCCAGACGGCCGTGCGCTGGCTTCGCCCGGGTGTCCTGATGCTGTGCGCCATTCTCTTCACGGGCTTCGTGCTCTGGACCTTCGGCTACATGCTGATTTACGAAGACAGGAACAACCCGAACTACCTGTTTGCGCTGAGCCGGCTGATACCGAAAGGCTTCTGGTTCTTCGACGCCACCTGGGGCCCGCGCACCATTCACTCCCTGACGCCCCTGGAGGGGATCACGCTGTTGCTGGCAACAGTGGCCGGCTACGCCCGTCTGGACGCCCGCTGGGAGGTCTCCGCTCGATGAACCTCGCCCGCTGGGCGCTGGCTTTCTCCATCGCTCTTGCCCTTTGGCTGCGGGTGGGGATCCCGATGGGCCGAGTGTTCCTGCCCGGCTTCGTGAACTTCCAGGAGACCGATGCCTGGTTCCACGTCCGCGTCATCGACCACCTCATCGCCCACTTCCCGATCCGGCTGTTCATCGATCCCTATGGATCCATCCTGGACGGTCAACGGGTGGACACGGGTCCGTTCTTTGACTGGGTTGGGGCCATCCTATGCCTTCCGTTTCCGGCACCACTCCATCATCACGTGCTGGCCTTCTATCCGGCGCTGCTCGGCGTCCTCATCATTCCGGTGGTGTACCTGCTGGGCCGCGAACTCTACGGCCGGCCGGCCGCCGCGCTGGCCGCGCTGGTGGCGAGCACCCTCCCCGGCTATTTCCTGCTGACCGGCAGCCTGGGTTTCACCGACCATCATGTGATGGAGAGCCTTCTTTCCACAGTGGTGCTCTACCTGCTGGCGGCGCGGCGGCCGGTGCTGGCCGGTCTGGCGCTGGGCGCCTACCTGCTCACCTTTGTTGGCGGCGCGTTTCTTGTTGGCATCGTTGCCATCTGGTCGGCCTATGGCTTTTTGCGAAACCCGGAGGACCCGGGATACACCGACCAGCTCGTGACGGTATTCGCCACCGCGCTGCCGATGACGGCGCTCACCTACGGCACTATTTGGACCGAGTATTCGCTGGCGGCGCTGGGCGGCGGACTGGCCGCGGCCGGACTGGCCCGATACTGCCGCCGCCTGGCCTGGCCGCGCGCCGTCTGGCTGGGGATCCTCCTGTGCATTGCCGCAGCCGGGTTGGCCTTGTTTCCACAGGCGCTCCAAATCCTCTCGTTTTTCAACCCGTCGCGGAGCGGCGCCTCGACAGTCGGCGAACTGAAGTCTCTCTGGTTCTCCAAGGGATACTTCTCGCTCGATGCGGCCTGGCATGAGTTCGGGGGCGTCTATATTCTGACGGCAATCGGCATCGCTCTGTTGGGCGAGGGTGCCATCCGGCGCCCGCAGCCGGCCCTATCCCTGCTGTTCTTCTGGACCCTGGCCACATTTGTGCTTTCGCTCAGCCAGTTCCGGATGGTGTATTACCTGGCCCCGGCGGCCGCTGTGCTCGCGGGCCATTTGGTTCACCGGGCCTGGACGGTGGCGGCCAGCAGACCGCGGGAACAGCCGGTGGTTGGGGTGGTGTGTTTCTGTTTCGTCTTCGCCCCGAATCTGTGGACCTTGGCCGACCGGCCCTATCCGCCGAACCTCGCCACGGTGACTCCGGCCTGGATGGAGGCCCTCGATTGGCTACGCACCCAGACGCCGGAACCCTACGGAGACCCCAACGCCTTTCACGCCACCGGCATCGACCCGGCGTCGGCCCGTTACGGGGTCCTCAGCTGGTGGGACTTCGGCTATTGGATCTCGGCCATCGGCCACCGTATCCCGCTCAGCAACCCGACACAGAAAAACGCCTCGGTGGCAGCCGCGTTTCTGCTGGCCGAATCCGAGCCGGAAGCCATGGCGCTGATGAAGCAGTGGCGCCTGCGCTACGTCGTCTTCGACGAACGGATGGATGACGCCTTTTATCCCGCCTACTTCGCCTTCCTCCCAGACCGGCGGAAGACCGATTATCTGATCCAGGGAATGGAGCGGCTGTCCGATGGGACCTTGAAATCCCGTCGCTTCTATACCCCAGCCTATTACCGCTCGATGGCGTCCCGTCTGTCGCGGGGCGGACGGGCCGCTGAACCGGCGGGAGCATTTCTGGTAACGCCCGGTAAGCAGGGCGATGAGTTCGCCCAGATCCGGTCCTTCGATCTGGCCTCCGACGCTGCCCGAGCGCAGGCGGCATGCGCCGCCGACGGTTGCCTGCTGGCCGGAGACAGTCCGGCCAAGCCCTGCGTGCCGGTAGAGGCGCTCACGCAGTTCCGCCAGGAGTTCTCTGTTCCCTTTGGCTCAGTCCGGATTTTTGCCGTTCCTTGATTGCAACGATTCCCATCCGTTTACGTCTACCCCTCCATGCTGCAGGACGCCGTATTCACACTCCGCTCCCTCCGCCGCCAACCCGGCTTCTTTGCCGTGGCGGTGTGCACACTGGCCCTTGGCATTGCCTCCACCACGGCCGTCTTCTCGCTCTTTTATCAGGTGCTGCTGCGCACGCTCCCGGTGCCGTCGCCGCGGGAACTGGTGGTACTGCACACCGACGGTTTCGACCTGCCGGGGAGCGTCAGCAAAGATAACTCGGAATCGGTGTTCTCCTACCCGATGTACACACAGCTCCGGAATGGGTCGGGACACTGGGGCGGGCTGGCGGCGCGGTCGAGTTCATCGGCGCTGCTGATCGTGAATGGCGAGGCGGAGCGGGCGCGAGCCGAAGTGGTGTCGGGCAACTTCTTCGAAACGCTCCGGCTGCAGCCGCTGGCCGGGCGGCTGTTCAACCAGGCGGATGACTCGGTGCCCGGCAGCAACCCGGTGGTGGTGCTGTCGCACGGGATGTTTGTGCGCCGGTTTGGCGGCAACCCGGCGGTTGTCGGCACCAAGGTGGCGGTGAACGGGCAGCCGTTTGAGATTGTGGGAGTGGCGCCCGCCGGGTTCAAAGGGATCCTGGGAGGGGACGATCCGGAGGTCTATATTCCCATCTCGATGCGAACGACGTTGACACCGGGATGGAAGGGATTTGATCAGCCCGCCGTGCGCTGGCTGAACATCATTGGCCGTCTGCCCGGCGGGGCGGATCCGGCCATCCACCCGTTGTTTTCCGCGATCGTGCGGGACCATGTGGAACGGGCCAAAATCACGAACCCGAATACGCGGCGGCGGTTGGAGGCGGCGACGCTGGTGTTGCGTCCGGCGGCGAGCGGGTTGAACGAGCTCAAGCGGCAGTGGGAAGAGCCGCTGATGGTGCTGATGACGATGGTGGCGCTGCTGCTGCTGATCGCCTGCGCCAATCTGGCCAATCTGCTGCTGGCCCGCGGCGTGAACCGGGCCCGGGAGATCGCCATCCGCGTTTCGATCGGCGCCACCCGCTGGTAGATCATCAAGCTACTCTTGCTGGAGACCGCGGCCATTTCCGTTGCCGGGGCGGCACTCGGCGCGGCATTTGCACCGGTTCTGGTGAAGCTGCTGATCCGCGCCATATCCGGCGACGACGGGGGAAGCAGCTGGCTGGAAGCGGAGATGTCGCTGCCGGTGCTGGGATTCTCGATCGGACTGGCGTGCCTGTGCACATTGCTGGCCGGGCTGGTACCGGCCTGGCAGATCTCGCGCCCGGCGGTGCGGCGGCGAACGGGGCGAGCGCGCCAGTTCTTTGTCGGCGCGCAGGTGGCACTGTCGCTGGTCCTGCTGACCGTGGCAGGGCTTTTCGGGCGGAGCCTGGTGAATCTACTCCAGTTCGATCCGGGCTTTCAGCCGCGCCAGTTGTCCGCCTTTACGACGAATCCCGGCATGGCTGGCTATGATGCGGGGCGAGCGACGCAGTTTATCCGTGAGGTCGAACAGCGTCTGGCGGCTCTGCCCGGCGTGTCGAGCGTGAGCTACGCCGAGTTCGGACCGCTGCAGAACTCGACGTCCAGTTCCAACATTCAGCTGGAGGGATACCGCGCGGGCGAGGAAGAGAACATGGACTGCCATGTGATGGCGGTGGGGCCGGACTATTTCCGGACGATGGGCACCCCCATGCTGGAGGGCCGGGGCATTGAGGCGCGCGATGGCGCCGATGCGCCGAAGGTGGCGGTGGTAAATCAGGCGTTCGTGAAGCGGTTTCTGAAGCCGGGAGAGACAGTGCTGGGCCGGCATTTGTCGATTGGCGCTGGGGACGTGCCGTTGGACATTGAGATTGTCGGCGTGGCGGCCGACACGCGGCATCAATCGCTGCGCGAGACGGTGAGCCCCACCTTTTTCCGCTCTTATCCGCAGGCGCAGAAGGGCCGGCCGCGCTCGATGCAGACCACGTTTTTTGTGCGCTCGGCAGGCGCGATTCCGGCCGCCGCCATCCGCGGCGCGGTGTCGCAGGCGGATCCGCGGATGCCGGTCTACCGGATGCGGACGATGGAGCGGGCCGTGGACGATGCGATTACGACCGACCGGCTGATCGCCGGGCTGTCGGTGGCGTTCGGCCTGCTGGCGCTCCTGATCACGGCGATCGGGTTGTTCGGGGTATTGAGCTACCTGACGCGGCGGCGGACAACGGAGTTCGGGATTCGGATGGCGCTGGGAGCCACGCGGGGAAACATTCTGCGGCTGGTATTCCGGGAGGCGCTGTTGCTGGTGGGTGCGGGCGCGGTGGCCGGAGCGGCGGCGGCACTGGCGGCGGGTCAGGCGATTGCCGCGCAGCTATTCGGCGTCGACCGTTTCGATCCGGTGGTGCTGGTAGCGGCGCCGTTGTTGCTGGCGCTGGTAGCGGCGGCGGCCACGGTGATGCCATCCATGAAAGCGGCAACCGTGCAACCGCTGGAGGCGTTGCGGCATGAGTGAGCAGGGCGGGCGGCCTAAGGAACCGGCAGGAATTCCGCCGGGGTGAGAGCCCGGCGGCTCATGCGGGAAAGCCGGATGGCGCCTTTGAAGTAATCCACTTTGTTGATCCGGACACCGACCGAGGTGCGCCCGGGGCCTTGCGGGGAGAGTTTGACGGGGGCGGCAACCTGGAGTTGGCCGTTGACGTAGTTTCGATATTCCTTGCCGTCGTAGACGGCGGCGATGTGGTACCACTTGTCAGCGGCATGGAGGAGTTTGGTATCCATCAGCGCACGGGACCCGGAGGAGGAAGCGGCAAAGCTGTCGAGGGCCCATTTTTTGTCGATGATGCGCGTCTCAAAGAGATAGCGGTGCTGGGAGCCGTTTTCCTGCATGTGGAAGAAGCGCTGCGCGGGAGGGCCGTCGGAATCGGGGCGGAAGATGACTTCCCAAGTGAATGTTTCGGCGCCGGCGAGGGGGTGGACTTCGAGGAAGAGGGCGTCATTGACACCGTTGAACTGGATGGCTTTGCCTTGCGGGGTATCGATAAGGGCGGGGGCGCCAAGGACGGAGACCGCGTGGCCGCCGATGGTTTTGAGGCTGTCGAACTTCCAGATGACGGGATCATCGGCAGCGAAGGCGGAAAGGGTCAGCAGCGGAAGAAGATGGCGGAGGGATAGCACCCAGCGGTTATATCACGGGTGGCCCCGAGCCTACTCGACGATGTGTTTGCGGAGGGCCGTAATCGCCTCCTCCAACTCCCTGTTCCGTTTGCGGAGCGAATTCAACTCGGAAGTGGAAGGAGAGTACTTCGGCAGAAAACCGAGGTAGGTAGCCGAGCGGACAAGAGGAGCCGAGCCGGGATACCGGACGGTGAGGGTGACCACGATGTCGCGGGTCCGTGGACGGACGACGAGGCGGCCTTGGGGGGTATAGGTGCGGGTGAGGTCGATGACCTGATCCTTGCCTGCTTCACGGACGGTGAGAGAAGCGGATTCGGGATCGACGTCGGGAGTATCGGATTCCTGCCAGGAGGCGACCAGTTCCCCGGGACGGGACTGGAGATCGAGGGACAGGGAAGGACTGGGCTTTTCGGGCCAAAAGCTGTAGGCGGCGCAGCCCAGAGTCAGGACAAGCATGACCACGAGGAAGAGGCGAGAGGGGACCGGCGATTGGGCAAGCCGGACACGGAGAACAGCGGGGCCATCGGCGGGCGGCGCTGGGGCAGAGCGGTCGTTCGCACTCGACAGAGACACGGTTTCCATGATACGCGGACCATCGTCTTCGCGGGTCCAGACGGCGGCTTCGCCGGCCTCGCCGTTGACGGCTTTGACGAGAAGGAAAAGGCTGCGGCCATTGGGCTGGGTCTGGCGCCAAAGTTCCTCTTCTTCGGGCTGGAGAACCGGGGCTCGCGGCGTCTGTAGCCGATAGAAGCCGGCGAGGGAAGGACCAGCCTCGGCGGCAGCCTGGCGGAGGGCGTTAGGGGCGGCGCGTTTGAAGCCGGTGATGCGGGTGACCCCATTGTCGGAAGAGCCCAGGAGAATGCCGGCGGCCTCCTCCTGGCGAGGCAGCGCACGGAGACGACCCTGTACATATGGGTGTATCTCCACCGTCGGGCGGGTAGAATTTACCAATTGCGGACGCATAATATCCCTTTCTGATAAGGGAGCAACTGGAATGCCAATCGGGAGGTGTAGAGAGAATTCCGGAGGTCGTATACGATGAATTATGAACCTTTGGGGCTTTCTTTTTCTTGCAGCATCCCTTAGTTCCGTGGCGTTTGCGCAGTCCGAAATTGGCGGCGCTTCGTTGAATGGAACCGTGACCGATCCTTCGGGTGCCGTGATAACGGGCGCGAAACTGAGTGTGACCAATGCCGGAACGGGCTTGGTACGAACAATGGACACCTCCGACGCGGGGTTGTACAACTTTGGGCGATTGCCGGTAGGAACGTACGATCTGGCGGTAGAGGCGAAGGGCTTCAAGACCGCACGACGGACGGGGATCGTGCTGGCGATTGGAGCCGTAGTGACGTTTGATGTGAAGTTGGAAGTAGGCGGGGCGCAGGAGATGGTGAGCGTTTCGGCGGAAGTGCCGGTGGTGGAGACGGCGCGGAGCCAGACGTCGACAGCGGTGAATGAGAAGGCGGTGCGGGATCTGCCGATCAACGGGCGGAACTTTCTGGATTTTGTGACGCTGACACCGGGGGTGACCCGGGATCCGCGTGGCGGCGATCTGTCGTTTGGGGGACAGCGAGGGACGTCCAACTCGTTGCTGGTGGACGGGGGCGACTCGAACAATACATTTTTCGGGCAGTCGGCGGGCCGGGCCGGCACGCGGAACCCTTATTCGTTCTCGCAGGAAGCGGTGCAGGAGTTCCAGGTGAACACTTCGGGCTACGCGGCGGAGACGGGCCGGGCGGGCGCCGGGGTGGTGAACGTCGTCACCAAGAGCGGTACGAACGAGTATCACGGGAACGTGTTCTGGTTCTTCCGGGATAAGGCGATGAACGCCAACACGTTTTTCAACAATGCCCGGGGGATCCAGAAGCAGCCGTACCACTTTAACCAGTTCGGGGCGAACCTGGGCGGGCCGGTGGTGTTGCCGGGCGGGTTCAACGGGAAGAACAAGCTGTTCTTCTTCTACAACTACGAGGCGCAACGGAACACACTGCCCAACCCGGTCTTCTACCCGATCGCGGTGCCATCGGACGCGGTGTCGCAACAGGCGGCGACGGAGTTGCGGACCTACCAGACGCCGTACACAACCGGGTTTGAGAACACGCTGCACACGGTGCGGATCGACTACAACATCTCGCCGACACAGTTCTTCAACGCGCGGTACAACTATCACCGTTTTGACGGGAAGAATTTCGAGAACGCGGGGAACCAGTCGGCTTCCGAGCGGACGGGGAACTCGAGCAATTACACGGACAATCTGGCGGTGCAGTATTCGAAAGTGATCGGCACGTCGATGGTCTACGATGCGCGGATGATCTATTTGCGCGACGACGCGCCGGGAGCGGCCAACAGCGACCGGCCGGAGGCGCAGATCCGGCAGAGCGGCACGCTCATGATTGCGATCGGCCGGAACAGTTTCAGCCCGCGCTACACGAACGTGGACAAGGTCAATACGATTCACTCGCTTTCGTATAACCGGGGGAAGCACTCCTACAAAATGGGCGTGGATTTGAACTTCGAACGGATCGCCAACTTTTTCCCGGGGAACTTCTCGGGGGCGTATGTATTCGACTCGCTGGCCGACTGGGCGGCGAAGCGGGCGTCCTCGTATACGCAGGGGTTCGCCGGACAGGGGACCAATGGCGCGACGACGTATCCCAACGCGAACGAAGTGGCATTTTTCGTGCAGGATTCGTGGCGGGCGAGCGAACGGCTGACGTTCAACTACGGGGTGCGCTACGACCTGTTCCGGTATGCGCAGCCGCTGGTGAAGAATCCGGACGCCGACCTGGAACGGCTGGGACTGGACACCTCCCGCATCAACCGGGACAACAACAACTGGGCCGGCCGCGCGGGGTTTGCCTACCGGCTGGGGAAGGCGCAGGTGATCCGTGGCGGGTACGGGATGTATTATGGCCGCACGGCGAGCATTCTGATCGGCACGGCGCACTCGCAAAACGGGATTCAGGTGCAGACGTATTCCTTGAGCCGGGCGAACGCGGCTCAGGCGGCGTTGATTCCCACCTATCCGGCCGTGTTGAGCGCGCCTCCTGCGCTGGCACGGACGCCGGATATCTACGCGGTAGCGCCCGATTATGTACAACCGCTGACGCACCAGGTTTCCCTCAACTATGAGATGCAGTTGGGCCGTGATTACGCGCTGACGGTGGGCTATTTGGGGGTCCGGGGGGTGCATTTGAGTCGCACCCGGGACATCAACCACTTCCCGTTTGCGGCGGAGACCGCGCGCTTCGTGGATGGGTCGAACATTACGGTGTTGCGCCGGCCCTCGGCGCGTCCCTACAGCCGGTTCGGGCGAATCAGCCTGTTCGATTCCGGCGGCGACTCGATCTACCATGGCGGGTTCATTCAGGTGCAGAAGCGGTTCGCGCAGCACTTCCAGTTGCTGGCCAACTACACGTTCTCCAAGGTGATCGACACCCTGCCGGACCAGACCTCGGTGGTACCCGGCAACGGCGGCGACGATGCGAAAGTCGCTTTCGACACGCTGAACCCGAACGCGGACCGGGCGGTGGGCGATACGCACATTCCGCACCGGTTCGTGACAAGCGGCGTGTGGGATATCGACTATGCCAAAGGAATGAAGAACCCGGCGGCAAAGATGATTCTGGGCGGATGGCAGCTTTCGGCCATTCTGAGCGCGCAGTCCGGACGGTGGCTGACGGCACGGTCGAACGTGGATCTGAATAACGACGGGAACCGGTTCAGTGACCGCTCACCCGGCTTTGGGCGGAACACGATTGAAGGCCCGGGGTTCGCCAGCCTGGACATGCGCATTTCCAAGGACGTCTTCCTGGGCAATGAGCGGGTGAAGTTGCGGTTGATGGGGGAGGCGTTCAACTCGTTGAACCGCGCCAACTTCAGCGCCATTCAGCAGACGCCCTACAACTACAATGCGACGACACGGGAGTTTACGCGGGTAGCCAACTTCCTGGCGCCGACGGCGACGTTCGACCCCCGCATTCTGCAGATCGCGGCCCGGTTCAGCTTCTAGCCTCCGCCTGCCAACTACAACAGCCGTGGTGTCTTCGGGCGCCACGGCTGTTTTTTTGTGCCTTGACACCGGCGGGATTTCCCTGGAGAATAGGAATTCCGAAAGGCGAACAAAAGGCGAAACTGGAATGTCGTTGCCGGTACGAAAACTGATCGATCTGGCGCCGCGGAAGCCGGTGGTTTCGGCGGTTTGTCCGTTTACGCCGAAGGATCTGCGGGGATTGCTGCCGGGTTTGCCGGAGGGAGCGATCACGGAGATCAGCGGGACGCGGAGTTCGGGGCGGACGACGATGTTCCATGCGAGCCTGGCGGCGGCAACGGGAGCCGGGGAGATGTGCGCGGTGGTGGATGGGAGCGATGCCTTTGATCCGGCGAGCGCGGCGGCGGCAGGGGTGCGGCTGGAGCGGCTGTTGTGGGTGCAATGCCATCACGACGTGCAGGATACGTTGAAGGCGGCGGATCTGATTCTGCATGGGGGCGGGTTCCGGCTGGTGGTGGTGGATTTGTGTGATCTGCCGGTGGCGGAGTTGCAGCGGGTGCCGGTGGCCTGGTGGCACCGGTTACGGCTGTCGGTGGAGAGTACGCCGGGGGTGTTGCTGGTGGCGTCGGCTACGCCGATGCTGCGGCAGGCGGCAGCGGTGCAGGTGGAGTTGAGCGGGCCTCGGGCGGAGTGGCCGGGAACGCTGTTGACCGGAGTGGACCTGCGGGTGCGGGTACGGAAACCGGTGCATTCGGCCGGCGCGGGCGCGACGCTGCGGGCGCGGGCGATTTAGGGGAATGTATGTTTGCCTGCGTGCAGTTACAGCGCGGCGCCGTCGATTCGCTTCTGGCGTTGGCGGATGCTTTTTCACCGCATCTGGAGCGGTGCGATGAGCGGACGATTCTGATTCCGGCCTATGGGATGGGCCGGCTGGTGGGCACCTTCACCGATCTGGCGGAGGCGATGGTGCGGCGAGCGGGAGAGCTATCGATTGAGATATCGCTGGCGATTGCGGGGCATCCGGACACGGCCCTGCTGGCCGCGCGGAACATAGAAGGGATCACGATTATTGATGCCGGACGGGAGGTGGAGATCCTGGGGCCGCTGCCGCTGGAGGTACTGCCGACAACGCTGGATGTGCTGGATACGCTGCAACGATGGGGTTCCGAGACGCTGGCGGATTTCGCGGCACTGCCGCCGCTGGGGGTGATTGAACGGCTGGGGGAGGAGGGCGGGCGACTGCAGGCGCTGGTGGAGGGGCGGGGAACGCGGCCACTGCGGATTGCGCGGCCGCCGGAGGACTACACGGCGGTGATGCATCTGGACGAGCCGCTGGGAAACAGCGAACCGCTGCTGTTTGTGATCTCCGGGATGGTGCGGGATATTGTGCGGAGGCTGGCATCACACGGGTTGGCGGTGAGCCAGTTTCTGGGTGTTCTGGCGCCGCACCATGAGATTCGGATCGGGTTCCCGATGCCGGTGCAGGACCCGATGATCATTCTGAAACAGGTGCAACTGGACCTGGACGCGCACCGGCCCAAGCAGGCGATTGTTTCCGTGCGGGTGGAGTTGCAGCCAACGCCGCCGCGGGGCGTGCAGCATGGACTGTTCACGCCGTCGTCGCCGGAGCCGGCACAGTTGCAGACGCTGCTGGCCCGGCTACGGGCGCTGGCGGGAGCCGACAGCGTGGGGTCGCCGGAGCTATTGGACACGCACCGGCCGGACGCCTGGCGGCTGCGGCAGGATGTGCTGTTTCAAGCCGGGTGCGTGGAAGACGCGGCGGTGGCAGCCGCGGTACGGCTCTCGTTCCGGTGTTTCCGTCCACCGCTGGAGGCGCGCGTGGCCGTAAGCGATCAGCACCGGCCCATGCGCGTGGAGGCACGAGGGGTGCGCGGCAGCGTGGTAGCGGCGGCAGGGCCCTGGCGGACGACGGGGGAGTGGTGGGCCGATACCGCCTGGGCGCGGGACGAGTGGGACGTGGGGTTGGACGATGGAGCGTTGTACCGGCTGTTCCGGGAGCATCGGACGAACGGGTGGTTCGTGGAAGGGGTGTACGACTGATGGTGCTGCCAGAGTTGCGGGCCCGGTCGGCATTCAGCTTTCTGGAAGGAGCAAGCCTGCCGGAGGCGCTGGTGGAACAGGCGGCGAAGCTGGAGATTCCGGCGGTGGCGCTGCTGGACCGGGACGCGTTGTCGGGAGCGGTGCGATTCCACAAAGAGGCGAAAAAGCGGGGCGTACGGGCGTGGATTGGCGCGGAGGTGACGGCGGCGGAAGGGTTCCGGTATCCACTGATCGCGGCGACGCGGGAGGGGTATCAGAACCTGTGCCGGCTGATTACGCGGGTGAAGCTGGAGCGGCGGGCCGCCACGTTCGCCGATGTGGAAGAGTACGCGGGGGGGCTGGTGTGCCTGGCCTCGGATCCGCTGACGTGGGCGATGGGGGAGGGAACGGCGCGGGGAATGGCGGACCGGCTGCGGGGAGTGTTTTCCGGCGGGCGCGTGGTGATCGACCTGCAGCGGCATTTTCTGCGGGAGGAGGAGGCGCGGAACCAGGCGTTTTTGGAGATGGGTCTGCCGGTGGTGGCAGTGAATGGCGTGAGCCATGCGACGCGGGAGGAGCGCTCGCTGATGGACGTATTGACGTGTGTGCGGCACCACACGACGATTGACGAGGCAGGACGGCTGCTGGCGCGGAATTCCGAACGGTTTTTCAAGCCGGCGCGGCAGATGGAGGCGTTGTTTGCCGATATTCCGCAGGCACTGACGGGGGCCAGAGAGCTGGGCGAACGGCTGGAGTTCACCCTGAAGGATCTGGGTTATCAGTTTCCCCGGTATCCGGTACCGGCGGGCGAGACGATGGACAGTTTCCTGTGGAAGCGGACGTTTGAAGGCGCGGCGGAGCGGTATCAACCGCTGTACGACCGGGCGCGGCGCCAGTTGGAGAAAGAGTTGCGGCTGATCGAAAAGCTGCAACTGGCGGGCTATTTCCTGATTGTGTGGGACATTGTGCAGTTCTGCCGGCGGGAAGGAATCATGGTGCAGGGAAGGGGGTCGGCGGCGAACAGCGCGGTGTGTTATTCGCTGGGAATTACGGCGGTGGATCCGGTGGGGATGGATCTGCTGTTTGAGCGGTTTCTTTCCGAAGAGCGGGGGGAGTGGCCGGACATCGACCTGGACCTGGCGAGCGGGGATCAGCGGGAGCAGGCGATCCAGTATGTGTACCAGCGCTACGGGAAGCTGGGCGCGGCGATGACGGCGAATGTGATTACCTATCGGGGGCGGTCGGCGGTACGGGATGCGGGGAAGGCGCTGGGGTTTCCGGAGGCGCTGCTGGGGAAGTTATCGACGCTGGTAGGCCGATGGGGCGACGAGGAGGGGCTGGCGGAGCGGATGGAGAAGGCGGGGCTGGCGGCGGATCATCCGCGAGCGAAGTATATGCAGGCGATGGTGCAAGGCTTTTTGGACCTGCCGCGGCATTTGGGGCAGCATTCGGGGGGGATGGTGATTTGCGAGGGGCAGTTGGACTGCATTGTGCCGCTGCAGCCGGCGACGATGCCGGGGCGGGTGATCGTGCAGTGGGACAAGGAAGACTGCGCGGATATGGGGATCATCAAGGTGGATTTGCTGGGGCTGGGGATGATGGCGGTGCTGAAGGAGTCACTGGATCTGATCCGGGTGCACTACAAGGAAAAGGTAGATCTGGCGCTGATTCCGAAGGACGATCCGGTGGTTTATGACGCCTTGCAGCGGGCGGATACGATCGGGATGTTTCAGGTGGAGAGCCGGGCGCAGATGTCGTGTCTGCCCCGGATGCGGCCGGCCAATTTCTACGACATTGTGGTGCAGGTGGCGATTATCCGGCCGGGGCCGATTGTGGGGAACATGCTGCATCCGTACCTGCGGCGGCGGCAGGGAATGGAGGAGCCGGAGAGTCTGCATCCGTCGCTCGACCAGGTGTTGAAACGGACGATGGGGGTGCCGCTGTTTCAGGAGCAGCTGTTGCGGATGGCGATGATTGCGGCGAATTTCACGGGGGGAGAAGCGGAGGATCTGCGGCGGGCGATGGGATTCAAACGGTCCCAGAAGCGGATGGCGGAGGTGGAGGAGCGGTTGCGGGCGGGGATGAAGGAGAACGGAATTACGGGGAAGACGCAGGACGCCATTGTGCAGTCGATCACGGCGTTTGCGCTGTATGGGTTCCCGGAGTCGCATGCGGCGAGTTTCGCGCTGTTGAGCTATGCCAGCGCGTATTTGAAGGAGCATTACCTGGCGGCGTTTACGGCGGCAATCCTGAACAATCAGCCGATGGGGTTTTACAGTCCATCGACGCTGGTGAAGGATGCGCAGCGGCATGGGCTACGGGTGCTGCCGGTGGATGTGACGGTGTCCGAGTGGCTGTGCACGATTGAGGAGCGGGAGGGGGTTTTGTGTTTGCGGCTGGGGCTGAACCACGTGAAGGGGTTGCGGAAGGCGGTGGCGGAACAGTTAGCGGCGGCGCGGCCGTTTGGGAGTATTGACGAGATGAAACGGCGCGTGTCCGGGTTGTCGAAAGAGGAGATGTACCGGTTGGCGGAACTGGGCGCGCTGAACCGGATCGGAGGGTCCGAGCAGCGGCACAGGAGAGATGCGGTGTGGCAGGCGAGCCTGGCGGCGAGACCGGCGGGACCGCTGTTCGATGCGGGCGGGGATGCGCCGTCGCCGCTGGCGCCGATGGAGGAGCTAGACCGGCTGCAGGCGGATTTCCGGAACAGCGGGTTGTCGATCGGGGCGCATCCGATGCACTATGCGCGGGAACGGTTGGACGAGCAGGGCGTGCTGCGGGCGGGGGATTTGTGGGGCGTGCCGAACGAGCGGTTCGTGCGGGTGGCGGGGCTGGTGATCTGCCGGCAGCAGCCACAGACGGCGAAGGGGTTTGTGTTTTTGAGTCTGGAGGATGAGACGGGAATCTCCAATGTGATCATTCCGCCGAAGCTGTTCGCGGAGGTGCGGACGACCGTGCTGCAGCACTCCTATCTGCTGGTAGGCGGGGTGCTGCAGAATCAGCGGGGAGCGATTTCCATCCGGGCGCGGAAGGTGGGGCCGGTGCGGAATGCGCAGGTGGCGGTGAAGTCGCACGACTTTCACTAGCGGGGTGTTTTGCTGGGATCCTTGGGATCAAAGCATTCACAGATGGTGCCGGTGTCCCGCTGTGGTTTGTCGAAGACCTCGATATGGGCCGGGTCGACGTCGAGGACCAAACGGAAGGGTTCGCGCTGGACGGCTACGCCGGTGCCGACGAATCGCAGTTCCGCGCCGGGCAGGAGGGGCTTGCCGGGCCAGGGTTTGGTGAGGAGGAGAAGCGCCTCCGGCGTCTTGCCATCGGTGATGCTGACGAGGTATTCGCCCGGCTTGGCGGTGACGAGAGTGGCGGGGAATTGGGGGAATTGTGCGCCTTTCAACTGGATGGCGTAGGATTCGCCCCCCTTCCCTTCCAGTTCCTGGCGAATCACTTTCCACAGTTTCAGTCCGACGTTGCCCTTGCGGGTGACGCAGATCAGGTCCTTCGAAAGAACCGCGGCAACGGGCTGCGCGGCGGCGATTGAACCGCCGAGGGAGAAGGCCAGCGCTAACGCTATGAGCCGCATACTCGAATTATCGTATTTCCACATCCCTGTAAAACCTGCGTATACTTATAAACCAAATTCGGACCGCTGTGCGAGGTACCATGAAACTCCAAACAGTTTCGCTGTTCCTGCTGCTGATCCATAGCGTCGCCTACACGCAGACGACGTCCACCGAAATCCTGGGCACTGTCATTGACCCATCCGGCGCCTCCGTTCCCGGCGCGCAAGTCACGTTACGAAAAGCCGGGACCGGGGCCACGCGCTCAACGGTCACCAACAACGACGGCAACTACACGTTTCCATTGATTGACGTCGGCGAGTATACCGTCCGAGTCACGGCGCAGGGCTTCAAATCGGAAGAGCAAAAGAACGTCACGGTACAGCTGCAGCAGAAGGCGCGTATCGATTTCCAACTGGAGGTGGGGCAGACGACGGAGGTGGTGGAGGTCTCGGCGACCGGGGTGGCATTGAAGACAGAAGATGCCTCGGTGGGAGGAAACATCGACAACAAGCGGGTGGTCGAGTTGCCGCTGAACGGGCGGAACGTGGCGACATTAGCCGTATTGATTCCGGGGGTGCAGTTCGGCGTCCGCATGGGGCTGGACGGTTCAGGCGGATTTCCGATTCCCGGCAATGGCGTGGCAATCAGTGCCAACGGGCAGCGCGAGGTGAATCAACAGGTGACGCTGGACGGGGTGATCGCCACCGAACCGCGCGTCAATACGGCTTCCTTCTCGCCGTCGATCGACGCGCTGGAGGAGTTCAAGGTTCAGACATCGTCGTACTCGGCCGAGTATGGACAAAACAGCGGCGCGATCATGCAGATGGTGGTGAAATCCGGGACCAACCAGTTGCACGGGACGTTCTACGAATTCCTTCGCAATGACAAGTTCGCGGCTAAAGACTACTTCCTGAACTTCCAGCAGCCTGCCGGGGCGAGAGAATCGGCCAAGCCTGTTCTGCGGAGGAACCAGTTCGGAGTTTTTGTCGGCGGACCTGTGCTGTTCCCCAAGCTGTACAACGGCAAGGACCGCACGTTCTGGAGCTTCAACTACGAAGGGCGCCGGGAGACGCGCGAGGTGGTGCAGGAGACGTTCCGGTTCCCCGCTGCCTTCCGCAACGGAGACTTTTCGTCGCTCCTGACCCCGCCGCTCAACGCCAGCGGTGTGCCGATCCGGCAGCCAACCATCATCTTCGATCCGCTGACGGGGGATCCCTTCCGGGACTCGTCCGGGCGGATCACGAACATTGTCCCCGCCAGCCGCATCAACAAGGCCGCGCAGGACTACGTCAACAAGTATCTTCCCCTGCCGATGTTTGTTCCAACTGACCCGCTCGACATCAATACGCGAGGATCGGTTCCGAACATCATCCAGAACAACCAGTACATGTTCCGGATCGACCACAACCTGTCGGCGTCGAACAAGGTGTTTGTGCGCTACATCGCCGACCGGGGTTCCTGGACGAATGGAGATCTGAACCCGAATCTCACCTATTTTGTGACGTCCGTGAATGCAAATATGGCCGCACAGTGGGTGAAAATCATCAATCCGACGACGGTGAATGAGTTTCGCTATGGCCTGAACAAATCCGACAACAACACGCTGAATCCGCGGACCAATACCGGGTTCGATCTCGATTCGCTGGGCCTGGGTCAGTTCCGGGTGACGAGCGGGCGCAAGTTCTCGGACCGGGAAGTGGGGCTGCCGCCGACGATCATTCCGGGCGATCGCGACGGAGGCAACGGGTATGACTTCAATACAGTGCACCAGTTCACCAACAATCTGTCGATGACTCGCGGCTCCCATACGTTCAAGACGGGGTTTGAGTACCGCCGGCTGATTCTGGACCGGGCGGCTGCGAACGTGGCGCGCGGCTCGGTAGCCTGCTGTCCTGGCGGGTACAGCCTGGCCGGCTGGCTGATGGGCTATTTCGGCAACACGGAGACCGGCGAAGGGTTCCCGTTCACGGCACCGCGGCAGAACCGGTGGTCCGGCTACTTCCTGGACGACTGGAAAGTGACGCGCAAGCTGTCGATGAACATCGGGCTACGCTGGGACTATTTCCAGGTACCGCTCGATTCGTACGGCGCCTGGCGTTCCCTGCGGCTCGACGTGCTGACGCGCGCGGCTGACGGACGGAATCTGCCGACGGTCATTCCGAATGTCAACACGGTGGACTGGGCTCCGTACAACGCCGACAATCGCTACTTCATGCCGCGCACCGGATTCGCCTACCGGGCAACGAGCAAGTGGGTGCTGCGCGGCGGTTTCGGCTGGTTCGCCAACGCACAACAGTTGAACAACTATACGATTCTCAACCTGGTTCCTCCGGTCTCCGGTACGATTGCCTACCAGATTCAGCAGGACATTCTGCCGCCGTTCTCCTATGACTACGCCGGGAGAACCTATCAGATCCAACCGAGCCGCCTGCGGCCGGGCTTCATCAACTCCGTGGGGAACATTTACGGCGCCGGTGGCGGGTCCGTTTCCGCTGTTCGCAACACCATTCTGGTACCGCCCGACAACAAATCCTCCAACCACTGGCAGTGGAGCTTCGACCTGCAACGGGAGTTGCCGTTCAACATCCTGCTTACGGTAGGCTACGTAGGCAGCAAGACGAGCCATCTGGACAATACGGTGTCGTGGAACAACCCCGATCCGGCGTATCTGGACACCAACATTCAAGCGCGCCGGCCCTACCCCTTCCATGTTTCGCAGGGCGAGAACGACGCGAGCGGACAGCCCCGTGTATTCGGGACCGGCAACATCCGCTACCTGGACAGCTATGCCAACGGCAGTTACCACGCGCTGCAGACGAACCTGGAGAAGCGCTACAGCCACGGACTGGTCTTCGGCTGGGCGTATACCTACTCCAAGGCGCTGGGTGAAGGCTATGGACGAAATGAGGGCGGAGCGGGAATTCAAAACGGCTCGCAGAACCCTCGGGACCGCCGTGGAAACCGGGGCCGCTATGGTTTTGACGTGACCCATAACAGCGTGTTCAACTTCGTCTACGAGATGCCGTTCCTCAACCGTTTCAAGGGCATCGCGGGCGTATTCCTGGCTGGTTGGCAGACCAATGGTGTGTACACGATTCGTACCGGATTCCCGTTCACGGTCACGGGCGGAAACCTGAACACCGGCGGATTCACACTGCCGGACCGCGTGGAGGATGGACGCCTGGGAGAAGCCGCCACTCGCCAGCGGTGGTACAACACACAGGCGTTCCGGCGTACCGACTGCAACATCAATGGCCGTCCGGACCTCTGCCACTACGGCAGTTCCGCCATCGACGCGATGATCAGCCCTGGAGGCAACATCATGGACTTCTCCGTATTCAAGAACTGGAAACTACCCTTCCTTGGGGAGCAGGGCAGAATCCAGTTCCGGTCGGAGTTCTTCAATCTGCTGAACCATCCGAACTTCGGGCAACCGGGAGGCATCAGTTTCACGACGACGAGTTCCATCACCCCCGATGGTCCTCGCGACGGCGAGATCCGCAGCCTCCGCAACCCGATGCGCGTGATTCAATTTGCGGCTAAGATCTATTTCTGATCTGCCCCGCATGAAACTCACCCTCTTCCTGTTCTGTCTCGGCGCCGCGCACTCCCAGCCTCACTGGGGTGCCGGCGCCGCTAAAGTGAATGTCACGCCCCGGGAGCCGATCTGGCTCTCCGGATATGCCAACCGGACGCAGCCTTCGCAGGGTGTTCTTCAGGACATCTATGTGAAAGCGGCGGCGTTCCGGCAGAACGGCCGCACGTCGGTGCTCGTGACGAGCGACTTGCAGGGGCTGGATGTCGCGATGATCGACGAGATCGCGACGCGGGCCAATCGTGAGTTCGGCGTGCCGCGAGAGCGGTTGGTGCTGAACTACTCCCACAATCACAGTGCGCCGGTCACCGGTCAGGTACTGCATCTCTACTACAACCTTTCGGCGGAGCAGCGGGCGGTGGTGGATCGCTACACAAAGTGGCTGACCGATCGGATGGTGCAGGCGATTGGCGATGCCATTCGAGATATTGCACCGGCGGAGTTGACGTTTGAACAGGGCCTGGCGGGCATTGCCGTGAACCGCCGGAGGGCACGGCCGGGCGGGCGCGCGTTGTTTGGACCGGTCGATCAGGATGTCCCCGTGCTGGCGATCCGCGCCCCGGGGGGTAAGCTGCGCGCCGTCCTTTTCGGCTATTCCTGCCACACCACGGCGCTGTCCGGGTATCAGATCAGCGGTGACTATGCCGGCTTTGCGCAGCATGCCTTGGAGAAGCGATACCCGGGTGTAACGGCGATGTTCGTGCAAGGCTGCGGCGGCGATGCCAATCCGCTGCCGCGAGTGATGGGGAACGATAGCGGCGACGCCATCGAGTTGGCGAGCATGTACGGAACGATTCTGGCGCGCGCGGTGGAGGCAGTGCTGCGGGCGCCGATGCAGACGGTGGACGGCGAACTGAAGACTGCCTATGCCGTCATTGATATCCCCTTTCGCAAGCCACCCACGCGGGAGACGCTAGAGGCGCGATTGGCCAAGGCGACGGGAGGAAAACGGCGGCAGATTCAGTATCTGCTGGACAAACTCGCCCGAGAGGGCCGTCTGCCGGAGTCGCACCCGTACCCGGTTCAGGTCTGGCGCTTCGGAAGCCACTTGAATTTCATTACTTTGACCGGGGAATCCGTGGTCGACTACTGCCTGCGCTTCAAGAAGCAGTACGGCAACGACAATACCTGGGTAGCGAGCTATACGAACGAACTGCTCTCCTATATTCCATCGCTCCGCGTGTTACGAGAGGGCGGCTATGAGGGTATCGACGATATGGACGAGTACGGGTTGCCGGCGCCCTATGCGGAGGAACTGGAGGAGAAGATTGCAAAGACGGTGGACGCATTGATGAGCGCTGTACAGTGACAATTCCAGAGCGTTCGTAAAGATCCGCAGATGTCATGAAATTGAAATGCTGCTGTAAGAACACTGTAGCGAGTGGCCTTTTACGCTGGAATCAGTCATGCTTCCAGTCTTTCGGTTCGTTGTTGTTTCGCTCTCCTTTGCTGCCCTCTCGTGGGCACAAGTCGACCGGGCCACGTTGAGCGGCTCCGTCTCGGACCCCTCCGGCGCCAGGCTCGAAGACGCTCGCGTTACCGTCGAGGCCCCGGCCACCGGATTCCAACGAGAGGCATCTACCTCAGGCAGCGGGGCGTTTCAACTCGCTGGCCTACCGGTGGGAGTCTATACGGTTACGATCGCCAAGCCCGGGTTTCAGACGGCAAAATTCGACCGTGTCGTCTTGACGGTGGGCCAGTCGCGGACATTGGACGCACAACTGGCAATCGGTGCCGTGAACGCCGCGATTGAAGTGATGGCAAACGCGACACCCCTCGACCAGACCAGCGCGGAAATCGGGTCGGTGATTGGGGAACAGCAGATGCGGAACATCCCGCTGAATGGACGCCACTGGGCCTCACTGATGATGCTCGCACCGGGTGCAGTCAATGTGGGAGAGGGCAACCAGAACTCCATCCGCTTCTTCGGCCGGCCGCGTGACGACAACAATTGGACCTTCGACGGCGTCGATGCCACGGGCATCAAGGACCCGCGGCAGGAAGGCAACCTCCGCCTTGTCATTTCCACGGATTCCATTGCCGAGTTCCGAGTGAATTCGCTGCCGTTCACCGCAGAGGGCGGAATCGGCGGCGGCGCGCAGGTCAATCTGGTCTCCAAGACCGGAACCAATCAGTTTCATGGCTCCGCCTACGAATTCCTCCGCAACAGCGCCCTGGACGCGCGCCGGCCGTTTGACGGCGCCAATCCGCCGCCTTTCCGCCTGAACCAGTTTGGCGCCAATCTGGGCGGCCGCATCGTGAAGGACAAGACCTTCTTTTTCGCGAACTACGAGAGCCTGTTTCAACGGCTCACGATTTCAAGAGCGGATGGGCTGGTGCCCAGCGCCTCCTTTCGCCAGCGCACACCGGCCGCGCTGCAAAGCCTGATCAACCTCTTCCCGGTTGGCAACGCCCCGGGAGCAAACGCCAACGTCGACCGGTTGATCGCCGAAACGCCTGAGCGCCGCAACGAACACAGCGGAATGGCGCGGGTGGACCATCGGATCAACGACAAACACAGTCTGTTCTTCCGATTCGCCATGACCGACGGCCTCATCAGCCAGATCCGCAACGGACTGCTGGAGACTCGTGATTCCAACATACGGCCGACGAATGTCACAGCGCAGTGGCAGCAGGTTTGGAATCCGGCGTTGATCAACGAAATCAAATTGGGATTCAACCGTTCCGCGCTGACCCGCAACGACGTGGGCCGCATTCCGGAAGGAGTCGCGATCCCCGGATTCACCTCGACACAGCCGACCACCTACATCATCGAAAAGCCGAGCGCCTATTCCGTTGTCGACAACCTCTCCTGGATCCGCGGCCGGCACACCATCAAGGCGGGCGGCGAGATCCGGCGCATTCACCTCAACGTGGGCAATGGGCCGGCGACAAGCGTCTCGTTCGCCAATCTCGATGCCTTCCTGCGGAACTCGCTCAATAGCGTCTCCATCGGCAGCCGGTTGGACACCGTCGGTGTGCGCCGCACGTTCCATGCAGTGTATTTGCAGGATGAGATTCGCTTCCGTCCGGAGTTGACCTTGAACGTGGGGGTACGTTACGAGCAGTACACCGTGTCGGAAGACGTCTACGGGCGCGGACGCGTCTTCGACGCCGTCCGTTGTCAGGGCTTCTGTGCGCCGGGGACACCGTGGTTCTTTGGCGACAACGACAATATTGCGCCGCGGCTTTCGCTGGCCTGGTCACCGAAAGCCCTTGGCGGAAAAACCGTCATTCGCACCGGCTACGGGCGCTACTTCGGTCCGGGGCAGAACGATGACGTGACGGCCGCCATCGACAGCTTGCCGGAGAGCTTTTCGCTCACCGCCGCCGACGCGCCCACGCTGAGCTACCCGCCGGCACCCTTCCTGGCGCAACTCCGCTCGCAGGGCCAGACGCCGCGCAGTGTGCAGCGGGACCGCAAAGAGCCCGAATCCCATATGTGGACTCTTTCCATTCAACGGGAACTGCCGCAAAGTCTGGTGGCGCAGGTGGCCTACGTCGGCAATGTCGGGCGGAATCAGCTCACCCGGACCTATGTCAATACGCTGGATCCGGTCACGCGCCGCCGTCCGTTGACGACCTTCGGCCAGATCGACGAGAAGCGATTTGACGGCGTGACGAACTTCAACGGCCTGCAATCGTCGCTTTCGCGGTCGTTTTCCAAGGGATTCCTCTTCCAGGCGCAGTATATGTGGGGTCACGCCATCAGTGACAACGCCGGTTCCGGCGAGGGCGGCCAAATCCAGAACGTCGCCTGCCGCGCGTGTGATTCCGGCGATGCCGACTACGACATTCGCCATACCTTCACCGCGAACAGTGTCTACCAACTCCCGTTTGCCCGGAACCGCTGGTTCGGAGGCTGGGACATGAGCGGCATCTTTACCGCACGCACGGGCACGCCGTTCTCCGTCACCATCGCCAGAACCGCGGCAACCGTTCCGTCGGGACAGACGCAGAATCAACGCGCTGACTATGTCGGCGGCGACGTCTACGCCACGAACAAAGGGCCGGGCCTTTGGCTAAACCCCGCCGCATTCGCCCTTCCCGCAAACGGCACCTATGGCAATTCCGGGCGGAACCGTTTCCGCGGACCCGGACTCTGGCAGGCCGATCTCGGGATATCGAAGAAGTTCCGGGTGACCGAGTCCGTCAACCTCGACTTCCGCACGGAGGTGTTCAACCTGTTCAACCGGGCTCAATACGGAAACCCCGTGAATGCCAGGAACAACTCTACCTTCGGCACCATTCTCGCCACCGCCAACGACGGCGCAACGGGGACGGGAACCTCCCGTCAACTGCAGTTCATGCTCCGGTTGAATTTCTGATGATCCAGGCACTGCTCATGGCTGGATTACTGGCCCAGGTGGATGTGAAAGCACTTCGGGAAACGGCTCCGGAGGCCTTTCAAACGGACGATCCGGCGGTTTGGCGCCATCCGTCAAACGTGGCGGAGAGCCTGATTTTCGGAACAATCAAAATGGCCGCCCCGGATGGGGCCATCGGCGTGTACCGCCTGGACGGGTCGCGATTGATGACAGTAAAGGGCGTCGACCGGCCCAATAACATCGACGTGGCGTATGGGCTCAAAATCAATGGACGGACAATGGACATCGCCGTCGCAACCGAACGGAACCGGAGCCGTCTGCGGGTCTTTGCGATTGTCCCGGGAGTAGGGCTGAAAGATCTGGCGGCACTTCCCGTCTTCGACGGGCAAAAGGGCGCTGCCGCGCAGCCGATGGGCATCGCGCTCTACCGGCGCAAAGCCGATAGCGCCCTCTTTGCCATCGTCAGCCGCAAGTCCGGGCCGAGCGGTTCCTACCTGTGGCAGTATCGCCTGACCGCGGATTCCACGGGCACGCTGCAGGCGCAGAAGGTTCGCGAGTTCGGCAACTATAGCGGAACCAAGGAGATTGAGGCCGTGGCGGTGGATCCGGAAAGGGAGCACGTCTACTACTCCGATGAAGGCGCCGGCATCCGCAAGTACCATGCGAACCCCCTGCACCCCGAAGCAGCAAAGGAGTTGGCGCTATTTGGTCAAACAGGATGGAAAGGGGATCGCGAAGGGATTGCCGTACACGGTGGATTTATCATCGCGACCGACCAGCAGCACCCCAACTCCGAGTTCCACGTTTTCGCCCGCGACACGCTTCGCGAGATCGGCATTTTCCGTGTGGGCGCCGACACGACCGACGGAATTGATATCTCCCCATTCGGGTTGTTTGTTGCGATGAACGACAGCCGTCACAACTTCATTCTGGCGGACTGGAAGGCAATCATGGCCGCATTGCAGCGGAGCCGGTGAGAGAGCGGACCTACCCGGCGACTCCGGCACGAAACCGTGGCGACTTACGCCAGCACCTTGCGAACGACTTCCCCGCGCACTCCGGTGATGCGCTGATTGAAGCCCTGGTAGAAATACGTGAGCTTCGTGTGATCGAGCCCGAGCAGGTGAAGTAACGTGGCGTGCAAGTCCGAGACGTGGACACGGTCCTCCACCGCCGCGAAACCCAGGTCGTCGGTCGCGCCGATTGCCTGTCCGCCCTTGACGCCCGCGCCGGCGAGCCACATCGAAAAACCGTGCCAGTCGTGATCGCGCCCCGGCTTGCCCACCCCTTCGCTGGTCGGTGTGCGGCCAAATTCCCCACCCCACAGCAGGAGGGTTTCGTCCCATAGCCCGGTGGCTTTCAGATCCTCAATCAGCGCCGCAATCGGTTTGTCCGTCTCTCCGGCGTGGGTGCGGTGGTTGGTGATGCAGTCGTTGTGGCCGTCCCAAGTGTCTTCAATGTGCCCGCCACCGGAATAGAGTTGGACGAATCGAACCCCTTTCTCCAGAAGGCGCCGCGTCATGAGACACTTTCGGCCAAAATCGGCCGTCAGTTTATCATCCAGGCCGTAGCGCTCGCGGGTAGCGGCAGTTTCGCGGGAGAGATCCACCACAGCGGCCGCTTCCGCTTGCATCTGGTAAGCCAACTCATAGGAGGCGATCCGGGCGGATAACTCGCTCTCCTGCGGATGGACCGACAGGTGCTGTTCGTTCAGTTGCTTCAGAAGGTCCAGTGATTGCCGCTGCTTCCGGTCATCGACTCCCGCCGGCGGCTGCAAATCCAGCAGCGGCGCCGCGCCGGAGCGGAATAGCGTCCCCTGATAGGCCGCCGGCATGTACCCAGCTGTCCAGTTGGACGCACTGCCGATGGGCCCGCCGCGGGGATCGGTCATCACCACAAACGCGGGCAGACTCTGGTTGTCCGTCCCGAGACCGTAGGTCACCCAGGCGCCGGCAGCAGGCTTGCCGAGAAAGATACTCCCGGTGTTCATCTGCAGGCAGGCCGAGGCGTGCGCCGCCGTATCGGTGTACATAGAGCGAATGACGCACAGGTCGTCGGCATACTTCGCCGTGTGCGGAAACAGATCGCTGATCGGCAGTCCGCTCTTTCCGCGCGGTTTGAATTCGAAGGGCGACTGCATCAGGTAGCCGACCGGCCGGCCGTTGGACCCCACGGCGAGCGGGCCTTTGTAGGCTTGTCCGTTCCGCTTGGTCAACTCCGGCTTGGGGTCAAACGTATCCACCTGACTTGGCGCCCCGTTCATAAACAGAAAGACAGCCCGCTTGGCCTTCGCCGGGAAATGGGGCGCCTTGGGCGAGAGAATCGAATTTGCGGATACAGCCCGATTCCAATAACCGTCGCGTGCCAACAGGTCCAGCAGGGCCACGCCGGCGAAACCGCCGCCCGTTTGCCAGATAAAATCGCGCCTAGTTCGCATAGACAAACTCGTTTAAGTTCAAAATCACGCGGCACATCTCTTCCAGGGTGCCCCGCTGCAGAAACGAAATCATAGCGTCCTTCTCCTTGGCCAGCGGCCGCCGGGCCAGTGCCAATCGGTAAGCCAACTCCACCTGAGCGTCAGCGGCCGGGCCGGACTCCCGCCGCAGCCGTTCCGCAAAATAGGTTGCCTGCCGGTTGATGAAGTCCCCATTGAACAGTTGCAAGGCCTGTGGAGCAACGCTGGTCGTCTGGCGTTTTGCCGACGGCCGGGCCGTATCGCAAAGGTCCAGCACCTCCATCAGCGGAACCATCAGCGAACGCTTAACGATGTAGTAGATGGCGCGCCGGGAAGCCTTCTCCTCCTCAAACGGTTTCCAGATCTTGTCAGGGTCGCTCGACCCCTCCAGCGCCTCTCTTTGCACCTTGGGATAGACGAACTCCCCGTACATCGCCGAGTTGAGCCTGCCGCTCACGGCCAGCGCCGAGTCCAGAATGGCCTCGGCTTCCAATCGCCGGTAAGGCACTCTCCATAGCAAACGGTTCTCAGGGTCAGCGGCGGCATATTCGGCATTCCACGTCTTCGCCATCCGGTAAGTGTTGCTTTCCAGAATCAATTGATTCAGCTTCTTGATCGACCACCCGTTCTCCATAAACCACACGGCCAGCCAGTCAATCAGCTCCTCATGCGACGGTTTGTCGCCCATCACCCCAAAGTCATTTGCCGTGCGCACGATCCCATCACCAAAATGCCACTGCCAGACGCGATTCACGATCACTCGCGCCGTCAGCGGATTCTCCGGCGAGGCGATCCACCGGGCGAGCGCCAGCCGCCGGCCGCTCGTCCTGGTTCCCGCAGCGGCAAACGGGGGCTGCTGCCACGCAACAACCGCAGGCGCAGAGGGCCCGACTTCCGGTCCCAAGGAAGTCGCCTTGCCACGAATCAGAATGTGCGTGGCCGGAACTTGCGGCGAACGCTCCTCCATAAAGTAACCGCGTGGCAAGTCAGGAATCTGTCGCCTCCATTCCGCCACCTGCTCTTCGACGGGAAGCGCCGCCAGCTCTTTCTCCAACGCCTTCGTGAAATCTTTCACGTACTTTTTCCCGGCTTCGTCGCGCTCCTTCGGTGTCTGTAGAAACGCGGCGACAGCAGCGGGAGGCAAGCCGCTTTTCCCGCTCCGGAGCCACTCGCCGCGCGCGGTCTCCCGCAACGCGGCGATCCTCCGTTCCCGTTCATTAAAACGATCGATCTCCGCCCATCTACCGATCGGCCTGTCGAGCTCCGTGCGGCCGTTCCGAGGCCGTTCCAAGCCGTTGAAAACGGCGATCATCCCGTAATAGTCCTTCGTCGTCAGCGGTTCAAATTTGTGGTTGTGACAGCGCGCGCAGGCGAGGGTGAGACCCAGGAAGCCCTGGGCCGTGGTGTTCAGTATGTCATCCAGTTGATCAAAGCGGTCTTCGGCCGGGTCGGCCGGCTCGTCGTCCCATGGCCCCAGCCGGTTGAAGCCGGTGGCAAGAAGCGTTTCCCCATCCGCATCCGGCAATTCGTCCCCGGCCAACTGCTCGAGGATAAACCGGTCGAAGGGTTTATCGGCATTCAAGGACCGGATCACATAGTCACGGAACTTCCATCCCTGTGGCTTAATGTCGTCGCGTTCGTAGCCGTTGGTGTCGCCATAGCGCACCACGTCCAGCCAGTGACGGGCCCAGCGCTCCCCGTACGCCGGCCGGGCGAGCAGCGAGCGGATCAATCCGTCCCAATCCCCGCGAAACGCCTCTTGTTCGGCGATGGTCGGCGGCAGGCCGGTGATGTCGAGATACATCCGCCGCAACAGGTCTCCGCCGGACGCCGGCGCCGCGGGCCTCCAGCCCTTTGCCTCCAGTTTGGAGAGGACAAAAGCATCGATCGGATTCCGCACCCAGGCCTGATCCCGCACCGCCGGGACAGGGGATTTCTTCGGCACCTGGAAAGCCCAATGGGCCAAACGCGGATCCGGCTTTTCGGCGGCCGTGGCAGCGCCTCCCGGCCAGGCGGCCCCGCCGTCAATCCAGGCCCGCAAAACCGAAACCTCCTCCGCGCTCAAACGGGGTCCCGCCGGTGGCATAACCAGTTTCGGATCCGCCCCGCTGACGTAGCGAATCAACAGGCTCTCGGCGCTTTTTCCAGGTGTGATCGCCGGTATCCCGCTTTCCCCTCCCCGCAGCGCATCTTCCCGCCGGTCCAGCCGCAGGTGGCTCTTCTGCAGCGCCGGGCCGTGGCATCCATAGCACTTCCGCGCCAGGATAGGCCGCACGTCCCGTTCGAATTCCGCCCCTGCGCACAACAGGGACAATCCCATCAGCCAAAGCCTCATCGATATCGTCCGCCGCGATAATATCATCTACCGGCTCCGGTATAGGATTTCAACGGTGTTCCGCACGTACTGCTCGTCGGAGAGCGACTCCACCGCTTCGGCCGGGAACTCCACCAGTTTCCGGAACCGGGATGCGAGTTCCCGAAACAACTCCACGCGAGCCCCATCTTCCAATTGGTCCCGCCGCACCAGCGCGTCCAGTGCGACGCCTGCCAGTTCCGGAGCGACGCGCTGCCGCAACCGTGCCGCCAGATGCGGATGCTCCAGCATGGAATTGAACTTTCCCGACATCAGTTTCTGCCAGTCCGGAGGCGCCAGTTGCCGGGTGCGAACCACCACCGTATTCGCCGCCAGGTCGCCAATTCTCTGCCCGTAGCGCGTCCCCATCGCCACCATCCCGCCCAGTAAATAGAATGCCGGCAACATATCCACCGGCCGGAGCAGATTCCGCACCACAATCTGCGACACGTGCATCGGCAAGCCGTCGCGGTCCATTACCCGAATCCCCAGCAGCCGTTTGCCTACCGTCTGGCCCTGCCATAACCACTCCGCCAGAATGGCGTAGAGCAGGGATACCGCGAAATACAACACGGTGGTCAGCCCCTGCGCCGCGTCGGCGTTGAACGCCGCCACCACCGCCATCACCTGCCGCAACACCATTCCCGCCACACCGATCACCGCCAGATCGATCCACAACGCAAGCAAACGGGATACGGGGCCGGCCAGCGGCAGGGAAAAGTCCATCCCCTCCGGCGTCCGAAGCTCCAGGTGCGCGTCGCTATAGAGCGCCTTCATCCGCCCCTCCACGCATCAGGAAAAGGGCCAGCGCCGCCGATTCCACCACGCCGAATCCGATCTTCAGTCCGTACGGTATCACCGGCTCGTGGTACTGCGAAAAGAACGATTCCACGATCCCCGCCCACACCAGAAGCACCGCCACCCCGCCCGCCATCGTAACCAGGTCCGGCAAGATGGCCCGTAACCGGAGCCGCCGCGGCAATCGGTTGCCCCAGCCAATCAAAGCGTGGCCCAAGACCAGGCCCGCCTGTCCCGCCAGCAGAATCGCCGGAATTTCTACCGACCCGTGCGGGAGAATCCAGCCCATCAGAAAAACGCCCTGTCCGTCGACGATGTAGTCCACCGCCACCGCCCCCAGGATCACTCCGTTGTAGAACAGCAACACGATGGTCCCCAGGCCCCACGTCATTCCCAGCCCGAGGGTAAAGAACGCCACCTGCGTGTTGTGCGTCATCAACTGCGCCGAAAACCGCCCGCGCGCCTGAGAGATCTTTTTTCCCTGATCCTCCATCTCCCGCTGCACTCGCTGCGTCGGCGTGGTCTGCCCGTGTCCGAATGGCAACAGCGCCACCTTGGCGCCCGGGTCGATCCGCATTGCCGCCACACCAAACAGCGCTCCCAATACAAACAAACCCACACTGAGTGCTCCCGCCATCGAGTGCCGCCGCACCGCCGCCGGGAACGCGGCCGTGAACCACTGCCACCAGCGCCGGACATTCCTCTCCCGCTTCCGCACGTAGATCCGCGCGTAACTGCGCGCCACCAGATGCTCCAGATAGTCCCGCAACTCCCGTTCCGCCGTCAGGTGGCGAACCTCGGACAGGTGCGCCGATGTCTGCTGATACAGGCGGTAGAACTGCTCCGTGCGCGCCAGATCCCACTGCGGATCCGGATCATTTTCCAAATGATCCAGCGCCTGTTCCAACTCCTGCCAGACCGGCCGCGCCCCTTCCAGAAACCGTTGTATGTCCAGGATCACAGCAGTTGCCTCTGTTTCACTTCGTCGTAAAGAGTCAGCACTTTTGCCGCCAGCGCGCCCGGTTCCACCATGTGGAACCGCACACCGTGCGTGCGCAGCGACATCTCCAGTTCCCGCAGCGCGCGCCACTGCAAATGGCCGGCCAGCCCCGCGTAAAGGTCCTCATCCGGCGCCGCAAGCACGGGCGCCACCCCACCCGGCTGCAACATCACCACATACGGCAAATGGCGCTGACCCAGAAGCGTCGCCGCCTTGTCCAGGCTCAGCGCCGCTGAAGGCTCGTCGAGCGCCGTCAGAACGAACAGCAGCGACCGTTTCGGGACGCGCGTCCGAAGGAAGGCCGCCAGTTCAAAAAAGTCCGCGGGCACAGGTTCGGGTTGCGCGTCGAACATCGCTTGCCGGCAGGCGGCGTAGTGCGCCTTGCCGTTCCGTGCCCGCAGGAACCGCGACACCTCGCGATGGAACAGGATAACGCCAAAGCGGTCTCCCCGCTGCTCGGCGGCAGTCCCCAGCAGTAGCGCCACGCGCAAATACTCATCCAGCGCTGAATGATCGTCAAATCGCCTCGCCATCAGCCGGCTCACATCGATTACCGCGTACACTTCCTGCATCCGCTCTGTCTGATAGACCTTCGTGATCGGCACGCGCCGCCGCGCGGTGGCTTTCCAGTGAATCTCGTCGTAGCCGTCCCCGGGCGCATACTCCCGCAGCTTCTCGAACTCCCGCCCCTTCCCCACCTGCCGCATCAACCGCGCGCCCATCTGCCCCCGCACCCGCGCCAGCAGGCTCCCGTATTTTCCCGCGTCCGGGAAAACCTTCAGTTCCAGCCCCAGCGCCAGCGCCTGTCCGCATTCAAACAAACCCAACGGCGAACGCAGGGACACATAAAGCCGGTCCAGCAGATACCGTCCGCGCTCACGGGGCGTCATCCGCCAGGTAATCGCATATTCTGTCTGGCCCGCGGCCAAGGCCAGGTCCACTTCCTCGGCATCGCAGGCAAACGACGGCGGTACCGCCAGCCCCGCCACCCCTCGCCCCGCCAACTTCGCCGGCTTCCGCAAATGAATCGTCAACGCAGACTCCCGCGCCTGGGCCATTTGCCCGTCCACCACGCTGAACGCCTCCATCCCCGTCAATCTGGCGCGTCCATACCAGACGTCCACCCCGCACACCACCGCCAGCAGGACCAGCGAAAGGCCCAGCAGCGGGTACACCTCCGGCCACACCGCCGCGGCGATTCCCAGTGGCGCCCAGACGAGCCCCACCAGCCACACCAGCACCGGCGCCGGACGAATCATGCCGGTACCGGAACGCTCGCCAGAATCTTCTTCACCGCCTCTTCCACCGTCAGTCCCTCCACCTCAAACTCCGGCCGCAGAATCAAACGGTGCTCCAGCACCGGCGGCGCCATCGCCTTTACATCATCCGGCGTCACAAAGTCACGCAGCGCCAACGCCGCATGCGCCCGCGCCGCCGCCAGCAGTGACTGGGTCGCCCGCGGACCCGCTCCCACCAGCACACTCTCCTCCTGCCGGGTCCGCCGCACGACGTCCAACACATACCCGATCAGTTCCTCCCGCATACGCACTTGCCCCATCGCCTCTCGCAGTGCGCCCAGCCATTCCCCCGACAGCAACGCCCTCACCGACCCGCTCACCAGCCGTTTCTCCGGCGAATCCCCCGACAGCATCCGGTGCGCCAGTTCCAACTCCGCCTCCCGGCCCGGCAGCGGCATCCGGATCTTCAGCATGAAGCGGTCCTTCTGCGCCTCCGCCAGCGGATAGGTGCCTTCAAACTCAATCGGATTCTGGGTCGCAAACACCGTGAATCCGGCGGGCAACGGATAGGTCTGCCGGTCCATCGTCACCTGCCGCTCCTGCATCGCCTCCAGCAGCGCCGATTGCGTCTTCGCCGGCGCGCGATTGATCTCATCGGCCAGCACGTAATCAGCAAAGATCGGTCCCGGCGCAAACGTGAACTCGTTCTTCTGCAGGTTGAAGATGCTCGTCCCCGTAATGTCGGCGGGCATCAGGTCCGGCGTGAACTGGATCCGCTGAAAACTGCCGCCCAGCACCACGGCCAGCGTGCGCGCTAACAGCGTTTTGGCCACGCCCGGCACGCCCTCCAGCAGCGCATGCTGCCCGCAGAGAATCGCAATCAGCGCATGGTCGACGGCCAACTCCTGGCCGATCACCACCTGGTGTATTTCCGCGCGGACCACCACCAGCGCCTGCTGCATCTGTTCCAATGTCATACCGATCCCTTTCGCAGCTGAATCGCCGCCTGCAGTTCTGCATATCCTTGCCGCGTATCTTTCATCACGCGCGCCCGTTCCAGCGCCGCTTCCATCTCGTCCGCCCGCCCGCGATGCCAAACCGGCAACAGCGGCAGCGCGCGTTTCCACTCCTCCACCAGCGTCGCCAACAGCTTGTCCCGAGGGACCCGCTGCGCCAGCAGCGTGCGCAGCGACGCCGCCGGCTGTGGCGCCATCGCCGGCGTCACCGGTGCCCTTTCCGGCAGCAGCGAAACCGAACTGCGCCACACGAACAGCAGCGCCGCGCCCAGCATCAGCCCGATCGCCGGGAACAACCGGTACCGGCGCAACAACACGCCAACACCACCCGATTCACTCACACCCAAATGAGACTCATCGAACACCACCGGCATCCCGGCACCAAACAGCCGCGCCACCCACTCCGTTCGCCGCGCCTTCTGCAATTCGCCGTTCCGCAACGGAGAACCATCGGCCACCAGCCACACCCGCCCCTTCCCCAGGCTCCTCTCGGCCAGTGCGCAGTTCTCCCGCGTTCCATCCAGACACTGCCACTCCTCCCCTTTCAACACCAGCCCCGCCTTCGGCGCCTGCAGGAACCCCAGCTTCTCGGTCCGCAATAACGATTTCTCCGTCGCCGGACGCAACACCACCATCGCCACGCCCCCAGCCCCCAGCAACTTCTCCAACTCTTTGGTGTCCGCCAGCAACAGCGGCGAAGAGCCCATCCAGACGTACTGCGCCCGCTGCGGCGCCGCCTCCTTCCAAGGCTCGTAACTTCGGCGCACGGCACCCATTCGCTCCAGCGACAGATACAGCACCTTCGCCCCCATCGGATCACTCCGCAGCGTCGACCACTCCGGGTACACGTCCCCCTGCGCGATCGATTGCATCATCCGCGGTATCAACAGCGCCGCGAACGCCGCCAGCATCAGAAATGGAGCCAGTTTACGCAAGGCGGCGCATCTCCTCCCACGTCACCCGCAGACTCTGATAGCTCTCCGCCTGCGCGGCCCCAAACCCGTACCAAACACCTTCATACTGCCGCAGTCCGCTCCCATAGCCCTCCAGCGCCCCGGGAACGTCGCGCAAACGCCGCGCCAACTCCCGGCCGTACTCCATCCCCGTCTTCGCCGGTTGCAGAGTAACCAGACCCTTCTCTCCCAGATAGCGAAGCCCGGCCAGATGTACCGCCCGCATCGCCAGCCGGAAATCCCCCTGCGCGGCGCACTGATCCGCCATGCGCAACCACTCATCTTCCACCAGTTGCGCGGCCGAGACATTTTCGTCTTCCAGATCCACCGCCGCGGCCTCCACCACCGCGGCCGCCGCACCCTTCCCCTTCGCCTCTTTCCGCCGCGACAGCAGGATCATCACCAGACAACCCGCCGCCAGCACAGCCGCCGCAATCATCGCCCACCGCAGCAATTGGGCGTTCACACTCCAACGTCCGGTGCCGATATCCCCAGCCGGCGTTTCATCAGGAAACAGCCGCTTGTACCAGTCAAAGATCCACTGTGCCCACCGCGCGATCGCTTCCAACATGTCGCGCAGCCACGTCGACTTGTCCTTCTCCTTCTCCGCCTTCGGTATTTTCCAGGCGAACTCGGGGTCCCGCAGCACATCGTCGATCTGCCGGTCGAGCGTGGCCGCGTCCATCGGCTTCGGCTGCGCGTCCATCGGCTTCGACTGCGCCGCTAGCGGCGCCGCCCCCGACAGCAGCAGCACGCCCACCAGAACCCCCGCCGCCATGCGCCGCAACGCCCCCCGCAGGTCCTCCCCCCCGCTCCGTGCGCGGGCATAGAACGCCCGCACCGCCGCCAACGCCCCCGCCGCCGGCTCCATTGCCGCAAAGGTCACAATGCCCGTCACCAGGAACGTCGTGGCGTTCAGCATGCGGGCGGCCAGCCGCCCCATATCCGTCTGTAGACCGAAGAACGATTTCAAAAGCATCGGCACCACGAACCACATCACCATCAAATTCACGAACAGCAGCAACCCGCAGAGAAACAGTACCAGCAGCGCCACGCTGTGTCCGCGCGTATCCCCCCGTCCCAGGCGCCACGCTTCCCCGGTGAAACCCCGCTCCCGCTCCACCGCGGATAGCCCCACATTCCGAAGAAAGGCCACCACCCATGGAAACGGCACCACCGCCAGGCTCGCCACCGGCAGCGCCAGGAAACGCAGCGGCTGCCACGTCGCCTGCACCAATGCCAACCGTCCCAGCGCCCCCATCCCCGGCGCCGTGACCGGGTCCCCCCGTAGTACCTGCAGACAGTCCCGGCTGAACACCCCCTGGGCCACATGCTTGGCCAGGTACAGAACCACGAGCAGCAAACTTCGCCCCGCCAGCCTTTCCCCACCGAAGGCGCTGTGGCTCATCTCCATCAGAAAATCGATCAGCACCCAGGTGAACGGCAGCGTCCCCGCCAGCCACAGGATCCAACTCCGGGCCGGCAAAGCACGCAATAGCCCGGTAGCCTCTTCCAGCATCCATACGCCCCCGGGTTCATCCCCGCGCCGCTTCCTGCTCATTCCGCTTCTACCCCGCGTCCCCACGCCGGCGGCATCTGTTGGAGCACATACCCGACGGTGTAAAAGTGAACGAACGCCGCCATCAACCCCAGCAGCGCGGCCAGCACCCACAACGCCCACCGCGTCCCCTCACCCCCCGCGCCGGCCGCCGGCCGCGACGACAGGCACGCGACACACAACAACCGCCCATCGTGCTCGGTGACGCACTCCCGGCAGTAAAACCGCCGGCACTCCGGACACCGGCTCACCGCCTCCCGCTGCGCGTGAGTCCAGCATCGCTGACGCGCCAGAACCGTACTCACGTCCGCTTCCCGCCCGTCGCCAGCAGCAACACCCATCCCAGCACCCCCGCCACCGCGTGCCACGCCGCCCGCCCCACGGTCTGCTCCTTCAGCCACAGCCACTCCACCTCTTCCGGCCGCACGCCTCCCCGCCCCAACGCCGCAAAGAACCCGCCAAACGACTTGACCGTCGTGTAAAACAGTACTCCCCCGTCCACCAGCGCCAGCAGTACCACCAGCGCGCTCATCCCCGTCACCACCGCTCCAGCCTGCCGCCAGCGCAACATCGCCATCACGCCCATCAGGACTTCCGCCATCAGGATCGTGGCCGACAGGCCCAGGGCGCTGTCCGCCTTGTTGCCAAAGTAGAATCCCGCCAGCACCAGCGCGTGCACCACCACCATTCCGAAGAAGATGTGGAGCAACAGCGGGGTATTCTTTGCCGCCGGCACCGGTTCCGGAACAGGGGGCATCGCCATTACCGTTAACCCGTCGGGCGCTAACCGCCCTTGCGCCCCCTCCACCAGCCGCCGCAGTTCCGGCACCACCGCCCGCGCCTGCGCCATGGTGCGTACCGCCTCCAGCGTGATCGTGCTGACCGCCGTGTGCAGCACCAGCCGGCATCGCGGCCCCCTCACCAGATGCCCGACCGCCCAGATGGCGGCGAAACCCGGCAGCACCGCCCAGAACTTCCAGTTCCCACGTGCCGCCAGCAGCAGCAAAAGCGTGAAAAACGCCGAAACACCCAGCCACGCCGCCCGCCAACCGTTCCACAAGGGAAACTCCGTCAGCACCAGCGCCTGGATGTCCCGGAACCGGTACCGCGCATAACGCTCCGAGAAGCGCGACGAATGGACGTAGAGCAACTCATCGCCCTCCTGCCATAGCTCGGCATAGCGCATCAGTCCGGATTCTCTCGGCAGGAGCAGGCGGCGCATCAGTCTCTCGGCAACGCCCCTCCCCTTCCGTTCCCCAGGAAGCTGATCAGCCAAACCACCGCCCCGATCTGCAGCGCCGCAATGAGCAGCGTCGCCCATAGCCGCCACCGGCTCCGGGGAAAAACCGGCGACGGGGCATTCCAGAACTTGACCGCAAAGAACAGGGCCGCCGGCGTCGTCACAATCGGCAGCCAGCAGAGCAACATCGGCAGCGTCACCAGCGCCAGGGCAACCGAATCGTAGTTCACCCTTTCGTGCAACGCCGGCTGATCGGCCCGTTCAAAACAAGCGGGACAGGTGTGGCCGCCCTTCGTGTCCAGGTCGCACAACGCACACAAAAATCGTCCGCATCCGTCGCAAGCCGCTACCGCCCGGTTGGCCGCATGGTGATAACAACTCGCTTCTTGCCCCGTCACCACCCGTTCCGGCTGCGCCGCCACAGGTGGCCGCAGCGCCACTGGGAACACCGTGACCGAAACCTCCCGGGAGCACATCGGACACGGCAACGGAAAGTCCTGGTTCCAGTTCGTCGGCGGAATCCGCGCCGAACACGCGCCGCACACCACGTATCCCATTCATTAGCTCCCGGACACCACGCGCGTATCGCAAACGCGGTCGTGCAACGCACGCTTCTCCTCGTCCCAGCCGGCCATCATATAGCCGACATAGAACGTGAACGCGCTCAGCAAATGAGAGAAATACCGGCCCACACCCAGCCCCCAGGTGATGGTCCCGCCCCGTGCCCGGATCACCTTCAACCCAACGATCATCTTCCCCGGTGTCGCGCCCTTCTTTACCAGAAACCATGCCTCATAGTAGGCCGCCGTCGCCAGACTCATCACCACCGCCAGTGCCGCCGTGCCCAACACCAGCGGTAGCTCCGGACCCGCTTTCTTATCCATCCGCGCCACCACCACAAGCAGCGGAATCTGAAATACATACCCCGCTATCGACGTGATCGTGTTGTCGATCAGCCGCGCCACCAGCCGGATCCAGAACCCCGCAAACTGCTTTCCCGTCGCCATCGGCGCCAGCCCTTCCCGGATTCGCTGCATCACCACCGGCTTGCACGTCGCGCAGACTGGCCCGCCGGCCAGCACGATCAACTGCTCCGGGGCAAACCCCTGCTGGCAATGCACACACTTCTCCACCGGCCCGGACGGCGCCGGCGCCCAGACTTTCCCCAATTCCGCCCAACCCTCCATCCCCGCGCGCCAAACGAGCGTCGATGCGGTCACCATGCCCGCCGCCGCCATTCGCTGCAGTTCGGGGTCCTCAACCGGTCCCGCCTGCTGCCCGTTCACTGCGTAATACCAGCTCATTCCGGGAGCCTTTAGTTTACTCCTTTGCCGCTCCCGGATTCACGAAGTCCGGCAGCGCATCGCCCCATAGGTAATGGTTGAACCAGTCCAGATTATGCCGCATCACCGCCCGCATCGATTTCGGCTTGGTAATACCATGCCCATATCCCTTGTAAACAATCATCTCCACCGGTACACCCCGGTCTTCCAATCCCTGCCGCAACTCGTAGGCATTGGCGATCGGTACGCGCCGGTCCAGCTCTCCGTGCTGGATCAGCGTTGGCGTGCGCGCCTTGAGAATGGACGTCATCGGCGAGGTCTTCTGATAGATCGCCGGATCGTCCGCCGGGTCGTCCCCCAGGTACTGCATGGTGAAAGGGGTGATGTCGGTGTTGTAGTAATAAGTCGCCCAGTTCGAAATTCCGGCGCCCACCGAGACAGCCGCGAACTTGCTGGAATTGGTGGTGAGGAACGCCGAAATGTAGCCGCCTTGGCTCCACCCCATCACACCGGTTCTTTTTGCGTCCACCCAGCCCTTCGCCACCAGAAAGTCCACTCCGCTTTCCACGTCCCACGCATCGCCCACTCCCAGATTGCGAACGTTCAGTTGCCGGAACTTCTCCCCATAGCCCGCGCTTCCGCGGTAATTGACGCGCAGAACCACCGCCCCTCTCTCCGCCCAGAGATCGGTCGGGTAATACCGAGTCCCGCTCACTTTTTGAGGCATATCGATGCCGGTCGGCCCGCCATGAATCACACAGAGCAGCGGATACTTTTTCGACGGGTCGAAGTGGGACGGCCGTGTCAGCACCCCTTCAATTTCTACGCCGTCTCTGCTCTTCCACGAAATCACCTCGCTCTTCGGCAGAGTCCAGTCCTTCACGGCATCGGTCATCGCCGTCAGCCGCCGCGGCGCCCAGTTGTCAACCTCGGTGACATAAACGTCGCCCAATTGCGTCGCCGAGGCGATGGTCATCGCTCCAGTCCGCCCGTCTGCCGACAAGCTGAAGTCCATCCCCGCCGGGGTCTTTGAAATTTGGCTGATCCGCCCGCTCGCCGGATCGGCCCGAAAGACGTGGCCCTCCGTCTTCTGCAGACCGGTGAAGTAGATCCCCTCCGCCTTCCATGCCACCAGCGACGGCTGCTCGTCGAAGCGATCGCTGATCGACCGTACCGCTCCGCCCTCCGCATTCACCACCGCGATTCTCGAATTGGCATGGAAGAACTTCGGATTCCCCATCGCCGAAGTAAACGCGATCCACTTCCCGTCGGGCGACCACAACGGTGCCCGGTCCGGCCCCGGCTGATCGACAATTCTCTTCGCCTCCCCGCCAGCCAGCGACAACACATACACGTCAGAGCTTCCGCCTTGCACCAGATCCGGATTTCGCGTCGCGCTAAAGGCGATCCGCTTTCCGTCCGGCGACCACGCGAATCCGCCCACCGAATACCCTTGCCCCTTCGTCCTTTGTGTCCCAGCAACAGGCGCCTTCATCGCGTCCGCAAACGCAATCGTCCATATGTGGGAATGTGCATAGTCGCGCCGCACCACTTCAAAGTCTCCAAACTGCTTCTTCCGCTCTTCTCCTCGCTTGTCGGCGGACGTGTAGGCAATCATACTGCCGTCCGGCGACCACTCGAACCCCTGCACCCCCGTTTCCGACTTGCTCAACGCCACCGCCTCCCCGCCGTCCCGACGCAAAACGTAGATCTGGCTCTTGCCGCCCTCCCGTTCGCTGGTAAACGCCACCCACTTCCCATCCGGCGACCACGCCGCCCCGCCCGCCCCCTTCTTTCCTCGCGTCAGTTGCCGGGTTGCCCCGCCCGCCGTGTCCGCGATCCATAACTGCGTCACAAAGGCGTCCTGCTCCCAATCGGTCTCCGTCACGCTGTAGACGACGTGCTTTCCGTCCGGCGAAAGGGTCGCGCCTCGCGCCGTTTTCAACTCCAGAATCTGATCGATGGTTGGCACGGCAGCCAACAAGAAGGTAGAAAACACTACCGAGAAGAATATGGGCCGCATTTGTCTCTCAGTGTAGAGTGATAGGAACCCTCAGCGCAGAGTCCACCTTATGCAAGAGCCCGATGACATTACCGAACTTTTACACCGTTTTCAGGCCGGGGACGAGGATGTCCATTCCCAACTCATTGACGCCGTCCACGAAGAACTCCGCCTGATCGCCGCCCGGTATATGCGCCGGGAAAAGTCGGATCACACGCTGCAAACCACCGCTCTCGTCAATGAAGCCTACCTCAAGCTCGTCAATCTGAAGGTGGCCAACTGGCAGGACCGCGCCCACTTCTTTGCCGTCGCCGCCCGCGTCATGCGACGCATTCTCGTCGACCACGCTCGCAAACATGTCGCCGGCAAACGCGGCGGCGGCCTCGACATTCTCCCCCTCAACGAAGCGATTGTTTTCACTCCCGGACGCAGCAGCCAGATTGTTCAACTCGACGACGCCCTCAATCGCCTCGCCCAGTCCGATGAGCGAGCCGCCAAGGTCATCGAACTCCGTTTCTTCGGCGGCCTCTCCGTCGAAGAGAGTGCCGAGGTCCTAAAGGTCTCGCCCCGCACCGTCAAACGAGAGTGGACATTTGCCCGCGCCTGGCTCAGAACCGAGTTCGGCCTCGGCCCCGAAGAGGACGCTGCCCCGGAGTAGACACGCGACAGCGGGGCCCGCCGAAATCGGCATCCCCCGCCCTACGGATTTTTCCTCCATCATGCCTCCTTCCTCTTCCGCCGAAAAAGGGAGTGAGGATCTTCAGGTTGTTGTCTCGCATCGTTCTCCTTCCTCTCCTCTCCGGCGTCTCCCTTCTGGGCCTGACCGAGGAGTCCATTTCCGCCAACCTCGCCACAGGGTTCCTGCCCCAATCAGTCCCGGGACGATTCTGGGCCATGGCGTCGTCCTACCGGGCGGGTTTTGACGAGGATGGGATTCACCTCGTGCGGCGGGGACGCCGTGTCGATCTCCGATTTCCCGGTGCGCGCCTCCGCTGGAAAGCGGAAGGCCATTCCGGTGCCACTCTCCACTTCCTCCACCCGCACTCCGGCACCCTCTCGGGCGCGGCATCCCTATGGGCCAGGCAGGCTCTCCCGGGAGTCGACATCGTCGTCCGGATTCGCGACGGCCGGCTCAAGTCCGAGTTTCACCTCACCCCGGGCCGCTCGCCCTCATTAGCCGGATACTGCGTCAGCGGTGCCTCCCTCGGGGCGCGCAACCAGGGTCAGGCTCTGGAGTTTGACGCGGGCGGCGGATGGACGTGGAGAGAGGAGAGACTTGAAAGCTGGCAGGACCTGCCCGACGGTTCCCACCGCCCGGTGGCAAGCCGCTTTCACTTGCGGGGACAATGCGTCGGATTCGCCACCGAAGCCGTAGACCCTTCGCTTCCGCTGGTCATCGATCCGGAACTGACCTTTAGCACTTACCTCGGCGGCGGAATGTTCGACGCCATTACCGCGCTTGCCGCCGACCCCCAGGGAAACACCTATCTCGGCGGCTGGACCGAATCCTCCGACTTCCCTTTTGTCGGCGGCATGCAGCCCGCTTCCGGTGGACGCATCGACGGTTTCGTCGCCAAAGTGAATGCGTCCGGCCAGTTGGTCTATTCCACCTATTTCGGCGGAACAAATGAAGATCGCGTACAGGCGATTGCCGTCGATGCATCCGGTGTCGTGACCTTTGCCGGATTGACGAATTCCACCAACATTCCCGTTCAGATTCCTGCCCGCGGGGCACTTGCCGGAGGGCGTGACGCCTTCCTCGCCCGCCTCAGCGCCGCCGGAAACCAACTCGTCTTCAGTACCTACCTGGGCGGCACGGGCCACGACGCCGCGCTTGCTGTCGCCATCGATTCCTCAGGCAACGCGGTCGTCGCCGGCGAGACCGCCTCCACCGACTTTCCCGCTCACAACGCCTACCTCTCTTCGCTTGGGGGCAGCGTCGATGGTTTCCTGACCCGTTTTTCCTCCACCGGCGCACTACTCTCCAGTACCTACTTCGGCGGAGGCGGCGACGATCGTATCCGTGCGGTTGCCATTAGCTCCGATGGCGCAATCCATGCCACCGGCTCCACTGCCTCGTCGAATTTCCCGGTCAATGCGGCGGCGTTTCCGTCTCTCCATGGCTCGATGGATGCCTTCTATACGCGATTCAATGCCGCCGCTTCCGCCATCGTCCTGTCTACCTTCCTCGGCGGGTCCGGCGGCTCCGGCCTCAATGTCGAAGCCGGGAATGGAATCGCCATCGACTCCTCGGGCCGTACCTGGATTGCAGGCACCACCCCATCCACTGATTTCCCGGGCGTCTCCTCCGGGCATCAGTCCAGCTATGGAGGTGGTCAGTCCGACGCCTTCGTTGCGGTATTCTCGCCCGTCGGCTCTCTGCAATGGTCCACCTATATTGGCGGCGGCGGTCTTGATGCCGCAAACGCCATCTCTGCTGGCTCCGGCTTTATCGGTGTTGCGGGCAACACCACTTCCACCAACTTCCCCGTCTCCAGCCCGCCACAGTCTTCCCGTGCGGGAGAGTACGATGCATTCTGGGCGGCCTTTCCGCTTGCCTCTCCCACTCCGCTCTATGTGAGCTACCTCGGCGGCACTGGCTCCGATAGTGCGCTTGCTACCGCCGCCAGCGGCAGCACCCTCGCCCTCGCCGGATCGACGCTCTCTTCTGACTTCCCTCTCCAGAATCTCATCCAGGCGCTCAATCCGGGTTCCTATGGTGGCTTCCTCACCCGCTACCGGTTCGGCCCCGGGCCAGCTACGGTTATGCCCGCCTCCGGCGCCGGGATCGCCCAAACATTTGTCTTCACCATTTCCCACGCCACCGGCAGCGCAGCCATTCAAAATGCTGCGTTCCTGTTTAACTCCTCTTTCTCTTTCGCGTCTGGATGCTACATCTACTACGATCGCAGCGCGAACCTCCTGTCGCTCTACAAGGACGCGGGCGCAACGTGGCTCCCCCTCGCCCCGGGTTCTGCCTCCACCGTCGACAACGGCGTCTGTTCGCTCTCGGGAACCGGCCTCAGCACGACCTCCAACACCAACTCCATCACCGTAACAATCCCCGTCACCTTCGCCGGCAGCTTCGCTGGTTCAAAACTCGTTTTCGCAAATGCCAACGATTCCGTTGGTCTTGGCGCCGGCTGGCCGCAAGTGGGCACCTGGACCGTCGCCTCACCGGCGGCCCCTACGGTTGGCGCGCTGACGCCGTCCTCCGGATCAGGCCTCATCCAGACCTTCTCCGCCACATTCACTGACGCCAATGGCGCCAGTGACATCGCCGTCGCCTCCGTTCTCTTCAACAGCACTCTCGCCGCCGCCAACAGCTGTTTCTTCGAGTGGCGGCGCGCCGCTAACGCCCTGTTTTTGTTCCGGGACTCCGACTCCGGGTACACATCCATCCCCCTCGGATCGACCTCCATCACGGAAAACACCAATTGCACCATCTCCGCCTCCGGAGCTTTTGTCGTCTCCACTGGAAACCAACTCACCCTCACCGTTCCTGTCATCTTCAAACCGTCGTTCGCCGGACCTCGCACCGCCTACGCCGCCGTGATCGATGGCTCCGGTCTTTCGTCCGGCTGGCAAACCGCCGGCTCCTGGACGCCGGCGCCAACCTACACCCCGGCCGTCGCCACGTTCTCCCCCACTTCTGGCTCGGGCGGCTCGCAGACTTTCACCCTGGCGGTTACGGACGGAAACGGTGCCGCCGACATTTCCACCGTCGAATTTCTCTTGAATGCGGGGCTCGCTACCTCCGGTGGGTGCTATCTCCGCTATGACCGGTCCGCCGACACGCTTTCCCTCTTCCGGGACTCCGGCGCCCTGTGGCTCACTCTCACTCCGGGGTCCGCTTCGTCGGTCACAAACGGCAACTGCACCATCATGGGAACCGGCGTCACCACCGCCGTCTCTGGAAACTCCGTCCTTCTTTCCACGGTGATCGTCTTTCAACCCGCGTTCGCCGGGTCGAAGTCCATCTACGTCAAAGCGAACGACAGCACGGGCCTCAGCTCCGGATGGATATCCGCCGGGACATGGAACGTCACCCCGGCTGTCGCCCCCTCGGTCACTTCCTTGGAGCCGGCCTCCTCCACCACGATCACCCAGTCCTTCACCGTAACCGTCTCCGATGCCAACGGGAACGCCGACATCGCCAGCCTGTTCTTCCTGGTCAGCACCGCCCTCAACGGTGCCAACGGCTGCTTTGTCACCTTCAACCGGTCGCTCAACCTCTTCTATCTCTTCCGCGACTCCGATGCCAGCTGGCTTTCGGTTACTCCTGGCGCGCCAACCACCATCTCGAACGACTACTGCACACTCGCCGGAACCGGACTCGGCGTAACCGCCGCGGCCAACTCGCTCACCTTCACCATTCCTCTTACTGCGAAAGCCAGCTTTCTCGGCCCCCGAAGTGTCTTTCTCAGCGTCGCCGATGCTGGCGGACTCACCTCGGGTTGGGCTACCCACGGCACGTGGGCGCCGAGCTCTGCCGCTGCGCCCGCCGTCACCTCGGTCTCTCCCTCCTCCGGTTCCGGCGCACAGCAGAACTTCACCCTCGTACTCTCGGACGCGAACGGGCACACCGATATCTCCAGTGCGGTAGTGATCATCAACAATGTTCTCAGCGGCGGCAACGCCTGCTACATCTCCTTCAATCGCTCCACCAGCACCTACTACCTCCGTCGAGACTCCGACCTGACTTGGCAGCCCCTCCTGGCCGGCAGTACCGGATCGGTCACCAACGACAACTGCACCCTCTCCGGCACCGGCGCCACCATCTCCGGGTCCGGCAACACGCTAACCCTGATCTTGCCGTTATCATTCAAACCAGCCTTCTCCGGCGCCCGCAACTTCTACGCCATGGTAAACGACGCCGGCGGCCTCTCCTCAGGATGGGTCACCGCCGGCACCTGGAATCCCTTCGGAACCCCCTCCCCTCCCACGGTGAAGTCACTGTCTCCGAATGCTGGATCCGGTACCGCTCAGACATTCTCTGTCGTGCTCAGTGACGAAAACGGGTTCGCCGACATCAACAGCGCGGTCTTCCTGATCAATGGCGCGATCGACGGCAATAACGCCTGCTACATCTCCTTCCACCGGCCGTCCGGCACGTTTCACCTGTTTCGCGATTCTGACTCGTCGTGGCAGTCCATTACAGCCGGCGCCGCCGCCACCGTGTCCAACAACAACTGCTCGCTCGCCGGCGCTGGCCTCACCGTCAGCGGTTCCGCCAACAGTCTCTCCATTGCACTGCCGCTCACCTTCAAACCAGCCTTTACCGGCCTTCGAAACTTCTACATTCTCGCAGCCGATGCATCTGGCCTCTCTTCCGGCTGGGTCTCCGCCGGCAATTGGAGCCCCTCCGGATCACCCGCCCCCCCTGCCGTTACGTCGCTTTCCCCCAACAACGGCAGCGGAACGTCGCAAACGTTCACTATCGTTCTTTCCGATCCCAACGGATTCACCGACATCTCCAGCGCTGTCTTCCTTCTGAATGGCGGTATTGACGGCAACAATGCCTGCTACCTTTCGTTTGGCAGGGCCGCAAACACCTTCCATCTCTTCCGCGACTCGGACGCGGCCTGGCTTTCCATCACGCCGGGCACCGCGACTTCGGTCTCCAATTCCAATTGCGCCTTGTCCGGTTCCGGGCTTACCGTAAACTCCTCTGGAACGTCCTTGACAGTTTCCCTTCCGCTCACCTTCACTCCGGCCTTCGCTGGACAGAAGAACTTCTACATCCTCGTCGCCGATAGTACCTCTCTCTCCTCAGGGTGGGTGACGGCCGGCTCGTGGAACCCCTCGGCAGCCACGCCCGCCGCCCCCGTCCTCACCTCTCTGACCCCCAATTCGGGTATAGGGGCCTCCCAAACCTTTACCGCGGTACTCACGGACACCAACGGGTTCCCCGACATCGCCAACACCGTCTTTCTCATCAACGGAGCAATCGACGGCAATAACGCCTGTTACATCTCCTTCAATCGCCCCGCCAACCTGTTCTACCTGTTCCGCGATTCAGACCAGTCCTGGCAATCCATCGCGCCCGGAGCCCCAACATCCGTGACCAACAACCAGTGCACACTCGCCGGCACCGGACTGGCCGCCAACGGTTCCGGCAACTCGCTTACGGTCACGCTCCCCCTCAGTTTTAAGCCCGCCTTTCCAGGCACCCGCAATTTCTACGTCCTCGTCGCCGACATCACCAACCGCTCCTCAGGCTGGATCACAGCCGGCACGTGGAATGGCTCTTAGCCGCTCCAGACGGCCGGAATGCCAGGGAACAATGAGACAATGAGAATTCATTTCCGGTCTCTCATTCATGGTCCTCATCCTCTTTCAACTCATACTCCTGATCGCTATTTGTCTTGGGTGGGTGTACTGGCTGAATAGATGGGTCGGCGACGGTTCCTGGCGATGGCAGCGCTCAGTCGTCTTGTTCGGAGTCTCCTTTGCCATTCAGATTCTCCTCCTCCAGAACCTCGTCTACCTGGATTTCCCGGTCGTCCGCACCTTCGCGATTCCCTCGCTAGTCGGCCTTGCCGGGCTTTGGCGGCTCTTCATGGAGTACCGCACCGCTCCGCCCCAGGATCCCGCCCTCCGCCGGAACGTCCGTTTCGCGGCTGCCCTTTTCCTCGGGGTCTTTTGTCTTCAATCCGTCTCCGGCATCCTCCAGGGCCCCTCCAACTATTACGGAAAGGCCCACATCGACCATCTCAACTACGGCTTCATCTCCGAGTACCTCCGGACCGAACCCTTCTCCATGCCGGACGCAGAGATGGTCAAGCAACCCTGGCTCGTCAAGGCATCCCAACAGAAGAACAACCGCATCGGCCAGTCCATCGCCCAGGGATACCTCGCCTCCCTCTCCTTCGTCTCGTCCAAGGAATCCTACGCCGCGCTCTGTTCGTTTTTCGTCGCCACTCTCGCGCTCTCGATCTTTGCGCTGGCCCAGGCATTCTCACTCAGCCGCTCCTACGCCACCATCGTTGCCGTTTGGGTTGGCCTCGCCCCCGCCACCACCCGCATCCACCTCGACGGCTTCCTTTCCCAGACGGCAGTCCTGTTTGTCTTTCCCCTGCTCATACTCTGGGCCCGGCAAACCCAGGAAAACATTCGCTTCAAACTCACCTGCGGCTCCGTTCTCATCTCCTACCTCCTGGTCTCCTACACGGAATACTTTGTTATTGGTCTTTTCCTCTTCGGCCTGCTGTCGGTTGGTCTCGCCGTCATCTGGTCGCCCCGCCAGATCGCCATTTCTGCCGCTGCAGCCGCCCTCGGACTCGCACTCGTTCCCGCCTACCTCCCCCGCGCCTATCACTTTGCCGTCGACCAATACTCCTTCGCCAGTCGTTTGAACCCCGCCGTCGAGGTCCTCGCCCCGGATGGCGGAACCGTCTACGGCTGGGCCAAAGCCCTCATCGAGCTTCCGCTCCCCGCCCCGCTTGAACGTTCCGCCACCACCGCGCTCGGATTCCTCCTGATCGCCCTCTGCGCCGCCGGCCTCTTCACCCGCTCTCGCCGCCACCAGCTTTTCCTCGCCGCCGCCACCCTTACCCCGCTTGTCTTCCTGGCCATCCTTCTCTCGGCGCAAGTCCTCGCCAAGTACCCCTTCCAGAAGATATGCGACAGCTTCACCTTTCTTTGGGTCCTGCTCACCATGCGCGGCATTTCGCTCGCCGCCGCCGCCGCCCGTCGCCTTTGGGGCGCCATGGCCCCCTCCGTCGTCTACGTCATCCCCGGAACACTGCTCCTGTTGGCGTTCTTCGGCTTCGTCGCCGAACACAGACTCGTGGCCGCTCACGACAGCTCCCTCGCCCTCGTCAACAAACCCGAGTACCACGCCTCTCTCCAATACGTCGCCGCTCACCCGGATCGCACTTACATCATCCGCCACCCGCACGGCCTCGCCGCCGGCTGGTTAGCCTACGAGGCCAGAAAAAGCCGGGTCTTCATCGTCTCATCCGCCCTCGCCGATGTCCCCCTCTCCCCCGGTGCACAGGCTTTTTCCAAAGTGCCAGACACCCTCGATCGCGTCACCTTCATCAGCATCAACGGCTACCGCGACGAAACCACCTCCGGCGGCGTTCCCGACATCGAAGTGGATAACCCGCAAGGTCAGGACGGTCCCGACGGCGGCCACTGGTACTGGCTCGGCGACGCACTGAATATCGACTTCTTCGCCTGGTCCGGCGACAAACCCCAGGAATACACCCTCAGCTTCCGTGGCGAACCCGGCCCGGCCAATCCCTCCCCGGTCCGCGCCATCCGCCTGACCAATCTCCGTACCGGGCAGCAGGAAACCCTTCGCTTCGCCGGCCCTACCAAACTCTCCATCCCCGTCTTGCTCGTCCGCGGCAAAAACACCTTCCGCGTCGAGTCCCTCGAACCCTTGGAACAGGTCACCCGGATACCCAACGATCCGCGCAAACACATGAGCCGGCTGCTCGAATTCGCCCTCAGCCCGCCCCGGCCCGTCGGTGCCGCCGATCCCCGCCTCTCCCAGATGTCCTCCCGCGACTCCATCCCCGCCCCCCTCCTCGTCCCTCACAACCCCCAACGCGAAGACCGCGGCGCCGATCAATCCTCCTGGTTCTGGGTCGGCAAGCAAATGGAGCTCGAAATCATCCGCACCGACCAGTCGACCGAAAAGTTCACCTACGAACTCACCTTCGACGCTCAGGCCGGCCCCGCCAACCCCGATCCCAAACGCAAAATTCGCATCCGGACCGCGGACGGCCGCGCCACCGACCTCTCCTTCACCGGCACCGGCCAGCCCACCGCCGTCTTCACCGCTCCGCCCGGCTCCTCCCGCCTCCAAATCGAGGTCCTCAGCCCCACCGAGCAGACCGTCCATATCCCCAACGACCCGCGCAACCACATGCTACGGGCCGCCAACTTCCGCGTCAAACTCATCCGCGGCCCGGCGACCAAGCCCGCCGCCCCCGAAAAGGTACCCGCCCTCGCCGGAGCAACTCGCTAGCTACAGCCCGAACCCGCTCGCCAGCGCGTCGTTCCGGAACATCTTCACCGTGTCCAGCGAATATTCGGAGAGGTCTTTTCCAATGAGCGGCAGCTTGTTCAGGATGTCGGAGGTCACCGTAATGATGTGGCAGCCAATCTCGCTCGCCTGAACGATGTTCAACAACTCCCGCGGACTCGCCCAGATCAACTCCAACTGCGGATACGGCCGCATGATCTCCAGCGCCTCGCGCATCATCGGCAGCGGATCCACACCCGTGTCGGCAATCCGTCCCGCGAAAACACTGATATTCGCCGCCGGTCCCGCCGCCAGCGCCTCGGTTACCTCCCGCACCTGAGCCAGTGTCATCAACGCCGTTACATTCTGCTTTACACCCCGCCCCGCCAGCCGCCGTACCAGCGGCGCGCTGCTCTCGCCCAGCGTATTCGTCACCGGAATCTTGACGTAGACGTTCTCCCCCCACGTCGCGATCCGCTCCGCCTGCCTCTCCATCTCCGCAAAGTCGTCCGCAAACACCTCAAATGAGATCGGCCGGTCCGGTATCGCCGCCAGAATGTCCCGCGCAAACGCCTCGTAGTCGGTGATCCCCGCCTTCCGCATCAACGTCGGATTCGTCGTAAACCCTTGAATCTGCGGGTTTGCATATAGCTTCAGCATCGGGGCCTTCTCCGCCCCGTCGGCAAAAATCTTGACACTCATGGCCGTTTCTCCTGATTTACGATCCAATCGACAGCTTCGCGCATATTCTTCACTCGCGCCGCCGGCGCCTTTGTCGGGCCCCGCTCCGCATAGCCATAGTCGATCCAGACGCCCGTCACTCCCGCCGCTTCCGCCGCGTCCATGTCCCGCCACCGGTCCCCGATCATGTAGCAATTCGCCAATTCAAACCCAAATCGCGCCGCCCCTTCCCGCAACAGCCCCGCCTTCGGCTTCCGGCACTCGCACCCGTCCCCCGAATCGTGCGGACAGATCAGAAATTCGTCCAACGGCAGCGCTTCCCGCAGTACATCATTGATCGCGTTCAGCTCCGCCATCGTCTGCGTTCCCCGCGATACATCCGGCTGATTCGTCGCCACCAGCAACAGAAACCCCAGTTCCCGCAGCCGCGCCAACCCCTCCGCCGCTCCCTCCACAACGCGCACCGCCTCCGCGCTTTGCGGCGGATACGGCTTCCCGTCCCGCACCACGGCCTCGTTTAAAACGCCGTCCCGGTCCAGGAAGACGGCCCGCCTTACCGTACCGATTCCCACTTCGTTTCCACCGCCTTCAGCGACGGGTGCGATACCAGCAGATGCCAAACCACCGCCTGAAACGCCTCCGCATGTGGCGTCGTATGCACCACGTTCACCGTCGGCACAATCACGCAGGCGTCAGCCACCGTCGCCGTGTACCCTCCGTCCCGCCCCACAATCCCGATCACCGCCGCCCCAACCTCTTTCGCATAAGCCACCGCCCGCACCAGATTCGGGCTGACATTCTTCTCCAGGTTCCCGCCCCCCACCGACAGCACAAAAACGCAGTCCCCGGCCCGCAACTTGCTCACCTGCAGCCAGTTAGCGAACACCCCTTCCCAGCCTTCGTCGTTGGTCCGCGCCGTCAGTTCGGAGACGTTATCGGTCGGCGCATACGTCTCAATGCCCACAATTTTCCGAAAATCGTTCACCGCATGCGACGCATTCGCCGCCGAACCGCCGACGCCAAGCATAAACAGGCGCCCCCCGCCCGCCCGCGTCGCCACGAGGATCTCCACCATCTTCTCAATCGATCCCCCGTCCAGCTTCTGCAGGATTTCGATCGATTCCGCTATATATTGCCCCACAAAACTCATCACAATCCTCGTTCCACAAAGAATTTCGCCGTGTCTTCGATGCCCGCAACCGTTCCAATCTCAAAAAACCGCTCGTGCACCTCGTAGGCAGCCAGTTCGTCCCTCCGCAGCGCATCCTGGTACAACGTCGCCAGATCCGCCACTTCCCCTTCCTGCAGCCCCACAAAAAGCGATGCCCGGAAGACCCCCAGGCCGTAATCGATGTGTCGCATCGCCGGTGTCCGGGCTTTCTTATCGTAGGCGACTATTCGCCCTCCGGCAAACTCCACGTTGCTCGTATCGAAAAGCCCCTCGTTCCGGTACACCGTCATCAGCGCCCGTTTCCCGCTCGCCGTAAACTCCCGCTCCACATCCGCAAACGGTACCGTCAGGTAGGAATCCCCATACAACGTAAAAAAGGCATCCCCCAACCCCGCCAGCGCCTTCCGGATCGCCCCAGCCGTCCCCAGATAGCTCGGTCCGTCATACGAATAGCTCACCGATACCCCGTATTGCGACCCGTCTCCGAGATACTCCTCGATCATCTCGCCCCGGTAGGCTACGCTCAGCACGGCCCGCGTCACCCCATTGGCCGCCAGCAGCCGCATCTGGTAGTCCAGAAACGGCCGGCCATTCACCTCCACCAGCGCCTTCGGTATCTTCTCCGTGATCGGGCGCAGCCGCGTTGCCAGCCCCCCGGCCAAAATAATGACGGGTAACATAGCCGGTTAACTCCGTGCCACCACCGCGCTGCCGTCGAAGTCGAAACGAACCCGGACTTCAATCAGGCCCAGCTTCTTCATCGCCGCCCGCAGCCGCACCTTGTCCTCGGCGTAAAACATAAGGAACCCGCCACCCCCGGCCCCGATCAGCTTCCCGCCAATCGCCCCGGCCGCCCGCCCCGCTTCATACCACTCGTCAATCTGCGGGTTGCTCATCCCCGCCGAACGCTTCTTCTTGTGCTCCCAGTGCACGTGCATGATCTCGCCGAACTTCCGCACGTCCCCCTGTTCAAACGCCTTCCGGCTCTCCACCCCAAGTTCTTTAATGAAGTGCAGGTTCTGCGCCATCCCGGCGTCTTTCTGCTTGCTCTTGGTGTCCTGCTCCTGCAGGATCGCCGACGCGGACCGCGTATACCCCGTGAAAAACAGCACCAGGTTGTCTTCCAGGTTGTAAAGCGTCTCCGGCGACGCCGCCAGCGGCTCCACCCGCACCTGCCCGTCCGTTTCGAAATGCAGGCACTGCACGCCCCCGTAGGCCGCAATGTACTGGTCCTGCTTCCCGATCGGCTCACCCAGCCGGTCGATCTCGATATGGCACGCCTGCTCGGCCAGATCCTGCCGCCCCAGCACCGTCGAATTCATCGTGTGCAGCGCCGTTAGCAGCGCCGTCGTAAAACTCCCCGAAGACCCCAGCCCCGTCCCCGCCGGAATATCCGACATGCTGGTCATCTCCAGAAACGAGACCCCCTCGCCTAGCACCATCCGCAGCGCTTCCCGCACGATCGGATGCTTCACGTCCGCCACCCGCTCGGCGATCTCCATCTTCGAGTACTTTACAATCAGTTCCGGCCGGAAGATCTCGTGCAGCGTGATGTACACGTACTTGTTGATCGCCGCCGAAATGACGAACCCGCCATGCTCCAGATAGTAGGACGGCAAATCCGTCCCGCCCCCGCCCAGCGAAATCCGCAGCGGGCTCCGCGTAATGATCATCGACCGCACCTTTGGTAAACCGCCTCCACCACCTTCAGCGCCTCCTGCGCGTCCCGCACTCCCGGCTGCGGCTCGCGTCCATTCGCTATATCGGCCAAAAATGCGGCGAACTCCAGTTCCCAGCTCCGGTCCACCAATTGCGGATACTCCCAGATCGTCGTCTCCGGCGGCCCCATCTCGGGTAGCATCCGGTAATACGCCAGCCGCTCCACGCCATAACTCCCGCCCAGCCCCTGAATGTCCAGCTTCCCGTCCCGCCCGTAAATCTCCAGCGAGAACAGGTTCTTCCACTCCGTCCAGGTGGCATGCAGTTGCGCCGTCTGGTTCGCCGCCGTCGTCAACAAAAAGAAGGCGTTATCCTCCACCGGCATATCCCAGAAGTAGGTGGCCACATGCCCCTGTACTCCTTCGAAATCGCCCAGGAACCAGCGCGCCAAGTCGATCAGGTGCATCCCCTGGTCGATCGCCTCTCCCCCGCCCGAAATCTCCTCCACCGCCCGCCACTCTTTGTCGTAGCCCGGCCGCCCGCCGTGCCCATACCGGCCGCGGACGAACAGCAGCGGCCCCAGCACTCCCGAATCCACTATCTCCCGCGCCTTCTGCAGCGCCGGGTGATACCGGTGGTTGAACCCCACCCGAACCTTCGCGCCCGTTCGCGCCGACGCTTCCAGCACCGCGTCCAACTCCGCCGCCCGCCGCGCGCCGGGCTTCTCCACCAGCACGTGCTTCCCCGCCGCCGCCGCCACCGCCGACACCGGCGCCAGTTCCTTGTGAACCGTCGCCACAATGACAATATCCACATCGTCGGCCGTCGCCGCCGCCTGCCAGTCCGTCGTCGCCCGCGCCCCCGGATAGCCCCCGGCCAGCCGCTCCGCCAGCCCTAATTTCAAGTCACAACAAACCGCCAATTCCGCCCCGGCCAAAGCTTTTGCCCGCTTCTGGCCGATCAATCCACATCCAATAATCGCTACCCGCACTCTAGTGAAAGCCCTTCTTCAATATCCGTTGTTGCAATCTATGATTGTATGCTGAATAGGTGGAGCAGGACACCCGAGCTTTTTTGATGCCCGACATTTCACTCATCCTTCCCGCCTATAACGAATCAAAAACCATCGTCAATACGGTTCGTGAGGCGCACAACTACTTCGTCTCCCGGGGCCTCTCCTCCCAGATCATCGTTTCCGCCGACGGCAACGACGGCACCCGTGAAAAATCCCGCGAACTAGCCTCCGAAATCCCCGGCATCCTCGTCCTCGGCAGCCCCCAGCGCGCCGGAAAAGGCCGCGGTATCCGCCTCGGCGTGGAAAAGGCCACCGGCTCCATCATCGGCTTCGCCGACGCCGACAACAAAGTCCCCATCGACGAGTTCGACAAATTCCTCCCCCTCCTCCGCGGCAACGCCGACTTTGTCATTGGCACCCGCGCCCGCGGCAGAGCGACCATCGAAAAACCCCAGCCCCTCTACCGCCAGCTTGGCGGCCGCGCCTTCTACTTCGTCATGCAGAGCCTCATCGGCCTCCCCGGCGTTGCCGACACCCAGTGCGGCTTCAAATTCTTCCGCCACCATCTCGCCAAGGCCGTCTTCGCCATGCAGCAGATCGACGGCTACATGTACGACGTCGAAGTCATCGCCCTCGCCCTCCGCATGGGCGCCAAAATGGAACAGATCCCCATCCGCTGGCGCGACGACGCCGACTCCCGCCTCGACCTCGTCTCCGGCAACATCAAGAATATGCAGGACATCTTCCGCATTCGCCGCCGCCTCGCCACCATCCGCCCCGGCGACCTGAAGTCCATCCGCGAGACCGTCGAAACCTCCAAATAACCTATGCGCGTACTTGTCACCGGCGCCGCCGGCTTCATCGGCAGTTCCCTCACGGACCGCCTGCTCTCCCTCGGCCACTCCGTCGCCGCGGTCGATAACTTCTCCACCGGCCAACCCGAGTTCCTCGCCAATGCCAAGGCGAACCCGAACTTCACCCTCCACCAGCAGGACCTCCTCGATCTCGACGCCCTCGTCGCCGCCACCGCCGGCGCCGACCTCGTCGTCCATTTCGCCGCCAACGCCGACGTCCGCTTCGGCCCGGACCACCCCCGCCGCGACCTCGAACAGAACATCATCGCCACCTGGAACGTCCTCGAAGCCATGCGCCGCAACGGCGTCAAACGCATCGCCTTCTCTTCCACCGGTTCCGTCTACGGCGAAGCCCCCATCATCCCCACCCCCGAAGACGCTCCCTTCCCCGTCCAGACGTCCCTCTACGGCGCCTCCAAAATCTCCGCCGAAGGCCTCCTCTCCGCCTACTGCGAAAGCTTTGATATGGAAGGCTTTATCTTCCGCTTCGTCTCCATCCTCGGCGAACGCTATACCCACGGCCACGTCCTCGATTTCTACAAGTCGCTGCAGAACGACCCCACCCGCCTCCGCGTCCTCGGCAACGGCACCCAGCGCAAAAGCTATCTCTACATCCAGGACTGCATCGACGCCATCCTCCTCGCCCTCGATAAGGCCAAGGACCGCGTCAACATCTTCAACCTCGGCACCAACGAATACTGCCAGGTCAACGACTCCATCGGGTGGATCACCGCCCACCTCGGCGTCAAGCCCCAACTCGACTACACCGGTGGCGACCGCGGCTGGATCGGCGACAACCCGTTCATCTTCCTCGAAACCAAAAAGATGCGCAGCTTGGGCTGGGAGCCCAAGCTAACCATTCAGCAGGCTGTCCTCAAAACCGTCGAGTATCTTCAGCAGAATCAGTGGGTTATGGAGCGGCGCTAGCCCTCCTCCCACTTCTTCCCGCGCTCGCCCGGCACAATCCGGCGCAGCGTGTAGACATCTGTCGGCGCCATCTCGTCCTTGAACGTTTCCATCCGCTCCCACGGGTCCCACTGCGCGCTGATCAGCCTCCCGGTCACCCCATCACCCGCCGCTGATGCCAGGTACGCGCACAGCCGTCCGCCTAGTTCCGGCGACGTCCCCCCGTTGTCCCGCTGCTTGATCGCGGATTTGTAAAACGCTTCTCCCACCACTTCCGGCCCCGCCTGCAGAATCTCGTCCAACATCCGTGTGTTCAACGCCCCGGGCGCGATCGCGTTCACGTCGATCCCTTCCGGCTTCAACTCCTCGGCCAGCGTCTCGGCAAACCGCACAATGCCCGCCTTCGATGCCGCATAGGCGCTCAGGTTGGGCAGCGGCTTGGTCGCTCCGCCCCCGGAAATGATCAGAATCTTCCCCCGCTCCGCCTTCCGAACCAGCGGCAGGAACGCCCGGCAGCAGTACACCGTCCCGGTCAGATTAATCTGAATTGCCTGCACCCACGCCGCCCAGTCGACGGTCTCAATGGCCCCTTTCGGCCCGTAAACCCCGGCATTGCACACCAGAATGTCCACGCCGCCCAGCGTCTGCCCGGCCACCGCCGCGAAAGCGTCCAGCTCTGCCTCCACCGCCACGTCGCACCGCGACGCAAACACCTTCCCCGGATATGACTTATCCAGGTCCACCCGCGCCGCGTCCAGTTCGGAAGTGTTCCGCGCGCAGATCAATACGCTCGCCCCCTCCTCCAACAGCACCCGCGCAATCGCCAGTCCTAATCCCTGGCTGGCCCCCGTCACGACGGCCCGTTTTCCGGTTAATTTCAAAGCGCTCTCCCAATTGAAAAATACCGAAGCCCCGGCCGTCCGGCCAGAACTCCTTCCAAGAACCGCGCCGCGTCGAACACCAGTTCCGGTGCCCACTCGGCTTGCAACTGCCGGAACTCCGGCCACGGCGTCATCACCACCAGTGCCTCGGCCCCGTTCAGCGCCTCCGCCACGCTCCCCGCCAAGTGGATCACCCCGTCCAACGCCGCCGGCAACTCGTGGATCGCCGGGTCAAACGCCTGCACCCGCGCCCCTTCTCCATACATCCACTCCGCCGCTTCCACCGCGCTCGAACGCCGCAATGTGTTCGTCCCTGGCTTATACGTCAACCCCAGAATCGCCACCGTCCGCCCCGCCAGCGACGGGAACACTTCCAGCATCCGCCGCTGCAGCCACGTCTTGTGGTGCTGATTGCTCGCAAACACCCCGTCAATCAACGGCACACCCGTCCCGGTCTGATCACTGATTCCCCGCAGGTAGGCGATATCCCGCGCCAGCGTTCCGCCCGCAAACGCCCCGCCCGCGTGCAGATACGCTCCCGGCCCAATCCGCTGGTCGCTCTTCAGCCCCCGCTCCACTTCCAGCGCATCCGCCCCGGTCCGTTCGCAAAGCGTCGCTATTTCATTGATAAAACAGATCGAAGTCGCCAGGAAAGAGTTGATCGCGTGCTTCGTCATCTCGGCCGATTCCACGCTCATCCACTCCACCCGATCCGTGATCGGCGCCCAAACCCCTTCCAGAATGGACCGCGTCGCCTCATCCCGCACCCCCGCCACCACCCGGTCCGGCGACCGGAACACCTGAATCGCTTTTCCCAGCCGCAGATTCTCCGGCGAACACGCAAACCGCACCCGCCCGTCCCCCAACTCCCGTTCCATTCGCGCAATCGAACCCACCGGCATCTGCGAACTCACCAGCATCACTGCCCCGTCGGCCATCTCCGCCGCCAGCCGCATCGCCCGCGCATGGACGAATTCCGTGTCCGCCCGGTCCTGTTCGTCCACCGGCGTATCATAGGTGACCCAAACCACCTGCACCCCGGCCGCCTCGGCAAACGAGGTGGAAAAGCGCAGCCGCCCCGCCGCTGTTTCCGCCGCGAACATCTCCGCCAGCCCCGGCTCGGCAACCGGCAACTCGCCGCCGCTCAGCCGCCCTATCAGCGCCGCATCTTCATCAATTCCAACGACTTCATGCCCAGCCGCCGCCAGACACCCGGCAGTCACCGTCCCTAGGTGCCATAAGCCCGCAACCGCGATTTTCACTGTGTTTCCCTCCGTTCCAGAATACCGCCCCCCCTAATTCACCGCCAGCACCAGATTCGGCTGTATCGCCACTCCTCCCACCGTGATCGCAATCGCGTGATTTCCCCGCGCCAGCGCCGGCACACGAATGTTGATTTGGTTCAAACCCGCCCCGGTTAGCCCTGCGTACAGCACCTCCGCGCGCACCCCGCCCACCGTTACCGTCACCGCGTTCGTCAACGGCGGCGCTCCGCTCGGAATCGTTCCCGCCGCCGCGTTCGGCTGTGTCGGGCCAAACCCCGTCCCGTACAGCGCCACAATCTCCCCCGCCAACGCTCGCCGCGCCGACGGGATCGCCGCCGGATCCCCGATCAACGCGCCCCGCGCATCAATCGCCGCCGGCAGCGCATTCGCCCCTACCGTTCCTATTTGAAACAGCGCCGGCGCCACCCGCGCAATCGTTACCGTCGATTGCACCTTCGTCCCGCTCACGTCCACCTCCAGCGTCGCCGGCCCGTCCGCCGGCACATCGGGAACCTGCACATTCAGCTGCCCCGGTCCCACAAAGTACATCGCCGCCGCCAGCCCCCCAATCCGCACCGTCGACCCGTCCAGCGTCGTCGGTAGCCGTGTCCCGATAATCTCCGCCCCCGTCCACGTCCGCCCCGGCGCCGCCGTCGACGCCAGATTCTCCCCGAACACCGTAATCCACGACCCCGGCGCGACCGCTCCCGCCCGGAAACTCGCCCCATTCACCGCACCGGTCACCCGCGGCGGCCCGGCCAGCGCCCGGAAAGCTTCAAACTCCACGTCCACCGTGGAAAACTGCGGCGATGTCGCGCTGCTCTGTACAATCAGCGCGCCCTTGTACACCCCGGCCGTCAGATAGAACGCATCCAGCGTCACCGTCACCGTCGCCGGTCCCCGGCCCCGCTGCGGATTCACGCTGATCCAGTCCTTCGCCGCCCCGCTGATCACCGGCGTAATCGACCACAGCGCATCCGCCGCCGTGTTCACCCGGAACGTCCGCCGCAGCACGGTCTCCCCGCCCGCCTCGGCCCGCTCTTTCAGCTCCGCCACCGATGTCGCCAGCGTGCTTGACGACGTGGTCACGCCCACCATTCGCGCCTGCCCCGTAATCGTCACCGCCGCGCCCTTTTCGTCCACCCCGCTCATCGTGAACACCAGCGCCCGCGGCACGGCTCCCACCTGCGCCCAGCATAGCGTCGTGCCCACCAGCCCGTTTCCCGGCAGCGTCGTCGATCCGAAGAACTCCCCGATCCGCGACGACAGGTCCAAATCCCCCGCCGTCCACCGGTTCAACGTCACGCCGTATCCGGCCGTCTCCTGCACAATCAACTCGTGCCGCCAGCGGCAGTTCGCCGCGCTGTCATTCTGCGCCACATCCCCCGGCGCCACCGTCATCGTCAACTGCGCATTCGCCGGCCGCGGCAGAAAGTCCGCATCCACGAAGGCGCTCCACGGCCTCCCGTTGGCCACCGTAATCCCGCTCACTTCAATCCTCCGCCGCCGCGGCAGGTTCGTCAGCCGCAATCGCAGCGACGCGCCCACCCCGCCAAACGCCGGCAACTCCGCCGTATCAAAGAACGCCACAATGTCCGCGCTCCGGTCGGTCCCGTCTATCACCAGCCGCGTAATCCGTGCCGGCACCCCTGCCGTCTCGTCCACCCGCAACGAGTAGAACATCGTGTACCCATCGGCGTCCGGCGTCGTCTCGTACACCGGATTGGGGTCCACCGTCACCACCGCCGCCGATTGGTTGAACGTCACCGTGGCCCGCACGGACACATTCAGCGGCGCCAGGCTGCCGCTCGCAACCGTCACTATCCCGTCAAACACCCCCGGCGTGCCCAGCAGCGCCGGATTCACAGAGATCGTCACCACTCCCGCCGTCGCCGCCGTAGCCGAACCGCTCGTCGCCGACAAAGTAATCCAGGGTACGGACTTCGTCACCGTATAGCTCGCCGCCGTCGCCGCCGAGTTCCGGATCTCCAGCCGTTGCGGACCCGGCGCCACCGCCCCGTCGGCCGCCGTAAACGCAAAACTCGTGGCGCTCACGCTCAACCCCGGCGCCGCCTCGTCGTTCAGAAACTGCGTCACCGCCGGCAACGCCGCCGAAAACCGCCCGTACGATCCCCGCCCCTGTATATCGCAATACGTCTGCCCGGGCCCCGGCACCGGCCCGTGCGACAACACCCCAACCAACTGCCCGTCCCGCGTCATCAACGGCGAACCCGACGACCCCTGCTCCGTCCGCCCCTCCGTCTCGTTAATCTGCCAGTAGAAGGCCGCCGGCGCCGTCTCCCCGCCCACGACGCTCGTCCGGTCCGCTACCCGCGTCCCAAACGTGATTCGCTGAAAATTGGTCGGCGGCGATGCCGGGTGATGAATGCCCACGGTGCTCGCCCCCATCGCCAGATCCGTCGCGCTCCAGCCCAAAAACGTCCGCTGCCCCGGCGCCGCCTGATCCAGCAGCAACAACGCGTAGTCCCCGCCTCCCATCCCCGCCGTCGCCAGCAGCCGCGCCCCGCGCGTCGAGGGCCGCGACGCCCGCGAAGGTACCGTCCCATTGCACGAGGCCGACCGGAAATCCCAATAAACCACCACGCTGCGCGCATGCGCCTGCGTACTCACGCAATGGTTCGCCGTCATGAAATACGGCTGAAAACTACGGCTCCGCGTCACCACCAGCGCGCCGCTGCAAACGAACCCGTATCCGTCTTTCACAATGTCGTACGAACCCACCGCCGTCGCCACGGAAGCAAACTCCGGTGAACAGTTCACGTCCCGCTGGCAAGCCAGCGTGGACTCCCGCTCCGGCACCGTGTGCACCAGTTCATCCACCCGGAAAGGCAACTCCGCCGGATTCGCCGCCAACAGCACCTCCACCGTCGCCGTGTCGCCTTCGATCGGCTTCGACCAGAACTCCCCATCCCCGTGCGGTCCCCGGCCCGTCAACGGCCCATCCGCCGCCGAAGGATTCTCCGCCAGGTACTCTCGCGTCGCCCCCGCCGGATAGACCCACACCTTCCCTTCTCCCAGGTCGAACCCCTCGAAATGCAACCGCACCGCCGCCGCCCCCGCCGAACTCACCGTGAACTGCAGCAGCGTTCGCCCGTCCTCCATCGCCCGCGAACTCACCTGCCCTCGCCGCACGCCGCTCAATCGCCTCACCCGCCCGCGCGCCTCCGCCGGCATCCCCCGCCGCTCCTCTTCGCTCAGCGCTCCCAGCCGCTGCGCCCGCGCCTCACGCGGGAATCGCTCCAACGGCGGCAACTCCTGCGCCACCACCGGAACCTCCGGCCCGATCGCCGGTGTTAACTCCTGTCCATGTAGCCCGCCTACGAGTGCGGCGCACATCAGCAATTGATATAGTTTTTGAAACTTCGTACCGGGAGTCACCATGCGAACCGCCTTGTTGCACGCGTTGTTGGGCCTTTTGGCCGTTTCTACATTGTCTAACGCGCAGGAATCCCGCGCTTCCCTCATAGGCAGAATCACTGACCCGACCGGCGCCCTCATCGCCGGCGCTACCGTCCGCGCCACCAATACAGCTACGAATGCCACCGTAGCGTCTCAAACCAACGACGGTGGCAACTTCGACATTCCCTATCTCATCTCCGGTGTCTATACAGTCACCGTCGAAGCCACCGGCTTCAAAAAGTCGGTCCGCGAGGGCATCCAACTTCGCATCGGCGACCGCATCACCCTCGATTTCGCCCTCGCCCTCGGCGATGTCGCCGAGTCCGTCCAGGTCACCGGCGAAACTCCGCAACTCGATACCTCCACCGCCTCCATGGGCCTCGTCATGGAGCAGCGCCGCGTGCAGGAACTCCCCGTCGTCGGCGGTAACCCGTTCTACCTCACCCGCCTCACCGCAGGTGTCCTCGCCGCCGGCGGCCGCTCCGCCGGCAATGCCATGGACAACGGCGGCGCCACCGGCATCATCGTCAATGGAACTCGATCCAATTCCAGCGAAGCCACCGTCGATGGTTCCCCCGTCATGGCCAATCGCAATGCCGCCTTCTCTCCCCCGCAAGACCTCGTCCAGGAGTTCAAGGTCAATACCGCTACCTACGATGCCTCCATCGGCCATGCCGCCGGCGCCATGACCAATGTCTCCATGAAGTCTGGAACCAACTCCATCCACGGCACCGCCTTCCTCGATAACTCCACCATCCGCGCTGTCCCCTGGTTCACCAACCGCTTCCTCTACGACCCCCGCAACAACCTCACCCAAACCGAGCGCGACCGCCAGGTCCCCTCCTGGCTCCATCGCCGCTTCGGCGGCACCATGACCGGTCCCGTCTCCATCCCCAAACTCTACGATGGCCGCAATCGTACCTTTTGGACCTATGGGTTTGAGGACCTCACCATCGTTCGCAACCTCTCCTTCACCGGTACCGTTCCCACCCAGGCCCAGCGCACTGGGAACTTCTCTGACCTCCTCCGTCTCGGCGCCCGCTATCAGGTCTACGACCCCTTCACCATCGCCCCTGCCCCTAACGGCCGCTTCTCCCGCCAACCCCTGGCCGGCAACATCATCCCCGCCTCCCGCCTGGACCCCGTCGCTGCCAAAATCGCCGCCTTCTACCCCCTTCCCAACCAGCCCGGCCTCAACACCGAAGAACGCAATAACTTCTTCAATACCCAGAAAATTGACCGCGAGAACTACATCCATACCTCCCGCGTCGACCACAACTTCTCCCAGAAGAACCGCTTCTTCTTCCGCTGGTTCAACCAGCAACACGACAACTCCACTGACTCCCTCGGCACCATCACCAACATCGACCTCCTCGACCGTACCGCCTGGGGCGCCGTCGCCGATGATGTCCATATCTTCAACCCCGGACTCCTGCTCAACATCCGCTACGGCATCACCTACGAAAACAACATCAACTCTCGCGGCAGCCAGGGCTTCGACCTCACCTCCCTCGGCCTTCCCGCCAGCCTCGTCACCAACATCGTCAATCGCATCGGCCCCGACGGTATCGCCTTCCCCAACGTCCAGATCGATGGCGGCGCCTATACCGCTCTTTCCAACAACGGCGGCACCCGTGGCGCCACCAACTATTCCACCGCCGGCGCCACCCTCACGAAAATCACCGGTCGCCACTCCACCAAGTACGGCGTCGAGTACCGCCTCATGCGCGAAACCGCCTTCAACTACGGCTTCGCCGCGCCCCAACTCCTCTTTGCCGGCACCTACACCCGCGGCCCGCTCGACAACGCCGCCGCCGCCCCCATCGGCCAGGGCCTCGCTTCCATGATGTTCGGCATCCCCTCCGGCGGCGTGATCAACAACAACGCCTCCTCCGCCCAGCAAAGCTCCTATTGGGGCTTCTTCGTCCAGGACGACTGGCGCCTCAATTCCAAACTTACCTTCAACCTCGGCCTTCGCTATGAGTACGAGGCCCCGGTCACCGAACGCTACAACCGCTCCATCAGCGACTTTGACTTCTCCACCGCCAGCCCCTTCGCCCAACAGGCGGCCGCCAACTACGCCCGTTCCCCCATCCCCCAGATTCCTGCCTCCGCCTTCAAAACCACCGGCGGCCTGCTCTTCGCCGGCGTCGGATCCCAGCCCGCCGCCCTCTGGAGCGCCGACAAGAACAACTTTGCCCCGCGCATCGGCCTTGCCTATACCCTCGACCCCAAAACCGTCATCCGCACCGGATACGGCATCTTTTTCGATGTCATCGGCGTCGACCGCAATGACGTCAATCAGGGCGGCTTCAATCAACCCACCAACCTGATCCCGTCGAACGATAACGGCCAGACCTACGTCGCCACCCTCCGCAACCCCTTCCCCAACGGCGTCGATCCCGCTACCGGCTCCTCCGGCGGACTCAACACCTTCGTCGGCCGGGCTGTCAGCTTCTTCAATTCCAAGCCAGTCAATCCCTACAACCAGCGCTGGTCATTCTCCGTGCAGCGCCAACTGCCCGGCGGCGTTGTCATCGATACCGCCTATGTCGGCAATCGCGCCGCCAAACTGGGCGTCACCCGCGAGCTCAACCCGGTTCCCCGTGAGTACCAATCCACCCTCCCCACCCGCGACCAGCCCGTCATTGACTTCCTCAGCCGCCAGGTTCCCAACCCCTTCGCCGGCATCGCCGCCTTTGCCGGCACCGGCCTCGCCAACCAGACGATTGGCGTCGCCCAACTCCTCCGCCCCTACCCCCACTTCACCAGCATTCAGGCCACCATGCCCGCCGGCTACTCCTACTACCATTCGCTCCAGGTGAATGCCGAGAAGCGGATGAGCAAGGGCATCAGCTTCCAGATGAGCTGGACCTACTCCAAGTTCATGGAGGCCATCTCCTACCTGAACGAAACCGACCCCTACCTGAACAAGGTGATCTCGGACCTCGACTTCACCCACCGCCTCGTCGTCAGCGGCATTTATGAATTGCCGGTCGGCCGCGGAAAGAAGTGGGGCTCCAGCATGCCGTGGCTCGCCGATGCCGCCTTTGGCGGCTGGCAACTGCAAGGCTGGTTCGAAGGCCAGACCGGCGAGGCCCTCGGCTTCGGCAACGCAATCTTCACCGGCAATCTGGCCGACATTGAAATTCCTGTCAGCCAGCGCCGGGATACCCGCTGGTTCAACATTGATGCCGGCTTCAACCGGAACTCGGCCCAGGTCCTGGCCAACAACATCCAAACGCTGAGCCCCCGCTTCAATGGCGTCCGCGCCGACGGTATCAACAACTTCGACCTGGCCCTTTTCAAGAACCTGCGCATCAAGGAACGCTATAACGCCCAGTTCCGTTTCCAGGCCTTCAACGCCCTCAACCACGTTCAATTCGCCGCCCCGAACACCACCCCCATCAACGCCGCCTTCGGTACCATCACCGGCGAGAAGGGTCACGGCCAGCGCCAGATCACGCTCGGATTCAAGTTCCTCTTCTAACCGGAGAGGGCTTAGTCCACCTGCTCCAGAATCGCGAAGTCGCCGGGGTTCCACGCCTGGGCGATGATGTAGAGCTTCTTGCCCACCTTCCGCATCACCGCATTGTGGATGTGCTGGAAGTTCGCCAGTCCAAGCTCTTCCTTCGCCATGATCGTGGAAACCACCTTGTCTTTTTCCACAATGTAGATCGGCGCGCCCTTCGTCCGGTCCGGTCCATGCAACGCGCCCACCACCATGTAGTTGCCGTCGTAATAGGTGTCGCACGGGAACGAGCCCTTCGGCAGGTTCACCGTTTCCAGGTACTTGCCATCGGGAGAATAGCGGTCGATCTCCGAATTCGGACGGTCGGCGATGTCCAGCCGCTTCTTGCCGTTGGGAACCGTGATGCCATGGCCGGTGCCGAACTGCCCGGGCCCGGCTTCACTTTCGCCGTCAACACGTAGTCCAGCTTCGAATAGCCGGTGGTGATGTAGAACAGGCCGTTCAGGTACTCGACGTCGGTGGGGATGAACGGGCCGTTGCTCTTGAAATAGGCGTTCGCCGTCTCGTTGCCGAGGTCGTTCTCCGCCGTCGGCGGTTTCAAGCTCCTCTTCTAACCGGAGAGGGCTTAGTCCACCTGCTCCAGAATCGCGAAGTCGCCGGGGTTCCACGCCTGGGCGATGATGTAGAGCTTCTTGCCCACCTTCCGCATCACCGCATTGTGGATGTGCTGGAAGTTCGCCAGTCCAAGCTCTTCCTTCGCCATGATCGTGGAAACCACCTTGTCTTTTTCCACAATGTAGATCGGCGCGCCCTTCGTCCGGTCCGGTCCATGCAACGCGCCCACCACCATGTAGTTGCCGTCGTAATAGGTGTCGCACGGGAACGAGCCCTTCGGCAGGTTCACCGTTTCCAGGTACTTGCCATCGGGAGAATAGCGGTCGATCTCCGAATTCGGACGGTCGGCGATGTCCAGCCGCTTCTTGCCGTTGGGAACCGTGATGCCATGGCCGGTGCCGAACTGCCCGGGCCCGGTGCCGCGGCCGCCAAACGCCAGCTTGTTCCAGGTCGCTTCAAACGCCGCGCCCGGCTTCACCTGCGCCGTCAACACGTAGTCCAGCTTCGAATAGCCGGTGGTGATGTAGAACAGGCCGTTCAGGTACTCGACGTCGGTGGGGATGAACGGGCCGTTGCTCTTGAAATAGGCGTTCGCCGTCTCGTTGCCGAGGTCGTTCTCCGCCGTCGGCGGTTTCAGCGTGTGCACCAGTTTCCCGTCCAGCGTCGTGGTGAAAACGCGGTTGGCCGCGTTGCCGGGGAACGTCAGATAGTCGCTGCCGCCGGCCGACCACAACATGGCGTTGTGCATGTTGGTGCCCTTCATCTCCTCGGCGGTGGGCAGCAGGTTGACCTTCTTCAGGTCGGCGGAAATTTGCAGAATGCCCGCGCCGGGCAGAGCGAAATAGGTTTCGCCGCGGCCCTTCCGTTTGTCGACGGCAAAGCCGCCGTGCGCCGCCTTCAACACCTTCTGCGCTTCGGCAGGCAGGTGGTCTCCCCTATAGAGCACCTTGAAGCGGAGCTTCCCTTGGCCGGAGATCTTCTCCGGTCCCGCCTGATGGGCGGGGATGGCAGAGGTGACCAGCGCAATGGTGATCAGGGCGAGGAAGACCGGCGTGATCGGCGAGCGTTTCATAGATCTCGCCATTTTACTCCCTTTTTGGACTTGGAGAAGGGGGCCGTTGGGATAAGATCGTCGTAGCCATTTTGAGGAGGCGTTTTTTGATGATGCGAATTGGGTTATTTGGACTTCTTGGCGGATTGGGCCTCGCCCTGGCGCAAACCCCGCCCCAGGCCGGGCCGGTCGAGGTGGCTCCGCCGCCCCCAGCCGCGGCTCAGCCGGCCCCCCCGGCCCGCCCCCGCCGTCCGCCACCCCCCACGCGCGACCCCAACACCCCCGGTTATGTGAAGGCCAAGGAACTCCCCGACGGCGCCATCCCCCCGGTCAACGAAAACGGCAACTTTATCCTCGGCCCCACCCACCCGGCCGCCCCGGAAATGTCGGTCCAGCCCGGCGTCCCGCAAGGTACCGTCATCGAATTCACCATGGATTCGAAGGACAGCAAATTCTACCCGGGTATTATGCGCGAACCCGGAACCTTTGGCCAGCCCGATCCCAATGATCCGTTGAAACTCATCGTCAAGAGCTACCCCGCTCCCTATACCCGGAAAGTAGCCGTGTACGTCCCCAAACAGTACGTCCCCGGCACGGTAGCCCCGTTCATTGTCGGTGCCGACGGCCCGGACCGGTCGCTCTTCGTCGCCCTCGACAACCTCATCGCCCAAAAGCGCGTCCCGGTAATGATCGCCATCTCGATCGGGAATGGCGGCGGCGACGCCCAGGGCAGCCAGCGCGGCTTGGAGTACGACACCATGTCCGGCAAATACGCCGAGTTCGTGGAAGCCGAAGTCCTCCCGCTGGTGGAAGCCAAAGCGAACGTCAAACTGACCAAGGATCCCGACGGTCGTGCCACCATGGGCGGCAGCTCCGGCGGTTCGGCGGCGTTGATCATGGCTTGGTATCACCCGGAGTGGTACCACCGTGTGCTGACGTACTCGGGGACCTATGTCTACCAGCAGTGGCCCTATAACCCGGAGACCCCGCATGGCGCCTGGGACTTCCACGAGACCCTGATTCCCAACAGCCCCCGCAAACCGTTGCGGTTATGGCTGGAGATCAGCGACCGCGACAACCTCATCACCCGCGACGCCTATCACGACTGGGTGCTGGCCAATGAGCGCATGGCCAAAGTGCTGGCCGAGAAGGGATACCCCTATCAGTTCCTGTTTGTGAAGAACGCCGGCCACACCGACCGCGCCGTAAAAGCGCAGACGCTGCCCCAGGCGCTCGAATACATCTGGCAGGGGTATAAGAAGTAGCTACTTACGGCGCCGCAGCGGGCCGCTGGAGCGGGTTTGGTCCCACCACGGCTCGCCCTGCGGCTGGTAATCGCCCAGCTTGTCCCAGTTTTCGCGCGTCCGGCCGTTGGTGTCGTAGATCACCATCCCGTCGCGAAGCGTAAGTTCGTTGGAGAGGCGGCGAGTACCCCGCAGACCGGCGCCCCAGGAGTCCACAAACCCGAAATCGCCCTGCTCCAGGCGGAGCACGGCGATATCGGCCGCCGCGCCCACCGAAAGGTGGCCCAACTCCTCGCGCCGGATCGCCCGGGCGGCGTTCCAGGTGGAGCGGTAGATCACATCGTCGAGCGGCAGCCCCATGTTCAGGAACTTGGACATCACGTTCAGCATGTCCTTCATTCCCGCGTTCAGGCTGCCGGAATGGACGTCGGTGGAAATCGTATCCGGCGGAAAACCCTGCTTCACGGCGCGGGCCGCCTGTTTGAACTCAAACGCCGCGCCACCATGGCCGACGTCAAACAGCACGCCGCGCTTCCGCGCTTCGGCCAGATAGGGAAGCAGCTTGCCTTCTTTGTCGAAATAGGGGACCGGGGCGTAGAAAGCGTGGGTGTAGATGTCACCGGGGCGGAGTTTCTTGAGAACCAGGTCTTGAAACGGCCGTTCGATCCGGAAGGCCCCAAAGTCGATCATGACGGGGATGTTGGCGATGGTACCCGCCTCCACGCCGCGCTCCACCGGAGTCCAGTCGGGCCCGGTGTAGTGGGCGACCTTGATGCCGACGATAACGTCTTTGTTTGCAACGGCAAGCGCGGCGGCGGCTTTGGCATCCATGTCGTCGACGTCCTGTTCTTTGGCGTCTCCCGGCATTCCCTGGCCTCCGATGTTGAGGAAAACCAGGACCCGGGTGCGCGACCGGTCCACCACCGTGCGGCGGAACTCGGCGAAATTGTGCCGCCCCGACGAACCGGCGTCCACCACGGTGGTCACGCCCAACTTCTGGGCGAAGCTGTCGGGGTGGATGCTGGAATCCCCGCCGGAGAGCATGTGCCCGGCGATGCCGGAGAAAACGTGGGCGTGAATATCGATCAGGCCGGGAACGACATGCAAACCATTGACAACAATCGTCTTCCGCGCCTGGGCGGCGGGAATGGACGGGGCGATCGCGGCGATTTTTCCGTCCTTGATCGCCACATCGCGCAGGGCGTTGATGCGGTTTTTCGGATCGATGAGCGTGCCGCCTTTGAGCAGGATGTCGTAGGCCGGTTGAGCGGAGAGGACCGCGGCGGAGAGGAGGAGTAGGAGCGATCGCATAGGCTTGACTATCGTATACCCGAAACCGGGGCGTTTACAGATCGGTCAAATGGGCCAGGCGGCCGGTGGAATCGCCCAGACGCTCGGGTTGGACACCCATACGGTCGAGGAGCGAGAGCCACAAATTGGTGACCGGGGTCTCCCTTTCGTAGCGGACATGGCGGCCGAGGCGGAGTTTGGAACCTTTTCCGCCGAGCAGGAGCACGGGCAGATCGTGGTGGAGATGCTGGTTGCCGTCAGAGATGCCGGAACCGTAAACGAGGGTGGTATGGTCGAGCAAAGTGCCCTCGCCGTCGCGAATTTGGCTCCATTTTGATGCCAAAAGTGCCAGTTTCCGTGCATGATAACCGTTTATTTTCGTCAGTTTTTCCACCTTTTCGACGTCTTTTTGGTGGTGGGAAAGCTGGTGATGGGCTTCCGGGACCCCCGCCTGGCGGTAGGTGAGGTTGGACCCTTCCCGGGCGATCATCATGGTCAGAATCCGGGTGGAATCGGTTTGCAGGGCGATGGTCATCAGGTCGAACATCAGGTCGCAATGTTCGTCGAAGTCGGTGGGAATGCCATAGGGGCGCTCAAACCCCGGTTGGGGGAGGTTTTCGGTCTGGCGGGCGGCGATATCGATTCGTTTTTCCAGTTCCCGGACGCCGGTGAGGTATTCGTCCATTTTGCGGCGGTCGGGGGTGCCGAGTTCGCGGTGGAGGGCGGCGGCGTCCTCGCGGACGAAATCGAGGATGGATTTGCGGTCCTGGCGGCGGAGTTCGCGTTCGGCGGGGGTTTCGCCGGCGCCGGCGGCGCCGAAAAGCCGTTCGAAGACCAGGCGGGGGTTCACTTCCGGAGGGAGCGGGGTGGCGTCGCCGCGCCAGGAGAGGGAATTGGTGTAGGCGCAGGAGTAACCGGAGTCGCAGTTGCCGGCCTGGCGGCCGTGTTCGAGGCCCAGTTCGAGGGAAGCGAAGCGGGTTTTGTCGCCCAGGAAGTGGGCGGCCACCTGATCCACCGAGATTCCGTTTTTGATATCAGCCCCGGCGGTTTTGCGGGGGTGGCCGCCGGTGAGGAACGAGGCCGAGGCGCGGGCGTGGTCGCCGGCGCCATCGCCGAGGGCGCGGCCATTGTTGTGGGCGAGGCCGGTGAGGACCAGCATGTTTTCGCGGAAGGCGGCGAGGGGTTGGAGGGTGCGGGGGAGGTCAAACGCGGTGCCCGTGGCGGTTGGCGTCCAGTGCTCCATGATGATGCCGTTGGGGACGTAGACGAAGACCATCCGCTGGGGCGGGGTTTGGGGCATGGCCTCAAGGACGGGGAGGGCGAGGGCGGCGCCGGCGCCGCGGAGCAGGGTCCGGCGGGAGAGTTTCTTTCGGGTGAGAATCACTGGGTTCCTCCTCGCCGGTACTGGAAGGGCAGACTTTCCACGATGGCGCCGATGAGCGCGGACATTCGATAGTTTTCGGCGGCCAGTTTGCCCGAGATCTGGCGGATGGTCTTGTTATCATATCGCTCCACGCCGCGGCCCAAGGCATAGGTGAGGAGCTTTTCGGTGAGGCATTTGACGAAGGCCGCAGGTTCCTCGGTGAGCAGGGAGCGGAGGGCGGCGGGGGAATCGAAGCGTTTCCCGTTGGGGAGGGTGCCGGCGGCGTCGACGGGGAACTGGCCGTCCTTGTCGCGCCAGACGCCGATGGCGTCGTAGTTTTCCAGGCCGAAGCCGAGCGGGTCCATTTTGTTGTGGCAGACGGCGCAGTTTGGGTTCGTTCTGTGTTTTTCGAGTTGGGCGCGGAGGGAGAGATCGGTTCCGACCTTGGAGTCGTCGAGTGGCGGCACGCCCGCGGGAGGGGCGGGAGGGGGCGCGCCGAGGATATTCTCCAGAATCCATTTGCCGCGGATGACGGGGGAGGTGCGGGTGGGATAGGAGGAGATGGTGAGGATGGAGGCCTGGGCGAGCAGTCCGCCGCGCTGCGGGTTCGGCAGTTCGACGAGGCGGAGGCGGGAACCGGTGACGCCGGGGATGCCGTAGTGTTTCGCCAGCCGCTCATTCACAAACGTATAGCGGGCATTGAGGAGTTCGGTGACGGGGCGGTCGGCGCGGAGGATATGGGCGAAGAAGTGGCGTGTTTCCTGGAGCATAGCGTCGCGGAGGCCGTCGTCAAACTCGGGAAACTTGCGGGGATCGGGCCTGGCCGATTCCAGGTTGCGGAGTTGGAGCCACTGGCCGGCGAAGCTGTCGATGAGGGCATCGGCCTTAGGGTCGGCGAGCATGCGGGCGACCTGGGCGCGGAGGGTGGCGGGGTTGTGAAGATCGGCCGCGGCGCGGGTGAGGGCTTCATCCGGCATGGAACTCCAGAGGAAGTACGACAGGCGGTTGGCGAGTTCGTAGCCGTTGACGGGCGCGGTGGCGGCGGGATTCCGTTCGGCGCGGAAGAGGAAGTGGGGGGAGACGAGGGTTGCCTGGAGGGCGAGTTGGACACCGCGGTCGAAGGAACCGGCGCTGGTGATGAAGCGGGCGACGCGGGCGATTTCTGCGGAAGAGACGGGGCGGCGCCAGGCGCGGGGGAGGAGGGCGGCGACGATCTGTTCGGCGCAGGCCGGGGTGTGTTCGCGGCAGAGGAGGAGGCGGCGGCGGGCGGGGGAGTCGCCGAGGGCGGGGTTGGGGTAGGGGCCGCGGACCTCGATGTAGTCGGTGACGAGTTGGGTGGGATCAGAGAAGGTGAGCGGTTCGTTCTTTTCGTTGACGAAGACGGCGCGGATGCGGTGGTCGCCGGGTTCGACGGGCATGCGGACGGTATTGAGGCGGTTGGGACCGTCGCCGGGGAAGACCTCGGTGGTTTGGACGTGCTGACCATCGAGGAAGAGGGCGAGGAAGAAGCGGCCGGATCCACGGACGATGGCGGCGCGTCCCTCGATGTCGTATTCGGCCCAGTAGGGGAAGCGGTGGGTGATGGCCATGGCGCCGGGGGAGGGGTCGCCTTTGGCGCGATCGGAGGTGACGCGGGCGAGGGTGATTTTGGATGGGGCGGGAGGGGGGAGAACGGTTTGGGAGATCTGTTCGGCGGCGGCGAGGTATTTTTCCAGGAGGACGGGGGAGAGGGAGAGGACGTCGCCGTTGTTGTCGAAGCCATAGCCGGAGTCGTCATTGGGGAAATCGTCGGCAGCGCGGAGGGAGACGCCGAGGAGGTCGCGGATGGTGTTGTCGTACTCCACTTTGTTCAGCCGGCGGGCGGTGACGCGGCCGGGGTCGGGCGGGGTATTGCGGTCGGCGGTTTCGATTTCCGCTTCGATCCAGCGGGTGACGGCGAGGAGGGCCGCCTGGGGCGGCTTGGGCATGGGGGAGGGCGGCATTTCGCCGCTGCGCACCTTGTCGAGGATCTCCGGCCAGCGGGTTTCGGGGGATTCCAACGACAGGCCGGCGGTTTTATTGGCGTTGTTGTGGCAGGCGAAGCAGTGCTGTTTGAGGAACGACTCGACGGAAGGCGGGAGGGCGGCGGCGAGCAGGAGGAGTGCCGGGAAAAACATGGATGCTTCTATCGTCGCGCAGCGCGGGGCGCGGTTGCGTATGATGACGGCATGCGTTGGATGGTTTTGGCGATGGGAAGCGTGGCGCTGACGGTGGCGGGGGCGGAGCCGCTTTATGTGTTCGACAACGGGTTAGGGCGGGGGGAGTTGACCGTAACCGAGCAGGTGGCGCTGGCCAAGCGGACCGGCTATGCCGGGGTGCTTTTCGCGGGGGCGAAGAACGCCGGGGCGATGGTGGCGGCGCAGGGGACGGCGGGCATGCAGCCGTTGGGGATTTACACGGGAATCAACCTGAGCGCGGAGCGGCCCGGGCTGGAACCGGGGTTGGCGGAGGCGATTGCGGCGCTGCGGGGGACGGGGGCGCTGATTACCTTCACGGTGAACGGAAAGGCTGCCGGCGGGGACGCGGTGGCGGTGCCGCTGCTGCGGGAAGCGGCGGACCTGGCGGCGAAGGCGGGATTGCGGGTGGCGCTCTACCCGCATTACGGGTTCTATATGGCCCGGATCGAAGACGCTTTACGGCTACGGGCGCTGGCGGGGCGGGAAAACGTGGGATTGGTCTTCAATTTGTGCCACTGGCTACGGAGCGGCGACGGGGCGAACCTGCAGGCCCGGTTGCGGGAGGCGGGACCGTACCTGGATTTGGCGCTGATCAATGGCTCCGACGACGCGGGCGATTGGGACCGGCTGATTCAGCCGTTAGACCGGGGCAGTTACGATGTGGCCGGGTTCGTTCGCGCGCTGCGGGCGGCCGGATTCCGGGGGCGGATCGGGTTGCAGTGTTACGGGATCAAGGGAGACCGGGAGGAGAATCTACGGCGGTCGATGGCGGCATGGCAGCGGCTACGGTGAGGACGCGGCAAGTTTCAGCGTCTTGCGGGGAGCGGACGGCGTAGTTTTCCGGGTCGGGGCGGGCGTCGTCGATCAGGTGCCAGAGCAGGGCGTGGTGGCGGGGATGGGTGAGCCAGCGCTGGAAGATCCGCGCGCGCTCCGGGTCCGGGGCGATTTTGCCGAACTCGCCCAAGTAGGGAACCTTGCCCGCCGCTTCGGCGATCTCTTCGTGGCAGGCGATGTAGATGCGGACATCCGAATCGTCGTTCAACTTCCAGGAAGACGGGTAGAGATGGAAGCTGAGCATATCCAGGTCGGGGATCCGGGCGAGACGGTGATAACTACAGCCGTCGGCGCCGTTCACGGCATATTTGCGGGACAGGCCGGGGTAGAGATGCGGGGCATCGTCAAAGCCTTCGCCGCCGTCGGCGATCAGGTGGTTGGCATCCTGGCGGCGGAGGAAGGCGGCCATTTCGGCGGTCCACTCCAGCAGCGCCTCCGGGGCGCCGGGGCTGCGGAGTTCGTTGGCGAGTTCCCAGGCGAGAATCGCCGGTTCGTCGCGGTAGGTGACGCCGGTGACGGTGTTGCGGCGGTCGAGGAGGAAGCGGATGTAACTTTGGAACCACTGGCGGATGACCGGTTCGGTGTAGAACAGCTTCGTCTCCGCCGGGGAGGGGGGGCGGCCGAGGAACCACTCGACGTAGCGGCGGACGCCGCCATAGGCTTCCCAGTAGTTGGTGAAGCGGAGGATGAGGCGGAGATGGCGAGCCTTGGCGAGGGCGATGGATTGATCGAGGGCCTGCAGGTTGCGCTCGTTGTAGTTGCCGGGCGCCGATTGGATGGCGGCGGGGTCAAGGGCGGGAGGATGGTCGTTGTGGGCGTTAGCGCGGACGACGGTGAACCCGAGAGCGGCTGTTTTATCGAGCGCTTCCGCATACGCGGCCACCTGGCCGTAGGCGACGGCCGCCTGATTGAAGTAGAGGTTGTTGCCGAGGAAGCGGAACGGCTGATCGTTCAGGAGCAGTGTGGCGCCCTGGCGGCGGACGAACTGGGCATGAGCGATGGGAATCATAGGGAGCCGGCAACCGTCATGGTAACGGGAAACGGCAAAGAATTAGAGTGGTAGGTATGCGACTTTTCCTGTTGGCGGCGTTGGCGTTGGGAGCGGCGGAGCACTGGCCGCAGTTCCGGGGGACGGGGGCGATGGGGGTGGCGGACGGGGCGAAATTTCCGTCGACGTGGAGCGAGACGGAGAACGTGGCCTGGAAGACGGCGGTTCCGGGGGTGGGATGGTCGTCGCCGGTGGTGTGGGGCGACCGGCTGTATCTGACGACGGCGGTATCGAGCGGTCCGATTGAAGAGATGAAGAAGGGGCTGTACTTTGGCGGCAACCGGGGGAAGGTGAACGATGAACACCGGTTCCTGGCGGTGGCGCTGGATACGGGGACGGGGAAAGTGGTGTGGGAGCGGGAGTTGTGGCGAGGGGTGCCGCCGGGATCGCGCCATTTGAAGAACTCGTTTGCTTCCGAGACGCCGGTGACCGATGGGGAACGGGTGTATTTCTACTTCGGGCAGATCGGGCTGTTCGCGCTGGACAAGAGCGGGAAGACGGTATGGACGCTGCCGCTGACGGCGGTGGAGACGCGGTACGGGTGGGGGACGGCTTCCTCACCGGTGCTGCATCAGGGGCGGCTTTACGTGGTGAACGACAACGACACGGCGAGCTATCTGATGGCGGTGGACGCGAAGACGGGAAAGGTGATCTGGAAGGTGGCGCGGCCGGACGAGAAATCGAACTGGTCGACGCCGTTTGTATGGGAACACGATGGGAAGACGGAGATTGTGACGACGGGCACGGGGAAGAACCGCTCCTACGATCTGGACGGAAAACTGATCTGGGAGTTTGGCGGGATGAGCACGATCACGATTCCGACACCGATGACCAAGCACGGGTTGCTGTACCTGACGTCGGGCTACGTGGGCGATGAGAACCGGCCGGTGTTCGCCATTAAGCCGGGGGCGAAGGGGGTGCTGACGGAGTCACACATTGCATGGAAACTGCCGCAGGCGGGGCCGTACAATCCGTCCCCGATCCTCTATGGCGACTACTACTACACGCTGCTGGATCGGGGCTTTTTGACGTGTCACGACGCCCGGACCGGGAAAGAGATTTTCGGGAAGCAGCGGATTGATCCGGCGGCGGCGGCATTCACGGCATCGCCGTGGGCGGCGAACGGGAAGCTGTATCTGCTGAGCGAGGATGGGGACACGTTTGTGGTGGAGGCGGGGCCGGCGTTCAAACTGCTGGGCAAGAACTCGCTAAACGAGATGACGATGGCGACGCCGGCGATTGCGGGCAACGCGCTTTACATCCGCACGGCATCGAAGGTGTACAAGATTTGGGCGCGCTAGAGACATTTGATTTCGGGCTGGCGGCATGCACGGTGGGACTGCGGGAGCAGGTACGGGAGGCCGGGGCGTTCTACGCGCGGCATCCGTTGTTTCCGCCGGAGCGGTGCGAGGCGGCGGTAGCGGCGGCACGGCGGTTCTTCGCACTGCCGGAGGAGGAGAAGCGGGCGCTGGCCATTGAGCGGTCGCGGCATTTCCGGGGCTACAGCGAGATGCGGAATGAACGGGACTGGCGGGAGCAGATCCATTTCGGGCGGGAGGAGGCGCCGGTGGAATCCGGGGCGGAGTACGACCAACTGCGGGGCCCGAACCTGTGGCCCGAGGACGCGGAGTGGAAGCGAGACCTGCTGCGGCTGATGGACGATCTGGAGACGGTGGGGCGGGAGATTATGCAGTGCCTGTGCTACTTTTCGGCGGAAGAGCAGTCGTATCTGCTGTTGAAGCTGATCCATTACGGGGAATCGCCGGACGGGGTGGCGAGGCCGGGGGTGGCGGCGCATGTTGATTTCAGCTGGATCACGCTGTTGCTGCAGGACGACGCGGGCGGCCTGGAGGTACGGACGCCGGCGGGAGAGTGGGTGGAGGCGACGCCGCGGCCGGGGACGCTGGTGGTGAACATTGGAGAGATTCTGCAGTTATCGACGGGTGGCGAGTTTGTGGCGACGCCGCACCGGGTGACGACGGGGGCGCGGTCGCGGGTGTCGATGCCGTTCTTTTTGAATCCGGCGCTGGATACGGTGATTCCGCCGGGGCGGGGGGCGGCCGTAGCGGACCGTGGCCCGCACGTGCACCGGGTGTTTACGGCGATGCCGAAGGATCCGGTGGTGTTCGGGGAGGCGGAGTGGGAGCGAAAGGGCCGGGGAATCTGGTGCAGGGAGTGCTGTCAGATTTCGAAGTGAGGGCCGTGGATGCGTTTGCCGCGATAGGTGAAGAACTCTCGGCCTTCATGTTCCTGCCAGGTGAGGGCAGCTTTCAGGGCGGTGCGGACGACATCGGCGCGGGAGGCGGTGCGTTCGATGTACCATTTGCGGCCGGTGAATTCGGTGTTGTAAAGCTGGAGGAGGAAATCGCCGGCGATGGGTTCGACGCGGAAGGAGCACTCGCCGAACTCGATGTGGTTAAGGATGTCCTGGATGCTGGCGACGGTCTGGGAGGGCTGGGCGAGTTGGATGGCGTACTGGACGGCGTCGGAGATGGAATCGAAGACGGGAACGTTGTGAACGCGCGCCATGGTGCGGAGGAAGATACGGCCGCGGTTGAGGTCGTCGATTTCGTCCTGGGAGAGCGGCTGGCCGTATAGAACGGCGCCGCGGGGGATGTCGTTGATGACGAGGGCGAGCGGGCGGCCGAGGCCCATGTAGTAGGCGACCTCGGCGACGGTGGCGACGCCGCGGGTTTCGTGGTTGAGGACGAAGAGCAGGACCTGGGCGGCATCCTTGGCTTGCATCTCCTCGGCTTCCCGTTCCGGGGTCCAGGCATGGAGCGGGAGTTGCGGATTGAAGTAGGAGACGCGGGCGGATTCCAGAGCGGGGATGGCTACCTCAGCGCGCCAGGTGGTGAGGCCGGCGGCACCGCCAAGGAATATTTGGGGGGCCATGTTGTCAGGGTACTTCACACGGGAGCGGGCGATGCGTGATATACCTACCCCATGCTTTTTCGCTCCTTAGTATTCCTGATGATGACTGTAGCGGCGATGGCCCAGACTGCCTCGCTGACGGGACGGGTGACGGACCCGAGTGGAGCAGTCGTACCGGACGCGAAGGTGGCAGTGCGGGCCGTGGGCACAGGAGTGACGGCAAACGTGATGACGAACCAGGATGGCTACTATTCAGCGCCGTCGCTGTTGCCGGGGCGGTATGACGTGGAGATCAGCCGAGACGGGTTTGTTTCCACGCGGCAAACGGGCCTGGAGTTGGCCGTGCAGCAGGTGGCGCGGCTGGATGTGGTGCTGAAGGTGGGCGCGGTATCGGAGCGAATCGAAGTGTCGGCGCAGGCGCTGGTGCTGGAGAGCGAGAGCACGACGCTGGGGCAGGTGATCAACAACAAGCAGGTGACCGAGTTGCCGCTGCTGGGGCGGAATACGTATGCGCTGGCGATGCTGGTGCCGGGCGTGCGGCCATCGGCGGGGGTGAACGGGCTGGTGATCGACCAGATATCGACGGTGGCGTATTCCATTAACGGGCAGCGGTCGAGCGCGAACGAGTTCCTGCTGGACGGGGCGCCGAACTCGGCGGCGGCGCAGAATCAGCCGGTGGTGAATGCGAATCCGGACATGGTGCAGGAGTTCAAGGTAGAGACGAACAACTTCTCGGCGGAGTACGGGCGGGCAGCGGGCGGGGTGTTCAACGTGGTGACCAAGAGCGGCACCAACGATCTGCACTTCGGACTGTACGAGTTTTTCCGCAACGACAAGCTGAACGCGAACGACTTTTTCGCCAACCGGAGCGGGACGAAGCGGGCGCCGTTCAAGTTCAACCAGTTCGGCGGAACAGTAGGCGGACCGGTGCTGATTCCGAAACTCTACAACGGAAAGAACAAGACCTTTTTCTTTTTCAACACAGAGATTGTGCGGTTTATCCAGGGCATCACGTTCACGGCGACGCTGCCGGATCCGCGGATGCTGACGGGCGATTTCAGCGCGGCACGGCTGGCCAACGGGAACGCGGTGACGATCTACGATCCGGCAACGACGCGGGCCAACCCGGCTGGGGCGGGGTTCATTCGCTCGCCGTTTACGGGCAACATCATTCCGGCGAACCGGATTGACCCGGTGGCGCGGAACGTGGCCAAGTATTTTCCGGCGCCGAACGTGGCCGGGGTGACGGCGCTGGGCGCGATCAACTATACGCGCACCGACGGAAACGTGGTACCGAAGGACAGCTACAGCGCGCGGCTGGACCACAACTTCAGCGAACGCAACCGGGTATTCGGGCGCTACTCGTTCGACGACACGCCGTTCAACCGGGCGCCAGTGTACGGGCAGGAGTACCGGAATGTGGCGCCGACGGCGGGTCCGCAGGTGTTTACGCGGTGGAACGCGGTGCTGGAAGACACGATGGTGCTTTCGCCGACGACGGTGGCGATGGGCCGCTACTCGGTGACACGGCTGTTGAATTTCCGGCGGCCGTATTCGGACGGCTTCGACATCACGTCGCTCGGGCTGCCGGCGTATATGCGGCAGGGGATGGTGGATCCGTTGTCGTTCCCGGCGATCACGATCAACGGGTACAGCGTGACCGGGTCGGTGCCCAACATCATTGTGGGCGGGCTGATCGGGGCGACCGACCTGATCGCCTTCGGCAACACGCAGCAGGCGTTGCAGGGCAGCATTACCAAGAACCTGACGAAGCACACGCTGAAGTTCGGCGGCGAGTACCGGGTGATTCAGTTCAACAGCCAGCAGACGGGGGACCAGGCGACGAATTTCAGCTTTGCGCCGACATGGACGCAGGGGCCGAACGCGACGGCGGCGAGCGCGACGGCGGGGCTGGGGCTGGCGACGTTCCTGCTGGGGATTCCCGCCGGTGGCGTGGCGCCGGCGCCGGCACTGGCGCAGACGAACAAGTACTACGGGATGTATGTACAGGACACCTGGAAGATTACGCCGAAGCTGACGCTGAACCTGGGCCTCCGCTACGACTACGAAACGCCGCGGACGGACCGGTTCAACCAGCTGTCGAACTTCGATTTCAACGCGGCGTCTCCGCTGCAGGTAGCGGGGCTGAACCTGCGCGGCGGGCTGACGTTCCCGGGCGTGGGCGGCACTTCGCGGTATAACGCCAATCCGGACCGGAACAACATCGCGCCGCGGCTGGGCATCGCCTACAAGCTGACTCCGAAGACGGTGATCCGGACAGGCGCGGGTATGTTCTACTCCGGTTTGACCGGGGTAGGGGGCGGCACGGCGGCCTTCGGCATCAGCGGCTACGCGACGACGACCTCCGTGGTGACCAGCCTGGACGGGGCGAACCCGGTGGTGAACTGGAGCAATCCGTATCCGACGGGGTTCAACCGGCCGACGGGATCGAGCGCCGGGCTATCTACGCTGCTGGGCCAGACGGTGCAGTTCTTCGACCGGAGCAACTACACGCCCTATAGCTCGCAGTGGAACTTCAATATTCAGCGGGAGATGCCGAAGAACATTCTGTTCGAGGTGGGGTATGCGGGGAGCCGCGGGGTGGGGCTGTTTGAGAACCGGCAGTGGAACCAGCTTGCGCCGGAGTTGCTGGCACAAGGGGCGGCGCTGCGGACGCAGGTGGCCAACCCGTTCTTCGGGCAGATCGCGGTGGGAACGCTGGCGAACCGTACGGTAGCGCGAGCGCAGCTGTTGCGGCCGTTTGCGCAGTTTGACGGCGTGGCGTCGCAGAACGCGTCGTGGGCGACTTCGTCGTATCACGCATTGGAGACGAAGGCAGAGAAGCGGTATGCGAGCGGGTTGAGCATCCTGGTGAGCTACACGTTCTCCAAGATGATGGACTACGGGACGGGGCCGTTTGCGGGAGAGACAGTGGGCGGCGGCGGGGTGCAGAACTGGTACAACCTGGCGGCGGAGTGGAGTCCGTCGACGCTGGACCAGACGCACCGCTACATTCTGAATGCGGTGTATGAGCTGCCGTTCCTGAAGAAGAACTCGCTGCTGGGGGGCTGGCAGGTGGCGGCGATCTGGAGCGGGTTCAGCGGCGGTCCGCTGGGGGTGACGTCGTCGACCAACAACACGTTCTCGCAGGGCGGCGGGCAGCGGCCGAACTGGACGGGGATCAACGCGACGGTACCGCAGCCGCGGCCGGAGCGGTGGATTGACGCATCGCAGTTCTCCATTCCGCCGGAGTATCAGTTCGGCAATGCGCCGCGGACGTACAACGGGCTGCGGAGCGACGGAACGGCGCAGATCGACATGACGCTGAGCAAGAACTTCCGGATCAAGGAGTTGCTGACGCTGCAGTTCCGGGCGGAGGTGTTCAACCTGACGAATACGGCGCGATTCGCGCCGCCGAACGCGGCCTTCGGGAATCCGCAGTTCGGGGTGGTAAACGCGCAGGGGAATCAACCGCGGATTGTGCAGTTCTCGTTGAAGTTGAACCGGTAGGGGACCATGCGGCGGCGCAACCTGCTCCAGACGATTGCGGCGGGCACGGCGGCGCCGCTGGCCTTTGGACAAGGAGGGCGGGGAGCGCCGTTCGTCCCGGGCAAGCGGGTTCCGCCGGGTGTGGCGGCGTCCGATCCGCTGGTGGAGACGGGGTGCCTGGATGTGACCCGGGCGCCGTACCTGGCGGATCCAAGCGGGAAGAAAGACGCGACGGCGGCGCTGCAGCGGGCGATCAACGACGCGCGCGATTTTCAGTATGTCTGCTTTTTCCCGGCGGGGGTGTACCTGATCTCCGACACGCTTTCCTGCGAGCAGCCGGTGCAGAAGGCGGACAAACCGCGGGCGACCGACGGAATGACGCAGACCTATTGGGACATTCCCAACCGGACCTGCGTGCTGATGGGTTCGACGGCGGGCAAGCGCCCGGTATTGCGGGTTGCGCCGGGGACGAAGGGCTTCACGGATGCGAGGAAGCCGAAGAACGCCGTTTACATCTGGGCGCAGACGCGGAACGACATGCCGGGGAAGGCGGAGCCGGAGTGGGGCAAGGAGCAGCCGAACATCTCCTTCGGGCATACGTTTCGGGGGATCGACATCGACGTACGGGGTAACGCGGGGGCGGTGGGGATCCGGCACACGGGGTCGCAGGGCACCACGCTGCAGGACTGCCGGATTCTGGCGGAGGGGGCGTTTGCGGGCATGAACAACTGCCCGGGGCAGGGGGGCGGGACATATAACGTGGAGGTGCAGGGCGGGCAGTACGGCATCCTGTCGGGGCCGGAGTGCCGGTTTCCGATCCTGACCGCGTGTTCACGGGACAGACCAAGGCACCGGTTTCGCACGCATCGAATAGCCCGCCGATGGTGCTGGTGGGATGCCGAATCGAGACGAACGGGGTGGCGGCGATCGATTTGACCGCGAACAAGTCGTTGACCGGCGTGAGCCTGGTGGACTGCGTGATCGAACTGCGGAAGCCGGGGCCGGTGTTTGCCAGCAACGGGCACGAGAATCTGTATCTGGAAGACTGCCAGGTGCGGGGGGCAACGGCGGTGCGGGAAGGGGGCCGAAAGCTGCCGGGCGGAGCGGCGTGGACGCGGATTAACCGGTATGTCTGGGCCACGGGCCACTCGGCGACGGTGGTGAACGGCGTGGAGGTGGAGGATCGCGAACGGGCGGAGTGGGGGGAATCGCGTACGGCGCCAGCGTATGCGGCGATTCATGCGCGGCACTGGAGCCGGCTGCCTTCGTTTGAGGATCGGGACGCGGTGAGCGTGAAGGCGTTCGGCGCCAAAGGGGACGGCGAGACGGACGATACGGCGGCGTTCCAGGCGGCGATTGCCAAGCAGGGGAAGGTATTTGTCCCGCGGGGCAGCTACCGGTTGAGCGAGCCGCTGGCGCTGGGGGCGAAGACGCAGCTATTCGGGCTGCACCGGTCGTTTTCGGCGCTGCGGACGGCGGGCGGGGGAGCCGCGTTAACCATGCCGGACGACGCGGCAGCGACCACCAGCGTGACGTTTCTGGGCGTGGGCGGGCTGGTGCAGTGGACGGCCGGGCGCGGATTGCTGGTGATGGCGCCGGCGCAATTGCGGATCACGGGCAACGGGGGCGGGCGGTTTTGCGGGGTGACGGGAATCGGGCGGGGATTCCGCGTGGAGGGAACCAAGGAGCGGGTGGCTTTCTACTCGTTGAATGTGGAGCGGATTTCGACGAACCCGCAATCGGAGATCCGTGGTGCGCAGAATGTTCGGATCTTCTATTTGAAAGTGGAAGCGGCACCGCACGGGTACGGGAGCGGAGTAGCCGTGGGGACGGGGAACACGCCGCTGGGGATCTTCGACAGCACGGACGTGCGGGTGTATTGTGTGAATGGAAATGTAGTGACATCGGAGAAACGGCCGATGGTGGACATTGTCGATTCGAGGCGTGTGGTGGTATTCCACGCGAAGTCGTTCCGGACCGGGGAGTTCGGGCAGGTGCGGGAGACCTGGGCGGGGAAGACGACGGAGATAGCGTCGGACCGGGCGGCGGCGCTGTTGATTCGGGACTAGCAACGGGAGGCCCTCATGACGAGACGGAACTGGATGCGCGCGGCGCTGGCGTTGCCCGCCGGAGCTTGGATGGAGCGGTATGAGACGCTGGCGGCGCCGGCGCGGAAGATGGTGAAGATCCGCGCCATCAAGGCCATGCAGGTGAAGGGCATTGCCGGCAACTGCCTGATCAAGATCGAGACCGACCAACCGGGGCTGGTGGGCTATGGCGAGGCCGGGGCGACGGGACCGGTGGCACGGGCGCGGATTCAGCAGATGACCAGCCAGGGGATGCTGCTGGGGCAGGACCCGCTGGCCATCGAGCGGCATTTCCATGAGATGACGACGCGGATGTACACCTACCGGCCGCATGTGCCGACGATAAGCGGGATTGATATCGCGTTATGGGATCTGGCCGGGAAGATTACCGGATTGCCGGTCAACGTGCTGATGGGGGGACCGTTCCGCGACAAGATCCAGCTTTACTCCCACGCCGGTGGTTTCGACCCGCTCGACGCGGCAGCCTGCAAGGATTGGGTACAGCGGGTGAAACAGCGGCCGGAGGGGTTCACGGCCTTCAAGGTCGTGTTTTCGCGCATCGCGGGGATTCCGGGATTTCGGGAGTCGGTAACGCTGAGCCCGGAGCAGGTGCGGCGGGTGGAGCGGGCGATGCGGAACCTGAAAGAAGCGGCCGGAAACGACATTGACATCGCGCTGCACTGCCACGGCGAGATGGATACGCCGAGCTCGATTCAGGTGGCCAAGGCGATAGAGCCGTACAACCCGCTGTTCTATGAAGACCCAATGCAGGTGCTGTTCAGCGACGGGTGGCGGGTGCTGCGGCAATCGACGCGCCTGCCGATTCTTACCGGCGAAAAGCTGGAGTTGCTGAAGGAGTTCCGGGAGTTTCTGGATGGGCGTGTAGTGGACATTGTGCATCCGGACCTGGCGTTTTCCGGGGGAATCACGGGGACGAAGAAGATTGCCGAGTACGCGCAGACCAGCCGGATTCCGGTGGCTCTGCACAACGTGGGGAGCCTGGTGCTTTGTTATGCGAGCGCGCATTTCGGCTCGGCGATTCACAACTTCTACCGGTCGGAAAGCGCGCTGGGGCGGCCGGGCGGGCCGATCGAGAAGATGTCCGCCATTGGCGCTCCGGTGGTGAAGGAGAGCCATCTGACGGTTCCCGAAGGGCCTGGCCTGGGGTTTGAGCCGAACGAGGAGTATCTGCGGACGCAACTGGAACAAGACGAGCCGTACTGGAGCTAGGCCTTTTTCTTTTTCTTCTTCTGGCCCGGCTGGGAGGGCAGCCAGCTTTGCCAGGGAAGGACGTTGGCGCGTTTGGCCCAGGCTTCCCATTTGGCTGACATCATCTCCACGCGGGCGGTTTCGCGGGCGGCGAGGTTGTTGAGTTCGGTGCGGTCGTTGTCGATGCCGTAGAGTTCCCAGGGCGTGCCGTGGCGGCGGACCAGTTTCCAGTTGGCCATACGGATGGCCTGGTTGCCCTCGTGCTCCCAGTAGATGGCTTCGTGGCCGGGACGCTTCTTGCCCTCGAAGATGGGGGTGAGCGGTTTGCCTTCGAGCGGGGTGATCTTCTCGCCCTTGTATTCGGCGGGGTAGGTAGCGCCGGCGACGTCGACGCAGGTGGCCATGATGTCGATGAGATGGCCCGGCTGATCGGTGAACGAGTTGCGGTTCTTGACGACCCTGGGCCAGTGGATGATGAGGGGGCTGGAGATGCCGCCTTCGTGGACGAAGTGTTTGTAGAGGCGGAAGGGGGTGTTGGAGGCGTGGGCCCATTCGGGGCCGTAGCTTTGGTAGGTGTCGGCGCCACCGGGCATCACTTTGGGATCGTTGCCGACCTGCACGGGGCGGCCGTCGCGAGTGGTGAAGGGGCGGCTGGAGGTATTGGGGTTGGTGTCGGTGGCCGAGCGAGGGGCCATGCCTTCGGCGCAGCCGCCGTTATCGGCGAGGAAGAAGATGAGGGTGTTGTCGAGCTGGTTCTTTTCCTTGAGCTTGGCGACGATTTTGCCGATGTTCTGGTCGAGATGGTCGATCATGGCGGCGTAGACGGCCATGCGGCGGATGTGCCATTCCTTGTTGGGGATGTCGTCCCACTTGGGAATTTCCGGGTCGCGGGGGGAGAGTTCCCACTTCGATTTCACGACACCCATTTTTTTCTGCCGGGCGTGCCGTTCGGCGCGGAGGGCGTCCCAGCCGGCTTTGTAGCGGTCCTTGTACCTGGCGATGGTCGCTTCCGGGGCGTGCATGGGCCAGTGGGGGGCGGTGAAGGCGACGTAGAGGAAAAGGGGATTACCTTTGCCGGCGAGTTCGTCGATGTACCTGGCGGCGTTGGTGCCGAGGGCGTCGGTGTAGTAGTAGTCGTTGGTATCGGGCTTGATGGGGGTGTTGTCGCGGGTGAGGGTGGCGGGATCCCAGAAGCTGCCGGCGCCGGCGATGGTGCCGTAGTATTTCTCGAAGCCGCGCTGGAGGGGCCAGTTGTGGTTGTCAGCGGTTTGGGGGGTGACGTGCCATTTGCCGCACATGGCAGTGCGGTAGCCGGCGGTGCGGAGGACTTCGGCGATGGTGACGGAGGTGCGGTTCAGGTCGCCTTTGTAGCCGGGGCGGCCGTAGTCGTTCATCATGTGGCCGATGCCTGCCTGGTGCGGGTAGAGGCCCGTCATCAGGGAAGCACGCGTGGGGCAGCAGCGGGCGGTGTTATAGAACTGGGAGAAGCGGAGGCCGTTCCGGGCCAGGGCATCGAGATGGGGCGTGGCGATCTCGCTGCCGTAAGGGCCGATGTCGGAGAAGCCGAGATCGTCGGCCATGATGAGGATGATGTTGGGGCGGGCGGCGGGGGCGGCAGCCATCGCGGCGGGAACGGCGAGGGCCGCCTTGAGGAAGGCTCTTCTATCCATCGGGATATTGTACTAGCGATAGGGGGCGAACAGTTCGGTGGTGAAGTAGCGCTCCATACGGTCGGCGAAGACGGTGACGACGCGGGCGGAGGGGCCGAGTTGGCGGGCGATGGACTGGGCGGCGAAGAAGTTGAGACCGGAGCTGGGACCGACGGGGAAGCCGGCGGCGATGAGTTGGCGGGTGGTGCGGATGGCGTCTTCATCGCGGACCTCGATGGTTTCCAGGTCCGGCATTTCGGCGGGGCGGAAGATGGTGGAGACCGAGTCAACGACACCGGGAATGCGGGTGGAAAAGCTGCAGCACTCCACTTCCGAGGAGCCATCGAGCTGGATGGGGCGGGCCAGGACGGGGCGGACGGGGGAGCCGGTTTCGCGGAGGCCCTGGTAGATGCCGACCAGGGTGCCGCCAGTGCCGACACCGCTGACGACGGCGTCGACGGCGCCACCGGGGATCTGTTCGGCGATTTCGCGGGCGGTGGTGGAGGCGTGGGCGGCGGCGTTTTCCTGGTTGTGGAATTGACGGGGGAGGAAACAGTTCTCTTCGGCGGCGAGGCGTTCCGCTTCGCGAATGGCGCCGTGGATCCCGTCCTCCTTGGCGGTGAAGCGAACCTGGCCGCCGTAGGCGCGGATCATGAGGACGCGCTCATTGCTGACGCCGGCGGGCATGGCGGCGATGAACCGCAGGCCGAGTTGGGAGCAGGTGAGGGCCATGGCGATGGAGGTGGAGCCGGAGGAGGCTTCGACGACGGTGTCGCCGGGCTGCAGGCGCCCTTCGCGCCAGGCTTTGCCGAGGATGTAGCGGGCGATACGGTCCTTGGTGGATCCGGAGGGGTTGAGGAACTCGAGCTTGCACCAGATGGGGGGAGCGGCGGGTTCGAGGGCGACAGCGGCGAGCGGGGTGGGCGCGAGGCTGTGCAGGTAGAAGTTCGTATCAGGTAAACGACGTATCACTTCTGCTAGGGTACCTACCCGATGGACAAAATGTCTCATTGTCTGGCATTCTGTCCGGGATGAGAACACGTGGACTAGCATGGGCTGGCACGGTGCTGATGGCGATCGGCGCCGTGCAATTTGGCGGAGCGCTGTATTTCTGTCTGGGCGGCGGGATTGACGGGATTCTCAGCCCGGTCGCGGCGGTGGCGGCGGTGTGGCCGATCGCGACGTTGCTGCTCTTTTTGGGCGGGCGATTGAGGAAATTGGAGCCGTTCTCCCGCTAGTCACGGTGTGTGGTCACACGTGTTATTGGGATTTTCGACGGCGCTGCTGGTAGGCAGCGGGCTTTGCGCATGGCCGCAGCCGGGGCGGACGTACCCGAACACGGCGGCGTGGCAGGCGATTCTGGTATTGATGGCGGGCTGCGGGTGGGCGATGGGCGCGGTGCCGGCGGTGATGGCGGCACGGCGAAGCGGATGGTGGATTGCGGTGGTGTATCTGGCGGTGGCGGGAGCGTCGTTTGCGGCGATGTGGAACTGGACGGACCGGCGGGCGGCGACATTCGCGGCGGGGGTAGCGGCGCCACTGGCGATCGCGGGGTGGCTCATCCGGGTGCGTTAGGTGGTAGGCTGTTGCCAATATGATTTCGCGGCGCAGCTTATTGGCGGCGGCGGTGACGCCGGCGCGGTTGATCATCGACACGCATCTGGAGGTGTGGACGGACGATCCGCGGTTCCCGTTCGCGCATCCGGAGCGGCCGGACCTGAAGAAGGTGGCGGTGCAGGGTCCGATCGAGAATCAGGTGGAGCAGATGAAGGATTTCGGCCTTCGTTATGCCGTGCTGATCACGCCGCGCTACTACGGGTGGGACAACTCCTACACCTCGTATTCGCTGCACAAGTATCCGGACAAGTTTGTGGCGCACGGGCTGATCAACCCGCTGGATCCGAAGGTGCACGAGCGGCTGCGGTATTGGGTGAAGGAGCACGGGTTCCAGGGGGTGCGCTTCAGCCCGATCTATCACCCGAAGGCGACGTGGCTGAACTCCAAGGAGCACTATCCGCTGTGGAAGGAAGCCGAGAAGTTGGGCGCGGTGTTCAACTACTACATCCTGCCGCACCAGATGCCGATGCTGGAGGAGATGTGCGGGCGGTTCCCGGGCGTAAAGATCGTGATCGATCACGCGGGGAAGCCGGACCTGAAGCTGGCCGATCCGTGGCCGGAGTTCCGGAAGATGTTCCGGCTGAAGAAGTTCAAGCAGGTGTGGATCAGCAACTCCGAACCGTACGAGATGACCGAGCTGAAGAAGTATCCCTACGAAGACACGTGGCCGTTTTATAAGGCCATTTATGAAGAGTTCGGCGGGCGGCAGATCATCTGGGGCACGGGGTATCCGCGGCCGCGGTGGGAGTTGCCGATGGACAAGGAACTGGAGTTCGTCGACAAGTATTGCTCGTTCTACACGGAAGCGGACCGGCGGCTGATTCTGGGCGAGAACGCGCTGCGGATCTGGAAGTTTCCAGGGCGGCGGTAATTAGGGATAGAGTAGAACGGATGAATGCGAAGCGTTGGTACGTCGTCCTGTGGCTGAGCCTGGGCATGGTGATCGCCTACACCGATCGGGTGAACCTGACATCGGCGATGCCGGAGATCGGGAAGGTGCTGCATCTGGATGAGGAGCAGCAGGGGATGGCGATGTCGGCTTTCTTCTGGACCTATACGCTGGGTCAGATTCCGGCGGGGATGCTGGTGGACCGGCGGGGGGTGCGGGTGCTGTATACAGCGGGCATTCTGCTGTGGAGCCTGGCATCGGCGCTGACGGTATTCGTGACGGGATTGTGGGCACTGGTGGCGACGCGGCTGGTGGTGGGGCTTGGGGAGAGCGTGGTGACGTCATCGTCGCTGCGGTATATCCGCGAGCACTTTGCCGAGAAAGAACGCGGGTTCGCGGTGGGCGTCTACATGACGGGCACGAAGGTGGGTCCGGCGGTGGGGTTGCCGCTGGCGGCGTGGCTGGTGGCGACGCAAGGCTGGCAGGCGATGTTCCTGATTATGGGCTTGGGCAGTTTGCTGTGGCTGGGGCCGTGGCTGGGGTGGGTGAAGAGCAACGATCCGGCGGCGCTGCCGGCGACAACGGGCACGAAAGCGGAGAGCATTTCGCTGGGTAAGGCGCTGCAGAGCCGGGTGATGTGGGGCATCATTCTGGGGACGTACTGCTACATGTATTTCGTCTACTACTGCATGACGTGGATGCCGCAGTATTTCCAGAAGACGCACGGGATGTCGATCGCGAAGTCGAACTGGTTTGTGGGTGTCTCCTTCGGCGGGATGGCGCTGGTGGCGGCGATTGGCGGCTGGGCGGCGGACAAGCTGATCTCGCGCGGGGCGGAGCCGATTGCGGTGCGGCGTGCGTTTACGGTGGCCGGGTTCGTGATGGCGGCGCTGCAGACGCTGAGCGTGTTTACGGATTCCAAGGAGATGATGATCGGGCTGACGGTGGCGTCGCTGTGCGGCCTGGGGCTGGCGACGGCGAACTACTGGGCGCTGACCCAGACGCTGATGCCCGGGGCGGTGCCGGTGGCGATTCAGAACACAGCGGCCAACCTGGCCGGGAGCGTGGCGCCGTGGCTGACGGGATGGATGATCAAGCAGACGGGCAGTTTCGACGCACCGATCAAGGCCGTCGGTTTCTGGCTGATGCTCGGTATCTTCGCGTATATGGTGATGGTCAGGCGTCCCGCAGGCCCTGCACCAGTTGCGCCGCGGCCGTCTTAAGCAGCAGCACATCGGTGCCGGCAGTGAGGAAGCGGAAGCCCATGTCGCGGTAGTGACGGGTGGTTTCGACGCTGGGCAGCAGGATGCCGGCGGCCCGGTTGTGGCGTTGGGCGGCGGCGAGGGTTTTCTGCAGGGCCTCGATGAAGAGCGGATGGTCGTATTGGCGGAAGATGCCGAGGGAGGTGGAAAGATCCATCGGCCCGACGAAGAGGACGCCAACGCCTTCGACGGCGGCGATTTCCTCGACGTTCTTCACTGCTTCGGCGGTTTCGATCTGGATGATGTTGAGCAGTGTGGACTTTGACTCGGTCTTGTAGTCGTTGAAGTGGGTGCCGTAGCCGGCGGCGCGGACGATGGTGGCGACGCCGCGGACGCCGTGCGGGGGGTAGCGCATGGCGGCGATGCAGTCGCGGGCCTGTTCGGCGGTGTCGACGCGGGGGAACATGATGCCCTGTACGCCGAGATCGAGCAGGCGGTGGACCCGTTGCTTTTCGTGGGATTCAACGCGCACGACGGGGATGGCCGGGGTGGACTGCAGGGCGTGGAGTTGGGAAAGGACATCGCGCTCCGAGCCCATGCCGTGTTCGAGATCGATGATGAGAAAGTCGAAGCCGGCGAGGCCCATCAGTTCGGTATTGACCGGGTAGCCGGTGGAGAGGAACGAACCCAGCAATGTGTCGCCCTGTTCGAGGCGAGACCAGCGGTTTTTCATGCGGTGATTTCCTTGCGCGCTACCTGGTAGCGGTCGAGTTTGGCCTGGTCGATGACGTAGCCCAGACCAGGGGTTTGCGGGAGGGGAATGCGGCCATCGCGGACTTCGAGGAAGGGGGCGATGATATCGTCGCGGAACCAGCGCAGACTGGCTTCGACGTCGGTGGGATAGTCACAGGAGGCGAGCGCCGACATGGCTGCGCCCTGTGCCTGGCCGATGCCCAATTCGGGCATGGTGCCGATCCAGATGGACAGGCCGAGAGCGGCGGCGCGGTGGTAAAGCCGGAGCGCGTTGCGGAAGCCGCCGACGCGTTGGATCTTGATGTTGGCGATAGAGAACGAACCCAGCGCGGCGGCCCGTTCCAGGTCGTCAAACGACTCCAGGCTCTCGTCCAGGCAGATGGGCGTTTTGAGGGCGCGCTGGAGCGTGGCGGAGTCTTCGAGCGCGGCGCCGGCCAGGGGCTGCTCGTACATGCGCAGGCCGAACTCGTCGAGTTTCCGGTAGATGGGCAGGTGGTCGAGGGTATAGGAGGCGTTGGCGTCGGTCATCAGCGGTATGTCGCCGAAGCGGTCGCGGACGGCGCGGACGAGATCGAGGTCGTGGCCGGGGCAGATCTTGATCTTGACGCGTTTGTAGCCATCGGGGAGGTAGCGGGCGATGGTCTGGAGCAGTTGTTCGGTGGAGTCGTAGAGGCCGACGGCGAGGCCGGATTCGGCATAGTCGCGGGTGGCACCGAGAAGGCGGTGGAGCGGCAGGCCGAGGCGCTGGGCCTCGATATCCCAGAGCGCGGTCTCCAGGCCCACCTTGGCGAAGTTGCTGCCCGGTTGCTGGTCGATCCAGCGGCTGGCGGCGTCGAGCGATTCGAATTCGCGGCCGAGGATGGCGGGGGCGAGTTCGGCGGTTAGCTGCTGCCAGCAGGATTCGGGGGTATCGCTGGAGTAGAAACTCCCGGCCATGGGCGAGGATTCACCATACCCGGTGAGGCCATCGGAATGGACGGCGACGACGATGCCATCCTTTTCGGCGACTTCGCCGTTGGAGATGCGGAATGGTTCGCCCAGCGGGATGCGGACGTGGGTGAGGGTGATTCGATCAATTCGCATGGGGAGGGAGTTGACGGATCCAGTCTTCGATGAGTTTGGCGCCGGCGGTATCGACGCGGCTGGTGCTGGTGGGGGGCATCTGGTACTGGCCGCGGCGGGTGATGCGGCGGAACAGGACGGAGGACGCCGGATCGCCGGGCTTGACGAGGCGGGCGCCGGAGATGCCGAGGGTTTCATGGGTGGGCGGTTCCCCAATCAGCCTGGCCTTCTCCATGGGCGTCCGGTAGCCGAGTTCCATGAGCGAGTTACCGCCGCCGTCAGAGACGTGGCACATGGCGCAGTTGATCTGCAGGTAGGTTTTCACGCGGTGGTTGATGTCGACCTTGGCGTCGAACGGGTCGGGGTAGGCGGGGAGGTCGGCGGGCGCCTTTTTCAGAGGCTCCTTGAAGAGGCCCCACTGGGCGTACTGCTGCAACTGGCCGCCGCGGTTCATCTGCCCGGTGGTGAGGCCGAGGGCAAAGCCGGCGGCGCGGGAGTGGCAGAACATGCACTCATTCCGTGACGGGTAGTGCCAGTTCTGCTTGCGGGTCTTGCCGGTGGCTTCCTTAATGCGGAAGACCTTGTCCAAGCCGCCGGCGGCGACGAGAGTAGCGTCGGACTGATCGTCGTTCCAGATGTAGGAGTAGCCGACCCAGTGGTCCTGCTGCTTCACGACCACGCGGGTTTCAATGTACTTGCGGGAGGCGGCGTTGCCCTCCTCCATATCGAGCGAGAAGGACTTTACGGTGACGGTGCCGTCGTCGAACTGCCAGGCCTGATCGGCCTTGTCGCTGAAGGTGATTTTGGCCGTGGGAGGGAGAGCGACGAAGCGCTCCTTGTGGGCGCCATCGGACCAGAACGGGGCGTTGATGGAGTAGGGAATCACACCGGGGGCGACGGTGTGGCCTTTGATGGCGGAGAAGAGCCCGGTCTCGCTGAGCCTGCGGGGGAAGGCGGGTGTGGGGGCATCGGGGGGACGGCGGTCGAGGGCGAAGATTTCACCGGTCCCGTAATCGAGGGCATAGAAATCGCCGGCACGGGTCATGCCGAAGCTGGAGATTTTGACGTTGGAATCGAGAAACTCCTTGTGCCAGGTGACCTTGCGGGCCTTGGCGTCGTAGCGGAGGCCCCACATTTTGCCGTACTCGTAGTCGCCGTAGATGTAGGCGCCTTTCAGTTCGGGGAACTTGTCGCCGGTGTAGATGTAGCCGCCGGTGATGGAGCGGCATTCGGTGTGGTGATGCTCGACGATGGGATCGGTGAAGGGGGTGGGGCCTTTGGCGGATTTGGGGTGGAAGGGGTGGGTTCCTTCGCGGACGCTCCAGCCGTGGTTGGCGCCTTTGGTGGAGATTTCGATCATCTCCCAGATGTCCTGGCCGACGTCGCCGACCCAAGGGAGGCCGGACTCGGGATGGAAGCTGAAGCGCCAGGGATTGCGATAGCCGTAGGCCCAGATTTCGGGACGGGCGTTGGGCGTTTTGAGGAAGGGGTTGTCCTTGGGGATGGAGTAGTTGCGGCCGGGATCGGGATGGTCGACATCGATACGCATCATGACGGCGTGGAGGTCGGTGAGGTTCTGGCCGGAGTTGTTGACGTCGGAGCCGCTGGTGCCATCGCCGGTGGAGACATAGAGGTAGCCATCGGGACCGATGATGGCTTCGCCTCCGTTGTGGCCGCCGGAGGGCCATTCGATGATGACGGTTTTCGAGGCCGGATCGAGGCGGGGGGGATTGCTGGCGGCGGCGAGCTTGTAGCGATAGATCTGGCTCATCTGGCCGACGCGGGAATCGAGCTTGTTGTCGGCGTGGCTGAAGACGAAGACGTAGCCGTTCTCCTTGTATTTCGGGTGGAAGGAGAAGGCGGAGATGCCGCGGTCGAGTTGGAGGAAGAGATCCTTGCGGCCGGAGGAATCCCCGGGCTGGAAAGAGTAGATGGCGCCGTCGTATTCGGCGACAAAGAGCCGGTCCGACAGCGGGTCCTGGGCGATGAACACCGGCCCCTTGAAGGAGACCTGGGGGAAGGCGCGGACGAGGCGATAGGGGGGCGGCGGATCCGGGGAACCGATGAGGCGGGAGGTGGTCCACGGCGTGCGCGGCTGGGGCTGGCCGAGGGCGAAGAAGGCAGCGACGACCGCGGCAAGCAGGGCAAAGGGGCGCATGGGCTAGGCGTTTCCTTTGGGTTCCAGGCCGCGCATGGTGCCGGTGGCACTGGCAAACTTGTCCGACTCGATGCCCATTCGCTGGAGCATGCTGACGAAGAGGTTCGGCAGGGGGTAGTTGCGGCGGGCATCGAAGGCGAGGTGCTGGCCGTGATGGAAGCCGCCGCCGGCGAGCAGGACGGGCATGTTGTCGGTGGTGTGCTTGTTGGCGTCCCCGAAATTGGATCCGTAGAGGACCATGGTGCGATCGAGGAGGGTTTCGCCGCCCTCGCCCACGTTTTTCAGCTTGCCGAAGAGTTCGGCGAGAAGGCGCATGTGCCAGGTGTCGATGGCTTCCAGTTGTTTGAGCTTGCTCTCGTTTTTGCCGTGGTGGGAGAGGTTGTGATAGCCGTCGGTGATCTCGACGCCCTTGATGTCGATGGCAGGGGAATTGGAGCTATCGAGGAAGAGCGTGATGAGGCGGGTGGAATCGGTTTCGAACGCCAGGCGGGAGATATCGTACATCAGCCGCGTCTTTTCCATGTAGGCGCGGTTGCTGTCGGGGTCGACGGGTTGGGGCTCGGTGGTTTTGGGCTTGGGTTTGCGTTCCCAAGCCTGGGAGAGGACCATGCGCCGCTCGAGTTCGCGGACGCCGGTTTCGTACTGATCGAGGCGGGCGCGGTCCTGAGCGCCGAGGGATTGTTTGAGTCCGCCGGCGTGTTCGGCCACCGAATCGAGGATAGACTCGCCCAGTTTGAGCCGGGCCACCTGGCGCTCCACTTCTTCCGGGGTGCCCTGCAGGAAGAGGCGTTTGTAGACCTGGGCAGCGGAATCCTCGCAAGCGATCATGACGCCGGCGCCGGTCCAGGTGAGGCTGCGCTGGCCTTTGTTGACGTTAACGCCGAGCGTGAGGGAAGGGAAGCGGGTTTGGACGCCGATGCGATCGGCCATGTACTGATCGAGCGAAATGGAGTTGCGGAAGCCGCCGTTGGCGGTGTGGGGCGCGGCGGTGAGGAAGCAGACCTCCGAAGAGTGGCTGCCATCGACATCAGGATGGGAGACGCCGGAAAAGACGGTGAAATCGTTGCGGAAGGGCTCCAGCACTTTCAGGTAGGGCGAGGGTTCATAGTCCTTGCCGGGGCGGGCGGGGAAGAAACCGGCAGGCAGCAGGCCCAGGTTGTTGCACACGGCGAGCATGCGGCGCGGCGGAGGCGCGTTCTGCGCTTCTAGCCAGGGAAGGGCGAAGGAGACACCGGCGGCGCGAAGAAGGTGGCGGCGGGAGAGAGTTTTCATGGCCTATTTGTGGGTGAAGAGTTCGCTTTGCACGAACTGGTGGATGAGGGTGCGCAGGCCGTAGCGGTCCTTTTCGGCTGCGTCGAGGATGCGTTCGACGTGGGCGCGATCCCCGAAGGAGACAGGGGCGCCGGTGGCGTAAGTGATCAATTGGGAGGCAGCGTTGCGGGCGATCTGCCGCTCGTCCTTGAGCAGGAGCTTTTTCATTTCGACGATGTTGCGGAAGCCGGGGCCGGAAGCATCGACGGGTTGACCGTTCTTGAACGTAAAGGCATGGCCATTTTTTCCGATTCCCTTGACGGGCTCGCCGCTTTCCGTGGAGCGGTACTTTTCGCGCCAGCCGCCGAGGACGTCAAAGTTTTCGAGCGCAAAGCCGGGGGGATCGATCTTGTTATGGCAACTGGCACAGCCGGGGTTGTTGCGGTGTTTATCCAACTGCTCACGAATGGTGGTGGCGCCGCGGGTATCGGGTTCAACGGCCGGAACACCGGGGGGAGGGGGCGGTGGCGGATCGCCGAGGATCCGTTCCATGATCCAGACACCGCGCAGGACGGGGGAGGTGGTGGTGCCATTGGCGGTCACCTTGAGAACGCTGGCCTGGGTGAGCAGGCCGCCGCGGACGCTATCGGGCGGGAGACTGACCTGGCGCAGAGCGACGCCATCGACGGGGAGCAGACCGTAGTGGCGGGCCAGATGGCTATTGAGGAAGGTGAAGTTGGCGTCGATCAACGTGGCGGCGGGCAGGTTGCGGCGAATGAGGTGGTGGACGAAAAGCTGGGTTTCCTGTTGAGCGGACTCGGTGAGCAGGTCGTCGAGGTAGTAGTCGGGGTAGAGAGTCTGGTCGGGGGTGGTTTCGTTGAGTTTGCGCAGGTCGAGCCAGTAGTCGAGGAAAGCGTCGACGAAGGTACGGGAGCGGGCGTCGTCGAGCAGGCGATCGGTCTGGGCGCGGAGGACATCCGGGTTTAGCAGCGCTCCCTGCTCGGCCAGCAGGCGCAGGCGGCGGTCCGGGGGACCGTTCCAGAGGAAGTAAGAGAGACGGCTGGCCAGGGCGGTGGCGCTCAACTTGCCGGGATCCTCTTCGAGGTAGAGAAAGCCCGGGGAACAGAGCACGGCGATGTAGCCGGCGATCATGGCTTCGGTGAAGTTTCCGGTTTGCGCGTTCACGATTTTCAGGTAGCGCTGGACTTCAGTTTCCACGGGCGGACGGCGGTAGGCGCGGGCCATGAAAGAGCGGAGGAGTTTTTCGGCGTCGCGTTTCGGATTGGGGGAGGAGGCCTGGGCGGGGTCCAGGTTGCTGAACATGCGGCGGACGCCGAGGCGGGAGGCGGCGTTGGCGATGGGGCCGGTGACTTCCATCCAGCGGTAGGCGACGCCGGGCATTCCCTCTTTGGAGGCGTCCGGGCTGCCGGTGAAGCCAGGCCGGGAGCGGAAGAGGCGGGCGGCGTCGGGGAGGATCATCTCACCGGGCAGCAGGTTCACGTCGAGTTCGTGGATAGCGGCGTCCGGATTCACGTCAAACGAACCCAGCAGGCGCTTTTCGCCGCCGCGGGAGAGGGCGTAGATGGTGATGGGTTCGGTGGTGCGTCCCTGGGAGGTACGCTGGCGATCGGGGCGCCACCAGGCGGGCCGGGTCTTATGGTTTTCCGGGCCGTAGAGGGTGTGAATCCAGATGGAATAGGCGTTGAAGCGAAGCTTGTAGCGGCCGCCGCTGGGAGCGGTGAACTGATCGAAATGATGCTCGTTACCGACGTAATTGGAGGCGGGCGTGGCAAACGCTTCCAATTCGCGCGTTTGGGGGTCAGCGGCGCCGACGGTGATGGGTACTTTCTCCGCCAGAACGTCGGGCTGCGCCTCCACGCCAAGAACGGGAATGGTAGCGCGTTCCGGATGGGTGTTGAACGAGCTGTAGCGCATGCGGTTGAGGAACCGCTTCTGTTCGCGAGCGTAATAGCGCCGGGTGACTTCCGGCTGATTGGCGGCGGCAAGGACGGCGCGAATGGCCTGTTCGGCGGTTTCCATGTAGCGGGCCATCTGGACGTGAGAGACGTCGAGGGCGCGGCCCACCTTGTTGAAGCGGTTGACGACACCGTCTTCGGGCAGGGAATCACGCAGTTGGAGCCACGGCGCGGCGAGGAGGTCGCGAACGGAGTTTTCGTATTCGTAGCGATTCAGGCGGCGAAGAACGGAGCGGCCTTGCGTGGCGGCGCGGGTCTGCTCGTGGGCGATGATGGGAGCGGCAAGCGAGCGGAGAAATTCCGGGCGTCCGGCGGGATTGGCCTTGGGGGGCATGGCACCGGTGCGGACGGCATCGTGAACGCGAACCCATCGATTAAAGAGATGGGCGTCGTCGAGATTGAAGGCGAGAGCCGAGAGATCCAGAGCGCCGGGGGCGGAGGGGCCGCGGTGACAGCCGGTGCAGTTGGCGTTCAGGAAGTTGCGCGCATCCGCCGGAAGTTCCCCGGCGGATGCCGCGATGGTGAGGCAGGCGGGCAAGATTCGCAACAAACGTTGGGAAAATGGCACGTTGCCGAGTTTAGCAGAGACCCGTAGCGGTTAGCTCCACTTGAGGAGCGCGTTGCAGGGGCGGGTAAGCGGATGTTCGAAGTGGTTGCTGGAGATACGGAAGGCACAGCCGAGGCGTCCGGTCTGGCTGGGAGCATAGTCACAGCCAAAAGCCCAGGCAGCGCCCCGTTGTTCCATGGGAGCGAGCGTGACAATTTCCGTATCGCCGAGCGCACCGTTGGAATCAATGCGACCGACGACGCCTTCAACGCGGACATCGCTTGGCTGGAGGCCGGCGAGGTCGACAACGGCGCGCATTGGCATGGGATGGCCGGAGAGGACCGGCCCATGGGGGGCGCCGCCGACTTCCACGAAGCGGACATGCGGCCAAGCCGCCTGCACCTGTTTGTCCCAGGCGGCGCGGTTGCGGCTGCGCGTGAAGTTGTCGCTACGGGTTTCGGCGCGGTACTCGTGGGCAGGATCGTAGAGGAGCCGCGAGTAGTCGTCCAGCATACGGCGCGCGTCGTACTGCGGCGTGAGCGCCTTGATGGATTGCTTCATGCGGCGGACCCACTCCGTCGGCACTTCGTCGGCGCGGGCCGCGTAGTAAAGAGGAACGATTTCGTTCTCCAACAGGGAGAGCACCGAGGAGGCGTGGATTTCGTCCTGATCGTCCGAGTAGGACTCACGGTCGCCGATGGCCCAGCCGCCGGAGACATCGTCGGACTCATCGAACCAGCCATCGAGGATGGAGAGGTTGAGAACACCGTTGATACCGGCCTTCATACCCGAGGTGCCGCAGGCTTCTTCGCCGCGGCGGGGGTTATTGAGCCAAACGTCCACACCGTGCACAAGCTCGCGGGCTACGGCGATGGAGTAGTCTTCGACGAAGATGAGGCGGTTGGCGATTTCCGGATCACGCGAAAGCTGGAAGATTTCGCGGATGAGGGTCTTGCCGGGGATGTCTTTCGGGTGCGCCTTGCCGGCGATGAGAATCTGCACAGGCATGCGGTTGTTGGTGAGCAACCGTTTGAGCCGGGGCAGGTCGCGAAGCATGAGGGTAGCGCGCTTGTAGGTGGCAAAGCGGCGGGCGAAGCCGATGGTGAAGGCGTCGGGATCGAGCGCCTCGGAAAGGCGGCGGACCTCCAGCGACGCCGTTTTCCGTTGCTGGGCGCCCTTCAGAATGCGGTTGCGGACAAAGCCGATCAGCTGCCGTTTGCGCTTCTTATGGGCTTCCCAGATTTCGTTGTCCGGGATGTCGTCGACCAGCTTCCAGGTGTCGGGATCGGTGGCTTTTTCGCGCCAGTCCGGCTGCAGGTAGTTGTCGTAGAGCTGAACCAGGTCCCCGTTTACCCAGGAGCGCAGGTGGACGCCATTGGTGACATGGGTGATCGGGACCTCCCAAGAGGGAACGTTCGGCCACAGGTCCTGCCACATTTCGCGGGAAACGACGCCATGGAGACGGCTGACGGCGTTGCGCCAGCAGCTGGTCTTGATGGCGAGGATGGCCATGGAGAAGGACTCGCCGTGGTCGCCGGGATTGCGGCGGCCGAGGGAAAGTAGCTGATCCATGGAGAAGCCGGTGCGTTCGCAGTACTCGCGGAAGTAGTAGTGCATCAGGCCGGTGTCGAACAGGTCGATGCCGGCGGGGACGGGGGTGTGGGTGGTGAAGACGTTGTTGGCGCGGCAGGTTTCGATGGCTTCGTCGAAACTCAGGCCGTAGTTGGCCATCAGGACGCGGATCCGTTCCAGGGCGAGGAAGGCCGAGTGGCCCTCATTCATATGGAAGACGGTGGGGTCGAAGCCGAGCGCGCGGAGGGCGCGCAGGCCGCCGATACCGAGGACAATTTCCTGGCGGATGCGGGTGTGGGAGTCGCCGCCGTAGAGCTGGTCGGTGATGTCCCGCATTTCCGGATTCGGGTTCTGCGGAATGTTGGTATCGAGCAGGAATAGCCGGACGCGGCCTACCTGAATCTTCCACACCTTGGCGAAGATATCGCCGCCAGGCATGGGAACGTCGATGATCAGCTCCGAGCCATCTTCTTTAAAGACGGGGCGCAACGGCAGGGTGTAGAAGTCGTTTTCCGGCGACTTCTCGATCTGCCAGCCATCGGGATTGAGCGATTGGCGGAAATAGCCCTTCTGGTAGAGGAGCCCCACGCCGACGAGCGGCATGGCGAGATCGGAGGCGCCCTTCATGTGGTCGCCGGAAAGAACGCCGAGGCCGCCGGAGTAGATGGGGAGGCATTCGGCCAGGCCGTACTCCATGGAGAAGTAGGCGATAAGTTTGTCGCTATCGGCCGGGGTGGAGACCATGTAGGCGTCCAATTTGTCGCAGGCCTTCTTGTACATGGCGACGAAGCGGGGATCGGCGGCTGCTTTTTCGAGGGTGGCTTGGGAGACTTGACCCAGCATGCGGACGGGGTTGTGCGAGGAGCTGCGCCATTCGGCGGCATCGAGGCGGCGGAACATCGAACGGATATCCCGGTCCCAGACCCAAAGCAGGTTATAAGCAAGTTCGGAGAGGCGCGACAGGGCGGCAGGAAGGGCTGGCTGAACTAAGAACTCTTGTTGCGGACGAATCTGAAACGACATGATGCTAAGGAATTTCCAGGGTAGCAGACGCGGCACCGGGAAGGGCGGCAGGATACAATAGGAGCTTGGTCTACAAGCTCGTTTGGGAGAATCTGAAGCACCGGCCGGTGCGGACTCTGTTAAGTTCGTTGGCGATCGGACTCGGCGTCACAATGATGCTGACCCTGGTAGGCGTGGGCGAAGGTATGCTGCGCGACCAGGAGGCGCGGACGCGCGGCGTTGGCGCTGACATTATCATCCGCCCGTCGGGATCTTCGGCAATTGGCATTACGCCGCCCAACATCAACGAAAAGCTGGTGGGATGGGCACAGGAGCAGCCGCACGTTACGCAGGCCACCGGTGTCGTGATCTATCCGCTGGGCGGTGTGAGTACGGTGCACGGCGTGGATTTCGATGCGCTATCGCGGATGAGCGGCGGCTTTCATTTCCTGCAGGGCGGCAAATTCAAGGACGGCCAGGAAGCGATCATCGACGAGTTCTACGCGAAGGAAAAGAAGCTGCATGCCGGGTCGATCGTGAAGATGCTGAACCGGGACTGGCGGGTGGCGGGTGTTTTCCGGGGCGGCAAGCTGACGCGCATGATGCTGCCGAAGACGGTGCTGCAGGATGTGACGGCGAACACGGGGAAAGTCTCCGTCATCTATGTAAAGGTGGACAATCCGGCCAACACGGCCTCCGTCATCGCCCACTTGAAGCAGACATTGACCGACTACCCGATCTATTCCATGGATGAACTGGCCTCCCAGTTTTCGGTAAACAGCCTGCCCGAGTTGAAGGCGTTTATCGGCGTGGTGATGACGCTCAGCGTCCTGTTCGGATTCCTAGTGGTGTTCCTGGCGATGTACACGGCGATCCTGGAACGGACCCGCGAAATCGGCATCCTGAAGGCGCTGGGTGCGGGCCAGAGTTACGTTCTGGGGATTCTGCTGCGGGAGACGATCCTGCTGGCGGCGATCGGCAGCATTATGGGCATCGGCATGAGCTACGGCACCCGGTGGCTGATCGCGACGTTCATTCCCGCGTCCATGACGCAAGCCATTGTCTATCACTGGTGGCCCATTTCGAGCGCCATCACCCTTGGCGGCGCGCTGCTCGGCGTGTTGTACCCGGCGATCAAAGCCGCCCGCCAGGATGCATTGGAGTCCCTGTCCTATGACTGAGCCGATCATCGGTATCCGCGACCTGCGGAAGACATTTCGCTCCGGCGAAGTGGATGTGCACGCCTTGCGGGGAGTGGATCTGGCCGTGGAGCGCGGCGAGTTTCTGGCCATCGTCGGACCGTCAGGTTCGGGGAAATCGACGCTGTTCCACATCCTTGGCGGATTGACACCGCCGACTTCCGGTACGGTAGTGATCGACGGCCAGGACCTGATGAAACTGAGCGATGGTGGCCGCACGAATCTGCGCAAGAAGACGGTTGGCTTCGTTTTTCAGAAGTACAATCTGCTGCCGACGCTTACGGTGGGTGACAATATCGAGATTGCACGGGATATCGCGCACGTCCGCGGCCCGCTCGATGAGCAGTTTCTGGAAGTACTGGACGTTCTTGGGATCAAGAACAAACTGGACCGGAAACCGCGGCAGTTGAGCGGCGGCGAGCAGCAACGCGTGGCTATTGCCCGGTCCATCGTTAACCACCCGGCCATTCTGCTGGCCGACGAACCGACCGGGAACCTGGACACAGAGAACTCGACCGCCGTGCTTGACCTGATGCGCGACCTGAACCGGCGCATCGGGCAGACCATCCTCATGATTACGCACAATCCAGAGGCGGCCGCGTTCGCGGACCGCACCGTGCACATGCGGGATGGCCAGCTACACGCCGTTTAGCCGGGCGAGTTCGAGCGCGCCGTAGAGCACCGAATCGTCGCCGAGGGCGCCTGGGACGACATCAAGGCGCGCGCGGCTCCAGGACGTCACCTGCCGCCGCAGTTCCGCCCGCAGGGGAAGGAACAGCTTATCGCCGGCCTTACTGATGCCGCCGCCGATGACGATGCGAGCCGGGTTCAGCAGCATCACACAGGCCTTTAGGCCGAGTGCCAGATTGACGACGTACTGCTCGACGAACGCCGGGTCTTCGATCAGCTCTTTGGCGGTTTTGCCGTAGTCGCGTTCGAGCCAGAGGCCGCAGCACATCCGCTCAAAACAGCCGCGGGAGCCGCAGAGGCAGTCGGGCCCGCCGGGGCGGATGGTGAGGTGGCCGAGTTCGCCGGCATAGGAATCGGCGCCGCGATAGACGCCGTTTTCGGTGAGGATTCCGCCGCCGATGCCGGTGGAAAGCGTCATATAGAAAAGCGGGCGGAAGCCGCAGCCGGCGCCGTGGACTCCTTCGCCGAGCGCGCCGACATTGGCGTCGTTGTCCATCACCACGCTGGCGATGCCCAACTCGCGCCGCACCCAGCCGCACAGGTCGAAATCCGCCCAGCCGCCCACGTGCGTGGAAAGCGCCACCATCTGCTTCGCGAAATCCACCGGACCGCCGAAGCCAATGGCGCAGCGCCCCAGCGGCATTTCGGCGGCCCAACCGCGCGAGATGGCGGCAATCTGCGCCAGCATCCAGTCCTTCCCGCCTTCTCGGTCGGTAGCCCGCGACTCCCGGCGGATCATTGCACCGGCTGCGTCAAAAACGGCGATGGTGAACTTGGTTCCACCGATGTCGATGGCGAGCGTGTTCATCCTTTTGCCAACAACTCGGCCGGGGTTGCCGTTCCGGTGCCCTTCTTCATGATGGTGATGGAGGCGACGCGATTGCCGAACTGGGCTGCGGCGACGGCGTCCCGGGTGACCGCGTAGGCACACGCCGCGCCGGCGCTGAAACTGTCGCCCGCACCGCAGATATCCACCGGATTCGCCACCGGTTCGGTGCGTACCCAGTGCTCGCCTTGGGGGTCGAAAATTCGCACGCCCTGGCCGCCAAAGGTGACCAGGAGGAGCGGCGCGGCGCAATGGGCACGAAGGGCGGGGAAGTCCACGCGTCCCAGGGCGCGCTCGCTCGCCTCCGTCGCTTCCTTCTCGTTTGGCTTCACGATGACGCCTTGGAAGTGTTCCGCGCGCGCCCGGGAATCCACCCAGACCACCATATCCGGATGCGCCGCCGCGGTCGACTCAATGGCGCCCCGCAGAGCCGGCGTCACTACGCCGCCGGCGGAGGTCTCCGCCTGGTCGCTGACGAGGATCACGTCGTAGCGTTCGGCATTTTCCACGAACCGCCGCACCAGTTGCATTTCCACGTCTTCCGAAAGGGCGCGGGTCACCACGAAATCCACTCGCGGTAAGTCTTCGTCGCCAGTAGCCGTATTGATCAGCTTGGTATAGGTGAAGGTCTGAATCTCCGGCACTTCCAGCAGGAGGGATCCGTCGATGCCGCGTGCGGCCAGCGCCTGACGCAGTTCCCAGGCGAAACCATCGGCCCCGACCACGCCCAGCACGGAGACATTGGTCACGCCAAACGCAGCCAGATTGTTGGCCACCGTACCGCCGGCACCGGGCGTGACTTCCGTGCGCACCACCCCGGTGCGCGGAATGCCCGTTTCCGCGGAAGGCAAAGCCAGCGCCGGGTCATACCAGCACCAGCGGTCCAGGCAGATGTCGCCGACCACTAAGACGCGCAACGCGGAGATCTTCTCGAGTAGCTCCGCCGTCGTCATTGCGTCAGGCTCCACAGGGCAGGCACGGTCGCGCGATGGTCACCGCAGAAATAGAAGCTCTCGCCGCCATCGGCTACTGTGCGGACCAGAATCGTCTTGTGCGGCCGGAAGTAGTAGCCAGGATCGCTCTTCGGCAGTTCGCGGTGGATATCGCCGCCAATGGGCACCATATCGAACACGCCGGTGGTGAAGTTCTTCACGACGCGGCCTTCCTGGTGCGCCACGTTTCGCGCCATGGCAAGTGCCTTCAGGTAGACTTCCGGAGCCATGATCGCCGAACCGAAGGAGAGCATCACGCCGCCCTCCAGATTCTCCACGCCGCGCGCGAAGATCAGGAAATCTCGATAGCTTGCCGCGCCCACCGCGGCGCCGTCGCAATTGGGATGCTCGTGCAGAATGTCGTAGCCGATGCCAGCGTGTACCGTGGCCGGTACGCCGGCGCGGTAGGCAGCGGCAAAGACGCTCAGCTCTTTGTGCGGATAGGACGAGGCCTCAATGTGGCGGCCGACGTTTTCGCCAAGGCCCAAGCCCTGCGCCGCGGCTTCCACGATCACGTTGTTCAACTCGCCGGTTTCGCTCCACAAGCCGAACTCGCCGGAGCGGATATAGCGGGCCACGCTCTCGGTGGTGGCACCAATCCGGGCCAGTTCGTAGTCGTGGATGGCGCCGGCACCGTTGAAGGCGATGTGCGTGATGACTCCGCGCTCGATCCAATCGATCAGGAATCGATTCACACCGGCGCGCAACACATGAGCGCCCATCATCAGGATGCGCGCCGCGCCGCGTTCCTTCGCCGCCGCCAACCGCTCCGCCATCGCCGGCAGATCGGCGTGGGCGAAGGGCGGAGGAGTGTCGGCGAGCGACATCCAGCGGGAAATTTCCAGGTCATTGACCCGCTCGCCCAGCGGCTTGATCAGCAGGCGCGAGCGGTCAAAGGCTTCGTACTTGGACGCCATGGCGATTACTCCGGAAACAGAGTGGGCAGCAGCGAGGGAATCTGGAAGTGCGGCACAATCCAATCAGCGCCGGAGTTCACGAGGCGGTCGCGCTTCCACAAGTCGACCTTTGCGCATTCCGGTTCGTCGGACGCGACACCCACAGCCACACCACCTACCGACTTCACGTTTTCGATTTCCACGTAGCCGTCGCCGAAGCCCACGAACTCTTCGCCGCGGTTCTCGGCGGAATCGATGATTTTCTTGATCAAAATGGCCTTGGAAAAGCTCTTGTAGTCGTCCAACGCACCGTAGATGTGTTGGCCGAAATAGGGATTCAGCCCGAGGATCGCCGCCTCGTGCTTTACGTACTTGTCGTCGGTGCCGGAGGCCAGGTATAGCTTCAGCCCGCGCTCCTTCAGTCCATCGAGCAGCGCAATGGAACCAGGGACCAGCCACGTTTCCGGCGAAACATGCCCTTTCTCCAGATCGTCGATGCGGCTCTTGATCTTCACCATCAACCGGTCCAGGTACATGTGCTTGTAGACCAGCGGGTCTTCCGGTTTGCCGCCGCGCTTGGAGATCTGATCGGCGAATTCGATCATCTGGTAAATGGTCTGCCGGCCCGTCAGGCGGCCGACGTATTCCAGCACGATGGCATTCAACTGCTCTTCCGATTCGCCCGACTTCAAGTCGGCCAGAATCTCCACCATCATCGGCACCATCACTTCCACCCATCCGGAGCGGATAAGCGACAGCGTACCGTCAAAATCGAAAAGAGCGACGCGCGCGTTGAGCGCATGCGCACCAGGGCGCAATGTTTCAATCATTCTTTTCACTATTTTCGCACGAGCCCGGCATCAGACGAACCATTTCCCCCAGGGCGCCCGCCACTCCCGGCCGAGAATCTTGGCGCTTTCGCCCGTAATTCGCTCTGCTGCCCCGTCCCAATGAATTTTCTTTCCGAGCTTGACGGCCAGGTTTCCCAGGTGCGAAACGATGGTCGCCCGATGGCCCGTCAGGACCGTGGAGCGCTGCTTCTCCGTTCCCCGGATGCAGGCCACGAAGTGCTGGGCGTGAAGCGAGGTCGCATCCGTGGTGTTCTTCCGCACCGGCGGCTCCTTGCCGCTTTCGAAGTAGACCTCGTAGCCGATCCGGTCGCAGAAAATGGTGCCTTTGTTGCCGTAATAGGCTTCGCCGTGCGGACGGTTATATTCGCCGCTCATGTTGTAGTAGCGGTGTCCCGGCGTTCGCCCCGGCGCACCTTGCCCGTTCATCATGATTGCCTCATAGTTCAGGACGAACCCCGGATACTCATAGGTCACCTGCAGCACATCGGGGATCTCGCCCACGCCTTGCAACCCGTAACTCTGGGAAACCGCCGACACCGTTTTGGGTATATCCGCACCCATGATCTGGTGCACGGTATCGAAGCGATGGGTGCCGTAATCGGTGATAAAGCCGCCGGAATAGTCGAAAAACCAGCGATAAGTGCCCAAAAAACGCGCACGATCGTACGGTACCAGGGGCGCCGGGCCGCAGTAGAAATCCCAGTCCAGGTCGGCCGGCTTCGCTGTGTTGTCGCGTCCCCGAGGGATAATCGGCCGCAGCTTTGAGTTCACCGCATTCCAAATCTTCACGTACCGGACATCGCCAATCAGTCCCTCCGCCACCATCCGTTGCACGTCCTGATAGTGCACGGCCGAGCGCTGCTGCGTGCCGGTCAGAAACAGCGTCTTCGCCGCGCCCACGGCCTTCACCATCGCCTGCTGTTCGCGAATGTTATGCCCAAGCGGCTTTTCGCAGTAGACATGTTTGCCGGCTCGCAGCGCTTCGATGGAGGTGATGGCATGCCAGTGGTCGGGCGTCCCGATCAGCACGGCGTCGACGTCTTTGTTCTCCAGGAGTTTCCGGAAGTCGCCGTACACCTGGCCGGATGGGCCCATCGACGCCCGGGCCCGTTCGGCGTTCGTCCGGTAAACATCGCAGAAGGCGACGAACTCGGTATTGGGCGCCTGCC
>CAYSFR010000022.1:0-90858 GCA_964430625.1 uncultured Solibacteraceae bacterium
TGAGCCGGTTGACCAATGCCACCATGACCGGTGTCAGCGCAAGTTTCCTGTACGATCCTCTGGATCGCCAGGGAGAGAAAAACGTCGGCGGTGTCAAGACGCGTTTCCTTTATGACGGTTTGCGCCGTGTCGAGGACTATGACGGCTCCGGCGTTCTAGTCAATCGCTTCGTCTATGGACCCGGGCTGGATGAGCCTCTCATTCAGGTTTCCGATGGTGGCACGCTCACATACTTACACCAAGACAGGCAAAGTTCGCTCATCGCTTCTACCGATGCAAGTGGTGTTGTACTCACGCGCAACGCCTATGGGCCCTTCGGTGAAACTGCTTCTCTCAGCGGCGTTCCGGCTGGTTACACAGGTCAGCGCTTTGATTCGGAAACGGGCTTGTATCACTGCAAATCGCGCTATTATTCGCCCGCTATCGGACGTTTCCTACAGCCGGATCCTATCGGTTACGGCGCAGGCATGAATCTGTATGCCTACGTAGGCAACACACCAGTCACGCTAAGTGACCCGCTCGGGCTGTCTCCGAGAATGATGCTCGGTATGGCACCAGAAGACGAAACGGATGATGATGAGACGAATGCGACTTCAGCGGAATCAATGCTTAACTTGTGGCAGGTTAGCGAGAGTCGCGTAGAAGAGGAACCGATATACGGAGGTCCGAATAAAGGAGCGGGAACTGGAGGAACTGGAAGCCCAGGAGGCAACAATGCTAGAGGCGGGGGTGGGGTGTTTGGGTGTTCACGCCCGCGGCGGCGGCGGGCGCGGGGGGGGGGGGGGCCCCCGCCCCCCCCCCCCACGCCTCGGGATTGCCATCGCGGCGCTCGAAGCGGCGCGGAATGGTTGGTTGATAGCCGAATCAAACGGTGTTTTGAAGAGTTCGCAGCCTCGGCGCACACATCGAGCTTGCGTGCCGGAGCATGCCGATGGTTCGCCGATGCACAGCCGCTACGAGGTGTCACAATAGCCCGCCAGCCCAACCGATCGCCACTGCATTTGTTGGGGCGTAAGCCTCTCGGCCAAGGCCATACCGCCGCCGCATCGCGGGCAACGCCATGAGCAGCGGGCTGCCGGGGAAGGCCCTGCCGGCGTTGCCGAAGGCAACAACGGCGGGGCCTTGAGCAGCTCTCTGCAAAGCGGCAAGAGTTCGCCGCGCCGCCGATTGGCGAGGAATCCGCAGAAGCGAATCCGCACAAAACCACGAGGCAGCGTATGCAGCAGAAACCGCCGGAGAAACTCCTCGCCCGTCACCGTCATCAGCCGCCGCTTGCTCTTGTGGGCATAGTCCTTCCAGCGAAACGTAACCTTGCCATCGGCAACGTTCACGATCCGGTGGTTGGAAATGGCGACCCGATGGGTGTAGCGAGCCAGATAGTGCAGGACATGCTCTGGCCCGCCGAATGGCCGCTTGGCGTAGACGACCCAGTCCTTTCGAAAGAGCGGACGCAGAAACGCATGGAACGCTTTCTGCTCCGCAAGACCTTTCAGCGCGCCGAAGAATTCCAGTTCGCCCTGGTGAAAGGCTCGCTTCAGCCCGGCGACGAACTTGCCTCGAAAGACGCGGCCGAGCACCTTCACCGGCAGGAAGAACGGGTAGCGCGGATGCACCCAGCTCCGATGGTCCGGCGACAAGCCGCCGGCTGGAACCACGCAGTGAATGTGCGGGTGATGCTGAAGATTTTGTCCCCACGTATGGAGCACGCTCAGGAACCCGATTTCGGCGCCGAGGTGTTTCGGGTCGGCGGCGATCTCCAGCAGCGTGGCCGCGCTGGCGCGAAACAGAAGGTCATAGACAACCTTCTTGTTCCGCAGCGCCAGCCGCGAGAGTTCGTGCGGAATAGTGAAGACGACATGCACGTACTTCACCGGCAGCAGTTCCTTGCCCCGCTCGGCGAGCCATTGGTCGCGGGCATTGGTGCGGCACTTGGGACAGTGCCGGGAGCGACACGAGTTGAAGGAGATGGCCGTGTGGCCGCACTGGCTACAGCGATCCAGGTGTCCACCGAGCGCGGCGGTGCGGCAGTGCTCGATGGCGAACAGCACCCGCAGGTGCAGCCACGTCAGCCAGGACCGGTTGTTTTCGATGAAACTCTTGCCATGCGCGCGAATGATATCGGCCACCTCGAAGGGTGGCCGTTTCATCGCTTTTGCAGGTTCCTGGATCGCTTCACCTGGTCGAGCGGCGTGGTGACCTCGATCTTGTCCAGCGGTGTGCCGGCGGCCTTCAGGTGCCGCTGCGACAAATGCAGGTAAATGGAGGTGGCCTTCAGATCGGCGTGGCCGAGCAGCGCTTGGACCGTTGGCAGATCGGCGCCGTTCTCGATCAGATGTGTGGCGAAACTATGTCGACTATGCCGAGTTCCGGACTATGCCGAGTAGACCTCGACTCACTCGGTCGAATGCCTGCAAAGACGGGAGTCGCCAGAACACATGTCCTTGGCGGACTCGGCATAGTCCGGAGACTGCTACAGCTTCTTGAGGAATGCCAACAACGTGTCGTCAGGCTGATAGCGACAAGTCTTTTTACCCTCCGCCAACGGAGTCATTTTGGCCAGCGCCTTTTCCTTGAGGGCCAGATCGGCGTCAAGGTAAATCTGTGTCGTCTCGATGGACTCGTGCCCCAGCCAAAGGGCAATTACGGAACGGTCTACGCCGGCCTGCAACAACTCCATGGCAGCGGTGTGGCGAAGTACATGCGGCGTCACGCGTTTTTTTCTCAGCGTTGGGCAATTGTGTTGAGCCGTTGCCAGGTGCTTGGCCAATAGAAACTGCACGCCGTCCGCGCTGAGACGAGTTCCCCTCACGTTGGGAAAGACGATGTCCCCGGCGCCGAACCGCGGCTCCCGAAGCCACACCTTCAGAGCGCCGGCGGCCTGCTTGGCGAGTGGAGTGCATCGCTCTTTCCGCCCTTTGCCCATGCAGCGCACATGGGCGCCGGTTCCCAAGACGACATCCTCGCGGGACAGGCTGGTCATCTCAGAGAGCCGCAATCCCGTCTGAACCGCAACCAGAAGAAAGGTTCTATCTCTGCGGCCAGCCCAAGTATTCAGATCGGGCGCAGCCAGAACGGCGTCGATTTCGGGCCGGGTTAAGAATCCAATCAGCTTCTTCTCATACCGTTTCGACGGCATGGCCAGCACGCGCTGGATCAGGCCGGATTGGGCGGGCTCCTCATGCGCGGCGTAGCGGTAAAAGGAGCGGATAGCAGTCAGGCGCAGATTGCGGCTTCGCGGACTATTGGCCCGGTCCGTTTCCAATCCGTCCAGGAAAGCGCCGATCAATGATGGCTCCAGATCTGTCAAGGCAAGCGTCGAAGGAGGCTTGCGCAATCGCTTCTCGACAAACTGCAGCAACAGGCGAAACGTATCCCGGTAGGAAGCAATGGTGTGGGAACTCGCCTGGCGCTGCGCGATCAGACGCTGCGTGAAGAAACGCTCCAGTAAGCTGGGAAATCCGTTCTCATTCTTCATGCGTGATCCCCCATCTGAGTTCCAGGCGGCGCGTGGCAAGTCCCATCAGTTCGGGTTCAATGGAAAGGTACCAGTAGGTGTCTGCCACATGCCCGTGGCCGAGAAACGTAGACAGGACCGGCAGACGCCGTTCGATATCCTCGTTGGACCGATACCACTGAACCAGCGTGCGGACGGCGAATCGATGTCGAAAATCGTGGAGCCGCGGTCCCTTGCTGTCCGTCGGTCCGCGCAAGCCGATCTGCCGCGACAGATCGTAGAAAGTCCGGTGAACCGCGGAGATGTCCAGACGGCGGCCGTGGTCGTTGAGGAAAAAACAGGGAGACGATGCGCTACGCAAGAGCTCGTCGCGGCGCCGGGCGTAATCGGCCATGACGTCCCGGGCGGAAGAGTGGAGTGGAACCAATCGGGTCTTGCCGAACTTCGTTTGCCGGATGGTGAGAATGCCCTCGGGAAGATCCACGTCTTTCCGTTCCAGCTTAAGGGCCTCACTGATGCGCAGACCTCCAACCGCCAACAGTCCGAGCAGGCAGTGATAAGTCCAAGGCCGCAGACCTTGGCCGGGAGAAAGCTTTAAGGCCGCTGCCAATAACTTTTGAATCTCTTCTTCTGAATACAAATAGGGGCGTGCTCGCTTGGGTCGAAACGGAAGCAGGCCGGCCGGGGGAATCTCCGTACGCGGGTCTGTCGCACTCCAGTGGCGGGCAAATACGCGGACGGAACCGAGCCGTTTCGCCCAACTGCCGGGCTGATGATGAGTGGGCTGCATCGCCCATTCCATAGCCAGTTCCGTCGTGACGTACGGCGCCGCTTTCCGCTCCAGGAACACAGCAAAGTTTCGGAGATCATCGGCCATATCGCGCAGCTTGAACCCCAAGCTGCGACGGAGGCTGATATAGTCCTCGACGGCTTGGCTCAGGGGCTTCATCGGCTGCCTCCTGGCCAAGGAAGCGCGATGGAACGAAGCGACACCAAATCCACTTTGGCGTAGATTCGAGTGGTGTCCGGACGGCGATGGCGGAGCAAGTCGCCGATCTCCGGCAAGGACGCGCCGTGTTGCAGCATCTGAGTGGCCAGGCTGTGCCGGAACAAATGGGAGCCTCGGTACGCCGACTCCACACCGGCCCTTTCGAGCGCCTTATCCACCAGCGAGCAGATCGCCACCGAGTTGGCGAAACCGGTTAGCGGCGCTTTCGTTCGAATGAACACGCGACGGCTGGAGCACAGGGGTCTGGCGGTCGAGAGATAGTTTGCAAGGGCCGCTCCCACTTCGGATGGCAAAGGCATTTGTGCGACTCGCTTTCCTTTGCCGTGCACTGTGATCAAACCGGCTTCCCAATCGATGTCATCTAACAGCAAAGCAACCACTTCGCCAGCCCGCAGGCCCAGACGCGCCAGCAGCAGCAAAAGGGCGTAGTCCCGTTTTCCGGGAACAGTCTCTCTGTCGCAGGAGTCCAAGATCTTCTGGATCTGCTCGCCAGGGAGGAATTTCGGCACCTTGGAAAGCGACCACGTGGCAATGGTTGGCACGCACGCGGATAAGTCGGTTTCGATGGCGCCGCGATGGAGCAGGTAGCGCAAAAACGACCGCAACGCGGTCACCACCAGCGGCGCGCGTTTGGAGGTGATGAGGCTGGCCTGGCGCTGTATGAACCCGGCGATATCGCTCGCGGTGATTTGGCGGCAATCGACGGCCCCTTCCGGAAAACGTTCGACCAGGAACGACCGGGCGACCGGCGTGTAGTTGATGACTGTCGCCTCAGTCAAGCTGCGTTCCTGCCGCAAGTACTGCTGAAACTGCTTTAGCGAGACTTCGATGGCGCTGGGAGGGGATGCCGATACCGGGAATGGACTGGGATCGAGCATCGTCAACAGCCGGCGCACAGCGGCGGCGTCCCCTTTGCGAACCTTGCCGCTTTGGCGCCGGTTGCGAAGAAATTGTTCGATGGTCGCCAAGCTCACATCGTCGGCGGTCAGCCCTCCGCGATCAAGCCAATGGTTGAAAAAGCCCAACACTCGTAACTGCATGAAGCCGGAGTGGGTTGCGTAGCCGTCGTCGTGCAAGCGCTGAGCGTATGCTTCCAGCGCTGCGGCCAAAGGCCCGCCTGTCACAGCCTCGAGCGTACTTGGGTTGGTGCGGTCATTAAAGAAGTAGTTGAATGGAAGTTCCATTCGTCCAGCATGCACGCCAAAGCTGGTGCGGACTATGCCGAGTCGTGTTGGCGAAAACAGGCGAAATACGGGGCCTAACGAGGTCTACTCGGCATAGTCCGGAACTCGGCATAGTGCCGCAGCAGATGCGGGTTGACGCGCTTGGTGATGCCCGCCCGTTGCGCCGCTTCCTGGCACGCTTCCCAAACAACCTTCGTGGTGATCGGCTTGTCGGCGCGCCAGCCCTTCTCGGTGCCGGGGAACAGGTACGTATTGGGCCGCATCCACCGGTAATATTCGCGGAGCGTCTCGCGGAGCTTCGGGTCGAACGGCACATCCCGATCCTTGCCGCCTTTGCCCTGCCGGATGTGGATGATCATGCGCTCGCCGTCGAGATCTTCCACTTTCAGCCGGCACAGTTCGGCGCGCCTCATCCCGGTGCCGTAGAGCGTCATCAGCATCGCCCGGTGGAACAGGTTGCTGGCCGACTCGATCAGCCGGGCCGCTTCTTCCTGGCTGAGAATGATCGGCAGAGTCTGGGGATGCTTCGGATAGGGGATCTCTTCGAACAGGTAGGGCCGCTTCAGGGTCTTGACGAACAGGAAGCGCAAAGCGGATGTGCACAAACCGACGGTGCGCGCCTCCAGCTTTCTCTCTTCGAACAGATGGGCTTGATAGGTGCGGATCTCGGCCGGGCCGAGTTCATCGGGCGACCGGTTGAAGTACTTGGCGAAATCGCGGACGACCTGCAGGTACGTGCGCGTTGTAGTCTGAGAGTAATTGCGGCGCTGGAGTTCTTCCAGCATCGTCTTTCGCAGTTGGGTCACAGGGACCTCCTTGTGACCCATAATCTACGTCGGTTCCGGCACAAATGCTCGGCTCACCCCCACGCGTAGCGTCCGCCGCGCGGGCGGCTTCGTTCAAACGGCGCAGCGTAGAGTTTTGCGCCGACAGGTGCTCTGGCTGGTACTTCCGTACCCGGCATCAATCGATCGCGCACCGTTCGCCGGTGCCGAGCCGCCGTTCCCGCGTCTTTAGGCCGGGCCGTCAGTCCTTATCGTGCAATTTTTGACCAATGGAGGAGTGACCCCTAACCAGCGACTTCGTCCGAAAAGGAATCTTCCGGCATGAAACACTTCCTGACTCCGCATCTCCTCGCTCGCACAGTCAAGGTCGCCGTAATTGGGACCGGCGGTAATGGCAGTGTCGTCGCCATGGGGCTCCCCTATATTCACCAGGCGATGCTGCTCGCCGGGCATCCTGGAGGGCTTGATGTCACTCTCATTGATGGGGACGTCGTATCCGAAAGCAACTGCGTTCGGCAGCCATTTGGGCGCTCGGAGGTCGGGCTACCGAAAACGGCAGTCCTCGTCTCGCGGATCAACCTGTTCTGGGATCTCCGCTGGAAATCGGTCCCAGAGCGTCTGAGCGATGAGCACCGGCTTTGGGAGTTTGACCTTGTCATCGGGTGCGTCGATACGCGATCCGCTCGAGCGGAGATCGAGATGCGAATCACCGGTCCGCGGAGTCGGGTTTCGTACTGGCTCGATTTGGGCAACGGCGCGGACGGGGGCCAGTTCGTCTTAGGGCAACCCCTGAATTCCCGCAATCCTCGGAAGGCTGTGCGCTTGCGCACGGTTGCCGAGTTGTTTCCGGAGATCGTGAATCCGTCTCTCGATGACGATGCCATTCCGAGTTGCAGCGCTCTGGAATCACTGTCTCGACAAGAGCCATTCGTCAACCAAACGCTAGCCAGCCACGCGCTGGCGATGCTCGCACGGTTGTTCCGTTACGGCGGCCTTGACCATCATCATGGAGCGTTTGTAAGCATAGGACGTCAGAACGTGCAGCCATTGATGATCGATCCGCTTGGTTGGCGGAAACTGAGGCGGCGGGCCGGATGAAGCGGTGGGGCTACGCGTGAAGACCCCTTGGAGAATTGGCGCTGTTAGCGGATAAGAGATCTTCGACGGTGTCGCCTTCACGCGGGTGCTCTTCCGCCAGCACGAGCCAGATTCCATTGGGCTGGGTCGCGAGGATCTCTTCTTTGGTCTCTTCAGATAGTGGTGCGATTTGGGTGGTCATAATTGATTTCCTTTCAGGGTGTTAGTTGGCGCTTTGCAAGCGTCGGATTTCGGCAAGAGTTTCCCGGGTCCGTTTCCTGGCGAAGTCGGTCATCACGAACGAGACGCTGCGGTTGCGGAATTGGAGTAAGCCGACGTCTACCGTCGTTTGGTAGGCGCCTTCGATCAACAGGCACTGCGCGGAAGCGCGAATCAGGTGGCGCTCGTTCGGGTCCGAACTCGTCGGCAGTACTTCGGCAACCGTTAGAAGCGGAACACAAAACGGTTCGGGTCCATGCTCGCCGGCATCGGGGTAGAGCAGGGCTTCCGGCGAACCGAGCAGACCATCGGCAATCAGCGGTTCCACGAAAGAGATGCGGTCGGTGTCCCAGGCATCCGCATGTTCAATACGAATGCGCTGGGAGCGCCGGCCCAGCAGAAGGCCCGTACTCCAACAAACCAGCGGAACGAACAGCAACGCGAGGCTTGGAACTGTGATCTTGTCCGCGGATCGGCCATGTTCGGCGACAACACGCCGGACCCAGTCTGGGTAGTGCGAGGGAAGCGCGTGGGCGACCACAGATATTCCCAGTACGAAGGCGATGCTGACCGGCGGGGCCGCCAGCGCCGCCAGGATCACCCACCCGGCGCCCATCAGCCATCTTGCGGCGAGGGATCGCCAAAGGACGAGCTTTTTGGCGGGAGTCGAGGCAAGCTCGAAGCGCTTGCCGTTCCATCGGCCCCGCGTCTCGAAGTAGTCATCGATTTCATCCATGGACACGACACGGTCCATGGGGGAAAGTAGGGTGTTCATGCAAAGGACTCCACGTAATCAGCTTTCTCACCAGCTCGCTTCAAGACGTCGTTGAGCCAGCGTTGTTTGCGGCGGCCGCGGACGACGCGTCCGATAAATCCCAGCCGTGTGGCCACATCATTCCGGTTGTGCCGCACATCGTCCCGATCAATGCCTGCATACCTCTGCATGAACTCGTCCAACTGCGCCGGACGGGAAAACAGATACGTGGCGTGACCCAGTTCGGGGATTTCGGCGATTAATACCTGTGGCCAGACGAAGAGGTACTCATTCCGGAAGAGGAACCAAGTCCGGCTCCGCTTGCGCAACTGCTCGAAATAGTACGGCTCGTAGCCGGGCAACCAGTTCACGTAGTGTGGCTTAAGGTCGGTCGAAACGCCGAGATCGTCAAACCACTTCTGTACCGTCGTGTGTTCGACCGGAGTTTTCTCGATCTGCGCGCCGGCATGACGCACCAGGTCGGTGTGTTCCCCGAGCAGGGAATGCAGAGCGCGGGCCCGGGCTATATCGGCGGCCAGACCCTCGGGCAGGCTGACGCGGAGCCGGGACGGCAGCGCTGTGGACCACTTGCGGAGAATCCATTCGCCCTTCGTCAGCCGGTATTTCCCGGCGGATACAAGCGTGGCCTCTACATCCAGGCGGCTCTTGAGCCAATGCTTCCAGTTGTTCCAAGTCAGGTCCCAGTGGAGTCTCGGCAGGAGGTTGCCATCGAGCCAGACTTCGATCTTTCTTCGGGGATCGCGGCAAATGACGCGATCATGGAAGAATTCGCAGCGCCGGAAGAGCAGAGAGAGCTTCCGAGCGGTCATCTCCGGCTTGTACGCCAGGATTCGCTGCGCGAAGAATGCCTGTCCATCTTCGGAGAGATGACCCTCGGCCAGGATTGAGCCAAAGCCGCCGTAGGGGAAAAGAGGAGGAGCGTCTTCGTCTTTCCGCATGTGGTCGTAACAATTGCGGAGATCCGGGTGCGCCAGGATGTTGAAGGCGCGTTCTGCTCGGCTCCGGACGGGCCGCTCGGCTGCAGCCATCCCCAATTCCACAGACCGAAGCCGCCAGGCGAGGCGCAGGTCAGCGGGAGTGGCCGTCTCCGTTGTGCGGAGAAGTTCGTAGAGAGACTCCTGCGGAGAATCAGGCTCGCCCAAAAGGTAGAAGTACTCTCGAATAGCCTCGGCCGGAAGAAAGAGGCTTTTGGGACTGATCGAGCGGGGAAGTTCGACCCGGACGAATAATCCATCGGCGCCATCTTTCGGCTGAGCGGCGTAGCCGATGGTGGCGAGAAGAAGTTGAGGGAACTGCCGGAGAGCGGGGCGCTCTGCGAGAACGTCCGGTGCCGGATCGTTCGGATCGGCTGCCAGAACGATGAGCCGGTCGTTCGGCCGCAGGCGCGAGCCGAGCATCGGCGATACCGGAATCGATGCTCCATTTGAAAGAGTACAGCGGCTGCCGTCCGGGCTGGAGACCACGCCCGTCACGATTTGCCATTGTCCGATGCTTTCCGCCGTAGTTTCGACCACGGTAGAAGCATAGGGCGAATCAGCGAAATCTCAAAGCGAGTTGCAACGGTCAGATCGAGCGGGTCGCGGCAAACTCGTTTTGAGAATCGATCAAGCTGCCCTACAAGTGATCTATGCAGAATCACATTCCTTTCCGGATTCGGCAACTGCTAATGGAACGAGCCCTCGAAGCAGGAGGCTGGCCATACACGATGGGAGGCCGACAACTTGCGACCGAGCCGACGGCACTGGCGATTCTCGCGTGCTCCGGTCGTCCTGACGTTTTGTCTCGGACACAGAATGCGGACGGGAGCTGGGTACCCATTCACCCTGGAGCAGGCGCGGAGCTTCCCGGCGGCTGGGCGACGAGTTTGGCGATGATCGCGCTATTGCGGACGCATCCCGCCGATCCTGGCCTACCGCGGGCACTGCAATGGCTCTGCGCCTCCCGCGGCATCGAGAGCCATTGGCTCTGGCGGTGGAAGTTCAAGCTCGCCGATACCCAGGTCGCCTTCAATCCCGACAAGTTCGGATGGAGCTGGGCTCCCGGAACGGCAAGTTGGGTGATCCCGACGGCGTTCGCCGTGATCGCACTCCGCCTGGGGCGGCAGCAAGGACTGACTGGGGCGGACGCCGAGAATCGAATGCGTATCGGATCGGAGATGCTGGTCGATCGGACGTGTCCCGGAGGCGGATGGAACGCCGGCAACTCCCGGGTTTTTGGCGTTGCTTTAGAGCCGCACATCGATGCCACCGCGATCGCTTTGCTGGCCCTCCAGGAACGCGAGCGGAACGAAGTCATGATCACGCAATCGCTGGATCAACTCGTTGCCAGGACCCGTGACTGTTTGGGGGCTTCCAGCTTGGCTTGGGCGATCTTGGCTCTGCACGCATGGCGCCGATACCGGCACATTCTCAGGGAGCTTGCCAGGCGAGGAGAGGAACTCGAACGTTTGATGCGCGCGCCGGAGCGCATCGCCGACAACGCGACACTGGCCGTGTGCGCACTTGCTCTGGATGCTTTGGCCAATGATCGGAATCCATTCGAGGAGAAGCAATGAACCGGCGCAGGTTCGCAGGGGCCGCCGCTGGACTCGCCGGCGGGGCTGTTCTTCTGAAAACCCAGGCGCCGCCAAGTTGGCTGGCAAGTAACCGACGACCGGCCCGTTCCAGGGTAGCGATCCTCACGGCTGCCGCCTATTCCGACAAGCTCGATGGGATCGTCTACGAAGGATTGCGGCTCTTTGACCTTCAGCTCCGGGGGAAGACCGTCCTTTTGAAGCCCAATCTTGTCGAGTACATCCCCGGCGTTGAGGTCAACACGAATCCCTGGCTGGTGGGCGCCGCGGCCGCGGCGTTCCTTCGTTTGGGGGCAGGGAAGGTGATCGTGGGGGAAGGCCCCGGGCATCAAAGGGACACGCAACTGGTAGTGGCCGAAAGCGGTCTTGAACGACAGATGAAGGACCGAAGCCTAGCTTTCGTCGACTTGAACCGGGACGATCTTGTGCCGGTGAAGACAAGAAGCGCCTACACGAGTTTAGGGGTCCTGTGGCTTCCACAATCCGTCGTCAGCGCCGACATTGTGGTTTCCATGCCGAAGGTAAAAACGCATCACTGGGCGGGCGTAACACTGTCGATGAAGAACATGTTTGGCATCATTCCCGGCGCGGTCTACGGCTGGCCCAAGAACGTGCTGCACTGGCACGGGATCGAGAGGAGCATCCTCGATATCTGTTCCACCATGCGACCGCACTTTGTGATCGCCGATGGCATCATCGCGATGGAGGGCAACGGCCCACTGCACGGAACAGGCCGGGCGCTGAACGAGATCGTTCTCTCCGATGATCCGGTGGCGGCCGATTTCACGTGTGCCCGTCTGATGGGATTGCTGCCCGAGAAGATCTACCATTTGGAGCAAGCTGCCCGTTTTCTGGGTAACGGGGCCGTCGAGGCAATTCAACTGCTTGGGGAAGCGATGCCGGAACGGATCGAGCCGTTCACCGTCCTGCCGCAGTTCGAACATCTGCGACGGACCCAGACCAGCAGCGTCAACCCGCGTGACACCGCCTGAGTATTGGTGAGATCGATGCTGGAGAGATCCAGCGATCAGATCCTGATCCACTGCGTCCCTCACGTCAACAGCAGCCTAGTTCACCGCTGGCTGAGCGCCTGCGAGTTCGAGCCCAGTGTGGGGAGCCAAATTTCAAAATCTCTTCCGCTCCCGCCTATCCCGTTCATTTGTATTGTGGTTAGGTGGTTCGAGCGGCGGAGTTGTTAGAAGGGTTCGAGCAGGGTGGCGTGGAGTTGGCGGTTTTTCAATGTTGCGGTTTTGAGGACGGTAGTGAGGAGTTCTCGTTGTTCCGTTTCGTTCTGGTCGCGGAGTGCGGTGCAGGCGTTCCCGATGACCCAGCCCTCAGCCGAATATACTGGCAATAGTCCTAATGTTGACCCTTTTACCCGGAACGGAGGTCGAGGTTCGTGGCCTGCGCTGGGAAATCGTCTTTTCTCAGAGCCTCGGAACACAAACGCTTTATCGACTCCGAGGCCTACACGGAGCATTCAAGGGCGACGAAGTCGATCTCCTTTCTCCCTTTGAGTCGATCAGGCCTACCTACCGGGAGCTCGACCCCGAACACGCTGGCCCCATTCAGAACTGGCTGCTCTACCATCAGGCCTTCTTGTTGGAACAGGCGCTCGGTCCGACCGCCCTGCTCGCCGTCCAGCCCGGCCGGCTGAAGCTTGAGCCGTACCAGTTGGTTCCTGTACTCCGGGCGATCCGCATGAGCCGTGTACGTCTTATGCTCGCCGATTCCGTCGGATTGGGCAAGACGATTCAGGCCGGGCTCGTGCTGACTGAACTCATGGCGCGGCGGCTCGCGCATCGCGTACTCATCGTTTCCCCTGCCGGTCCTTTGCTGGAACAGTGGGAGACCGAAATGAGTGAGCGATTCGGACTGCGGCTCGATATTCTCGACCGGGCGCGGCTCGAAGCAATACGGCGCGAAAACGAACTGGGCGCCAATCCTTTTGATCACGCACCACTTGCCCTGGTGTCCATGGACTTCCTGAAACAGGAACGAGTACTCGACCAACTCGAACGCGCGAGCTATGACGTGGTGATTATCGACGAATGTCACCACTGTATGGATCTTGGCGTAGCCCAGGACCGGGAGGACTCTCAGCGCCGCCGCTTAGCGGAAGTACTCGCTCGACGCAGTGATAGCCTCCTTCTGTTAACCGCGACGCCTCACGACGGCAACGATCGTTCATTCTCCTCACTTTGTGAATTGCTTGATCCGTCCTTGCTCGACGGACGCGGCGTGTTGCGCGGCGACGCTTATAGAACGCACGTCATCCGCCGGCTCAAGTCGCATGTGTTTGAAATCGATCCCGTCACGAAGGAGAAGAAACCAAAGTTTCAACAGCGCCGGGTCATTCCCGTACCCGTTGCCGCTGTGGCCGCCAAACATCCAGACTTCATTCATCTCCAGAAGTCACTACTTGACTTGGTCGCGCCGGAACTTCGCAGGGCGTTTCGCAACCGCCGCTACAGCGACGTCCTTGCTTACATTTCCCTGCTGAAGCGTAGCGTCTCAACCGTTGCGGCCTGTCGCAAAACACTGCAAGTGGTTGCCGATCGCTTCAATCACCTGCTCACGGAAACCTCGGAGTCCCAGGACAGCCGCCGTGAGCGCCTCAAGACGTTGCGGGAGTATCACCGTAAACTTGATCGCTTTGGCGTCACAAGCCTGCAAGAATCGGACCAACAGGAGATTCTGGAAGCCGAGGACTTAGCCCAACAGCTCGCCGAGCTGGAACGTCAAATCCGTGCCGGTTCCCGTGGCGCCGCGAAGGTAGCAAGCGTCGTTGAAGCGCTGGATGAACTTGTCACACTGGCGGACCAGGCAATGGCGCAGGACCCGAAGTTGGAGGAAGTACTCGGAATCATTCGGGCCATTCGCGAGGAGGAACCCAACGCAAACGTTCTCCTGTACACGGAGTACATCGACAGTCTTAACGCTCTCGCCAAGTACCTGGCCACCAAGGACCTGGGCGAAATTCTCACCATGACCGGAGACGATAACGAAAGCTCCCGCCGCCGCACCACGGACCGATTCCGCACACAGGAAGATCTCATTCTCCTAAGCACGGATGCCGCCGCCGAGGGACTCAACCTGCATCAACGCTGTCATCACCTAATCCACCTCGAACTTCCGTTCAACCCGAATCGTCTTGAGCAGCGCAACGGACGCATTGATCGCTATGGCCAGAAGCTGGAGCCAATAATTCGATACACGTACCTGCGCGGGACATTTGAAGAGCGCATTCTGCTTCGCCTCATTGTGAAGTACGAGCGTCAGCGGGCCCGGCTCACTTTCGTGCCGAACACGCTTGGCCTCGACACGTCCACGGAAATCGGGAGTAGCCGCCTACTAAAGGGCCTGATGGATGAGGACGCAAGGCTTTTCCAGGAACAGCAGCAGATCCCGGATTTGATCAAGGGCGACGAACCAGAAGCGACCGACGAGGCGACGCAGGAGTTGCTCGAAGAGATAGACCGGAGTCTTAAGAGCTTCGAGCAGGCGGCGCGCACAAACGCGTGGTTAGGCGACGCGGGCTTAAACGCGGAAGAGAAGCTTGTTAACGAGGCGGACCAAGCCCGCGAAAAAGGGCAGCACGCCGGTTCAGTGGACCTTGCTGCGTTTGTACGGGACGCCGTTCTGTTTGATGGAGGGGAAGTGCGGGGCGCCTTGGAGGCGCCGGTCTTCACAATTACGTTACCGCCCTCCTGGACGCACGGTCTCGACGGTACGGTCGGCTACGATCCGTCCACTCGGATCATCCGGTTGACGTCAGATCTCTATCGGAAGCGGCCCGGTGAAAACAGCTCGTGTGACGACGGACGCGCCGCTTCGGATAGAGTCGTAAGAAGGAAGCGGCTGGCGCGGCGCGCTGGGTGCCACTAGCTATGGGTTTTGAATGTTGATTTTTGGAGCCAAGGCGGGAGGAGAGATGGTGTGCGGAATTCTGCCGTGCTGAGCTCGGCGTAAAAACGGCGGCCTGAAGGCCAACCAAGAGTGATGTGCGCCTGCCAAAGTGGTGTTGGAAAGAGGAGCGAGCACACGTGCAGTGTGGCGTCGCCGAGGCCACGCCGGGTCGGCAAAGTTGGAGCGGTGTTAGGAGCTGTCAATGGGTTCTACCAAGCGGTGTTGTTCGCGACTCAGTTCAGAGGCACTCAGCCGCTGTACAATCTGCATGGGTCCCTGACAATGGGGGCAGAGCGCGACCGTCGGGGCCGCCGTTTGGACCGTCGGAAAAAGAGCCGGTGCAACGGCCAAGAGGCTACGGCAAAGCGGAAGTAGTGTCCCGCGCCGGCGGTTAGCAAACAAGCCGAAGTAGCGGATGCGCGGGAATCCACGAGGCAAAACGTGCTGGAGGAAGCGCCTGAGGAACTCCTCATGAGTCAGCGTCATAATGCGGCGCTTGCTGTGGTGCGCATAGTCTTTCCAGCGGAAGGACACCTGCGTATCAGTCACCTCGACCAGGCGATGGTTCGAGATCGCGACGCGGTGGGTGTAGCGGGCTAGATAATGGAGCACATGTTCCGGTCCCCCGAATGGCTTTTTGGCGTACACGATCCAGTCTTGGCGGAACAGCGTTCGCAGGAAGGCAGCGAACGGCTTCGGCTCGGCCAATGACCGGCAAGCTCCGAAAAAGACGAGTTTGTCCTGGCGGAATGCGCGGCGCAGGCCCGCCACAAATTTCCCGCGAAACACCCGGCTCAGCACCCGTACCGGCAGGAAGAAATGATTGGGAGCGCGGATCCAATGCTGGTGATCCGGCGACAATCCGCCGCCGGGCACCACGCAGTGAACGTGCGGATGTGGCTGTAGATTTTGGCCCCAGGTATGCAGAACGCTGAGGAAGCCGATCTCGGCGCCCAGGTGCTTGGGATCAGCAGCCACTTCGAGGAGCGTTTCGGCGCTGGCTTCAAACAACAGCTTGAAGAGTGTCTTCTTGTTCTGCCATATCAAAGGGACGAGCGCGTGGGGGACGCTGAAGACCAGGTGATAGTAATCCACGGGCAGCAGTTCGCGCTGGCGTGCGGCTAGCCACTTGTCCCGAGCGTTAGCTTGGCACTTGGGGCAGTGACGATTACGGCAGGAGTTGTACGAGATGGCCCGATGGCCGCAGCGATCGCATTGATCGCGGTGCCCACCGAGCGCGGCGGTGCGGCAACGCTGGATCGCGTTGAGCACCTTCAGTTGGGCCCATGTCAGGGACTCCCGATAGCGGTCGATGAATCGATGGCCAGCCCTGCCGATGACGTCGGCCACCTCCCAGGGTGGCGGCTTCACCTCTGACCGTTCCGCGGCGGCTCCGGATGCTTTTCGAACTTACGCACGGTGATTTGATCCAGCGGATTGAGGGCGGCACGGAGATGGCGGCGCGACAAATGCAGATAGATCGCGGTGTCCTTCAAGCACCGGTGCCCCAGCAGCAACTGGATGGTGCGCAGATCGGCTCCACTCTCCAGCAGGTGCGTAGCGAAACTGTGCCGCAGGGTATGCGGCCCGATACGTTTGGTGAGACCGGCGCGCAGTGCCGCTTCATGACAGGCGTTCCACACCGTTTTGTCAGAGATCGGTTTTTCCTCTTCGGTGGGTTCCGTGCGGGTCGGGAACAAGTACACGCGAGGCTTGTTCTTCGCCGCTCGCCAGTACTCCCGCAATGCATCGAGAAGCTTCTGGGTCAGTGGCAGTTCGCGGTCGCGCGATCCTTTGCCCTGACGGACATGGATCAACATCAGCGAACTGTCGATGTCGCTCACCTGCAGGTGAGCCGCCTCGGAGCGCCGCAACCCGGTGGCGTAGAGCAGCAACAGCAAGGTCCGGTATATCAGGTTGGGCGCCGCCTCAATGAGACGTGTCACCTCCTCCGGACTCAGCACGACGGGCAGCTTTTTCGGGGTCTTCAGCAACGGCAGATCGTCGAGATCCAGATCGCGTCGCTTCAGCGTCTTCTTGTAGAGGAACCGAATCGCACCCATGCGTAGCGCAATCGTCCCAAGCGCCAGCTTCTTCTCCTGCAGCAGATGCAGCTGAAACTGGCAGATCTCCTCGGCGCCCATCAGTTCCGGCGACTTGCCGAAGTACCGGGCGAACTGCTCGACGGCCAGAATGTAGCCGCGAATGGTGTCGGTGTTGTAATTACGGCGCTGGAGATCCTCCAACATCCGTTGACGTAGTGGGGTCACAGAAACCTCCTTCTGTGATCCCGACGCTACCGCTATTGATGCCGCTCTGCACCCACGCTACTGCGTCCGCCGCGCCAGCGGCTTAGTTCTTACGACAAATATCGACATTACATCCGACGGAGCCAAACTGCCGGTCGCATTCCTGGGCCGCGCCCATCCACTCGTCCGCAGAGCATTGGATCGCGTACGCAGCATCAGCTATGGAAGCGGTGCGGATGCCGGGCAGGACCACCGCGTCAGTGCGGTGCGCTTGCCCGTGGCAAACCCGGAGCTTCTGTACACCTTTTTGGCGCGTATCACCAGCGGCGTAGGTCGGGAACTGGAGCGTGTCATGGCGGTTCACTGTTCTTCTGGGCGTGCCCCGGAAGTACTACCCGAGGCTGACCAATGGAGCCAGATGGCCGACGCACAGAGCGGAATTCGGACAACGGGAGTATGGAAGCAGCACTTTTCGTCTTGGGCAGACGTCTCCGATCGAACCTGCCGTGATGCCGCCGCTTCGCACTTCAAAGGTGTGGCAGCCGCTTTTGCCGCGAGCCACCGCCAGGCGCGGGAGAAAGAATTGGCCGAGCTGGATGATTGGCTGGTGGTGCGAGCCAAGCAGATCACAGGAGATCCTGGAACTGTCGCCGTCCAAACTAGCTTTTTCGAACAGGGCACTTCCCAAGCAGCGGCACAAGCCACGTGGATGCCCGTCACCGACCCTGCGGAACGGCTGGCAAAGTTTCATATTGATTCCTCCCAGCGACATGCCGCACGTAGCGAAGCCGACGGGGTCTTGCGGCTTTACAACAAACGCGCCGACGATCTGAAGAATCGGATGAAGCTGTTAGAGCCAGAAATTATTCAGGTAGGCCTGTTGATGATCGTCCCCGAGGATGCTCATGGCGCTTAACCTGCTCGACCACTGCACCTTCAATGGCCCGGCTCTACCGGAACCATTTGTCCGCTTCGAGTTGGAAAAGGAACTCGCCCGTTTAGATCTTCTTTCCAAGACCACCGGAGAAGACGGAAAGAGGCTCCAAGTCTCCTGGGACGTATATCGCCGGAAGATGCGGGAGCTGGACGTACGAGGTGGTCCATTACGCGTGCGGCACTGCCTTATCGACCCGCTCATCGAGCGGCTGGGCTTTGTCGCCATCGAAGATGCCCCCGAGGTCCAGACTCGAGAAGGAGGAGAGGAAGGCGGCTACCTTCTGGTTAGCCCGGGCGGCGACGCGCGACTTCGTATTTGGACGACCGAATTTGACGAAGACCTGGATGCCCCAGCCAAGCGCGGAGCGGCATATCGCTTTAGCCATCTCCGAATCGCACAGCGGGTCTTACTCACGGCTGGTGAGCGCATCGGAATCCTCACCAACGGAGTCCAGCTTCGCATCCTGATCTCCGATCCGGCGCGGCCCGATTCGGAAGTCATCATTCCGCTGGAATCGGCGTGGAAACGGCATCGCGATATACCTGATTCCTATCGCTTCCTGCTGGCGCTCTGCCAGCCCCAAGGAATCTCCGCCATCCCGGAGCTGGTCGAGAAGGCGCGGTTGCAGCAGGCGAGGGTCACGAAAGACCTCCGGCTCCAAGCGCGGCGAGCTGTTGAGCATTTTGTCCAAGAAGTTCTGGATTATCCGGCGAATGCGGTAATCCTCAGCCAATTCACCGACCGACAGGAACTAGCAAAGGCACTCTGGCATGAGGGTCTGGTGCTGGTTTACCGGCTCCTCTTCATCCTGAAGCTTGAATCTACGGACGATCCCGCCCGATCGTTTAGCTTTGCTTCGTCTAGTCTCTGGCGCAATACATTTTCGCCTGGAGTTGCGCTCGCGGGCCGCGTGCGGGACGTGCTCGACAGGGGCGAAGAGACAGGGCGCTTCCTGGAAGAAGCCCTGCGACGCCTCTTTGAAATGTGCGCCAACGGGCTGGATTGCAGCGAACTGCACATGCGGCCTCTCGGCGGTGCGCTCTTTGGGCCGGAAGCTGCACCAGTACTCGACAATCCTGCGTTGAGGTGGGGTGAACGCGCGGTCGCCTTCCTTCTTAATCAACTTCTCTGGACGGAGCCGAAGCGCGGAGGAGTCACGCGCCAGCGGGTTCACTACGGTGCGTTGGATGTGGAAGACCTGGGCCGCGTATATGAGGCCCTCCTCGAACTGGAAGCTGGAATTGCCACGGAACCGCTCTGCCGTCTACGCCGCCAAAAGCTAGAAGTGGTGGTACCAGCAACGCAGGGTCAAAAGTATCGCATTGCGGCGCCGGTGGCGCCAGCGGATGATGCAGAAGAAGAGAGTTCCGAGGCGGCTGCGGAGGACGACGCCGAGGAAGAGACCCCATCCGGCGGAAAGAAGACCAAAATTGAGTGGATCGAGGAAATCCAACCCAGCCGATTCTATCTGCGTGTCGGATTGGGCCGAAAGGCCAGCGGATCCTATTACACTCCGCACTCCTTTGTCCGATTCCTAGTCCAGGAAACTTTGGGACCGCTGTGTGCTGCCCGGAGTCCACAGAATGACCCGAATCCTCTTGAGATTTTGAAGCTCAAGGTTCTCGACCCCGCTATGGGCAGTGGGCACTTTCTTGTAGAAGCGTGCCGGTTCCTAGCGGAAAAACTCTACGAGGCCTGCCGCCTATGCGATGAGCGAGCTTCGCCAAAAGAAGTGCAAGCCGAGAATGCGTTAGATGAAACGATCAAACGAGAAGCTCATGCCGAAGCCCTGGAATACAGGCGACGGGTGCTGGATCTGCCCGACCCCAATGATGACATCGTTCAGTACTTGCCGAGTAGGGCACCTGAAGGGATGGAGTCGGGAGTGTCGCAGCGCCGGGCGCTCGCGTTATGCCGCCGACTCGTATCAGTCCATTGCCTTTATGGCGTTGACAAAAATCGCCTCGCCGTCGAGCTGGCGAAGCTCTCCCTCTGGATTGAGTCGCACGGCGAAGGGCTCCCATTAACGTTTCTGGATCACCGCCTCGTACTCGGCGACTCCCTGACGGGGCCGTTCTTTGAGCACCTGCTGACATACCCTAACGACGGGTCACCTCTCGACGGCCTCTTTGCTAATGGCTTGCGTGATCGGCTCACGAAGACCCTCGGAGAAGCGCTGAGTCACATTCGCGAATTGGAGTCGACGGTTGGAACTTCGCTTTCTGAGATGGAGGCTAAGCGAGCCGCCAAACGCCGCCTGGATAAAGTTCTCCTTTCGATACGCACCGTCGCCGACGCATGGGTGAGCGCACTGGAATCATCCAAGGGAACCGGTTCTGAATACGCTGAAATAGTCCGGAGATCGCTAGCCGTTTCCCTTGCTGACGACCCAACTCCTCCTTCTTCGTTACCGTACGAGCTTGTGTTTCCCGAGGTCTTCTTCCCTGCTGGCACGCTCGCCGATCGAAGGGGATTTGACGTTGTCCTCGGAAACCCGCCCTGGGATCGGATGCTACCAGCGGACAAAGAGTTTTTTGCGGCGTACAACTTCGACATTCTGAACGCGCCTACGAAGCGCGAGCGCACCCAAATCCAAAAAGATCTAGAGAAGATCCCCGAAATAACAGCTGCCTACAAACAGTATCTTCAGGAATTCAGAGGAATGGAGCATATACTGGATCGCACCTACCACTATCAAGTTGCGGTGATTGACGGCGAGCGCACGATCGGAAAGCAAGACGCCTACCGCGCTTTCATGGAACGGGGCGCGAGTCTACTCTGCACTTCCGGCTTGATCGGATTTGTGGTTCCTTCTGCCTTCCATGCGAATGAAGGAGCAACGGGCGTGCGGCGCCTCTACCTCCAAGAGATGGGGATGAAGGCGTGCTTCTCATTCGAAAACAGGCGTAAGTTATTTGAGATTCATTCGAGCTTTAAGTTTGCCGTAGTCGTAGCGGCTCAGTCGGGTCCGACGACGGAGTTTCCGTGCGCATTTTATCTGCACGATGACGAGTGGCTGTTCCGGGACGAACGAGAAGGTCAGCAGCACTACACCTTGGACTTCGTACGAGAGACAGGTGGAGCCTATCTGAATCTATTAGAGCTTCGGTCCGCCGAAGGGTTTGATCTTGCAAAGCAATGCTTCGCGCAAGGGCACAAGCTGGGTGAATATGTCAAAAGGTTCGGGGCTGCAATTGGACGGGAGTTAAACATGTCTGATGATGCCGGTCACTTCGTCCCCACTGGACGCGTCATAGGCGAGGGAATCGATCCGCGTGACCCTGAATCTGCTGTTGACCTACTTAACCTAGGGTACCTTCCCTTACACGAGGGAAAAACGTTTCACCAGTTCACCGATCATTGGGAAGACCGTACTCGCTATCTTCTTCCCATTGAGTTTCTTGCCAAGAAGGAAGGTCTACTTCCTCCCGCCTCGTACTACCGCTTGGCGTTCCGGAAGATCTCGAGCGCAACAAACGAGCGAACCCTGATTGCCTCAATGTTGATAGGCACAGTCCTCGGTGACAGCGCCAATGCGGAACGGAGGCCCGATCGAAGGCCTTCTTCTTCGGCGCTAGTGCTGCTGGCTTTAGCAAACAGCTTCTTGGTCGATTGGACGACGCGCATCAAGGCGGCCTCCAATGTAAATCTATTCATACTTTTTGAAGCCCGTGTCCCACCCACCAATGGATTCGAGCTGTTTTGGAGTCATGGAGCACTCAGACTAGTCTGTAACCATTCTGGATATTCACATCTTTGGAGGGAACAACTAGGCCTGGCGTGGAGGGAGACCGGCTCGCCGTTTTCTTGGCCGGTTCTCGGCAGCGAGGCAGCACGTTGGAATCTCCGATCCGCGATTGACGCATCGGTCGCAAAGGCTTTTGGATTGACCCGGCGGCAGTATGAATACGCCCTTTCGACGTTCAATCACAAGACGTATCCGGCTGCGCCCGAAATGTGTCTGGCAAGATTCGATGAAATCGAAACTCTTGGGGTGATCAACTTTTGCCAAAAAAACGATCCCTATTCGGATATGCCGCTCAATCTTGCGTTACCTTCACCGTCGATCCATCTGCTTCCGGTTACTCATCAGTTCGGGAACAGCGAGCCCTTCACACTTTCTAGCCCCGGCAGTACCACGGGGAAGAGAAGCCGTCGCCGATGAGCAACACAAAGTCGCAGTTTTCTGAGTTTACATACGGCTTTGCCCTTACGCACGAGCTAATCACCGGGCCGGCCGGAAAGTTTCTCCATGCACCACGGTTCCCATCGCTTCGTGAGGAAGGGAAGGTCGGCTATGACGTCAGCATTCCGGGAAAGTGTCTCTTCATTCAATTCAAGCTCAGCGAGCCGTTGCTCACGAGGCGGGCGAAGGAGGTAAGGGATCTTTCGTTTTCGATTCCATGTTTTCGGATGCATTTCTGGCCGCGTGATAAATCCGATCAGCACAAGCACCTCTTGACACTTGAGCAGACAAATGCAGGCAGCGTATTCTATGCAGCTCCAGCCTTCTGGCAGCTCGACGAGCTCGACCAGTTCTTCCACCTAAAGCAAATCGAGGAGAATAGTCGGCTGGTTCCGCCCTCTAAACTGCCGATCCCGATCGATTCTAACTCACATCACCTTTCCTTTGATTCCGCGAGTGGCACCAAAACGGGTATGTACTCCGACAAACCAGAACCTCTTGAGTTAACCCAGCCTCCGCTAATGGAGATACTCGCAATACAATTGATTGAATGCGGCAACACACCTCTGGGCGAAAATCTTGCCAGGATCGGAAACTGGTTTCTTCAAAGTGGATTGCTGACCCGGGACGAGGTGATGAGACTTGGACAGAAGGCCGATGTCGATGGCGACCTCTGGGTACCTCGAATTGATCAGATCGCAGCCTGGGCTGCGATACATCTGAACTCAAGTCTATTCATTCTTCAGGAGCAAGTGAGCTAACACATGCTGCTGGAGCACCTTCTTCAATCGATCCCGTCTGACACCGAGGAGCGAGTCCGCCGGACTCGTGACCGGCTGAACCAGAATCTCAGGGAAATCCTTCGCCAGGAAACGGGCCTCCGCTTTAGGCGCACGACTAGCGCGACCCAGCTCCAGACGCTGATCCCAACTGACGAGTCGAAACAAGGCGTCACGGAGGCAGTTTCCGTTCGTGTCCAGCTTGTTCCTGGATTGCCTACTTCCTTACGAGGGAAGGAGATCTCAGATCAAAACCGGCTCGCGGCGTTCATCGCACCTTGGCGCGACAGTCTGGAACGATTGCGAGATTCAGCAAAGGACACCGACCATCTAGCCAGTATGCTCTGTAGCGATCCTCTCGGTGCGGCTCTTATTGGCGAGAGCGCATCGAATATTGGGGGAGTAATTGAACTCGCCGAACGGCTACTGAGAGAGTCGCAAAAATTTGATCTGGCGAAGTGGATTCTCGAGGTGGACGAGGACGTCTTAGGGACCTACCGTTACACCTTGCCGCACTGTGACAAGTCGGGCAATCTCATTCGTCGAGATCCATGGATCGAGCTGTACTGGGGAGTCATTGGCCTGCTGGCGCAGATTCTGGCGGTAGATGTTGAGGATCTAACCGTGGTCGTGCTCTCGCACGAACTCGCGCACGGATACACACAGCTTGGGAGCGATATCGACGGATCAAGCTGGGAACCGGCGGACTTCTTAGGCGCTGACCACGGCCTTAAGGAAGGCTTGGCTCAGTACTACGGACTCGTTGCGTGCAGGAGATTGGAACTTTCGGCACCCAATGCGACGAAAGCGTTTGAAACCCTGCTTAAACACCAGCCCCCAGCTTACAAATCACATGATCCATGGGTTAAGAACAATAAGCCCGAAGAAATTAGGTTGGCAATGATTCAGGCGAGACGATCGGGCAAGGCGACTCTAGCGGAATTCAATCAACGTCTCGAAGAGGCCAAACAGAATTTGCGCGCTCATCGCGAGCGCGTGGCGGAGTAACCATGAGCAACCTAAACCCCATCCTCGTTCTCGATCGTGTGATCGGGGAGTATCGTGACTACCTGCAATCCGAGTTCCGGGCCAAGGATCCCAAGCTCCGCGCGGCGTTAGAAAGCGAACTGGATCAGCCAAGATTTCTGGCCCAGGAACCGTTCTTCCAGGCGCACCGGCCTTTCAAGTCTGGATCGAAGTGGCGGGACTTGCCCATTGATCCCAAGCTGGCTCGCGTAATGGAGGCTCGCGCCCGGAAACATGGTGCGATGGAGCCAGAGTACGCATATCTCCACCAGGCGGAAGCGATTTCCCATTTGCTCGGGCCGGCCGCGTCGCCGTTGGTGGTAACGACGGGTACAGGTTCTGGCAAGTCAGAGGCCTTCTTGCTTCCGGTCATTCAGAATGCAATCAACGATGCCGTGCGGTTCAAGAAAGCGGGCCTCACAGCGGTCCTGGTCTATCCAATGAACGCCTTGTCCAACGACCAGGCGCTGCGTATTCACGATTACCTGCAAGACTCGGGCTTTGCAGGAGTCGTCGACATCCGGCAATATGATCGCGGTACGTCGCAGGGTGACCGAGAGGACATGCGCCGGAATCCTCCGCATATCCTCCTGACGAACTACATGATGCTGGAGTACTTGCTGGTTCGTCCCGCGGACCGCGACGGTATCTTTGCAAACCATCGCTGCCGCTTCCTGGTTCTCGACGAAGTCCACACCTATCGCGGTACCCTCGGCAGCAACATCGCCCTGCTGGTACGCCGCCTCCAAACCCATCTAGCTCAGGCGCGACAGGATTGGAAGCCCGATGTGACAGAAGCCGAGCACCCCCATCGATTTCCGGTGATGATTCCCGTCGGCACGTCGGCCACCATCAAGAGTGTTTCGGAAGAAGGCCGCACACGAGAAGAAGTTATTCGCATTCGTGACGCCGCTGTTCAGGACTTCTTCGGCAGATTGACGGGCAGCGATCCAGGGGCGATCCGTGTTTTCGGGGAGGAAGTTGAATCCATCCATATCCCGACAGAAGCACAGTATCCGGACGAGCCCCTCCTGCTAGACCACAAGAGCTTTCGCGGCGACGAGGCGTACCTCCGGAAGGCGCTTTCCGGGCTGGCAATGGGACCAGGCCAGGACCTGGCGGTTGGAGATGCCGTAAAGAAGAGTCGCTTACTGTGGGATTTGAACCAATGGCTGATCCGCTCTCCGTTGTCCGCCAGCCGCATAGCCGAACTTCTGCAAAACTCGGTTGAGAGCCGGAAGAATTCAGAGATTGGTGCTCTGCAGAAGGAAGTCGAGGCGGCATTGGTGTTTGGTTCGGCGGTCCCGGACGGGACGGCCGGAGGATTGCGCTTGCGCGCGCACCGGTTCATCCGAGGCGGCTGGCGATTCCACCGCTGCGTAAATCCGGCCTGCGGGAAGCTGTATCCGATGGGCGAGGAGAAGTGTAAGTGTGGCGCGGTCACGGCTCCTCTGTATTTGTGCCGCAATTGCGGAGCCGACTACTTGCGCTTCGTTGGCGATCCGGAGAAGGGCTCATTACACCCGAGTGCGCTGAATGGAGATGGCGACGAGTGGATGCTCTATGAGCATCAGCGGTTTGAAGGCGTGTTCGATGCCGAAGAGATCGCCGAGGACTCCGGTACCGAGGACCGGGGCAGCAAGAAGAAAAAGAAAGCTCCTTTAGTGAAAGGGCGAGCCATTCTGACTGGCTCCTTCGATCCGACATCGTTATCTTTTTCCACGCAACCCGACGACTATGCCGTGAAAGTAACTCTGACTCCGGCACGATCCCGCTGTCTTTGCTGCGGCGGCACGGCCGGCAGCAGAAATGTAATCACACCTGTTGCCCTTGGCACCTCCGCCGCCGTGAAGGTCCTTGCCGAGGGGTTGGTCGAGTCACTGGCTGATGCGAATCGAGGCGCAACTGAGAAGAAGCAGCGCCTACTGATCTTTAGTGATAGCCGCCAGGATGCCGCACATCAGGCTCGCTTTATTGTATTTGCGAGCAGATACGACCGCATGCGTCGGAGAGTCGTAGAACTGCTCCAACAAAACCCGTCTCTTTCAATCCAGAAGGTTGTTGTGAGTCTCGGAGGTGCGGGTGTCGATGAACAAGATAACCCGTACGCACCAACAGACCGGAAGGATCGGATTTACAGCGAAACACTGGAACAGATTCGGGCATGGGAGGAAGCACCCTTGCTCGACGAGCTTGCCGTGAATGCTGGCTACCGTGCGACGCTCGTAAACCTCGGTTTGGTCAGTGTCGACTATGACCAATTGAGCGACTACGTGGAGCGCGAAGCGAGAGCGCTCAGCTCTCGACTGGGTATCACCCCGCAGCAACTTACCCACATATGCCGGTGCGCCCTTGACGATATGCGAACACGGGGCGCTCTGTCCCGGCCGATGCTTCGTTACCATCCACTTTTCCCAGCGTGTCCTGACTACATGCGCGCCGCGCAGTGGGAACGCCGCGTGAAAGCACCTCGGGGTTATGCGGCGTCGGATACCGGGCAACCGCTAGCTTTCCGCGATTCCGCCGAAATCGCTAATGGTGTGACCTCGAACAATATCTGGAGAAAGCCCGGTGCTGGTGGGCGTGGTCCGGCATTGGAACGCCTTTTCAAGCGCCTGCTGACGGCCTTTGGCGGAATCGATCCGACCTCGGAAGATCTGGTTGACGTAATCAGCTTCCTTCGCAAACCCTGCCAATTCATTGTGGACGTTGAGCTGTACGGCACACGCGACAAAGCGAGGCTCCTCCAGGTGAACCATGAGGCGATTCTCTTGAGGATCACGCCTGAAAGTGAACGACTTCACTGCAGCGTATGTGGTTCTGTGTGCTCCGGGGCGGAAAACGGCTTCCCGTGCCCGGATTGCCACGGAACGCTAACCCGATGGACGGAGAAGGAGATCGAGCAACATCGGACCGTGCAACGGATTCGGTCCAAGGAAATCATTCCGCTGGTCGCAGGTGAGCATACAGCTCAGGTCCCGAACAAGCGGCGGGTCCAATTGGAAGAGCAGTTCAAAGCCTCTGCCACCGAATCGAAGGTCAATGTCCTAGCCTGTTCACCGACCCTGGAGATGGGTATTGATGTGGGGGGATTGGATGCAGTTGTCCTACGAAACATCCCGCCGAGACCGGACAACTACGCACAGCGTGGCGGTCGCGCTGGGCGCCGGTCGAGGGTGGGCGTGGTTGTCGGCTACTGCCGCAGCACTCCGCATGACCAATACTTCTTCGACAAGCCCACCGAAATGATTTCCGGCGAGGTGCCTGCTCCCTCATTGGCGCTTGGCAACCGGGATGTAATCTTGCGGCATCTGAATGCAATCGTGTTTGGGCTGGCGGACCCTGGCCTAGCAGGTCGCATGGACACGTATGTTTCGCCGATGGGCGAACTCAAAAAGGATGCCATCGACGAGTTGAAAGAAGCGGTGCGTGCCAAGTTCGACGAAGCAATCGTTATCGCTCGGCATGCCTTCGGGACAGATGTCTTTATGGCGTCGCAGTTCGATGAAGCGGTATTGCACAATCACCTGGAGGGACTGCCCGCACGAATTGAGGATGTGTTCAATCGAACAGCTCGCCAGGTCCTTGAACTCCGCCAGGCGCTGGAATCCTACTATTCGGAACTCCGTGGGCAGAGGGCGGGAACGCGTGCCGCTGAACTGGTGGCGAGGCTCCTCGGTATTCCGACAGACAAAGACCGAGGAACGGACGCAGACGACCGGTCTGCTGGATATCCGCTGCGGCGATTTGCCGAGTTTGGCATACTTCCCGGCTACGAGTTTCCGACCGAGCCGGCTTCCGTGCGACTTCTTGGAGATGAAAACGAAGAGGATCCGGTCACCGTTGCCCGTCGGTTTGGCCTGACGCAATTCATGCCGGATGCCCAAGTTTACGCACGAACGAAGCGCTGGCGTGTTGTGGGATTGGATCTTTCATCCCCCTGGAACCCCAGGAGCGACGAGCCGACCTGGCGGTATCGATCCTGCCTGCAATGCGAACTGCGATACTATGCCGACGCGCCGAAGTGTCCTCGATGTGGACACTCTTCGCCGGCGAGAGGCCTGCCAGCCGCGGGCTACGCGGGATTCCTGGCGCGTCGGGACGAAAACCCGGTCCTCGATGAAGAGGAGCGGTATGCGGCCAAGAATCTCGTGGAAGTCTATCCCCAGTGGGATGGCGAAGTGGCGAGCCGGTGGGATGTCGGGCCTGGGTGGGCCCTACGCCGCAGCACCGGCGAGCAGGTCTATTGGCTCAACGAAGGCCTAAAGCCGACGCCCACAGAACTCCAGGGCGGCTTACCGGTTTTGCACGGAGACGCCAAGGGGTTTCTACTTTGCGCCGCGTGCGGCAACATTCTAGATGTCCCCCCGCAACCCAAGGAGGCCAAGGGCGGCCGACGTCAACCCAGGGGTCCGGCCTCGGGACCTAATATTTACGGCCATCGGGAGAGCTGCCCGCGCGCCGGGTCCCCTCCCGTGGCCCAGGCTCTAGTTACGTTCACATCGGCGGAAGTTCTTCGTCTACTGGTTCTAGTGCCAGACGAAATGGACGGAGCCGCAGCAAAGACGTGGGGCTACTCGCTCGGTTATTCGCTTGGGATCGGAATGCAAAGGCTTTACGTGCTCGACGCCGCAGAACTGGAGTTTGAGCTAGAAGGCCCATGGAATCACGGCGGACACCGCCAGATGTCCCTCGCTTTCGTCGATCCCAGTCTCGGCGGAACAGGGTATCTGCAGCGGATCGCGGAAGAATTCGATCAGGTCGCGCGGACAACATTGGATCATCTGGATCATCCGAACTGTGAGACCGCATGCTATCGCTGTCTGAAGTCTTACCGAAATCAGCGGCACCACGAATTTCTCCGCTGGCCCGCCGTGCTGCCGCATTTGGAAGATCTAGCAGCGTCCGCGCCGGTAAAACGTCCCCCGGAGACCGGTGATTTCAACGATCCGAGACCCTGGCTTGAAGCTTATTCCGCAGGTGTTGGGTCCCCCTTGGAGTTAAAGTTCCTTCGCCTCTTTCAAAGGCACGGCTTCTTCCCGGACAAGCAAGTCCCCGTTTCGCCTTCGCCAAACGGAGCGCCAATCTCCACCGCCGATTTCGCGATGGTGGCCAGACGGCTGGCAATTTACGTTGATGGAGCTTCATTCCATACAGGCCAGAATCTGCGGCGGGATAGGTACATCCGGGAGCGGTTACGAAGTGGTACCCCCCCATGGCGAGTTGAGGAACTGACGATCAAGGATCTGGGGCTCGGTGAGGGTTTGGTCAAGCGTCTACTGGCGGATTGAACTGACATGGCGAACACAAATCACCTTGAATACAAGGCCGCGGACGGACTGTAGGGTTCCCCGGCGCCTTGACCGTTACCTTCACCTGCCGGAATGATCCATCATCCGTCTTGGTAGGAGCGTAGGCGATAAAGTACTGACTCCGGATTTCCTTGGCAATCTGGAGCGCGACCTCTCCCAAATCCTCGACATCCTTTGGAAAATGAGCGATAGCGCCGGACTGTCTGGCGAGCATATCCATGGCCCGTTCGGCCCGTTTCGCCGGGCGCCGGTCTGCTTCATTCAGAATGCCGATGGCGAAAATGAGAACCTCGCTGCGTTGGGGAGGCGGTACGATGAGCACAGCTATGCAGGATGTCTCCCGACTTCATCGACTCATGTCTGCTCTTACTGCCCTAGCGAGTTCGGCCAGGCAGGACAGGTTGGCAAAAAAGGGCCGCTAAGGAAACGGAGCCCTCCCATAAGCGCTTGATTGCATGGGGAAGACCCGATGCTCAGGCCATTCGCCTGATCGCGATACTGGCAAACATTCAAATTTCCTGGATGTTTCGAAGGAAGATCAGAATCTTGGAATTGGACATCGTTCATTTGCGCACCCACCAAGCGAAGCACGCCGCGCGAGCCCGTGGCCCATCCCGGCGCGATTCTGGCATCGCAGGGCCGTGGCGGTTCAGAAACGCCAAATTCCATGGCATTTGCGTAGGGTCCCAAGAGTGTGGACAAGCTCGACTGAGATGCACCAGGAGCCGCCAATCGCTTAGCGGCCCTTTTTTGCCAACCTGTCCTGCCTGGCCATTAATAGCCTACGCCGGTTTTGTTGACAGGCGCACCGGGCGTCTGCCTCGCCTGTATTTCCAACATTCCGCAGGTTCTTGCGAGTTGTGCCGTCTCTCTCGTTGGAAAGGAGACTTCGCGGGAATGCAGATTTTACCCCCAAGGTTGAGGCCGACCCCACGCTCTTGCTTACGAACTCTCCCGTTTCTCCAGTTGACAGGCGGCGCGTGTTGACGGAATCCGTCCAACGCGTAGGCCAAGAGAATCAATATCAAAATTCCTCATGGGACCGGAGCTGAGATCACGCCGCCGCCAATGAGGGCGTCGCGAGTTCGTGCAGCCGATATCCTCCGGCCCCAAGGGCGGCGTTCGCCAGCGCCACGTGGTGTTCGTGGTGCGTGAATACCAAGACCTGTGTCTTGCGGGAGAGTTCCTGCAGGGCGCTAAGAGTCGCAGCAGTGCGTTCGTCGTCGAAGGCCATCAGCACGTCATCCAAAATGACCGGGCAGACTGCCGTGTTCTCGCAGTAGTTTTCGATGTAGGCAAGGCGCAGCGCGAGGAACAACTGATCCCGCGTGCCATCGCTCATAGCCTCCAGGTCCAAGTGGGCACCACCCTGAACCCGGATCCCTTTCAGAACTCGCTGGTTCTCGTCCTCATCAATGGCCAGTCCAACGAACGCACCGCACGTTAGTTTCGCGAAATACTCGCCAGCGCGTTTCAACAGCGGGTCTTGATGCTTTTCGCGGTAGAGCGCCATCGCTTTGGCAAGCAGCGTCGATCCCAGCTGCTGCTCAATGTACTCCGCCGTCAGAGCTTCGATCCGAGCAGCTGCGGATTCTTTCTCGCAGGATGCGGTTCTCAGCGCAACCGCTGCCTCGCGTACCTGGAACTCCTTATCGATGGCATCCCTCTCGCTCGTAAATGTGGCCTTCTTGTCCTCCAGCGCCCCGATTTCTTCGCGGACGCGTTCGAGTGCCAAAGGCAACAGGTCCAGGTCGGCGGCGATCACCTGAGCAACGAAATCATTGAGCGGGAGGTTTCCGCAGGAGCCGGTGAGAGCGGCCCTGTGACCGTCAATTCGACCCACAAGCTCGAGCCGTTTCTGATTCGCACGGATCGCATCCGGTATCAGGCTCGCAGTCTCTGTCTGAGCTTCGCTCCTCAGTTCGTTGAGAGCCTTTGCATATCGGACAAGCGCATTTTCGGCATCCGACACTTTCTGCTGTTCGCGGCCTTGGCACCCGATGACGCCGGTTGCCCGCGTCTCATTCGTTTGGGCGAAACGGGCCATTTCCTGAAGCCTGCCGATCGCGAGCAAAGCGTCGCTGTCCACCAGTTCGTTGCGTCCAGCCCGAATCGAAAGACTGCGCACCGCCTCTATGAAGTTCGCCTCATCAGACCGCATGGCGTCAATGCGGTATTGCAGTCGGTCCATCTCCTCGGAGGCTGCGAACACCTCGTCGATCATCTTGACGACTTCGTGCACGGCCACTGGATCAGCGAACTCGCTGACAGGCAAACCTGCTATCGCGTTCCCCCATAGAGTGCGCCATTCTCCGAGCTCGGTCTCATTCTTGCGCTGTTCCCGCTGCGCTGCGTCCAGATTCGACCGCAGTTGCCGGACCGCGAGCTCGCCGTCGGTGCGTTTCCGCCGGATCTCAGCAGACTCCCGAACCCGCACCTCGGCCCGCTGAACCAGATCCGCCAGCGAGGATTCACCGACGACGCCGAGCAGCGTACAGAGGGACTCCCGCCAGACCTTCACTTCCGTCTCGGCTTCATTCACCTGACCGGTTAGGCGGCCGAGGTCGCGCCACTGGCCGACAAGGTTGGCGCGAGATTCCAGCCAGGCCTGCATTTCTCGCGGCGAACGCGGCGCAATTCCTGCGTCAGCCCACAACGAGGTCCATTGAGTCTCCAAGCGAACCAGTTCGGCGCGATGTTCCCCGATGTCGCGCTCGCACTCGCGCAGACGCTTCTTCGCTCCGTCGAGAGCTTCCAGTGCTGTGCGCTTCTGTTCAACCCGTTCGGCTTCAAGGCGCAGATTATCCGCGACGGTATCAGCGTTCGTGACTGCGGACTCGTAGGCCTCCGGCAGCGAATCCGCTAACTGCCCGAGAAATGTGGTCTCAGCCGGTCCCCCTTCAACGCCACGGAGCCAGCAGTCCTTGACCGCCGTCCAGCCGTTTTCCCGCCGCGCACGGGCCGCCGCCAATTCCGTTTCGGTCGGTATGGTCTTCTGGCGTTCCAGTCGCCGCAGGGAATCCGAATGGCCTTCCGCTTGGGCGAGGACCCTTCGCCGTTCTTCGATCAACTGCTGCCCCAGCGCTTCATGTTTCACAAAGCGCTCGGCAAATTCATTGACCGAAGCGGTGAGCGGCGTGCGGATCGTTTCAAGCTGTACTGGCGTGCCGCTCCAGAACGGCAAGGCGGCGAGATCCCGGTTCAGGCGCTCGGCGAACTGGTCTTTTTCGAGGCGCAGCCGCTTCACTTCAGCTTCCGGCTGCTTCTTCGTGCGGACCTGTGCGAGGCGTTCCGCCAGTTCGCCGGTGTCCGATGGCGTGGGCACCTCAGAGAGAGCGAGTTCTGCATTAGAGAGACTGGACTCCAGTCCCGAAATGCGACCCGGCAACTCCGCCAGTTTTGCATCCAACACCAAATGCTTGCCAGACAACAATTCGATCCGCTTCCGCTGCTCTATGCGCAAACGCTGTACCGCGTCAACCGCCACACCCAGATCAGTGCAGAGACCGTCACGTGTCGATGATAGCGTTTTCCACTCGGCTTCGCGTTTGGGCCGGTCCACCCGAGCGCCGAGGATCTTGCCAGAGAGATCCTTCAGTTGATCGATCTCGGCGACGAGACCGGCAAGTGCAGGATCGCGCTGCACATTCGCCAGTTCCCGGTTCAGCCTCTCCAGCTCAGCAATCGAATCATCCCTACGCCCTTCTGCGCTGCGCAGATTAGCTACGGTAGCGTTGAATCGCGTCTCAAAATCGTCCGGAAGCGCAACGGCACTGCCGTGCGCTTGCAGCGCTTTTTCGTCTTCGAGAAGCCGCTGGACATGAGGTGCGGCAGTTTGCAATCGCGTGAGCCGGTGCTGCTCAGTCGTGGATCGCGCACGTTCGCCTGTAATCCGGGTCAACTCCTCCTCGATTTCGTCCCGCCGGGAAACCGCTGCCTTATATTCGCGGGAAGTGTACCGTTCATCCCGAAACGCCTTATCCGCTGTCTGGTAGGCGGAGAGCGCTTGCCGCAGCTTCGAGGACGTCGCCCGCGGGCTGTAGATCGCGTCGGCGCGTTCCTGCATCTCGCGCATCCGTGCTACTGTTTCACCGATGTCGCCGGCGGCGGCCAGAAGGGCCTGTCCGATGTCGCTCTTGAACTCCGCGAGTTGCCGCCCGCCTGCGAGGAGCCGTTCGTAATTCAATCCGAACATCTGCTCGAATAGATCGGCATTGTCGACAGGTAGGATGCGGGCCCAATCCTCCATGGGCACAGTCTTTTCCGTTTCGACAAACAGTAAGCTCTTCGCGCCTTTGCCCCTTCGCCGTTCCACGTGCAGGAGTTCGCCCTCCGTGGTCCGGATCTTCAGGGCAACGCGCAACATATCTTTGGGGTGCAGATGGGCGTCGCGCATATCGCTCATTCCAAAAAGAACTGCCCGGAGTCCTCTCAATACGGTGCTCTTGCCCGCCTCGTTGGCACCCAGCAGGAGGTGCAGGCCCGAGTTCTCAGTTGTGCTGCCAGCAGCATCTCCGAAATCGATGGTCTTGTTCGTAAAGGGGCCGTACGCCCGCAAGTTCAACTGAACCAGTTTCATTAAAGCTGTCCTCCCACTTTTTCCACCAGCGCCCGAAACGCCTGCTGCTCGCTCAAAACCTTCACCGAATCCCAGGCACCCAAGTCGCCCACAAAACGGCCCCGCAGTTCCGCGAACTCAGCCATCCATTGCGATACCGCTCCGTCATCCGCCTGAAGGGATGCGATCAGTTCGCAGAGTTCCGCCGCGAGGGGCACGGGGACCACGACCTTGCCCGAAGAACCCACCTTATTCGCAGAGGGTTTGACGAGAACCTTTTCCAGCCATACGTCCCCGACCTCAACCGCCACGGCATCCATGCGGTCCCGGAGGCGCTGGCCGCCGATAACCGAACCGACGACTTCAAGACGAACGGCGAGCAGCCGGCCATCAGCGTCAGCTACAGCCTGTTGCAGCGCCTTCCGAACTGCCCCTTCCAGACCGGTATCGTCGCTCTCGACACTGATTTGTTCCCACCGAACGGCATCCAGCGACTCAAATTCCGAGGTGACCGAATGATCGTCGCCCACCGTCACCAGCGAGCAGCCTTTGGGTCCCGTCTCGCGCATCGACCGGCCCTGCAGATTGCCAGGGAACTCGATGTGAACTCCGTCCCTGCTCAGGTCCTGCCGTTGATGACTGTGGCCGAGAGCCCAAAACTCGTAGCCACGATGGACCAGCTTTTCGATGCTGGCCGGAGCGTAGTCCGTGCCGCCGCCTTCAAGACAGGTATGCAGGAGTCCAATATTGAAGGCCCCGCGAACCGGCTTCGGATAACCGGCTGAGAGATCATCCGTGACCTGCTGTTGTGCGTAGCTCTGGCCGTGAATCGCCACGTTCCATTTCTCCAAGGTGATCGTGTGCGGCTTCTTGTGGTTGAAGAACGTGACGTTCTCCGGCCAGTGCCGGATAGAGCTGGTCAGCTTGCTTTCCGCGTCATGATTGCCCTTCACAATGTAGATTGAGATCTCGGCTTTGCGGAGGCGGGCGGCCTGCTGGATGAAGAACAAGCCAGGTGCGGAGTCGGGCCAATCGCAATCCCAAAGGTCGCCCGCGATGAGGACGAAGGCGACGCTTTCATCAATGGCGAGTTGCACCAGGTTGCTGAGTGCCTCGCGGGTAGCGGACTGGATTCGGGCGACCGGCGCGCCGTCGAAACGCATCAGCCCCCGCAATGGGCTGTCAAGGTGAATGTCTGCGGTATGGATGAACTTGAACATGCACCCGTCTAAATGCACGGACCGCGCCAAAGACTAAACTATTGGTTCCATTGAGAAATTAATCCCGTCGAGAGCCTAAATCTTCAACTCTAGTTGCCGTACTCCAACCAAGGTTGATAAGAGCGGGCCGAGCGACCGCCGTCGACGATGAACAGGCTAGAGTTCGCCGGCAAATGCGCGAGCGGTGATCGATCATGATTCCATGGTCTTTCTGAAAGTATTCAAGCTTAAGTTGGACGGCACGTACGGACCTTTGCGCGGAAACATATCTACGCTGTGCGCTCAGCTCCGGCAACCAAATAATGCTGCGCCACAGCGTCGTCGAGGGCGTAGTTGAATGTCGGGTCCTGATTGCCGCAGTCAACGAGCTGATAGCTGTTGCGGGAAATGAACTGGACCGGCGTGGCCGTGAGACCGATCTGGAGGCAGTCGAAATACCGAAACAGGGCCGGGTAATAGTTGTAAACGCTGCGGTGCGATTCGTCGGCGATGATGACGTCGAAGAAACCGGGATCGAAGTTGGCAAAGAAGCCGTCGAGAGCCGGATAGGTGGCGAGGTAGATGTGGGCGTTCCGGTCGTGATGCGTTCCGGAATCGAGAATGGTGAAAGTGGAATTTCTCGTAGATCGCGCCGGTGAGCAACTCCGCAAACGCGCGAAGTTTGACGCCGGCACTGGATGGATCGGACGACGCGTACAACTCCACAAAAGCCTCAGATCGGCGAGCTCGGCGTACTGCGGGCGGAGAAACTCGAAATTCTGCGAATCCATCTCGAAGGCCTATTCTACCTGCAACGCCTGGAGGTATTGCAAAGTGCCAGCCAATGGTAAATCATCCGAAAGATTATACTTGCGAGTCGCGTGACTGCTATCGCTTCAACTCAGGTTGAAGTGACTTCATCCTCGGTTGGAGCGGCTCTTCAAAGATTTGCTGACACCGGCGCCGGTCATTCCCAGGTAGCGACCAGCCTGGCTTTGATTGTTGCCCGACATTGCGAGTGCGCGGTCGATGAGGGTTTCTCGCGCATCGGCAAGAAATTTGTCCAGCTGAAAGCCCTCGAAGGGCTGCGGAAGCTGTGAGGACGAATCGGTTTCTGCCAGGTCCAAATCGTCGACGCCGATCAGTTCGGTTTCACAGAGAATCACCGCTCGTGAGATAACCCCCTCCATCTGCCTCACGTTTCCGGGCCAGGGATAATTTGTGAGGCGGCGCAAAGCGTTCGGGGCAAAACGGCGCTGCCGTCGGTAGCTGTGGTTCAGTCTTTCCAATAGGTATATAGCGATGCGCGTTATCTCGGACCGACGCTCGCGTAGCGGCGGAATCTGGAGCGTGATGGGACACAGCCGGTAGTAGAGGTCCTCGCGAAATTTCTTAGCCTTCACTTCTTCAAGCAGGTTGTGGTGGGTTGCGGCAATGACCCGTACATCGAATTTGCGGCCGCCGATGGATCCTACCCGTTCGACGATGGAGTCCTGCAATACCCGCAAGAGTTTGACCTGTGCACTCAACGGTAAATCGCCGATCTCATCCAACAGCAGGGTTCCTTCGTGGGCCTGTTCGAACACCCCGGCGTGATCGCTGACGGCGCCGGTGAAAGCCCCTTTTACATGGCCGAACAGAGTACTCTCCACCAGCTCGCTCGGAATTGCGCCACAGTTTACGGCGACAAATCTGCCACGACGCTTGGTTAGGGTATGTATGAGCTTGGCAAACATTTCCTTGCCAGTTCCGGTCTCGCCGAGGATTAGCACAGTGACGGCCACCGGCGCTACATGCGCTGCCCTCTCCGCCAGCTTCCGCATCGCGGCGTGCTCAACGATCAGTCCCACACTCTCGAGCGCAGAGTCGAGCTCGGCGAGGGGGTCTATTTCCTCCGATAGGAGCCGATTCGGCAGGACTCTCGGAAAATCGCCACTGGACGGGATGATCTCAGAAACAGCCGGGAGGTCCTTCGTCACGAAACGGGGTGGCCTAATGTGTAGGAGGGTTGCCGGGATTTCGCCGCTCGCAGTGAGAAGAAACCAGCAGGCATGCATTTGGGGCGTACCTGAAGCCGTGGAGACGAACAGCTCGGCGTCAAGATTTTCGCTCCGAATCACTCCGTACTCCCGGCGAAGCTCTCTGAGGATCGCGAGGTAGTCGGTCGGATCCGGGAGGTGAAGGCTCCGAACCGAGACATTCACACCTTTCACAACTTTGGCTGTCGCCTCGGTGAGCGTCGCTGTCGATGGAGTGGCAAGGAGGATTACGCAGTCGAATTTCTTTGCGGCCAGTAGAGACAATATTGGCCCCGGCTGTTCGTCACCCTGTACAAGTGATTTCGAATATGGGTCGTTGAAGCCGGTAAACGTGATCAGGATCTTCATCGCCCCGCAATAGCACCTCTCTCGCAGTATAATACTGAAAACACGCGCCTTCTGCGTGGCGTGGCCGAAGCAGTCAGCCAACAGAGGCCAGCAGTGCATTCTAGCGCATGGTGTGAAAAGCCACCGGAACTGAAGCATCGTTTCATATAGACGTTGAGAAGAAGAATCTGAGCCCTTGGAGGCTACCTTACCGTGCCGAAACTTCCTGATCTAGAATCGTCGTGGCGGCCACTGTATAGGGCAGAGAAGAAAGTCGTTCTCTCGTGCTTCGAAGCGGCACTAATACGGCGAAGGACGGCCCCGAGAGCGGATCGCGACGTCCTCGACGAACAGGTGAACCGAATCGAGGTGTCCGGGTTCCGTCCCGGAAAAGCCCCCGCGGACAAACTTGCAGATGGTCTTGCCGCTGTGTGCTTCCACCACAATGAAGTTTTAAGACGCGTCGCGCCGATTGTGCTTCGACTTTGGATGGAATCGAAGGAAGAGCTTCGTGCCAAGGTGGAACAATCGCTACTCGCAAGCGGTCACGAAGTTAATCCGGTTACCACGTCGGGCGGCGGTTTCAGGAAAGACTGGCCAGCAGAGTCGTTTCGGGAGACCACTGGCAAAATCTGTAGCGATAACGAGCCTGAACCATCGGATGCTGTCGAACTTATGGCCTGCTGCCTCACGGGGCGGGCACCAATTGATTCAAAAGAATCAGCGCAAGATGGCGAGTCGGCGCCTGTCGAGATTGACTTCGAGGGCTGGCTTGGTGCCCTTCGAGCCATGCCGGAAACCGACCCTATCTGGGATGCATATGAAGCCTTCACGGAGGCGGCTGAAGGCATTTATGCGACCAAGCGGGCCTTGGTGGCGGCAGGGCCTGCATTCACCGATCTGCATGCAAACGCGGGCATGATGCTGACGGTGTTCGGATTCGCGGACTGCGAATCGTGGGTCCCCTCGGACTTTGCCCCCTCTGTTCTTGAACAAGTCGTCGTCGATATGAGGGCTATGATCCTGCAATTGCAGGTGTTCCATCCGCCCTTGTCGGCTGCACATAGTTACCGGGAACAGATTGAGCTTTTGGAGCAGCGAAAGGTGGCGGGCAATTACGTCCAAGATACCTATGCCCGCTTGTCGGCACTCCGGAACCAAGAGCTGGCCAATGAGACCGCAACAGCAACGGAAGTGAAAGAGTCGCCGGATGCAACTTCGCCGCCAATAGTAACGGACCTCCCTACGGATCTTGCGGCAGTTGATGAAGACGGTCTTCCTGCCGAAGCAGATCGAGACGCTGGCCCGGTGGTCACAGAGACAACCGCCAAACAGTCTCTCGAGCCGAACGAAACGCCGAACGATGTCTGCCTGCCGTCCGATACCCAGCAAGAAGAATCGCAGAGCATAGAACCAGTTCTGCTCGATGCCGCCCTTGCTAACGTTCCCCACCTGGATTCGGCCCCAGCTCCGACTTCTGTGACTCAATCCCCGGACGAGATCGCTCCTCAGGAGAGCCCGATATCGCCCGGCCCAGTCTCAGAAACTGGTGGCGTCTCCACGACGGGCGCGAGTTTCATCACAATGGAATCTCACCTATGGCGATTAGTCAGCGAGAGCAGGAATGGACTGGCGGGCGCACTCGCAGATGCGTTGGCCCAGTCGCAGCCGCTGGTCCGCCGTACTTTGCCGGGTTGGCTTGCGGAAGTCGTCGGTTTGAGCAGGTTTGTCGCCTCAGAAACAAGTGACATCGCTCGGCAAATAGAAGCTGCGTTCGCCAATTTTGACGATGCCCAGTTGTTGGACGGCATACCTGCCGATCAGGCCACTGCGGTGGGCTTGTTACTGGTGGCGGCTTCCGTGCGGCCCGCTTTGATAGCCCCTCGAACTGGAGCGTCACTTCTTCTCCATGCCGCGCTGAAACACGTCCCCCCCGAACTGTATGAGCTCTGTACGGCGGTAGCTGACTTCGGCGATAGACTTCAGCCGCTCGAACCAGCCATCCTGCGCGAGGTTAAGAGCGAAGCTGCCTGGTCGGAGAATGTCGTCGCAGTTCAAACGCGGGCGTCTGACTGGCTCGAAAAGGCCGCGCAGGCAAAAATCTCGTACGCCCCGGCAAGCCGGGTTCTTTGGAAATGGTTGGAGCGTGGCCAGCCAATCCAAACGCTCCTGCAGCCTGTTCGGCAAGACGACCAATCGAAGCTGGAAGCTGTCCGCACTTGCATTGTCCGGCTATCTGACGTGCGAGAGGCGAAGAAGCTGGTGGACGATACGGACAGAAAGATACTTGGCCGTCGGCTGGGCAATCCCATCACGGCAGGAGCGCTGGCTCAACTTCAGGCGCACCTGGAAGATGCCTCCGCGATAGCTCGAGAGTGGGTTGCACTTCACGACCAAAAGGTCGGAAAGGCGAAGGGCTTTAAGCTCGGCATTGCTGAACGTATACGAACGGATGTCGCCCGGTGCTGCCCGAATTCGGTCGAGCGCTTGCGCAAACTGGAACGTCGCTACGGCGCTTCCCCGATGGGGTACGCTGCAGCTACTTGCGCTGCGGCGCTGACAGACGTTCAGTCCTTGTTTGATGTCGACCGCCTATTCTCGACGTCTGAACCTAACCCCCATCTCTTGCTTCGAGGTGAACTGCTGTTTGTTCCAGGCATCTCCTTGAACGAAAACTGGGAGATTGAACAAACTGATGCGCAATTCTGTTTCGACGCGATCCGCAGTTACATTCTTGAACCGAAACCCGACAGCAAGTCGACGATGGCGCGCCTGTGTCAGGACGAAGATCACCTGGCGACATCCCGCCTGATCGAGTACGCCGTTTTCAAGTCAGATCCTGATGCCTCCTCCTTCCCGCAGCACCGCGCCGAAGCCTTAGCCAACGCGCGCGCCACCTTAAAGCGATACGCCGCCAAAGCACTCCGAGAGATTGATAAAGCGGCGGCATTCTCCTACATAAATGAAGCCGAGCGCGCAGATTCCACGGCTGTCACCGAGAGCATTCGCGATCAGGCGGTCGAGGAGATTCGATTTCGTCCCCAGCGCGACAGGATCGCCAGCATCAGTACCATAATTGGCGAGCGACGAGAGCAGGAGGTTGAGGCGGTACAAAAGGGCCTTCTTCAGATAGCCCCCGATCACCCTGATCGTTCCCGTATCGTTGCCTTGCTGAACGCGGGTGATGTAATCACCGCGAACGACTATGTTGAGATGATTCGCAACGGCGAATCGCTCCCGAAAGACGTTGACGAGGATCGGGATGCCTTCCGTGATTTCTTTCCCAAAACTCTGCAAAAGATCGAACAGTTGCTGGTAGAGGACAAGAAACCGCAAACGCTGATTGTTCGGATTCGGTCAGGCAAAAACTTCGCTGATATTGACATGTCACGGGTTCCCGGCAGTCAGGCCCAGGCCGCCGCGGAGGCGCTGGAATTGTGGCACGAACTTAAGCGCGATCACAAGATCAACGAGAAGGCCGCCAAGGCCTTGCTTGATTTTCTGGGATTCAACACTCTGTCTGCGAAGATTACTCGGTCTGGACGGCGCGAGTGGATTGATGTTAAGACCGACCCCGTCTCAGATCGCGATAGATGCCCGGTCCCCCACTTCGGATCGCAAGCGAGAGGTACGTATCGGATTCATTGTATTTGGGACCGCCCTTCAGAAGAAGATCTGATCAGTGCTGTCGGCAATTCCGCGCACGGCGCGGCATCGCTCGTGTTCTATTTTGGACGGATGTCGGAGGCGAAGCGTCGAGAATTAGCCCGATTAAGCATCCGCGGCAAGAATACATTCGTTGTGCTCGACGAAACGTTACTCGTCTACCTCTGCGGCGAACGCGGATCACGCATGCCTGTTTTCTTCAACTGCGCGCTTCCCTTCACGTTTTATGAGCCTTACACGACTACTGCCGGACTCCTTGCTCCGGAGATGTTTTATGGCCGTGATTATGAACGCCGCTCCATCAGTGATCCCCGTGGCTCTTGCTTCATTTACGGCGGTAGGCAATTGGGTAAGACCGTACTTCTTCGAGACGTCGAGCGGCAAGTTCATGACCTCGGAAATAACCGCATCGCGATCTGGCTTGATTTGAAGGCGAAAGGAATCGGCTATGACCGTCCCGTCGACGATCTGTGGGTGATTTTGGCGGGTGAGTTCAAGCGCATTGGCATTCTGCCGGCGGCTGTTCAGGTCCACACTTCATCGGACAAGATCATTGAACATACACGCGCATGGTTGAACGCAAATACGGACGGTCGCATTCTTCTGCTCCTGGATGAGGCTGATCGTTTTCTGGAGATCGACGGAGGCGGGCGAGGCGATACAACCCCAGGTGGTTTAGGTGAATTTGCGAGAGCATCTCGGCTGAAGGGCTTGATGGACGACACCGACCGAAGGTTCAAGGTGGTGTTCGCCGGGTTGCACAACGTCCAGAGAACGACCCAACTTGAAAACCATCCACTGGCTCATTTTGGGGAGGCACTGTGCATCGGCCCATTGCTGAATGGTCTGGAACGGCGAGAAGCGTGTCGGCTTGTCGAACGCCCGTTGGCTGCACTTGGCTACAGGTTTGAATCTTCGGATTTGGTGATGCGACTTGTGGCGCAAGCCAACTACTACCCGAGTCTGATTCAGTTGTACTGCAGTCACCTTCTTCAACATGTGACGGCGCGGCACGCTGCAGCATTTCAGGCCAACTCCAGTCCGCCTTATGTGCTGACGTCCAAGCACCTCGACGAGGCCTACGATAGTCGGGAGTTACAAACCGCGATTCGCGATCGACTGCTGTGGACTTTGCAACTCGATCAGCGGTACGAGGTGTTGGCGTATGTCATTGCCTACACGTACTTGCTTGACCGGGACCAGGGAATGGTTCGAGGTTTTCCGGTGTCGCAGATTCGTCAGGATGCTCTGGGATGTTGGCCTGACGGCTTCCAGGACCGGGTTTCTGAGCAGTCATTTCAAAATCTCCTGGATGAAATGGTTGGCCTGGGCGTTCTTCGGCTAAACCCTCCAGGCCACTATACACTTCGGAGCCCGAACGTACTGAATCTGATGGGATCGGCGGAAGAGATTGAGGCGGCTCTGTGGCGTAAACGGGAGCGGGTGCCACAGTACGATGCGGCGGCTTTCAGAGCTTCACATCCCCGCGAGCAGTGCCGCCGGAGCCCACTTACCGCTCTTCAAGAGTCCAAGCTAAGAGCTCGAGATCATGGTGTGCTCGCCCTGTTTGGTGTCGAGGCAGCAGGTCTGAATGACGTTGCCGAGTTCCTCGAGATCTCATTCGGGAAGGAGGCGATTGTCAACTGTGGCGATGTTACGGATTTGCCTGGCTTTACCGAACGCCTACAGGCGCTTCAGGAGCGCGGTTCAGAGGCGCAGACCCTCGTATTCGTTCCGCCCGCATGCCCCTGGACGGACACGTGGCTGGACGAGGCCATCCGGAAGACTGACAATCTGAGATCAAAAAGCAGCTTTGTTCGGGTGTTGTTTGTGGGGGATCCATCCACCGCGTGGCGCTGGGCTGACGGGATTCCGGTATCAGAGCGTTTGTCGAGCCGTGGTGTGACAGTGATGACTCTTGAGCCATGGCAGGATGCTATGGTTCGCCAGTGGCTGGATGACTGTGGTTTTCGAACCGCTCCGGAATTCAGGAAGCGGATCGAGACACGCACTGGTTACTGGAGTTCCCTTTTGTATCAGGTGCATACCGTCCTGAAGCAGTCTGGTGGTGGATCGCAAGTGCCGACTGAAGCGTTGGCGAGAGTGGGCGAAATGTCATTCATGTCCAGCACGACCTTGTTCGGCCTAAACGATGTCGAAGCTGGCGCGGTCTTGAAGCAGTTCGCCGCGCTCGATCTCCCAGCTGGCGTGGAGGATCTTGCCGCTCTTCTGGAGTTGCCGCGCTCGGTAGTCCTTAAGTCCATCCAATGGGCTGACCTTTTGGGACTTGTCAGACCCGCCGGAGGCGGTGCCTGGCAAATTGACCCAGCCATAGCCCAGATTCTCAATGGCGCAAGATGACGGTCGATTGGTGGAGTCTCCCGGGCCCTCAAGGACTCGTGGCTCGAATCTGTTCCGAAATACGGATTGGGAAGAATGTTCTACTTTCGGTTCCGGAACGGTTGCCCGACGGCCTTAGAAAGGCTGTCCGTGAGTCACGAGATCTTCGGGATCTTCATTGGCACAGCCTAACGGTCTCTGCGTCTGACCATCGGCACCCGCTTGACTGGTTATGGGAGGAGTTCGTCTTCGCCGACGATCACCCTGGGCAGACACGAAGCGTGGAACAGCTTCTCGGTCGGGATGAGTTGAATGGCATGGTGCTTTGGGTGGACGGTTTGCGGCCATCGTGCGTGGGCACCCTGCCCGCCTTCCTCGACCGATTCAGCCAAGTGCTGAATGGCATCGCTGTCTTCAAGCGATTTCAGTTGTGCTGCGTTGTACCACTCTCGAGTCTCGAAAGTTTTTCTGCCAACGTGTGTTGTGCGGTCATCGATTCGAGCTCCTACGTCGGGGCAATCGACGCGCTCACTTATGCGACCACGTTGATCGAAGAGAAGGAGTTCAGTATTTTGGAGGCGCAAGTCGCGGCTTCAGTCCTGGCGAATTTGGCACTCTGGGACGAAGAATTGGCGAACGCGTTGGCGCGGGAGCCACTCGAAACGATTCTGTCTCCGGTGGAGTGGCTTAAGCAGTGGGGGAGGGCGAACGACTGGAACGCAGCGTTAACCAGTGATGAGTTGAGGCATGCCGGACTCCTCGCTATCTTCGACGGGCAGCCGAAACTCCATTCCGCCATCGCGGCCATGCGAGGCGAACAAAGTGAGATCCACGCTCGGGTGTGGCGTGGACAGGCTGGCGTTTTGCTCCCGTTTATCGAAGAGAGACGTCGTGATCTGCTGGAGTATCTGGGCAACTTGATCGTCTTGCCGTATCGAACTCAGTTCAGCGAGATCAGGGATTTGAATGATCTCGAAATTGGGCACTTGTACAGTATGTTCGGGCGCGGTTATCGCATCGATGCTGACGCACAGGCACTGATTCGTGTCTTGCGTGAGATGCGTAACAAATTGGCTCACTTCAATCCGATTGACTGCAGAGTGATCGCATGTCGCGAAATCCGCACTTTCCGCTCGATTTTACGGGCTGGCCAGCGGCCTTAAATTGCGCGAGCAAGCCCTCCAGCCCCCGGCGTGCCAACTGGGCCGCCTCCGTAGAACCCAATTCGACCCTGTCACTTTCCGCCGCCTTCCCGGCGATCTGCCAGCAAATTGGCGCATGGCCCGTCCAACCCGGCCAACAAACCTGCAAATCTTCCAACTGCCGAGTATTAGTTGACAGGAGCGCGAATGCGCTTCGGAACACCAGACATCGGGCAGGCCGCCAAAGCGGGACTCTCACAGGGGACAACCCGAGGTGTCGGTATAGTGTTCCTCGGTTTCGATTTCGCTTCGGTGGTTCAGCAGCCCGTCCAGAACGTGGGTCGCATCCCGAACTGTGGAACCAATGGTCTTGGCGTGAAACGGCGCGTAGCGGTCCGAGATGTGGGTGTAGACGACCGTCACCGGGGTCCGGCTATATTTCGCATTCACTTGGGCGATGACCGGCTTTTTGAATCCGATCGGAAAGGCCTGTCCATCGGACGAAGAGGTTCGGCCGGAACCCCAATATTGCACCAAAGGGATCTGGCTCTGCAGATCGACGATCCTGGCGAGCGCCGCCGCGTAGTTGGATTCTCGAATGTACCAGTCATAGATCCAGTCGAGGCGGTCTGCCGTATGGCCCTCACTGGCTTCGGCCATTCTCGCGTGCCCCAAACCGGTCGCATCGGCCAGCACGGCGGTCAGCGCGCCGATCTTGTCGGCCACCGGTTTTCCGGTGTAGAGGTGAACAAAAGAGCCACTGAAACCGGTCCAGCCATCAACCTCCTGCAATAGATGGGTGAGCTGAACGCGCGGCAGCAGGTCGTACACTTTTTCGGCCCACTGTTCCGAATGATCTGGCCCCAGCTTGGTCAGCGGGGATAGGACCAGACGGTTGCCTTCGAGTCGAGCCTCCGGCAGTCCCTGTCTGCGGATCAACTCGCCCACGTTCTGCATCTGCTGATGCAGACGATCTTGGCGATCCGCCAAGTACGCTTCGCAGCCAGAAATCGACGGATGCTCTTCGAGCAGTTTGGTTTTCTGCTCCTTCCAAACAGCCGGGGCGATCAGGTAGCTGTCAAACTCCTGATAGCGAAGGCTGTCGCGAACCCAGACCGCGCCGGACCTCAGTCCCAGGCTCAATTCCGATAGAGCGCACAGTTCATAGAAGCGGCGATCAATACCGTTAGCCGTAAAGACGACAGGTCCCCACTTGGAGAGCGCCAGGAAGCCGGGGGTCTGACGCGGAATGGCCTGTGAAATCAACGTCGATTCCCGGCTGCCGAACAGCCCCCTTCATCGGAAACCCAATGTTTTGATCGGGCAAAAGCCGAGGTCAACGGATCTCGGCCTTTTGGAATCATACACTTCGTGTACTGACCCCCGGCTTCCTGGCGCTCTCCTGTCCCAGATCCTCGGCGGCCTGTCGGGCGACCACGAAGTCCTGCACTCTTTCCAGCAGCACTTTGCTCTCGCTCAGGTTGAGACCGAGGGTGTCCATGGCCAATTGGTGCCGCTCCATCGTCAGGACCTCGCCGCGCAGCTCCTCGCCATCATCATTGACACAGACCACTTCCAATCGGAAGTTCATAGGAACCTCCGGTATTCGAGCAGCTTGGCCAACCGCGCATTGGCCTCCTGCAGGCGGAACCGCTCCGGCTCCAGCGGCCCGAACTCCTGCAGACGGCGATCCAGACTCTGGCATCCATCTCCCAGCACGCTCCGCAATAGATCAAAGGAGGTTACCGGCTGATCCGGGTGTGCCGCCGCCAGCAGTCCGATCACAGTTTCCACCTCGGCCGGGGTGCACATCGATTCGCCCAGTTCCTGCCGTTTCCGCATTAGCCGATATCCGGTCGGACCGCCACAGTATTGTGGCGGTGCCGCTCCCCGCCCGCCCAAACACACCGGCGTTTCGTCGCCAGCCGATCCGTCTTCCAGATTGACCAGCCGGAGTTCCCACTCCCATTGATCCATAGCGCCGAGGGTGTAAAGGAATTTCTCTTGCCTATGGAGACGAAAGTCGCGCAACTTCTTGGACTTTGTGCGGCGACTAAAGCTGTTGAACTCCTGGCCGTGAACCTGGAAAGCGTAGCCAATCCCGCTATCCCAGCCCAGCACGGCATTAAAAATATCGTCGAAGGCCGCCAAATCCAGGAAGTCCGGCACGGCCACCAGCCGGATAACCATCGGGTTGACGTTTCGAAGAACGGCGCGCAAAATCAATCGTTTAAAGGATGTTGGTACCGACATTCCCAAAGTCTACGCCGACCCCCGCCCTTGTGCTGCTCTCCTCACACGGCGTTTACTGGTCTATTTTCACTCCGGCGCGTACTCCCAGCACGAATCTGTGCCGTTACTACAGTTTCGGGGTATACGCTGCCAACGTGGTAAGGCGTCTGTCCTCGACTGGGCCACCCACCGTGAAATGGTAGAAGCTCTGCCAATCGCGTGAAGAGATGCCGAACACCTCGTGAACCGGATCATCGAAGTAGCAGCCGATCCCGGTCGAACGAATGCCAGCCTCTTCCGCCTCGAGATACAGCACCTGGCCCACGAGACCGGCCTCCCAGAAGAGATTTCGGTAGAAGCTGGCGCCATAGGCAACCAGGCTGTCCATGTAGTCGGCGATCATCCCAAGGCTGAAGGCCCCGTCCCCCGCGATGTCTTGACCGCAGGAGACGCGCGCGGCCAGATTGCGGCAGTCCCCTTCTTTGAGCAGGTACAGCGGAAGGCCAGACGGGCACGACGGAGGCCGTAGCCACAGGAAATCGGGCCGCATCGCTTGCCGCAGTGTCTCGGCCTTCTCCGGATCGCGAGCGAGCACGTAAAGACCAGCGGGCAGGCCGTCCACGCGATGCACGAAGAGGCCCAAGTGGATGCGTGGGCGCCAGGGTAGGGCGTCCCACGGCATAGATCGGCCGTCTCGGGTGGGAACAAGACGAGCCAACATCCGGAAGAACGTCGCCGCAGGAATTGCGGTGGATGCGTCCATGTTCACCGCGCTTCTGCGCCCCAGGATGACGTTTTCCGCGGTGAACGCACCGGCCCGAACTGGTGCGCCGAAGAGCTCTTCCTCCGAAGGGAACCCGGAGAACTCTTCGTCGACGGCAATCCTCGTATTCGTGGCGGCGGCAGCCACCTGGTCGATTACTGGCCAATCGACGCCGTGCTCGGGACTCAGTACGTTAGCCGTGCCGTACCATCGAGAAGTGGCCACCTGGGATATCAACTCTTTGGACAGGCAGAGACCCCGGTCGCCAGCCCACTTCTCCCTGACCACAAGCGCCACGAGTTCGGGATGCTCTCGTTCCGCGCCGGTGTAGTCGGCCTCGCGGTCGAGTCCGAGAAGTTGTGACACGGCGGCGTTACCCACACGGTCGAGGAGATGAAGTTTCCACCCGAGGGTAGCGGCCGCGACTCGCATCGTCCCCAGCGCATGACCGACATCGTGTTGGCAGTACCGGAACGCACGCTCGCCATACTTCCAGGCCTCGCGCCAAAGAATGGACGAGAGCCCCACCAGGAATGAGCCCTCCGGAAACGCTGCCGTCAAGGCTGCCCAGACCAAGGGATCGAGATCCGCGCGGCGCTCGAGACCGTGCTCCTTCGATGCATAGTGGTAGACGCCGGGAAGGTTGTGGATACCATCCAACGACGGCAAGAGCGCGTATCCCTCCGTCGGGTGGAGGTTCCCGCTCGACGGATTGGCACGCAGAGGCCATGTGGTTCCCTCGAATCGCTTCCAAGCTGTCAGTGAGAGTGCGTAGCGGAAAAAGAGCGAGATAGAGTCGGCCGAAAGCGGAGCCGGCACCATGTTGTCCGCGACGTAGAGCTGCCAGTACGGAAGCACTCGCCCCGCGTCGGGGAAAGGAAGGCGAACCAGCGGCGCTCCGTCGTAACGGCGGAACGGATCTGGCTGCTTAGCCCAATCCATGTAGCCAAGCGCTGCTGCATAGCGGTGGTAGTGGTGCTTCGTTCTCTCGTGGTAAGCTACCACGACATGCTCGGCAGAAAGGTCGCGGTCCCTGTCCGTCTTCAGCGTGAAATCAGGAGGAGTATTTGCTTGCATGTCCATCGTTGCCTTCCCGTTACATGTGGGCAAATGCCTCGTACAAGTGAAGGTCGACATCGAACGCAGGCCCGCGTAGCGCGCCGAGCGAGTCGTCCACGTAGTTCGGTCGCCGCATGCCGCTGAGCACGCAGGTGACGCCTTTCGTGTTCGTTAGAATGGCGAGCGCCTTACGTGAGAGCGACTCAGCTCGAAACGCAGGCGGGAGGAAGGGGTCGACGCGGGCATGCACCTCGGGCCTCCGGACCGGCGTGTCCGCGAGGCGGATGAGCTGGTTCCTGTAAAAGGCGTTGAGCGGCCGGTTGACCAGGACTGCAAGGTCGTGTTCTTGCGCGAACTCCAGAAACGTTCGGTTGCCCGTCACACAATTGCGCGTCAGCATCGCGCCGCTCTCGAAAAGGTTTGCCGGGAGCTGCGCAACGGCGAAGTGATGCTCTGGCGCCACCTGGCGGGCGATCATCCACATTCGCTCAAGCGAAGTTGCTTCCGGGTCCCTCCCCTGGACTACGAAAGTATTCGAAGAGACGCCGTAGAAACCGATCCGGCCCGTTCGAACCTCACCTTCGAGATAAGAAAAGGCGCGCCGGATCCGGTCGTAGAACTCCTCGCGTAGCGCTTCGAGCGAACCACTCTTGTGCCGTTTGGTCGCCTCTGTGAAGAAGTATTCGGGATTGTGAAGGAGATAGACATCCATTTTCCTGAGTTGGAGCCGCCCCAGCGACCGCTCCAACTGGTCGGCGAGAAACTGAGGGTGGATGCAGTGCCAGCATCCGTCCGTGTACTTCACCATCTCCGGGAAGGCAGCTCCGCCCTGCTCGCGCGCCCGCGCCATCGTAAGCGCCTGCCCCTGCACGTAGCCGACCTTGGAGACGACAATGAGCTCTTCGCGTCGATGGCGGGCGAGCACGTTTCCGATGCAGGTCTCACTCGAGCCGTCGGCATAGTTGGTGGAAGTGTCGATGAGATTGACGCCACCAAGAAGCGCCTTTTCCAGGGCCGCGGCGTGCTGGAGGGTCTGAGCGTCGATCCGGTAGCTGCCGAAACCGAGTGATGAGGTGACCAGACCGGTGCGTCCCAGCGCCCGGTATGCGCTGTCCGGATTCCCCTCATCGATGGCACGCTGCGCGAACCGGCGCGTTCCCTCTGCCGATGCGGAACAACCAGACATCAATTGAGGGATCCTCGTAGTTGTCCGAGCGCGGCAAGACAGGTCGGCTCGCCGGGATGGATCTTGAGCGCCGCCTCGAACTCCTGGATCGCGCGACGCATCATCCACTTTTGAGCGTAGATGCGCCCCAGGTTCATATAGGGGAAGTGGCGCGGCTCATAGCGCGGAGCCGTCTTGGCTTTCTCCAGCCACAAAATCGCCTCGTCCATCTCTCCCCTATTGATGAGGTAAGCGCCGATGTCGTTGTACGGGTTGCCAAAGGTTGGGTCGACAGCGATCGCCTTCTTACACTCCTCGATTGCCTCGTCGGCGCGACCCTGAAAGCTGTAGGCCCAACCGCGGAACGTGAATGCCTCGGCGGTGGGATAGATCCTGAGCGATTTTGTGTAGAACTCGATGGCGCGCGCAAGTTCACCGCGGATCTGTTGCTTCTGCCCCTGCATCCACAGCCCCAGCGCCTGATGCTTGAGAACGCTATCATCCATGACTCCCTCCGTCACGCGCAGCCGCGTGCGCAAGAGTGCTGGTTGAAAGGACCGTGGCGGCGGCCATGAGAACTGCGGATTTTGCGATTGTCATGTCTTGACTCCAGCCGCATGGCTTTTTGCCATCATGCGGTGCGAACGTAAGCGAGAGCGACGACTTTTGCGAGCGCCGGCGAAAATGCGGCGGATGTAATTTCGGCGGCGGCGTTGCCTTGGGTGGTGAGCCTGGTTCCGGGAGCTGGGGCCGTGGCGCCGTCGATGTCCAAGGGCATCAGACTACGATGGAGTTGGGCGCGGGTGCGGACGCGTTCGACGATCTCCTGGCCGAGATAGCAACCTTTGCTGAAATGCAGCGCGTGGCTCTGGTTGGTTTCCTGTGCAAGGGAGCGGTCTGTGATGTCTTCGCCGTAGCGAGGTTTACCATGTTCGAGGCGCACGATTCGAGCGGCTTCGGCGTCCGCTTGTTCGATTCCAAGTTGCGCGATGAGCGCAGGCTGTTCGTCGACCGGGGCGAAGACGAAGAATCCGGGAGATCCGGTGGAACTGAGACGAGCGACAAGCCGCGAGCCCCAGGGCGCGAAGGCGTAGTCCGCTTCGGGAAGTGGCGCGCCGATGCTGGCGAGCACTTCGGCGGATCGAGGGCCTTCGACCGCAAGGGTAGTTGTCCGAGCAGTCGCGTCTTCGAGGGTCACGGCGTCGGCGATGATGTAGTGATCGAGGTGGGCGTAGATGCGTTCGCGAATTTCGGGTTCCGTATCGAGTAGCAAGTGATCCTCACGGCACAGGATGTTCGCGTCGGCCAACACGCGGCCCTGCGCATTCAAAAAGAATACATAGCAGCCGGTGCCAGGCGTGAGCTGCTGAATATGATTGGTTGTGAGAGCGTGCAGCAGACGGGCCCGGTCGTCGCCATTCACGCGGATCTTTCCGCGCGCGGGAAGGTCGATCCACGCGGCGGATTCACGCAATGCTTCGTAACCGTTCATGTCGTCGAGATCCATGGAAATGGTGGCGAGTTCAACACAGAAACCAGGCTCCCGCTCCCGCAAACCGCACCAAAATCTGCCTCAGATTCATCGAGAAGGCGGAGCGCGGAAGGACGGTGTCACAGCCCGCTTCTTGCGCCAGTTTTTTCAAGTCGGTCTGCACGTGCGATACGTAGCTGAGGAGGCTGATATGCTTCAGCGCGTCTGTTCCCTTTAGCTTGCGGATCAACTCGATGGGACGGACGGCTTCAAAGTTCAAATCGAAGATAATCAGCGCTGGATCGGCCGTAGCCTTTTCGAGAAGATCCTTTTCGGTCGTGACATATTGGAGGGTTACACCGGCTCGTTTGGCGGCCTCGTTAATCTTTGCCGAGAAGAATAGATCGCTGACTACCGCGAGTATGGTCTTGCTGCCTTGGTTTTCCATGATTTCGGGGGAGGCTCCTAAACTTGCTTATTCCGGTTGCGGGACGATCCGAAGATAGGGTTTGGGCGCTTTCCAGCCTCCCGGGAATCTCTGTCTGGCCTCGTCTTCCGACACTGACGGCAGGATGATCACATCATTGCCCGGCCTCCAGTTCACTGGTGTGGCAACCTTGTGCCTGGCGGTGAGCTGCATCGAGTCGACCACCCGCAGCACCTCGTCGAAGTTGCGGCCGGTGCTCATCGGGTAGCTGAGCATCAACTTGATCTTCTTGTCCGGACCGACGACGAATACCGTGCGCACGGTGGCATTGTCCGCCGGGGTACGGCCCTCCGAAGTATTCCCGGTCTCGGCCGGCAGCATGCCATAAAGCTTGGCGATCTTGAGCTCCGGGTCGCCAATCATCGGGTAGTTCACCTTGTGGCCCTGCGTCTCTTCGATATCCGCGGCCCACTTGCCGTGGTTGGCGACGGGGTCGACGCTCAGGCCGATGATCTTGGTGTTTCGCTTTTGAAATTCGGGTTGGAGCCCAGCCATGTAGCCGAGTTCGGTTGTGCACACCGGGGTGAAGTCTTTCGGGTGCGAAAACAGGATCGCCCAGCCGTCACCGATCCATTCATGAAAGTTGATCGTTCCTTGGGTGGTTTCCGCGGTGAAATCAGGGGCTTCGTCGTTTATTCGTAAGGCCATCGGTTGTCTCCTTGTCTCGCTCCGGCTAGGCTCGCGCTCCGATTACGGCGATTTGGTCCAGCACCGCCTGGGCATCGGCCTCGGTAAACTCCTTGGTTTTTGCCGAGTGATTCATCGAGCAGAACTTCGGGCCACACATCGAACAGAAGGCGGCGTCTTTAAACCCTTCCTCAGGTAAGGTTTCGTCGTGATAGGCGCGCGCCGTTTCCGGATCAAGCGACAGCTCGAACTGCCGGTTCCAGTCAAAGGCGAAGCGGGCGCGCGATAGTTCGTCGTCGCGATCCCTCGCGCCGGGGCGGTGGCGAGCGATATCGGCCGCATGGGCGGCAATCTTGTAGGCGATCAGCCCTTGTTTGACATCCTCGAGGTTGGGCAGCCCCAGGTGTTCCTTCGGGGTCACGTAGCAGAGCATGGAGGAGCCATACCAGCCGATCATCGCGGCGCCGATGGCGGATGTAATGTGATCGTATCCAGGCGCGAAGTCGGTCACCAATGGACCCAGGGTGTAAAACGGCGCCTCGTGGCACATCTGGACTTCCTTTTCCACCTGCATCTGGATCTGGTCCATGGGAATATGCCCCGGACCTTCGACCATTACCTGAATATCGTGTTTCCAGGCAATTTTAGTCAGTTCCCCTAGCGTCTCCAGTTCCGCGAATTGCGCTTGATCGCTAGCGTCGGCCAGCGAGCCAGGCCTTAGGCCATCGCCCAAAGAAAAACTCACGTCGTGCTTCTTCAAAATCTTGCAGATATCTTCGAAGTGCTCATAGAGCAGGTTCTGGCGATGATTCTTCACCATCCACTCCGCCAGGATCGCGCCTCCGCGGCTTACGATGCCGGTTATGCGGCGGGTCGTCAAAGGGATGTACTGAACCAGGACGCCGGCGTGAATCGTCATGTAGTCCACGCCCTGTTCGGCTTGTTCTTCGATGACTTCGAGCATCACGTTGATGTTCAGGTCCTCGACGCGACGGACGCGCGACAGCGCTTCGTAAATCGGCACGGTGCCGATCGGCACCGGGGAGTTGCGGATAATTTCTTGACGGATGCGGGGAATGTCGCCGCCTGTAGATAGATCCATCACCGTGTCGGCGCCATAGCGCAGCGAATAGCGGAGCTTATCCAATTCATCGTCGATTTTCGACGTCGTCGAGGAGTTGCCGATATTCGCATTCACTTTGCACAAAGAGGCAACCCCGATGCACATCGGCTCCAGATTCGTGTGGTGAATGTTTGCGGGAATAATCATCCGCCCGCGCGCCACCTCATCCCGTATCGTTTCGGCGGATAGGCGTTCACGCCGGGCAACATACTCCATCTCTTCGGTGACCACGCCCTGCCGGCCGTAATAAATCTGCGTAGGGGTCGAGTCCTTAGACCGTTGCGTTACCCACTCAGTTCGCATAAAACCTCCATCCACAACTCTTCTTTGTACTGGCCCATGGTGCGTCACTCACATCTCGACTCGGGTCATGGGTTATTCCCCACGATGTCGAACGCGGAGCGGGTGATCCCCGGAACGGCCAAGTCCGGCATCGGTTTCGCTGTGAAAAACGTCCGCAACGGCTTGGCCAACATACGCGCCCATTTGTTGGCGTTCTGGCGGCGCGCGCTATCAGTCGAGATGCCAGTGTTCGCGTACATCTGGCGATACAGCTTGGATATGAACACGAACGCCAAGCGCGATTTCAGCGATTTCACGCAGTTGGAGCGCTTCCAAATGTTATCGAAGCTGTAGAAGCGATCCCATACGCCCTGGGTGCGCTCGCGTATTTCGTCGGAACTCATCATGGGGTGCGGCGTGAACATCTTGGGGCGTTTTTCCGCCGGAATCAGCCAATAGCGCGTCACCGGGATGCCATCTATCTTCTGCGCCGAATCGCCGAGATTCTTTTCCCAGCGCTCGAAATCGACCGTTCCGGGGAACGGCGTCATCATCACAAACTGCGCGAAGGTGATATCGGCCTTCTCGGCCAAGTCCGCCGTCGCCGCGAAGGTGTCCGGCTTGTCCGTGGGCAGCCCGAAGATGAAGGAGCCCAATACATGCACGCCGTTCTGTTTGAAGTTCTGCAAGCGCGTGGCCAGACTATCGCCGGCCAGATTGAAGTCCTTATAGACCGCCTTCAAGCCTTCCTCTGTAACTGCCTCCACGCCCACCAGAGCGCCCTTGATATTGGCCTTTTTCATGGCTGCCAGGAACTGCGGATCCTCCGCCGCTTCCATCGTGATCTGCGTGAAGAAAACCATGTCCGACGGCAACTGCGCCAACTTGTCCATCAAGCGGAATCGTTCGGTCCGCAGCGCTTGTAGCTCGGCCACGCGCTCCTGGTTGTTCTGGCGTTCCGCCAGCTTGATGTCGGTGAGCGTCACCGGGTAGAAATTATCGTCCGCCAAAGCGATGAAGCGGTAGCCCATGCGGCGCAACTGCACGATTTCTTCGATCACCGGATCGGCATCCCGCATGCGTGGCTCCTGACCATCCGTCCGCCAGACCGAACAGAACGAGCAATGCTTAGGGCAGCCACGCAACGTCTGCACCGATGCCCACATGTAACGGCCGGGCTGTAGCAAATCCCAACGAGCCTTGAAGAATTGCTTGGCCGCAATCCGCCCGCCCTTGTACTTGGTTTGCGGGGCACCCGTGGCGCAATCTTCCAGGACATCGCCCCAGGCGCCATCGCCATCACCGTCGACAACCGCATGCGCCCCGCCCCTTTCAAAGGATTCCTCCGGGAAAAGGCTGGCATGAACGCCGCCGTAGACTACCCAGGCTCCGCGTTCCCGCGCCGCCAAGCCGACCTCGTAGCCACGCAAAGCGTTCCCGGTGTGGATTCCCACGCCGACGACATCGCCGGGCTGAATTACGCTCGCATCATAGCGTTCTAAGGTTTCGTCTTGAATGATTGGCTCGCCGAATTTCGCCGGAGTCGCGGCGGCCAGGACAAACAACCAGCGCGGCGTAATGACACCGATTCCGAAAGATACATCACTTGGGTTGATCAGATGAACACGCAACGTTTTACTCCCTTCGGTCGTTTATCGCTGACACTTCCACGGTGAGTGGTGGTACGTTCGAGACCTGCAACTCCCCGGACCAGGCTTCGAGGCCGCCCGTCATGTTGCGCACGTTGGTAAAGCCGTATGCCATGAAGTAGGAGGCGACTTCTAGACTGCGGTGCCCCGCATTGGAGCAGAAAACGATCCGGGCGTCCTTTGGCCAGGTGTCCAAAGCCTCAAACTTCAACTCCAAAGTGAGAAATTGAGCCCCAGGAATATGGCCATTCATCCATTCTTCGGGAGAGCGCACGTCGATAAGCGGCCAGCTTTCTCCGCGTTCGAGCGCTGCCTCTACCTCCGGCGAAGACACATCGGCAAGTTGCGATTCCGGCTTCGGCTTTAGCGCGGCGGCCACAACCGCCGGGAGAATATGAAGCCCCGCCTCTACCCGTCCGCTCTCTAGGATGCAGGCAATCACAGTCTCCAGCGGGTCTGAAATATTGTGGTCGCCCATGACCTGTTCCAGCGTGTCCGCGGGCTGGTAGCCGCAGGCGGTGCAGCCGCCAATGTGGTACTGGCGGAAGAGCCCCAGTTTCGCGCTGGGATAGGCGTTGAGGATTTCCCCCATGACCGTGCTAGCGCTAATTTCCAATGACATGTTTTGTTCTCCTGACTCTCTATAAAAACGTCCACGAGCTACTCAAGTCTCCCTGACTACATGCAGGGCGGCTGCATCACGGCCTCAGACATCTGGACTTCACGATGTCTTGTGCTGACCCCAGCCGCATCGCTCGCGCAATCCTCACTTCTTCTTTTCCGGCACGTATCCAGCCGGGAGCGCGGAGCCCTCCCCGAAGAAGTAATCGTCCATCTGTTTAATAATCAGTTCCTGCGCCTCCGTAGTGCCAAGGTTCAGGCGATACTCGTTCATGAGCATCTTCATGTGCTCAAGCCACATGCTCCACCCTTCTTTGGAGACATTTTCATAGACCTTCTGGCCCAGCGGATGTCCCTCGAACGGAACTTCGCTGAGGCCCGGCATCTCTTTTTGGAATTTCACACAGAACACCTTCCGGCCTGCGGGATCTATTCGCGCCGCGACAGGGGGAATTCCACCGCCACAACCCATACGCTATCTCCTTCCTTTCAATGAATCACTACACACTGAACGAGCTTCCACATCCGCAGGTCGATTTCACCTCAGGATTGTTGAACTTGAAGCCAGAGCCTTCGAGCGAGTCCACGAAGTCCACTTCAACGTTCTCCAGGTATAGAAGGCTGGCCTGGTCGACAAAGACTTTGAACCCGTCCGAGTTGTACGTCTTGTCCAACATGCCTGGGTTGGCCTCAAAACTCATCGAGTAGCTGAAGCCGGAGCAACCTCCGCCGACGACTGCGATCCGCAGCCCGGCCGGCGGCGGCTCCTGAGCCTCGATGATCTCCTTGACCTTACTCACCGCTCGTTCTGTTAGTGCAAGCATTAAAAATCTCCTTTTCCTTGTTCTGCAAACAATCTGTCCACCAAATCGAACCAACAAGCCATCCGCAACCTCTTGCTTCTCTAGGCTACGGGATCGGGTTTGAAGTGCTTCGCGTTCACTTCTGTAAAGCCCGCCCACTTTTCAGGCAGGTCATCCAGTGCAAAGATCGCCGACACCGGACACACTGGCACGCAGGCGCCACAGTCGATACATTCGACCGGATCGATGTAGATCATAGTCGCGCTCTCGAAGTCTGCTGCGTCCTTTTTAGGATGAATGCAATCTACCGGGCAGGCATCCACGCAGGCCGTATCCTTGACGCCAATACAGGGCTCGGCTATCACATACGCCATCGCGTTACCTCCTCCTTTCCTTTCCGCGCCTCAAACCTAGTTCCGGCTCGCCATCGCCGCCAACGATTCCTTGATCGTCGGGCTCCTGCCATCCTCCACGTCTTCGCGGCGCACCTGGTGGAAGGTTGTCAGAACGGCGTTCGCTTGCGCGAGCACTGCGATACGTTCCGCGTAAAGATCCAGTTTGGCGCCGGGAATCGCCCACAGCGCCACATCGTCCGTCAGCACGTCCAGATAGGCGCGCGCGCCACAGCAGCCCAGGCTCAGGGCCGCCCGTCCGGTATTGTATGCCTGCGGAACAATCGCGCAGGCAGGCCGGCCCATGGCTGGCGGCAGGCCCCCTTCCACCTGCTGGGATGCCTCGGAGAGGATCAGCATCTGGTCCACCTTTCCGAAGAGCAGCACGACGTCGGGTGCTAGCGGTATCGTCGCCAGCGGCCCGTAAACCACATGGGACGGCCGCGACTCCAGCACCGGAATAGAGGCAATGTCCTGCTCCCGAACGTAACCCAGATCGGCGAAGACTTTTAGAGCGTCGCGACGGTCGGCATCGTGCGCTTCGGTGGTCTCCAGATTATGCGTGAACGTGCCGATCGCGCACAGGTCGTGATCACTCGGGGAGGTGGCAAACACTTCGGTTGCCGCTTCCTGCCAGAATTGGCAGCCCGCGGGAACGCGCCCCGTCCAGTTCCTGATACCTGCCGGCACCTTGTCTCTAAAGCAGATTGCGATCGGCGGCAAAGAAAGCTTGATTGAGGCGGTCAATTGTTGAGCGATTTGATTAAAAGTCATTGGTTGTTTTTTGCGATCAGTTGCATGCTTCAATGCCTTGAAATGTGCGAAGTGAATTCTCCCAGGCCTTTGACCCAGGTAATCATCTGCTGCTCGCTACAAAGCAAGTCCTGAAGGGTGGTCCTTCTAAGGACGTCGTCAACTGCCGCCTGCACTGCGCGCCAGAGCACTCGAAGGGAACAATCAACCGAGCGGACGCAGTCCTCCATTTGGCCGGTATGTGTCTCACAGAAGTCACCCCCGAACAAACGACCGCCAAGTACAGCCATCACGTCGCCGAGGACGATCTGGTTGGCCGGACGCGCCAGAGAATAGCCGCCGGTACCGCGCGCCGCCGTGACGAATCCGCCCAGGCGCAGTATCCGCAGGAGCTTGCCGACGTAGGCCTCCGAGACGCCTTCGGCATTGCTGATCTCAGGGATAGTCAGTCTGCCAGCCGGTCCCTGCTGCCCGAGGAGGATCAGGCAGCGCAAACCGTATTCATCGTGCGACGTCAGTTTCATCGATAAGTAATCCTTCCTATCGGAATGATATCTTCAATGCCCAGTTCGAGTTTGGCCGCTTCCGACATTCTGTTCTTCGTCCATGGCGGGTCAAACACCAGCTCGAGCTTCACTCCAGTTACACCGGCGACACCCTTCACCTTCGCTTCCACCTCGGGCGGCAGGGTGCCGGCCACGGGGCAGTTCGGCGCGGTGAGTGTCATCCGGATGGAAACAAAACGCGCCTCATTCACAGTGACCTCATAGATGAGGCCAAGCTCATAGATATTGACCGGCATCTCGGGGTCATAAATCGTACGGAGAGCTTTGATGACCTGTCGCCGAAGTTCGTCCGGCGCTATTTCGATTTCAGTTGTCATTTAGAAATTGCCGCCTCTCCGTCGCCCCGCAGCGCTGCGCGTAACGTATGCCAGGCCAGAGTCGCGCATTTCACGCGTGCCGGAAATTCCCGAACACCAGAGAACACTACCAGTTTGCCGAGGTCCTTCGGCAATGGTTGATCTATGGTCAGGAGTTCGTGGAACTTCGCCAGCAGAGTCTCGGCCTCGTCAACGGTTTTACCCTTCAAGACTTCGGTCATCAAAGACGCCGAGGCCGTCGAAATTGCACACCCGGCTCCCAGGAACGTCACCGTGTCGATCACGCCGCCGTGTTCTTTCAAAAAGACCTTGCACTTATCCCCGCACAGCGGGTTGTAGCCATCGGCTTGCCGGTTGGCGTCTTCGAGCGACCGGAAGTTTCGCGGCCTTTTGCTGTGGTCGAGAATAGTTTCCTGGTAGAGGTCGTTGATCATACTTTGAAGACCTCTTTGACTTTCTGAATACCCGCCACCAGCTGGTCGATGTCTTCCCTGGTGTTATAAAACGCCAGCGAGGCCCGGGTCGTGGCCGAAACCCCAAAGCGGTCCATGACCGGCTGGGCGCAATGGTGACCGGCGCGGACTGCCACGCCCTCCCGGTCCAGGATGGTTCCGGCGTCGTGCGGATGCACACCCTCGATTACGAAAGAAAGTACGCCGGCCTTTTCCCGCGCCGTGCCGATCAAGCGGAGCCCGGAAATGTTTTCGAGCGCTCGGGTTCCGTACTCCAGCAGGTCGTGTTCGTGCGCCGCGACGGCGTCCATGCCGATCTGGTCCAGGTAGTCGATCGCGGCGCCGAGCCCTATGACGCCCGCAATATCCGGCGTGCCGGCTTCGAACTTGTACGGCAGCTCGTTATAGGTTGTCTTCTCGAACGTGACGGACCGAATCATGTCGCCACCGCCCTGCCAGGGCGGCATATCCTCAAGCAGTTGCTCTCTGCCGTACAGCACGCCGATGCCGGTGGGCCCGAACACCTTGTGGCCGGAGAAAACGTAGAAATCGCAGTCCAGACTCCGAACGTCCACCTGCATGTGCGGAACTGCCTGGGCCCCGTCGATCAAAACCGGGACGTTCCAGCCGTGGGCCGTCTTGACGATTTCGCGCACCGGGTTGATGGTTCCGAGGGCATTCGAGACTTGGCTCACGGCAACCAGCCGGGTCCGGTGGTTCAGCAGCTTTTCGAACTGGTCGAACTCCATCTCGCCCCGGTCGTTGATCGGAATGACCCGCAGCACTGCGCCTTTCTCCTCACAGAGCATCTGCCAGGGCACGATGTTCGAGTGATGCTCCATGGCCGAAAGCACGATCTCATCTCCAGCACTGACGTGCGTTCTACCGTAGGTCTGCGCTACCAGGTTGATGCCTTCCGTCGCGCCGCGGACGAAGATGATCTCCCGCGTATTAGCCGCGTTCAGAAACCGCTGTACCTTGCCCCGCGCTGCTTCATAAGACTGCGTGGACCGTTCACTCAACTGGTGTACGCCCCGGTGGATGTTGGCGTTGTCCTGTTGGTAGAAACGGGTGAGCGCATCAATCACGCATTGCGGCTTTTGGCTTGTCGCCGCGCTGTCAAGATAGACGAGCGGCTTGCCATGCACGTGAGACGCGAGAATCGGGAAATCCTTGCGGACGGCGGTGATATCCAGGCTAGTTGCGGATAGCATGTAACCTCTCCAGTAGCATGTGTTCCAATCGGGCGCGCACGGGCCCAACCTTGACCCGGTCAATAACGTCGCGCGCAAAGGCATGCAGCAGCAGATCGCGCGCCTGTTCCTTCGTGATGCCGCGCGACTGCAGGTAAAAGATGGCCTCCGGATCGAGTTGGCCAATCGTCGCCCCGTGCGTGCAGCGAACATCGTTGGCGTGAATCTGCAGCTCGGGTTTGGTATGGATGGTGGCGTTCTCCGAAAGAACGAGGTTCCTGTTGGTCTGCTTGGCGTCCGTCTTTTGCGCGTCCTTATGGACGATGATCTTCCCGTTAAAAACCGCGGTGGATGTTCCGCCCAGGATGCCCTTATACAACTCATGGCTCATGCCATAGGGCTTCGCATGATCGATCGCCGTGTGATTATCGATATGCTGGCTGCCGGACGCCAGATAAAGGCCATTGACGGTAGCGTCCGATCCTTCCGCGAGGACGGCATTGATGTCGTTCCGTACCAGCCCGCCGCCGCCGAGGGAGATGGAATGCGTTGAGAAATTCGCGTCGCGACCGATCTGGATCTGGAGGGTAGCTATGTGGGAGGATCGCTCGTCCTCCTCCTGCAACTTGTAATGGTCCACCACCGAGTGATCGCCCGCCACGATTTCGGTGACCGCGTTCGTGAAATACTTTGCTCCGCGGCCGAGGTAGCTCTCCACTACGGTTGCGTGGCTGCCCGCTCCGATCACGATCAGGCTGCGCGGATGCGACGAGACCGGCACGTCGCCGCCGGTCGCGAGGAACACAAGGTGAATCGGCTCGTCGACTACTGTCCCAGGGGGAATCTCAATGTAGGCGCCATCCTCGAAGTGAGCGGTGTTCAACGCCACAAACGCATGATCCTGGTAGTCCGCGTACCGCGTCAGGTGCGCTTCGAGGGTGCCGTTCGCTTCGCGCAGCGGCGTGGCGCGGATGCCCCATGGAAGCTTCCCGCCAGAGGAGAGGGCAGGCGAGTGGCGGCCATTGATAAACACCAGCCGGGGACCGCCCGCATGCGGGTAGAGACGCTGTTCGAATTGTTCCGCTTCCCGGGCGTTCAAACCAGAAGGCGCGGGTGCGAATTGTGTCTTGGCAATGGAGGAGACGTTGGTGAAGCGCCACTCCTCATCCCGTCTCGCCGGGAACCCCAACTCGTCGAAGCGCCGCGCGGCATCCTCACGGATTGATGCAAGGTGTGTCATGCCGTGACGGCCTCCTCGACGCCGGTGTAACCCGTTTGCTCCAGTGCAAGCGCGAGGTTCTTGTCGCCGGTTTTGACGATTCGACCTTCAGACAGCACATGCACGAAATCCGGCACGATGTAGTTCAACAGACGCTGGTAATGCGTGACGACGATCATCGCTCGGTCCGCTGTGCGCAGCCCGTTCACGCCGTTGGCAACGATCCGCAGTGCGTCGATGTCGAGACCGGAGTCGGTCTCGTCCAGGATCGCGAGCCTCGACTCCAGCACTGCCAGTTGGAAAATCTCGTTGCGCTTCTTCTCCCCGCCCGAGAAGCCCGCGTTCACCGGCCGGTTCAAAAACGCCGGGTCCATTTCCACCAGCGCCAGTTTCTCCTTGACCATCGTCAGGAAGTCCATGGCATCGAGTTCTTCCAGACCGCGGCTCTTGCGTATCGTATTCAACGCCGCCTTGAGGAAATACATGTTGCTGACGCCGGGAATCTCCACGGGGTACTGGAACGCCATGAAGATCCCTTCCTGCGCACGCTGTTCGGGCGGCATGCTCAGGAGATCTTTGCCGTCGTACAAGACTTGGCCGCTGGTAACTTCGTAGATGTCGCGACCGGCCAGGATCTGAGCGAGCGTACTCTTGCCCGACCCGTTCGGCCCCATGATGGCATGCATCTCGCCCGCGCCCACCGTCAGATCGATGCCACGCAGAATCTCCTTGCCGGCTACGTTCGCATGCAAGTTTTTGATTTCAAGTAAAGCCATCTTATGTCCCCTCAACCTACACTGCCTTCCAGGCTAATTCCCAACAGCTTCTGCGCTTCGACGGCGAACTCCATCGGGAGCTCCCGGAAGACTTCTTTACAGAACCCGTGGACAATCATCGAAACTGCGTCTTCCGCGGAGATGCCGCGCTGGCGGCAGTAGAAAATCTGGTCTTCGCCGATCTTGGAGGTGGACGCCTCATGCTCAACCTGCGACGTGGTGTTCTTCACTTCGAGGTAGGGGAACGTGTGCGCGCCGCATTGGTCGCCCAGAAGCAGCGAATCGCATTGCGAGTAGTTCCGTGCGCCGGTAGCGCCCTTGAGGATCTTGACCATTCCCCGGTAAGCGTTCTGCCCGTGGCCCGCGGAGATGCCCTTGGAGACGATCGTGCTCCGGGTATTCTTCCCGATGTGGATCATCTTCGTGCCGGTGTCCGCCTGTTGGTAGTTGTTCGCGAGAGCGACCGAGTAGAACTCACCAACCGAGTTATCTCCCATGAGCAGGACGCTCGGGTACTTCCATGTGATGGCCGAACCGGTCTCGACCTGGGTCCAGGAGATCTTCGAATTGACGCCCAGGCATTTGCCGCGCTTGGTCACGAAGTTGTAGATCCCGCCCTTGCCTTCCTTGTCGCCGGGGTACCAGTTCTGCACGGTCGAATACTTGATCTGGGCATTGTCGAGCGCAACCAGCTCAACCACGGCGGCATGCAACTGGTTCTTGTCCCGCATCGGCGCCGTGCAACCTTCGAGGTAGCTGACGTAGGCGCCTGCGTCGGCGATGATGAGCGTGCGTTCAAACTGCCCGGTGTCCTTGGCATTGATACGGAAGTAGGTGGACAGCTCCATCGGGCAGCGGACCCCAGGGGGGATATAGACGAAGGAACCGTCGCTGAATACAGCGGAGTTGAGGGCGGCAAAGAAGTTGTCGGAATGCGGAACGACCGAGCCGAGATATTTCTTAACGAGCTCCGGGTGCTCCTGGACGGCTTCGGAGAAGGAGCAGAAGATGATGCCCATCTCCGCCAGCTTTCCCTTGAAGGTCGTCGCCACCGAGACGCTGTCGAACACTGCGTCCACGGCAACGCCAGCGAGTATTTCCTGTTCCCGTAACGGGATGCCGAGCTTCTCGTAGGTTCTGAGCAGTTCGGGATCGACCTCGTCCAGGCTCTTCAGTTGATCGATTTTGGTCTTGGGCGCCGAGTAGTAGATGATGTCTTGATAATCGATGGCCGGGTAGCGGACGGTGGACCACTTGGGTTCTTCCATCGTGAGCCACTGGCGGTAGGACTTCAGGCGCCATTCCAACATAAACGCAGGCTCGTTCTTTTTGGCCGAGATCATGCGAACGACGTCTTCGCTAAGCCCCTTGGAGATCGTATCCGCTTCGATCTCCGTGACGAAGCCCCACTTGTACTCTTGATTTGCGAGTTCTTCGATCGATGGCGCTGTTGTGCTCATAAAGAGCTCTGCCCTCCTGAAAATACCTGATCATCTGTAGCTTAGCGAGTCTTGACAGATTAGTCAAGACGTTATCCACGCCAAGTTAGGATTCGATTCCGGCCACCCCAACCACCCAGCAGATCCCCAATCAGCAACCCCTTCGTGGCCGGCACAGGGGCCATTGTTTACAGCCGCGACCGGACCCAGCGGATCAGACCCCCGGCGAACAGCACCTCGATCTGCCGTTCTGACAGGGCGTGACTTGCCATGAAGGTGCGGGACTTGGTAGCATTCCGGACCTCAACTTGCCGGTCCCGGCGGATCTGCTGGTGCAGATCCCGCAACTGCAGAATGTCACCCACGTCCAGCCGGTCATACTCAACCTCATTGTCCAGCGTGAGCGGCAGGATGCCGAAGTTCACCAGATTCTGCCAGTGGATGCGCGCGAATCCCCTGGCAATGACGACCCGTAGACCCAGATACCGGGGCGCGAGTGCCGCGTGCTCCCGGCTCGATCCCTGACCATAGTTTCTTCCCCCGATGATGGCGTGGGCCCCGGCTTCTCGGGCGCGGCGGGGATAGCTTGAATCCACCATCTCGAACGCAAACTCGCTGATCCTGGGGATGTTGCTCCGGTAGGGCAAGACGCGGGCACCGGCCGGCATGATTTCATCGGTTGAAATGTCATCCGCCATCTTCAGTAGAATCGGAAGCTCCAATTCCTCGGGCAGTGGCTCAATCTCGGGAAGCGAGGCGATGTTGGGACCCTTGACAAGTTGAACGCTGCGAGCTTCCTCGATGGGAAGGGGCGGCAGCAGCATCTCCGTGTTCAGGATCGGCGTCTCAGGCTCGGAAACCTTGGGATACGGGATGCCCAGGGTCCGCGGGTCGGTAATCACGCCGGTGAGGGCCGAGGCGGCGGCGGTCTCCGGGCTAACCAGGCAGACCTTGTCCTCCCGCGTTCCGGACCGGCCGGGAAAATTTCGGGGTACGGTGCGCAGGCTGAGCTTGCCCGTCGCGGGTGCCTGGCCCATACCGATACAGCCGTTGCAGCCTGCTTGATGGATCCGCGCGCCGGCGCGAATCAGAGACAGCAGGTGCCCGTCGCGCACGAGGTTCTCCAGGATCTGCCGCGACGTTGGGTTGATGTCGAAGGAAATGCGATCATGCACCTGCTTGCCCTTGACGATTTCTGCCGCGACGGCGAAATCCCGATACCCGGGATTGGCCGACGATCCGATATAGGCCTGGTAAATCTCCTGTCCAGCAACCTCACGGACTGGCACCACGTTTCCGGGACTCGACGGCATCGCAATCAGCGGCTCGATGATCGAGAGGTCGATCTCCTCATGAACGTCATAGTCAGCGTCGCGATCAGCTACGAGTTCCACCCAATCGTGCTCGCGGCCCTGCGATTTCAGGAAGCGCCGAATCTCGGCGTCGGACGGGAAAACCGTAGTAGTCGCACCCAGCTCAGCACCCATGTTGGCGATGACGTGCCGGTCCATGGCGGAAAGATGTTCAAGCCCTGGGCCATAGTACTCGATGATGCGGCCTACGCCTCCGTCAACATTATGCCGGCGGAGCATCTCAAGGATCACGTCTTTGGCGCTGACCCAGTCTGGCAGCTCGCCAATGAGCTTCACGCCCCAAATCCGCGGCATCTTGAAATAGAAGGGTTGGCCAGCCATCGCGAGGGCAACGTCAAGCCCCCCGGCACCGATAGCGAGCATACCGATGGCCCCCGCCGACGGAGTATGGCTGTCGGAGCCGAGCAGAGTCTTCCCCGGTTTTCCGAAACGTTCCTGGTGAACCGGGTGACTCACGCCGTTGCCCGCCCGGCTGTACCAGATACCGAAGCGCTGGCAGGCGCTGTGCAGGAACAGGTGATCGTCTGGATTCTTGTGGTCTTCCTGGATGAGGTTGTGATCCACATACTGGGCCGACAGCTCTGTCTTGACACGGTCGAGACCCATCGCCTCGAGCTCCAGCATCACCAGCGTGCCGGTCGCATCCTGGGTGAGCGTCTGGTCGATGCGGATACCGATCTCCCGGCCGGGGATCATCTCGCCTTCAACGAGATGGGACTCAATTAGCTTGCGTGCGACGTTGCATTCCATACTGTTCTCCTTTGATCCACCGAACTAGCGGTTCGAAACCGCAGGCTTCGGAATAACGGTCTCATTACTTACAAGAGGGTCTACGGCGATAATATACGCCACGACCGGCTTACCGCCAATTAGATGCTCCTGGATGATTCTCTCCAGCACTTCCGGTGTGACGTGGTGGTACCAGACACCTTCCGGGTAGACGACGGCGATGGGACCCTGCGCGCAGATCCGCAGGCAGTTCGCCTTGGTGCGATAGACGCAATGCTCGCCCGTCGGCAGGCCCAGATCCGCGAGGCGCTTTTTCAAATAGTTCCAGGAAATGATGGAGGCCTCTCGGGGGGCGCAACGCGGCTCGGTCTGGTCCGCGCAAAGGAAAATATGGCGGCGGATCTTCCCGATTTGCAAGTTCGTTGCTATTTGAGCCAGACGCTTTGACGATTCCGGCATACTTACCACTCCACCTGCCCCACAGAACTTCAAGAACCCCATGATCTCCACCGACCGGGTTAATGTCTCTACCCGCTCCGGCCAGGAACGCCGGGCTGCGTCATCTTCAGGAAATCGAGCAGAGCATCGATCTCCTCATCTGGCAGGACACCCCATTGCCGCGCTACCTCCCGAATGGTGCGTCCTGTTGCGTGGGCTTCCTTGGAGATCGCCGCCGCCTTGTCATATCCAATCCGCGGAGCCAGCGCCGTGCATATCGACAGGTTGCGCTCGACTGTCTCTTCACACCGCGCGATGTTAGCCGTGATGCCGCCGATACATCGGTCAGCGAAGACGCGGCTGACCGAGGAGAGAAGGTGGATCGACTCCAGCAGATCATAGGCCATCACCGGCATCATCACGTTCAGTTCAAAGTTGCCGCTCATCCCACAGACGGCGATGGTTGTGTCGTGGCCAATCACCTGCGCCGCAACCATGGTTACTGCCTCGCAAATAGCCGGGTTTACTTTTCCCGGCATCATCGAACTGCCCGGCTGTATGGCAGGCAAGTCGACTTCGGCCAAGCCCGTGCGCGGCCCCGAGGCCATCCAGCGTATATCGTTAGCGACCTTCATAAGGCTGCACGCGATCGTTTTCAGCTCTCCGGAGGCTTCGACGCAACTATCACGGGCACCCTGCGCCTCGAAGTGATTGCTCGCTTCCCGGAAGGAAAGTCCGGTGTCCTGGGTCAGGCAGGCGATCGCCTTGCCAGGGAAACATGGGCGGCGGTTGTGCCCGGTTCCTACGGCTGTTCCGCCTAGCGGCACCTTCGCAGGAATGCGGGTTGCGGCACGGACTCCGGACCTCCGGAGCCCTGTTAAAGCGTTAATTCGGACACTCGTGAGCCATCTGATAACTAGATGAAAGAACTGATCAACTAGGCACAACTGACTAACGGCCCCTATTGGATAAGGCCATTGGCGTGCACTCGGCCGGTTAATTCAAAAACCACCGTACGGTCGGTTTGGCGACTGTTTGGCACTGTTTGCTGGCACCTATGCCGCAGGACAGTCAGAAATCCCAGCATTCTGCGCCAGTTCGACTTTCAAGTGCGGTGGATTGTAGATATTGTTTCATCTAGTTTAGAATCACGCTCAGACCAATGTTTACGACCCTGTTCGGCAGCAAATTGCCTTGGCCATGCGAAGGTAGGGCTAGGGCTAGCTCAAGCAAGGCGTCACGGGCGTGGGCGGCGCGATAAAGTCCTTTTGTAATTTGCTCAGCGTAGCCGCTGAACTCCTGGCCGAGGCGGACCGGGATAGCATCCATGAGGTGGGTCCGGCCTGATTTCAGGATCGGGTCGAACGCCGCGGCCTTGGCGGTCAACGTCTGCTGAAGGTGCTGCAAAGCGGGGATCAGTTCCTCCGTAATGCCAGTCGCCGCGGCAATATGGATCGCCGTGGGAATCACGTCGTTGGACGACTGCGACATATTGACGTGGTCGATCGAGTGGACCACCTTGTTGCTCTGGGCTACGCCTAGAATCTCGGCGGCCCTGTTGGCAATCACCTCGTTGGCGTTCATGTTGGTCGAAGTGCCGCTCCCCGTCTGGAAGATGTCGACCACGAATTCCCGATCCCATCGGCCTTCGAGGACCTCCGTCGCCGCTTCCACGATAGCGCGGCCGATCCCAGGATCTAAATCCCCCAAGTCCATGTTGGCGCGCGCGCAGGCCCGCTTGATCAACCCCAGCGCACGAATGAATCGCCGGGGAAAGACCAGACCGCTGATGGGGAAATTATCCACCGCTCGCGCGGTTTGTGCGCCGTAGTAAGCGTCGGCCGGGACCTGCACCTCACCGAGAGAATCTACTTCGATCCGGAAACCCTGCATCGATGTACCCCCCCCTTTCATGATGCTTTCTACCAACCCCAAGAACCGGGAGATCTCGTCCGGGCTAGCCCCCCAAGGTGATCATCTCGATCTTCTTATGAGCTTTCGCCTCATACCCATGGCCCGACTTCATTGCTTCCAATCTTTCATCGGAGTACCTGTCCGTCCTTACCCTCCACACCGCGCTGATCACGTCTCGGACCTCCTGGTCACTGGCCCCGTTTCTTATCAGTGCCTTCAGATCATGGCCGCGTGCGGAGAACAGACACGTCACGAGTTTTCCGTCGGCTGTCAATCTCGCGCGTGTACAGCTCGAGCAAAAGGGTTCGGTGACAGAAGCGATTACCCCGATGTCCCCAGCGCCATCGATGACCTGGTAATCTACCGATGGCGCGCTGCCGCCCTGCCTTCCTGTTTCTCTCAAGCCGTAATGAGACGTGATGCTGGAAAGAATCTCAGCCTTCGGTACGACCTTTTCGGATAGCCAGCCGTTCGAGTTACCCACATCCATGTACTCGATAAAGCGGATGGCAAATCCATTCTTCCTGGAGAAGTCCACCAGATCGAGGATGTCATCGTCGTTGACGCCTCGCTCGATCACTGCATTGATCTTAATGGGCTGTAGCCCATAGTGCTTCGCTGCAAAAAGGCCTTCCAGCACCTTGTCCAGATTACCCCGCTGCGTCATTGCTCGAAACTTCTCAGGGTTGAGCGTATCGAGACTGACGCTGACGCGCCGCAATCCGGCGGCGCTAAGAGCCGGGGCCTTTTCCGCGAGCAACGAGCCATTGGTTGTAAGGCACAGATCTTTTAGACCGGGCAGGGGTGACAGCTGTTTGACCAGTTGCTCCAGATTCTTGCGTACCAGGGGCTCACCGCCAGTGAGCCTGATCTTCTCCACTCCGAGTTGGACAAATATAGTGGCCAACCTCACGATCTCTTCAAACGTCAGGATTTCCTGTTTCCCGAGCCAATCGTACTCGTCGAGGGGCATGCAGTAGGTGCAACGAAAGTTGCACCTATCCGTGACCGAGATCCTCAGGTCGCTGAGGGGACGTTGATAGGTGTCTAGCGGCACTCATAGGCTCCGTGCCATGGACAGGCAATCTCTTTCGCAAAGCGGCCCGCTCCGAAGCGTTCCGCTACTTTGGGCCTTTCAGCTGGGTACTGTTCGGTGTCGATATAGTTGCGACGCTGATTGCGAAATGTAACCCACAACCCCTGGAGTAAGTCGATCAAACGGACCGTTCTTAAGAACTTCCTCATAATGTTTCCACTCTCGCTATGAGACCTGCCAGATTCGGCACTCGGGCTTCTTCCATCTCCTCGTCCGTGGGAGACCAGGAAAGGTTGCGCAAGATTTCCTCCCGATCGCCGCCCAGGCTCTCCGTAAGTTCGTGCAGCCTCGCCACGCCTGTCCGGCAGCAAAAATCACCAAAATACTCTTGCGGTTGCCGGTGGACACGGTAGACCTCAATGAGTCGGGTGATTTCGCGTAGCAGACCCGGGGGGTCAACGGCTTCGGCGTAGAGCTGGGCGAGGCGCGTCCCTTGAGGGCTTCCACCGACGTAGATGTTGTACTTGTTTTTTAAGCGGCCAATCAGGCCGATCTCGGCCGTGGGAGGACGCGAGCAAGAATTGGGACAGCCGCTCATCCGCATGCGGATCTCTTCGTTGCCATAGCCGAGTCCTTCCAGCGCATCCATAAGATACGGGAGACGCCGCTCGGCCTCCGTGATGGCCAAGCCACACGTCGGCATGGCCGGGCAAGCCAGCGCATGACGGCGGAGATTGGAAACTTGCTTCTCCGTGGGAATCCGGTAGTCTTTCAGCGCTCCCCGGACCAGTTCGACCTTCTCCTCTGGGATCCCACTGAGGATCAGGTCTTGCGATGGTGTCAGACGGACGGCAGGCCGGAAGCGGCGCACAATTTCTCGCAGGCCCGTAAGCATCGTGCATCCTTCCGTGTCCTTGATCCGGCCGTTCTCGACGAAGATGCCTGCGTACCAGAGCCCCGGTTCGTTTTGCTGATGCCAGCCCAGGTGCAGTTCTGCGTGAGAGAAGCAAACCGGACGTGCCGCTGCCAGTTTCCAACCCAGCCTTGCTTCGATCTCTGCCCTGACCCGTTCAATGCCCCAATCCTCGACAACGTACTTCATCCGCGCGCGGGCTCGGTTGCCTCGGTTTCCGTTGTCTCGCTGAAACTCGACGATCCGGGTCACCACTTCCAGCAGCCCGTTCGCGGGTACAAAACCCAGGGGTTCACCCAGCCGTGGAAAAGTTCCCTTCATGGCGTGCGTACTTCCCAAGCCTCCTCCGACCAGCAAGGTGTATCCCGCAACCTTTCCCCCATCAAGGACGGGAATAATGCCGATATCATGGGTGTATACGTCAATGCAGTTATCGTCGGGATCGGCAATCCCGATTTTGAATTTCCTGGGCAGGTAGGTGCTGCCATAAATCGAGTCTGTCTCGTCAGCGGTTACCTTCTCCCCATCCAGCCAGATTTCGTAGTCGGCCCCGGATTTGAAACCTAGATGCTTCGCAATCTCGCGGGCCAGTACCTGGCCGTTGAAGACCGACCCCTTGCGAATGTTCGCGACGGGGCAGGCCATGGTGTTGCGGTTGCCATCGCCGCAGGCCCCGTAGGTCGAGATGAGCTCAGAGTTGAGAAGTGCTATCGCCGCTTTGAGATTTTCTTTACCGGTGCCGTGAAACTGAATGCCCTGCCGGGTGGTGATCCGCAAGGTCCCATTGGCGTATTGCCCGGAGACACGATTGAGGATCTCCCACTGCTCGGGACTCAACTCTCCCCCTCCCGGGTTTTTTGTGCGGATCATGAAGGAATACTTCCGATCCTTCCCCTCTGCGCGCAGGCGGGCGCGCACATCCCGGTCGTCTTGTTGATAGATGCCGTGGAACTTCAGGAGTGGTGTAGTCTCTGAGGTGAAGTTACGGGAAGCCTCACCGAGCTCCGCCGCGATTTTCCCGCGGAGCCCGCGGCTGTTTTCCTTTATTATCTCGGTCCTGGATTTCTTTTTTTCTTCCATAAATAACTCCATCACCTGGGCTAGTGCGGCACGTGCTGTTCGGCATGGTATGAGCTGCGTACCAGGGGCCCGGCTTCCACGTGGCGGAAGCCCATCCCGAGTCCGATCCGCTTCAGCTCGGCGAACTCCTCGGGCGAATAGTACTTCATCAGGGGGAGGTGCTGTGCCGATGGCCGCAAGTACTGGCCGATGGTCAGGATGTCGCACTCCACTCTTCTCACGTCGGCCATTGTTTGGACGATCTCCGCCTCCGCTTGCAGGATGTTCAAGAGCGTTGGGTATGGCCTCTTGCGCTCCAGAGACCCTGAGGTGATCTCCGTCTGTTTCGGAAACTGCCCGTTCACCTGCACCTCCGGTTATTCTCATTAAAACGACGCTCGGGTACTTCCAGGGTGGCCGAACCAGTCTCAACGCGGGTCCAGGAGATCTTCAAATTAGCGCCCAGCCTGCCGCGCCTGGTCACGAAATTGTAGATCCCGCCATTGCCGCCGGGGTACCAGTTCTGCACGGCTGCCTAATGAAGTCTGGCACGTCTTGACATTTCAGTCAAGACAGGTATAATAACTTGTACCATGAAGTCACTCGCCAGCCTCGCGACCGACTCGGTGCCGTTGCGCCCACGAAACACAAAAACCGTGCGCGTACTGCTGGTGTCCACCTACGAGCTCGGGCGGCAGCCTTTCGGCCTGGCTTCGCCAGCTGCCTGCCTGCGCGCCGACGGACACCAGGTCACCTGCACCGACCTCGCCGTGGAAAAACTTTCGCTGGACACCCTACGCAACGTGGATCTGATCGCCTTCCACCTTCCCATGCATACTGCTACGCGTCTTGCGGTGCCGGTGATCGAAGCCGCCCGGCGCGTCAACCCGGGCGCTCATGTGTGCTGCTATGGTCTTTATGCGCCGGTCAACGCCGGTTATCTGCGGTCGCTCGGAGTGGAGACGCTGGTGGGCGGAGAGTTCGAGGATGAGTTGCGGCGCCTGGCACAGAGGCTCGCGGCCGGTGATCGATCGACTTCCTCAGAACCGCTGATGTCGTTCGAACGGATGCGATTTGAGACACCGGACCGGTCTGGACTGCCTCCCCTCAGCCGATACGCCACTTTGTTCGATGGCGAGACGGATCGCATCGTCGGATACACAGAGACCAGCCGCGGCTGCAAGCACCTCTGCCGTCATTGTCCCGTTGTGCCCGTTTACAACGGGACGTTCCGAGTGGTTCCGGCCGACGTCGTGCTGGCCGATATCCGCCAACAGGTGGAGTCTGGGGCGCAACATATCACCTTCGGCGATCCAGATTTTTTCAACGGCCCAACCCACGGCATGCGCATCATCGAGCGGATGAAGCAGGACTTCCCGGCGCTTACGTATGACGTCACCATCAAAATCGAGCATCTGCTGAATCGCCGTGATCTGTTGCCGGAATTGCGGCGCACCGGTTGCCTGGTTGTGACCACCGCCGTGGAGTCAGTGGACGATGAGGTTCTCCGCAAGCTCGACAAGGGCCACACCAAGGCCGATTTCATTGAGGTCGTCCGGCTGTTTCGCGGGGCCGGGTTGAACCTTTCGCCGACCTTCATTCCTTTTACCCCGTGGACCACGTGGGAAAGCTACGGGGAGCTGTTGCGCGTTCTGGCAGAGCTCGATTTGGTCCACGACGTGGCTCCCGTGCAGCTGGCGCTGAGGCTACTGATTCCGGCGGGCTCGCGACTGCTCGAACTGGAAGAGATCCGCCGCATGGTGGACCTGTTCCAGCCGGACGCTTTGGGTTACAAGTGGCGCCACCAGGACCCCAGCCTCGACAAGTTGGCCGAGCGGCTACTCCATCTGGTCGACTCCGAACAGAAGCGTGGAGCGTCGCGGGCCGAATGCTTCGCGGCGATTTGGGCGGAGGCGGGAGGGGACGAACCGGCACCGGTACTGGCTGCCGGGCCGGGGAGAGCGCCGCAACTGAGCGAACCCTGGTTCTGCTGCGCTGAGCCGATGCCCCGCGTCTAGTCTGAGGACGATGGAAACCGGTACTCGAAAACGTCTGTTATTGGTCGCGGCGACCACCGGTTACCAAACCACAATCTTCGCGGATGTAGCGCGGCGGCTGGGCATTGAGGTGAGCCTTGCCACCGATCGCTGCCACGTGCTGAACGATCCCTGGGGCGATCAGGCCATCCCGGTCCGTTTCGAGGCGCTGGAAGAATCCGCCGCCGCCCTGGCCCACGGGAGAAGCTTCGACGCGGTGGTCGCCGTAGGGGACCGGCCTGCCTACCTGGCGGCGCTCGCCGCCGAACTGCTGCGAGTGCCTTTCCATCCACCCGCCGCGGCTGCGGCCGCTATCAATAAATTCGCTGCCCGTGAGTGCTTCCGCAAGGCGGGCCTCCCCGTGCCCATGTATTCCCGAGTCGCATTAGACGAGGACGCCGAAGCGGCAGCAAGCCGGGTTCAGTATCCCTGCGTCCTCAAACCGCTTGGCCTGTCCGCGAGCAGGGGTGTGATCCGGGCAAATAGTCCGCAAGAGTTCGTCTCCGCCTTTGCAAGGATCCGCAACCTCTTGGAGAGTCCCGACGTTGCGCGGCTGAACGACCCGGCCTCCGGCCACATCCAGGTGGAGGCCTTTCTGCCGGGGCGCGAGTTCGCGCTCGAAGGATTGGTAACGGATGGGCGCTTGCAGGTGCTGGCAATATTCGATAAGCCCGATCCCTTGGATGGACCATACTTCGAAGAGACGATCTACGTCACGCCTTCGCGCGAGTCGCTGAGGGTACAGACGGCGATCATTCAGGCGGCACAACTGGCCGTGACGGCTCTCGGGTTGCGCTACGGGCCCGTGCACGCTGAAATGCGCGTCGACGGAGAGAGCGTGTGGATGCTCGAAGTAGCTCCGCGCCCGATCGGTGGCCTTTGCGCCAAGGCCCTCGTTTTCGAAGACGGCGCGCCGCTGGAGCAGCTAATCGTCCGGCACGCGCTCGGCGAAGACGTGTCAGGTGCGCGCAGGCGGGATGGGGCGGCGGGAGTAATGATGATCCCGGTGCCTCGCGCCGGCATCTACCAAGGTGTTTGCGCGGTCGATCGTGCCGAGGCGCTTGTTGACGAAGTGATTATCACCGCCAAAAAAGGTCAGCTGGTGTTGCCATTGCCGGAGGGCGACACCTATCTCGGTTTCCTGTTCGCTTATGGCGAAACGGCCTCCCAGGTTGAGGAGCGCCTGCGCCGGGCGCACAAACATTTGGAGTTCGAAATCGCTGAAACGCTGCCGGTGGCGCGACGGTCAGCGGAGTCTGTTCCATAGACCGAAAGTTCTGTCCGGCTTTGTCGAGAACGGCCATTCGTAAGGCGCTGAGTATCGGGCAGAGCATCCAGTGGCTGCCTTGACTCTGCTTTGCTACGTGCCGCAAAAAGTTTGTTGCACGATCTGCTCTGGCCGCGGCGCAAGCGCGTGGCGCCCGAACTCCGGCTGATCTTCATAAGGAGCGGAAAGCACCGCCAGCAGGGTTTCGAACGGCCGGAAATCTCCGTTGTTCACTGCGGCCGAGATCACTTCCTCAACGAGATGGTTGCGCGGAATGAATAGCGGGTTGGCCGCCCGCATCGCCACCCGGCGTGCGTTCGCGTCCCCGCCCTCCTCGGCGAGGCGGTGACGCCATCTTTCTACCCAATGGTCCAGCGCGTTCGGATCGTCAAACAAGCTCCGCAGGGACATATCTCCCCCGGAAGCCACTGTGGCGTCGCATAGCCCGCGAAATGTCAAAGTGAAATCGGCGGTGTTCCTTTGCATGCAATCGAGAAGGTCCTGAGCGAGCGCTAGATCACCGGCCTGGGGCTGAAACAGCCCGAGCTTGCGCCTGAGGCCCGTGGCATAGGCCGCATCGAAACGGGCGAAGAACACGTCAAGCGCCGCTTGCGCCTCCTTAACTGCGGCGTCCTCGTCGTCTGCAAGTAGCGGCAGAAACGTCTCCGCCAGACGGGCGAGATTCCACTGGGCGATGCGCGGCTGGTTGCCGAAAGCATAGCGGCCCATGGTGTCGATGGCGCTATAGACCGCTGCCGGGTGATAAACGTCCATGAAGGCGCAGGGACCATAGTCGATGGTCTCACCCGCAATCGACATGTTGTCAGTATTCATGACGCCGTGAATGAAACCAACGAGCATCCATTTCGCGACCAATTCTGCCTGACGCGCAATGATCGAGTCAAGCAGCGCGCGATACCGGTTCGCGGCATCGACGCTTTGTGGATAATGCCGGCCGATGACATGATCAGCGAGACTACGGACCGCATCCACATCTCCACGCGCCGCGAAGAATTGAAAGGTTCCGACCCGGATGTGGCTGGACGCGACACGAGCAAAAATCGCGCCGGGCAAGGGTGTTTCGCGCCAAACCGTCTCGCCTGTAGTCACAGCGGCAAGAGCTCGGGTCGTCGGAATTCCGAGCGCCGCCATCGCCTCGCTGACAATATATTCGCGTAAGACTGGTCCCAGCGCAGCACGTCCATCACCCCCGCGGGAATACGGCGTTCGGCCCGCGCCTTTGAGTTGAATGTCGCGACGCGCACCGTCGCGATCAATGATCTCACCGAGAAGTATGGCTCGTCCGTCACCGAGCTGCGGTACGAAATGCCCGAACTGATGCCCTGCATACGCCATGGCAATCGGCTCGCCGTCCTCGGGCACCCGGTTCCCGGCAAGGATTTCCAGACCCTCCGGCGTTGCCAGCGCGCCAGGATCGAACCCGAGTTGCCGGGCGAGTTTCTCGTTCAGCCGGATAAGGCGCGGCGCGACGACCGGAGTAGGCCCAACGCGCGCGAAAAATCTGTCGGGCAGACGGGCGTAGCTGTAACCAAATGTAAAGAGATCGACTACCTCTGTTTGTGGCGCCGTGACAGTTCCCAGAATACGTGTAGCAACCTGCAATCATAAATGGTAACAGTTCAGGTGTCCTGATCCCCGACTTGGCTATTTTTGCCCAACGCCTCGAAAAGGTAAAATTGAGATCATCCCCTTGCTACCCACGCTGACCGTCAACGGAACCTTCATGCGCGAGTTCATCTCCGCCGATGCGCCTTGCTTCGCCTTGGGACTGGTGGAAGAAGGAAAGCGGCGCTGCGGATTCGTGGCCCTGCGGCCTGGCAAAACCATTCCACGGGAAGTGTCGAACAGAGGTTTTCGTTTCGGTCACTGCTTGCTAGGTAACGACGGCTTTGAAGTGGCGCTTTTTGCTTTTGAGTTTTATGGCTTCGAAACCTACAACGCCCTGATCAATCCGAATAACCCGCTCGCGCGGGCCGTCCTGACGACGATGGCGGAAAGCGGAGACTACTTCTTCTTCGCGCTCGACTCGAATGAGAGGGCCACCGCATTCCGCTCGGACATCGGCCAGGGGGCACTGATGATGCTGAAGGATAACCTTGCGCGCATCCTAGGATCAACGACAACGGAGGCGCAGTACGACAAAGCGCTAGCGTCCTTCACGAGGAATCCCGAACCGCCAGGCTCGCTGCTGCGCTGGGTGTGCCGGGAGGACGAATATCTGAATCTCGCCGAAGACCGCCTGGAATTGACTCCGGCATAAACGGCCCGCGCGTAGCGGTGGAACGGAAAACAGGGTTAAAGCTTCATCCGAGCGTGACGGACATTTCGCCATGCGCCTTGGTGGGGCCGGGACGTTCGGCGCGACTACCGCTGATCTTGTCCGCGAAGACCTTCTTGCAGCCGATCCTAATCAAGGCTTCGGTTTGGAGTTCGAGGTTCTGGTCCTGGCTGGAGACGCGGGCGTGTCCGATCAACAATGCTTTGACTCCCCGTTGCTGAAATCTCTTATCGAAACTCATGAGATGTGCGGCAGAGTGAGAATAGCATTTGAGAACTGTTTCTGAGAATCGAGACCGTTGGCTTTGAGTGGTTCCGCCGATCCGGGCTGAATGTTCTCGAAAACCTGCGTTTTCGAGAGGAGCGCCACGCCACTCTCCGGCTATTTCATCTCGATTGCCTAAGATCCCGCCAATTTTACCTTTTCGAGGCGTTGGGCAAAAATAGCCGTATACCAAAACAACTCTGGCTCGGTGGATCCCCTTGCTGCCGCCGCCGCGAGATCCGCCAGCGACAGACCAAAATATTTTCGTTCGAAGTTTATCAGACCGCGTTCGTAGAAAGGCGCGGGGATTTCCGAAGCCAGGCTGAGCAAAAAGAGAATGGTTTGTTGCTGTTCAACTACCCGCCTCTCAGCCGGCGTCAGAGCTTGCACCAAACTTGCGCCAGAACCCGGTAGACTTGGAACGGAGAGTAAACCCGTGGTGAGCACCGATACCTGCACGGAAATCGATTGGACAGGTTGCGACCTGGTCGAACGGATACCCGGCAAGGTATCTGGCCGCCCCATCGTGCGCGGAACGCGCATCATGCCCGAACCCGTCGTTCGCGCCTTCGATCGCGGTGAAACCATTGAGGAGATCCGCGAGGATTGGCCGTCGCTGTCGGTCGATCAAATTAGAGGGCTTGTCGCGTTTGCCCACGCTCACCGCCAACAGCCACAGCCGTGAAGGTGCTGCTCGACGAACATTTACCTCATCGGCTGAGACACCATCTTGGCGCTCATGACGTGTTCACGGTCGACTTCATGGGCTGGTCTGGACTTAAGAACGGCGAACTTCTGCGCACTGCCGAGGCCAACGGCATCGAGGTCTTTGTAACCGGCGACAAGAATATCTCTTACCAACAGAATCTGGCAGACCGGCGCATGGCCATTGTTACGCTCTCGGCCATCGACTTCCTCAAACCCAATCTCTCTTTGATCGTCGCCGCGATCGACAGCGCTGTGGAGGGATCGTTTCTGGTGGTTGAGTGCGGCAGATTCAGTAAACAGTAGACTGTGGTTCTCGAAAACCTCGAAGTTGCTGATAAAGTGCGGGTTGCGTCAAATCCCAATCTTCTCGATCTCCTCCAAAGTGAGCACATCCGAGGTCCGGTCGTAGAGCTTGGTGGTCCGCGGGGAGGCGTGGGCGGCAATGGCCTGGGCTTTCTCAATCGTCCCCCCGTTCTCCAGGTAGGCTGTTATCCCTGTGGCGCGAAAAGTGTGACAGCAGGTCGACTCCGGCAGCCCGATGGCTTTTCCACGGACCTTCACCATCCGGAGGATATCCGCCTCGAAGAGTGACCGGGCCGTCACTTCCCCATTGCGGCCAAACGTCCGGAACAGCGGCATCTTCGGCTCCTCGCTGATTCCGGCAGCCTCGATCCAGGCATCGACGTGGGCCTCGGCTTTATGGTGGGCAGGCACTTCATGCACCTTGCCGCCTTTCTCGTGGAAGCGAAACCACCAGCGCTTTCCTTGTTGAAAGTAATCCTCGACTCGGAGATGGATCACGGCGCCCACCCGAGCAAACGTGTAGACCATGACCGCCAGCAGCGCCCGGTCCCGCAGACCCTTCACCGTCGTCGTCTCGATGGAGTCGATCAGTTGGCGCGCTTCGTCGGCCGAGAGCACCGGCGTCTTGCCTTTTTTGATGACGTACTTGGGTCCGCGCACAGAGGCCGCCGGATTCATCGGCAGCACTTGGCCGACAACGAGGTAATCGAAGAGCATGCGGATCGCCGCTAAGTGTTGCTTGACGCTTGGGACGGAGAGGCTTGCCTGCAGCTCCTTGACATAGGCAGCGATGAGAATCGGCTGGAGCCGAAGCAGGGGCAGGTTCCGCACCGCGCACCAAGCGTCGAAGCGGCGGATGGCGCAGAAGTACGCCTTCCGGGTGTTGTCGTTAGGAATCTCGGCGGTAAAGAACTCCCAGAACCGCCGCGCCGACTGGGGAGACTCGGCAAAGAGCGCCGGGGTGGGAATTCCCTGCCCCGGCGCGACGATCCAGGCGCCGCCGGCCGGCTGTAATTCGATTTCGCGGACGGGATAAGCTTCGGATTCCGGCATATTGGCGTTTTCGTCAGGGGTGGGGCGTACGGAATCGCCGAAATTCCGGGTTCTCAGCCCTAGCCGGAATTATAACACTGGATAACGTCCTTTATCCAGTGTTATCTTGGGCACTCCCGCCTCAGTGGTGACAGAACCTCGCCATATCATGTAGAGTGAGACTGTCCGTCCAAATTCGGCCTAACCGCCAGAAAGGACACCGGTTTCCCCTCATGGCCCGCCATCCCGATTGGTTCGAACGTCTCGACGCCATTCTCGACATCACCCGTCAATCACCGGCCGAATGCCTCGGGCGGAAAGAAATGAAGGCCGTCTTCGGCTGCAGCGAACGCGACAGCATCCGCCTTCTCCACAAGTTTGGCGCCGCGGAAATCGACGACGCCCTTTCCCTGCCCCGCTCTTCCCTCCTTACCCAGTTGGAGGCGCTTCGATCCGGAACGTCCTACTCGGCCTTCCTCCGCCAACGGCAACAGGTGGCGAAGCACCTTGCCGTCGCCCATGCCGAGAATGTCGCTCGCCGGCGCCGCATCCCGGGGTCGGCTGAATTCCAGGCCGGCAAGTCGCTTGCCGATCTTCCCGCAGGGGTCCTGCTCGAACCGGGCCGCATCGTGTGCGAATTCGCCTACCCGGAAGACTTCTGGTCCATGATTGACGCACTGGCGGACATCGCCGCCCAAGACCCGGAAGCCTTTGAAAACGCCACTCTCGCAAAGGACCCGCAATGAAGCCGTTTGCCGTCCACATTCCACAGTTTGAAGGACCGCTCGACCTTCTATTGAGCATTGTCCGGCGGAACGAACTCTCGATCACCGAACTGCCGCTGGCGCCTATTGCCGCCCAGTACCTCGCCTACATCAAGGAAGCCGAAGCGCTGGACGTAAACCTCGGCATGGAATGGATCGACGTCGCGGCGCGGTTGATTCAGTGGAAGTCGACTTCCCTGCTCCCGGTTGATCCAACTCTTCCCGATCCAGGGGCTGCCCTCGCCCGGGATCTCAGCCGCGAACTCAAGACGCTCAGCGAGGCACAACTCAGCGAAGCCAAAGAGTTTCTGGTTGGCCGGAGCGAGGAGCTGGAACGGCTCTGGACGCACACCAGCGAGGAGAGTTTTCGTGAGCTGCCTCCCGCGGAGGAGGAGCCTTTCGCGTCGCTTTGGACGGTTCGGAGGAAAGCCAGGACAATTCGCGATATTTTCCGGGGACGCCGGCAAATGCAGGCTGCCTCTCTTGAAATGGATTTAGGTTCCACTTCCGTGGAAGAGATGCGGATTGTCGCGTTGCAGGAGCTGGAAGAAGTTGAACGCGGCGTGTGGTTTTCGGCGGCCGCCTGGTTCATCAAGGCAGTCACGATAGAGCGCAGACTTTACCTCTTCTTGGCACTTCTCGAACTCGCAGGAAATGGGGTAGTGCGAATCGATGAGGATACAGTCGCTGGCAGCGTGCGGCTGTGCCGGACGTGAGCCAGGCGAGATATGCGCCGTAGGAGGGAGTGAACGGCATGTTCTTGTTCCCGACGATGCCGAACGGATCAACGATCATGACATCTCGCCCTCATAGCCCGGCGTCTTCCGGTGTTCGTCCCTTTTGGATAGATCACCAGAGCCTACCCCGGCCAGACGATGAGATTGTTGATGATAACCGCTGCGCCCTTTCCCTCGCGTAGGCGATTTTCAAACAAAATGGAGGAAGGCGGGGTTTGTATATTTCCCCTTGGCCAAAATATCAGACAGACAGCAGGACGCTGATAGACAGACGGCATCTGACAGACATACGATAGCTCTCGTACAGATGTTGTCTAGACGCCAGACACCGTATGTCTATTGACTATCAGACAGACATCCGATACCATCGAGGCTGATTCGTTCAGAGGTTCCATGCCAACGATAGTTTTCGCAAACCCGAAAGGCGGGGCGGGGAAGTCCACTTCCGCGCTTATCCTCGCCACCCAGCTTGCTATCAAGAACGCCGGGGTTACCATCATCGACGCCGACCCAAATAGGTTTGTTCACGATTGGGCAAAGAACGGAAAGCCTGACAATATTACCGTCGTTGCTGCGACTTCAGAGGAAACGATCGTCGATGAGATTCAAGCTGCCGCCAGAAACACAGCTTTCGTTATTGTTGACCTTGAGGGAACAGCTTCTTTGATGGTGGCTCTGGCTGTTACGCAAGCCCATCTCGTTATCATCCCCACCCAGGGCTCACACGCAGATGCGAAACAGGCGGGCAGGGCCGTTAAGCTTATAAAAACGCAAGAGAACGTAACAGGAAGAGCTATTCCTCACGCGATCCTTTATACGCGGACCAACCCTGCTATACGCACCCGAAATTTTGCTGCCATTCAAGAGCAGTTTCGGCAGTACAACATCCCGGAATTCAAAACTCACCTGCATGAAAGGGAAGCTTACAAGGCTTTGCAGTCGTTCGGCGGGACGGTCGAGGATCTTGACCCTTCTCAGGTGGGAGGGCTTGAGAACGCGATAGCCAATGCTCGGGAGTACGCCATAGAGGCCGTTGCTTTACTTCGGGACGTTATTACCAAACGACCAAAGGTGGCTGTCAATGCGTGATCGAGCCAACATCTTCGACGAATTGGACGTTTCCGGGTTTAAACCTGAGCCAGCCACCCCAAAACTGGCTCCAGAACCGCAGATACGGGCTGCTGCGGAGGCCCAGAACTTCCAGAGCAGGGAACCCAAACCAAAACCTGCCAAGAAGGCCGATAGGCGGTATAGAACGGGCAGAAACATCCCCCTTGCAACAAAAATCAGCGCCAACGCCAGCCAACTACTTTATGGCATTCATGCCGAACACAATGACCCGGAAGGCCACCCGTTATGGACCATCGGCCAAATCATCGAGTACGGACTGCAAGCTTTCCAGAGAGAACTTGACAAGAAGAAAGTTCAGGAATAAACCGGATCAATGCGGAAAGATCATAGAGGACTCGTCAGCGCGGGGGATATCTTAGAGAACAGCCTTTCGGTTCCCTTCGACGCCAAACAGGCCAAGCCGCCACCTAGGACTACCGATTCTGACAACCCGCAGCTCAGTCTTTTTCAGAATTTCCTCTACAACACGCCCGAGGAAAAGGATAGGCTCTCCAATGCGGTAGACCTTTGGGACAGCGTTCCGCGCTATTCGGTCAACCGCAAGGCCGCGAACAGGGCTCGTGAAAACGGCGATTTCCCGGAGGCGTACATCACCACCTTCCATCACAGGGGCCGCGTCTATGGCTGTACGATCACACCGGCCAACGTGAAGGATCTTGATGGAAACAGAGGGTATTTCTATCCCGGAGCGACCGAGGAGCTTGTCGAAGATGCACTTCGCAAACTCGCCGCCGACCAGCATGCCGGGTTCTTCGACAAGCCAAACTACCGCAGCGGGGTGGTTTTCAGCCTTTATGCGCTCAGGGAAGAACTGGCCAAACGCGGCCATGCAAGATCATACCAGCAGATCATCATGGCCCTGAATGTCCTTTCGGGAGCGATCATCGAAATTGAGCTAAGAGCCGGGGAAAAGGGCGAAGCCCTGGTCAAATCGCCCTATCTTCCCTCAATAGTCGCGGTTTCCAGACAGCGCCTCAGGGACGATCCGGACGCGAAATGGATGATCCAGTTCCACCCGTTCGTAACGGACAGCATCAATCAGGTGACGTACAGACAATTCAACTACCACTTGATGATGGGCCACACCACGCAATTGGCAAGATGGCTCCATAAGCAACTGGTCCTCAAATACACGTTTGCGGACCTCTCCAAGCCCTTTGAAATGCGATACAGCACGGTCAAGAGGGACAGCGGACTCCTCAGCTCCTATTCACGCGAGAGGGCCGCTATTGAAGCTCTTGAGACGAGTTTCAAAGACCTACAGGCGCAGAAGATAATCTCCTCTTACGAGCGAAAGGATCTGACCGGGCCAAGGAAGAAGCTCATTGACGTCGTGTTCAAAATCTGGCCCTCCATAGAATTCATCAAAGAAGCAAAAGCGGCCAACAAAAGACTATCCCTCAAGTAGTTCTACCTGGCGGGTCGGTCGTATTGACAGTAGTTTCAGCTGGCGGGTGGCGGTAGTTTCAGCTGGCGGCGAAGGTTTATCCACAGACCTCATCGGTAGTTTGGGGTGGCGGGTCATCAAAAATGCAGTAGTCCTAGCTGGCGGGAAGCTGTTTTTCCACAAGGCAAGCGATTAAAAACCAGTAGCTTTAGCTGGCGGGTCGATCAAAAGCAGTAGTTCTAACTGGCGGAAACAGGGGGGGCCGGTAGTTCTAACTGGCGATTCGCAGCGTTTCATCAATTCGATTCAACAACTTCCAGCCTCTTATCCTTTTAACCTTTATTTATAACCTTCTTTTAGCCATGTCTCCGAAATCCCTGGGGATTCCACTCGAAGCCGAACACGATTCCGGGCTCGGACCGAAAAGTGTTTCGGCTTCAGAAACACCCAGCCAGCAAGAGTGCCTATGAAGGGTGGCACAAGTCGGACAAGGGGTTGCTGGGAAGGAAAGGTCAGTTAGTGAACGCCGACATACTGCTTGTAGAGTTCCTACATACCGCCTCCCCTCCTACGGCACCGACGAGAATCGTCGTCGCTACCAGCAAAACTGATGGCTTTTTAAGTCGGCACTGACACACAGCCACACCAATCTTCGTTCAGTCCCTAAGTTCACCCTATCGCAGGGCATCGAGTGCGCGCTGCAACGGGACGTCTTTACCATCAAGCAGATCTTCGGGGAGCGTCGGCACAGGAAGAATTGGCTGAATACCTCGGCCTTCCAGCTTCGTGCCAAGCCACGTGAAATAGGACCCGACAGGCAAAGCAACCCGATATCCGTGGCCGACTTTGAAAGAGCTCGCTGCAACGACTTTCCCTGGAGTGGCGGTTCCCACCAACTTCGCCAACTCGTATTCCGAGGCGAACGCAGCGACCATCTCGCTGGCACTGGCGGAATGTTCATTCACTAAAACTGCAACTCTCCCATGATGCTGTGCAGGGCCGAGGTTTTCTGTAAAAACAGAGACAGCCCTTCCGGCGAGGCCGAATCGGAAAATAAGTGGGATCACATCCCACTTGCGGGATGGAATTTTTTCGAATGCCGGCAATTCTTCTTTCTGCGTATTCCGCTCGATCTGCTTTCGTCCGAGTGTATATCCAACGCCGAGCCTTCCCGCCGAAAGAATGCTCATCAAGCGCAGGCATCCGATGCCGCCGCCGGTGTTGCCGCGAAGGTCGATCACCAGTTTTGAGACGTCTAGCTCCGCTACGGCGCGGCTGATGTCTCGCGCCACGTCCATCCCCAAAACTCCGGGAAACATGCTGACGCGGAGATACCCAATCCCTCTATCAATGGTGCGCGAGGTCACGACCTTGTCAGGAATGACAAGGGGCCGCTTCTTGTCTTGCGACGCTGGGATCGAGATCGTGATTTTGGTCGTCGATCCGTTTCGCCGGCGAATTTCCAAGCTGTGGTCGGCAGCTAGCGCGAAACTCGCTGCATTCGGCGGCACAACCTCCGCGCCATTCAGCCTTAGCAGAGTGTCACCGGGTTCCAGACCTGCGTTCGAGGCTAAGCCGCCGGGGTGAACGTCCTGGAACATCCATCTGAGTCCATCAGCCGTATCCGCGCTCAGGAACGTGGCCGAAATCGCGATGCGGCCAGGACTCTTTGGCCGGTCCCCCTGGAAGAAGCCAATATGGCTTGTCCGAAGTCGCTGTAATAGTTCATTCGTTAGGCGTTCAAAGTCTTCGATGGTCGCCGAGCGAACTATTCCATCCTCGGTCTCTTTCGCAATTCGAAGCCAGTCGACGCCATTCATCTGCGGATCGACGAACTTCTTGTTCGTGGTCGTCACGAGACTTTTGTAGACTTCCCGTCTTTGTCGCTCATTGAGGAATGACATAGCCGACTATCTCCTCCGCAGGATGGGCTCGGCGCCCTCACCGAAAAGTATGAGTCCACTCCAGAGCTTCGGCGTCGCAACTTTTCCGTAGCGCCTAATCATTGTGAGTTTTGCCTGTTGGAGCGCAACCGCCTTGATTTTGCCCAGCGCGAGTTCGCGATAGAACTCTTTCATCAGCGCCAAGCTAAACGTATCGTCGGCTGTCCACAGATTGGCGGCAACCGCGCGCGCCCCGGCGGCGAGAAAAGGCCGCACGAGACTCGAGACACCATCCTGTCCAAAGAGTTTTCCGGCGCCCGTGTTGCAGGCCGACAGTGTCACCAAGGATGCCCGGAACGGGATGTTCAGCACTTCGCGGCCTTGCAAGAATCCGTCGTCTTGAGTACTCGGCCGCAGTGCCAGTGCCGAACGCTCAGGGAATCCGCTGCTCAACAGACCATGTGCGGCGAAGTGGGCAATTGAAAAGTCGCGCAACGGAAGTCGCTTTACCGCAGACTCGGTGGCGTCTGCGTCCGCGAGTAGCTCGTTCGCCGGATTCGGGAACGCCTCGACAGCGGCAAACGCCTCTGCTTTTGCCGCCGGAAGGCCAGGAAGATTCGACCCATCTAGATCGTAGACTTCCCGGCTTATCTTGCCGAATTCGGCCGGCCCCTGGCTCCGTTGAACGTCTGGCGACGCGGCCACGGCGAGTACTGCATTATTTGTCGGCGGCGGAGTCTGCCGGCGAATCAAGTACAGTGCGGTTGCGGACGGTGCATAAGAAACAGCATGAGACTCAATCAGCCTGGAGCCGCTGGGCAGAGTTACGACTTCGAATGGGAGGCGGCTCAGTTCGCCGTCAGGAATGATGATCACCCGAGACTTTGATTGAAGACCGGGTACCTTGAGCAGTTCACTGAGATCGGCTCCAGTTTTTGGTTCCTGTCCAGCCTGAATGGCGCGCCATGCTGCATCAACGCTCTGTTTGATCACCGCCTTGCTGGGGAGCTTTATGACGTGAGCCCGCTCACGGGTGATAGCAAGCAGCGTGGACGTGGGTTCATCAAGAACGTATTCGAGAAGGACCTCTTCGGCTGCCAGGGACCGGCGGAGATCGGTGAGCCCAATTGTTCGGCGGATAGCATTAGAATGCCGTTCGCGATCAGCCTGCAGTGAGGCCGCAAACATTTCTAGCTCGGCTCGGAATATCTGATCGAGGATTCGCTGGCGCGAGGCTGGACCCTTTACGGACCATAACTGCGCCTGAAGCGCCGATATACGTTGTTCCCCCTCTTTCACCCCGAGGCTTTTGGTTCTCGCGCCCTGGCCGCGGCCCATGATGAGGTCCGTGATCGCCCGTCCACGAGCCTGCTCAACGATCGGGAAAATTCGCTCGGCATCCGCACCTGCCTTGACCTCCAGACGAAGCCGAGCAAGAAACACGCTATCCATCACGGCGACAAGCCTCGATTTCACCCATGGACTCCAGACGCCGGCGAGCAAACCTTCCGCGATCTCGGCGGCCTCCTCAAGGAGAGCTCTTGCGGCCGGCAATTGTCCGTTTGCCATTTCAATCTCCGCGAACTGCGCAAGCAATCTAGGGCTCAGTAGACGCTCACGCATGGCCCTGGTTGACTGGATACCGGCACGGAATGTTCCAGCGGCATCCTTTTTCCGGCCAAGGGCAAGTTGAAGTCGGCCTAGTTCCAAATATATTTCCGCGAGCACGCGATTGGCTCCAGCTCGCCGGGCAAAATCCGCAGCTTCGAGCAACCGCTGTACGGCATCCTCCCGAGTTCCGCCTGCTTCCGTAAGCAACGCGTCCTGTAGGAGTAACTCAGCCTGATAGCCGAAGCTTTCGCGCTCACGAGCGACGGCCAATGTAGTCGCGAGAAGTTCCCGTGCCTCTTCGAATCGTTTGAGTTTGGTCAGAGCCGTGATCTTCCCCAGATACGCCATCAAGGAGAATCGCAATTCATCCACGCTACTGCCGGCCGCAATGGCACGGTCGAATAACTTTAGCGCCTCCTCTGGGCGCCCGAACTGAAAAAGACCCTTCCCGATTACGCTGGACCAGCGGACAACAGACGAAAGATCTTTCGTGGCCTCAGCATTTTTCAACGCCGACGCAATCATGAAGAGCCCATCGCTGGTCCGGCCTTGCAGCGCGACGGTAATGCCGAGCTCGGCGTTGGCGCGGTTCACCCAAAGTGGATCGTTCAACCGCTTGGCGATTGTTAGGGCTTCGCGCCAGTCTTGCTCCGCCAGATCGGCGTCATAGTCCACATCCACCTCGCCCTTGATGATGAGGCAACGCAAACGAATTCGATCATCAGTCATCGCTAGCGGGAGTTCCAAAATATCGGCAAGTTGCTGCGAAACATCCGCGACGGACCGGCGCGGAAGTTCGCCTCGTATTCTCCCCAACTTCGCATAGAGCGCATTTCGGGAGTCCCCGGCCTCTTCGAATGCTCTTTCGGCGTGGGCGAAAAAGCGCTCCGCGCGAGTCCATGCTCGCAGGCCGGCCAAGCGGTCTGCCTCGGCGAGGTACTCCGAAGCGGGTCTGCCGGGCGCGACATCCTGTCCCCGGCTCACCGAAGAGATCAGCGCTATTACAATGCACAGACAATTTCGCATTTTGTTCCTCCAGGCGGTATCCGCCGCATTTCTATTGACGATCCGCTTTCTGTAAATCGGGAGCGATGTTCCAGCACCAGCAAGCAACAAAAGTCCCCTGGGCGGGCATCGCCAGATTTGTTTTCAACCGACCGGGCGGCGTGGTTTTCACTACCTAAAGTTTTCAACATTTCGACAGCGTTCCACCCACTTACGGGCCCAGTCTTTCCATGTTCGACAGGCTTAGCGTGATGCACGGCGAGTCGTTCGAAAATCTGGGTGGCCAACACAGCCACAAAAGCTCCCGCCCCAAAGTCAGGGGTCCTGGAGCCTTCACACTTGAAAAGATACTTTTCATGAAGCTACTCCAGGCGAAGCGGGAAAGTTCGAATTGTTGGTGAATCGACGTGCTCCAAAGTGAGCGTATGAACGCCCGGTTCTCTCGACGACAAGTCGATCCGGACCGGATCGAGGAACGTGCGGCCGTCGATGATGTGTGCAACCGCCATCCGGTTCGTTAACTCCTTGCCCGTACCATCCGACAGCTTGACCCGATACTGGCCGGCCAAGCTGAAAAGCGGGAGCTCAATTCGCAACGCGAAAATGCCGCGCTTCAACGTAGGCGGCGAGAATTGTACTGGAACTTCGCCCTCGCCTCTTGTGACCGACCAATGTCTGAAGCTCACCCGCGCGAGGGTGGCCGGCATAATGATGTCCTCAGAAGGTGTTGAGGGAAGCGGGGGAATCCCTTTGCGGAGATCATCCGTTGAGAGAATGGGTGCGGCACTGCCGTAAATGTGCCATGTCGCGTAGCCTGTCACGCACAGCGCCGCAAGAATCGCTGTACCGCAGGCCAGCCGGATTCGCGTCAATGTTTGAACTCGTTTCCTCGTGGCAAGGTATTCCGCAAAGCAGGGGCTGCAGATACAGACGTGATCGAAAACGTTCCAATGTTCAGCGAGCTTCTGTTTCCCTGAAGCTAAAGCCTTCCTGAGGTTAGGATCCGGGCAGTCGATGCGCTCACGATTAGGAAAAGCCTCCAAAAACGCTGTCCTTGTTATCTCAAGCAACTCCGATTCATCGTACTGATGTACATTCTCACCGCTAGACGATTTCATTGTTTCTGCCCTCCTGCGCGGCTCAACGTACCAAGGTGTTTTCCAAGCCGACTAAGCGCTACGCGGAACCGCTCGCGGACCGTGCCGGTTGGTTCCCCAATCTCGCGGGCGACTTCGGCCCAACGATAGCCCATGAGTCGCAGCACCATCAATCTCCGGAGATGTTCGTCAAAAAACGCGACCAGTTGTGCGATTAGGATGGTCCGGTAGACTCCAAGCTCATCTTGATTCGGGGCGCCTCGATCGCCGAATGAACCCTCGAGGTCACGAACAGTGCCCACATACGTGATCCGCCGCTCGCGGTTAGTGTGATTGATCAGGCGCTGTTGGAGTCTAACGAGTAGAAGCGCTCGGGGTGCCCAAAGGTCCTTCGGTAGCCTCTCCTTTTCCTGGGACTCGGCAATCTCGTGAACGACTTGCTCCAGAAGTTCGGCCGCTGACGCACCGTCATTCAGCGCATAGGTGACGATCTGGAATACACGCGGCCACACTTCTTCGGCCGCGCGAATCAATGCGACATCAATCGCATTCGGTTTCCCGGCGCGACCGTCAATCCAGAAATCCGGTCTTGGCTCGTCGTTTAGGAACACTCGGCTACTCCTAGCTTTCTCTAGGTGGCCTGCGGTGCGGAGCAGACCCCCTCAATACATAAGGCAGTTGGGGAACGAAAAAAAACAGAGATCCGCCAACAAAATTTATGACCTTCGATTACGGTGACCTTAACGGAGCGTTGTCGCAAATCACTATCTGTTATTTCCCCACTCCCAATTGTCTACATAGATGAAGGGGAACGTCCCGCCGAACCGGTGTGAACCACTGAAGAGCGGCTGATCGCCGCAGTCCCCGCAGACCGAAACACAAACGACTCAGGCGCGAGACAAATGCCGTACAGGAGGTGCAAGTGCGATGAAGAGCTGGACTATAAGAGAAGCAAAAACCGCATTGGACTGGGCCAAGACATCCGATACGGAACGGTGCTCGATTCAAGAGTTGGCGGCAAATCTGGCTCGAAGCACCATAGCCATTCAGCAGTTTCTTCGACGTGAGATTCCTCCCGGGCAACGACCGTGGGCGGAAAAGCCACGGTGGGACGATGCCGACCTGGTCGCCTTGGTGAATGAGTATGAACTCACGCAGAGTCGAAGCGCGAACGCGGTTCGGAAACTGCTTGCCCGTCGGGTTCCCCAGTTCGTTTTTGAGGACGATACGTCAATGGACGAAAGGGACACGCTGTCGATGAGTCGAGTAGCCGCGGACTTTGGAATTTCCCGCCGTCAGGTTTATCGGTTACTTGCGACGAAGCAGCTACGAATCCACAAGGGGCGAATTGCGGAGAGTTCCTACCGCAAGGTGATTCGGGAGCATCCGGAACTAATCGCGTACTCCAAGTTGCCGCGGGAGCGACGAGAATGGCTGGTGATCAATGGCTATCCCGATCCCAATCTGAAGGTAAAACGACCGGGCACCAAGGGGATCCTGGACTAACGTCACTTGGGACTGGGCGGTTGTGGGATGGCCGGGGTTGTCCGGGCAACTTTGTTTGTGGGATGGCCGCGGTCGTGGGATGGCCGGGGTTGTCCGGGCAACTTTATTTGTGGGATGGCCGCGGTTGTGGGATGGCCAGGGCTGTCCGGGCAACTTTGTTTGTGGGATGGCCGCAGTTGTGGGATGGCCGGGGTTGTCCGGGCAACTTTATTTGTGGGATGGCCGCGGTTGTG
>CAYSFR010000022.1:90958-150644 GCA_964430625.1 uncultured Solibacteraceae bacterium
GGATGGCCAGACCCAAAAGATGCGAGCGCCCAAGTCCGTTCGGACCTTTGAAGTGCCAAAACGTGCCTGAACTACGGTGTGATCGTTGCGCATCGTCCGGGAGATGACCAAAGCCCCGGGACACTTCCCCGCTATCACGGATTTCATGGATTGCCATTCCTCAATCGAAGAGGTCCGTTGGACGCTCTGATCTGAACCCTTATGCTCCGATTGATGACATTCGAAACGCCAGAAGACGTCGCCCAAGGACTGCGCTCGGCGGGATATGCTACCGATCCCGTACTCGTCCAGATCATCTGGCTGGCAACACGGATGCAAAAGCCGATCCTGGTCGAAGGACCGCCTGGCACGGGTAAGACGTACCTGGCCCAGGCCTTTGCCGCCGCCGCTCAGGCACCGCTCATCCGCCTCCAGTGTTTCGAGGGAATCACCGAGCGGCAGGCTATCGGGTCATTCGATGAAGCGCTGCAGCGCCTATTTCTCGAAACCCAGGCGGCGAGCATCGACCGCCATTGGGAGAAGCTCCGCGATCAGCTTCATTCGCTCGACTTCTTCACGCAAGGTCCGCTCCTTCAGGCGGTCCTGCAGCCGAAGGCTGTCGTGCTCCTCATTGACGAACTGGACAAAGTGGATCAGAAGTTCGAAGCCCTGTTGCTCGAAGTCCTCTCCGACTGGCAGATCACGGTGCCGAAGCTTGGCACGGTGAAGGCGGTCACTGTGCCATTTGTTGTGATGACGTCCAACCAGGAGCGGCGGCTGGGCGATCCGCTTCGGCGCCGGAGCCTTTATCTGCGAATCGAGCACCCCGATGTAAAGAAGGAGGCGGAGATTCTGGATATTCGGACCGTCGACGCGCCTCTCGAATTGAAGGCGCAGGCGGTGGGGCTGGCCCAGGCGTTGCGCGGCTACAATCTGGTGAAGCCGCCTTCGATTGATGAGATTGTGCAGTTCGTCCGCGCGCTGCAACTGCTGGGACGGACCGAGATCCGTTGCGAAGACCGAGACGTGCTGCTTCCTTTTTTGGCCAAGACGGAAGAAGACGTGAAACGGCTTTTGCTCCGCGATGGATTCGGGAGCTTGGTTGCGACGGCGCTCGAATACCGGGAACGAGCACTCGCGGCGATGAAGACCGGGAAAGAAGTTCTCGAAAGGGTAAGCGGATGAGGAGAACCTTCGTTGTCCTGACCCTATCGCTGGCCTGCTACGGGCAGTCATCGGAGGCCAAGCACTGGGCCGACCACTGGGCGGATGAATATGGCGTCGAGAGAGAACTCGTGTACGCGGTGATCGAGGCGGAGTCGGCCTGGAATCCGCACGCGATATCCACTGCCGGCGCCGTAGGACTCATGCAATTGATGCCGGAAACAGCGGCCACCTTCGGAGTACGGAATCGCTTCGACGCCCAGGAGAACATTCGAGGGGGAGTGGCCTATTTGGTCTGGTTGCGAGAGCATTGCGGGGAGGATCGTCGCCTGATTCTAGCGAGCTACAACGCCGGCCCGAAGCACGTTCTCGCGCAAAGACTGCGCTACTCGCTGGCGGAAGTAAATGAGTACGTGCGGCGAGTGGCTCATCTCTACCGGCGAAACCGTTGGGAAACAATTCTGCGCGAAGGAGGAACGCCATGAGACGTCTTGCATCGTTTATCACCATGGTTTCGCTCTGTGCCCAGGCACAGGTGAAGCCGGTCATCAGCCAGCGGCAGTTTGGCGATCAGGTGAACGTGGTCCGTCTGGCGCCGCGCTACGCGACCGCGATCCGGATGCCGGAACCGGTGAGTTCCGTTGTTGTCGGCGATCCCGTGAAGTTCCTCGCGGAACACTCCGAGAAGGAGCCAACGCTCGTGTTGGTGAAGCCCGTCGTTGAAGACGCGGCGGAGTCGAATCTCCTGGTGATCACCTCGAAGGGCAAGCAGATCAGCTTCGTGTTGAAAAGCGAAGGAGTGGGATCAAAGGCCGTCGACTTCGTCGTGAACTACCGCCCCGCCGGAACCTTTCTGATCGAGGAAAGCGGAGTCGGCACCCTGGAGGTTCCCGGTACGGAGCCGCTTCGTAGTACTTCACCGGCGGCTGCGGTGGTCCGTCCCGCGCGCTTTGAGGAGGCCGCAAGAGAAGGAAGGCGCGAGGAAGCTATCGATCCGCTCGGCTCCTTGCTTGATCGCCAGCGCCGCGCCGAGTTGCCAGTTCTCTACGGAATGAGAGCGCCGTCGCCGGAAGAGAAAAGCGATTACGTGAAAGCGGGTGTTTCGGAGGTGATTGACCAGGGCAGACAGGTTCTGGTTCTGTTCTCTGTGGTGAACCCGCAGGAGCAGGCGATCGAGATCCTTTCTCCGCAAGTGCAACTCGCCGGGAAGATTGAGAAGGGCGCCATCATCAAGCGCAAGCGCTGGGGCAGTAGTGAGCAGTTGGTGGTCAGAGACTTTCGGTTGAGCCGTCGCAGACTCGGCCCGGGAGAGCGGGCGGACGGCGTAGTGCTGTTTGATCGTCCGAGCTTCAAGCAATCGAACGAAACACTATTTCTGCAGATGGCCGAGAGCGGAGCGGTCGACAAACCGGCACTTGCTCCCATCGGCTTTGGAGTATCGGCAATCCGGAAGGAGGTACGTGGCGATGAATGAACAGGATGAGCGTGACGACCAGCGTCGAGCGAGCGAAGGGGCACCACTTGCAGCGAGTGACCCAGAGCGGTTGGCGACGGATAGGACAGACGAAGAAGATCACCGGACCATCCAGAGGAATCAAGATCTGGAGGTACAGCCCTCGTTCTTTGAGCGGCTGGCGGCGTGGTTTCGGAAGGGTGCGCCCGCGCCAACACGGGATTCCAAGGCGACGGAAAAAACGCGGGGTTTGGTGCTGCTCGGAGTAACCGCGGTTGGATGCCTATTTCTATTCTTCGGCCTCTTCACGACGGATAGCGACTCAACAAAGAAGGCTCGATCAACCGGGCCGAGCCTGGGCCGCCCCCAACAGCAGGAGGTGAACCCGGAAACGGCAAACCGGTCCGCAGTACCGCAGTTGAATGTGAATCCGCCCACAAACGAAGAGACGGGGGATCTCACGGAAAAGGATGTTTTGGGAACCATGCGCAATCGCGCTGGTTCTCCGATTGAGACTGCTCCTGCGCAGCTGGCCGCACCGAAGGTGCCACCGCCGGTGAATCTGGGCCAGATCAACTTTGATGACCCTGCTCTGGCAGAGGCCTATCGGCGTCAGGGCCGGATTCCGCCGAAGCGCCCAACGGAGGTCACCGACTGGAATCAGGCCATCGCGGAAAACCAGGCCAAGCAGCGGCCTGCCGCGCCAGCAGTGGTGCCGGCGGTTCCAATCGTAAACGTTGGGGAAGCTCTGCGAAAGTCTTCGATGGTATTTGTGCGCAGCAGCCTGGGTGCATCGGGTCCTGGAGTTGGGGTCAAGCCTGCCCTAGAAAGGAAGGCAACGGGCCTCTTGCCACAGGGAAGCGTTCTGGTGGCTCGCCTGCAACACGCTGTGAGTTCAGCGGCCAAAGTGCCTGTTGTTGCCGTCATCGAATACAACTACGAGCAGGACGGGGAACTGATCGTCCCGGCTGGCTCGAAAGCTTATGGGGAGTTGTCGCAGGCGACGCCGCAGGGATGGGTCGGCATCAAGTTTCACATGCTGGAGTTCCCGAATGGGGAGAAGGAAGAGATCACTGGATCGGCGCTCAGTATGGAACGCGGAGTCCTTAAGGGCGACGTCAATGGCAAGAATTCCGGAAAGAAGTTTCTGACTCGGGCATTGACCGGAATGGGAACGATTGCGGCGTACGCAGTGGGCGGTCGAGGGCTGGGAAGCAGCATCAATGGAATCGACAGTTCGATCCTCCTGCGCGAACGCTTGGCTTCGAACATCGCAATGGCCGGTGAGCAAGAACTGGCGATGTTGGCCTACCAGCAGAACATCGTTGTCACGGTGCCGGCCAACACCCGCTTCTACTTGGTTCTCCATCAGGCAGGAGTCACGCACCCGGGAGGACAGCGGGATTCTGTTGTTCCTGGCCGAGGAATCGGCGCTGCTGGCGCCGTGCTTCAACAAGCCGGGTATCAGGAATCGCTTTCCGTGGAAGAGATCAAGGATCTACGGCAACTGAGGAACGAGATGCGGCAGATGAATCAGATGCTGCTCAACTCCCAACCGCTCTCCCCCAGGCCGGAAAGCCAATGACGCAGACGGCAATCCAATCGGCCACCTGAGCCCGGCGTCTACACTTTGGAATGGACGGCAAAACCGTTAATCTGGATTTGCCTGCCCAGGAGAGCGCCGATGCCGCCTGCTTTCGGATCCAGACCGCTTCGACTGAACCCGTTCTACTGGGGCGGTGTGGGTGTCGCCTGTCTCGATCGCGAAGTGAGATATCTGGGTCACCGGGCTAGAGTGTCATCCGGCGCTGAGAAATCAGCTTGGGTGGTGCGCTGCATTCTGGCGTGCGCCTTCGTGGTTACAGAATGGTGGTTCTTGGCCATCCACGGGCGGATGGACACTTTGTTGGCGCTAGGTGTCTCTTGGGGGACGGTCGTAGTCTTGCCAAGGCCGACAGCTCGAATTCCTTTGGCCTGTGCGCGCCTCCTTGCTGGAATAAGTACGGGGGCGTGCATCGCAAGGGGAATGCAGTGGGCTATTCGAGCAGTGCCGGGGCTTAGCGCGTGGGAATTGGGATTGCAGGTACTCTGGTTCGCCATCACAGTAGCCTTTTTGATCTGGGCATTTGCCACGCTCTTTCGGAGCAACAAGTCGGCGACGGCTTCAGCGGGACCGTCGAACGCGCAATCATCCTCGAACGCGAATTGGCGTGCCGTCCCAGAGCTCACATTCAAGGAAGTTGGCGGTTGCGGGCGGGCGAAGGACGAGATTCGGCTGCTTGCCGAGAATCGCTTCGGAAAAAACAAGAGCGGAGTCGTACGGAACGGCGTCCTCTTATATGGTCCGCAAGGAACGGGAAAGAACCTGCTGGCTGAGGCTAGCGCCGGCGAGTTCCGCGTGAATTTCTATCACGTCCAGTGCCCGCAGCTTCTGGGAACGATCATCGGTTCGACGACGGCCGAGATCCGCCGGGTCTTCGAGTGGGCCAAGGATCATCGGCCCATTGTTCTATTCCTGGACGAGATCGATTCGCTCGGAAGCAAGAAGGCGGTGCAGGGCGGCGGAGACTCGGGCGGAGCGGGGCGCGAATACAACATGATTGTGACGCAATTGATGCAGGCCATCGACCAGCATCGGAACCTGGACGGCTTGCTGATCGTGGCGGCCACAAACTATCTTGAGACGCTCGAGCCAACGCTCGTGCGGGATGGCCGCTTCGACGCCAAGCTGCGGCTCGATCTGCCTGATGAGGACGGCAGGAAAGAGATCCTCGCCGCACTGTTGAAACAGGTTCGCTGGCGAACCCACGATCTGGCGCTGCTCGCCCGCCGTACGCCGGGCTGGAGTCCGGCGCGGCTCAAGGGCTTAGTGGATCGAGCGGTTCTGCTCGCCAATGCCTCTCCGGTTGAGGAAGCGCATCTGCTCGCGGCGCTCGAGGCGGGCGGAGGCCATGATAGTCCCAATCTCGAAAAGGTCGGTTGGGACGATGTAGTGCTTCCGGAATTGGTGGTCCATGACCTGCATGCGCTCCTTCGTCTGATGGCGCCCGGCGAGGCGGAGCGATTGTCGCTGCCCGCTCCGAGCGGCTTGATTCTGATCGGCGCCCCAGGGACAGGCAAGACCTTGACCGCAAAGCTGATTGCCTCCCAATCTCGCCGGAGCTTCTATTCGATCTCACCGAGCGATGTCTTGTCGGGCGTTACGGGCGGTTCGGTGAAGCGGTTGACGGAGATCTTTGCCCGCGCCAAAGAGAACGCGCCGTCGATCCTGTTCTTCGATGAGATGGACGGTCTCTTTCCCCATGTTCACAGCGCGGTCGCGCAGCATGACGTGCAGGTGGTCGAGCAAACGCTCATCGAAATCAGCGCGCTAAAGCCGGAGCACGGTGTATTTCTCGTCGGGACAACGAACTACATCGACCGGGTGGATCCGCGGATTCTTCGCGGCGGCCGCTTTTCCGAGAAGATCGAGATCGGAGTTCCCGATGACGCGGGCTACCGGAGACTGATCGTGCGCTACATCGGGAAAGCGCGGCTGGCTACCGGTGTGACTCCGGAGGTACTCATCGAGCGGGTACGTGGGGTTGCGCCGGCGGACTTAGAAGCCACGATCCACGCGATGAAACGGGTCGCCATGCGTCGCATGACGAGTCCTGATGCCGAACTCCCAGCCCTTATGCTGGAGGACCTCGACGAAGCGCTCGCGCGGGTCCAACCGCGTTTCTAGCGGCTGTTTCCGGCATCTTCCTTTTGCGCCTTGCTATGGGATCCAAAGTCGTTTCGCGATTTGGAGAACTTACCCTATTCTGCTTTCAAGCTCCGGTGCCATACCGAAGCCAATCTCGATTCAGGAGAGTTTCCCTTATGCAGCAGCGATTGCGATTGCAGATCAAGCGGCGAGCGGCATTGGTGCTCGCGGCAGTCTTTTTACTCCTGGCCAGTGCGAATGCCGTTGTGCTGGCGCAGAACATGGGCGCGGCGCCTCAGGTCAACGTCGCCGTCCAGGGGCAGACCGGCGCCCAGCCGGAAGGCGCGTTTCTGAACCTGGTTAACTGGATCGGCAACGTCATCGCGCCGGTCGGTGCCGGCTTGGCGCTGGCTGCGGGCTTGGTCGCCTACATGTCGGGCCGTGGCGCCATGCGCTACGTAATGGCGGCGCTTGGATGCCTCGCGGTATCGGGCATCACGCGCCTGCTCGAGTTCTGGATCCAGCAGGGCGGCGGAGGCGTGTCGTAGATCCAGACCAGAGGCACTTCTGAGGGGCGATGTCCCGTGTATTCGCCCCTGGAAAGTGCATCCACCAGGAACACTATGCCACCACTTCTTTACGACATCATGCGCGTGCTGCTGCTCCTGAGCGGGCCTGCCGCATTTGTGTGTCTCATCCTTGCCGGGATCGCTCTCCGGCGGGATGGTGGAACAGTCTTTTCGGTGGGCGGCGGCTTTTCAAAACACATGCTCTGGGCCGTGATCTTCCTGGCGCTCGAACCATCGTTGACGTGGTTCCAGTTTCTCGGTGTTCCGGTTTTCTTTCCGCCTGGATCGGCTATCGGCACACCTTGGCTCGCGAGCATCCGGCAGGGGGTGACGACCTTCGTGCAAGAGTTTCTAGTGAATCGAATGGCGCCGATTCTCGCGGCGTACTTTGTGGTCCGATCGGTTCTCGACACGGCGAGCGGTGCCGGGCCATTGCCATCGATTCTGAGCGCGATGTTCCTGTTAGCCATTTCGAACACGCATGCGCTGATCGACGCCTGGACGCCGGATGGAGACCGTTTCTCAATTGTGCTCGGGCTCACCGCGATGTGGAACTACTTGGCTGGCCGCATCCTGCCGGTCGCGGCTGGTCTGGCGATCTGCGGGGCGATCCTGCAGTTCGCGTTCAACCGCCCTGGCTATTTGCGATTGATTCTCTGCGCTGGGGCGTTTCTGACGACCAGTGCTCTCTGGATGTTGATTCGACGAATGATGTAGGAGCTTGGGATGGACTTTCTGACAGGACTCACCAACCTCACCAACTGGCTCGGTAACGTCATCATGCCGACGATGGCCGGTGTCCTGTTCGTGATCGCCGTCCTGCGTCTTTCCCGCAACGCGCCGGCGCAATATGCGGTGTATGCGGGGTTCGCCGCGCTGATGGTCTCCGGCATCCTGCGCGCGATTGAGACCTTCAGCAGGCAGCGCGCCTGGGACGATCCGGACGCGATCTGGATTACGCTGCTGGGCTTCGTGAATTGGTCGGCAAATGTCTTCCTGCCGCTCTATGGCGTACTGCAGGTAGTGGCGGCGATAATGCACTACGGTGGCGCGGGGTTCCGTATCTATCCGGGGGCGCCGTGGGCACGCCATGTGATCGCGGCGATGGCGTGCTTTGGGCTTTCAGGGCTCTTGCGCATGGCGGAATACTTTGTCGCCCAAGGAACCGGGGGAGTGAGTTGAAACGGAGGAACACATGGCGCTCGAAGTGACACCGGTCCATCGAAACCTGCACCAGCGGGTTACCTTCTTCTACCTGGAATTCGAGGATCTCTTCCTCGTAATTGGCCTTGCCGCCTTCATGAGCATTTTCGGACGGTTCCTGCATCGCGAAGTCCATGGCATCCCGCTGAACGTGATCCTGCAATACGTTGTGCCCATTGCGGCGGTGCCACTTCTCATGCTGTTCAAGTACGGCAAGCCGCGCGGCTACATTCGCGACCTACTCACCTGGCTCGTCCGGCCGCGCATCTACTGTGGGCTCGAAACCGACACCGAATTCACAAGGGAGTTCCTGCAATGAGCCCGCTGACAACGAAGAAGCATGCGGATGAAATGCGCAAACCGGCGCTCTGCGAACTGCTGCCGGTACGCGAGTATCTCGACGGCGTGATGGTGCAAGTCGATGGAAGCCTGGTCGCGGGCTACGAGCTGACCGGGCTCAACAGCTTCTATCACGACGACGAGATGCGCAACCGCTCCAAGCACGCCCTCGAAGCGTTGATCCGCTCATTGCCGGAGCGGTCGATGCGTCTGCAAATGCGCTTTGAAATCGCGGAAGGAGCCGGCGCGGCGCGGGCGGAGTACCCGCGTCTACAGCGCAATGAGAGCGCGGTGTTACAGGAGATCGACCGCGGACGGATGGCACGCTGGGATGAGCGGAGCGCGCAGGGTTATTACTTGCGCCACATCCTGCACGCCTACTTTATCTGGAATCCGCGCATTCATCATGAACTTGCGGAACGGTTGCAAGGCAGGAAGGCGAGTAGTTACTTCAGCTTCTCAGCGGAGAAGTGCATCGAACGAGCCAGACGGGAGCATGAGGATTTGTTATCGGAGTTCTCCAGTCTCCTGGCCGGTGTGGAGCAGACACTCGTGGCGACGGATATGGGCGTTCGCCGTATGTCCGACGAAGAGATGTTCCTTGAGGCGAAGCGTGGCCTCAACCCGGTTTTTGACGATCGAAGCTCTTACCGCCGGGGCGACCACTCGCTCACCTATCGCAGTGCCCGGAGCCAGATCACCAATACGAGCATTGAAGACGAGCAGGAGAATGTTCTGCAGATCGGCGGACTGCTCTACACCTTCGTGTCGTTGAAGGATCTTCCCGACGGCACGTTTCCGGGAATGCTTCGCGAACTTATGGTGCTCGACTTTCCCGTTGTAGTGAACGCCGAGATCGTTATCCCCGACCAGGCGAAGACGCTGGACCACTTCAAGGGGCGTCTGCGCCGGATGCAGGCGGCACAGCGCGATTCGCAAGGTGCATTCAAGGTGAACATCGAAGCGCAGGTCGCCCAGGCACAATTGCAGGACATCCTGCAGGCAGTGATTTCCTCGTCGCTCAAGGTCTGCGAATACTCCATGGTGATTGCAGTCCGGACCTCGAAGCCTGTCGCCAGCCGGGCAGACCTTGAAGAGGCACAACGGATTCTGAATGACCGCAGGCAGCGTGTCGTTCATGCGGTGACGAGGATGAATGGCGCGCGAGCCATCCCGGAATCGCTGGCGCAACGCCGGCTGTTTGTTGGAAGCCTGCCGGGGATGGCCCGCGAGAACAAGCGGGAGCTGAGCTGCCTGACATTGCACGCCGCGGATCTCTTGCCCATCGAGATGCCGTGGCAGGGAACCCCGCAGTCGCCATTGATACTGTTAGAGACTCCGTACCGGCAACTGATTCCGTTCTCGCCCTACGATCCATCCATCGGCGACGCCAACATGCTCTTTATGGCGAAGTCCGGCGGCGGCAAGACCTTCATGGCGCAGTTGTTCCTACTCATGATGGCCCGCTCGAACCCGCTCATTTCGATTGTGGAGCGCGGGGACTCCTATCGTCCGCTGGTCGAACTGATGGGCGGACGGGTTATCGAAGTAGATCTCGAAGGGACGGAGACGCTCAATCCCTGGGATCTGCCTCCTGGCGAGATCCAGCCGGGGAAAGACAAGATCGCGTTTGTGAAGAACCTGACGCGTCACATGATAGGCGATCTGGGACAGACCGATACATCACTGCTCGACAACATTCTGTTGGAGGCAATTGCCAGGGTCTACAAACGCGCCGCCATCCGCGCCGACGTGAAGACGCCCACCTATTCCGATTTGCGCGATGAGCTTTCCAACTGGAACGACGAGGAGAGGATCGAGCACATCCGCAAACTCGCGCAACTGGCCTCCATCGCGCTCCGGCAGTGGACGGGAGAGAAGGGCGTCTACTCAAAACTCTTTGATCGCCATACGACGATCCGTATGGACGCCAACTGGCTCTTCTTCAATATCGAGGGACTCAGTTCCGACTCGCGGCTTGAGACGGCAATGAGCATGCTGATAGCGCAGGCGATGTCCGAGCGGGCTTCGGGCAAGTCGGGTCAGCCGTCGATCATTGTGCTCGACGAATGCTGGGCCCTGCTCGACTCACCCGTCCTGGCCGACTGCGTGGTGCAACTGTTCCGGACGGCCCGCAAGCGCGGCGCAAGCGTCTGGGGCATCTCGCAAACGCTCGAGGACTTCGTGGGAACGACCCAGAGACCGAAGGAGCATGGAGCCGGCATCCTGCGGAATACCTCGGTGAAGATCATCGGCCAGCAACCGGGAGATGTATCACCTCTGGTCGATCACCTGGGGTTGAACCGCGTGGCCCTGAATGAGATCAAGCGTTTCGCCGCGCCGCGCAAAGGCAGGTCGGCGGAAGTGCTGCTGGTATTGGGGGAGAAATCCGACACCACACAGACAATTCGTCTCGTGCCGACGCCGATCGACTACTGGGTGGCAACGACCTATCCGCGAGAACGGGCCTACCGGGCCTACTTCTTCAAACAGGAGAAGAGCCGCAAGAAGCCATTGATTGATCTCTACCGGGAACTCGCGGAGCGTTTCCCGCATGGTCTCGCCGATGTTGACGCCTTGCCGGAGGAGACATCGGGCGACGTGCAGGCGGCTATGGCACGCCGCGAAAAGTCTCTCGCCGCGGTGATTGGAGTATGACCTCATGACAATAAAAATCCTGGCTCTGACGCTCGCTATGGTTCTGCTATGCGGAATGCTTGCGCCGCAACCGGCCTATGCGCAGGGTTTTGGCGGGCTGACGGCGATCTTTAGCGCGATCAATGGGGTCGCGAGTAGCGTCCTCACCTTCATCAACACCACGATGCGGCCGCTACTCGACGCGATCCGGACGGCGTCGAATCAGTTGCAAACATTCCTCGGCCAGTTGAGGAATCTTTGGGAGCAGATCGTGTGGCCGATCGGAGAGATCAACCGGATTCGCGGTCTCGCCCAGCAGCTTATCTCGCAGTTCCGCGGACCGATGAATGCGCTGTACTTCCGTGGGGTCCATAGCGCACAGCTCCCGAATCCAGCGAGCCTTGAAAGCATCGTCAGGAACCGGCAGGTCAACGATCATGCAGCTTTGGTGTCGGCATTTACTCGGACCTACGGCGCACTGCCCGCCGCCATCGACGCTCATCCGGAAGAACGAAATCTGGTTGACGTCGATGACGCCATGGCAATCAACCAGTTGATGACGCTGAAGCAGGCCGATGCCGGCGCGGACCAGACTCTACTGGCCGCCGAGGCGATTGAAGAGGAAGCGACGCGTATGGCGCCGGGGACGGCAGCCTATGCCAGCGCCGCCGCCTACATCGCGGCGGTGCAGAGCCAGGCCCATATGCAAAAGATGCTTGCCGGGCAACTACGGCAGGAGGCGGCGCGCCTCGCACACGAAATGATGCTGCTGAAGCGGGGCGCGGCGTTCACCCGCGAGTCGCGGAACAAGATGACGGAGATGAACAAATAAGGGGAATCAGGATGCCAAGACTTACAACTATCTGGAATCTTCTCCGTGCGAACAAGCTGCGGGTGATCGCACTACTACTCTTGGTCGTGCTCCTGGTTCCGCCGCCGGCCAACGCGCAGATCGGTTTTCTTACTACGCTTATCAATCTCGTCAGCAGCGGACTGGGATCGCTCAACAACGTGATGACGTCGGTCAACAACGCGCTGCGCAACGTGATCGGCCCGATTCTTGAGGGGATCGGGAGCACGATGAATGCGGTGCAGCAGGTCATGAATGCTATCTTTGATTTCCAACGGAATGTCGTCTATCCGCAGGCGGCGATTAATCGCGCTCAAGGCCTGGTGGGCCAGGTGATGGGGATTTATGGCAACATCCGCGGAATTTGGGCGACGGTTGTGCAGAGCGCCACGCTCGCGAGCCCCCGGAGTCTTGAGACGATTATCCTCTCAAAGAACCCGGCGCAGATCGGCAGCGTCGGCGCGAGTTTCTCGAGTGTCTACACGCCCTTGCCACCGGCCACGGAAGCGCACAGTTGGCAGCGGGATCTGATCGATAGCTCGGATGCGGCCTCGCAAGCCGCCATGAAGCGGGCGATCGCCATCGACGCGATTGCGGATCAAGAACTCGAGGCGGCCGAACAGATGCTCAGCGCGCTTGCGAGTACGGCGCCGGGGACGGCCGAGATGATCGGAGCGCAAGCGGGGGCGTGGTTGGTTCGCTCGAATGCCTATACCCAACAAGCCATGGCGGAACTGATGCGGTTACGAGCCGTGGAGCTTGCCGGACAAGGTGCCCGAATTAAAGAGGCGGCCCGCTTCACGCGGGAGACGCGAAACAAGCTGACCGAGCTGAACCGGCGATAGGAGGAGACACGATGTTTCTGTTCGAGGAGATGTTCAACACGGCGTTGAGTGGTATTGCCAGTGCGGGGCTGATGAGCGTCATCCTGACGACCGCGTATGGCATCCTCCTCGCCTCGCTTCTGTTCTCGGCCTACGAGGCGTGGACGCGGGGCGGAGACGTTCGCGCGCTCGGCGTATCGGCGATTAAGTATATGGCCGTTGGCATGCTTTTCTTGAACAACGGAGCGGTCTACCAAGCGGTCTTTCAAGCGGTCGTGGGTGCGTTCAATTCGATTGCACACAGTATGGCTGGCATTGGTCCAAGTGACGTGTTCAGGGAATGGTTCGGAGAGTTGTGGAGTGCTATTGGCGGATCCTCAACAATTTTGAACTTTGTGACGGGGTCCGTTGCTGGAATCTTGAGTGCGCTCTTGCTGGTGGTCGCGATGATTATCTATCCGGTGGCCTATATGCTCTTTGCGATTCTCTATTCCCTTTTCGGAACAATTCTTTACGTATCAGGGCCGCTTGTCCTAGCTCTGTTGCCCGCGCTTGGAGTCGGAACGATTGCCCGGCGCTATGTGATCAACGTCGTGATCTTCGCATCCTGGGGGCTCATCTATGGAATCTTCTGCCGTTTACTGATGGCGTTAAACATCAACAGCATGGCGGCGATCACGAGTGCCGGAAGCTTTGCGGGAGCTTTGACGAGTGCTTCCGCGGAGGTGCTCCTGGCGGTGGCGAGCATTCTCTTCTCCGTTTGCATACTGCTCATACCGATGCTGGCGAAGCGGATTGTGGAGGGCGATGTCGGAAGCAGCATGTTAACCGTGCTCGGCACGGTCGCCGCACTGGGACACGCGATGATGTCTCTCGCCGCCGGTTCCGGGGGCGGCTACGGCGCCATGTCATCGGGCGGGGGCGGGGGCGGCAAAGGTGCCGCGGATGGAGGCGGCGGTGGATCGTCGAACTCCGCTCCGTCTGGCCCGTCCGGCGAAGGAGGAACTGGCGAGAACAGCGTTGGCGGCGGCGGGGGTTCCAGCAGCAGCGGTGGCGGTCACGCGCCGAGCGGGCCGTCTGGCGGCGGAAAGGGCATGGGCAACTACCGCCCGCCAAACATTCCTCACGCGGTCGGTTGGATGGCCGGCGCGGCGGCGGCGCTCGGAGTACAAGGCGGGAAACAGGTGGCGCAAGCCGGAAAGAACCTGGCTAACAGGATGCGCTCCTCGAGCAGCTCGGATTCGGACTAGGAACGGGAGGGGATGAAAGATGTTTGGCACAAAGGGAAAGCAAAGAAGCGAACTGCCCGAGAAAGCGCAACTCGCCAAGTACTACGAGATGGACGGAGCACTTCGCGCCTATGCAAACCGCATGGCGATCCTCGGGATTACATGTGGCGTTCTCGCGGTTGGCGCGCTGGGACTATTCGCCTATGTACGGCTGCAATCTCCCGTTGTGATCCGAGTCGACCAGGCCGGGGAAGCAACGGTCGTTGGCGGTGACGAGCTGCATCTGGGCCAGGGACGCATCACGACCGTGCGCGCCGCCGCAACCGGACCTGAAGGTGCGGCGCCGTCCGATGTCGAAGGGCGGGCTCTCGCCCGGAAGTTCTTGACGACCTATCTCACCTACACGCCGGCAAACGTCGAGCGGCAGTTCGCCGACGCGCTGAACATGATGACCTTGAACTTTCGGACCCTGTCGATGAATAAATTCCGGGAGGAAGACACGATTGGCAAAGTGAAGGCGGACTCGATCACCTCGGGTGTGCGAATTCGTTCGATTGAGCCCGCCGCCGGGATGCCATGGACCTATCAGGTCTTTGCTTCGAAGGAAGTTCACCGGCTCAACAACCAGCGCATCGAGCACACCGAGCGGATGGTTTGCCGTTACCAAGTGCGCCTCGTCTATTCCGGCCGGACACAGGCCCATCCCAGTGGCCTCCTGGTGGGTGATTTCTGGGAGCAGCAGATGGTCGGGGAACGGGACATTGATCTCGAACAGCGGAGCGCGCTATTGGATCGGGAGGGGAAGTGATGTCTACGGAGATCTCGTTCGGCTTCCACGCAACTACACCATCCGCGGCGATTGAACTCACGCCGAACTGGAAGCCGCTTGAAGCGAAGTTGGCGCCCGCCGAATGCGCGGAGTTCATGTGGATGTTCCGCGAGAACGGTGTCGAGCACTTCAAACACATCAACACGCGATTGTACTTATTGCTAATGGCGGACGGCCAGTGTTTGGTCCGGACGGGGAACGGAATCCAGGAGGCAGCCTTTGAAGAGGAATGGAAACGCGTCAGCGGACGCAGCGGAGGAGAAGAAAATCATGGCGGCGAATAGTGATCTGCCCGTCACTGGTTCGGTGAAGAGTAATGGAAAACGCCGCAGCCAGAGTCCGCGTTCCCGCGGCGGGCAATCAAAGGAAGCGGTGCGCTATTTCATCGGGAGCAGCGGCGATCCAAAGCCGGTCCTCGGGCAGGAGGTCGCCAGCGAAGCCGAAGGGCTCGTGATTGCTTTCAAGACCGATGCGCGGCTCTTCGTGGTCCACGAATTTACGGTTGAGCAAAAGATCGAACGAGGCAGGGTGAGCTTGGAGAAAGCGCCCGCCTCCAACAAATTCGAGTTTCGGCCTCCGGCCAGCGAGTTTCTACCACCAACGCAAGTTGAGTAGAAGGCGCCCACGACTCTCGTGGGAGTTCGCTCGGGAGGAATTCAAAACTCTTCTCCGGCAACCTGTTCAGTTTCGGCTGAATCGGCAACACAACGGAATAGGGCGGCTTCCCAACAGAAGCCTGGACCCGGAACAGCAGTGTTTCGGCAGCAGGCCAACTTGGGAAACCAAGCTCGTGAGGACCCCCTCGCGAACGGTCTGTTGTCTATGTCAACAAACCGTTTCCAAAGGACAAACTCATGACTCCCATAGCAACCGTTACGAAGAATTCCGGCCTGAAGGTTCTGAACCTGATGGTCAACAAGGAAGGAAAGATCGAACGCAAGATGCCGAACGTCAGCCCGCAAGGACAACTGAACAATACGCTGCTCGAAGCTCTGTACCCAGGGATTCAGGTGGCCTCTGTCACTGTCACTCCGGAACCGCTCGATCAGGTAGAACGCGCCAGAGTCGAAAGCGCTCTGTCACGCTTCAACGTCGACGGAACCGACTTCCGGCTCATCGGCGCCTCGGGATCGGCAAAGAATGGAAAGTTCTATGCCGTGGACGCCCGCCACGAAGCTCCGCTTGCGGAACGCTTCTCCAGTTGGCCCCAAGCTGCCGTGACGTACTTCGGGATTCTGATCTCGCCCTGTCAGGTGAGATTGCATGTCCCGCATGGCCGCGTCACTGTAGTTCCCGATCACGAACTGGGAACGAACGATTGCCGGGGATGGTTACGCCAGTCGCTGTTTGACCAGCTCCATCTTCCCGCGGGTCGTTTCTACCAGTTCCGGCTTGCGTTTTCGAATACCCAAGCCAAGGGATCGTTTAAGATCATGACGGACGAGACGGCGGACGCGCTCGATACCGACATCGTTCTTCCGGTCTCCTCGGTCAAACCCGAATACAAGGGTCCATCCAAGCTGATTGCCTGGCTCACTGGTGAGGCTCGTACCTTCGCCGGCGAAATGACTCTGGGAATTCGGGAATACTCGCGGCCCCTCTATTTCGATAGCTCGTACACGGTCATCCAGCATGCGCCGGAAGATTCGTTCGAGCTCGAAATCAAGCCGCACGCCCTCGCGCAAGCAGCCAAACTGAAGGCCCTCCTCGAAGATCGGGACTTCACCGGGTTATTCGAACTTCTCGGCGTCTCCGATACGCAACGTCCGGTTGTGGATGAGAGACCCGCCGAAGATGACGAAGCGACCTCGGTGGAACGCACGGTTCTCGAAGGAATCCTGAAGGCCGATCCGACTGGTTATCTGGTCCAGCATCCCTGGGTCAACAGCCAATTGGAGCGGACACTGGCGAGATGGGCGTTCAAGGTCTGCACGGCAGGTGGTTTCGAGATGCCGGCATTCGCGCTTGCGGATGACGGATACCTGTTTGTGCAAGCCGGCAAAGTGTACACGGGCTCCGACTGGATTCCGCTGGATCGCTCGATCAACTCTCTGGCCACCAATCGGGGACTGGTCGTTCGCTATCCGGTACGGATGAAAGAAGATCTGCTTCCGTACACGAAAATCACCACGCCGGAGTTGCGGCAACTGCTGGCTCACGATCTTGACCGCCAAGTCTGTCCGGAGTCGGATGCCCTGGCGGTACGGATTGAAGCCGAGCAATTGGAACTGGCGGGAACATTCACTCTCCACTCCAAAACCGCGGCCAAGAACGGGGGAGATTTCGACTTCGATTTCGTTTGTATTGTCGAAGAGGATCGTTTCCCGCGATTCGTGAAGGACTGCTTTGCGTATCGCGGCAAAGGAGCGATCGAGAAGATCAAGGCCAAAAAAGCCCGGTCTCCGTGGTGGAATCTTCCGCAGGTGGCTGTCGGCGCAATGGGGAATCAGATTGGCGCAATTACCGATCTGATGACGCAGTGCACGGCGGCTGGGCGTGAGGATCTGCACCGCGAGTTAGTCGGGCAGTTGCAGATGGCTTTGGATCAGCTGAAACACGGCGTCACTCCCGACCAGGAGAAGATCCGTTCGATCCGCGAACTGATCAAAGAGACGCCGGCCGCGCAGTGGCTTCGAGCGAAGCGGGTCCGGTCTGTCAAAGACTTGCCCGAACGATTCGAATGCCTTCCCACGGATCGGATCGGGTCGATGTACAACCTGGTTCGTAAAGAACTCACCGACTTCTTCTCCAACCGCATGCCCATCGCGCAGTTCCGAGGCCTCGTTCAGGGTCACGATTTCACCCAGACGATGGTCGACGAATGCCGGCGGCTGAATCGGGCATGGGCGCTCACGATTCAGGCGGGGATTGAGAAGAAGAAAGTGCTCGGCGGAAACGTGCAACAGACGCAGGAGGCGTTTGAGTCCATCAAAGACGATAAGGACAAAGAACGCCGTTCCCAGCGGTTGCATTCGTTGTGCCAGGCCCGTGCGGCGCTGTCGGCCTACGACCAGCAGTGGCAGGAGGAGATCCGGTCATTGATCTGGCTGGTGCGGACATGGGCGGCACGGAAAGAAGAGAACCGCATGGGATGGTTGCAGGCGCTCCACACGGTCGTCTGCGGCACGAAGTCCGATCAGGCTTCGGGCGCGCTGCCGTTCTATGCGTTTCCCAACGAAATGTTGAAAGCCATCGTTGAACGGACGGGAGGACGGCCGGTGCAACTGGCGGTTCCCAAAGTCCGGGAAGGGATGGTTGAAATCGACGAGGAAGGCCGGTGCTTTCTGGTCGAAAACATCATGAGCGACAACGGTACGAGCCACACCAAGGCGACGTTTCTGATGGCTGTGACGCCGGATGGGAAGGTTGTCTATGAGACGGGCCGGGTTCAGTGGGTCCACCCATTTCCGTATGCAGCGGGAACCGGTGAGATTCGCGACGGGAAAGTGACTTTTCCTGGAACACGGCAACTGCCGCAGGTGGTCGTGCCCAAACGAGTCATGTAACCAAAGGATCCGCGCCGCTTGCTCGCCGCGGATCCACTAAACGCGCTGGATGCAGAACCCCTCTTCAAGGAGGGTTCTGTCCCAGCGGGGCGTTGCAATACGTAACAGCAAAGGAGCCATCGAGTATGCGATCGATTGTTTTCGCCGCACCCTTCCTGATTTGGTTGAGTTTGTGTTCTACCCTTCACGGGCAGAAACTGGAAACGCACAAACAGGGTCACAAGACGATTGCGCGGGTCGAGACAGCGCGAGATCACCTGACCGTCATTGAACTTGGCGAGCCGGTGACGATGGTGGCCGTTGGAAACCAGAGCGCGTTTCTCGTCGAGCGGCGCGGAAACAAGGTCTTCGTTAAGCCGACCGAGGAGGGCGCGCAGACCAACCTCTTCATCTGGACGGGAACTGGCCGCTACGCCTACGAACTGATTCCAGCGAAAACCGTGGCGGAGATGCATTTCGCCATTGATCAGGAGTCTCCGATTGCGGTGGCGAGTGTTCCGGCCGCGGCGGTCGATACACCGCTCCCGACGGAGATGCTGACGCAGGCGACACCGGTTTCGCTCTTTGGCGAGCGGGAGACGCAGGGCCGAGTGGAGGTGTCCGTCCGGGACCTATATCGGAAGGATAATCGCCTCTATCTCCGCTATGCGCTGATCAACCGCAGCGGTCTTCCGTACCAGACGTCGTCGCCGGCCGTGTGGCAGCTAATTGGAGTCCGTGCCACGCACTCGCTCATCGGCCTGGGAGCTAACCAGCTCGGAGAGCGGATTTGCCGGACGCTCAAAGTAGATAGGGCCACGCAACTAAATGTCGTCAATGCAGACCAGGCGTCGCGTGTCGAAGCAGGCGGCGACGGCATGGGCTGGCTGGTGGTCGATGCGCCGAGAGGCGCAGAGTCAAACGTGGCGGTTCTCAGGCTGAGGTTTGCGGCGGACGCAAAAGGAGACGTAGCTGCGGTCGTGATTCTTTCCTCGTTCGACGAAACGGTACGGGAGGCAGCGGATGCCGGACGAAACTCGCGCGCCGCTCACCGTTAAAGAGGTGCACGCCGCCTCAGGCATTCTGCTTCGGGAGAGACACCACATGGGCTTCCGCAACTTCCTCGGCGATCTGCTTCTGGAACCTCGCGATCCATTCCGCAGAGGAGCCCGCCGCCAACCGAAGCGCTGGGTCGGTGTGCTGATCGGCGTATTTCTGCTGGGCCTGCTGGTTCTTTATTACTCGCACATGCGTTAAGGACCCTGACCCATGCACGACCAACCAAGTCCGCAGAACCGTCCATCGCCGATCGAAGAGAATCCCGCTCTTCTCGCGGGTCTTCTCGTTGCTGCAGCCTTTCTGCTGCTGGCCGTCATCGCCAAGTACGTGTGGCACATTCATGACCGGCAGTTGGTCGAAGGGGCCTTCTGGTTGTTGCTGCTCGGCGTCGTAATTTACTTCGCCGTCTATCAGGTGACACGGGCGAAGAGCGATCGCGAGAATGCGTGGCCCAAGCAGTTGCCAACGATTCCGGCGCGGGGAGAGAAAGAACTCGTCGAGAGGGCGTGGAAGGAGAGCGCCGTCGTGCTCGGGTATGACATGCACGGGAAACCCTGGTTGTGGAATGACGATACCCGCGTGATGCAGGCGTTGGTGCTCGGCCAGAGCGGTACCGGCAAGACAACGCTGCTTCGGAACATCATCAGTCAGGATCTGATGCGCCAAACGGGTCCTGAGGAAGACCGGCACAAGATCCCGATGATCATCTTTGATGGGAAGGGCGATCTCGAATTCTTCGAATCGCTGCTTCCCATCATGAATCGCGCCGGCCGGATGAACGATCTGCGCTTGTTGAACCCATCGCGACCCGATCTCTCCGTCCAGTACAACCCCTTTGCCTCCGACGACGACAACTACGCGGCACAGGTGTCGATGATCTTCGGGAGCTTCGATCTGCGGGATGAATTCTTCGCCAAGCACCAACTGAACTACATGGGCGACATCGTGCGCGTGCTGCACTACACCGGAAAGCGATTCAACTTCTACGACGTGATGGTGATGGCTCTCGACCAGGGTGTGATCGAGGAACAAGTTGCCGTCGCGAGAACGCAGATTGCGCGGACGCCGGAGATGACGACGCAGCGGCGCATGAACTTCGAGATGTCGGTGAAGAACCTTTATCAGTCCTTCCATGATCGCGACCGTGTGCCGAAGATCCAGGGACTGCTGAATGAGTGCATGACCTTCCTCGATGACGAACTGAGCACGATCACCGGCCCTTACGACAACCCGCTCTCGATCAACGACGTCATCGACCAGGAACTCATTCTCTTCGTCAGTCTCAACATCAACAAGAACACGGCGCCGGTGCGCGCATTGGGGAAGATGCTGTTGCAGAACCTGCAACTGGTGGTTGGCAAACGCTACGAATCGGGAACGGAGCGAAATCGGAAGAACCGGCCTTTGTTTTCCGTTGTCATGGATGAATTCGCGCCGTTCGGCTATCGCAATTTCGCGCAGATCCTGAACACGGCGCGGGGGACGAACACCGCGTTCCTGTTCTCGATGCAGTCTTTGCCGCAATTGCTGCAGGTGGGGAAGAGCTTCCAGCAGGATGTTTCGTCCGCACCTGGAACCACGATGCTCCTGCAGACGCGCGACGAAGAGACGGCCAAGTACTTCAAGCAGGCGTCTTCGCAGGTGCCGGTGCAGAAGCGGACACAGCAGCTATTGCGGAAAGACTTTCTGGGATTTGAGAACTTCCAAAAGGCGCCGAGCGCAACGGAACGGGAACAGCTTGAGTATCGCGCGCTCGACCATCACATCAAGAATCTCGGCAAGGGGAAGATGGAGATCCTCATGACGGACCCGGTGCAGGGAACGCTGCATGGCCGTCTGCATGTGCGGCCGCCGGCCGATGTGCGCGTGCCGTGCCTCGACTTGCCGCTCTTTCCGAAGTTGCTTGGCTCGCGCGCCGACGAACGCGGCGCTCACCTTCGTTTCAAAGATCAGAAGCTTGCGGCCACAATCGTGATTCCGCGGCGATAGGAGGAGACATGTTGGCAAGATGCATGAAGGAGGTGGCGCTCACGCTTGGTTTGGCTGCCGCACCGTTGTTGGCGCAGGACCCACAAAGCGTGCCAGTGCCGGAGACGCCGCGGCAACTGAGAATGGCGGCGCCGCCGCGCACTAATCCGACCGGTGTCACCGTCAATCCGGCGCAACCGTACCGGCCGCTTCCTGCCGGGGGTGCTTATCAGCGCGAGACGATCTTCGAGTTCTACTTCAAAGCGCTCAACCCGCGGAAGATTCATTGGGGTGACGAGATCGATCGCCGCATCGCGATTCTTATTGACAGCTCCGTGAGGAATCCCTACTTCCGGTTTTGCGCGGTTCAGATGGGTGTCATTCTAATCCTGCTCGTGCTGTGTTGGGCGTGGTGGGACAAGCTTCGGCAAGTGAAGTGGATTGCGGCCGAGCAGTTAACCGACGCACTCAACGCGAAGCGGTTCGCCGACACGCGCGCAATGGAAGCAATTGCCGCGCACAACCGGCATATGGAATCGTGTAATCGCGTGATCGAGGAACAGACGTCTGGTATCGGAAAGCTAATGAGATCCGGATCCGGTTTAGATGTGGAGAAGTTGCAGAACGATCTCGCGGCGGCGAGAGCCGAAATGGAGCGGCTCAACGCTGAAATCCGGGACCGGGATGAGAAGCTGGCGAAACAAGAGGATCGTCTGCGCGCGATTGAGAGCAAAATGGCAAAGGCGCCGGAGAGCCCGAATGCAGAGCTGATTGCCCGGCTCCAGCGTGCCGAGGCGCAACTGAATTTGCAGAATAGCCGGAAACATAGCGCATGATCGTACAGGTTGTTTCACTGGGGAGTCTGTGGCAGGAAAGCCGCCGGCAACACGTGTTCAATTCCACCGGGCTCGAAGTCGATGGAAGAATCAGGAGCCGCGCGCGAGTGTTTGGACAGATTCGCTTTCATCCGGCGGATCTCCAGCAGCTCATTGCCGGCGATAGGCTGTGTGGCTCGAAGTGGGCGGCAACACCCCTCTGCGAGTACGAGGGCGTCCGGTCGATGTATCTGCTTCGCGTTGCCAGTCAGCGGGAGCGCGCCGAATGGCATGTGGTGACCGTCTCGGAAGAACTGCTTGGCACTCTCGGGCCGGGTAGTTGGAGCGAAGACTCCACACGAGTGATTTCGGTTTCCGAATCGGGGTCCAGGCAGCAGGTGATGCTGCTGACAAAGCCCTTCTCCTATTTGCATGGGGCATCGGGCACGGCGGTATTTCATCCGGAGCAGCTCGCAAATCCATGGACTGTGAACCGGTGGTAGGGATGCGCTTCCTTCCAGGTACGGTTTCAATTTCGAGCGGCAACGATGTCCCAATTCTACGGAAGGTGCATCAAGCTGGACACCTCACCACGCGGCAGTTGTACCGTGCGCTGATGCCGGAGCTTGAGAAGAATCACTGGGACAGTTTCAACAGACGAACCCGGGTCTTGAGCAACTACGGATTCCTCGTTCGTCAGACGGTGCACGGATTGGACAGCCATGTACTGTCGCTCGGAGAGGAGGGAGAAGAGTATTTGCGCGCCCGGTCGCGCACGATGGTGGAATCGGTGTCGCGCAGAACGCGCAACGGACAACGGGGTCAAGTGGTTCATGATGTCGAGTTGTTTGATCTGTATCTAACGTTGCTGCGCGCCAAAGCAGTGACCGCGTGGCAATCTGAAACGGAGATTCGGGCGGACAACGATTTCACGACGCACGGGTATATGAAGGACTACGATGCTGTCATCACGTTCCACTGCGGCGGGAGAACGGCGAAGGTGGCTCTGGAGTACGAGCGGACACCGAAGACGTCGCGTGAGTACGGACGAATCGTCGCCGCGGTCAATCGGGAAACGCGAATCCATGCCGTCATCTATCTTGTCTGCAATCTGCACATGGAGTCCTTCCTGACGCACGCGCTGCGCAACGCGACGCAGCCGATGTACATCGCTCGGGCCGACGAATTCGCCAGTGATCCAGAACACGCGCCACTCATCGATGTGCGAAGCCGGCAACAATGCCATTTGGCCGATTGCTTTTGAACAACGCTGGGACGAAGGGCCCATTGCGGTCGCATTGGTGTCGCGTTGATGTCGCATTGCTGTCGCAGCGTCTTCGTAACTACTTGGTTTATCAGTCTCTTACGCGCAGACATCCCCTGGTTTTGTGCCTGTTTTTTGGTAGTAAGCAGTGGATGGGGTTCCGAGGGGAGATCGGAGGCTGGAATGGGTTGTGTGCGGGGGGAGGGAAGAAGAAGTGTGTGGGTGAGGAAGGCGAGGACGGGGGGATTGTGAATGTCTAGCGTGGCGGTAGAGAAGGGTAGACAGAAGAGATTTGAGTGGTGGGTGTCGAGGAGTGAGGGAAGTGGAGTGAAGTGGCGCACACGGTGGGGAGTGGGTGAGAGAGCTGACGGAGATGGATGTTGTGCGTAGTTGGACTGCGGCGTGCGGCGAGTTGTTGCACGGTGGGCGGCGGTGCAGATGACCGAATGTGGAGTGGTGTGCGCAAGGATGTGCAGCGGGTCGCAAGTTGTGGAACGACGAATGCCAGGTGTGGTGCGGTGGTGTGCACACTGTGCGCGCGGAGGCTTGCACGCGGAAGAACGGCACGCGTGCATAGGTCGTTACAGGACGCGCACCCTCTGAGACGCCAAGTCGAGTGGGAATGTGCGTTGGACAATGTGCGGTTGGAAGCCGGTGTGGGTGTTTCGATGCGCCAGTGTGCAGAGCGGTGCGCGCGAGGAACAGAGTGCGTGCGGTCGGGTGTCGCGCGGCGGTGTGCGCAGTACGGATTGCGTCGTGAAATGCCGGTGGACTTGCAGACGGCTCAGACGACGAGAGATGTGGTGGTGTGCGCACGGCGTTCGGAGAGAATTGCGCGAACTCATGACATGCGCATGGAAGAGTGAAAGCCGGAACACGGCGGCCGTGTGTAGGTCGTGATGGGGAGTGTAGTGTTGGGACCCCGGGCCAGCTAAGAAGTTTAGTCGACGGTGTGCGAGTTTGCGCGCGATCAGAATCCGGCGCGAGTTGTTTGACTGCCGCAGCGCGTCGAGACGTGTGCGTGAGGAACTGCCCGCATGCTGGACGTTGTCGCGCGATGGCGCGCATGGCAACGGGAGTTGCTAATCGTGGGGGAAGCGCAACCGGAACTGACGGAAGCCGGAGACGCCGCTGTCTCATTTTGCCGTGACCCGTCGATGGCGTCCGATGCGGCATGGCGGGATAGGCACTGTCGCGGTCCCGGAATGGTACCGGAACCGCGAACGCTCGAGTGTGTGTTTGCGGTGAGTGAGCGGGAGTGGCGCAGCGGAAAGTGTTGCGCGCGACTCCGGTGGATCTTATCGGGGCGGTGCCCAAAACGCGCCGTGCATTGGCGGAGGGAAGAAGGTAGCGACCTGGATGCAAGTCCGGGTGTGGACCGCCGTGGTCACGCGGCGGACGTGGTGACGTTCCAATTTCAAATCCTAGAACAAGGAGAGCAAGCAGATGAAGTATGCAAATGGCGCGGCGCAGGAGGCAACGATAGTTCCTCCCGTGGTGACGACGCAGGCTACAGCAGATGCGCACGGTGAGCAGTTTTCACTGGAGCGCCGTAAGGAAATCAAGATGTCGCTCGAAGTGCCATTTGATCCCAGCGAGATCAAATGGCGCGTGACGGCGACATCCACACAACAGACCCAGCGTGGTCCGCAGAAACGAGGGCAGGTGGTCGCGTATGCGGACCAGCGAGCGTACACCGACCGGCTGAATGCCATCTTCGGCGAGTGGGGATGGACGCGGAGCTACGATGTGCAGGTTGCGCAGAACTTCGAGCGGAAGTCGCCCAGCGACAAGACGCAGACGGCGATCTCGGCGAAGGTTGTCGTGGTGTCGCGCGTCACGATCCATCAGCTTGGTACGCACACCGGAGTTGGTGAAGAGTGGGCGGATGACGAGAATGCGGCGACGCGTGCCGAAGCGCAGTCGTTCAAACGAGCCTGCGCCTGTTTCGGACTGGGCCGGTACCTGTATGACTTCGACAAGGTCTGGGTCGACCTCGACCAGTACAACCGGCCGATCGAGACGCCGCGCTTACCGGATTGGGCATGCCCGAGCAACTCGAAGCGGGAGTCCCAGCATCCGCAAAGTCAGTCGCAATCGGTCGTGCCGGGAGGGAATGCGCCACGGCAGAGCTTGGTGCAGCAGGAGACGCTCGCCAAGGTGCGGGAGATGTGCGAACAGGTGGGTCACAGCTTGTCGCAGTTCGCCCTCACGACCTACGGCGGCGTGACGGATCCGGCGAAGCTCGGGTTCGCGAAGCTGACGACGGTCTTCGATAAACTCAGCGATCTCGTGAACGGGATCGCTCGTCTAAAGCGAGCGGAGGCGGCGGTGGGATCCGAGCGCTACGCGCAGACATGCCAGCAATTGCGGCTGCCGAGCCATTCGATTGACGACATTCCGAACCGGGATGCGTTGAAGAAACTGCTGGCTCACATCGAAGGCGAGGCCGGCAAGCAAATGCAGGCGACTCCGTCAGTACCGGCGCGCACGGCAAACATCGCCGACGCACGCGGCCGTTTGCTGCAGGCGGCGCGGAAGGCGGCGGAGAATCCGCGGAGTGGTTGGCCGCGGAAGTTGGGGGAAGTGATTAGCCTGGCATCCGGCGCGACACTGACGCTCGACAAATTGAAGGACCTCACCGACGCTGACACGCCAGCGGTCGAATCGTTCATCGCAACGATCGAAGGAGGTGCGCACTGAAAGCAGTTAGTCTATTCACGGACGGCTCGTGTCTCGGTAGCCCGGGAGTCGGCGGCTGGGCGTGCCTGCTGCGCTGGGATTCTCGCGAGCGGACGCTCAGTGGATCGGAACACCAGACAACGAATAACCGGATGGAGTTGCAGGCGGCGATTGCCGGTCTTGCCGCACTGAAGGAACGTTGTGCGGTGTCCGTGTTCACGGACAGTCAGTATCTCCAGCAAGGGATGGATCGCCACGTCACCCGGTGGCGGACGTCCACCGATTGGCGGAACTCGCGGGGAGAGCCGGTGGCAAACCGCGATCTCTGGGAGGAACTCATCCGGGTAAGCGGTAAGCACCATGTCACCTGGCATTGGGTGCGTGGTCACTCGGTCAACGAGGACCAGAACCACTGCGATCGCCTGGCGAAGGCGGCCGCTAGAAGTGCGGCGCGCGCCGCTGCAATTGTCATTCCCCTCGGTAGCCGTCCGGCTACCGTTGCCCCTTAACACCCGGGCAGTCAGGCGCGGTTCCTCTTGCGAGGCCGACGTGTGCCTGCCCGTAACTTTTCGAAGCCACAAGGAGAATCAATATGTTACCGACAGGTGTGTGCGCGAGCGAAGTTCTCAGCACAAAGAATTTGAATATGCGTCCGACGCAGGATCTCTGCGAGATCATCGGACGCTTTATGGTAGCCGGGGAGGGCGTGGTCGCTCACTGGGTCGAATATGCGAAAGGCCTACTGCTTTTCGTCATGGCGCCGGGTGATGACCGATCCGGTGAGTTCTATGTCTACGACCGGAAGAAGGGGAGTTTCTGGTTGCTCGAACTCTCCGACAATGTCTTTGGCGGCTACTCGACCGCCGAGATGCGCCAGAAGATGCGGGAGTTTCGCCTGCTGGAGCTGGCGGAAAATCCTTGCCGTCTGACTGCGGCGGCGCGACTGGCAAACTCGTTTGGTGATTTGCCGAAGGCGGTGTAAGGAAAGATATGGCGGATCTGGTGCAAGCAATGGCGGAGGTGGCGGCCGAGTACGCGCGGTGGTTCGTGAACCGCCGCGCCTACACCCGCCAGTCGGATCGGCCGCATCCGGAATCCGGTCGTCATTACTACTACCGGCCGCGGAGCGCGGATGGCCAGGAGGTCCCCCTCACCGGACAGGATCTCGAATCTCACTTGGCGGGCGAGGTCACTATCGGCCTCTACGCTATCAACCCGCGGACGCAACGCTCCAAATGGATGGCGATCGACGCCGACTACAAAGAGGCTGTCGAAGATCTCCTGAAGCTGCAATACGAGCTTGGTCAGGACGGCGTGCAAGCGGCGCTCGAACAAAGCCGGCGCGGCGGCCATCTCTGGATCTTTTTCAGCAAGCCAGTGCTGGCGAAACTTGCCCGCCGATACATTCACCATCTGGCGAGTCGGCTGTCCGTTCGCGTGAAGGGGTCCGGGCTGACGGAAGGCATCGAGCTCTTCCCGAAACAGGATGTCCTTGAAGACGGGCAGTTCGGGAATGCGATCCGGGCGCCGCTGGGGATCCATCGCGCCGCCAACCGGCGTTATTGGTTCTACGGCGCGGCCTATGACCTTGCGTCGCAAATGGTATTTCTGCGTGGGCTCAATCGAGTGGCCGAAGCGCAATTGGAGGAACTGGTTGCGGCGCTTCCGGAGGAACCAAAAGCGGAGCCTCCGCCCCAACGCTACCCTCCCGCCCTTGGGCGACGGCACTTTCAGATTACCGACTACATTGACTTGGCTGATTGCCGGAAGGTGGGACGCAACTGGGTCACGCAATGTCCCTCCTGCCGGGAGGCGGGGCGGGATCGAGGGAAGGACAATCTGGCCATTGCAGCGGATGAACCGCAGAAGTACATCTGCTGGGCTGGCTGCACACGGCAACAGATCCGGGCGGCGGTCGGTGCGCCGTTGCCGGTGGCTAACCTGCTTTGAAGGAGATGAGAATGGACCGATCAGTTCGACTGGTGTTGCCGAAGATGATGGTTCGGAAACTTGAAGGGGCTGGCATCTACTGCCAGACCTGGGTCACGGCGGAGAAACAAGCGCGGGCAGACCGCTGGGTGCTGCGCGGCGTTGAAAGCGGCGGCAGCACGAAAGAGGTTGGCCGATACATCTCCTTCTTCGCGCTGGAAGGGAACAGGCTGCCGTGGTTGCAGAAGATGGACCGCGTCGGCTCCAATGGTGTACATGCCGTTCTCGTTGGGGCCGAACTCGTGAGCGTCGAGATGGCCCGAATCGGGCAGACCTATGAATTACTGATTGTTCGGTACACGCTCGGCGCACCGGTATCGGCAAAGAAACCACCGATCGAGTCCACGGTCCTGTTTCGCGGCGTCGATGGACAACTATCGGAGGAGCTTCGCAAGCAAGGCCTGGCTCCCGAATTCTTCTCGCGGAGCGGGGAGGTGAAGCCGATTCCCGAGGCGTTTGGTGAAGCGGTGAAACTGGTGACTGCGGGGGTGACTTGCGTGAACTGCAAACACTCCCATGGCCTGGTCGAGAGACTGGTGCGAGAGGGAGACGAAGCCGTCTCGATTTCGGCCGCGCGACGCGCTCGCGATCGAGCGTGAACGATGAAGGGACCCATCCGAGTTCTCGGCGCCGCGCTGTTGATCGCATTCACCGTCCATGCGGAGGAGTTCTCCGGGCGGGTGGTCGGAGTAGCTGACGGTGACACGATCACCGTCCTGGTCGGAGTTGAACCGAGACGGGTGCGTCTGGCCGGCATCGACGCCCCGGAGAAAGGGCAGCCGTTTGGTCAGCGGGCGAAGCAGGCGGTCAGCCGGCTCGTGTTCGGGAGAACGGTGAGAGTCGTAGCGCGAGGCGAGGATCGTTATGGCCGGATGCTCGGTGACGTTCGGCTGCCGGATGGCTCCAGTCTCAATGAGCGACTGGTCGAAGAAGGTTGGGCGTGGCACTACAACCGCTATTCCAAAGATCAGCGACTCGCGGAACTGGAGGCGACCGCGCGTCGTTCCCGTCGGGGACTGTGGGTGGATCCTCGTGCGCTGCCTCCGTGGGAATTTCGAAATGCGAATCGGCGATAGGAGGAACGAGATGCGAGAGTTCGGCTTGAAGCTGTGCCTGTTTCTATTTTTAGCGGCGATCTTTTCGGGTCGCACCAATGAGCTTGGTGTGCTGGTCGGCGCGGTCACAGGGACGATTCTGCTGTGGCCACTCTATCGGAAAACAGCGTTGTTGCCGGCGGCGACGCCGCGGCGGCAAGTGGCTCTCATCGAAGAGCCGGAATCGATCTCACAACGGTGAGAGCGGAGGTGTTCAATGAGACTCGGAACCAAGAGCCTGTTTTGGGGAGCCCATGCCTTTTTCCTGCATCCGCTGCAAGTGGGTTGGGGCTGGTGGCAACTGTGGGGATTTCCGTGGGACGCGCGGCTTTGGATCGGCTTCGTTTTCCACGATGTGGGATATTTCCAACGCGATCGGATGGATGGTGATGGCAGCGAAGAGCATGTGATTCTTGGCGCGGAGATTGTGCGGTCGATCTGCGGGTCAGTATACGCGGACGAGTGTTACCGGCATTCCCGCGAATGGTGCCGCCGGCACGGACAGCCAGTCAGCCGCCTTTGCCTAGCCGACAAGATGGCCTTCGTTCTGGCGCCGTGGTGGCTCTATTTGCCGATGACGCGCCTGACAGGCGAACTGGACGAGTACATGAGCCGGTCGAGAGAAGACCATCGACGGAGCGGATACACGGATGAAGAACGAGGGCTGATCTTTAACGGCGGGCAACGCGGGTGGTTGAGAGGGTTGCAAAGCTACACGCGGCGCTGGGTTGAGGAGCATCGGCATCAAGTTGTCCCAGGCCGGGGCAATGGCTCGGCGTTCGCTGCCCGCGCTGGGGTGATGGAGTTCACGGTAGTAGGAGTCACTCCTCCAATGGTCAAAAATTGCACGCTAAGGCCAGGCCGCCCCAGAAATGCACCCTGTCCGAAAACCTTGTCGCGTGAAGGCCGCTGAAATGGCCGATTGCATGGCTTTTGCGAGACCGATTTACCCCTGTCTGAAAACTCTAGTTTTTTGGACATGCCTTCACTTTCCGCAAAGGTGGAACGGCCCGGCCCGAATCGCGCATCCTCGGCCCTCGGCTCTCCCGATACCAATTCGCTCTACACGGGAGTCTGGGCACTAGCGCATTTCGGGGCCACCCTTTCGCCCGGTTTCACCCGCGTGAAATCAACGGCATCCGCCATACTCCTAAATGGGAGAAAGGGACCCTTGCCCGAGGGTAAACACTTCGCGTCAGGCAGGAGGAAAATGACGGAACTCCGGTAAACTTGGCCTCGTATACTTACAAAGAGGGCGAATGGCCTTTGTGAACGCTCGTTTCAAGATTTTCTGCGGCGGCAATACCTTGCCATTCTGCTTTTTGGCTGCCGCACTGGTGCTGCTAGCCCCGACGGCAGAGGCTCAACCCGTCCCAATTGAAGAGACGCGATTCATACCGCTCGGCGGAATCCAGCAATGGATCACGATCCGCGCAACGGACAAGAGCAATCCTGTCCTCCTCTTTCTGCACGGCGGTCCTGGGGATGCGCAGTCGCCGCTCGTTTCCACGTACGCGCCCCTGGAGCATGACTTTGTCGTTGTGCAGTGGGATCAGCGCGGAGCGGGAAAAACGCTCGGGCACGCGGGTGCTGCGCCGCAGAATACCTCCTTGGAGCAACTGACACGAGACGGCATCGAACTGGCCCAGTACATTAGAACCTACCTGCACACGAACAACGTCATCCTGGTTGGGCACTCCTGGGGCTCCTTTCTCGGTGTCCACCTCATCAAGCGGCGGCCAGAGCTATTTCGCGCATTCGTCGGAACGGGACAGGTGGTGAGCTGGCGTGGAATGGTTGAAACTCAATATCGATATACGCTGGATCGAGCTCAGGCGGAGCCCAATGCACCAGCGGCAATGGAGCTTCAAGCTCTCGGCATTCCAGCTCCGGACAAATTTGATCAGTACCTCGTAATGCGCAGGCGGCTCAACGGATATCTCCCCACATCGGACGTGCAGTGGCTGACCAGGCAGGATGGGCTCCTTCGTTCTGCGCTCACGGCCGCTGACCTCAGGGCCTACAGACAGGGCTTTCAGACTATGTCGGGATTGGCGTCGACGGTCTTCTCGATGGACGTGCCCTCCCTTGGATTCGACTTTAAGCTTCCCTTTTTCCTGATCCAGGGGAGCGATGATCGCATCACCCCGACGTCAATGGCGGTGAGTTATTTCGAGAAGATCAAGGCCCCGGCGAAGCGAATGACATTGATCGACGGGGCCGGACACTTCGCTCTAAGCACCCATATGCAACAGTTCGCGGCTGCTCTCCGTGAAGATGTTCGGCTGCTCCTTCGTTAGACAGACGGCGGGTGTTTTCGCCGATAACTCCCGCCCGGTCTTGTTATTTAGGGCTATCGGAGGGCACGGACCAAAAGGAGGGAACCCTTTTGCCCACTTGAGAGCGAATGCAGGGCTGTTCGCAGGATAGATCCGCAGCGTAGACGGTTGCGCCGCCAGGCGTTCCTTGCGCTCGTACTTCCTGCATCAAATTACGCACCGTTTGGGCCCCCTCAGTCCTTAGCGTGCAATTTTGGACCATTAGAGGAGTGACCCCTAGTAGCCAATTCCAACGGAGGACAACGATGAGCACAACATTCCATCCCGGACCGGGCGCATTCGATACCCATCAAGTCGCCGATGTGAGCACGGCGTATCTGGATCCATCGGATCTGCCTTTACTGGAGCACTCGGAGTGTCCCACCCGCTTCGCCATCACCGACGATGGCGCGGGAACGTTTCACTGGGTCACCGAGGATCGAGAGACATTCGAGGAGGAGATGAGCCGGACAGCGGCGTTCGGCCTCAGCGATCAATTCCGGTTCATTATGCGGCGTCTTCGCGAGGCCAAAATTCCGTATGTTCGCTTTGATGCGGATGGCGGAGAGATCGACCGGCCTTCACGCGCGGACCCACTGAGGGTCTGACCAAAAACTTACAACAACTGCGAGGGCACGGGGGACCTGCGAGGGCATCCTGTGCCTTTTCTATTTCAACTGCAAAGGAGACAACACGAATGCTTGGATACAGCAAGATTCAAATCATGGGAAATGTCGGCGGAACACCGGATTACAAGGTTCTACCCAGCGGCGATCACGTCGTGAACTTCAGCGTCGCCGTGAACCGGCGATTCAAGGATCGAGATGACAATCCCAAAGAGGTGACAGATTGGTATCGAATCTGCGCGTTCAACGCAGTAGGTTCGGTCTGCGCCAATTACCTACAGACGGGCGACGCAATTTTCGTAGAAGGGCGACTGCAAGTGCGTACCTTCGAATCGCGCACTGGTCAACAGACAGCGGTCGAGATCATCCCCAGCGTGGTGCGTTTTCTCGGTTCGGCTGCGGGTAGCCCACGTGTAGACCGCGATCCGCGTGCGACGCCGGGACAGCCGCGGGCGAGGGTTAATGGCCATGGCGGTCAGGCGGCCGTCGCAGACGGGAATGACACCGACGAACTTCCGTTTTAAATCGGGTATTGGGGAGAGTGTTCAGTTTCTTTGGGATTCTCCCTCTTTCCTATGCCACATGAATATTGTGGTTGCGCGCCACAAGCCGCGGTGGCCCCGGGCTGGAGGGATCTACGCCCCCACAATCAGCGTCGTCGGAGCCCATCCCGACTGCGGCCGAAGTCCATATCCAGTTTCACCGCAACCAACCAAAAGCGGATCGGCTGATCCATCCGCGCGACGAGGAAACGCTCATCGCGGTGACCCGTACTTGGGCTCACGTGTTCAAGGTCGCGAGGAGACGATCACGCCGCAGGGCCGGAACACGCTTCTTCATCGTGATCAATGAAAGCGGCTAGAGCGTGATCGAGCGGGAGAGGCCCGATGGGAATGACTCGCTAGTCCGCTCAGAAAAGAACCGAGGCGTCCACGCCGGCGCGCCCCAACGCGCCGGCGCACACCAGCAACTGAAAGGAAATGGCGATGATCCGAATATACAAGCCGAGCTTTGAAGATTTCGTGGCGGAGGCACTCGAGGCTGAGGGCGAGCGGCCTGTCGTGTACCTTCAAACACGTGTCGAATCTAGTAGTGACGAGAGAAGGCAGCCCGACGGGTCCTTGCTAATCACGCCCGTGAATGAGGTTTCCGTCTTGGCCTCGGCATGGAATCGCCAAGGACGGGTCATAGCATGGCAGATCTCAAATGGCCGCATCTATTACCGGCAAGACGGCGATTATGACGCTCTGGTGATCAGCGAGCGATTTCAGGGCATAGTTGGTAATGCCCGAGTCGTCGAAGAGAGCGTTCGACAAGCTCTGACCGATAGATTTGACGTCCGGGCGGGTGTTGTGGACGACGCTCCGGTTTATGGGTCTCGTCCTGCCTGGCTGGAGGAGTAATGTTAGTCCACGGATCATCGATTCCAGACGCGTGAGTAGCCCTGGATCGCGTGCGGTGGTCTGCTGCTTACAAGGCATTCTGCGGCTATCCCTATTCGAGCGACGAGCACCGCGGAGTCGCTCGTACACTGAGTGCAGCGGCGCTTTCAAACGGCGGCAATTCACCGGCTGACTCCATCCGGAGGCCAGCCGAGGGTACTAGGTATTGTCCTCGCCGCCTAAAATTCTACTGGCATGCCAGCGGTCGTTCTCTGCGGGGGCAAGAACGGGCAAGTACCGATGGCGGCCCGTGAGCACAGAATCCTGAGGGATTGTGGCCGGTTGCGCGAGTGACACTCTCACAACCTGACACAACCGTTCTGACTTGCGCGATCGAGGGCAGGGAAGACGATGGTCGAACTGGTGATCGCGGCATCCCTAGCCCGCAAAGAAGGAGAAGACGATGAGCTGTATTTGTGATTTCTGTTCTGACCCGAACGTGGGTTGGCGATACCCCGCGCGGACCTTTCTGGCCTACATAATTGAAGGGATTGCCGGACAAAGTGTCGGGGATTGGGCCGCCTGCGTGGCCTGTCATGACTTGATTGAGAAGGATGATCGATCAGGCCTAGCGGCCCATTCGATTGATTCGTTGATCGATGTGCACCCTGAAATGCGGTCCGTCCGTGATGAGCTGTTACGGGAGATGGCGGTTTTGCACCGCACTTTCTTTGAGAGCCGGACGGGTGCGCCGGTGTCCTACCTCGAGTAGACACCGCCGGCATAGGCCTGTCCAACGATAGCCGGATCGTCCCCGCGTCCGTCAGGCCGAATTCCAGCAGACACGACTGCATCGGCCATAGCTCGGCTGGCTCGTCCCCGAGTTCATGAAGCTGTATGCGCGCCTCGTTTACATCGTCGGCGTCAACGAATCGAGAAGCTTCCGTCGCGCCAGCCAGCGCAGAATGCGGCCCCATGCAGCGGTTGTAGCGGAAGGAGTAAGGGATAGTGACAGCTTTGTTGGCGACGGCATGAACGGCATCATCTGTTCGCGCCATCGACAGGAGCGCGCCCGCCCGGCGGGGGAAGGATAAAGCTGCAGCTACTGCAATTTCATCATTCAAATCACAAGGTGTGCCTTGACCGATAATTTGGCAGTGCAGGGAAGCATAAACTGGCAGTGCCGGATCCCGGAAGTCATTGCTCCTCGTCGTTGGACTCTTGACTCGAGTGCGTCGGTCGGAAGGATAAAGTGGCAGCAGGTGCAAAACGGAAGCTAAACGTGGCAGTCGGTGCAAGGATTGACGAGCGCAACCACTCTGCCAGACCAAATTCCCCTCCTGAGCCCCATTTCTGGAACGTGACGTTCAGGCGTCGCGCACGTGGACTGATCGTAAACGCTACGCCGTCAGGCAGGAGGAACCTCAAATGAGTTTCTGTCAAAGCCAGCCCTTTTCGCGCGCGATGCGCGCGGCATCTATCCGGTTTCTGCCGCCCGTCTTACTAATGGCTTCGGAAAGGTAGTTCCGCACCGTGCCTTCGGACAGATGTAGCTCCGAAGCTATGTCGGAACCGCTGAGCCCATCGCTGGAGAGCCGGAGAATTTGGCGCTCGCGATCCGAGAGTGGGTCCGATTCGCCCCAGGCTTCGCCAGCTAATTCACTGTCGATGACGCGAATGCCGGAGATCACGAGGCGGATCGAATTGGCAAGACGGCTCGAGGGCGCATCCTTGAGGATGTAGCCGATGGCACCGGCGTCGAGAGCCCGGCGGAGATAACCCTGGCGGGCGAAAGTGGTCAGGATTATCACCTGAGGCGGCGAGGGCTCTGATCGAACCGCTGCCGCGAGTTCCAGGCCAGTCATGCCTGGCATTTCGATATCAGTGAGCAGCACATCGGGCTTCAAAGTGCGGACCGCAGTCAGCGCTTCCCGTCCGCCGTTTGCCGTGCCCACCACGGTGATGTCCTTCTCAATTCCCAGCAAAGCAGCCAGGGCTCCGGCGACCATGGCTTGATCTTCGGCAATGAAGACTCGAATCATGTCGCAAATTCTTCCACCGGGATGCCCACGGTAATGGTTACTCCCTTCGTTCCGTCGACATCAAGACTGCCACCGACGCTTTTGACCCGCTCTCGCATGCCAGCCAAACCGCTTCCGCCCGACAGAACGCCTCCAATTCCGTTATCTCTCACCGTGAGAACGACGATTCCGGGGGACTTCCGCAAGCTGACCATACAGGACGACGCTTTGGCATGCCGAACGACGTTCGTTATGGCTTCGCGAAGTGCCAGAGCCACCACAGTCTCGTGCCGAGCAAGCATCGTGATGGGTTCAACGGCGGCATCGAGGGACACGCCCGACGCGGCGAGCGCCTTCCCAGCCCTTTCCAACTCTCCGGCGAATCCCTTGGTGCGATATCCGGCTACCGCCGCTCGAACTTCCGAGAGTGCACCGCGGGATACCGTTTCCACGTCGCGAATCTCCGCCAAGGCGCGCGTGGGATCAGACTCTGCGATCTTCGAAGCCAACTCGGACTTGAGAACAATCACAGACAGCGTATGCCCGAGAAGGTCGTGAAGGTCCCGTGCGATACGCTCTCGTTCGGCGATGGTTGCGAGGCCTTCGATTTCCTCCTGAGCATGCCGTAACAAGGCGTATTGCCGCTCTCGCTCGCCCAGGTAGAGGGTGCTGCTGCCGGTGGCGAAAATCAGAAAGGTTATCCAGCCGCCAATGACGAGCCAATTCTGAATGGCCAATAATGCCAACGACGCCACAGTCACAACTGCCAGCGCTCCAAATAAAGGGAGTGTTTGGCGGGGAATAAGTATCAAGGGCACCATCGCGGAGGCGTAAACAACGTAGGTGACTGCGGCGATGTTCACAGGTAGAAGGCCGAGTCCTAATATCGCCATCAAACCGATACTTGCCAGCGCCCACTTTTTCTTCGTTTCACGAAACCGTAGAAAGCCCACGTAGAGCCCAGCGAAGAGAAATACCGAGCCCGCCGTCAACGCCCAGACCTGCCAAACGGCGCGCTCGATAAACGGAACGTAAAATACGCCAAGTGAGTAAATGAAGCCCGATGCGGCTGCCCACGAAGGGTATTTGCTCGGGTTCATTGGTTGCATTGGTTTCCTTATGCCCGACTTGTCTCAAGGAGCGGTGAGGCTGAGGTGGGCCACTACCTTGCCGCCGCTCGCTCGAGCCGTTTCACTTGCCTGCGGCCCGTTTGGCTTCCGTATTGCCTGTTGGAGCCTTAAGAGTCAGGCGCGTGGAACGGCCCTCATTATCCAGATCGAAGGTCACCGTCACTCTGGTGTTCTCGGCGACAAAGAAGGTTCGAGCATCTTCTGGACGTAACCGGAGTTTCGGTAAGCCAGGGAGCTGGAACATCAAGGTGTTACCTTCGCGCGATACGCTAAAAACGGTACCCGTCGCGGGCTCATAATCTCCTGTCAGGCTATCGAACAGCGCTGGATCCATGGAGATCTCCGTTTTGATTGGTGCCGCTGTGGCGGGAGGATTAATCGGCAATGCAGGCCGCAAGATGTGCCGGGCAAGATCACCCACCCCGCTAGAGGTATTCGAAAGCACCACCACCCCGGTCCGGCTCTTCGGGTCATAGCTAACCGCGCTACTGAAGCCCAACGTTCCTCCAATGTGCGTCAAGATGTCTCCCGGAGACCCGGCTGGAATGATCAACCAGCCGAGCGCTTGTGGAATCCCGGGCCCCTCGCGGCGTGTCGCCAACATCGTGGGAAGGATGCGGCCAACGGGGCTGTTTGGGTCGCCCAGCGCCTCCAGAAACGTCAGCATATCATTGGCGGAGGAATGCAGCGACCCCGCACCGGCGAGGACCGGAACGTCCCATCGGGGTGCGGCGTGAAGTTCCGCGTCCGAACCCTCGGCAATCCGCGCTTTCATCGACTCCGACAATACCTGGGCCGTACTCTTCATCTTGAGCGGCGTGGTGATACGCGATTGGACCAGCTTATCGTAGGTCGAATCGGCACGTCGAGCGAGAGCGAGGCCGAGAATGCCGACGCCTGCGTTTGAATAGGACCACTTTCGGCCAACCTGCTCAGAGATCGGGAGACTCGAAAGATATTCGAAGAGTTGGTCCTGCCTGTACGATGCCATGGCGAGGGCTCCTTCACGAGTGGACGGGACGTTCGATGGCCAGAGCGGCAGGCCGGCAGTGTGCGTTGCCAGGTCCGCAAGTGTTATGGTTCGCGTGCCGTTAGAGGGATTCGCCTGAATCGGAAGATATTTGAAGACCGAATCGGCTAGGCTGACCTCGCCCTGCTGAACCATGTCGGCAAGCAACGCCGAGGTGAAGAGCTTTGTAACGGAACCTATTTCAAACACGGTGTCCGCACCGGGACTTCGGGAGTCCGTCAAGCTCATGTGGCCGTGAGAAATGATACGCCGACCACTGGGTGAGACGATTCCCACGACGATTCCTAGGTTTCGCCGGTCGATGTCAATTCGCGTCACCAACAGCTTTTTGACAGCGGCGTCGCTAGGAAGATTAGGGCTTGCTGTGAGCGTTTGGGCATCGCAGATCACAGGAAAGAGAAAACTCCCGATCAGCATTGCACCGAGCGGGATGTGAGTGGTTGTCATGGTGGTTTTCTTGATGCAATATTGCCCTCATTGAACCGCGTTTCTAAGTGCGAAGTGTCATGAATCCGTGGTGACAAATGTCACAGTGTCCTACCTGGAGGCTCGAAACTCGCGAGAAGTCGCCTAGCGTTTACCCTCCCGTCCAGAGGAGGGCGCTCTCGGAGTGTGCGCGTGCTAGCGGGAATACCCACCTCCAAAGGCTATAACGCTCTTAGTCCGTCGAAACGCACGGGTATGTGTCGGCTACAGCGCCACGGCTCGACCTCGCGAGATCTGGCAGCAGCGGCGGCGGGGGGGGAATCGTCGGCGGAGGAGGATTGGAAGCATAAGGTGGCAGGCCATTTTATGGGTCAAGTCACACATGGCAACACAACTACAACAAGGAGCCGGATTTTGAGACCAGAAGCACGTTTAAAACTGGGTTACTACCCACTTCCCTCCATAGAGGCTCAGCGCATTGCCGGGTGGCTGCAGTTTTCATCCCCTACAACATCGGTGCTGGATCCATGTGCCGGAACAGGCGCGGCGTTGGCTGCGATCACGCCGGGCAATGGCGTCCGGCGGTACGCGATTGAACTCGACGCGAACCGCGCGGGAGAGGCGAGAAATATCGCCGATGAAGTCATCCAAGGCAGCGCTTTCGATTGCCACGCGCAGGTTGAGTCGTTCTCCCTTCTATACCTGAATCCGCCCTACGACTTCGAGGTCGGAGAGGGCAGGAACCAGCGGATGGAAGCCGTTTTCCTGGAGCACTTCTTCCGGTGGCTGAAACCGGGCGGCGTGTTGGTGATGGTGATTCCGTTTAATCGCGTCTATGACTGCGGGAGAGTGCTGACGCCGCACTTCCGCGACAAGGCGATCTATCGCTTGGCGGCGCCCGAGAGCGTCCTCTATAAGCAGATCGTACTCTTCGGGATTCGTCGAACCCGGCAGGAACGGGACCGGCTGACCGACCACGGGGTTCAACAGGCCAACTTGAAGTTGAGCGATATAACCCGGCGCTACGACGAGATTCCGGTTCTTGGGGACATCCCGGAGCGAATCTTCTCGGTCCCGCCCAGCCCGCCCGCGCGGCTCGAATTCCGGGGCCTGCCGCTGGATCACATTGAGGATCTCTTGGCGATGTCTCCTGCCTCCCTGCAGTCCCGGCGTGTGACCGACGCGCGCAAGGTCGAGTTCACAGGCCGTCCGCTCACTCCTTTGCACAAAGGACACGTCGGGCTCTTGTGTATTAGTGGCCTTCTCAATGGTCTGTTTGGCGAGGGAGAAGAAAGGCACCTGGCTTACTGGGATGCGGTGAAGGTGTCGGATCGGACAGAAGAAGAGGACGACGAGGGAGCGACCGTGATTCGGGAGAAAGAACGTTTCTCCCAGCGGCTGACGTTGCTTTATAGCAACGGCCGCTTCGCGCTCCTATCGGAAACCGCGACCGGAAAGGAGAAGACCGATGGAGAACGCGCATCTGCGGATGGGGCGGCTGAAGTTCGTTCGGCAGACGAAGGACCACACGACGAATGTCAGCTTGCATCTGGACCGGTTAGTTGCGGAAGCGCCGGCTGAACGCTCTGGCAGTGTCGGATTGCACCTCGTCTCTGTTTTCGGAGGCGACCAAGAGATCGGCGCTATCGCGGCCGCCGCGGCGGACGAGCAGCGATTCGTCGTCCACATGAACGCCGAAGAGTTCGTCGGAACGCTGGGAGAGAAGCCGATCCTCTACCGCGCTGGATTGCAGATTCCCGGCCGCAAACGCCCGGTTCGGCATTTGGTGGCAATCTCCAAGGCGTTATTCGAGACCACGTTGGGGGCCGACGCCGAAGCGAAGCGGACAATCCTCTATGACAACTCACCAGACTTTATGTTGCATCGCCTGGCGGTGCGCTTCGGACTTCCCGTGTTGCCGAAGTGGGCGGACTGGTTCCATTCAGAACTCCGCCGGCGCGGTCTCGTCGAGGATCTCACCGGCCTCAACTGTTCACCGGTGGCGGTGAAGGGCAATAAGATCCGGATGCTGCGGATTCTCAGCCAAGGGTTGCGCCGCCGCCAGATTCAATTTCCTCCCGAAGACTTTCCCTTGCTTCCCGACTCGCCAAAGGCATCGTAGTCTCTTTTTCCATTGCAGCTTGCCTATCCACACCCGACAGGAGGGGTGTCGCTATGGGTTCACCTGATTGCATCAGCTCGTATTTGCGAACCTATGGGCCGGCGCTGGGAGAGCGTGTTCTCTCTCAGTTTCCAGCTCTTCATCAACCGATGGACCCGGTCTCGCCCGCGTTGAAACTGTTGAAGCGGCGGCCGTTCCCGGCCCAACAACTGGCGATTATGGGAATTGCCAAGCGCTGGCAGGAAGCGCGTTGCGCCGGCGCGGTTGCCGAATGCGGCACGGGGAAGACCCTCATTTCGCTGGGGAGCGTATTCACGCATGCCAATGGTCGACCGTTCACGGCGCTGGCGATGGTGCCGCCGCAACTGGTCCTCAAGTGGGCACGAGAGGTTTTCCAGACGCTGCCTGGCGTTCGGGTCTTTGTGATCGATGGGTGCCGGAACGGAGTAGCGTCGAACGGCTTTACCGGAGTCAATGAAGTCCGTTTTCGCAGCGGCCGCGTGTTGCGAGAGGGTCTCACAACGACACTCTCCGAGATCCGTCTCGCGAAGGGCCACCGCTCGGCTAAGGCACGCTGGCAAGCGCAAGTCGGCGGCCCTTCCATATTCGTGATCTCTCGCGAACGAGCCAAGTTGGGTTACTTCTGGCGGCACAGCATGGTCGTGCCGAGGAGTGGCCCCTACCTCGGAAGCGTCGTCAACCCGGACACAGGCAAACCCGTGATCGTAGGCGACGATCAACTGCGGCGGCCGGACTTCCGGAAGGTGAAGCACTCCGAGATGGTTTTGCCCGAATCCGCGCTGTCCCGTAAGAGCTTCTTCAGTCCACTCTGGCAGGCGGACAACCAGAAGGTACAGCGGATGGCTCCGATGGAATTCATCGGACGGTATCTGAGCGGGTTTTTCGACTACGGCATCGCGGACGAGGTACACGAACTGAAGGGCTCGGAGACGGCTCAGGGCAATGCGTTGGGCACGATTGCGTCGGCTTGTGACCGCACGGTTGTCTTGACGGGGACCCTACTCGGCGGCTATGCCGATGAACTGTTTTCGATTCTCTACCGCCTGGATGCGCGGATGATGCGAGCGGAAGGCTTCGATCCCGGCGAGGCTGGCGTTCGACAGTTCGCCGAGACCTACGGCGTTCTCGAAAAGGTAACCACGATCGAGCCGGTGCAGAACGCCTGTTCAAAGGCGAAGGTGGCGACGAGTATTAAGCGCCGGCCCGGGGCATCGCCTCTGCTCTTCGGCAAGTACCTGATGAACCTGGCGGCGTTCGTGTCGCTCGAAGACATCTCGGATGCGCTGCCTTCCTACACGGAGGAAGTGATTTCCGTGGCGATGGATCCGCTTCTCAAGAAGGCATACTCGGATCTCGAGGATGACATCAAAGAAGCGCTTCGTGACCATCACGGAAACGCATCGGTGATCAGTACGGCGATGAATGCGCTGTTGCTGTATCCGGACCGGCCATTCGGCATTGGCACACTCTACGGGTTCTGTCGGAATGAGGAGACAGGGGAGCGGGAGCGTTTCGTGATCTCGGAACCCGCGGATCTCGACGAGGCCTTCACTTATTCCAAGGAACGACGTTTGATCGAGGAGTGCAAGAAGGAGCTTGCGGCCGGGCGAAAGGTCCAGGTCTTCGCGGTCTACACGCGGAAACGGGACGTCACGCGGCGGCTGCATGACCTTTTACGCAAGGAAGGAATTCGAGCCGAGGTCTTGCGCGCAGAGGTGCCTCCTGAACAACGCGAGGCGTGGTATGAGCGACAACTGAAGGGTGGGATGCAGGTTTGCATCTGCCACCCCAAGCTGGTGCAGACGGGGCTCGACTTGCTCGATTTCCCGACCATTCTGTTCTACGAGACGGGATACTCGACCTACGTGTTGCGGCAGGCCAGCCGGCGAAGCTGGCGTATCGGCCAGAAGCATCCGGTTCGAGTGGGCTTCCTCAGCTATGCGGAAACGGCGCAGGAGAGCTGCCTGCGCCTGATGGGGAGGAAACTGCTGGTCTCGCTCGCAATGGAGGGAAAGCTGCAAGCCGAAGGATTGCAGTCGATGGAGGGTGATGGAGATCTTCTCACCGCCATGGCCCGCGAACTCGTGAACCGGCAGGGCGTCGGGGAAGAGGCCGCCGCCGTCTGGAAAGCCTTACAGGCGCGGCGGGACGATTACGCTCCGGCTGCTGAAACGGTGTCATCCGCCGTCGTTGAGGATGCTTCGGACACCGTCGCGGCCGAAGTGGAATCTGACGAACTGCTGATGTGGGCCATCCCTCCATCGAGACCGATGGAGCAGATGTCCCTGTTCTGAATCTGTGGGCCGCGCCTGAGGAAATTGGGTGCGGCCCGAGTACGCTTGCAACGTTCAATGAATCGAAAGGAGGCGCCTTGTGGCAGCCACTATTATTCCGGTCGCCGGTCAACCGGCGGAAGAATCTGTGTTTGATCTGGGCGTCCGTTTGGCGGGGCTATTAGCCGAAGCCGGGCAGGATGCCAGCGGTGGCCAGCTTCCGGAAAATCTGCGGGAGCGAGTGGCGGACCTGGCGGAGGGGATTCGCCGTCGTACCGCCAGAAAGGCCGAACGCGACCCGCGGTCGCTCTTCGAACTCGATGAGCGATTCATCGAGCTGATGGAGCGTGCCGATGAAGAAGCCTCCGCGTCTGGCGTAGTATCCGAGGCGCTGCTGATCGAGATCACCGGCTATCTGGAAGCCTTCCGCGGCAAGGTGGATCGCATTGCGGGGTACTGGCGCTGGCAGGAATCCATCGCAAAGATTTGTGGCGAAGAGGTTGAGCGATTGGCAGCGCGTAAGAAGGCTGCTGCCGGGCGGGTGGAGCGTCTGAAGGACATGTTGATGACGTTCCTGTTGACGCGCGGCCAGAAGAAGCTCGACGGGGAGACGAGCTCTATCGCCCTGCAGGCAAATGGCGCCGCATCTCTCGTGGTGGATGATCCGCAGCAGATTGGGGATGGCTTCTATGAATGCCCGATCCGCTTTACGAAGCCCGAGATGCAGGAGATCGTGTACCAGTTGGCGGAGGGGGAGATTCGTCGACGGTTGGAGGTGACGCTTAAAGGGGATGGTTGGGAGATAAACGCGTCAGCCGTCCGGGCGACTCTGGTGAATAACGCCGATATGCCGGGCGCAAGGTTGGTGAAGGGCCACCACGTGCGAATTCGGTGAAACCGAAAGTGGAGTGACAAGTGGTGGCGGAGAGCTTCAACTAGATTGATCTACAGTTCGGCGACCGGCGGAGAATATCCGAATAAAGCCATTTCTAAGGGTTGGGCGTTACACGGACAACTGACGGACCAGTTATGGTACCGGTCGGATGTCGAATTGTTGGTCCCAATCTGTGGTGCCGGATCGAGTGACGGGCAAGCTGCGGCGGCTCAGATGGTGTCGAGCCGTATGACGGTGAGGCCGAGTTCTCGTGCGCGTAGTTCTTGTGCTGCCGTGAGTGCTGGTGTTGCGAGGAAAAGCAAGTCTCGTGCACGGCTGATCGCGACGTAGGTGACACGTTGTTGTTCGTCACTAGTCTGGGCGGGGTGGAGGACGTGGTTGATTTGCTCTTGAGTTTCGTCTTCGGTGCGCCCCTTAAGACAGACGAGGACGTTTTGTCGTTCTGTTCCCTTGGCTTGGTGGATAGTCCGGGCATCTCGCACCTCTTCGTTGTTCGTCAGCTTGACTGCGCGCAGGAGGGTGTCGCAAGTGAACTGTTCGCTTATCTGAAAGAATGCTCCGCTGATACTTCTTATGAGGGTGAGGCCATGGAAGGAGTTGGTGAGAGTGGTGCGGCAGTGGTCGTATGCCGCGCGCAACGTCATCGTGTCGAGTGTTTGCCCGAGAGCGACTAGTGCTTCGAGAAGTATGATGGCGATGGCGCGCCGCTGTTGCGTGAGGCGCGGCGTGCCGCTTTGGAACGGGCCTTTAAGTTTGCCGTTGGTATGCCTGATGCCGCGGAGGATGGTCCTAACCGCAGTGTCATAGCGGTGCCGTCGTGCGACAACGATTCCTGCGAGAAGTTGGTGGAGGAGAATCTTGCGGTCGCTGTCCGCTTTGTCGACGGCATCCCATGGTTTCGCTTTCGTTGCTTTTGTCGGTTGTTGTGCTTCCTGGACGAGCGTTCTGGTGCGCGCCACGACAAGCAACGTCTCAGAGTCCGGGGCGAACGATTCGGCGTGCAGTACGGCGTCTGCGGTGGTGCCGACGATCAGTTGCACGGGCTCGCCTTCTTGTGCCCGCACGCCGTGTTGGATGAGTTCGTCGCTTCTGACATGGTCGAGCAACGCGATAATGCGGTCGGTGCTGCGCCAGTTGTTCGCAATGCTGAACTCATCAAGGTCTGGGAGTGCGAACGTGCGAAAGTGCTCTGGGCGCGCGCCTGCGAAGGCGAAGATGGACTGTTCGGCGTCCCCGATGACCACGACGGTTGTTCCTTGGTCCGCGAGCGAGCGGACGATGTTAGTCTGTGCTGGGACAGTGTCCTGAAACTCGTCAATAAACAGGAAGGGGTAGCGGGCGCTGAGGCATGACGCGATCAAGGGGTATTCGCGGAGGATGCGCGTGGCGAAGTACAAGACGTCGTCATGATCAAGGATGGCGTCCGCCCAGTACGCTGCTTTATATTTGATCAGGTGCTGAGTCGCCAGCACTGCCTTCGTGGAGTTCCATAGTTGCGGTTTGAGCCATTCGCGCAGTTCGATCTCAAGATTCCATGCTTGCGGTTCGTCGGCTTGCACCCATCGGATCTTTTCGAGTGCTTTCTTAAGAAGGTCGAACTGGTCAGCATCGAACACTCGTTGGTTGATTTCCTTTAACCAGGCCTGCACCTTTTTGTGGTTCACGTGGTGCTCGTCGTGGCCGTCCATGAGGGAGGTGTTGACTAATGGTTGTCCTTCCGTGTTCTTGATGAGATGGAGGTAGGGCTTGAGGACGTTTTGGTAGAGGAAGCTGTGGATTGTCCCGATGTTCGTTCTGGCAGCATCGCTACCGAGTTTTTGTTTGAGTGCATCGGCGGCAATGTTCGTGTACGAGATTACGGCGATCTTGGCGTGCGAGTGGAGTTTTTTTGATCGTAGGGTGACGTTCTTAATGTGTTCTGCGAGCCAATGCGTTTTCCCGGCGCCGGGTCCGGCAGTGACGCGGGCGTGCCGGTCCGTGTGGAGCAGGAGCGTGTCTGACGTGATAAGGGTCATGGGATGGGTGTTGGCGCGTCGCTGTTTGTCGTCGCGGGCTCGGGCTGCCGGCTCGCCCATCGGATGGCCCTGGCGATCGCGTTGGGGACGATGAAGGCTGCAAGCGCTGGTGTTCTGTTGGCTTCTTTGAGTACTTTGGCGAGCGACAGCGCGTGCTCGCCCTTGGCTTTGCCGACACTCTCTCGGTAGCACGTCGCGACGATGTGCGCCGCACGCTCCTGTGGTTTCAAATGGTTAGTGGCGTCGCGCGCTTTCTTAAGGATGCCGGCGAGGGCCTCGGGGGTTGCGGTGTGGTCTGCAAAGATCCTGCGTAATCGGCCTGCGCGAGTGCATGCGCTTGTGACAAGGAGCGCTATGGTGTGGTTGTCGAGCGCGAGGTCATACTCGAGTGTCATGACCCCGTGTTCTACGAGAATGTTGTCCCGTCCTGCCTTAAGGGCTTCCAGCGTACTGATGGCCGCAGAACGTGGCCTGTAGTTGTAGTTCGGGTCTCGGTCAATCTCGTACGGGTAGCACGTGTGGAATTTTTCTTTGAGGCCGTTGAGCTGCCTGCTCGGGTCCCCGTCGATGATGCAAGCCAAGGGACTCATGAGCGCGCTTGTTGCTTGTTGCGGGGGGAGTCCTGCCCCGAAGAGTGGGAGGAAGTGCTTAAACGTGAGGCCGCCGACTGGGATGAGCGCGACGTGGTGTTCTTCGAGGGAGCAACCCAAGTGCTCTGCGAGGACGGGCAGGAGGAGTTGTTCCGCGATACCTTCGACGAGGATTACTCCTTTAGAGAACAAAAGGTTGGATTTCGTCGCATCCAAGTACCGCTCGACGTAGGCTTTTGATTCCTTGCCGGCGTTGTCGTCCGTGAAGCAAGAACCGGGGTAGGCGACTCTGGGCGCGCCGGTGGCGTCAGGGAGGGTGAACACGATGAGTTGGTCGAGCGGTGATGCGCTCGTGATGTGTGTGGAGTGCGTCGTGATGAAGACTTGGCGGTTGCGCTTTTTCTCGCGAACTCGCTTTTCGATGTGCTTGAGGAGCTTGTACTGGAGCGCGGGGTGAAGGTGGGCCTCTGGCTCTTCAATGCTCAGAACGGGGAAGAGGCTCGCGTTGGATCCGCGCTTGGCAGGGTCTGCTTGGTGGTCGAGGCTCGCGAGGACAAGGCTAATGTACAGGAGATTGTTGTACCCCAGTCCATTAAGTTCTGCGGGGATGCTCACGCCGTTTGATTCGACGTACAGGCGAAGGGCGTATAGGAGGTCCTCTTCGCTGAGGTCGTCGGCGAGGTGCGGTTTGCCGCCTTCTAATGCGCCAGTGTCGTTGACGAGTTGCAGGAGCGGCTCGAGACTGATGCGCTCCTTGATGTGCTTGCCGAGCCTCTGGGTGAGATCGCGAAGTTCTTTCGTGCTGGTAGCTATCTGCGCAGCAGTTTTGCCGGCGTCGCGCACCTGTTTAAGGAGGCGCTTGAGCAATGGATCTGTTCCCGCGAAGAGTTCTTTGCCGGCGTCTCGGAGCGCGTCAAGCGTGTAAAGCGTGATCTTGTCCAGCGAGTCGCGTTCCGCTTCCAATTGGTTATGGATGGCGCCAGCATAAGTTTTTTGGACGTACTTTTCCAGATACAATTCGACCACGCGACGATACGCCGGAAAATCACCGTCGGTTACCTTCGAGAGGACATTTTTGCACTCTGCTTCTTGATCGGCTTCGAGCATAAACGTGTACGTAACTTGCGCTTCCCACGACGACGGATCGAGTTTCGTGAGCCACGTCGCCACGAGGGCCTTGTCCTCAACGGTGTCGGTTGTGGACGACCGAAACGTGATGGCAATCGTGATGGCCGGCGGCGTGGTCCAATCCGTAGCGGGATGGTGGAAATCAAAGAAGGTGGGGCGACGACGAGATTTCTGATCCAACACAAGTCCGAGCGCTTTTATGACCGTAGTCTTACCGGCGTTATTCTCTCCGAGGAGGATGTTAACTCCCTGCCTAAATTGGACCGCCTGATCGGCAAAACATCTGTAGTTTCGGATATGCATCTGCGCCAAGTACATAGGTTCAACACTTACCACAACTATCCGGGAACGAAACGGAGACCAATTGTCGGCCGTCGGTCAGCATGAGCACTGGGCGCGGGCGTCCGAGTGGATGGTGCAAGTGGGGCACGCGGCGGCATTCGCTGGAAAAGACCGATAAACACCCCAGGGATCACCCAATCAATTGGCCGTGTTGTGGACGTAGGTCTGGGTCCGCGAACTGACTCAGCGCCGATTCCGGGAACATCGTCTATCTGGTTTGTCCATCAGCTGCTGGCGAATCCGTTAGGCCGGATCCAAACGAGAACCAGCAGTCGTTTGGCCTATCTTCGATCTGGCAGTAGTCTGAAAGCTGGAAGTTGGCTACCGCTGCGAATGATGCCGGGCGCGTGCCAACTCGCGCTAAATCGGCCTGTCTGCCGTCAATTACTTTTCGGCCGGAGGATCGAGGTTGTGCCATTCGTCGGCTTAATACTCAGTCTGATCATCCTGGCTGGATTCTGGTTGGCATGCGGACAACTGGATTCGGCGAGGCTTGGCTTCCTGGCCTGGAACCGAACTCCGGCAAGGCAACTCCTGAAGGCGCTTGGCGGGGGTGTTGTTGCGGCGCTCGTGGTCAGTTGGGTATTCCGCGATCTTCGAACCGGCTCACTCCCGGCGCTGCCAGAGATCTGGATGGGGATCACGTTTGGTCCATTGGCTGAGGAACTGATCTTTCGCGGAATGCTCTTCCACGGATTGATGCTATTGCAACGGCGCCGGCTGGCTAAGCCGGGCTGGATCGTGGTGGTCGTCATTGCGGGAGCCTTCGCATTGAGTCATCTCGTCAAGGCCGGTATCACGCCCTGGCAGATTGCCGCCATTTTCTTGACCGGCTGCCTTTACGGCTGGCTGCGTCTCGACAGCGGCTCGACGGCGCCGCCGCTCCTCGCACATGCGGCCTATAACGCCGTCCTTTTCGGCATCGCTTTCTTGCGATAGCCATTCATCTCAATCTTAATTCTCGAACTGCGGGGAGCCACGGACCTCCCCCCTTCGCATTCCTGGAGGAAACATCTCATGATTTGTTCGACAGAAGAGTTTCGCGGGCTCTTGAAAGCCGCTCGCCGGGCGGGTACGCCGCTCCTGGCGATCCGCACAGCGGATCCCGCGAGCGCCATTGCGCAGGCGACAGCCTCCATCGGAGAGCAGTCGGCCCTGTTGATCTGGGACCTGATGCTGGGTATTCGCGGCATCAACAAGGCTGGCGCTCAAGTCGTCACCGATCGCTTTGGGGAGACCACGGCGCTCGGGCCATCCGACGTGTTGGCGGCAACCCGAAAGCTGGAGAAAGAGGACGCGATTCTATTCCTGTCGAATGCCCACCGGTTCTGGGATCAACCCGATGTGGTGCAGGCGATCTGGAATGTTCGGGATCCATTCAAGTCGGGCGGACAGAGTCTGGTGTTGCTGAGCACGCCGGGTGCGGTGCTTCCCGCTGAACTACAGGGCGACGTGATGATTATTGATGAGCCATTGCCGTCGGCGGAGGAGCTGGCGGAATTGGTGCGGCGGCTGTGCGAAGACGCGGAACTGTGCGCCCCATCTGAAGAGACCGTGTCGGCCTGCGTGGATGCGCTCATTGGACTCGCGGCGTTTCCCGCCGAGCAGGTACTGGCTTTGGCGCTTTCGAAGAATGGCGTCGACGTGGAGCGGCTCTGGGAGCGTAAGCGGCAGGCCATCGAGCAGACGCCGGGACTCAGCATCTGGCGTGGAGGCGAGACCTTTGCGGACATCGGCGGGTGCGAGAGCATTAAGCACTTCCTGCGAGCGGTACTTGGGGGCCGGGAAGCGCCCCGGGTGATCGTTTTTGTCGATGAGATCGAGAAAGCATTCGCCGGTACGGGAACCGATCTCTCTGGGGTGAAGACCGAGATGACGGGGACGATGCTCTCCTGGATGCAGGACTCGAATGCCGATGGGATCGTACTCATCGGACCGCCGGGCGCGGCCAAGTCAGCCATTGCCAAGGCTGCCGGCAATTCAGCTGGTATTCCGACGGTGGCCTTCGATCTGTCCGCCATGCAGAGTGGCATCGTCGGCGGGTCCGGGGAACGGCTGCGCACGGCGCTCCAGGTGGTTGATGCAATCTCGCAGGGCCGGAGCTTGTGGATTGCGACCTGCAATTCCATTGGGAGTCTGCCGCCTGAATTGCGGCGCCGCTTTACGCTCGGCACGTTCTTTTTCGATCTTCCCTCCGCTGAGGAGCGTGCGGTGATTTGGGAGATCTATCGAGCCAAGTGGGCGCTCGACGGAGATATCCCGAAGGACGAGGGATGGACCGGCGCGGAGATCAAGGAATGCTGCCGGAAGGCGTGGCGCTTGAACCTGTCGCTTTCGGAGTCCGCGCAATACATCGTGCCGGTGGCGCGATCCGCCGCCGACCAGATCGACCGTTTGCGCCAGCAGGCGTCGGGACGCTTCTTAAGCGCTTCGCAGCCTGGCGTGTTTGAAGTCGGCCGGGACACGCCCGCAGTCGCGGCAAAGCGGGTGTTCCGCGAGGTCTGACACTTGAGGAATAACCTTGCCGCATCGGAGGCATAATCGTGCCGAGAGACGGCAAGAAGAGCCGGGGTCACGGGGTGCCGGACACTCCGACGCGCCGACCGGGAAGCATAATCTGGCCGTGGGTGCGGATTTGGAAGGATATCCTTGCCACCATGGATTGTCCCGGCGGGCGGCAGGACCCGCGATTCTGCCGATTTTTGCAAAGCTATGGGTCCAACTTTGCAAACCTATGGGTGAAGTGACAGGCGGATTGGACAGTATAACCTTGCCGAACGGCAAAGTTATGGGTTAAGTCACAAGGTCTCAGACTAAGTCGCCGCGGGAGGAAACCATGAGCAAATATGATGAAATGATTACAGTTCTTGCGCACGAAGGATATCTGGTCGAGGCGCTGGAGCAGATGGGGTACAAGCCGGAAGTTCACAAGAACGGAGCGGCGCTTTTCGGCTATCGGGGGGATGAACGGCCGGAACAGGCTCACATCATCATCCGTCGTCGGCAACTCGACTCCGCGTCGAACGACATCGGTTTTGTGCGCGACACCAGCGGCCAATACCGGGCCGTCGTGAGCGACTACGACCGGGGGATCGGGTTCGACCAAGCGTGGCTGGGGCGGGTATCTCAAGCCTACAAAGAGCGCCAGACGATGGCGGTCGCGAAAGCGCGAGGCTACGTATTTCAAGGCCGAAGTGTGATCGACACGCCGCAGGGGGCGAAGGTCCAACTGCGCTTTGCGGTGCGATGAAAGGGAAGGATGCCATGGGTGAGAAAACGATCACGATCGAAATCGACGAGCAAGGAAACAGCTCGCTTGATCTGACCGGATTTCAGGGCAAGGGCTGCGGTGAAGTCGCCAAGGCTCTGCAGGGCGCCGACGCCGTAACCAAGTCGCGGAAGAAGCCGGAGTTTCACGTGGAAGCCGCCGCGAAGCGAGCCGTGGAGCAGCGGCGCGGGTAAACAGTGGAGGAGAAGATGGGCGATCGGGCTTATATGGAAATGATTTGCCGGCGTGAGGACGCGGGTCTGTTTGAAGAACTCGGATTCTGCGAGCAGGACTGGAGAACGGATCTTCCGGAGCATGTTGTGTTTCTGGTCGATGAGGAAGCAAACTACGCGCACGACGACGCAACCCGGAGGCTTTCGGCCAAAGGCATTGTCTTCTGTGGAAGGCATGACGAGGGCGGCGACTATCACGCCGCTGTGATCGCGTCCGACGGTTCCCACTTTTGTTCCGCGGAGACGCTGTTCGGGGATGGCCGGCCCCATGTTCCCGTGCAACCGAACGGACGTGTGGACGCCGGCGCAATGCGGATCGCGGCGGAATACTATCGGATCGAAGCGGTGGCACGGAAGGTGATCGGCGTCGAAGAAACGCTGTTTTCCGGATAAAACCGCGCCACAGATTCCGCCTGTAAAGGCCGGCGGTCAGGGCAACCTGATTGCCGGTCTTTTCTTTTCGAACGAGTGAGAGGAGCGAACGATGCCTACGATCTGGACGATTGTCGAAGAAGCCGGCGGCCTCAACGCCGCCGCGAGCGTCCGTATTGAGAACCCGCCATTCCAACGGCTGGTCATTGAGATGCTTCCGGAATGCGGCCCGGATGGGCATCGGGCAATCTCCATCGCACATTATGGCGAGTCAAATGGAGATCTCATGCGGGACCCGGAAGTATGCGCTGAGATTGTGGTCGAAGAGGGTACTCCTGTGCTCTGGCCGTATTCCTTCCGGAACGACGTTATCGGCTTCGGGCACGTGAGCCGATGGCGCGACAGGGAAGGGAACTTGAACTGTCTTCCCGGGGAGACTCGGGCGATTGAAGAGTTCCTGGCTATGTGGGACCGAAATCTCCGGGAGCAGGGTTACCTCGAAGCGTTTCGACGGACACGGCCGCCTACTGGAGGTGGACAGTGACGCTTCGTGTGCATGCCCAAATGGAGTCGAGCCAAGTCAACGGCCCTGGCCGGCGCGCCGTGATCTGGGTACAGGGGTGCTCGCTCGGTTGCGCGAAATGCTGGAATAAATCGAGCCATTCCACGTCGGGCGGCCACGAAGTCAAAATCCAGGTGCTCGTTGATTGGATCGAGTCTCTATGGTTCGCCAAGGCAATTTCCGGCGTCACCATCAGTGGCGGCGAGCCGATGGAACAAGCCGCGGAGCTCTCCACGCTTTTGGAGGCTGTGCGCAGTGGTCTGCCGTCACTGAGCATCGGGCTGTTCTCCGGCTACGCGGAGAGCGAACTAGTGCAGGGACAGTTCCGCGCGGATTCGTCGCTATCCCGCGCCCAACGCGGTGATCTCTGGCAGCGAATCCGAGGGCATCTCGACTTTGCGGTACTCGGCCGCTACAACCGGCAGCAGCCATCCGATCGGCCGCTCGTGACCAGTCGGAATCAACAACTATTGCTCCTCTCGGAACGACACCCGGAGGGCGATTTCACGGCGCAGAGTGTCGAGATCACGATCGGGGCTGAAGGTATGACCCAGATCACCGGCTTTCCCATTCTCCAATAGTCGGAAGCCGCTCTTTTCCCCAACAACAACTTAACTCAGGAGGTATGTTTCATATGGCGTCTTTAGCCAGTCTTTTCTCATTTCACGACGTTCCAGTCGCTCTCATTGCCGGTCCCGTTGTCTTCATGAACGGCAATGGCGGCGACAATCCCATTCCGATTCCCATTCAAAATCCGGGTGTGGATCTGGCCCGGAAAACGGTGTGTATTAAAGTGCGTTTGTCCACGATGGGCAACACGCGAAAGGTCTCGACGTCCCAGATCGAGGCCGACGCCGACAAGGATCTCTTGCGCGTATCGAAGCATCTGCTGGACTCCGCTGAACTGAAGGCCATCGGCCGCTTTGACGGGGAGATCCGCCGCTACTTATACAATCTGTGTCTCCCCTTCGAGATCGGGATCCATTTGCTGCCGGTCGCGGCGCTCGAAACAGTCGAGCAACGGCTGCGGCAGTTTCGGACCGAGCGCGAGGAGTTGGTGAAGGCGTTTCTCTGCGTCTATCCGAGCCTCTCCGCCGATGCCGGCAAGCGCCTGCGCGGCCTCTACAACCCGGCAGACTATTCGCCTGTTGATGAGGTAGCGCGCCAGTTCGGCTTCTCCTGGCAGTACGTGAGCTTCGGCGTGCCGGACCAGTTGCGGGGCATCTCGCAAGAGGTCTGGGAACAGGAGCGGGAGAAGGCGGCGCAGCGGATGGCCGAAGCGTCGTCGGAGATCCAGCTTGTGATGCGGGAGTCGATGGCGAAGCTGGTCCAACACATGGCGCAGCGTCTGAAGGATGGCGCCGATGGAAAACTGTTGCGCTTCAAGGAAACCACGGTTTCGAACCTGGTTGAGTTCCTTCAGAACTTTGAGTTCCGGAACGTCACCGACGACTACGAGCTGCAGAAGATCGTGACCCAGGCGCGGAGTCTGCTCGAGGGCGTCGGCGCGGACGACCTTCGGACGACGGGCGATCTTCGCGCGAAGGTGCAGCAGGGCATGGCGAGTCTGGCGAGTGAACTCGACACGATGATGACCAGGACGGGCGGGCGGAAGTTCCGCTTCGAGGAAGCGGCATGAGTCCAGGTTTCAACAAGAGGAAAGAAGGTCAAACTATATGAACCAAACAGAGACGACGGGTATGTTTTGCGGCCTGGCACCGATGCTGGCCAACCGCACGGTGATCATGACTGTCGCGGGCGGCGCGAATGGCTGCTTGACGGTCAGCATCATCCCCAAGAAGGTGAAGGACGACGAGAACGACGTTCTCACGATGCCGCTGTGTGCCACGGGCACGGCCGAGGAACTTGACCGCGAGCTGCCGCGGCAGTTGCGGGAGTTTGTCGAAGTTCACGCCGCCACCGCGTCGAACCTCGACCGGATCAAGCAGGAATTGGCGGCTGCCGAGAAGGCCGACGATGATGCTCGCAAGGAGAAGTTGAAGGGCAAGAAGGTGCCTCCTGCGGAGAAGCCAGTTATCCCCCCAAAGCAGGAGTCGCAAGGAACGTTGGGCCTCTTCGATGGTGCTGAGTCTCCCGAAGCGGAGGTGGCCCAATGAAGGTGACCAAAATGGTCCGTGAGTTTTCGTATGGAGGCGCGAGATTGCCGGATCCCAGTGTGGATATGGAAGTTGAACAGGTGCGGTCGCTGTACGCGACGCAGTTCCCCGAAATTGCGACGGCCACGTTGACCGGCCCCGAAGCGGTAGGCGACAAGCTCGTCTACCGTTTCGAGCGGGCGATAGGCGCCAAGGGGTGACCCAATGCCGCGCCGATCCAATGTGGAAGACGCCTTGGGCGAGCTGGATGCAATCGCCCAGGGCGAACATCCCAGCCAGAAATCGATTCTCGAGGAGTACCGTCAATGTCCCGACTGGCAGTTAGCGGCGCGTTTGATCGCGCGAGCCGTGCAGGAACTCCATCGCCGTGGCGGGCGATCGAGAACATTGGATCTGCCGCCCGGCTGGCTCCCGCCTATCCTTTGATGGGCGGGAGCCGTCCCGGATGGGGCTTGGTGTCGCTCGTTGGTGCGCCGACCGAATATCGGGTGATGCACGGAGACCGCGTCGCCGCCAGAATTGGGGCGAATCTTCTTCGGGCCGATGTCGCACCCGCGGAGGCTTGGGTCACGGCGAAGCGTGATCCGTTTAACTTTCTCCGATTGGCACTGGAACGTTGGGTAGCCGAGAGCGGCGGAACCGTCTTGAGCGAGAACTTCAACATGACGTTGACACTGAGCTCGAACGCCGATGCGTTCTCAAGCGAGGAAGTGGATGACGGGTATGCGTATCTCATCGTCGACCCGTCTCAATCCGGGTACCTGGTCCTGGGGCCGGCACTTCGGGCGCTGGAACAGGAACATCCGAGGTTGCCGGCCACCTTTTACAGCCTGTTTATGGGAGCAATCAATCGTTGGGCCCGCGTCTTTGACCACCAGGACGCCCTGGAACGTAATGAGATGTTGCGGGATTGGTACGAAGGCGATCCGGACGCCGAAAATATTGAGCTTCCCGACATCCAGTCGGCGATTCCAACGTGTCTCCGGAAGAAGGCACTGTCCACGCGCGGCTTGCGCCAACTCATGAATCGAATCGGGTCACGAGACGTTCTGGGCTGGCTCGAAGGAGTGCTGGCCCTACACGAAGAGTCGAATCGTTGTACCGCTCCGGACTTGGATTCCTCGATCCGGGATCAGTTCTATGATTCGAATCCGCCACTGCCGGTGTTGCTCACCGTATTCGAGAAGCACGACGGGATCGAAGGGGCCTTCGATGATGAGGCGCAGGGGATGATGGAAGTATCCCCGGAACCGAATTTCATTTTGCCATTGCGAACGGATGATGTTGACCAGATGCGGGACGCATTTGCCACGCTACGCTGTTTTTGCCGGACTCTGGCTCTCGCCAGCGAACTCATGAAACAGCTTCCCGGTAATGCGAACTAAAAGAACAACGGAGGAAAGCATGGATTGCACTCTGAGCCTGGGAAGCGCGGACACACTGACGCTCCAAGGGGCGATTCTGGTCTATAAAGGCGGGCGAGATGCGTTCGCCACTTGGCATGAGGCTGAGGAGCGGAAAGGGACGGCGGCTGGGTTGGGGCCGGCTCAACCGCTATCGACGGCTTTCCTGCGAACGCTGGCGCAAGGTCTAGGTTCACGCGTCCGGCCAGAGATCCTGCCGGAGAACGTCTTGGTGCGAACTCCGGAAGTACTCATCTGGTGGACGCCAGCCAGCGAGCGTGTCATGTTCTTTCGTGAGACGGATGAAGCGCTGGGCATGCTCAGCGGACGGACCTTTCCGCAGCCCGCGCTGCTATTCCGCGTGACCGGCAGGGAACTCCACATTCGTGCTTTGCGGACGAGCGCTCGCCCTTGCGCCACGACGCCACTTTGTGTCGCTCCCTATTACAACGCCCAGGAAAACGGGTTGATCTGCCAAGGCAGTATGCGATCTCCGGAAGGGCCATTCGTCGAAGCAATGGACGGCTGGGAAGAGGCGTTCTTCAGCAGTGAGTTTACGCATCTGTGGGGCGGCGGGCGGATGTGCCGGCACAAAGGCGGCGTTGCCGCGCTGTGGAGGGAAGTCGCGGGGAAGCGGAGTTTCCCGGTCGAGCAACTCGCCGACGCTCGCCAGACGCTGCAGGCATTCGCCGAGCGGGAGGCGTAGTATTCCATTTCAGAAGTTCGCTCACGTATTCAAACCGCTCGGGCCCATTACAGGGAGTGAGCCGGAATTTAGGACGGTGGGCGCCGGTGTCGCGGCGCGTTACTCTACCCTTCGCGACTCTCGGCGGGGCATCCATCGCGATCTCGTCCCGCGGGGTTCACTTTTACAAAGATTGTCAATGACGATCGCTTTAAAATTTCGACGGCTTCACTCTTGCCGCAACGCGGGTAAGGGATCGATCTGGAGCGCGCGGCGGGCAGGCCCTAGTGCCGCGAAAAAACCGATCACCGCCATGGCAAGGGGCACACTTACGAGGACCAAAGGGTCATGCGGAGATGCCTGATAGACGACGCTCGCGAGTAGCGGTCCCGCCCCGAGGCCGAGAAGAAACCCGGCAATCGATCCAGCCGAGAGCAATGCACACGTTCGGCCAAGCACCGCCCTCAGTATCTGGCGAGGTTGGGCACCGATCGCGATGCGAATGCCAATCTCGCGGCGCCGGCGACTAATCGCGTATGCGGCCATTCCATAGATCCCAGTTGCCGCCAGCATGATCGCCAGAATCCCGAAGACACCGAGCGCAATAGTCGCCGCGCGAGCGGGAAAATAGGCGAACCCGAGCATCTGGCTCAAGCTTCCGACACCGTAGACGGCAAGCGTGGCCTCCCTACTCGCAAGCGCCCGGCGTATCTCGGCAGCGGTTTGCGACTCTGGCATCGAGGTGCGCGCGATCAGGACCGTTGTCCCGTTGTAGGCCTGCATCGCGGACCTGAATAGAGCCGGGCGAGGTTCTTCCGTCAAGTTCACGTATTTACCGTCCTCCGCCACTCCTATGACCTCGATGAGCCCAGCACCGCCTCCAGTTCGAAAACGCCTCCCGACCACATCGGTCTGGCCAAACAGCTTGCGTGCCAGAGTCGCGTTGATTATCGCGACCCGCGGCGCACTTTCGTCGTCCTGCCATAAGAACTCACGGCCGCTTAAGAGAGCGGTCCCCATGGTCCGGAAGTATCCAGGTGAGACTTGATACACGGCGACGTTGATCCGCGCTAACGGCCGAAAATCCGTTGCCTCTTCTGGGGCAACCGAGTTGGAAGACTGGTCGATGCTGAGGGGGACTGAATTTGCAATTGCCGCCATGCTCACTCCCGGCATGCCTGCAACCGCCTCTAAAATCGCTCGCTGAAACGCTTGCCCCTGGGGTTTCTGATATCGAGATAGTCCCAGGTCAAATCCGGCCACAGCAACTCCTACGGGCTTAAAGCCGAGGGGAGTCTCTAAAGCCCGCTGCAAGCCGCGCAAGGAGACTAGGCTGGTCATGACTAGCAGGCAACAAAGCGTTACCTGCACCGGAAGGAGCAGATCCCGGAGAGCCCATTTCCGCGGAGAACCTGCCGGCATGCCCTTCAAAGCCGAGTTAGGATCGGTGCTCCACGCCCGTTGGGCAGGAACTAGGCCGAAGAGCAAACCGCTGAGTATCGAGATGAGGCAGGTGAAGAGAAACACGCGCCAGTCTGGTGCCACGTTGAATTGCACGGGGAAGTCCAGTGGTGCCCGCCACTGGCTCAGCAGACGGAGAAGAAGAACCGCCAGTCCCCAAGCTGCCAACCCTCCGCCGCAGGCAAGGAGAACGGACTCCGTTATCAATTGACGCGCGATCCGGCCGCGGCCGGCGCCCAAGGACATGCGGACGGCGAGTTCCTTGTGCCGGTCCGCTGTACGCGCCGCCAACAAGGTGGCCAGATTTACGCAGGCGGCAAGAAGCACGAGGCAAGCAAGCAGAAGAACCCCCGCAGTGAAGGCTGCGACGGGTCCCCGGCCCGCATCCCCCGCCAGTCCCGGTTGCGTCAACTTGAACCTCAAACCCTCGTTCCAACGAGGATGTTCCTTGGCCAGTGCCGCCGCGATCGGCTCCAATCGCGTTTCGGCTCCTTGCCGGGTGATTCCGTCTTTCAGCCTTCCGATCACCATCGTGTTAAAAGTCGAGCGCTCGTCGAGCCACGAGAAGCTCTCGATTTGCGCTTGCATCGACATCGGCACCCAAACCTCCGGCCAATAGAACAGCTCCGTGCCTTGGAAGCCATTGCCCGCAACCCCAAGGACAGTATAGGCAAGGCCATTCAGCCGGATTGTCCTGCCCACGATCCCGGCATCGCCCCCGAAGCGTTGCTGCCAGCATCCGTAGCTGAGCACGGCATAAGGGCTCCCGCCACGCTGGCGGTCCTCTGCAGGACCGAAGAAGCGGCCGAGCAGCGGTTTCGCACCGAGGACCTGGAAGTAGTTGCCGGTGGACAGATAGCCCCAGATCCGCTGGGAACTTCCCCCGGTATCCAACCCCAGCACCGTAATCCGATAACCAGCCACGCCGCTGAATGCATTGTTCCTGTCGCGCAGATCGCGGTAGTTCGGGAAGGACAAGGTTGTCCCGTTCCCCGGCTGGATGGACACGAGTTGCTCTGGGCTGGGGAACGGCAGCGGCCGGAGAATTAAAGCGTTCACCACGCTGAAAGCAACGGTGTTCGCCCCGATGCCTAACGCCAGGGAACCGATGGCGACGCAAGTCAACGCGGGAGACTTCCGAAGCACCCGCAATCCGTATTGAATGTCCTGCCACATCGTGGTGAGAGTGGAAACTCCTCGGGAGTCGCGGCATTCTTCTATCACTTGCTGAATTCCGCCCAGCGCCAGCCGTGCCCGGCGTTTGGCCTCTTCCTCAGGAACGCCAGCGCGCAGGTGCTTTTCCGTTTCGCGGTCGAGATGGCAACGTAATTCTTCCTCAAGCTCCACATCGAGGCGATCTCGGCGGAACATGGCTCGCAGCCGGTACAGAAGGTCGGTCAGCATTCGCGTTCTCCCCTGATCAAGCCAAATTGAGCACTTGGCCGACGACAACTGTGAGCCTGCGCCATTCTTCTGTGTTAATTTCAAGCTGTCTGCGGCCCGTGCGAGTCAGCTCATAGAATTTGGCGCGCCGATTGTTATCGCTTGCTCCCCATTTCGCCTTGATCCAGCCGCGCCGCTCCAGGCGATGCAGCGCCGGGTAGAGTGATCCCTGTCCGATCTGGAGCGCGGCAGTGGAGACCTGATGGAGGCGCTCCGAAATAGCCCAGCCGTGAAGGGGCTGGATTGCCAGTGTCTTCAGAATCAAGAGGTCTAACGTGCCTTGCGGCAACTCAAGCCGTTTCTGGTCCATGTGCTCCCTTTGTCCTTCGACAAGTAGTGTACGTCCCTTCTTGTCGAAGTGCAAGGGGAATGGAGGTCCGCACTTTCCAGAGGTGACTTCAAAGCGCTGTTCGGGGATGGATCCCCCCTGACGCTATATCTCTATCTGGACTGACCCGGCGCAGCGGTGCCCGAGCGTGACGAAATCTCGACCGCCGGGTCAGTTCGGATAGAGACGTTTGAAGGAAGCCGCCCGCGTTTGCGGCGGACGCGGCAGGGCTATGGGTGTTGAATCAATCCGGACACGTCAGGCATAGTCGTTGGCGTGGGGGCCCGGGCCGTCGCCCCCCCACGGGCTTGCCAACGCGGCGCGCGCAACGGGGCGGCCAGGGTGGGTGATATCCCAAAAAAAACGTGTTTTTTA
>CAYSFR010000023.1:0-71978 GCA_964430625.1 uncultured Solibacteraceae bacterium
GCATGCCGCCGTGGCCCATGGCGATGCCGTCGTCGACGGCGATGGTGTTGAACTCTTTGGCAACGCCGCCGTGGGCTTCGATTTCACGGGCGACCATCTGGCCAAGGTCCTTCAGGTGCACGTGGCCGGGGACAAACTGGGTGAAGGAGTTGGCGATGGCGATGATGGGCTTGCCGAAATCGCCTTCCTTCATGCCGGTGGCGCGCCAGAGGGCGCGAGCGCCGGCCATGTTGCGGCCGTGGGTAGAGGTACGGGAACGGTATGGGGGCATGGGAACCCCCTATTTTACCGAATGCCGGATTCGACGGCCCAGTCGAGGAAGCGTCTGGCACAGCGGTCGAGGTTGTCCATGCCACCTCCGCCGATGAGCGGGGAGCACATCTCATAGGCGATACTGCCCTGGAAGCCATTGGCGCGCAGGGCGTGGAGGAATCGCCGGTAGTCGATGAAACCGCCACCCATGGGAACGGCGATCACGGCGGGCGTCTGGGGCTCGTAGTTGATCAGATCGGGACGGTACTTGTAGCGGGGACGGAGTTGATAGTCGGCGATGGTGGTGTGTACGGTGCGGCTGCCGAGGTGAGCGGCGGCGGCTTCGATATCGACACCCTGGAGGGCGGGGGCCCAGGCGTCATAGAGCGCCTTCAGATGAGGTGAATTGATCGTTTGCAGGATGTCGTGCATGGCCTCGTGGCCGACGCCGATATCGTGGTGGTTCTGGAGGCCGAGCGTGACGCCAAAGTCCCCGGCGCGGCGAGCGGCCTCGGTGAGGGTAGCCACCACCAGATTCCACTGCTCAGGGTAACCGGCATGGGGGGATTCATAGCCGGTGAAGATGCGGACGGTCTGCATACCGAGGTCCTGGGCGAGTCGGCAGAGTTCGGTGAGGTAGCTGAGCTGGATCTCTTTGTGCGGGATGTCACGGCGGTCCAGGCCGGCGGTGAGGTCGCAATAGCCGGCGAGCACGTTGCTGGAGAGGTTTTCGTCGATGAGGCGGTCGCGAAGCTGGGTTCGTTTGTCGCGATCGTAGTCCAACGGGGAGACGTGAGGACGTTTGGCCATGAGCATGACGCCGTCGTATCCAAGCGCATGTGCCTTGGTTAAGAATTCGTCGACCGGGAGGAACGCCTGGCCCCAAAGGCCGGCATAGCTGACGGAGTGAAGAAGCAGAGGATGGTGCATGGGTCGGGGTTCGAGCCCATGGTATCTCAGGCGACGGCGGCGTGGGCGTTGCGGAAGAGGCCGAGCGAGACTTGCCCATTCTCCATCTGGACGGTGGCGGCACGGGCGCCGGGTCCGAGAATCGTCTCCAGAGAGCGTTCGATGCCGATGGTCATGGCTTCGCAGGTTTCGACGTCGTTGAAAGCCGAACGGACGCCGGCGCAGACGGCTTCCTGGAGGCGGTCACGGAAATCAAAGATGGGATTGTACATCCAGACCGGGAGGGGCTGGATGTCGACGTCAAAGTCGAAGGTAACGCGAACGTTGTTATAGGAGAGGCGATTAGCGGTAATGGCGAGATCGAGTTCGAGGACCAGTTTCATGCGGGCCAAATGGATCGGGAAACTACCAGAAAGTTCGACGCCGTCCTCTTCAAAGCCGAGTTCGAGACGGAGATAGCCGCCGGGGTTGGCCACCGATCCGGGCAGGAGGCGGAGCCGCGGGGAGTGGGAGCCGATGTCGGAGACCTGCTCAACGATCTGGACCGGGGGAAGGAGCGGGGGGAAGATCAAGCGGTCGAGCGAGGGGAGAGTGAAGCGGAATTCGCGCAGGCCGAGAACGGGGGCAAAGCGCACGGTACTGGCGTTGCGGCCGTGTTGGAGGTGCACGGCAGTGTCGGCCAGCAACCGGCTGGCGATGGACTCGACGAAATGCGCCGGGAGGGACCGGATCTGCATGTCATGAACGCCGGGGTAGCAGACGTCCAGCATCACCTCGAGCGGGTGGCTATTGCAGTTGGTGATTCTGGCGGTCCAGAGGCCGGAGGAGCCCCGTGCTTCATACTCCAGCATGGCAAGCAGGCCATTGCCCTCCACCTCCCGCGAGGCAACCGGCTGAATGGCGCCAGGTGTGAAAAGCTGCACCAGGTAGTGAGCTGGAGACGAAAGGGTGAGCGACCGGCGGCGTGCGGTCGCAAAGATGGTAAGGCGGCCGGGGCGGCCCACGGGGAATACCAGATCAAAAGACTGCCCTGGGACAAGTTCCCGGCCCCCGCGCATCTGTTCCGGAATGTTCATTGCTAACTTCCTCCGCACACCACATTACGGAAACGGCGGTTGAAAATGATCACCAGGATGTCAGGAAATTGTCAATTCGTTCTCAGCGAGAGGTCTTTTTAGCAGCCGACAACTTCAAACAGCTCCCACGGGTCGGGCTGACCGGGCAGAAAGAGGCTACGGGATTCGGAGAACTGGATGCCGGAACCGGCCACGAGATCCTTGACGACGCGGGAGACAACGACGCCGCCGAGCGGGGACTGCGGCAGCAGCGAACCGGCGTATTGGACGGCTAATCCGGCGGGGATCCCCTTCTGGTTGAACTCGCACTCCCCGGTGTGCAGGGAGGCGCGGAGGCGGACGCCGAATCCGCCGGCGTGGGTGACGATGGAATGGGCGCAGCGAATGGCTCGAGCCGGGCCATCGAAGGTAGCCAGCGGCGCGCCGGTGCCGAGATCGCCCGGCCGGCCGCGGAACCAGCCAATTTCGCGGCGGAGGTGGATCTGCAGGCGCCGCAGATCGGTTGGGGGAACATCGACACAAAGAACCGTTGCCAGGGCTCGTTCGGGTTCGACGATACTGGCACTGGAGGCAAGGAACCGGGCGATTTCGTTGAATAACTCCTCCTGCTCGCCCACGAACGGGAGGTGGTCCGCGCCGCTCAGTTCGACGAACCGGGCACCGGGAATCCGGTCAGCCATCAGGTGGCCCTCGGCAGCCAGCAGGCAGCGGTCGTCCCGCCGGTGAAGGACAAGGGTTCGGGTGCTGATGGAGGCAAGCACAGGGCGAACGTCAATATCGGCATTCATCCGGGTTAGCGCTTCGGCGGCGCCCGGGCTGGCACCCATGCGGAGGTAGGTGGCCCACCAGTCGCGGAAAGCGGGGTCGTTGGCCAGAGAGGGAGCACGGTCGTCGATGCCGACCGGTCCGCCCCAGTTTTCACGGATGTAGCGGCAGTACTGGTCGCGTTCCTCGCGAGTAGGGCCCCACGGATAGTCGTGGTCCCGCAGGCGCCGGGCGTAACTGCCGAACATAATGAGCCCGGCGGTTTTTTCCGGGTAGGTAGCGGCGAACAGGGAACACAGAGGGCCGCCTTCGGATACGCCGAAGAGAATCGCCCGTTTGGAGCCGGCAGCCTCCATCACGGCGCGCACGTCGTCCATCCGCTGCTCCAGGGTGGGCAACTGCGAGAGGGGCACCCGATCCGAGAGGCCGGTACCGCGTTTATCGAACAGGATGACGCGGGCGAAGGAGCCCAGGCGGCGGAGAAAAGCGGCAAACCGGGGTTCGCGCCAGAAGTACTCCAGGTGCGAGACCCAGCCCATGACGAAAACCAGGTCGACGGGGCCGGCGCCAAAGACCTGATAGGCGAGGTTGACGTCGCCGTTGGAAACATAGCGGGTTTCCGGGAACGACAGGGGGGGCGCCACCGGCACTGCTTGTGACGGAGGGAGCCCCGGGGGTGGGGGCGGAGCGGCGTTGGAACCGACAAAACAGTAGCCGCGGCGAGAACGCGTTTGTATGTACTGGGGCGCCTTGGGGGAATCTCCGAGAGCACGGCGGACATCGGCGATCTGGACCGAAAGGGCATGGTCGTCGACGAAGGTATTGGGCCACAGGGCCGCGAACAATTGATCCCGGCTGCAGACCTGGCCCGGCCGCTGGGCGAGATAGGCGAGCAGGTCAAAGGCCTTGGGGGCGAGGACGATCTCCGAGGGCCCATTCCAGAGGCGCCGCTCGGCGACATCAAGTCTAAAATCGCCGAAAGTTAGCATCATGCTCATCGGATCGTACCAATGCGATTACTAAGTTAGCAATCCGGAGATCCGTAAGAGGAGATGGACCACCGGCATGGAAAAGAGGGAGGAGTCCAGGCGATCCAGCCAGCCGCCGTGGCCAGGAAGGGTGGTACCGGAGTCCTTGACGCCCGCCCCGCGTTTCAGAGCCGATTCGGCAAGGTCGCCGAACTGGCCCGCGGCATTACCGGCGACGGCGAAGAGGGCGGCCAAATGCAGTGGGGTTTCCGGGAGAAGTTGGCGCAAAAAGAAGACGCCGAACAAGCCCGCGGCCAGGGCGCTGGCAATGGCGCCTTCCCAACTCTTCCCGGGGCTGACAGCAGGCGCCAATTTGTGTTTGCCAATCGCGCGGCCCACGTAAAAGGCGGCCGTATCGCCCACCCAGTTGATCGTCAGAGCGAACAGGAGCCAGTAAGGACTCAGATCATGGAGCGCGATGGCCGACCGCCACGTTCCAAACGTGTAGAGCACCCCGAAGGTAAACAGCGCCGAGGAAGGAATGGCGTCCTTCAAGTTGTCCACCCGCAAGGACATGGCCAGCGCTCCCAACACGATCGCCATCAAACAGAGCATCTCGTGGCGCTGAATGAGCAGAAAAGCAAGACCGGGGATCCAGCCGGCAACGGCGGTGAAGCGTGCCCCGTAGTGCCCGGCAATGGAAGAATACTCCATCCAGCACAGCGCGGCGAAGAGGCAGACGGTCGAGGCAAAGACGAAACTGGGAGCAAACAGCACCACCCAGGTAATGACGGGAATCAGGATGAGAGAGGTGACAACCCTCTTCATCGGATCGGCACCGCTTCCGCCAGGGCTTGCGCGTCGACGGAGCCGAGTCCCCCGAAACGGCGTTCCCGTTTCTGGTAATCGAGAATGGCGTTCAGCAGATCGCGTCGCTTGAAGTCCGGCCAGAAGGTTTCGGTGACGTAGATTTCGGCGTAGGCGATTTGCCAGAGCAGAAAGTTCGAGACGCGGAGTTCCCCGGAGGTGCGGATAAGGAGATCGGGATCGGGGATGCCGGCAGTGTAAAGACGCGAAGCCAGCGTCTCTTCGGTGACCCGCAACGAATCCAGTGTTCCAGCAGCGCGCGCCTCCGTGATCAACTGGTTCACCGCATCCACCAATTCCGCTTTGCCACTATAGTTAATCGCGAGATTCAGCCGGAGTCCGGTGTTGGATTCCGTGGCGCGAATGGTGGAATCGAGCTCTTCACGCACGACGGAGGGCAGGTACTCGATACGCCCGATGGCATTCAGGCGAACATTGTTCTCCTGCAGGGTTGCCAGTTCCTTGCGTAGATAGACCCGCAACAGGCTCCATAGCGTGTCCACTTCCGTCCGCGGCCGTTTCCAGTTCTCCACCGAAAACGCGTAAAGGGTAAGCGCTTCTAAGCCCAGTGCCGCGCAGGTTTCCACGGTGGTCCGAACCGGCTGAATTCCAGCCTGATGGCCAGCTACGCGCGGCAGCAAACGCCGGTTCGCCCAGCGGCCGTTGCCGTCCATAATGACAGCCACGTGTGCCGGAAGGCGTTGCGGATCGATGGCCAGAGCCAGAGCCAGATCCGGATCGCTGGGACCGAGACTCTCCAGGAGCGCTTTCATCAGCGTAATTCCTCAGTGTACAACAGCATCGGCTAGTCCTTGCACGGCCTCCATCCAAGCGACGCCCGCAGCGGCGATCCCCATGAAGGAGCCAAAGGGAACTTCGTAGGTTCCCGCTTCCTCTTTCGAGAGGCTGATCACCAGCAGACCGGCAATGGCGCCCAGGATGGAACCGACCATCAGGGCGAGCATCATCGGCATCAAGCCGAGAAAGGCACCAATCATCGCCGCCATTTTGAAATCGCCCATTCCCATCCCCTCCTGACCGCGAAACTTCCGGTAGAGAAAGCCGATGGTCCAGAGCGAACCATATCCGAAAGCAGCTCCGAGCAGCGACTCGGCGACAGAATAGAGAGAAGTTGATACCCCGCTGGGCAGAAAAAGTGTGGAGAAAATGATGGGCAGCGGGAGAAACCACGAAAAGGCCAAGCCGGCCAGAACGCCGCCTTTGGTGAACTCATCGGGGAGAATCCGTTCTTCGAAATCCGTGGCGACGAGTTCCAGATTAATGGCGGCAAACAGGCAGAGCTTTGCGGCGGTGAGGGTGGGGCCGAAATGCTGCACTATTACAAAGTACATTATTCCGCAAAGTAATTCCACCAGGACGTACCGAACAGGGATTGGGAAGCCGCAGTGCCGGCATTTTCCGCGCAGCAGGAGGAAACTCAATACCGGGAGATTGTCGTACCAAGCGATGGTTTTTTCGCAGGAGGGACAAAAACTTCTTGGCGGGTCCCAGATAGTGATATCGCGTGGGAACCGATAGATGCACGCGTTGAGGAAACTGCCGATGAGGAGGCCAAAGGCTCCTGCCAGTAAGGCGGCAAGCATGTCTATAAGACACGATAGCAGGGTCAAAGGCCGAACAGACTGGGAGGAGAATGTTCTAGGCCGCCAAAGTCTGCAGGAGAACACTGCGCCAGGCTTCCGCGTTGGGCAGGATTTGCGCACGAAGGGGGAAGGGGGCTTCGGCGATGACATCCTCCAGAGAGGCGGTGCGGTGGGTGGGCACCACCTGGAAACCGACGGCGGTGGCAATGCGGCAAGCGACGCCAACCACAGAGAGCATGTCGACATCGCATCCGGAGACCGGATCGTGGTGCCGCCCGGCACAGACGCGAATTTCGTCGGGCAGGCAGAACTGATCGGCGAGGATGCGGCCCGCTTCGGTGTGGTCGATTCCGAATAACTCCCGTTCGGCCTCGATCGGGTCAAAATACTTCCCGCCGCTGAGGAGTTCCGTATGTTTAGCAGGGGCGGCGATGGCGAGTCCAAAGCGTCCGATATCGTGCAGCAGGCCGGCAGAGAGAGCAATGTCCGGGGAAAGGGACAGACCGCCGACGAGGCGGCGGGCGATCTCCGAAGTCGCTACCGAATGGGCCCAACAGAGATTCAGTTCGGGAGCCGCCATACCGCCGCCGACAAAGTCCTTCACAGAGGCCCGCATGATCGCCTGAGAGAACGACTCAACCCCGAGCACAGGGAAAGCCGCGCGAACCGATGCGACACTATGACGACGGCCATAGAGCCCGGAGTTGGCCAACTTGAGGACAGCTGTCGTCAGCGCGACATCCTTCTCCACAAGCGTGGTGAGGCGGCCCACAGAGACCAAGGGGTTGCGGATTGCGTCGAGGACCTCGAGAGCGATCTGTGGAAAGGGGGGAACAAATGCCAGCAGCGACGCGATGTCGTTCTTCTTCGCCATAGCTAGTGACCATATCGGCCAAAGCGGGCGGGATGTGAGTTGTAACGCCTCTACGGCAGGGCGAAATATCGCTCGGCGTTGGCGTAGCAGATATTGCGAACCATGCCGCCGACCAGGGCCATGTCGCTGGGTAACTCTCCGTTCTCGATATCGCGGCCGAGGAGGTTGCACAGCGTGCGGCGGAAATACTCGTGGCGCGGGTAGGAGAGGAAAGACCGGGAGTCGGTGAGCATGCCCACAAAGCGGGAGAGCAATCCGCAGTTGGAGAGCGCATTGATCTGCCACTCCATGGCTTCCTTCTGGTCCAGGAACCACCAGCCCGAGCCGAACTGGATTTTGCCCGGAACGGGTCCACCCTGAAAATTGCCGATCACCGTGGCGAAAGCGTAATTGTCCGCCGGATTGAGATTGTACAGAATCATTTTGGGCAACGCACCGGCCTGATCCAACTGGTCCATGTAGCGCGCAACGGCATCGATTTGCGGCCAGTCGCCGATGGAGTCGAAACCGGTGTCCGGCCCCACTTGGCGGAACATACGGGTGTTATTCGCCCGCCGGGCACCCAGATGGAGTTGTTTGGTCCACCCTTTTGCAGCATCCAACCGGCCGAAGAAGTGCATGAGGAAGCTGCCAAACTGGGCATGCTCCGAGGAGTCGGCGGCCTGGCCGTTGCGGGCGCGATCGAAGATGTTGGCCGCGTCCTCCAGAGAGCACGGTTCGGAAAAGGCGGTATTCAAGCCATGATCCGAGAGCCGGGAGCCCATCGAGTGGAAGAAGTCATGGCGATTGGCGAGCGCATCGAGAAACGATTGAAATCCGGAGATGCGAGCACCCGCCGCCGACTCCAGTTTTGCCGTCCAGACATTGAACGAGGCCGGATCGTGAACCGCCATGGCTTTATCGGGACGGTAGGCAGGAAGCACTTTAGTCGCCAGGCCCGAGGCCGCGATGGAGGCATGCTCGGAAAGGGAATCCGTGGGATCGTCAGTGGTGCACAATGCGCGCACCTTGAATTTCCCCAGAATGCCCTGCGCGGAGAGTTCATCGGTGGCAAGTTTTTCATTTGCCCGGTTCCAGATCGACTCGGCCGAATCTTCGTTAAGGATGTCGGGGATGTCGAAATAGCGAAGGAGTTCGAGGTGGGTCCAATGGTAGAGCGGATTGCGAAGGGTAAAGGGGACCGTGCGGGCCCAGGCCAGAAACTTCTCATACGGACTCGCCGCGCCGGTGATGAGCTCTTCCGGGACACCGTTGGCGCGCATGGCACGCCACTTGTAATGATCGCCTTCCAGCCAGATCTCGTGCAGGTTACGGAAACGCCGATTCGCCGCAACATCCTGCGGCGGCAGATGGCAGTGATAGTCGAGAATCGGCTCGTCTTTGGCGTACGTATGGAACAGTTCGCGGGCGGCAGGGGTCTGGAGGAGGAAATCGTCGTGGATGAAGGACATCGCTAGACCCTATTTTACGACGGCGGAGCGAGGCTCTTCGGCGGCGATCGTTTCGGCCGATTCCGGCGTCCGGCCGTGGTCGTTGGTTTCCACGATCCACTGATCGAGCCGTTTTTTCAGCCGGTCAAATGCTTTGGCATGTTCCGGTTTACCGGCCAGGTTATGCACCTCATGCGGGTCCGCCTGATGATCGTAGAGTTCGTATTCCGGCCGGGAGGGAGCCACCCAGCGAGCCTGAACCTCGTTGAGTTTCCCTTCTTTGGCAAGGTTCTGAATCACGGTCAGCGCGGGATAACTGCTGCGGATGTACTCATTGAACTGCGAGTAAGAGCGGTCGGGATAGAAGTTACGAATGAGCTTGTAGCGGGAGTCTCGCACGGCGCGAATACGGTCAACGGTCATGTCACAACGGTCGCGGGCAGTGAATATCTCGGTACGCGGTTTGGCGTTCTTGAACAGGGACTGGCCGTGGAAGAGCTTGGGGTGTTCGATGCCGGCGGCGTCGAGGGTGGCAGCCACGATGTCGAGCGAAAGCACGGGATCGTGGCGGACAGTGCCGGGCTTGATATGTCCGGGCCAGCGGACGATGAGCGGTACGTGTGTCCCCGCATCATAGAGCCACTGTTTACCACGCAAAAGGCAGCGCCCATTGTCCCCAAAGACAAAGATCATCGTGTTGTCGAGAAGCCCGTCTTTCTTCAACTCATTCAGCAGGACGCCGACCTGACGGTCCCAGTTGTTCACCGCGTCCAGATAGTTGGCCACCTCATCGCGGATCACCGGATGGTCCGGATAATAGGGCGGCAACTCCACTTTGGCGGGGTCGACCAAGTCCGGCTGTTTCCGGGCCAGTGGCCACTGCGGCCCCTTGTGGGGTGCGGTGAAGTTGACCTGGGCATAGAACGGCTGCCCCTCGGCGCGCTGGCGCCAGTGAGTCCCGTCGAAAGGCTTGTCGACCTTGAAATTGAAATCAGTCTTCCCGTTGGTGCGAAGCGTGGGAGTAATCTCGGTGACGTTGGCGGTGAAGTAACCGGCGTCGCGCATGCGGTGGGAGATCAGGCGAATGCCTTCCGGAAGCGTGTAGCCGTCTTTGCGGTGGCTGCGGTGATCGTGGGCGCCGAACGCCGTCTGGTAAACACCGGTATTCCATGCCGACCGGGAGGGAGAGCAGACGGGCGCGGTGGTGAAACAGTGGGTGAAGCGGACGCCTTCGGCGGCCAGACGATCGACGTTGGGTGTCTTGGCGAGGGGGTGGCCGTAGCAGCCGAGTTGCGGACCCAGGTCGTCACCCAGAATCCAGAGGACGTTCGGGCGGGACGGCTTCGGCTGCGCGTTCGCAGGCAGAAACGCCGCCGCGGCGGCAAAGGCAGAGCGGCGGGTGATCGAGGGGGTTTTCATGGGGTGTGATTCCGGCAGGATGTGGAGGGGAGACGCGGGAGGGGGCCGGCCGCTCTCCCGGGCGGCCGGCCGAAAAGATAGCTAAGTGGCGGATCCGTCGGCAGGGGGAGCCGTGGGAGGCGGGGTGGAAGGGGCGGGGGGCGCCGTGGTGGGCGGGGGCGGAGGCGGAGTGGCAGCAACCACCTTCGGCTTTGTCACCTTTTTGGCTGGCGCTTTTGCGGGAGCGGCCTTCTTCGGGGCCGCCTTGGGGGCCGCAGCCTTTTTCACTGCCGGCTTTGGAGCTGCCTTCGGGGGCGCCGCTTTCTTGGGAGCCGCCTTCTTGGGCGCGGCCTTCTTGGGCGCGGCCTTCTTTGCCACGGCCTTTGCTGGCGCGGCCTTCTTGGCTACAGCCTTTGCAGGCGCGGCCTTTTTGGCCGGGGCGGCTGCCTTCTTCACGGCTTTCTTAGGGGCAGGTTTTGCCGCCTTTTTCGGAGCCTTCTTGGCAGCCTTCTTTGTCGTTGTTGCCATGCTGACATCCTCTCTTGATTTGTGTATCCGGAGTCCGGTGTTTGGAGTTTACCAGTTCAAGCGGAAGCGATCAAAGTACCAGTCATCGGAGCGTTTGCGGACGGCCGCGATGGCACGGCGGCGAGCAGCGATGTCCCCTTCGACGAGCAACTCCAGCGCCTCGCCGAAATTCGGATACTTTCGCAAATGGGAAACCGCCTTCGCTAGCCGTTCTGGCTTGAAATGGACAAACGCCAGCCGCAAGCGATTATGCAGGTACTGGGGCCAGCCAACAGGGTAAGGGGACTGCGTTCGGAACCGGTGGCGGACCACGGTATCAGGAACCACGACGGCTTCGTAACCCAGCAGCCACAGCCGGACGCTGATCTCGTTGTCCACGTTGCCACGATGCAAAAGTCCCGGGTCCCAGCCGCCTCCGGTGGCCTGGAAGACTTCGCGGCGCATGGCCAGACAACAGCCCGGCAGAATCGGTGCGCCGCTGGCGCCGGACGGTTTACGGCGAAGCCAGCGGACTTCCATCGCCGGCCCTTTGAAGGTCAGACCCCAGCCGGTGGGACCAACAGGCGGCATCCGTGCGATTCCCGGGGCCGCGGCGCCGACGGCCGGGTTGTCCACTTGATCGAGCAGCGGCCGCCACCAGTCGGCATCAAGACCCAGGTGGGCATCGGCGAACACAAACACGTCGCCGGTCGCCTGGGAAGCGCCGTAAACGCGCGAGCGGGCCACGCCTTCCCCTTCGGATCGAAACAGGCGAATGCGGCGGGACCGCCGGCGCTTCAGAAAATCGGCAGAGCGATCCGTGGAACCGTCGTCGACAACGATGATCTCGGAGTCAGGAGGGAGCGTGTCCGCCAGGTTCTCCACCGTATTCCGTAAATCCTGCCCTTCGTTGCGGGAAATGACAATTACGCTGATCTTCTGCCCTGCCCGTTGGCGTTCAACCGGCATACGAAGCACCCTCGGAATGAACCTTTTGACAGCCCATTTGTGTCGAGTTTACACGAACGCCGCAGCCCGCTAAGCGGCACGCGGCGCCTACCGGACAATCTGGGTATAGGCCTGTACTGTCGCCTCGGCCATGTGTTTGGTCAGGAACCGTCCCCGCACCCATTCCCTGCCCGCCCGGCTCCAATCCGCGGCCTCCGGCGCGAAGAGACGCGCAGCGGCGGCGGCAATCTCCGCCGGATCATTCGAGGTCAACAATCCCGTCTCTTCGTGCTTCACAATCTCGGGAAGCCCTCCCACGCGGCTGGCGACAACAGGCACGCCCGCGCCCATCGCCAGCAGGGCGGCCGAACCGAGTCCCTCTTCCCTCGTGATGTAGAGAAGTCCACGCGCGGTTTTCAGGGCCTCTGGAAGGTTGGCCGTGAACTCCACTTCGAGGCCAGACTGCCGGATGAGATCGGAGCCCTTCATCGGGTCCTCCGAAGCCGGAGCGATTAGCGGCCCAGTGCGTGTGGAGAGCGGCAGTTCGCGCACACCGTCATAGACGACTTCAATCTTCCCGGCCGGTACCCCGGCTTCCATGAGTCTGCTGGCGACGTAGCTCGACACAGCCAGGAACAACACGGGCCTCGCGTACTTCCAGCGACTCACCCAGGTTCGTTTGATGGGAAAAGCGACGCGCCGGCTTACCACCAACGGAGCGCGCGCCACGACGGCCGCAAAGGTATGGCTTCGGGCGTCATGCGCATGCACCAGGTCCACATCCCGGCGCAATTTCCCGATGGAGAACGGCTCGCCATGGGGGCTGAGGAACTCCTGCTCAACTCCACGCCCGGAGAGCTCTTCGATGAGTTGTAAGACCTGATACTGCCCTCCGCGCATCTGCCTGCCGAGATCGACGTGTAGAACGCGCATGGGAGGCCTAGCGCAGGGTGCGGGCGATATCGGCGGCAATCGCTTTCCCGTGGAAGCGGCCATTCTCGATGAAAATCTCGTTGGTATGAACACCGGCGACGATCACGCCCGCCAGATAGATCCCCGGCCGCTCGCTTTCAAAGGTCTCCGGGTTCGTTCGCGGCTTTCGGGTTTCAGGATCGAGCGCAATGCCATGGCGCCCCAGAAATTCGAAGTCCGGATGGTAACCGGTCATCGCGAAAACAAAATCGTTCTTCAGCGTCACCTCGCCGCTCGGCGTTTGGAGCCGGACGGCGTGAGGAAGAATCTCAAGAACGCTGCTCTCGAAGTACATGGGAATCTCGCCATTCTTGATCCGGTTTTCAATGTTCGGCTTGATCCAATACTTCACATGGCGGTGAATTTCCGTACCGCGATGGACCATGGTCACCCGCGCCCCCGTCCACCACAACTCCAGCGCCGCCAGTGCCGCCGAGTTCTTCGCCCCCACCACCAGCACGTCGTGCCCGAAGTAGGCATGCGGCTCGCGATAGTAGTGAATCACCTTCGGCAAATTCTCGCCCGGCACGTTGAGGTAGTTCGGCAAGTCGTAGTAGCCGGTGGAAAAGATTACCTTCCGGGCGCGGTACTCATGCACTTCCCCATACTGGTCGCGCGCGGCGGCAACGAATGCGCCGTCGCTTCCGCTCACGCCCTCTACCCGCTGGTATTGGCGGATGTCGAGCCGGTAGTGGTCAGCCACCCGCCGGTAATACTTAAGCGCTTCCGTACGATTGGGCTTCTCGTTCAGCGACGTCATCGGGATGTCGCCGATTTCCAGCAACTCCGGCGTGGTGAAAAACACCATATTGGTCGGGTAGTTGTAGAGCGAGTTGACCACGCACCCTTTGTCGATCAGCGTGGCCCGGACCCCGGCCTTGCCGAGTTCAATGCCGCAGGCGAGACCCGTGGGCCCCGCTCCAACCACCACTACGTCCGTATCAAAGGAGGCCATCGACCTGGGTATAAACCGCTTCCAGCGCCTTACCGAGGGCCGCCGCGTCCTTACCGCCGGCCTCGGCCAGATCGGGCCGTCCGCCACCCTTGCCGCCCACGGCGACGGCAATCGGGCCGATCAGTTTGCCCGCGTGGACCTTCTGTGTCAGGTCCTTGGTCACCGCCGCGATAATGGCGACGCCATGGTCGTCCGCGGTACCGAGCACGATAACCGCCGACTTCCATTTCCCGCGCAGCGAATCGGCTAATCCGCGCATTTGCACGCGGTCCAGTCCGTCCACTTCCACCGAGAGCACATGCACGCCCTTGATCTCGCGGACATGCGTTTCCAGGGAGCTGCTTTGGGACTGCGCCACCTTGTTCTTCAACTGCTCCAGCTGCTTTTCCAGGTTCCGCTGGTGCGCCAGCAGTTTGTCGATCTGGTCCAGCAGTTCGGCTTCGGACGATTTCACCGTCTGCGCCACCCGGTTCAAGGTTGCCGTCGCCGCCTGGAAGCGTTCCACCGCCGCGTTGCCTGTAATGGCCTCCAGGCGCCGTGCGCCGGCGCTCACCGACCCCTCGTACACAATCTTGCACAGGCCAATGTCACCCGTCCGCGAGACATGGGTGCCGCCGCAGAGTTCCTTGCTGAATCCGGGCACCTTAACGACGCGGACCTTTTCGGCGTACTTCTCGCCGAACAGCGCCATGGCGCCTGTGGAGATCGCGTCCTCCAGTTCCATAATGTCGGTGGTCACCTGCGTGTTGCGCATAATCTCTTCGTTGACGATGCGCTCCACCTCCGACACCTCTTCCGGCGTCATTCCCGTATAGTGACTGAAGTCGAATCGCAGGCGGCCAGGATCGACCACGGAGCCTGCCTGTTTCACATGCACACCCAGCACACTCCGAAGAGCGGCATGGAGCAGGTGCGTGGCCGTATGATTCCGGCGGGTAGCCGAGCGGAGTTCGGCATCGACGACACCGCGCAGGACGTCCCCCTTCTTAATCTCCGCCACCGCGGTGATCTTGTGCACCGACAGCCCGGGTACAGCAGGATAGGTGTTCTCCACCGTCGCTACCGTATCCCCGGAGCGCGTCTGCAACTCGCCATGATCGCCCACCTGGCCGCCGGACTCGGCGTAGAAACAGGTGGAGTCAAAAACAAGTTCGGCCGCCGTGCCGGGAGCAATGCTGTCCACTTCCTTCTGGTCCACCAGCAGCGCCGCTACCGTGCAGTTATCCTGCGTGACGGTGTCGTAGCCGGTGAACTTGGTGCGCCCAAGTTTGGCCTGCAACTGCTGATAGACCGGAGCCACGCTGGCTTTCTCCGCGCCCTTCCACGAGGCACGGGCGCGTTCGCGTTGTTTGTCCATTTCGGCTTCGAAGCCGTCTTTATCAATGGCCAGGCCGAACTCGCGCGCCATCTCTTCCTGCTCATCGGCGGCCAGACCGTAGGTGTCGTAGAGCTTGAACGCGGCCGCACCGGGCAGCACGCCGCCCACCGCCTTCTTGGCCTCATCGTGGAATACGCGCTCAGCCACCTGGTAGGTGGTGGCGTAGCGATGCTCTTCGTCCTTAACGATGCGGGAGACGCGGGAGATCGATTCCAACAATTCCGGATACGCCGGCTTCATGAACTCCGCCACAAACGCCGTCAGTTTGTGGAGATAGGGTTCGGCCACACCGATACGGCGGGCGTTGCGCAGCGCGCGGCGCATGATCTTGCGCAGCACATAACCCCGGCCCTCGTTCGACGGGACCACGCCGTCGTGGATGAGGAATGCGGCGGCGCGGGCATGGTCGGCATTGATCCGCAGCACTACGTCGTTCTTCGGATCCTCCCCGTAGACGACGTCAAAGATGTCTCCGCCGAAATCGATGATCGGCCGCAGCAGGTCGGACTCGTAGTTCGTGGTCTTTCCCTGCAGAATCGCGGCCAGACGCTCCAGGCCCATACCTGTGTCGATCGACGGTTTGGGTAGCCGCGTCATGATGCCGCCGGCCGAACGGTCGAACTGCATGAACACCAGGTTCCAGATTTCGACGAACCGCCCGCCGCCGTCGAGCGGGAATTCCTCATGCTCACGGCCAGGTTCGGCGTTCTCTTTCCCCAGATCATAGTGGATTTCCGAACAGGGGCCACACGGACCGGTATCGCCCATCTGCCAGAAGTTGTCCTTCTCATCCAGGCGGAAGATCCGGCTCTTGGGAATTCCCGTTACCTTCTGCCAAAGCTCTTCGGCCTCATCATCCTCGCGGAACACGGTGACGTAAAGACGATCCTTATCCAGGCCATAGTCCTTGGTGATCAATTCCCAGGCAAAGTCGATCGCTTCGGTCTTGAAGTAATCGCCGAACGAGAAATTGCCGAGCATTTCAAAGAACGTATGGTGACGCCGGGTATAGCCGACGTTTTCCAGATCGTTGTGCTTTCCTCCGGCGCGGACGCACTTTTGCGACGTCGCGGCGCGAGAGTAATCGCGCTTCTCCATGCCGAGAAAGATGTCCTTGAACTGATTCATGCCGGCGTTGGTGAACAGCAACGTCGGGTCGTTGGCGGGAACCAGACTGGAGGATTTCACCACGCGGTGACCGCGGGCGGCGAAAAAGTCCAGGAATTTTTGGCGGGTGTCGTGACCGGTCATGCTAAACCTCCTATTTTCGCATGTTTGAACTGCGAATACGGGCTAAACAAAAAAGGCGGCTCCGGAGAGCCGCCCTTCCTTGGTTTTGGATTTCCGGTTAGAAATCGTAGCGGAGCGCAAACTGCATGACGCGCGGCAGCGTGAGCGTGTCGGTGTACTTCCCGAAAGAACCCAGGTTGCCGAGGTCAGCCGAGGTGGCGAAGGGATCAAAGCGAACCGAGTTGGTCGCATTGAACACTTCCCAGCGGAACTGCATGGTGTGCTTTTCCGAATAGGGCATGGTGAACGTCTTGCCCAAGCCCAGATCGATGTTAAAGTTGCCATCGCCGCGAACGATGTTCCGCCCGCCGGTTTGGCCGGGGAGGCTGTAATCGAACGCCTTCACAGCGGCGGCAGGATCCTGGAACAGGTTCACGCCGCCCACGCCCCCCGGAGGCGCCGGAGCATCGCGACGGGTACCGTCGACAAATGTCCCCACGGCGGTCGCATATCCGGTGATATTCCAGTTGGTGGGCCAGAACCGGCCGTTACCGACCGAGGTCGGCAGACCGGTCGACTGGCGATACAGACCGGAAAGCTGCCATCCACCCAGTATCGCGTTCACCACCCCGCCGCGGTCGAGCAACGCCCTGCCCTTGCCGATTGGCAGGTTGTAGACGTAGTTGGCATTCCACTGGTGACGCGTGTCGTAGTCGGACGGCGCGCGGAACAACCGGCGGTTGAAGGCGTTGATGATCACACCGTTGGACGCCGTCGAGTTCTCCGGACGCGAAGCTAGATCGATCGACTTCGACCAGGTGTAGTTGAAGGTCAACTGGTCCGCGTTGGCGAATCGCTTCACCGCCGTCCACTGCATGGCATGGTAGCTGCCCGAACCCACCGAGCGCAGCGTACGCAGGTAGCTGAACTGACGGTTGTAGAAGCTGTAGGGGCCAAACTTGCTGCAGGATGGGCGGCACAACACGTCCATCTCATACAGTGCATAGCTGTAGTCGGGGGCGTTGTTGACGTAGCTCTGGTAGGCACGCTGTGTAGCCGTCAGCGTCGCCGTGGCCGCACCCGGGAAGAAGTTTTCCCAGAACGGAATCCGGCCCACGGAAGCCACCGGAGCGTTGGCATTGGCCAGAACGGCCAATTGCGATGCGGCGTCGAAATAGGTCTGGCCCGACGCCGGGTCCTTCATGTTCACCGGCATCGAGATGTCCTCGCTGATCAGCGAACGACGAGACAGACGGCCGACATAGCTGGCCTGGATGAACAATCCGCCCTTGAACTCCCGGCCGACCGACAGATTCATGTTCATCGTGTAAGGAGGCAGCAATTGATCGTCGAGCGAGTTGGTGATTGCAAATATATTCGGCGCCACCTGCGGGAAGCCCGCTTTCGGCGCCGCCGGCAGAATCCCGGCCGGAATGTTGTTGATCCCGGTGAAACGCGGCGCGGTCGACAGCGATAGCGTTGCCGACGGATTGGTGAGCGCGGACGAGAGTCCGAGCGCACTGGCGTCATAGTTCGTAATCAGGCCGGAGCCCATCACGTCGTAAAACATGCCCCAACCGGCGCGGATCGACGTCTTTCCGGGTCCACCAAACAAGAACTTCGACAGCCCGCTGTCGCCTTGTGGGGAATAGGCCAACGCCACACGCGGTGCCAGATTCTTCTTGTGGAACGGATAAAGATCGCGGCCGCCGGGCTGTTCCTTCAGAACGTACTCCACCGGATTCACCAGGAACTGCGGAGCTCCGACGCTGGCCAGCGCCACACGGGTATCGAAGAACGTGCTCAGCGACTCCCGGGCCACGGTTTGCACGCCATCGGCTTCATAGATGGGAGGCATCAGCGACCAGCGGAGCCCGTAAGTAAGAGTCATCGCTTTCGAGAGCTTCCAGGTGTCCTGCGCATAGAGTTCATACTCTTCGGCATTGAAACGGCGAACCACAGGGGCGCCAACGGCCAACGGCGAACCGTCCTTGTTGTAGTTGTACCGGGCGTTGCCCTGGCTGACCACGCCCAAAACCGCCATAGCGGCGTCGCGCGTGGCCACGCGGGCCGTCGAGCGGATGTCAGTCAGCGGGTTCGTCAACTCAGCGCCGCTCGACACCAGCCAGGAGGCATTGGCCGAAGCCGACGGAAACGAATTCGCGTAGTTCGAGCGGCTGTTCCGGATGGTGCGAATTACCCCGCCCGCCTTCAATTCGTGCCGTCCGCGCGTCCAGGTGAAGTCGTCACTTAGGGTGTACACCGGAGTCTTACGAATAAAGGCGCGAGCATCGCCGACCACGTTGTCCAACGTCCGGAACGTCACGAAGGGCTGATTGGAGATACCGGTATTCTCCAGTCCAACGCGCGTGATTCCGTAGCGGAACGTGTTTACCTTCGTTGCGGACAAGACGCTCGTCAAGCCGAATGCCAAGCCTTTCGTGTTCGACAGGTTGGTGTCATTCGGGGGCAATCCGGGATACTGCGGCGCGCTGGTCGACTTGTCGTCCTGCAGATTGCCGCGGACGAAGGCGGTGTGCTTGTTCTGCGAATCGAGAACATAATCCATACGAGCAATATAGGTTTGCCAATCCAGCTTGATCGGCGCATTAAACCGGTAACCGGACGTGTTGATCGCGTCACCGGCGGCCGAGTCATTCGGCAGCGGATACTGCCGGAGAACGGCTAATGCGGCGGCGTTGGGCCCTATGCCCAATGGATCGATCCGCGACCGGAGGTCAGCAGGAGTCAAGGTGGCAATGGATCCGTCGGTACGGATGTAGCGAACGTTGCCGTCCCGCAGGCTCTGCGTCGGAACGGTACGCAGTACCGAATCCTCGCGGCGGTCCTTCCGGCCCTCATAGTTACCAAACAGGAACAGCTTGTTTCGCAGAACCGGTCCGCCCAAAGAGGCGCCATAGGTGTTCCGGTTCAGTTTGGCCAGCGGAACGCCGTTCTGGTTATTAAAGAAGCTGTTCGCATTGGTCGCCTTGTTCCGAAGAAACTCATAGACGGAGCCATGCAGCTCATTGGTTCCGCTCTTGGTAACCAACGAAATCTGCGCACCCGACGAGCGCCCCAGTTCCGGGTTCGCGTTCGTTGTCACCACGCGGAACTCCTGGACGCTATCCAGCGTCACACGCAGCACGCTGGTGAATGGATCGCGGTTCTGCTGATCGTTCACGTCCACGCCGTCCAGCGTCACGTTGGCCTGGTCGTTCTTGCCGCCGTTGACGTTACCGCCACGGTAGCTGTCCGGTGCATTCGCGCCGGCGAAAGTCACGCCAGGTTGCAGCGAAAGCAGCCCGGCGACGTTCCGCGCCTCAAACGGCAACTGCAGAATCGGCTTGGTGCCGAACGAGTTGCCCAGCGAAGCGTCCACAGTATTCAACTGAATCGCCTCGGCGGACACCGACACCGTATCAGAGACGGTACCGACTTCAAGCTTAATGTTCACGGTGGCGGGCGTGTTGACCAAAAACCGGAGGTTGTTCACCACGGCGGTCGAGAAGCCGGTCGCTTTCGCCGTAATCCGGTAGTTTCCTGGAGTGAGTTGCGGAACCGAGTACGACCCGTTCGCGTCGGCGGTCACATCGCGTTTGGTGCCGTTGTCAAGATTATTGAGTTCGACGGAAGCACTCGGGACTACCGCGCCGGACGGGTCAGTGATGAGACCGGTCACGGACGTGGTGGTCTGGCCGAATGCGAGAGAAAGTGCAAGGAGAAGTCCTCCAAGCAACCGAATGCCAGTTTGTTTCATGTTTTTCCCCAGAACTGCTTTCACCCCTTTCGCAAGGGTGGCAGTGACAACCTGTGAGCCTGTTCCTGAATCAGGAGGTAAAGGCCTAGATGATCGTCATTGTTAGCAGATTGACAAAATCTGGTCAACAGGCCCAAAACACACAAAGCAAAGGAGTTGCCATCACCACCATCAAAGAGGAGCGATTGTGGCGATCTGTAAAATGTTGAAAAACAATGCCAACCGCCCCATCCGCCCCAAAGAGTCACCAACCGCAGGTGGTTGTCGGTACTACCTTATCGATTTTCTTTATCGCCCTTACCGCTCAAGCTCCGCCAGAATCTCACGCACAGCCCGGTTCGGATCCGCAGCCCGCGTCACCTGCCGTCCAATCACCAGATGACTCGCCCCATCGGCCATCGCCTGCGCCGGCGTCGCCACCCGCTTCTGGTCCCCCTTCGCCGCCCCGGCGCTTCGGACTCCCGGCGTCACCAGCAGTTTCTCCGGCCCAACCACGCGCCGCACATCCCCCACTTCCAACGGCGAACAAACTAACCCATCCACCCCAGCGCGCACGGCATTCCGAACCCGCAGTTCAAACAACTCCCGCACCGAACAGGTAAACCCCATCTCATGCACGTCCACCTGATCCAGACTCGTCAATACGGTCACGGCAAGGATCCGCAGATCGCTGCTTCCCTTCCCCGCAACCGCCGCCCGCATCACCTGCGGTTCAGCATGCACCGTCAGCAGGCTGACGCCGCTTTTGGCAATTTGCGCCGTCGCCCGCCGCACCGTCTCTCCAATGTCATGAAGCTTCAGATCCAGAAAGACGCTCTTCTGCCGCTCCCGCAGTTCCTGGACAAACCCCATACCGGCGGCAGCGTACAATTCGAGACCGACTTTGTAAAAATCAACCGTCTCGGCGGTGGCATCCACAATGGCGCGTGCATCGGCCGCCGTCTCGCAATCCAGAGCAATAATGATAGGGTTCATTCGACTTCTAATAGGGTAGAACGCCGCTCGGTCACACGGCCAATCCGGCGAGCCGGCGGATAAATCGCCTGCATCTTCGCCACGTCTTCTTCCGGCATCGCAATCAGCAGCCCGCCGGAAGTCTGCGGATCGTAGAGCAGCAGTTCCAGCACTGGATCAATCGGGTTCGTCAGAGCCACGGCGCAGCCGGCGAAATCCTTGTTGTTTCGTAACCCGCCTGGCACCGCTCCGGCGGCAGCATAGTCGTACGCCCCGGGCAGCAGGGGGACGCTCGCCGCCTCGATCACCAGCGTCACATTCCCCGCCGCCGCCATCTCCCGCGCATGGCCCAACAATCCAAAACCGGTGATGTCCGTACACGCCCGGGCTCCGGTCTGGAGCATCGCCCGGCAAGCAACATTGTTCAGCGTCAACATGCTCACAATCGCCGCGTCTATATGTTCTGTCGACGCCGCACCCCGCTTCAGCGCCGTCGAAATGACGCCTGTCCCAATCGCCTTGGTGAATACCAGCGCGTCTCCAGGACGACCGCCCGCATTGGCCAGCACTCGGGAAGGGCTCACCGTTCCCGTCACCGCGTAGCCAAACTTCGGCTCTGCGTCGGCCACGCTGTGCCCGCCCAGAATCAGACACCCGGCCTCCTTCATCTTGTCGGCACCGCCCAGCAAGACCTGGCCAAGGTCTTCCGTATCCCCGTCGCGCGGCCACGCCAGAATCGACAGCGATGTAACCGGCGTCCCGCCCATGGCATAGACGTCGGAAAGGGAATTTGCCGCCGCAATCGCACCAAACAGGTAGGGATCGTCGACAATCGGCGTGAAAAAATCGACCGTCTGCACCAAGGCACACTCCGGCGTCAGCAGGAAGACCCCGGCATCGTCGGAGGTGTCGAAGCCTACCAGCACTCGCGGATCGGATTGTTTCGGCAAAGCACCGAGCACCTGGTCCAATAACTTTGGACTCAATTTGCTCGCTCAACCGGCGGCTTTTACATGGGCCGTCAACTTGCGGTCGGACATTACTTCAATTGTAGGATGTCCGCCAGTTCAGCCACCGAAATCTTCCGCGCCCCGGCCGGCCACGACCGTTTCGCCAGGTCGTGCCGCAACCAGGCCTCCAGCACCACCTTGTCCACGTCGCCATTATCCCGGGCAAACAACTCGCGGCTTACCCCCTCGCTCGTTCGGGGTCCCCACACCGACTCCCACGACTCCCACCGCCCTCCATCCGGGCCTAATACCGTCTCCCGCAACGCCGCCGAGGCCAGCGACCAGCCCGGCTGAAACGGCCGCGGCGTACCATCCGGCTTTTGGAAAAGATTCACCGGCATCGCAGTCAAATCCACGCCAAAGAAGTCCCTAAAGTCCAGCGGATCGGGCTCCACCGCCCACGCACTCCCGAACCGCTCCGGGTGCGCCTGTTTGAGATGGATGGCCGCCCAACCGCCCAAACCGTCTCCCAACAGGTGCGGCACCGGCCCCGGACCCAGTGCCGGTAACAACTCCTCGAGCAAAGCCCGCGTCCACGGACCGTTCACCGCCGAATCGGTAAAGGCGTGGTGGCCATAGCGGTGGACGCAATCCAGGAAAATGAGTGTCGGACGCACCGGCATCGCCGCAAGTTCCCGGCGCAATCGGCTGCGGTAATAGTGTTCGCCGAAGGCGTGCAGAACCAGGACCCGCCCAGGACTCGTCCCCGGCAAAACGTCGGATCGCAGCGCCACCGGCACATGGTGAAACCGGGAAAGCAGCGCGCTCGGCACTTCCACCGTCGGCTTGGGCGCCTCGGGAACCCCGGATCCTCGCGTGAGGGCCAGCGGATGAACCTGGTCCCCATGCGGGTCGAACCGCTCCACGGTGATCAACTCGCTCCGTAGGTCGCGCGGGCTGAGCCCCGCATAGGGGAAGTCGTAATCCGGATCGAAGACCGCCGTGAAGTAAAACTTCTGGGCATGCGTCGCCGTCAGCGGCCCGGGAAATCCCGCCAGCGTCGGATCCAGGATCGCCGCCTGCCCCGCCGGCCACTGCAGTACTTCCCGCGAGGCGATCCACACGCGAAGCGGATCGCTGTCGACCGGCATCACCATATCGCCTTCCGGCTTCGTCGGTGAGCCAAACACCAGCAACCGCCCCGTCAATGGCTTCGGTTGGGAATGGGTAATGGCGTATCGCGCTGTCCGCGGAGCGGGCAAGGACCCGGCCGGCACGGGCGTCGCCCCAGGCATCTGCCAGCAGTCGCCGATCGGCCGCCCGGCATAGTAATGAAGCCCGTAGCGCATCCCGCGCGGCACCTTTTCCGCGCACGCATCCGCGGATACCTGGCCGCTCAACGCGCGCGCCGTGAACTGCGAATCCAATCGCGGGGCCGCCACTCCTTTCACACCCACGACCAACACACACATCCCCGCCGCCAGCCCGTAGGGCCATCTCGCACCCGGGCGGATGCCCGCCGCCACCAGCACCGCCAGCGCCGGCAGCAAGGGCAGAACATAGCCCGGCAACTTGTTCGCACTGCCCGAAAGCACCAGGAACCCGAACGCCGCCCAAACCACAAAGTACCGCCACTTCCCCTCTCGCCATGGCGCCCGGACCAGCCACGGCGACCACGGTGCCAGCAGCCCGGCCAGCGCTGGTACATAGAACCAGAATGGCTGCACATGTTGAAGATCTTCACTGACAAAGCGGCTGAAATGGTGCTTCACAAACAGTTCGTCGATAAACGCCCACCCCTCGCGCATCGTGATAGCGGTGTACCAGGGGGCCGCCGTCGCCAGCGCAGCGCCAATCACCAGCGGCCACTGCCGCCACCGCTTCCGTGCGAACCACACCAAGGGCGCCGCCAGCGCCACCGGCACCAGCGCCTTTGCCAGAATCGACAACCCGAACATGACCCCAGCCAGTAACGCGTCCCGCGCCGCGCCATCCTCAATCCACCGTAGACTCAACAACATGGCCGCGCCGAAACAGATCGAAAGCGGCACGTCGGTCACCGCTACGTGGGAGTAGGCGATCCACCCGGCCGAGGTTGCCAGTATGCACGCCGCCAGGAATCCCTGTTCCGCCGTCATCCATCGCCGCAGAAAGAGTCCAAACCACACCAGAAACCCGGCACTCAGCAAGGTTAAGGGCAACCGCGGCGCCGTCTCCGGGCCCAGTCCGAGCGCAAACCCGGCGCCACCCATCCAATACAGCAATGGTGGCTTCTCCAGCCACGCCTCCCCGTCCAATCGGGGGGTGATCCAGTCGCTGGACCGCGCCATCTCCCGGGCTATGGAGGCATAACGTGGTTCGTCCGGTCCATAGAGACCGAACGCCGAGGTCCAGGCCGGGTAAACGAGTAGCAGAGCCAAGAGCGGCAGCCAGCGGCGCGCCCAATTCGATTGCACCTAACCAGTATAGGAACGGCGCGCGCGTTAGAATATCGGAGATGTGGCGAACGATTATATTGGGCGTGGCGGCCGGACTCGCCGCACAAGCCGCTGTCGACCGTTGTGGATGCGATCCCGCTAACCCGGAAACCCTTAAGGAACGCTACTGCAGCCTCACGAATGAGGCAGGCAAACAGCCGGAATCCTTGGAAGTCTTCTTCCTCAAGGACGTCAATCCTCGCAAAGCCAACCGCACTCTCGCCCTCCCGCGCCGGGTCGTCGCCGGCGAAATGCATGAATTGAAGCATCTCTCGGCCGCCGAGCGCAACAAACTCTGGCGGGAAGCCATCACCAAGGCCAAAGAGCTTTGGGGCGACAACTGGGGCGTGGCATACAATGGGGTCAAAGTCCGGACCCAGTGCCATTTACACGTTCATATTGGAAAGCTTTTGAAAGGTGTTGACAGCGGGAAAGCCATTTTCGTGAACCGCCTGGAAGATATCCCCGTCCCCATGGACGGAACCGGCCTTTGGATCCACCCAGTCGGCAAGCGGCTGAAGGTCCATATCAACGAACAGATCTGCGAAACGGTGTTATTACGATGAGCCTTTTAGACATTGCCAAGTTGCCGACGGCGGAAAATTCCGCTATTCACCTCCATCCGATGGACAACGTCGCGGTTGCGCGCGTTCCCCTCGCCGAGGGCCAGGAGTTGAAGGTTGGCGGCGTCGCCTTCCACGTAAAGAACCCCGTCCCGGCCGGCCACAAGGTCGCCCTCCAGAACATCGCGCTCGGCGAAACCATCTACCGCTACGGCCAGGTGATCGGCCGCGCCAAAATGCCGATCGAACAGGGCCAGCACATGCACGTGCATAACGTCGGGTTCGAGGAGCAGAACTTCGACTACGAATTCCCCGCCATTGAGGTTCCCCTCCCGCCGCTGCCCGCCAACATGCCCACCTTCCTCGGCTTTCGCCGGGAGGACGGGCGCGCCGGAACCCGGAACTACGTCGCCGTCGTCGCCGCTTCCAACTGCGCCGCCCACACCGCCGAACTCATTGCCCACAGCTTTGACGGCGCCACCCTTCCGCCCGGTGTCGATGGCGTCATCGCCTTCCCCCACGGGGAAGGCTGCGGCATGTCGATTGGTCCCGATACCCAGCAGTTGCAGCGCACCCTCGCCGGTATCCTTGCCCACCCCAACGTCGGCGCCGCCATCATCCTCGGCCTCGGTTGCGAGGTCAACCAGATCGACCACTATCTGGGCGCCAACGCCCCCCGCTCCAGCCGTCTGATGGGCATGACCCTTCAGAACACCGGCGGAACCCGCGCCAGCGTCGAACACGCCCGCAAATACATCCTCGAACAGATGGACATGCTCGCCGCCGAGCAACGCGTCGAATTGCCGGCCAATCTCATCACCGTCGGCCTCAACTGCGGCGGGTCGGACTCCTTCAGCGGCATCACCGCCAACCCTGCCCTCGGCCACGCCTCCGACCTGTTGGCCTCCATCGGCGCCGCCAGCGTACTCGCCGAAACCACCGAGATCTTTGGCGCCGAACACCTGCTCGTCAAACGCTCCCGCAACCGCGCCGTCGCCGATCGCCTCCTGAGCTTCGTCAGTGGCTACAAACGGTACTTGAACCAGTTTGAAGGCTCCAGTTTCAACGACAACCCGTCGCCTGGCAACAAGGAAGGCGGCCTCACCAATATCGTGGAAAAATCGCTCGGCGCCGTCGCCAAGGGTGGCACTTCCACCCTGAATGAGGCACTCGACTACGCCGAACGCATCCATGGCCCCGGTTTCTGCTTCATGAACACCCCGGGCTACGACCCCGCTTCCCTCACCGGCCTCGCCGCCGGCGGGTCCAATATCATCGTATTCACCACCGGCCGCGGCAGCGCGATTGGCTTCCCCACCGTCCCGGTTATCAAGGTGGCCACCAACACCAGCATGTATAAGCGCATGCGTGACAACATGGACATCAACGCCGGCCGCATTGCCGACGGCGAGGCCACCGTCCCGGGCATCGGCCAGGAGATCTACGACATGATCCTCCGCGTCGCCTCCGGCGAACGCACCTGCGCCGAGCAACTCGGCCACCAGGAATTCGTGCCCTGGCGCATCGGCCCCGTCATGTAGCCGCTCTTTCCCCGCCAAAAGGCCGGATACAATAGGTGCAATGCGCCTCTTCGTCTCCGGCCTTTTGCTTTGCTCCCTCGCATTTGCGCAAACGCCCGCGCCCGCTGCGAAAAAGAAGTCGTTCCTCGACAAACCTACCCTGGAAGCCTACGTCCGCCACCTTTTTGTCTGGCCGGCGCAGATCACCGTCACCGTCTCCGACCCGAAACCGAGCAAGGTGGACGGCCTCAGCGAGATGACCGTCACCGGTTCCATGGGCGGCGCCAGCCAGTCCACCGTCTTTTTCGTCTCCCAGAGCGGCGAAAAGGTGATCCAGGGCATGTCCTTCGACGTCAACGCCAACCCCTTCAAAGAGAACAACGACAGGCTCACCACCACCTTCGCACCCGGCATCGGCACGACCGGCGCGCCCGTCGTCGTCGCCATCTTCAGCGACTTCCAGTGCCCCCACTGCCGCGAAGAGGCGAAAATGCTCCGCGCCAACCTCGTCCAGACGTTTAGCAAGGAGGTTCGCGCCTATTTTAAGGACTTCCCCCTCGAACAAATCCACGATTGGGCCAAAACCGCCGCCATCGCCGGCCGCTGCATCTACCGTGAAGATCAGGCCAAGTTCTGGGACTTCCACGACTGGGTTTTCGACAAGCAGGCCGAGTTGACGCTCCCTACGTTCCGCGCGAAACTGGAAGGCTTCCTCGCCGACAAGAAAATCGCCGCGCCCCCCGTCCTGCAGTGCTTCGACAACAAGTCCACCGCGGAAGACGTCAACAAGAGTTTCGCCGAAGGCGTTCAACTCGGCGTCAACTCCACCCCCACGCTCTTCGTCAATGGCCGAAAACTGCCTGGCAACATCAGTTGGCCGCAACTCAAACAGATCATCGAATTCGAAATCGAGTACCAAAAAACCGCTAAGAACGCTGGAGAAAACTGCGGCTGCGAACTGACTTTGCCGTCCGTTTTGCCGAAATAAGCAAGCAAATGAACAGATTCACACTGATCGCCGGCTGTCTTGCCGGCGCCGCGATCTGGGCCGCGGACTCGCCCTCGGCGCCGAAAATCGACGCCGGCCACTACCTGGAATACGTGAAGACCCTCGCGTCGGAGAAGATGCGCGGCCGCGGTACCGGCACCAAAGAACTGGAAGCCGCCGCCGAGATGATCGCCCGCGAGTTCAAGTCCGCCGGTCTGCAACCGGTCGGCGGCAGCTACTTCCAACGATTCCCGGTCACCACCCAGGCGCGCCTCGGCAGCGGAAACAAACTCTCCCTCCTCCTCGACGGAAAGAAAGAGCCGCTCGGTTTTGAAAAGGAGTTCATCCCGCTCAATTTCAGCTCCGCCGGGGAAGTCTCCGGTGACGTGGTCTTTGTCGGCTACGGCATCACCGCGCCTGAGTACAACTACGACGACTACGCCGGCGTCGACGTCAAAGACAAAATTGTCGTCATCCTCCGCCGCGAACCGCAGGAAACCGACGACAAGAGCCCCTTTGCCGGCCGCGTCTACACTCGCCACGCCCAGTTCGACTCCAAGGCCACCAACGCCAAACTCCACGGCGCCAAGGCCGCCATCGTCCTCTCCGACATCCTCGGCGCCGGCTCTGGCGACCTCGAACGCTTCGCCCGCAACGCCGGTCCGGCCAACGCCGGCATCCCCTTCCTGATGATGAAGGCCGAAGCCGCCGAAAAGCTCTTGGAAAAAGCGGGTAAGAATCTCCGCGAAATCTACCGCGAGATCGATAAGGACCTCAAACCCCGCTCCTTCGCCCTGCCCGCGTCCATCCAGATCTCCCTCCGCGCCGACGTCCGCCGTGTCGTCAAAACCGTTCGCAATGTCGTCGGCTACCTGCCCGGCGAATCCGACGAACACGTCGTCGTCGGCGCCCACTATGACCACCTCGGCATGGGCGAACAGTTCTCTATGGCCCCCAACATGGTCGGCAAACCCCACCTCGGCGCCGACGATAACGCCAGCGGGTCGGCCGGCGTCCTGGAACTCGCCCGTTGGATGGCCAAACAGCCCAAACCCAAGCGCGGCGTCCTCTTTATGACTTTCGCCGGAGAAGAACTCGGCCTCCTCGGCTCCAGCTACTACGTCAACCACCCCATCCTTCCCATCGAAAAGGCCGTCGCTATGATCAACATGGATATGATCGGCCGCGTCAAGGACGGGCGCGTCTTCATCGGCGGAAGCGGCACCGGCGCCAACTTTGGCGATCTGCTCAAGCATCTCCCCAAACCGGAAACCCTTCAGTTCGACATGTCGGAGACAGCCGGCTACGGCTCCAGTGACCACACCTCTTTCACCACCAAACAGGTACCCGTGCTCTTCTTCTTCTCCGGTCTCCATGGCGACTATCACAAGCCGTCCGACACCTGGGAAAAAATCAACGCCAAGTCCGCTGCCGACCTGCTCGGCTACATCGGCGGCGCCCTCCAAAGCCTCGCCACTTCCCTGCCCCGCCCCCAATATGTCCGCGTTGTCCCCCCGGCCTCTGCCCATACCTCCGGAACGTCGTCTTCCGGCGGCGGAGGGGGATATGGCCCCGCCTTCGGCAGCATCCCCGATTTTGCCGAGCCGCCCACCGGCGTCCGCTTCGCCGATGTGCGCGAAGGAACCCCAGCCGCCAAAGCTGGTCTCAAGGCCGGTGATATTCTCATCATGTTTGACGGCAAAAAAGTGCAGAATCTAATGGATTTCACCGTCCTCCTGCGTCAGAAAAAGCCAGGCGACGAGGTGGAAGTCCAAGTTCTGCGTGGCGGGGCAACCGTCACGGCTAAGGTACTATTGACCGCCCGGAAATAGTTCTCCACCTATACCTTTCACAGGTTTCCGCCGATTAGATGGGAAGGAAAGGCTTCACCCGTTGGCTAACACGACGATTTTCGCGCCCCTCAACCAGACCTGGAAACTGCCTCCGCTCATTCTCCATCCGTTTTCCGATGCGGCCGGCCCCAATAAGTTGGTCGAAAGTACGCGCGCCAGCATGATGCTGCAGGGGTTTCTCCCCAACAACGAATTCACCGTCGCCGAACTCGACCGCAAACTCCTTGACGGACGCTTTTGCGAGATCCGTATGCTTTTCTATGTCGGTAAGGATCTCACCCGCTGGATTGAACAGTGTATGGATGTCGTCAACCGCGACCCCGCCCTCCAGCAGGAGGGCGTCAAGGAACAGAGCTTTGCCAACCTTCTCATTGACGATCCCCCCGAAGAGGTTCGCGAGAAACTCCGCAAGTGGCAGGTCGCCGACTACCGCTCCATCTTTTCCCGCGCCATGGGTCTCAACATGGTATTCGCCGAGGCTCCTGCGCGCGCTTCCCTCGCCGACGCCTTCATTCGCCATTACTATCGCTACGCCGACCATATGTTCGCCTGCTATCAGAGCCAGCAGGCCTCTCGCCAGATCCGTAGCACCACATTCCAGTTCGACCTCTACGCCTCCGGCGAATACTCCCGCATGCTCGAAAGGGAGTGGCAGGACTCGATCGACGCAGGCTGAACCCCTATTCCGGCTCAGTCGCTGGGCCTCAGCCGTAGTGGTCTTGGTATACTCCCCTAAATGGAACTGCCGCGCATTATCCGTGTAAAACAGAACTTTCCGGACCGGAGTCTCAAGGACGTTTCCGGCTCGGTCCTGGCTGAATTGCAGGCCTCGCCCTTCGCCAGCCGCGTGAAGCCCGGAGGCCGCGTCGCGATCGGCGTTGGCAGCCGCGGCATTACCAACATCGCCCTGATTGCCAAGTCGGTCGTCGACTTCTGGAAGTCGGCTGGTTGCGAGCCCTTTATCTTCCCCGCCATGGGCAGTCATGGCGCCGCCACTGCCGCCGGCCAGGCCGATGTCCTCGCCCACTACGGCATCACCGAGGCGACGGTGGGGTGCCCAGTCATCAGCCAATTGGATGTCGTTTCGCTCGGGAAAGACGCCAATGGTATTGAGGCCTTTCTCGACAAGGAAGCCTACAATGCCGACGGCGTCATGCTCGTCGGCCGCGTCAAATGGCATACCGACTTTGCCGGCAAGATCGAAAGCGGCCTGTTTAAGATGATGGCGATCGGCCTCGGCAAGTTCGCCGGCGCCCAGCGCTACCACACCTACGCCTACCGCCTCGGCCTGGAACACGTTATCCGCAGCGTCGGCCGTCAGGTCCTCGGCTCGGGCAAAATCCTCGGGGGTCTGGCCATTCTCGAAGACGCTCACCACAAAACCGCCCAAGTCACCGCCGTCGCCGTCGAAAACATGGAGACGCGCGAGGAGGAACTGCTCGAACTCACCAAGTCCTGGATGGGCCGCGTCCCGTTCGACCTCGACATTCTCATGATCGACGAGATCGGCAAAAACATCTCCGGCGCCGGCATGGACACCAAAGTCGCCAACCGCGGCGTCAACGGCGAGTACAACCCGTGGCCCGGCCCCAAGTTCCAGCGCATCTTCCTGCGTGACCTCTCCAGCCTGAGCTACGGCAACGCCGTCGGCCTCGGCATGGCCGACGTCATCCACGACCGGCTCCTCGGCAAGGTGGACTGGAACCCCACCTCCATCAACTCCCTCACCGCCTCCAGCCCCAGCGCCGTCAAGACCCCGCTCCACTACGGTAGCGACCTGCTCTGCCTCCAGAAATTCTGGCCCACCGTCGGCAAACTCGATCCGAAAGACGTCACTCTCGGCTGGATCAAGAACACCCTGGAAATCTCGCCGCTCGCCCTGAGCGAAAATCTGCTTCCCCAGATTAAGGAACGCCCCGACCTGGAAATCCTCGGCGAACCGGAATCCTTCGAACTCGACGCCGCGGGCAACTTCCGCACCACGCTCTTCTCTCCTCACGATCTGGCCTCGTCTCACTAGCGTGCTGCTCCACGCCCTTCGACTGTTCGCCCTGCTCACCGTCCTACTGCCAGGCGCCTGGTACGCCTGGCAGTGGCGCGCCATGCCCCATGCAAGCGAATACCACGACGATGGCCTCTACTTCGTCGGCGCTAAGTCTCTCGCGGAGTCTTCTACCTATTCCATCGAGAGCCTGCCGGCCAACCCGGCCCAGACGAAGTACCCGCCTCTATGGCCCGCCATCCTCTCCCTCGCCTGGCTCGTCGAACCCCATTTCCCCGATAACCTCCTCTGGGCCATGGCTCTGTGCTGGATCTGGCTCCCGCTCAGTCTCTTCGCCTACCGGCAGTGGCTCCTCCAGGCCGGACTCTCCCCCAATGTGGTCCTCGGCCTCGGCCTCCTTTGGGCGGCGAACCCCTATGTGATTCTCTTCAGTTCGGCGATGCTCAGCGAAATGAACTTTACGTTCCTGCTGCTCGCCTGCCTCGTCTGCCTGCCAAAAGAGAAACTCCACTGGGCCGCCGTCGCCGGAATACTGGCCGGCCTCGCCTTTCTATCCCGTACCGCTGCCATCGCCCTGCTTCCGGCCGCCGTCGCCGTATACCTCCTTCGTGAACGATGGAAGCATGCTGCAATCTTTGCCGCTTCCATGCTGCCGGCCATCCTCGGCTGGGTCATCTGGTCTGCAGGCGCCAAGACCAAAGGCTTCGACCTCCTCACCCTCTACTACACCAACTACTTTGGCTTCTATCGCGCGGTCTTTGAATGGAAGGAAGTCCACCTCTACGTCTGGAAGAATCTCGACGGCCTCCTCCATGGCTTAGGCGCCCTGCTGCTCCCCGACGTCACCCAGTCGCTCTTCGACAAAGTCCTTGCCGAAACCCTCGGCATTGCCGGAATCGTCGGCATCATCCGGCTGCTTCGCGAGGATCGCCGATCCCCCTATACCGCCTACGCCATCTTTTCGGCCGTCTACGCCCTCATTCTCATCATCTGGCCATTTCCCCCCACCGAGCGCCTCATGCTTCCGGTCGTTCCGCTGTGGCTCGCCGGGCTCTACCTTGAGTTGCGCCGTCTGGCAATGAACATTCTCTCCGTATTCCGCAAACCGGAAACCAGCCAGAAAGTCGCTGGCGCCGTCATCACGGCCCTCCTCTCTCTAACCCTTCTCTACTGCGGCTATCGTCAGTGGAACCTCCTCACCAACGGCCTTCCGCAATTCTACGAGGACCACGCCAGCCGCATCCAACGCTCCGAACCGGCCATGCAATGGATCCGCGCCAACCTGCCCACCGAAGCCCGTGTCCTCTCCGCCAACGACCCCCTGCTCTACCTCCGCACCGGCCGCCGTGGCGCCGCCATCATCCAGAACACCATCCACTGGTACCGCGAAGACCACGCCGCGCGCACCGCCGACTATATAGCCGCCCCCGCTTACGCGCAAAAACACCGGCTCGAGTATCTCTTGCTCAACGACTGGGACTATTCCCGCGATATGCCCACCGAGGAGCACGCCAAGCTCATCCAGTCTCTCCGCGCCAATCCCAGCCTGGAACTGCTCTTTAGCTCCGGCCCCTCCCAGGTCTACCGCTTCCGATAATTGCCCCGGAAAACGGACACCGCCGCCATTCCCGGTCGGGACTTGGCGGCGGTGGAAGCGATTCGTTTGAGGCTGATTACGAGCCCTGGCTCGCGGCGCTGCCCATGGAACTGGCGACCTTCGAGAAGATCTGGCTGATGTTGGTCGATACGCCAGGCATGATCGCGCCGGCGGCCACGGCAACAAAGCCGGCCATGAGGGCGTACTCGATCAAGTCCTGACCTTTGGTGTCCTTCAGGATCGTTAACGTCCAGAAGATATTCTTTATGCGGTTCATTGTTAGTTTTCCTCTCCCAGTGCCCGGATAAATCCGACCACTGAATCGATGGTAAAGGGGATCCGCTGCCGCTTGAATCAGCAGAAACCCTTACGCCGCGCTGCATTGTTGCTAGGAAACATACAGTACTAAGGGTTTGTCCGAGTGAGTGGATTCCCTATCGCGGCGGAGAATGCCCGCCGACGCTCAAACGGCGAGAGCCGCGAGAATGACGTTCCGGCGGGAACAGTCTTCCCCATAGCTTTCGCCGCTGGGGTTCTGGAACGGAACGCGGGTTAGGAGCCCTGGCTCGCAGCGCTGCCCATCGAACTGCTAATCTTCGAGAAGATTTGGCTGATGTTTCTGGATACGCCAGGCATGATCGCACCTGCGGCAACGGCGACGAAGCCGGCCATCAATGCATACTCGATCAGGTCCTGCCCTTTTGTGTCTTTCAGGACAATCATTGTCCAGAAGATCCTTTTCATACGGTTCATTGCTGGTATTCCTCTCCCAGCGACCGGATAGTGCCGGCCACTATCTAGATGGTAAGGAGGTTAGAGCGCCGTCGCTATTAGAGGAGATACTAATATTGGAACTGATTCCTGCTGGGACTCCCATAGTACGGCCGTTTACATAAATAACGAAAGTCCTATGCCCGGAGCGGCTGCATAAACACAGAAGCGGCGAAAGCCGGGAGGAAGGCGTTCCCGAAGGAACCGCCTTCCCCCGCAGCTTTCGCCGCCGGGGTACTTGTACGAAAAGTGGATTAGGAGCCCTGGCTCGCAGCGCTGCCCATGGAGCTGGCGATCTTCGAGAAGATCTGGCTGATGTTGGTCGAAACGCCGGGCATGATCGCGCCAGCGGCGACGGCCACGAAGCCGGCCATCAGTGCATATTCAATAAGGTCTTGGCCCTTGGTGTCCTTCAGGATCGCCAGCGACCAGAAAAGATTCTTGATACGGTTCATGTTGTTTATTCCTCTCCCTGCAGCCATTTTCTTTCGGCTGCTGAATTCATAGTAACCGCGATCCAAAATCCAACAAATTGGCGGAACCCCCTAAACATTTCCAGATTTCAGCTAAGGCCACCTCGCTAAGCCTCTATCAAAAGTACCAGCACTTTCAACGACTTAGTACCAATCAGCTGCCCCACCCACCCGACACTCATCGGCAACCCTCACCGAACATTCAAACTTTTCTTTCCCAAAATTGAAAACGGGGCCTGTCTCCAGGCCCCGTTTCCGGTTCGCTTTGGTTTCGGCCTTCCGGCCGGATTCGGTTAGGAGCCCTGGCTCGCGGCGCTGCCCATCGAGCTCGAGATCTTCGAGAAGATCTGGCTGATGTTCGTCGATACGCCAGGCATGATCGCGCCGGCGGCCACGGCAACAAAGCCGGCCATCAACGCGTATTCGATAAGGTCTTGACCCTTGGTGTCCTTCAGGATCGCCAACGACCAGAAAAGATTCTTGATGCGGTTCATTTCGTTATTTCCTCTCCCTGCAACTCTTTCTATTTGGGTTGCTTTCTAAACATTACGGGATTTCGTATAGGACAGAAATCAGCCACTCCCCTTAGTTCTCCTCGCTCTATATCTCAGAAGATTCCGATTCCGCCCAAACTAAAGTACTACCGCCCCAAATGCGAAACCCGCCAGGTTGCCCCGGCGGGTTCGCGTTCTCGGTTTTGGGGAGGCGGCGGAGCAGGTGCCTTTCCAGTTCGGAAGTCTCTCGCTCCCGCTCCGCCGTAACTGCAATGCCGTAATCGTCTCCGGTTGATCGATTACGAACCCTGGCTCGCGGCGCTGCCCATCGAGCTGCTGATCTTCGAGAAGATCTGGCTGATGTTCTCCGACACCCCAGGCATGATCGCGCCCGCGGCTACCGCCACAAATCCCGCCATCAGCGCATATTCAATCAGGTCCTGCCCCTTGGTGTCCTTCCAGATCTTCATCGTCACAGCAAAATTCTTGATTCGATTCATTTTTCTCATTCCTCTCTCTTTTTCCATCTGCCGTCTGTGCGGCTAAGGCAATACTAACGGTACTCAGGTTTCATTCCGATTGGGTAAACACCCGAGGAATTAGAGGAATTTCGTCTCGGTAGTTTTCTGGTACTAGCGAAAAAGTACTGAACCTAAGACCTTTCCCCGTCCTGCCTCTTCACTTCCACATAACTCTCGCTAAGGTCTTTCCGCCGGATGTCGGGAACTTCCGCGCCTTCGGCCGGATACCCCACCGGAATCAGCAGATACGCCCGCTCATTGACCGGCCGCCCGCAGATCCGCCCCAGAAACCCCATCGGGTTCGGCGTATGCGTTAACGTCGCCAAACCAGCCACATGCAGCGCCGCCAGCAAAAACCCGCACGCGATCCCCACCGACTCCGAAACATAGTAGTGCTTCCGCTTCCGCCCGTCGCTCTCCAAACCATAGTCGATCCGGAAAACGATAATCAAATACGGCGCAATCTCCAAAAACTCCTTGTGCCAGTCGGTCCCGAACGGCGCCAGCGCCTCCAACCACTCCGGCGGAAACCGCCGTTCGTAGTTCTCCCGCTCCTCTGCCTCCGCCGCCTCCCGAATCTCCCGCTTCACTTCCGGATCCGACACCACCACAAACCGCCACGGCTGCTGATTCGCTCCGCTCGGCGCCGTCCCCGCCACCGCGATTGCCCCTTCAATCAATTCCCGCGCCACCGGACGCGGCGAAAACGCCCGCACTGTCCGCCGCGTGCGCATCGCCCCGGCAAAAGACTCCAGCGCATTCCGCTGCTCACTTTCCGTCTTTTCTTCCCACCGCAACGGGGCAAACCGGGGCTGATCCGCCATTGCCGCCCTTACTTCGCCAGCCCGAAGCTATACAAGGTCGACCGCGTCCGCACGTACAACCGGCTATCCCCGATCGCCGGTGTCGCAAACACCTCATCGTCCAGGTCGTTTACCCGCAACACCTCCCACGCTCCCTGCGCCTTCAGCACTGCCAACTTCCCCGCCTGGCTAACCATATACACCTTCCCGTCCGCACCCACCGGCGACGCCCAATAAGGCTCCAACGCCCCGGGAATCCGCCCCTGCTTCAACACCGCCCCCGTCTCGGCGTCCAGCGTCGTCAGCACTCCCCCGTCCTTTACCATCCACAGCACGTTCTGATACACCAGCGGCGTAGAACAGTTCGGCAGCGATTTCCGGTACCGCCATCGCACATGCGTCCCCGTCACGTCACCGCGCCCGCCCATCTGAATTGACATCACCGAATTCTGCGCCTGCCGGTGCAACTTCAAGAACGCCCAATCCCGCTCGTCAATGAAGTTATCCCGGTCCAGATCGTAGTTCGACACCGCCTGCGCGTTCCGCATTCCCACCCCGGCCGCCTCTTCCACGTTCAGCTTCCCGTCCCCGTCCCGGTCGAACTTGCCCGACACCACCGGCCAGTCCTCCACCGCCGGAGGCGTTTCCGTATCGCCGCCCGTCTCCCAGGAGTTCAAATACATCCGGTCCCCGACAATCACCGGCGCCCCTTTCAACTGCCACGCCATCCCGCCGGCCCACCACAATTTCTTCCCCGTCTTCAATTCATACGCCGTCGTTATATAAGCCCCCGGCACCACCAGTTCCGCCGGCCCGGTCTTCGGCCGCCACACCGATGGCGTTGCGTATCCCCGCGTCGTCTCCGGCCGTTCCACCTTGTAGCGCACCTTGCCGGTTGTCTTGTCCACCGCCAGAAAATACGAGTTCGTGTCCTGATCACAAATCAGCAGCACCAAATCGTCAATGATCACCGGCGACGACCCGTGCCCGTTCATATTGTTGAACGGCCCCAGCGGCATCTGCCACAACGGCTTCCCCTCCACCGTATAGGCCACCAGCCCATAATCGCCAAAGAAGGAAACCACCATACGCCCGTCGCTCGCCGGCGTCCCCGACGCCGCCGAATTCGTCTTCTGATAGATCTCCTTCCGCGGCCGCGGCGCCTCCTGCCGCCACAACTCCCGCCCCGTGGCCCGGTCATAGGCGATCGTGAACAGAGCCTCCAGATCCACCGCCGTAAGAAAAATCCGCGGCCCTGCCAGAATCGGCGACGAGTGTCCGGGCGGCACCGCCGTCTTCCAGATCACGTTCTTCGCCGGCCCCATCTCCACCGGCAGGTTCCGATCCTCGGTCACCCCCAGCGCGTTGACGCCACGGTACTGCGGCCAGTCCGCCCCGGCCACGGCCAGGGAACAAAAAAGCAGAATTCGTCTCATTCGCCTTTTACTTTTGCGCAAAACAGTAAAGATGCTCGTGCGTGCGGATGAAGATCCGCCCATCGACAAACGCCGGCGTCGCATTCACCGCTTCGCCCAGCGGATTCACCGCCAGAATCTCCCACTCCGCGCCCGGCTTAATCACCACCACTTTCCCCTCCTGCGATGTCGCGTAGATCCGCCCGTCCGCCGCCACCGGCGAGGCATAGTAGTCCCCCAGCGCCCCTGTCAGCCGGGCTTGCTTCAACACCTTCCCCGTCTCGGCGTCCAAAGCCGTCATAATGCCGCCTTCTTTCGTCAAATACACCACCCCGTCAAAATACAGCGGCGATGGCACATTCGGCAGCGACTTGTAATACCGCCACTTCACCGATTTCTCCGTCATGTCGCCCCGCCCGCCGAGCTTGATCGCGTTCACCGCGTTCACCACCTTCCGCCGCCGCTGGTACATCTTCCAGTCCCGCTCCTCCACAAACCCAGTCCGGTCCAGGTCCATCGCCGCCCAGTCTTTGGTCAACCGCGGATCGGCAATCTCCTCCTTAGTCAGCTTCTTATCCTTGTCCGTGTCCCGTGTCTTCAACACCTCGGCGAAGTCCGGCACGTTCTCCTGCGCCCCTTCGTCGGATCCGCCCGCCCATCCCAGCACATACACCGTATCGTCATGGATCACCGGCGTCGGCTTCAGCTGCCAGGTCAGCGAGTTCACCCACCAGATCGGCTCGCCCGTCGCCACCGCATACGACATCAGCGAGTAGGAACCCGCGATCAACACCTGCAACGGCCCATCTGCCGGCTTATACAGCACCGGGGTCGAAAATCCGCGCGTAAAGTCGGCCCGGTCCCGCCGCCACCGCTGCTTCCCGGTGTTCTTGTCCAGCCCGACAAAGTAGGAGCCGCTCTCGGCATCGATGTTCAGCAGCAGGATATCCCCGGCCAGCACCGGCGACGTACCCAACCCAAACGGGTTGTTAATATGTCCCAGGTCCAGCCTCCAGCGCTCCTTCCCCGCCCGGTCAAACGAGATCAGCCCGAAGTCGTTATACAGCGCATAGACGTTCTCGCCATCGGTCACCGGCGAAGGGCTGGCCGGCGTCGACGATTTATGATGCTCGGCCACCCGCGGCCGCGGGATCGTCCGCTTCCAATGCTCTTTCCCCGTCTTCCGGTCCAGTGCGAACAGGTAGATCCCGTCCTTGTCATAGGCCGACACAAAAATCTGCGTCTTGCTGAACACCGGCGACGAGTGCCCCGGCGGCAGCGCCGTTCGCCACATCATATTCTGGTCCGGCCCGAAATGGATCGGCAGATTTTTCTCGTCGGATACGCCCGAAGAGTTCACTCCGCGAAACTGCGGCCACTCGCCGGCAGTCATCGGAACCAGACAGATCGCGGCCAGAAGCAGGAGTCGCTCACGCATGATTTCGACATCATAACCTGTCGGCTACCCCATCCAAAACACAACGGCCCTCGTATGAGTGGGGGAATGCGCTTTTTCACCACACTCTCCCTGGCCGCACTCTCGCTCGCCGCCGCCTTCGGCCAGGCACTTCCCAAAGTCCATACTTCCATCACCATCACCGCCACCCCGGTGGAACCGGCCATCGATCAGCGCAATAAGGAGGTATTCGACCAAACCCTCTTCTCCCGCGACGATCAGGTCTTCCATCAACTCAATGCCGGCATCAACGCCGGCCAGCACGAGGGCGGCGGCAAGTCCATCGAGATCCGCCGCTTTGGCTTCAATCTGGATCACGGCGGCGTCAGCGGCGGCATGAAAATCCTCGTCGACAACGTCCAGCAGAACCAGACCACCCAGGGCCACGGCCAGGGCTACCTCGGCAGCCTCAAATCCCTCACCCCAGAACTCATCCAGGAAGCCAGTCTCGTCAATGGCCCCTTCAGCGCCGAGTACGGCGACTTCTCTGGCCTCGGCGTCGTCCACATTCGCCTCCGCGAATCCCTCCCCGACCAGTTCACCGTCCGCCTCCAGGGCGGCTCCTTCAACACCCAGCGCGGTCTTTTCGCCTTTAGCCCGGACTGGAAAAACGTCGACTCCTTCTTCGCCTATGAAGGCTCCCACAGCGACGGGCCGTTCCTGAAACCTCTCGATTACCGCCGCGACAACTTCACCGCCAATATCACCCGCCGCCTCTCCCGTCTCCGCTCCGTGGGCCTGAGATTCAATGGCGGCACCAACGGCTACAACTCCTCCGGCCAGATCCCTCTCGATCTCGTCAACGACGGCACCCTTCCCCGCTTCGGCTTCCTCGATCCCGGCGAAGGCGGCAAAATCCGCGCCGCCACAGCCGCCGCCTACTTCCGCCAGGAACTCGCGAATGGCGCTGTCTGGAAAGTCGACGGCTTCCTCTCCCGGTCCCTTTTCGATCTCTACTCCAACTTCACCTTCTTCCTCAACGACCCCGTCAACGGCGACGCCATCCAGCAGCACGATTCCCGCCTCGTCCAGGGTGCCAACGTCCAATATCTCCGCCCCCACAAAACCGGCGCCAGCTACTCCTATCTCACCGCCGGCGGGAACTTCCACGCCAACCAGATCAACGTCGGCCTCTACCCCCGCATTGGCCGCGACCCCATCGGCGTCACCACCGCCGCCAATGCCAACGTCACCAACGGCGCCGGATACGTCCAGGAAAACATGAGCTTCTTCGCCGGCAAACTCCTCGCCACCGCCGGCCTCCGCTTCGACGCCTTCCGCTTCGATGTCCGCGACCGCCTCAACCCCGCTCTCTCCACCGCCGAACCCGCTGCCCGTTTCCAGCCTAAGCTCAGCCTCGCCTGGACGCCCACCCGCCGCGCACCCCTCACCCTTCACGCCAACTACGGCCGCGGTATCTCCTCCATCGATGCCCGCAGCATCCTCGCCCGCCGCGATGGCGCCAAACTCGCCACCACCGATTTCTATGAAGCCGGCATAGCCTCCAACTTCAACCGCTTCTCCCTCGCCGCCGACCTGTTCTGGATCGACCGCTCCAACGAAATGGTCTACGTCGCCGACGACGGCACCCTCGAACTCCTCGGCCCCAGCCGCGCCTATGGCTTCGAGGCCAAATCGTCCGTCCAACTCACCCGCCGCATCTCCCTCAGCGGCGGAGTCACCAAGGTCATTAACGCCTTCTACCGCGATACCGCGCCCCGCGCCTATGTCGACCGCGCCCCCCACTTCACCGCCAACGCCGCCCTCACCGTCGCCAGTTGGAAAGGCTGGAGCGGCTCGGCCCGCCTGCGGTCCATCAACAGCTACCGCCTCGACCAGCAGGACCCCTCCCTCCGCGCCGCAGGCCACACCGTCTTCGACCTCAGCCTCCTCCGCCGCCTCCACCGCAACGCCGACTTCCTCTTCTCCATCGATAACTTCACCAACCGCCGCTACTTCGAGACCCAGAACTTCATCGAGTCCCAACCCTTCCCCGCCACCGCCCCCCGCATGGCCATCCACGCCACCCCCGGCTACCCCATCACATTCTCCGCCGGACTCACCTTCCGCTTCCGCGGCAAGTAGAAGGCGTACGATGGTAGTGCCATGATCACTGGAATTGAACATACCGCCATCGCCGCGAATGACATCGTTGCTCTCGCCGATTGGTACGTCGACATGCTCGGCTTCGAAATCAACTACAAGTCGGCGAACGCCATCTTCGTCCGCGCAGAAAACGGCACCATGCTCGAACTCATCCACGCCGAAGGCGAACGCCCCGCCTACACCATGAAGACACCCGGCATCCGCCACCTCGCCCTCACCGTCGAGGACTTCGACACCGCCTTCGTCCGCCTCACCTCCCGCGGCGTCCACTTCCTCACCGAACCCATGGAGAGCAAGGGCAATCGCGTTGTCTTTTTCACCGACCCGGAGGGCAATATCCTCCATCTTCTCCAACGCGCCACGCCCCTGCCGGAGCGCCTCTAACTCCTAGAAGCGCCACCGCAACTGGACATGCGCCGAGCGCCCCGGCGAATCAATCCCGGAGCCGTGGAGGCGGTAGTTCCTGTCCGCCACGTTCGTCAACGCCGCCTCCACCGCCAGCATCTCCGTCAGCGGAAAGCCCGCCCGGAAATCCACGCTCACCCAGCCCGGCGTACTGTTGAATAACGTTACCCGCACCGAATCGGCCAGCCCCGGCATCACCCGGTTCTGGATCGCCAGCAGCGTCTCCGACGTCCGCACCTGCGCCCCGCGCGCCGAGTTGTAGAAATCGGCAATGTCCTGCCGCCGCCGGCTGGCCCCGATCCGCTCATCGTCCCGGTCCCCGCCGCTCAACCGGTCCTGCGCGCCATTGGCCGTCAACTGTCCCTCCGCCCAGAACCGCCCCGCCAGATACCGCAGCCGCGTCATCCCCTGCTGCGGCGGTAACCGCCGGATGTTCCGGTTCGGATCCAGATCCCGGCCCAGCAAAAAAGAATAGGCGTTCGCCCACATCCAGCGCGACGTCAGCCGCGCCTCCCAGTTCGCCTCTACACCCCAATACCGCGCCCGCCCGTCGTTTACAAACGACTTCAACGCCCGCGGGTCAATCGCACTCGCCACCGCCACCACGCCCTGCGCCCGCTGCGCCGCCGTCTGCGCAATCGGCGTCACCGCCAGCCCCGCTATCGACGCCGGCACCGACGCCACCGGAAACAGCAACGTCCGCCGCACAATCGGATCCTGCAACTCGGCGTCAAAGAACTGAACCCGGGCCCGGTGGCTCCCCGTCTGCCACCGCAAACCCGCCTCCACATTCCGCAGCCGCTCCATGCCCAACGTCCGCAGCGGTACACCTTTCGACACCGCCGCCTCCCCAGAAGAATCAGCCAGCACTGCATTGGCCGCCTCCCGCGCCGGGACCTCGTAACCCAGATCCTGCAGCCCGATTGCGCCCAAATCGTTCAGGTTCGGCGCCCGGAACCCGCGCCCGGCAAGCCCGTGCAAAGCAAACGAAGGCGTCAGCTTATAGAGAAGGCTACCCTGCCACGTCCAGTCGTTAAACGTCTGCGCCGACACCGGCGTGCGGAACACCGCATTCTCCGGATTGGAATAGGAGACCCGTGTATACCGCGCCCCATACCCGGCCCGCAGCCGCCGGTACTCGGTCGAACCCTGCGCATACAACCCGCCGATCCGATAGGTGGAGTTGTCCGGATACAGCGGCCGCGCCGCCACCCCGTTCACCTGCCGCACGGAATGTACCCGCTCATCGTACATCTCCCCACCCAGGCTCAGCGCCGTGTGACGCCCTATGTGGGTAATCGCCTGCCCGGTATAGCCCAGCGACTGCACCCGGTTGAACTCCGTCGTCACCGAGTCCGTCGCCCGCAACCCCTGCCGCGCCCCTCCGTCCTGCTGCCGGTTCAACGAAAAACGCCCGCTCAGCGAGTCGAACCCCATCACCCCCAGCCGTTCATATCGCGTATAGAACAGGTCCAGAATCTGCGGCGACAGCGCCGATTGCAGCCGTCCCAACCCGCCCCACAGGTCTTTCGTGTTCCGCAAACCGTGTACCTCGCCCCGCTGATACCACGTCGTCCAACTCTGCCTCTCGTCCGGCCGGACCGCAAACTTCCCGTGCGCCCCTGCCTGCGAATACGCCGTATCCAGCAAACGATTTCCCAGCACGTCCCGCACCTGTTCGTTGGAATACCCGTAAAGCCGCGTCAGCACGTTGTGCGAATCGAACCCGCCGCCGGCACGCAGGTTGTTGTGGCGCCGCCCCGCCGCTCCCGCCTGGAACCAAACCTTCTCCGTCCCATGCGCGATCGCCCCCGCCGCCCCGCCGGACAAATCCGCCGTTTGCCCGTGCACCGTCAGATCTCCATGCCACGCCGCCGCCCCAAACCGCGGCTGGTCGGTCAACACCTGAATCGTCCCCCCCAGCCCATCGCTGCCGTACTGCGTTCCGCTCGGCCCCAGCATCGCCTCCACATGCGCCGCCTGGCTCGGCTCCAGATACGCCAGATACTGGTTCGGCCCGGAGCGAAAAGTCGAATTGTTGAACCGCACCCCGTCCACCAGATTTAACACCTGGTACCCCGTCAACCCGCGCAAAAACGGCGACACCTGTCCCGCCCCCGTCTGCTGCAGCAGCACATTCGGTTGCGCCTCCAACCGGTGCGCCACCGTCGTTTGCGACGGCGCCTCGCCCGCCAGCACCATCTCCGGACGCACCATCAACTCCTCGGCCACCCCCGGCGTCGCCGTTACTGTCACCGCTGTCAGCGTCACCGCCGCCTGCGTCTTGGCCACCGTCATCGGCGCGAAGCCCGGCGCGGTAATCCGCACCTCCGTCGCACTCACTTCCTCTATCCGCGCCCCGGCTATTTCCCTGCCCTGCGCGTCGTATACCCGCACATCCGCGGCCATGGCCGCCATCCCAACCGCCAGAAGAAAAACCAGTTTCATAAAGTTATTGAGCCGAAATCTTGTAGGCCGCCATCTCCGTCGCGTTCCGCACGAACAATCGCCCATCGGCAATTGCCGGTACGTTCCATGTACGCCCGTCCAGCGCCTGGAACTTCGCCAGTTCCTTGTGCCCCGTCGGGTCCGCCTTCAGCAGAACCACCTCTCCCTGTTCCCCTGTAATCACCAGATGCCCGTCGGCCGCCAGCACCTGCCCGTATCCATACCGCCCCGCTTTCCATGTCGGCTCACCCGTCTTGGCATCGATACAGGTGAAGATCGACTCGTCAAAGCCGTAAATATACCCGTCCAGGAAGACACTCGAGTTGAACTTGTTCTTCAGCTTCTTGTTCTCCCAGATCTTCTTCGCCCCGCTCGGACCAATCTCCAGCAACGCCGCCCCATGCCCGTATCCGGACGAAATCACCACCCGGTTCGGCCCCACCACAATCGGCTGCGCCGAGTTGATGTCGTACTCGGTCGTCCACGGATACTCCCACAGCAACTTCCCGCTGGTCGCCTCCACTCCCACCGCCCGCACCGCCGTAATCGTCACAATCTGCCGCTTCCCGTTCAGCGTCACCAGCATCGGCGAGGCATACGACGCCCGGTCGTTCAACGCCGACCACACCCGCGCCCCCGTGTTCTTGTTATAGGCCACAAGCGACTTGTTCGACGGCCCGCCCGGCTGCACCACCACTGTATCGTCCACAATCAACGGCGAAGCCGACATCGCCCACGTGATGTTCTCCGCCCCGTTATCTTCCAAAATGTTCTTGTGCCAGATGACTTTCCCCGTCTGCCCGTCCAGCACAAACATCTCCCCCGTCGCGCCCATCGTATAGAGCTTCCCCTCATGCCACGTCGGCGTCGCCCGCGGTCCCGGTCCGCCCATCGACTCCTGAAAATCCGCCGCATACTTGTGCGCCCATACCTCCCGCCCGGTCGCTACGTCGTAAGCCGCCACCACCTCCTGCTGCCGCCGCTGCTCAATCGTATACGCCAGATTTCCCGCCACCACAAACGACGCCCAGCCCCCGCCCACCGGCTTCCGCCACAACTCCGTCAGCTTCCCGCCCGGCCAGTTGGTCAGAATTTTCTCCGTCGAAACTCCGTCCCGCCGCGGCCCCCGGTAGTCCGGCCACGAGGAGGTCACCACCGCCGCCGCCTCCACCACCGCCGGTTCCTTCACCGGTTCCGGTGCCACCGCCGGCAGCGCCACCGCCTCCTTCGCCCGTTCGGCCTCAATCTGCGCCGCCTGCTTTTCCGGGTTCTGGAACGTAACAAATCGCGGAATTCCGCCGCCTTCCATCTCCATGCGCATCCCCGCGGCGAAAAGCAGCGCCACACCCGCCACCGCCAGCAGCGGCCCGGCAAACAGCCACCGCCGCCACATCGCCACGTCCCGGCGCAGCACAAAATACGCAAGCAATCCCGCCAATACGGCAACAATCCAGGGCAGCATTCTTCCATTATGCTTCGGTCTCCATGGCAACAAAATGACAACCAAAGCAAACCGGTGGAATCTGCCAGTAATATAGGAGTCTCATGTCCATAGCGAATGCACCCGAACTAGCAGCCCAGGTCCAGGCGTCCAAAGTCGCCCTCGACGCCCATGTCCGCGAGATCATTGAGTGGCACTTCAACCCCGAAACCGGTTGCCCCTTCTGGCTCAATTGGGCCCAACAGGCCGGTTGGGATCCCCGCAAAGAAATCCACAACTACGCCGACCTCGATAAGTTCGGCAACTTCGAAGACGACTGGCTCCGCGGCGGCCCCGTCCGTCGCTGGGTCCCCAAAGGCTATGCCGATCAGCCGGTCTATGTATTTGAAACCGGCGGCTCCACCGGTGTCCCCAAGTCTCGCGTCCAGATCAACGACTTCCGCATCGACTACGAACAGTTCTCCAATACCCTCCCCGACGAACACTTCCCCAAAGGCTCCGACTGGCTCATGCTCGGACCCTCCGGCCCCCGCCGTCTCCGCCTCGCCGTCGAACACCTCGCCCAACACCGCGGCGGCATCTCCTTCTGCGTCGACCTCGACCCCCGCTGGGTCATCAAACTCATCAAACGCGGCGAAATCCGCGAAGCCGAGCTGTATAAGCAGCACTGCATCGACCAGGCGCTCACCATCCTCCGCGCCAACAAAGTCGAGTGCATGTTCACCACCCCCAAGCTCCTGGAAGCCCTCTGCGAAAAGATCAACCTCGCCAAGTACGGCATGAAGGGCGTCTTCTGCGGCGGCACCGAAATGACCCCGCAGTTCCACCGCTTCGCCGTCGAAGAGCTCCTCGGGCCCGACGTCTACTTCGCCCCCACCTACGGCAACACCCTCATGGGCCTGGCCACCCACCGCGCCCCCGCAAAAGAGGATAACTGGGCCATCATCTACTATCCGCCCGCTCCCCGCGCCCTCCTCGAAGTCGTCGACCCCGACAACCCCACTGAACTCGTCGACTACGGCAAGACCGGCCGCGTCCGCCTTACCACCCTCACCCGCGAAACCTTCATCCCTCGCTTCCTCGAACGCGACGAGTGCGAGCGCGAAGCCCCCTGCGCCCAATACCCCTGGGACGGCGTTCGCAACGTCCGCCCCTTCTCCAAGTTCCAGAAGTCCGTGGTCGAAGGAGTCTACTAACCCCATGATCCACATCCCCATCCTGCGCCAGGGTCAGCCCTACAAGTCAATCGACGTCAATCGCGTCTACCACTACCGTACCGGCGAACAACTCGCCGAAATCAGTCAGGCCAATATCGGCCTCATCCGCCGCGACCTCCTGAAACAGGAGGAAATGCACGCCATCCTCCAGGGCTTCTCCACCCGCGAACTCATCGCCATGGCCCAAAAAGCGGCCAAACACTTCGCCGAAGACGACCTCCCCCTGGGCGACTCCATGCAGTCCCCCGACGACATCGTCAAGCAGATCACCGGCACCACCGGCTCTCCCAACGTCATGGTCCGCCGCAACATGGAAAAGGTCCGCGGCGTCCTCGACTCCATGGAGACCGTCCTCGCCGGCCTCACCCGCCTCCCCGACCTCGACATGCTCGACCGCGGCTACGGCGACATCGGCGGCCGCGCCCTCAGCTTCTTCCCCCGCGGCCACTCCCTCGGCGTCATCCTCCCGTCCAACTCCCCTGGCGTCCACTCCCTCTGGGCCCCCGCCATCGCCTTTAAGACCCCGCTCATCCTCAAACCCGGCGGCTCGGAACCCTGGACCCCCTATCGCATCGCTCAGGCCTACATCAAGGCCGGTGTCCCCGCCGAAGTCTTCGGCTATTACCCCACCAACCACGGCGGCGGCGGCGAAATCCTCCGCCAGTCCGGCCGCGGCATGCTCTTCGGGGACGTCGGCGCCGCCAAAGCCTGGGCCGGCGATCCCCGCATCGAAATCCACGGCCCCGGTTACTCCAAAATCGTCCTCGCCGACGAAGGCGCCGCCAATTGGGAAAGGTACATCGACCTCATGGCCGATTCCATCGCCCAGAACTCCGGCCGCTCCTGCGTCAACTGCTCCTCCATCTGGACCACCGCCAATGGCAAGGAGATCGCCGCCGCCCTCGCCGAACGCTTCGCCAAAATCGCCCCCCGCGCTGAGGACGATCCCGAAGCCGCCGTCGCCCCCTTCGCCTCCCCCGACATCGCCCGCCGCATCTCCGCCATGATCGACCAGGAGATGGAAGGCGCCGTCGACCTCGTCGAGGCCAAACGCGGCACCCCACGCATTGCCGAAAAGGACGGCTGTACCTACGTCCTGCCCGCCGTCGTCAATGTCGATAAGTCCCACCCGCTCGCCAATCGCGAGTTCCTCTTCCCCTACGCCAGCGTCGTCCAGGTGGCCCCGGAAGAACTCCCCGATTGCCTCGGACCCACGCTCGTCTGCACCGCCATCACCTCCGATAAGGCCCTGCAGCAGCGCCTCCTCCAGAACAACCACATCGGCCGTCTCAACTTCGGCCCCATCTCCACCATGAAGATCAGTTGGGATCAGCCCCATGAAGGCAATCTCTTCGATCACCTCTACGCCCGGCGCGCCTTCCAAAGCGTGCTCGAAACCGTCGCCTGATGCGCATTCTTCACGTCACCGCGGGAGCCGCAAATATGTATTGCGGCTCCTGCATGCGTGACAACGCTCTTGCCGCCGAACTCCTTCGCCAGGGCCACGACGTCGTTCTGATGCCCGTCTATACCCCCACTCTCACCGACGAGGAAAACGTCTCGGAATCCCGCGTCTTCTTCGGCGGCATCAGTGTCTACCTCCAACAGAAATCCGCCCTCTTCCGCTACACCCCCGCCTTCCTCGATCGCCTCCTCTTCGACAACAACTGGGCCCTCCGCCGCGCCTCCCAGAAATCCGTCGGCGTCACCCCCCAGTTCCTCGGCGAAATGACCGTCGACATGCTCAAAGGCGAACGCGGCCCCATCGCCAAAGAGTTCCGCAAACTCGCCGATTGGCTCAAAAACGAACCTAAATTCGACGTCATCAGCCTCCCCTTCACCCTCCTCATCGCCATGGCCGAACCGCTCCGCCGCGCCTCCCGCGGAGCCAGAATCGTCTGCACCCTCCAGGGCGAAGACCTCTTCCTCGAAGGCCTCCCCGAACCCTTCCGCTCCCAGTCCAAACAGCTCATCCGCCAGGCCATCCCCCACGTCGATCGCTTCCTCGCCGTCAGCAACTACTACGCCGGCTTCATGAGCCAGTACCTGGAGATCCCCCGCCAGAAGATCAAGGTCGTCCCCATCGGCATCTCTCTCGATGGCTGCGAAGCCGTCCCCAAACCGGACCGCCAGCCCATCACCATCGGCTTCTTCGCCCGCATCGACCCCGCCAAAGGCTTCCATAACCTCTGCGAAGCCTACCGCCTCCTCCGCCAGAAACCCAATCTCCCCGCTACCTGCCTGGAAGCGGCCGGCTACATGCTCCCCGAACACCAGGCCTACTTCGAAGCCGAAAAAGCCAAACTCGCCGCCGCCGGACTCGCCTCCGAATTCCAATACCACGGCGCCCTCTCCCGCGAAGAAAAGATGTCCTTCCTCCAGCACATCGACCTCCTCTGCGTCCCCACCGACTACGTCGAACCCAAAGGTCTCTTCGTCCTCGAAGCCCTCGCCAACGGCACGCCCGTCATCCTCCCCGCCCACGGCGCTTTCCCGGAAATCCTTACCCGTACCGGCGGCGGCATCCTCGTCGAACCCCGCGATCCACACGCTCTCGCCGAAACATTGGAAAATATCATTGGTGACCCGGAGCGCCGCGCCATCCTCGCCGCCGAAGGCGCTGAGGGAGTCCGCCAGTCGTACTCGGTCTCCGCCATGGCCGCCGCCCAACTCGCCGCCTTCGCCTAACCCCACATGCTACACGCCAGGGCCATCTCCAAAACCTACAACTCCCCCGCCGGCCCCGTCCCGGTCCTCGACGCCGTCGACCTCGACCTCCACCTCGGCGACGCCCTCTCCATCATGGGCCCCTCCGGCTCCGGCAAAAGCACCCTCCTCCACATCCTCGGCCTCCTCGATCCCCCCTCCTCCGGCCAACTCCTCTTCGATGACGTCCAGCCCTGGACCCTCAAGGAATCCGAACAGGCCCGCTTCCGCAACTCCCGCATCGGCTTCATCTTCCAGGACCACTGCCTCCTCCCCCAGTGCACCGTCCTCGAAAACGTCCTCACCCCCACCCTCGTCGGCGATCGCGAAGACGGCCTCATCGTCCGCGCCAAGGAACTCGTCGATCGCGTCGGCCTCACCCCCCGCATCGACCACTTCCCCGCCCAACTCTCCGGCGGCGAAAAACAGCGCGTCGCCATCGCCCGCGCCCTCATCCGCCACCCCAAACTCCTCCTCTGCGACGAACCCACCGGCAACCTCGACGAAACCACCGCCTGGCAGATCCTCGGCCTCCTCGCCGAACTCCAGAAGGATATGCAGAGCATCCTCGTCATCGTTACCCATTCCCCAGCCATCGCAGCCGAACTCCCCCTCCAATTCGCCATGCATGGGCGCCGCCTGGAGCGCACGGCCTGATCCCATGACCAAGCGCGACCTGACCGAGCGCAGCCTTCGCCACTACTGGCGCACCAACGCCGCCGTCGTCGCTGGCCTCGCCATCGCCACCGCCACCCTTGTCGGCTCCGCCCTCGTCGGCGAATCTGTCCGCGAAAGCCTCCGCGAAATCGCCACCGGCCGCCTCGGCAACACCGGCACCGCCATCGTCGCCGCCCAACCTTTCACCGAAGCCCTCGCCCTCCGTACCGGCCCCTACTCCGCCCCCGTCCTCTTCTTCGAATCCGTCCTCAAACACCAGGGCACCAACCGCTCCGCCTCCAAAGTCCTCGTCTACGGCGTCGACCAGCGCTTCTGGGACCTCCACAAACTCCCCAACCCCCTCTCCTCCGAACGCGACATCGTATTCAGCCAGCCCCTCGCCGATGAATTCAACGCCCAACACGGTGAAGGCATCCTCCTCCGCATCGAGAAACCCTCCGAAATCCCCCAGGAATCCCTCCACGCCCGCAAGGAACAGTCCGTCCGCACCACCCGTTTCCGCTTCAAATCCGCCCTCCCTGATTCCGGTATCGGCGGCTTCACCCTCCAACCCCGCCAGGGCACCGTCCGCGCCGCCTTCGTCCGCCTCGATACCCTCCAAAAAGAACTCACCCTCGAAAAACGCGCCAACCTCCTCCTCCTCCCCGACGAACTCCGCACCGACCTCCAACTCCTCGGTCACCTCCGCCTCGAAGACGTCGGCCTCCGGATCACCCGCCCCGCCGCCTGCCGCTGCATCCAGCTGGAAAGCCCCTCCGGCCTCCTTCGCGATGACCAGGTCGAACGCGCCCTCGCCACCGCCAAAAAAGACGGCCTCCGCCCCGAAGTCTTCCTCATGTACATGGCCAACGCCATCCGTACCCCCAACGCCAGCGTCCCCTATTCCCTCGTCATCGCCCGCGAAGGCGTCCCCGAAGGCACCATCGTCCTCAACGACTGGGCCGCCGCCCAACTCCAGGCCAATCTCGGCGATGCCATCACCCTCGATTACTACCTCTGGAAACAGGAGGGCCGCCTCCTCACCGAGTCCACTACCCTCATCGTCAACGGTGTCCAGCCCCGCGAAATCCTCGGCGATCGCCAAATGGCCCCCGAATATCCCGGCATCTCCGATACCGAAAACTTCTCCGATTGGGACCCGCCCTTCCCCCTCGATCTCAACAAAGTCCGCCCCCAGGACGAAACCTACTGGGATAACTACCGCACCACTCCCAAAGCCGCCGTCAACCTCGCCGAAGGCCAGAAACTCTGGAAAACCCGCTTCGGTAAAGTCACCGCCATCCGTTTCTACTCCCCCGACGGCAACTCCCTCCCCACCCTCAACCTCACCCCCTCCACCGACCTCCCTCGCGACGGCATCTCCCTCCTCCTCCCCCGCCAGCAGGCCGACGACGCCTCCCGCGGCACCACCGACTTCGGCGAATACTTCGGCTACTTCAGCTTCTTCCTCCTCGTCTCCGCCCTCCTGCTCACCGCCCTCTTCTTCCGCCTCGGCGTCGAACAGCGACTCCGCGAAATCGGCCTCTACCAGGCCCTCGGCTTCGACCGCGGCGCCGTCCGCCACGTCTTCTTCCGCGAAGGCATCCTCCTCGGCACCGCCGGCGCCCTCATCGGCACCCTCGGCGGCATCGCTTACTCCTACTTCATCCTCTACGCCCTCCGTACCTGGTGGGTCGACGCCATCGGTACCACCGGCATCTACCTCCACTTCGCCCCCGCCCCCTTCACCGCCGCCATCTTCCAGGGCGTCGTCATCGCCGTCATCATCATCGCCCTCAGCCTCCGCCGCCTCCGCCACATGTCCCCCCGCCAACTCCTCTCTGGCGCACGCCCCGAATCCATCACCCGCACCCCCGCGTGGCTCCGCATGGCCGCCCTCGTCCTCCTCCTCACCGGCGCCGCCCTCGTCATCACCAGTGCCCTCGGCCAAATCCCCGCGGAAGCCGGCTTCTTCGGCGCCGGCTTCTGCCTCCTCACCGGCGGCGCCCTCTATTGCCGCCTCTGGCTCGAAAGCCCCCGCCTCCAACCCGTTCAGTCCCTCCCCGATCTCGCCCTCGCCTCCGCCGCCCAGCAACCCGGCCGCAGCTTCCTCACCATCCTCCTCATCGCCCTCGCCGTATTCCTCCTCGTCGCTCTGGAAGCCTTCCGCCAAGGCCCCGGCCACTTCGACGCAGGCAAACAATCCTCCACCGGCGGCTTCCCCCTCCTCGCCGAATCCCAGTGGCCCATCTACCAGAACCTGAACTCGAAGGATGGCCGCGCCGCCCTCAACATCAACGAGGACGCCATCAAAGGCATGACCGTCTCCCCCTTCCGCGTCCGCCCCGGCGAAGATGTCAGCTGCCTTAACCTCTATCAGCCCACCCGCCCCAAGATCGTCGGCGTCCCCCCCGCCTTCCGCGCCGAAAACCGCTTCCGCTTCTCCCCGGAGAACGCCTGGACCCTCCTCGCCTCCCAACTTCCCAATGGCGCCGTCCCCGCCATCGTCGACGCCAATACCCTCCAATACGTCCTCCACAAATCCGTCGGCGATACCATCGAAATCCCCCACGGCGTCGAACCCCTCCGCCTCCAGGTTGTCGGTACCCTCTCCGGCAGCCTCTTCCAAAGCGAAATCCTCGTCGCCGAAGAACACTTCCTCCGCGTCTTCCCCGAAGAGCAAGGCCACCGCCTCTTCCTCATCGACGCTCCCGAAGCCATGTGGGGCATGGTCACTACCACCCTGGAAGAGGCCCTCTCTGACTCCGGCTTCGACGTCACCCCCGCCGGCGACCGCCTCGCGCAGTTCCACCGCGTCGAAAATACCTACCTCTCCACCTTCCAGGCCCTCGGCGCCCTCGGCCTCCTCATCGGCACCGCCGGCCTCGCCGCCGTCCTCCTCCGCAACGTCCTCGAACGCCGCCGCGAACTCGCCCTCCTCCGCGCCGTCGGCTACACCGCCAACGAAGTCATGATCGTCATCTTCCTCGAAAATGCCGCTCTGCTCACCGCCGGCCTCGCCATCGGTGCCGCCTGCGCCCTCCTCGCCGTCAGCCCCGCCCTCGCCCAACGCGCCCATACCCTCCCCATCGCCTCTCTTGCCATCCTCCTGCTCACCGTCGCCTCCGTCGGCCTCCTCGCCACCTGGATCGCCACCCGCGCCGCCAACCGCTCTCCTTTGCTCGAATCCCTCCGCTCGGAGTAGCATGGACTCTATGTACCTGCGCATCGCCATTGCCCTTGCCGCGCTCGCCCTCCCCGCCTGCGCCCAAAGCAATCAAAAACAAGTGGAACTCGGCCGCTACCTGGTCGAAAGCATCGGCCAGTGCGCCGGCTGCCATACCCCCAAAACCGCCACCGGGGAGCTCGATAAGTCCAAATGGATGAAAGGCACCGTCATGGACATCCAGCCCATCGGCACGCCCCCCGCCCACTGGCATAAATCCTCCCCCGACCTGACCCCCACCGGCAAACTCTGGACCAAGTGGGGCGAAGGCGCCATGCTGAAATACCTCCAGACCGGACTTACCCCCTCCGGCAAACCCGCCGGCCCGCCCATGCCCATGTATAAGTACTCCAATGAGCATGCCGAAGCCGTCCTCGCCTACCTCAAGACTTTGAAGTAGTCCCTACGTCTGGTACCGGGCCATATCCACACACCCGTACAGCCACTCGTCATCGAACTCCGTTGCGTCGGCCGCCACCACGCGGCCGGCGAAACTCTCTAAGTTCCTCTCCAGCACCTCCGGCGATACCTCACCCTTCCGCGCCCGCGTCACCCGTAATCGGCGGTTACCCTCCGCCAGCAGCGTGTCGCCCTGCATCAGTGGGATAAACCGGAGTCCCTCTCCCACTACTTTGCGTCCGTTCAAAACCGAGACTACCGCCACTACGCCGCGATAGACCATCGATACCTTCGCGTTCGAACCCTCACATTTCCATCATAGTCAAACCTGCCCTCCTCGCAACCCCGGTTATACTGATGGACAATGTCTGCAGCCGCCAAATGGCCCAAGGTCCTCCCCCCGCTTACCCCCGAACAACGCCGTATCTCCGATGAGTTCATGAAGCACTGGCATGACCGCCTCCCCGGCGCCTGGTACGGCATCATCGAGGGCTTCAACCACAAATTCCCCGTCCAGCACTCCCGCCCCGGCTTTACCTCCACCCTCGAAATCGGCGCCGGACTTGGCGAACATATCCGCTACGAAACCCTCTCCCCGGAACAGGAGAAAAACTACCACGCCCTCGAACTCCGCGAGAACATGGCCGCCGAGATTCGCAAGAACTTCCCCCGCGTCAATGTCGCCGTCGGCGATTGCCAGCAGCAACTCCCCTTCCCGGAAGCCTCCATCGACCGCGTCATCGCCGTCCACGTCCTCGAACACCTCCCCAACCTCCCCGGCGCCATCCGCGAAGCCTATCGCCTGCTCAACAAACAAAGCGGCCAGTTCCTCGTCGTCATCCCCACCGAAGGCAGCCTCGCCTACACCATCGCCCGCAAAATCTCCGCCGAACGCGAGTACAAAAAGAAGTTCGGCGGCGACTACTCCTGGTTCTACAAACGCGAGCACATCAACCTCCCCCACGAGATTGAAGCCGAACTCGCCCCCTACTTCACCGTGGAGAAGAGGTCCGCCTTCCCCTTCCCCTTCTTCCCCATGCTCTTCTGCAATCTCTGCCTCGGTCTATCCCTCAAACCGAGGCCCACTCCGCTCCTCTAGCGAGCCTCCCGCAGCAGCCCCTGATAGACGCCCTTGGCCTCGTCATAAGCCCGCTTCATCTCCCCCTGCTCGGTCAACCGGATCCGCCCGATCTTCTGGTTAAAGCACTTCTCCACCGCCGCCAGGCACCACTCGATGCTCTCCTTCACCCGGATCGGCTGATCGGCCACCGTCACCCACACCGGATTCGTGTGCGACGACGGCAACACCCGCAGCGCCACCCACGCGCTCTTGTCGATCTTTACGTCAAAGGCCACATCCCGCATCGTCCCGTCCGCCACAATCTCCCGCGTCGCCACCACATTGCCGTTCACCAGCACCTCCAGCGGCACCTTCCGCGTGTTCCCCATCCGCGCCCGTTCCAGTTCCCAATACGGCTTCTGGTCCAACCGCCGCTTCCGGATCTGCTCGTCGGGCGTCTCGCCCAACAGCGCCGCCACCTTTGCCGTCACCTTCACCGTCCCCGGCGCCCCCAGCTTCACCGTCGAATCCCCTTCCCCCATCGCCACGTTGTTCACCTTGAAGTCGAGTAAATGGCTCTTCCCGTCGGAAACATAGTTCCGCCCGTCCCGCAACCCGAACACCCAGTCCCCGTAATCCAGCTTCGCCTGCCGGACATAACTCCGTCCCAGCCCCACTTTCTCGCCATAGATACACGGAAAATCCGTCTCCCCGGAGATACGCGACTTATAGCCGGCGTTCAGCGTGTGGTACCAGATGTTCAGCTCCCAATGATAGGGAGTGTCCACCGTCGAGATAAAATCGGTCAGCCCCCGGGTTACCGTCACCACAAACTCATTCGCCCCAATCCCGTCAAACGGCGGCAACTCTTTGGAGGGCAGCTTCGTATCGGCGATCTGCAACCCCCAGCCGGAATGCGCATACCCCGTTACCGCGCCCTGCTTCTTCGCCCACTGCATAATCGGCAGACCCCACGTCGGCCAGTCTTCAATCCGCTGCGTTCCCGGATAGTCCTGTTCCTTCAAACCCAGCAGCACAATATGCCCCGTATGGCTCGACGGATGCCCGGAGACCTCCACGTCATACCGGATCCGGTTATCCAGCGTCGAAACGGCGTTATCTTTCCCCTCGAAGAAGGTCTTCTGGAAATACCACCCCGGCCCCCACGTAAGTACGGAGCCTATCTTCAGGTCCTCTCCGGTAACATGCCGCATCATATCCTGCGGATACACCCCCTCGGTCGGCCGCTCATAGTGCGCGCACCCGGCCGCATGAATATGGTGATCGCCCGAAAACCAGCCTAACTTCGCCGGATCGATCCACCGCTCCAGCGAGAACGACAGCTCCTGCTGCGCCGTCGAAGTAATCGCAAACTTCCGCGACTTCGACAGATACTCCGGACCCCGCCCATACTGAACCGTATAGGAGCCCGGCGGCAGCATCACATGTTCCCCATCGGCCCGGTAGACCTGCGGGTGGAAGAAGAAGTCCCCGTTGAGCCGCTTGGTCTGCGGCGGATGCACCCGCCCCTGCTCATCCCGAATCAGAAAACTCGCCGTCGTCGGCTTCCCGTCGACATCCTTCACCCGGAAAACGACCTTCGCCGCCGGCGCCGCCGTAAACAGAATGTCCACCTCGGAGCGGAAGCCCAGGTCCTGCGTCCCCTGCCCGACGTCAAAAATAAGCTTCGCCTCCCGTTTCCCCGCGTCTTTCGAATAGAGCTGAAGGATCCGGTACTCCACTTCCAATCCCGAAAGGTGCGGTTTCATCGGCTGCTTGTTGAACATGGCGTGGTCGATCCACCGCCGCCCCACAGCCCCGGCCGACGTGTTGGCGAGCTGTCCCGAATTCGGGCTCTCCACCGCCAGCACGGCGGTAATTCCCGCCTGATTGGCGACCTTCACCAGAAACGCGCGCCATCCCTGTTCCATCAGCCGTGCCGCCGCCGGTCCTTGTTGAGCCTTCACCCGGCTCTCCGGGTTGATCTCGATCCCAATGAGCGCATGCTTGTCGAGGATGCGCTGCATGGCCTCCACTTGCGCCGCCCCGCCGCCGGGAGCGGCGATGAGTTTCTGGAGCGCGGCGGCGTCCTGTTTCGCCATCGGTTCCCCGATGATCTCCAGCGCCTGCACGACGCGGGCGACCTGTGCCGCGAACGGCTGAAACTCAACGCCCGAGACAATCGGCAGCTCCTCAGCCAAAAGCCCCACCCCAGCAAGTAGAAAAAGGATTCGCGCTTTCATCCGAACCGTTCTAACACAATTTCAAAATTGGTGTCGGGTGCACCTGACCCCAATTTTAAGTGTCTTGTTTTCTATTGGTTAACCCGCCTCTAGGAAATCAATTTTCCGCCTCCGCCCCGGAAATCCCCTACCCACCCTTGACAATCACTATATTGAGAATCATTATATTGAAATGCAAGATAGCGACGCCCACTCCCTCCTCCCTCTCCCCGCTCCCTTCTTCCAAATCCTCGTCGCCCTCGCCGCCGGCGACGCCCACGGCTACGCCATCATGCAGGACGTCGAGGAACGCACCTCCGGTAAACTCCGCCTCAGCCCCGGCACCCTCTACGGCTCCATCAAGCGCATGCTCGAACTCGGCCTCATCCACGAAGCCCCCCGCAAACCCGGCGAAGACGAACGCCGCCGCTGCTACCGCGTCACCCCGCTCGGCCAGCGCACCGCCCGCGCCGAAGCTGCCCGCATGGAGGAGACCCTGCGCTATGCCCGTTCCAACGGCCTCGCCCCGCAACAATCCTAGCCGCCTCTTCCGCCGCCTCCTCGGCCTCTACCCCGAAGACTTCCGCGCCGAATGGGGCCCGGAGATGGAAGAACTCTTTCACCAGCGCAGCCGCCGCGAGCCCCTCCATCGCCTCCTCGCCGAAGTCGTCATCGATACCTGCAAAACCGCCCCCAAGGAACACCTCGCCATGCTCCATCAGGACGTCAAATACGCACTCCGCGGACTCCGCAAAAACCCCGGCTTCACCGCCGTCGCCGTTCTCTCCCTCGCCCTCGGCATCGGCGCCAACTCCGCCATCTTCTCCCTCGCCCACGCCCTCCTCCTCCGCCCTCTCCCCGTCACCGCCCCGTCCGAACTCCTCATCGTCCAGGGTACCCGCATCGGCGACGACGGTCCCCGCGGCATCTCCCACCCCGACTTCCTCCAACTCCGCCAGCACTCCCAATCCTTCCAATCCCTCCTCGCCTCCAGTGACGCCCTCCTCTCCTTCGCCCCACGCCCCGCCGATGTCCCCCAACTCAAAATGGCCTCCTACGTCTCGGCCAACTACTTTGATGTCCTCGGCGTCCCCATCGCCCTCGGCCGCGCCTTCCGGCCCGACGAAGACGAAGCCCCCGGCCGCAACCCCGTCGTCGTCATCTCCCACAACCTCTGGACCGACGCCTTCCAGTCGGACCCCGCCATCCTCGGCCGCCGCATCCAACTCAATAGCGTCGAACTCACCGTCATCGGCGTCGCCGCCCCCGGCTTCGACGGCCTCCAGAACATGCTCCGCACCTCGCTCTTCCTCCCCATCATGATGTCGCCCGCCCTCACCCCCAACCCCAAGGACGCCATCCCCAACCGCCACGACACCCGCCCCCTCACCGTCCGCGGCCGCCTCCGCCCCGGCGTCTCCCAGGCCCAGGCCAACACCGAAATCGCCGCCCTCACCCGCAACCTCGAAAAGGAGTTTCCCGCCACCAATCAGGGCCGCTCCGCCCGCGTCCGCACCGAGTTCCAACAGCGCGTCGATGACTCCCCGCCCGACGCCCTCCTCATGGGCTCCCTCCTTGCCACCACCTTCCTGGTCCTCGTCATCGCCTGTGTCAACGTCGCCAATCTCCTCCTCGTCCGCGGCCAGACCCGCGCCCGCGATGTCGCCATCCGCCTCGCCATCGGCGCCAGCCGTTCCCGACTGCTCCGCGAAATGCTCACCGAAAGCCTCCTCCTCTCCCTCGCCGGCGGCGCCGTCGGTCTCCTGTTCGCATCTTTTGCCACCCGCGCCTTCAATACCATCCAACCGCCCACCAACTTCCCCATCGACCTCGACATCTCCATCGACCTCCCGGTCCTCGCCTTCAGCCTCGCCCTCTCCCTCGCCAGCGCCCTCCTCTTCGGCTTCCTCCCCGCCTGGCGCGGCATCCGCCCCGACCTCGTCACCGGCCTCAAGGGAACCGAGTCCACTCCCGCCAGCCTCTGGGGCCGCGGCGCCCTTGTCACCCTCCAGGTCGCCGTCTCCTGCGTCCTCCTCATCGCCGCCGCCATGATGGTCAGCGGCATGCGCACCACCCTCCTCAAGGATCCCGGCTTCCGCATCGACAACCTCCTGCTCACCGGCATGGATCCCCGTTCGCTCGGCGCCGGAGCCGCCGAGTTCTATAACCGCCTCCTCCTCCGCGCCCGCGAAATCCCCGGTGTCCGCTCCGCCGCCCTCGCCTCCACCGTCCCCACCGCCAACGACTTCATCCGCTTCGCCCGCGTCGCCCCCGAAGGCTTCGTCCCCCCGCAGGGCCAGCACGACGTCAGTGTCTTTGAAACCGCCGTCAGCGAGGACTACTTCGAAACCGCCGGCATCCCCATCCTCTCCGGCCGCCCCTTCACCCGTCGCGACGATGCCTCCGCGCCGCGAGTCGCCATCGTCAACGACCTCTTCGCCGAGCGCTTCTGGCCCGGCCAGTCCGCCTTGGGCAAAACCTTCCGCCACGCCGGCCGCAACGTCGAAATCGTCGGAGTCGCCCGCCGCATCAAGTACATCTTTGTCGGCGAAGCACCCACCCCGGCGGTCTACTTCCCGTTCCGCCAGGAAGAATCGCTTCGCATGGTCCTGTTGACCCAAACGGCGACCGGCGCGGCCACCCTCGCCACCCCTATCCGGCAACTGATCCACGAACTCGCCCCGGCCATCCCCATCTTCGGACTCCGGACCATGGCGGACTATCACAATCTTCGCTCGGTGAGCATCGTGAATCTGCTCGTGAACACGGTCTTAGCGCTCGGCCTGCTCGGCCTGACCCTGGCGCTGGTGGGCCTCTACGGAACCATGTCTTATGCCGTCAGCCGTCGCACGAAGGAGATTGGCATCCGCATGGCGATAGGAGCGGCCCCCTCGTCGATCATGGCGCTCGTACTCCGCCAGGGCGCCTGGATGGCCGGAACGGGGATCGGGATCGGAATGGCAGTTGGAATCGCGGCGGCGGGAGCGATGGAGCAAGCCTTCCTCGGCATGGCGATCGCAAGTCCGGCGGCATTTCTAGCGGTGCCGGTTCTATTAGGCGCCGCCGCCCTGGCCGCCTGTTGGCTCCCCGCCCGCCGCGCCGCCTCCACCCTCCCCACCCAAGCCCTCAAAAATGGGACCGGGTGCACCTGACCCCAATTTTATGTGTCTTTGAATCAACGGCTTACAAACACTTCGCCCAATAATTATTCCCGCTTTTCCACAGCCCCAGCCCCGCCCACCCGCTCAATCGAAATCCCTCATCGTGCACCGCCATTCAATCACCGCAACCGGCGCCGTCGCCACACCCGCCCCGGCGCCTCTCTCCGCATCCTCACCCGCCTCGTAATCTCATGGTCCGGTGTCTGGAATCGGTACTCGGAAACCGTCAGTCCAGCAGCAAGGAAAGCATAGCCCAACCCTGCCCTCGGCGAACTCCGCTCCGCCGACAACTCCCGCTTCATCGAAACGCTCTCCCGCAAGGGCCACCGCTTCATCGCCCTCGACGCCGCGTCCTCCGAACTCTTCCTCCGGCGCCTCGCCCCCAATAGCCAACCGGACGGCAAACCCAGGCAGTTCACCAGCAAGCGCAGCCCCGCCGCCTGATCGCCTCCGCCCGCGAGGACCTCGCCGCCCCTATCACCACTCCGCCCCTATCCAACAAACCGATGGCGACCTCATGTCGGTGCAGCTCAATCTGCCCTGACGAGTCCCGCCGTTTCGCCGGAAGCCGTCCCATCGGGTTCGGAACGGTTGAGTCTACTTGTAGATCTCGGATCGATGGCCAACCGCGATAATCTCAAGTCCATCCTGAATCCGCCGAAAAATCACCCGAGGATCGCCGCACCGTAGGCGGAAACACCCCTGCCATTCGCCGTGGAGTGGGGACACATCGCCGGCACCAGACTCGCCGAACCGGGAAAGACTCTCAAGGATACGCAATGCAACCGTGCGCTCAATCGACCGCAATTGCCTTCGAGCTTCAACCGTAAATGGAAACCGTACACCTTGGAACTAGTCGAGAAGTTTCTCGACCATCTCCGCGTAATCCCGGCACACGACGGTGTCACCCGCATCAGCCTGTGCCAGCCCACGGCGGATGGAGTCGGCAAACTCTGGACCAATAGGTTCTTTCGAGAGGATAGTCAGGAAGCGCTCTGCGATGGCGATTTCCGCCTCAGGAAGAGATTCAACTAGTTCGTGAAGTGCCTCTCGACTGACCATTGCGACTCTGCCCACAGTCTACTACGAACATCCCTTCGGATAAGACCGCTAGTTCGCGCCTTTTTCCGTTGCTCGAACAGGACTACCGTCAGAGGAAAGCCTTTGCTACAGGTAAACTCCCGGTCGGCGACTCCCCCATTTTCGCCTCGCAGGAACGTGCCAACGGCGCCCCCCTATCTCGCGCAGTTCGAAGTCGGATCGGACCTCCAGTTTGGTCTCGTCACCCACCACTTTTCGCGTTGTTCGCGAGGCCAGGGCAACCAGCCCTGCCATCGGCACCGCGCTCGCCGTGAGGAGAACCCGAAAATCGTCTCAACCAGCCTCCGCCTCAATACTGGAACAATCCCCGCTCACCGCAAACCCCCGCCCTCCGCACGGTACAATGCAGAATTCCGCCTACCCCATGAAACACCTCATTTCAGCAGGATTCGGTATCACCGGCGCCCTCGCCCTCGCCGGTATCGCCATCAACCGCGGCGAACCGGTCAACTCCATGTGGCTCGTCATCGCCTCGGTCTGCGTCTACATCTTCGCCTACCGCGTCTACGCCTCCTGGATCGCCGCCAAAGTCATGGCCCTCGATGACAAACGCGCCACCCCCGCCGAACGCCTCCGCAATGGCCACGACTACGAACCCACCAATAAATGGATCGTCTTCGGCCACCACTTCGCCGCCATCGCCGGCCCCGGCCCCCTCGTCGGACCCACCCTCGCCGCGCAGTTCGGCTACCTCCCCGGTACCCTCTGGATCATCATCGGCGCCGTCCTCGGCGGCTGCGTCCAGGACTTCGTCATCCTCTTCTGCTCCATCCGTAGAGACGGCAAATCGCTCGGCCAAATGGCCCGCGAAGAGATCGGCAAGGTCGGCGGCTTCACCGCCCTCGTCACCGTTCTCCTCATCATGATCATCCTCCTCGCCGTCGTCGCCCTCGTCGTCGTCAACGCCCTCAAGGGCTCCCCCTGGGGCACCTTTACCATCGCCGCCACCATGCCTATCGCCGTTTTCATGGGCCTCTACCTCCGCTACTTCCGCCCCGGCAAGGTCCTGGAAATCTCCGTCGTCGGCTTCCTCCTCGTCCTCGCATCCATCTTCGGCGGCGAATGGGTCGCCCACTCGTCCACCTTCGCTCCCTGGTTCACCCTCACCGGCACCACCCTCGCCCTCTGCGTCATCGTCTACGGCTTCGCCGCCAGCGCCCTCCCCGTCTGGCTGCTCCTCGCCCCTCGGGATTATCTGAGCACCTTCGTCAAACTCGGCGTCGTCATCCTCCTGGGCGTCGGCATCCTCATCGTCCAACCCCAACTACAGATGCCCGCCCTCACCCGCTTCATCGACGGCACCGGCCCCGTCTTCGCCGGCGACGTCTTCCCCTTCTGCTTCATCACCATCGCCTGCGGCGCCATCAGCGGCTTCCACTCCCTCATCTCCTCCGGCACCACCCCAAAAATGGTCGCCAAGGAGTCCCACGCCCTCCCGGTCGGCTACGGCTCCATGCTGCTGGAAAGCTTCGTCGCCATCATGGCCGTCGTCAGCGCCTGCGTCCTCGACCCCGGCGTCTACTTCGCCGTCAACTCCCCCGCCGGCGTCGTCGGCGCCACCGCCGAAAAAGCCGTTGCCACCATCTCCGCCTGGGGCTTCCCGGTCACTGCCGATCAAATGGCCCAACTCGCCAAATCCGTCGGCGAAGAGACCCTCTTCTATCGCACCGGCGGCGCGCCATCGTTGGCACTCGGCATGGCCCACATCTTCGCCAAGGGCGGCGGCGACGAACGCCTCCTCGCCTTCTGGTACCACTTCGCCATCATGTTTGAGGCCCTCTTCATCCTCACCGTCATCGACGCCGGCACCCGCGTCGGCCGCTTCATGCTCCAGGACCTCCTCGGCCACTTCTACAAGCCGCTCGGCCGCACCAGTTGGTGGCCTGGGGTCATCGGAACCTCCGCCGCCATCGTCTTGAGCTGGGGTTTCTTCCTCTACCAGGGCGTTACCGACCCGCTGGGCGGCATTAACTCCCTCTGGCCGCTGTTCGGCATTGCCAACCAGCTGCTGGCCATCATCGCCCTCTGCCTCGGCACCACCGTGCTCATCAAAATGCACGGCAAGAAGTACCTCTGGATTACCATCCTCCCCATGCTCTGGCTCGGCACGGTGACCTTCACTTCCGCCCTGATGAAGATCTTCTCCCCCCAGCCGCGGATCGGCTTCCTCGCCGCCGCCGAGGCCCTGGAAAAGCTTCCCACCCAAACCGAGGCGACGAAGACCCTTATTTTCAACAACTACCTGGACGCCTTCGTCTGCGGGTTGTTCCTGGTTCTGGTCTCGACTATCCTGATCGACTCGGTTCGCCAGTGGTACGGCATTCTGAACGGTACCAGGGAGTCGAAGAGCACCGAATCGCCGTTTGTGGCCAGCACGCTGGCCGCCGAGGAGATCTAGCCATGGCAGCCCTCCGCAAGTTCGGCCGCACGATTCTCGCCATCCTCCGCGAACTCGCCGACGAAAACGCCTACCACCGCCATCTGAGAGTCCATTCCCGTCCGGACTCCCCCGGCGAGTACCGCCGTTTTCAGACCGAGCACTTCAAGGCCAAGTACCAGCGCGCCAAGTGCTGCTAACGCATTTTACCCGGGGCAAATTGCGCGCAGGGTAGTGCAAAAAACACGCAAAAACGCACCAAAAACACCCCTAAAGACGCAAAAAACGCGGCATTTTGCCGCGTTTTTTGCGCCGAAATTTGCACTACTGACACTCTACGAGCGTGTCACCCAGCAATACCCGTGGCGGAGAATCGTCTGGATCTCCCCCCCGAGATTGAACAGCTTCACCTTGCGGCGAAGCCGCTGGATATGCACGTCCAGGGTGCGAGTCCGCACACCGCCCGTGTACCCCCAGATAGTACTAAGTAGATAATCTCGAGACAGGCACTGACCGGCATGCTCGCGAAGCAGTTGGAGCAGCTCCGCTTCCTTCTTGGTCAGGTGGAGGGAGCCAGTGAACTCGGGAATTGCCATGGCAGTAGATAACATTGGGTACATCTCCTCACACAGTGTTACGGATGGAACCACAGAAAGGTTTCAACTTCCGTAAACAAGGTGTCGTCGAAGGCGGAAAAACATCCGCCGGGACCGATTCCGGACGCGCTTCCGGCTCTCGATGGAGACAATAAATACCTTATTTATCTGCCGCTTAAGAAAATCTCCAGCCCCTTAGGCGGCCGCCACGGCGATTTGCACCAACGGGACGCCGCAGGCCCACACGAAGGTGTGCTCCATCTGCCGGCAGGCCGAATGGGTGTACATCTGATGAAACACCGCCGCGGCCCATTCCGCCGTCGGCGACCCGGTCAATGCCCGTGTCGCTTCCGCCGTCCTCCGAACGCAACCCATACAATCTTCCCCTGTAGAGTCACACCCCTCCGGAAAAAAACCACTCTGTTCCAACGGTTCCATTCTCGCTCCCCCCAGGCTAGTACTGTTTTACGTTTGTGCTTCGTTTACAGTTGTACAGTACTTAACCCGATATGGCATAGACCGCTGAAGGGGTGAGGCTTAAGGTCTTAGAGGGGTATTGGCTCCCCCCACGTCTGGGGGTACTCAGGCGGCGCTACCCGCCATGTACCGAAGGACCCACTCGGCAACGCAGACGGGTTTCGCCTCTCCTTCGCATTCGACGGTGACCTGCCAGACGATTTCCACCCCGCCGGGACGGGCGCCACAGCCCAGGAGTGCGAAGTGGCCGCGCACGCGAGAGCCGGAACGGACCGGGGCCGGGAAGCGCACTTTATTCAAGCCATAGTTTATGGTTGCAGATTGATCTAGCTGAATAGAAACAGCTTCTGCTGCCATACGGGAGATCAGGCTGAGAGTGAGGAACCCATGGGCGATGGTAGTACCCCAGGGACCCTCCCCCCTGGCGCGCTCGGCGTCGACGTGAATCCACTGCCGGTCGCCGGAGACGGCGGCAAAAGAGTCGATCCTGCTTTGGTCGACGGGGATCCATGGACTGACGGCGACGACGGGTCCGCCAGCCAGCGACTGCAGTTCATCGAGAGAAGAGATTACACGGGGCACCCTTCTAGAAATACCGCAAACGGGTGGCCCTAAAGTTTTCCCGAACCAAAACCGATGATTTCGATAGGGGCAGTCCGGGCCGCGGCGAGCAGCGCGGCGGGGATGGGGCGCGGATCGTTAGAGGTAGCGCAGCCAGATGGCGTTGCTCTCCCGCTTCTTGCGGGTGAACCAGACACACAACGGGTAGGTCGCCACCAGCACCGTGAGCCAGATGGCGTAGACGCCCGGGAGGGCAAAACCGTAGTCGTCCGGTTTCGGCGTGCGGCCCCAGCCGGGGGCGTCGGTCAGCCAGTCGGCCGAACCCCATGATGCCAACGCGTAAAGCACTGCGGCTCCGTGAATTAGAGGTAAATGGATCAAGTAAAAGAACAAGGGTACGCGCCCGAACATCACGATCCGTCTGCCGAAGCCGGCCATCGTATCCGGCAGGCGGCTGAGCAGCAGCAACGCCGGGCCCAGCGTCATCAGAATGAACAGCAGCGACGGGGGGTACTTGGCGACATTCAGGAAGTTGTAGACCCCGCCGGTCCACGGTCGCGGATCCCCATACGCACCCGCGGCGCGGATGGCGACAAAGAGCAACACGGCGACGGCGCCCAACTGGGCGATGCGGCGGCGGCGGGCTTCCGCCTCCATTGCGTACACCATCCCGAACCCGTAGCCGGCAAACAGGATGGCCATCCACGGCAGCAACGGGTACTGCGGGAAAAATACGTAACCGGGCGCGATCTCCATGTTCTTGCGGTCGTGCAATACCCGCCACACCCACCAGAAGGGGCCGAACTGCTCCGCCTTCCAGCTATCGGTCAGGTTATGCAGGAAAATGACCGCCACGCCGAGGGCTCCGGCGATCCGCGGCGAGAGTTGGAAGCGGACCGCCACCCCCAAGGCCACCATGGACCAGCCGATCGCCCAGATCACCTGGCCCACACTGAAGTGGTAGTTGAAGTTGAAAAACCAGCCCAGGCAGCGAACCCAAGTCAATTCGAGGAAAACCAGCCAAAGTCCACGAGAAATAAGGAAATAGGTCAACTCCACGGGGCTTTTGCGGCGGGCCTGGAGCCAGGCGCTGGTGCCGGCGAGGAAGACGAAGACCGGGGCGCAGAAATGGGAGATCCAGCGGGTGAGGAAGAGAGCGGGCCAGGTTTTGGCCGGATCCATGGGGTCGGTGCGGAGGTCGCCGAAGAAGTCCCGGGTATGGTCGAGAGCCATCAAGAGGATGACAACCCCGCGGAGGAGGTCAATGGAATCGAGGCGCTGGGACCGTTCGCTCACGCGAACTGTTGGAAGAACTGCCAGGATCGCTGGGCGCAGAGGTCCCAGCGGTAGGCTTGGGCCTTGCTACGGCCGGCGGCGGCTACTTCGGCGGCTTTCGAGGGGGAGACGAGCAACTGATCGAGTCCTGCGCTAATGGCGGCGGGACTACGGGGATCGGCATGGATGGCGCCGGCGCCGCTGATTTCGGGCAGGCAGGAGTTATTGGACGTGAGGACAGGAACGCCGGCGGCCATGGCTTGGGCAACCGGGAAGCCAAAGCCCTCATACAGGGACGGATAGGCGAAAACGGCGGCGGCGCGGGTGAGGCCGGGCAGATCCGACTCCGGCACGTAGCCGAGGTAGCGGACGCCGGGAAGACCGGAGAGGATGCGCTGGGCGGTGGTGGAGGCAGCCCACCCCATGGGGCCGGCAAAGACCAAGTCTACGTCCTTGCGGACCGACTCCGGCAGGAGCAGATAGGCATCCATCAGGGCGTCGAGATTCTTTCGAGGCTCCACCGTTCCGATGTGCAGAATGAACGGTTTAGCCAGCTTCAGCTGCGACCGTACGCGAAGTGCCTCCGTGTCGGTCACCTGGAAATAGGCATCGGGGACCCCGGAATGGATGGCGACAATTTTGTCCGGGTTGAGATTCAGGACGCGGATCGCATCCTGCCGGGTGTTTTCGCTGACGGCGATGAGGCCATCGGCGCGGGTGAGGATTTTTTCGGCAAAGCGGGCGTCGGCTTTGATGTTTGCCGGAGTGTGGAACTCCGGCGTGAGCCAGCAGGTCATGTCGTGGACGGTGGCGGTGAGGGCCATGCCCTTGACGCCCTGGTGGACCTGATTGGTGACGTGGAAGACCTGCGACCTGCCGGCAGCCAGACGGCGGGTGAAATCGAAGCGGTTGGAGGCCAGCAGCCAGGCGATGCGGGGGGCGGTCGAGAAGAAGTTCATGACCGAAGACTCATGGGTCAACTCGCCGACGTTGCCGATGAAGGGGTAGGCGGACACGGTATCCCGGGTGGATGTGCGCTGTAGGGCGTGGATCCAGTGGTAGAGGTAGTTCTTGACCCCCGCGCTGCGGAGCAGCAGCGGGGATGCGTCAACGGAGATTCGCATCGTCCTCGCCTGGCCGGGTAAACCGGAGTTCTGTCATGCTACCGCAACTTCTCCCGGATTGGGAATAGAGAAGAAGTTCTACTTGCCAGTTGGACGCCGGCGGCGCGGCGCCCGTTGCAGCCCCGGTCCATTCGTTTAAAAGGTTACGGTGTCGGCGGCTTCGCCGAACTTCTGGCAAGATTGGGAGCTATCGATGTTGCGGAGGAGTCCGGTGAGGACGGCGCCGGCCCCGACTTCGACCCATCGGGTGACGTTGAGATCGATGAGCAGGCGCATGGAGTCAATCCAGCGAACGGGGTTGGGGACCTGTTCATAGAGGCCTTCGCGGGCATCGGCGCCAGCGGTGATGAGGCAGGCCTGCCAGTTATTGACGAGGGGGATGTTGAGGTTGGTAAAGAGTGCGGCGTTGAGATCGGCCTGCAGTTGCAGTTGGGCCGGGCGCATGAGGGGACAATGGAAAGGGGCACTGACGGGGAGGGCGATGGCGCGTTTGGCGCCGGCGGCCTTGGCGAGATCCATGGCGCGGGCGACGGCGGCGGCGTGGCCGGCGATGACGATCTGGTCCGGGGAGTTCAAGTTGGCGGCGGTGACGACCTCTCCGGCGGCGGCTTCGGCAAGGATGGCGTCCAATTTTCCATCGGGCAGCTTGAGAAGAGCCGCCATGGCACCTACACCGGCAGGGACGGCCTGCTGCATGTACTGGCCGCGTTTGCGGACGATGCGAACGGCATCGGCGAAGCGGAGCGACCCGGCGGCGACGAGGGCGGAGTATTCGCCGAGCGAGTGGCCGGCGACGAAGTCCGGCCGGATGCCCATTTCGGTCAGGACGGCGAAGGCGGCGACGCTGACGGTGAGGAGCGCAGGCTGGGTATTCTCCGTTTTCTTGAGCTCTTCATCGGGGCCGGAGAAGCAGAGTTCGGAGAGGGAGAATCCGAGGACGGAGTCGGCCTCGTCAAAGACAGCTTTGGCTGCGGGGAAGGCGTCACAGAGCGATTTACCCATACCGGTATACTGGGAGCCCTGACCAGGGAACAGAAATGCTGTTTTCACCATGAATTTTCAGTTTATCCGACCGCGCAGGGCGGCGCGGGTAACCTGCCGTCGCGCGGGGTCATCCTTATCCATTAAGCTTTAGTATCAGGAGCGCTATTCGTGTCCCTTTCAGAAATCTGTGTTCGCCGTCCGGTTTTCGCCTTCATGCTGATCATGTTCCTGGTCACGCTGGGCGTATTCAGCTTCCTCGACCTCGGGGTCGACCTATTCCCACGTACGGATCCAGCAACGGTTTATGTTCGAGTACGGCTCCCCGGGGCGAGCCCGGAAGAGGTGGTGTCGCAGATCATTCTGCCGCTGGAAGAGACGGTGGCGTCGGTCAGCGGGATTGAAGAGATCCGGGCGATGGTGAGCGAAGGCGGAGCGTCGCTGATTGTGACGTTTGTGCTGGAGCGGGACATCGGTTCGGCGACCGAGGACGTGCGCGAGAAGGTATCGGCGGCAATGCGAAAGCTGCCACCGAACGTCTTGCCGCCGACGGTGGCCAAGTCCGATCCGGATAACGACGCGATCGTAACACTGGCGGTGCACGGGCAGCGCCCGGTGCGAGAACTGACCGAAGTGGCCGACAAGCAGGTACGGCGAGCGCTGGAGACGATCGACGGCGTGGGCGCGATGGACGTGATCGGCGGGCAGTTGCGGCAGATCAACGTCTTTTTGGACATCGACAAGCTAAACGCCTATAACCTGAGCGCCCAGGAGGTGGAGCGGGCGCTGCGGACGGAAAACGTGGAAACGCCGGGCGGGCGCATTGTGCGCGGGACGGCGGAGATGGGGGTCCGGACGATGGGCCGGCTGGACCACGTGGACGAGTTTGGCGCGATTATCGTCAAGAATGTCGGCGGCGCGCCGATCCGGGTGCGAGATGTAGGGTACGCGGAAGACTCCTTTGCCGAGCGGCGAAGTTTCGCCATGTACCAGGGCCAACCGGCGGTGACGCTGGAGGTGAGACGGCAGATCGGCACTAACACGGTAAAGGTAGTGGACGGGATTCTGGCCCGGCTGGAGGAAGTGAATAAGACGCTGCCGCCAGGGGTGAAGATCTCGCTGGTGAAGGAACAGGCGACCTACATCCGCAAGTCGGTAGAGGCGCTGGAGGAGCACCTGGTGCTGGGGAGTTTCCTGGCCGGGTTTATCGTTTTCCTGTTCATCCGCGACTGGCGGACGGTGCTGATCAGCTTTATCGCGATCCCGACGTCGATTCTGGCCACGTTTACGATTCTGCGGCTTTTGGATTACACGTTGAACTCGATGACCCTGCTCGGGCTGACGCTGGCGGTGGGTATCGTGATCGACGACGCGATTATCGTCATTGAGAACATCTACCGTCACCTGGACGAATACGACGAAACGCCGATTGTCGCGGCGATCCAGGCGACGCAGGAGATTTCGCTGGCCGTGATTGCGACGACACTTTCGCTGGTGATTGTGTTTGTACCGATCGCGTTCATCAGCGGTTACGCCCGAAAGTATCTGAACCAGTTCGGCTGGACGATGTCGATTTCGATTCTAATCTCGATGCTGGTGGCGTTCACGTTGACTCCGGCGCTGAGTTCGCGGCTGCTGAAGCGGAAAGAGGGTGCGAAGAAGGTCGCCGGGCACGAGCATCATTACTCGATCTTTGATGGGCCGTATACGAAGATTCTCACTTGGTCACTGAACCACCGCTGGGTGCTGATCGGGATTTGCGCGTTGGTGTTCTATTCGACGTTCCCGCTGTATAAGAAAATCGGGCGCGACTGGATGCCGCAGGAAGACCAGAGCGAGTTGGGTGTGTTCGTGGAAATGCCGGAAGGCTCCTCGCTGACGGCGACCGAGCGGGTGACCAAGGCGCTCTCCGAGAAGTATTCGAAGATTCCGGGCGTTCGGGCGGTGGTGCCGGCATCGTCGACGATGGGCGTCGAGCGCGTGACGATGGCGTTCATCACGGTGCTGCTGGATCCGCCGGAGAAGCGGGCGCCGATTCTGGAGATGGGGAACAAGGTACGGGCGGCGTCGACCGAGTATGCGTATGCGCGACCGCGCGTGAACTTCCCGAACGTGCTGGGCGGGCGCGACACGTTTGCACCGATCCGGGCAATGCTGCTGGGACCGGACATGCGGACGCTGGTGAAATACGGCAAGGAGATTAACGAGGCGCTGATCAAAGAGCCGTCGATCACCGATATCAAAGTGAACCTGAATTTGAACAATCCGGAGTTGCAGGTGAACATTGACCGGCAGTTGGCTTCGGACTTGGGCGTGCGGGTGGCCGATATCGCCGGCGCGGTGCGGTTGCTGATGTCGGGTGAGGATCAGATCTCGACGTTCAAAGAAGGCTCCGAACAGTATCCGGTGATGATGCGGCTGTTGAACACGCAACGGGACAATCCGGAGGTGCTGGGGCGGCTGCTGGTGCCGAGCGCGACGCGCGGGCTGATCCGGCTGGATTCGATCGCCAAGCTGGAGCACGGGCTTGGGCCGAGCCGGATTGACCGGTATGCGCGGCAGTTTGGCGTGGGTGTTTATGGGAACGTGGCGAACACGTCGTCGCTGAACGAAGCGGCGGCGGCGGCGGCACGAGTCTTCAATGAAGTGGAGTTGCCGCCGGGGTATTCGGTACGGTTCTCGGGTCAGGTGAAGGTGCTGGAAGAGACGACGAACAACATGCTGCTGGCGATCGGGCTGGCGAGCGTGTTTATGTACATGGTTCTGGCGGCGCAGTTTGAGAGCCTGGTGCATCCGTTCATCATTCTGACGACGCTGCCGCTGTCGATTCCGTTCGCGCTGCTGTCGTTGATTGTGACGGACCGTTCGCTGAACCTGTTCAGCGCGCTGGGCGTGTTGCTGCTGCTGGGCATTGTGAAGAAGAACGGGATTCTGCAGATCGACTATATGAACCATCTGCGGGACCGGGGAATGCCATTGCGGGATGCAATTATTGAAGCCAACCGGGTGCGGCTGCGGCCGATTCTGATGACCACGTTTTCGATTATCGCGGGGTTGATCCCGACGGCGATCGGGACGGGGGCGGGCGCGTCGCAGCGATCGGCGATTGCGGTGACGATTATCGGCGGGCAGACGCTGTGTCTGTTGCTGACGCTATTGGTGGTGCCGATCGGGTATGACGTGGCGGAAAAGTTGCGGCATCTGATGGCCAACCGCGGGCGGAAGGCGCAGGTGACGGATCGTCCGGCGGCGTCTCCGGCGGCGGGAGACTAGAGCCGGTTTATTGGATGAAGTTCGGAAACGCCCCCTGGCGGGAGAGCCGCTGGGGGGCGTTTTTGCGTCTGGGGGGCTTGCTGACGATGACTGGGGCAATGCAGTTGAAAGATTAATGGGGACGGCCGCACCCGACACCATTTGTTGCTGGCTTGCTGTTGCCGCGTTGTTGGGGGACAGCCGTGCTTCTTGGGTGCGCGGTTGAGGTGTCCGTGCTTGCCCCGGCTTTCCCCCAGCGGCATTGCGGGTTGGGGTGGAGCAAGCGATGGCGCCATCCGCGCGGGTGAATTACGCGAGGGAAATAGCTCTATTCCGTTGAAACTATTACACTTAAAAATGGGGTCAGGTGCACCCGGCCCCATCTGTTGCTCCCCAGCGGTATTGCGGGTTGGGGTGGAGCAAGCGATGGCGCCATCCGCGCGGGTGAATTACGCG
>CAYSFR010000023.1:72078-147805 GCA_964430625.1 uncultured Solibacteraceae bacterium
TGTTGCTCCCCAGCGGTATTGCGGGTTGGGGTGGAGCAAGCGATGGCGCCATCCGGGCGGGTGAATTGCGCGAGGGAAATAGCTCTATTCCGTTGAAAATATTACACTTAAAAATGGGGTCAGGTGCACCCGGCCCCATTTTTAGTTAGAAGCGGGGGAGGGTTTCCAGGAGGGAACGGGTGTTGCCGTGGCCAGCATGCTTGACCGTGTGCACCGGACGCCAATCGTCGTTTACCGCACCGATGTAGCGGGCGTTCTTTTGCTCGGTTCCCATCAGTATCACCGTGAAATGACGGTCCGGATAGGCCAGCGCCCGATATTGCAGATCTTTGCCTTCGCGCCAACGGTCGTTGGCCGGTTGACCGAGTTTGCGGATCACGGCGTGAACGTCATCCTCGGCCGTGAACCCGAGGTCCTCCTGAAGGACCGTGCGGTACTCCACACGGTCGCCACGAGAGTAGGAAACGACCCCGTAGACGATGAACAGCACGGCGATGATGCCGCCGATGATGTAGAGGCCCATGCGCGATTCCCCGGCGTCTCCGAGGCGGATACCGCTGACCATGGCGGGCGTCGGAATCGCCTCATCGGCCATCGCCGGAGGGGCGGAAGAGGCCTTGGGCATGGAGATGACACGGCGTTCGTGAGGGCGGAGAATCCCGGCGGTGAATTCGAGTTCGCGCTCCAGGCCGACGATCATGACCGGTTCGTCGACGCGGGAAAGGGCGCCGAGGAAACGGCGGGGAACCCAGATCTCCTTATCGTCCTTCGTATTGTGTACGAGGATCTCCGACCAGGTGGCTTCCAGCATCCGCCATTCGTTGTGCTCGATGTTCAGAATCGGCGGGTAAAACGAAAACGCACGCCCGCGGAGGCCTTCCAACTCAGGAATGGGATTCGCGGACATGCCTTATTCTACTCTCCCCATCATCGCCGTGGATTACCGATTGCCGAGGTTCAAAATGACGACGCCGAACAGGATCATACCGATACCGATGAACTTGTTTTTCGTGAGCGGCTCTTTGAAGATCATGCGGGACCAGATGAGCGTCCAGAGGTAGCCGAGCGAGACCATGGGGTAGAGGATCGTCAACTCTCCGCTCTTGATGGCAACGGTGTACATGGCGAAGGAGGTGAGATAGATGGCGATGCCGACAGGCAGGCGCCAGTTGGTGAGGACGCCGCGGACGGTGCGCTCGAGTTTGTCGGCCCCCGACTTGAGGAATACCGTTCCAAACGAACCGACGAACGAAGCAAACAGGACCAGGAGGATGGAGGAGAGCGGGGTTTTCAAGCGGACTTGTCCTTCCGGCCGAGCACCGCGACACCGAGGACGATGAAGGCGAGGCCGACCATTTTGAAGGCATTGACCGTCTCCCCCAAGAACCCGACCGAGAGGATGGAGACCCAAACATAGGTGAGGGCGATGATGGGATAAAGGACGGAAAGCTCACCGTAACGGAGCGCAAGGACGAGGAGGATGGTACTAATTCCGTAGCAAGCCAATCCGCCGAACATGGGGAGATTGGAGAGGATCTTCCAAGCGATGAGGGGAGCCTGGGAGATGGCACTGCCCGCCGCGGGATCGTAGAGGGGTGGCATCATGGAGGTGCCCTGCTTGATCAACATTTGCGCGGCGGCACCGAGGACGGTACAACCGACCACCATGATGTTGCCCTTCATGTGGTTACGCTTGGTCGCAACAACGGGCCCTGTTGCCTGGGGGGACGGGTTACTCACAAAGGATCTCTCCATCATATCAATGGCAGAGACGCTCATTTTTTCTTTTTCTTGGGGTCCGGTTTCTTTGCTTTGGGACCGCCGATTTGAAAGACTTCGACGGCATCGCCGGAATCGCTGGCGGCGGCGGCGGGGGAGGGTGGTTCAGGCGGGGGTTTGAGTTCGAGTTCGGGGGGCGCGCAGGAGCCGGCCTGGACGGCGAAAGCGGCGACGGGGGCCCAGCGGGCGCTTTCCCGTTTTTCGATCTGGTAGGCCTTGGTGGCATTGGAGGCCTGGAGGCGCCAAGCGGCGCTGGGGGAGCGTTCCATGCGGAGATTGGCGGGAGGGGCGGTGGTGATCTGGCGGATGCTCCAACTGTCGCCGCCGGTCTTGGACTCCAGCAGGGCGTAGCGGCCGCCTTCGCCGGACTGGGCGCGATCGACAAGGACGCGGCCTTCGGTGGCGGAGGTGAAGTGGAACTTTTCAATCGAACCGAGGTGGGAGTCAGCGAAGACGGGGCGCTGGCGCCAGGACTTGCCGCCGTCGATGGTAACGAGGAAGAAGGGATCGCGCGGGAGGGAGGCGATGACCTGGCCGCTGATCCAGCCGTTGGCGAGGTCAAAGAACTGCATCTGATCGAGAGCGGCCTGGCGGATGCGCGGGTGGCTTTCGATCCAGGTTTTGCCGCCGTCTTCGCTGGCAAGGACGATGCTGGAGAGGGTGGCCGAATCGGTGTGGAGGTTGCCGGCGAGAACCATACGGCCGGCAAGGACTTCCAGGGCGCTCAACTCGAGGTAGACCGAGCAGGGGGCCTCGGCCGAACAGCTCATTCCGAGGCTCTGAATATCCTCTTCGGAACAGGTGACGGGGACGCGGATGGGCTTGCCGTCGTAGACCATAGGCGGGGGGGCGGCGGGCGCGGCGGGGGGCGGCGGAGGATCGGTTTGTCCGGTCGCCGAAAGGGCCAGCAGCAGAAGAGGCACCAATTGACGCATCATAAACATTATGCGCATACGGTTGCGCGTCCCTAAGGACGACGAAAAGCAGGGCGGGCAGGAGGCGGCGGGCGGGGTCCGCGGCTGGTTGCATTCGTGGTTGTATCCGGAATCAGCGGGGCCGAGTGACGCGCCGCCGCCGGTGCCGGGACCAGCGGTGAAGCCGGCTGCGACGGACCGGAGGTGGGTGACCTTTGGCGATGCGCGGTACTTCGGCCTGGGGCGGCGGTGCCGGTGGCGGGATGGCAACTGGGAGACCGAATATCTGTTCGACGTGCGGCGGGATGTGCGGGCGCAGGTATTCCGGATTGTACTGCCGGAACCGCTGGTGCAGATGTGGGAACGGACCTACGATCAGCGGATGACGGAAGCGGCGCGGCTGGGCGTGGTGCGGGAGACGCTGTTAGGGCTGATGGAACTGGACCGCTGGCCGACGTCGATTACGGTGACGGGGGAGGCTGTGGCGGTGGTAGACCCGAAGAAATAGCGGAAGTTACGCCGCCTAGCCGCGACGAGCGGCGCTGGCGACAATGGGGGCGGAGAGGGCCGGAGCGGGTACCGGTTCGTCGGGGACCACCTTCTTCGGCCGGGCATCGAGGCGTTTCGAGAGGATGTCCTGGCGGGCCTTGGCGTACTTGGGGGTGCCAGGTTTGGCGCCGGTGGCGAGCACCTCTTCGTCGGTGATTTCGTGCTCCACCATGAGGAACTTCTGGAGGTGGTTTTTGAGACGATCGACGACAAGGCGGGCATCGCTCTTGTAGAGCAGATAGATGATCTGGGCACCGGTGCCCTTGGAGGCGGCGGCGTAGACCTTGGAAGGCCGGGTGAGCGAGGGGGACTTCAGCTCTTTTTCGAGCTTCCTGGCGGCCTCTTCCAGCTTGCGCCACGAGGCCACCTCCTCCTCGGTGAGGGCGCATTCCTTGGCGAGGGTGGCGCGGTCCGCCTTTGTTAACTTTTCGGTGAGGACGCTGAGGAAGAGGGAAAGGTTGTCGACCGGGAAGGCGAGTTCGAGGGGGACGTTGAGGCGCGCCTTCTGGAGTTTCTGCAGTCCGGCGTGGTTCACCTTGTCACCGGTGAGGGCGGGACAGAAGAGGGTCAGGAGTTTTTCGTCGTCGAGGAGTTTGACGATATCGGCGGAGTTGGCTTCGTTGGCGACGTTGCGGAGTTCGCGGCCGAGGGCGTCGGCGGGGATTTTCTGTTCGAGTTTGGCTTCGCGGACGTTCAAGTACTGGTTGTGGGTCTTCTCGCTAACGGCATAGCCCATGCGGATGCGGTAGCGGAAGAGGCGGAACATGCGCGAGGGGTCGTCGTAGAGGGCGTAGCGGCTGGCAATCCGGAGTTCGCGGTTCTGGATGTCGCCGATGCCGTTGGAGGGGTCGACAAGGAGGCCGCGGGACTGGCGATTGAGGGACATGGCAATGGCGTTGATGGTGAAATCGCGGCATTGCAGGTCCTCGTGGATGGTGGCGGGGGAGACCTGGGGCTTGGCGGCGGGTTTGGGGTAGACCTCTTTTTTGGCCATGCCGATGCGGACCAGGACGTGCTGGGGGAACATGAGGTCGGCCTGGCCGCGGCGGGTGTCGGCGTCGAGGAGTTCGGCGTCGCCGGCCTTGGCGATGGTTTTGGCAAGGGGGACGGGGGAGCCTTCGACGGTGAAATCGAGTTCCCGAATGGGGAAGCCGGCCAGCATGTCGCGCAAGGCGGCACCGGTCAAATAGAGCGGAAGGTTGCTTGCGTTCGCCGCGGCCTGCACTTTATGGAGCGCCACCATTTGGGGCGCGTTCAGGTGGCTTTCCAGCATGAACATGTAATCGCTCATTGATATACTCCATCTCCGGATCGCGCCCGGTCTGCGCCTGCGGTATTGCGGGTCGAGGTCATGCGCGAGGATGATGCTTATCCACAACCGCGCGCAGCCTGCCTCTGGCCACGTGGGTGTAGATCTGGGTTGTACCGATGTCGGCATGGCCGAGCATGGTCTGTACACTGCGAAGGTCCGCCCCACCTTCGAGCAAATGGGTGGCAAACGTATGCCGCAGCACGTGCGGGCTGAGGTTATGGAACAAGCCGCACGACTTGCCGTGCGCGGCCAGTAACTTCCAGAACGCCTGCCGGGTCATCTTCGATCCACGGCTTGTGATGAACACGAACTTGCTGGCGCGCCCTTTGAGAATCGCGGGGCGGCCGCCGGTGAGATAGGCTTCGATGGCCTCGATGGCCTGCTGGCCCATGGGAACCAGACGTTGTTTGTTGCCCTTACCGGTGACGCGGAGGAAGCCCATGGTGAGATTGAGGTCGTTGAGTTCGACGGAGATAAGTTCGGAGACGCGCAAGCCGCTGGCGTAGACGAGTTGGAGCATGGCGCGGTCGCGGAGGCCGAGGGGGGTGGCCGAGGGGGGAGCGGCGAGGAGTTTTTCGAGGTCGGAGGCGTTGAGGTAGTGGGGGAGGGCCTGGCCGATGCGAGGGGAGGCCATGAGTTCGGTGGGGTTATGGTCGAGGAGGCGCTCGCGCTGTAAGTGGAGATAAAAGTTTCTTATTGTCGTTAAATGGCGAGCGACGGAGCGAGCAGAGAGGCCGGCGGCGTAAAGAGAATCGATATAGGCCTGGACGTGCGCGGGAGTATCAGGGACAGGGATATCGGCGCCCCCGGAAAAGGCAGCGAAGCGCTCCAGATCCCGGGCGTAAGAGGTCACCGAATTCGCAGCCAGGCCCTTTTCCATCAGGCAAAAGTCAAGAAAAAGACGGACTTGCACCGCAAGCGAACCCGTACGGGTCATTCTGCCAATGATACAATAAGGCGGAAAATGTTTGAAAGCGGTAAGCGAAACCGGTGAGTGGATCGACGAATAAACGGGTTCGGGTGCTGCGCTTTGAACGGGAACCGGTAGACGGATTTGTCCACCCGCAGACGTTTCAGACGGCGCAGGGCGTGGAGATGCTATCGCGGGACGGCAACATTCTGACGCTGCCCTACCAGGAAGTAAAAGTCGTTTGTTTTGTTCAGGATTTCGACGAAGAGATGGCGGATTTGAACAACCGCACGTTCTCCAGCCGGCCGAAGACGAGCGGGTTGTGGATCCGGTTAGCGTTCCGGGACGGGGCGATTCTGGACGGAATTCTGCCGAACAACCTGTTGCAGATGGAGTTGTACGGGTTTACGTTCACGCCGCCGGACCTGGCGGTGAGTCCGCAGCGTGTTTTTGTTCCGAAGACGGCGCTGCGGGCGTTACACGTACTGGCGGTGGTGGGTAGCGGGTTAGGGCGGACGAAGAAGCCCGACGAGCGGCAGATCTCGATCTTCGACGCCTGAGGGGGGGCCTATTCGGCCTTGAGGCGTTTGGCGCCCATGGGGGGATCGAAGAGTTTGGAGTCGACCTTGCCGTTGACCGTGACCTCTTCGGAGTACATTTCGAAGATGCGGTTGCCGTCGCGGAAGCGGACGATGCTCCAGGGCCACATGACGCCGCCGCCGATGTCGCGGTACTTGTTGTAGACGGTGGTTTCCTCGATGCGGCGTTTGGAATCGGGGTCGCGGCGGGAGAAGACCTGGCGGATGGGCAGGTGGGTGGTGCGGTGGAAGTAGACGGTGACGGCGCGGTTGTCGCTGTCGGTGATGTCGACGACTTCGACGGGGTTATTGTCGAAGACGGCGGTTTCCTTGAACTCAAAGAGCATGCCGGGTTCGTTGAGGCGGTAGCGGAGGATGTAGAAGACGTTGCGGAGGGTGGTATCGAGGTAGCGTTCGTACTGGCCGGCGGGGAGGGGGCGAACACCGCGGTAGGTGACCTGGAGGCCTTCCTTGTCGGTGAACAGGTAGGCGTAGTCCTCCTCTTTTTTGCCGAAGGACTGGCGTTCGCGGGTGGCGACGGTGCCGGGGGCGGCCGGTTTGTCGTAGCGGGTGTAGACGCGGGCGGTGGCGAGGCCGTTCAACTGTTCGCGATAGAACGAGTAGAGCCGGCCCTGTTCGACGCGGTTTTCCATGGCGAGGAACTTGGCGCCGCCCATGGCGGTGAGGGCCTGATCGACGATGGCCCGGCCGCGATTGGGGGTTTGGGCGCACAGCGACGCCGCTAGCAGAACTACCAGTCCAAGGAACCGCACTATTTCATGATCTCCTCTGTTTTGACGCCGGAGTTAAAGGTGATGGTTTCGTATTTGATTTCACTGGCCTTCTTGCCGGCTTGCATGATCTCGACGAGGAACGGGGCTTTGACGCCGTTGACGTCGCGCCAATCCTTGTAGATATTTTCCACTTCGGAGGGGCCCTGGGGGCCGTTCATGCGGTAGGCGAGGGAGGCGGGAAGGCCGGTGGCGGGGTCGATTTTGACTTTGACGCTGTTGCCGGATTTGTCGGAGATTTCGATGAGGTTCGCGGCGAGGGCATTGATGGTGCGGCCGGCCACTTTGTCGCTTTGGAGGAGGGTGATGAGGTTGCGGAAGAGTTCCTCCTTCAATTGGTTCTGAATGGGCGGCGGGATGGGCATGGCGCCGGGGGCATTGGGGGCCTGGAAGGTGCCGGCTTTGCCGTCCCACTTGACGAGCACTTTGCCGAAGGGCAGGTCCTGTTCCTGACGGAGTTGATCGGGGAGGATGACGAGGATGCGCTGCTTGACGGGCATGTTGCCGAGAGTGGCGTTGGCGGTGGAGGTGATGTCCTTCAACTGAGCGAGTTTCTCGGCGCCGCCGGCGGCCTGCTGCATTTTAGCGAGGATCTGTTTGCCCTGGGCGAGGGTGGCATCGCTGACGGTGACGGCAGGTTTGGCCGGTTCCTTGACCTTAAGTTCCAGTTTGGTGATGGGCATCTTGAGGTCGGTGAGGGGGGTCTTAAAGCCGTCGGTGTTGCCGATGGTGGTGATGACGAATTTGGAGGGGTCGATGTACTGCTTGGCGACGCGGAGGACATCGGCCTTGGTGACGGCGGCGATCGCCTTTTGATACTGGGCGAGGAAGTCCTTGGGGTAGCCGTAGTAGTCGTAGCGGACGAGGCGGCCGAGGGTCTTCCGCGGTTGGTCGAAGTTGAAGACGAAGGAGTTCACCACTTTATCCCGGGCGGTGGCGACCTCTTCATCGGTGACGCCTTCGGTGCGGATCTTTTCCACTTCGGCAAGGATGGTCTGGATGGTGGCGACGGTGGATTCGGTTTTGGTGTAGGCGGTGATCTGGAAGACACCGGGGTGGAGGTAGTCAGCGCCCCAGCCGCCGCCGACGTTGTAGGCATAGCCGAGTTCGGTACGGACTTTGCGGAAGAGGCGGGAGTCGAAACCACCGCCGAGGATGCCGGAGAGGACTTCGAGGGCGGGGTAATCCTTGTCGTTGAGGAGGCCGCCGAGGTGGCCGATGGAGAGGAAGGTCTGGGTGACCTCGGGTTTATCGCCGGAATAGATGCCGGCCTTGGCCTGGTTGGTGACCTTGGGGAAGGTGGGGACGATGCCGGGGGCGGGGGTCCAAGCGCCGAGGACCTGCTCGAGGCGGGCCTTCATGGCCGCTTTGTCGAAGTCGCCGGAGACGGAGAGGACCATGTTGGCGGGGTGGTAGAACTTTTTATGGAAGTCGATGAGGTCGGCGCGGGTGATGGCATCGAGGGTTTCGTACTCGACTTCACGGCCAAAGGCGGTTTCGCGGCCGTAGATGATGGCGCTGAACTCGGAGCGGTTGACGTCGTCGGCTTCGTCGTAGCGGCGGGCGATGGCGCTGCGGTACTGGGTTTTGAGGAGGTCGATTTTGTCCTGGCGGAACTCGGGCTGGGAGAGGAGGTCGAAGTAGACGCCGAGGACCTCGTCGACGTTTTCCTTGAGGCAGTTAAAGCCGAAGGTGGCGAGTTCGCCGCCGACATTGGATTCGACGGCGGCGGCGATGTTTTCGAGCTGTTCGTCGATCTGGTCGCCGGTTTTCGACTTCGAGCCGCCGGAGCGGAGGACGGAGGTGGCGAACTCGGCGAGGCCGGTTTTCGCGGCGGGGTCGAGGAGGGTACCGGTTTTGATGAGCGCGGTGCCGTTGACAAACGGCAGCGAGTGGTTCTCCATCAGGTAGACCTTGATGCCGTTCTTCAGGGTGAAGATTTCGACTTCCGGGATTTTGACGTCGCCGAGTTTGCCGTATTTCAGGGTCTTCCAGGCGCCGATCTGGAGCTGGGAGGGTTTGGCGGCGGCGGGACGGGGAGCGGCGGCCTGCGGGAACAGGGCAGCGGCGGAGAGGGAAAGGAGGAGGAGGGGGCGCATTTACTTGGCCTCTTCTTTCTTCGGCTGCACGGTGACGCCGACGGTCTTGTTGCTGGGGATGAAATAGGTCTTGGCGACGCGCTGGACGTCGGCGGGGGTTACTTTTTCGAGCTCTTCGATGTCGGTGAAGATCTTGCGCCAGTCGCCGTAGATCATCCAGGTGGAGGCGAGGGCGCCGGCGAGGCCGGAGTTGCTATCGAGGCCACGGAGGACGCTGGCGCGGCGGTTGACCTTGACGCGTTTGACGGTGGCGGGGTCGACGCCATCCTTTTGAATGCGGGCGATGATTTCATCCCAGGATTTTTCCAGGTCGTCGGCGGTTTTGCCCTGGTTGGGCATGCCGAAGAAGACGAACAGGCTGGGATATTTGCCAGAGGGGAATTGAGCGCCGCTCTGGGCGTTGAGGGCGAGCTTCTTGTCGCGAACCATTTCTTTGTAGAGAATGCCGGTGCGGCCGCCGGAGAGGACACCGTCGAGCACTTCGAGGGCGGCATCATCTGGGTGGGTGCCTTCCGGCCGGTGGTAGCCGATCATGAGGAAGGGCTGGGAGGGGTCATCGACGGAGACGCGTTTGGTGCCGAGTTGTTTGGGTTCGACGGTGACGAGGCGGGGCGGCAGGGGGCCCGCGGGAATGGGCCCGAAGTACTTTTCGGCGAGTCGCTTGATTTCGGCCGGGTTGACGTCGCCGACGATGCCGACGCACATGTTGCCAGGAACATAGTAGGTCTTGTGGAATTCGGCGCCGCCTTTGGCGCGGAGGTTTTCGATGTCGCTCGCCCAACCGATGAAGTTGCGGTAGGGGTGGGACATGAAGGAGGTGGTGAGCAGGGACTCCATGAGCTTGCCCATGGCGCTGGATTCGACGCGCATGCGGCGTTCTTCGCGGACGACGTCGCGCTCCTTGTAGAACTCGCGGAAGACGGGCTTGGCAGTCCACTCGGCCTGCAGGGCGAACCAGAGTTCGGTGCGGTTGGCGGGGAGGCTGTAGAAGTAGTTGGTGTAGTCGAGGGCGGTGGAGGCGTTAAAGCCGACCCCGCCGCTGCGATCGATGAGCTTGGTGAAAGCGTTGGAATCGACGTAGCTGTTGGCCTTTTCAATGGCAATGCGGAGGGCGGCTTCCAGGCGTTCCAGTTGCGCTTTGTCGGCGCGGCGTCCCTTGGTGCGTTCTTCTTCGAGCTTGTCGTAGGCGGCTTCGACGGCGGCCAGCGCCTTTTCCTCTTCGGGCCAGTTCTTGGTGCCGAGGGAGACGGTTCCTTTGCCGATCATGTGTTCGAACATGTGGGCGGTGGAGGTGGCGTTGGCGGGGTCGTTGGCGGTACCGGAATCGACATGGAGGTGGAAGGAGACGACCGGGGCCTCATGCCGTTCCATGACGATGAAGTGGAGACCGTTGGCGAGCGTGAACTCCGTCACGCGTTTTTCAAAATCGGCAAGGTTCTGGCTGAACAGGCTGCCTGCCAGCAAAGGGATCAAAGCTATAGCGCGCATGTTTCGACTCTTCTTTTGATGGTACCAGCCCGGATTCGGGCGCAAAGGATATACTGGCGGCACGATGCTCCGCCGGCAGATCCTATCCACCCCCTTGATTCCGCTCGCCCTGGCCGCCGCGCCGGAGACCGTGGAGACCACGGCGGGGCGGGTGCGCGGGGCAACGGGGGCGGGGGTGACGGTGTTTCGCGGCATTCCGTACGGGAGCCAGAAGCGGTTTCAGCCGCCGGGGAAGGCGGCGCCGTGGGCGGGGGTTCGGGACTGCACGCAGACGGGGCCGCGGTGTGTACAGGGGCCGGGCAACATCTTTCTGAGCGCGACGATCGGGGAGTACTTTCGCGGGTCGCGGGAGCGGGCGGAGTTGGCGGCGCAACCGGACAGCGAAGACTGCCTGGTGGTGAATGTGCTGACGCCGTCGACGCGCGGGAAGCGGCCGGTGCTGGTCTATATCCATGGCGGGGGCTTTACGGCGGGTTCCTCGCACCTGACAGTGTTTGCGGACCGGTTTCCGAGGGAGCAGGACGTGGTGCTGGTGGGGATCAACCACCGGATCAACGTCTTTGGGTACCTGGGGGTGGATCGGGCCAATATCGGGCAACTCGATCTGATTGCGGCGCTGGAGTGGGTGCGGGCGAACATCGGCAATTTTGGCGGGGATGCGCGGAATGTGACGATTTTCGGGGAATCGGGCGGGGCGGCGAAGATCAGCGCGCTGTTGGGAATGCCGGCGGCGCGGGGTTTGTTCCGGCGGGCGATTTTGGAGAGCGGGTCGCTGCTGGCGGTGCAGACGGCGGAGGAGGCGGCGGCGGGGTTGCGGACGGTGACGGCGAAGGTGTCGGCCGAGCAGTTGCGGACGATGCCGGCGGCGGAGTTGTTAAAAGCTGCGGCGGGGGTGCGGATGATGCCGGCGGTGGACGGCGCTTCCCTGCCCCAGCAACTTTGGACGGGAGCGGCACCGGTGGTGGATGTGCCGTTGATCATCGGCTGCTGCAAGGACGAGACGGCGCTGTTCACGCTGAAGGAAGAGGCGCTTTATTCGCTCGACGCGGCGGGGTTGCGGGCGCGGATGCCGGAGAACCTGATTGCGGCCTACCAGAAGGCGCATCCGCGGGATACGCCGTCGGACATCTGGTTCCGCTATGCGACCGACCGCGACGCGCGGGCGAAGGCGATCCGGCAGGCGGAACTGCAGTTGGAAAAGGGCAAGTCCCCGGTGCGCATGTACCATTTCGTGTGGAACACGCCACTGGTGGAGGGGAAGATCCGGGCATTCCATACGGCGGAGTTGCCGCTGGCGATGCGGCTGGTGAGGTTCCCGGAGTCTGAGCCGGTGTCGAAGGCGCTGGCCGGGGCGTGGGCGGGATTTGCACGCACCGGGGAGCCCGGATGGCCGGCTTATACGCTGGAGAAACGAATTACGCAGATCTTCGATTCGCCGGTGTCGGGAGCGGTGGAGGATCCGGACCGGGAGACGCGGGTGTTGGTGGGGCGGGGGCAGTGAAAATTCAACCGTGACGGTCCAGACCTCACCGTAAACACTTACTCGTACCGCAGCGCTTCCACCGGATCCAAGCGGGCGGCCTTATTGGCCGGCCAGATACCGAAGAACAGCCCGACGCCCACCGACACGATCACCCCGGCCGCCACGGCCCATAGGGGGACCGCCGTCGGCAGTTCCGGGAAGGCCAAGGCCGCGAGTTGGGAGATGCCCCAGCCGAGGCCGATGCCCAGGAATCCGCCCACCAGCGTCAGCACGACCGCTTCCGTCAGGAACTGGACGATGATGTCCCGCCGCCGCGCGCCGAGCGCTTTGCGCGTGCCGATCTCCTTCGTCCGCTCGGTGACCGAGACCAGCATGATATTCATCACCCCGATACCGCCCACCAGCAGGCCAATGGAGCTCAACACCACCATGACGATGGCGACCATGGAAACGACACCGCGGAACTGCTCCACCATCTGCTCGGCGGTGGAGATGGAGAAGTTATCCGCTTTGGCCAGCGGTACACGGCGGTCGATCCGCAAGAGGGCGCGGACCTCGTCGGTGGCGGCCGGCACGCGGCCCGGTTTGGCGGCGACGATGATCATGTGTTCCTTGGCCGCCGGGAACATCTTCCGCATGGTGAAGTAGGGCAGCATCATGCGGCGGTCCTCCTGGCCGGGCATCGATTGCGCCGGCCGCAGCATCACCCCGATCACCTCAAAATGGTGCCCGTCCAGTTCCACCCATTTGCCGAGGGCGGAGGTGTTGGGAAACCACAACTTGCCCAGATCCTCGCCGATGGCGACCACGGGAAGATGGCGCGAATTCTCGATATCGGTGAAGAATCGCCCCTCTTTCATCTCCACGCCGGTGCTGACATACCCCGGATCGGTGCCGCCGATGTTGATATTGAAGGCGTCGACACCCTTAAACTTGGCGCGGTGGATGCTGTTGAACGAAGGGAACAAGTAGGGGCTCACCGAGTCGACGGTTGTACTGCGGTCGCGGATGGTGAGGGCGTTTTCCAGGGTCAAGGGGCGGCGCATCCGCTCCTCCATGGACCGCGGGCCAAAGCTCATGGGGGAATCCCACTTGGTGATCACCAGCGTTTCAGCGCCAAAGGAGCGGAGAATGCCGGTGATGGAGGAATCGAGCCCAGCCAGAATCGACCCGACGCCGATGACGGTACTGGTGCCGATAATGACGCCCAGCACCGTGAGGAAGGCCCGGAGTTTGTGCGCCCGAAGGGTATCGAACGCCAGTTGGACGCCGAACCAGATGCGTGTCAATTCGTTTTTCATTTGTCCGCCCGTAGAGCTTCAATCGGGTCCAGCAGCGAGGCCTGCCGGGCCGGATAGATTCCGAAGAACAAGCCGACCAAGGTGGAGAGGCCCACGGAAACCACCACGGCGCTGAGAGGAACGGCCATCGGTACTGAGGTTGTGTTGCGGACCAGGATCGCCACCATCCAGGCGATGGCTACCCCGATTAGCCCGCCCATACCGGACAAGACGGACGACTCCACCAGAAACTGGTTCAAGATATCGCGGCGGCGGGCGCCGACGCTTTTGCGGATCCCGATCTCATGGGTGCGCTCGGTCACCACGGCGAGCATGATGTTCATGATCACCACGCCACCCACCACCATGAACACGCTGACCACGGCAACCGCGGTGGCGGCGATAGCGCCGGTCATGCGGTCCCAGGCGGCTACCAGCGAATCGGAGGAGAAGATACCGAAATTGTCGGGGTCGCCGGGCCGGACGTGCCGCCAGGCGCGGAGCAGGCTGCGTACCTCGTCCTGCGCCTGTTCCAGGTGGTTTCGATCCAGGGCCAGTCCGGCGTAGCCGATGCCGGTGCGGGCGCCGAACATGCGGAAGTAGGTTTCGGCGGGGATGATGACGAAGCGGTCCCGCGACTGCCCGAAGACGCTCCCCTGCTCCTTGGCCACGCCAACCACGGTGAACGGCCGCCCTTGGAGTTCAATCGACTTGCCGATGGGGTCGACGGCGGGGAAGAAGCGTTCCTTGATCTCATGGCCAATGACGGCGACCAGCGTATGGCGGCGGTCATCGGAGTCAGAGAGAAACCGGCCCTGCGCCACCTGGGTATTGGTGATGACGCCGACATTGGCGCTGACGCCGCGGAGTTCAATCCCTTCGACGCGTTCCGAACCGTAGGTCGTGGTGGCCGAACGGCTCACCTCCATGCCGAATTCGCGCAGCAGTTTCGACTGCTGGCGCACGAAATCGAACTCCTCGCGGGTGAGTTGCGGGTTCTTGCGCTGCATTTCCAGGAACTTTTTCGGGTCCCACTGTCCGATCATGACCATGCGGCGGACGCGGAAGCCGTCGACTCCCATGTCGGCAACGGTGTTGGCGATATAGTCATCCATGCCGCGGATGACGCTCATCACGGCGATCAGGGTGGTGGTGGCAAGGATAATGCCGAGCAGAGTCAGGAAACTGCGGAGTTTGCTGCTGCGGAGCGAACTGAGCGCGACGCGAGCAGCCTCGCCGAACGACGCATTCGATGCACGAGCCATAGGGTTACTAGGGCAGACGATCCGATTGTCGCTTTTGTTCCCTAGATCTGCGATCGCCAGTCGAGAATCGCCTCATCGGCCCAGAACCGGGGCGTCTGGCGGGCCAGGAAAGCCACGTGGCCGCCGTGGGCAGGCGCTTCCAGGCGGATGTGGGGATTGGCCGTGATGGCCGGGTGGGAGTAGACGGCGAAGGGGACGAGCGGATCGTCCTGGGCGGTGAGCAGCAGGGCGGGAATGCGGATCCGTTCCAGAAAGTTCTGGGACGACTGGGTACGGTAGTAGTTCGGCGCGTCGCCGAACCCAAAGTGCGGGGCGGTGATGCGGTCGTCGAAATCGAAGACGGTGCGGACGGCGTTGACGTCCGTGCGGGCAAAGACGGACTCGAAGGCTTCCGGTTGCAGACGGCGGCGTTCGGCGAGGCGGTCCCGCATGCGGGAGACGAAGCGCTCCTGGTAGAGGAAGTTGCTACGTTTGCCGAGGGCGACGACGCAGGCCGCCAGATCGAGCGGCGTGGAGACGGCGGCGACGGAGTGAAGCAGGTCAGGGGCCGACTCGCCGAGTTCGCCCGCCAGTTTCAGCGCCACATTACCGCCGAGCGAATAGCCGACCACGGTGACCGGGCCGCGGCCACGGAGGGAGGTGAGATAGGCGCGGAGATCCGAGGTGAGTCCGGCGTGGTACAACGTCTGGCACCAGCCCTCCGTGCCGCCGCAACCGCGAATGTTTACACGATGGACCGCGTATCCGGCCTGCAAGACGTTCCAGGCCATCGACTGCATATAGCCGCCCTCGCTGGAACCTTCCAGTCCGTGGACAAGCACGAAAACGCCGCGAGCGGCCGAAACCGGGCGCTGTTCCACGACCCGGATGGCGACACCGGGTTCGGTGATAAAACGATGCTCCACTGCTGGCACCGACGCCAGTTCTTGGAATCGGGGCCAGAAGTTGGAAGCGATGGTCGCCAAATGCGGGTTGGCGATCAGTGGAACAAAGGGGCGCAAACTGACAGTGTAGCCGAGCCTACTCGGTGCCTGTCCGTTTGCTGAGTTCTTCGGTAAAAATGATGGCTTCCGCCAGGTCCTTCATGGGACGGCGCAGGCGGCGGCTTTCATTACGGAGTTGGAGATAGGCGTCCTCTTCGGACATGCCATGGCGGCGCTGGATAATGCCTTTGGCGCGTTCAACCACCTTGCGCTCTTCCAGCTTCCGCTTCATCTCCTGCGTCTCTTCTTTGAGGCGCGCATTCTCTTCGGCGAGCTTCGACTTGGCCAGTGCGCCGGCCATCTGCTCACCGATAAACGTAAGCAAAGAAACCTCTTCCGGCGCGTGGCGATGAATCTCCCGGTGGTGGACGTTGATAACCCCAATGAGGTCCCCGCCGGTAGCCAGTGGCACCGAGAGGAAGGACTCATAGGTATCCTCCACAAGTCCGCGGAACTTCTTGAACCGCTTGTCCTGGGAGGCGTTGTCAGAGAGCACAACAACCGCTTTGTGTTCGGCCACCCAACCCGTGATGCCTTCGCCAACCTTCATGCGAAGATTGCCGATTTCAGCGGTATGGGGAACCTGGGAGGCGCACAAAACGATCTCGTTGGTCTCCTTCTCAAACAGATACACCAGACAGGCGTCACATCCGGTTACTTGAACAGCTAACCCGATGATTTCGCCGAGCATTTCATCCAACGACCGCTCACTCGCCACGATACTGCTAACGCGGTGGAGGAGCGATACTTGGGGTGGGGGAATGTCCGCAGTCGTCATAGACACACCTCCAGCGTACGGGCGCGACGTTGCATGGTCCAATCGAAAAAAGTTATTACCCTCATTGTCCTCAGCCTAGGTATCCATTGTTTGGATGCGGAATCCCGCTGGACCGCGATACGGGGCGATGGTTACGAATTAATGACCGACGCGGGAGCATCCGATGCGGCAAAAATGGCGCACCGGGTGGTACAGATGCGGCAGTTGCTGGGCGGGTCTACAAAAGTTTTACCGTTACGAATTGTGCTGGTGGGGACGGAGTCGCTGTTTGGGGCGCTACGGCCATCGGCAACGGTGGGCGGGTTCTATCAATCGAGCGCGGATGAGGACTGGATTGTCGTGCGCTGGGGGCGGGGGGACAGCGAACGGGCGATGTCCCACGAGATGGTCCACGCGTTTCTGGAGCATAGCGGGCCGCGGCGGCCATTGTGGCTGGAAGAGGGACTGGCGGAGTTCTATTCGACGGCGGCACTCGACGCCCGGGGCTGGACCATCGGGCGCCCCATCGACGTTCACGTGCGGAACTTGAACCAGAAGGCGTGGCTGGGGGAGCGGGAGTTTTTCGAAGCGGCGCCGGATTCGGCGATGCGGGAGGAGGGTTCGCGGATAGGGCGATTCTATGCGCAGAGTTGGGCCGTGGTGCACTATCTGCTGACGGCGCCTGGAGTAAGGGAGAAATCGGCGGATCTGTTTGCGCGTATGGGCGACGGCGTGCCGTTCGCGCGGGCCTGCGAGGCGGTGCTGGGTATGCGGCAGGGGTTGCTGCTGGAGGCGGCGCGGCGGGCGGTGGAGCGGGGGCAGTTCCGAACGGCGCGACTGGCGGCGGAGGCAGGCGGGCGGGTACCGGCGGCAGTGGAACTCTCCGGCGAGGAGGCGGGCGAATTCCTGGTACGGCTGGCGCTGGCGGCCGGGCGGCCGGAGGTGGCGGCACAATACGCGCGACAGCCGGCGCAGCGGGGGATGCTGGCATTAGGCGCGGGGCGACGGGAAGAGGCACTGCGGCTCCTGGAAGAGGCGGTGCGCACGGGCAGCACCGATCCGGCCCCGTATTTCGAACTGGCGATGCTGCTGCGGGAAAGCGGCGGAGACCAGGACCGGGTGGCGGCGCTGCTGCGATCGGCCATTGAACGCAACCCGAACCATGCCGAAGCCCACTTTCTGCTCGGACTGCGGGCCGCTGCGCGGGGGGACAATGAGGGCGCCATCGACTACTACCAGCGGGCGGCGCAGATCCTGCCCCGGCAGGCTACCTTCTGGCACTCCCTGGCGCTGGCCCTGGAGCGCACGGGCCGCGCAGCGGAGGCGAGCCATGCGGCCATGCGCTGCCGGTTGGCGGCCCGCAATGCGGCCGAGCGGCAGATGGCGGCCGGGATTGAGCGGCTGGTGCGGGAACCGGGTGTGCCGGCGGCGGCGGCCCGCAAGCCGGAGGTACAGGTGCCGCAGAGCTGGCAGGGGCTGCGCGGCAATGCTTCGGCGGAGGGGGAGTTAGTGGCCTTCGACTGCGGCGCCACGCCGCCCACGGCGCGTGTCCGGGCAGCCGGCGAGACGCTGGCCCTGCGCGTGGTGCGCCCCAACTCGATCCGCATCACGGGAACCGGCGGCGTGCAGCATACGCTGGCGTGTGGAGAGCAAAAGACGGCGGTTCGGGTGGAGTACAGCCGGGAGTCGATGGAATTGACGGCAATCGAGTTCCGGTAGTCTGGAGGAATGGAACCCTGGCTTGCCGGCCGCTTTGCGCATTTGGCGCCCGTGCCCCGTCTGCTGTGCTGCTCGCTGGAACAATCTCTGGAAGACATCCGGAAATGGACGGCCCCGCTCGACGATGCGCAGATCTGGGCGCGACCGCTGGACAAGGGCAGTATCGGGTTCCAACTGCGGCACCTGGCCGGCAGTGTCGACCGGTTGCTCACCTACGCCCGGGAGGAGGCACTGACGGACGAGCAGTTGGCGTTTCTGCGGGCTGAAGCGGTGCCGGGAGCCACGAAAGTGGAACTGCTGGCCGCCGTGGAGGCCAGCTACGCCGCCGCGGCCTCTTTCGCGGAAACGGCCACCGCCTTCGATGCCCCGCGCTACATTGGCCGTCAGCGGCTGGAGACGCCGCTCGGCGTTCTGCTGGCCCACATTGCCGAACACACGCAGCGCCATACCGGGCAGTTGATCGTACTTTGCAAAATCGCCTATACGAGCCATAGGTAAATACATATGGCTTGGGGAAGCGGACGGGCATAGTCTGGAAGGATGCACCGATTCGTGGATACGCCTGGGACGTCCGGGAGCGGGTGGATAGGCCTGCGGCTGGGGAGGCATAGCCGCACCGTGTGCGGGAGATAGCCGATATGGAACTACAGCAACTTCGATACTTTCTGGCGGTAGCCAGGACGGGGAGTTTCGTGCGGGCCGCGGAGGAGGAAAACGTCGCGCAGCCCTCGCTTTCGCAGCAGATGAAGAAGCTGGAACTGGCGCTGAATGTGCCGTTGTTCGACCGTTTGGGCCGCGGCGTCCGGCTGACGCACTACGGGCAGGCGCTGCTGGTGCGGGCTGAGGCGATTCTACGATCGGTGGGGGAGGCGGAAAAGGAGATTGGCAGCCTGCAGCAACCGGACCGCGGGCGGCTGACGGTGGGTGTGATTCCGACGGTGCTCCCGTATGCAATGGCCCGGCCGATGGCGGCGTTTCGCGATGCGGCGCCGCAGGTGGAGTTGGACATCCGCGAATCGACGACGGAGAAACTGCTGGAGGGGCTGCGGACCGGGGAGTTGGACCTGGCGGTACTGGCGCTGCCGGTGCGCCAACCGGAGATTGTCTGCGCCGAACTGTTCCGCGAACCGCTGCTGGTAGCGGTGCCGCAGGGCCACCCTCTGGCCGAGAAGCCTCGGATCGCTGTGCCGCAGTTACTGGGCGAACGGATGTTGCTGCTGCGCGAGGGCCATTGCCTTCGCGACGACGTGCTGACCGTCTGCAGCCGCGCCAAAGTCCAATTCCAACAGGTATTTGAGAGCGATCACCTGTCGTCGATCTTCGCCCTGGTGGCGAATGGCTTCGGCATCAGCATCGTCCCGGCGCTGGCCGCGGCGGAAGCCACCGGTTGCGCGCTGGTGCCGCTGGAGCCGCGCGGCGTGCGGAAGATCGGATACGCGCAGGTCCGCGGGCACCATGCACTGCCCGTGCAGAAACGCTTCATCGCGTTCCTGCGTTCCTTCGCCTGGAACACCTAAGAGTTTCCCGGGTGTCAGGCACCCGGGAATGTCCTATAGAGCGTCGTCGGGCGCTTCGCCGAGCGTTACCGTCACCTTCGAAGAGCGGCCGTTGCGGAACACGGTCAACTCCATGACATCGCCGGCGCGCTTCTTGGCCAGCGCTTGCGCGATGGCGTCCCGGGCTTCGCACGGCTTGCCGTCGATCGCCATGATCAGGTCGCCGCCCACGCCCACTTCGTAGTTGCCGATGACCACAAACTCGCGCGGCCCGCGAATGCCGGCCCGTTCGGCCGCCGTCCCTCGCTGCACGCTTTGAACGAGCAACCCGCCGTCGGCCGGGAGACGGAGCGCCTCGGCCCATTCGCCCTGCACCAGAATGGTCTGCACCCCGAAGAACGGCCGTTTGAAGCTCTTGCCGGCGCGGTAATCGTTGAGCATCACTTTGGCCTTGGCAATGGGCATGGCGAACCCGATGCCGATGTTCCCGCCGGGGCCATAGATCGCGGTGTTAATACCAATCACGCTGCCCTGCGAATCGAGCAGCGGTCCGCCCGAGTTGCCCGGGTTGATGGCGGCATCGGTTTGCACCATCCCTTCCAACTCCCGGTTGTTCTCATCGCGGATATTGCGCTTCAGGCTGCTGATGATCCCGGTCGTCAGCGTCCCATCGAGCCCGAACGGATTCCCGATGGCCAGCACCTTCTGGCCAACCTGCAGGTTGTCGGATTCCCCCAGCCGCAAGAACGGCAGCTTTTTCCGGGGGGTAATCCGCAGCAGGCCCAGATCGTTGCCGGGATCCTTGGCCAGCACCTCGGCATCGTACTTGGTCTGGTCAGAGAAGGTCACGACAACCTTCTGCCCGCCCCCCAGCACGTGGTTGTTGGTGAGAATCAGGCCTTTTTCGCCGTCAATCACAAAGCCGGAACCCGTTTCGCGGCTCGGGATGAGTTCATAGAACCAGCCGCGGCGGTAGACCGTACTGGAAATATTCACCGTCGCCGCCCGAGCCTGCTTGTAGATGTCGATATTGTTGAGTTCGTCGGAGCTCAACCCGGCTCCGCTGACGCTTGCTTCCTGGAAGAGCGGCGTGTCTCGCAGGGAGGCCGACGAGGGGAAGAACCGGTTCTTCGCGATGGAGGTTAGATAGACAAAAGCTCCGGCGAAGATGCCGGCCATAATGAGGTAACGAAAACGTTTCATAGGCCTCTGAGATGATTATAGACCGCGATAGTCTGGCTCCGGGTCTCGTCAAAGGAACCCGACGTGTCTATGACGTAGTCCGCCACTTTTCGTTTCTCGTCGTCGGACCACTGCCGCGCCAGGCGGGCCTCGGTCTCCTCGCGCGTCCAACCGGAGCGCGCCATCGCCCGCTGAATCTGCAACTCCCTCCCGCATACGGTGAGGATGACCTTGTCAAACCGCCGCCACGCCCCGGTCTCGATATAGATCGCCGCTTCGCAGATCACAATGGCGTCCGGATCCTTTCGGGCAATCCCGGCCAGCCGCGCCTGCCGCAGGCGCTCCACGGCCGGGTGAACGATGGCGTTCAACTCTTCCAGGCGAGCCGGATCCGGGAATACCAGCGCGCCCAGCCGGCGCCGGTCGATGGTCCGATCCTCGGCTAGGATCCCGGGGCCGAACCGCCGCACGACCTCCGGATACGCCTCCCCGCCGGGGAGCAGCGTCTCGTGGCCCAGCCTGTCGGCCTCCAGCCGGTGACATCCCAACTCGACAAACACCTGACCGACGAAGCCCTTGCCCGTCGCCATTCCTCCGGTCAACGCCACGGCGCGGATCACGGCTGGCGCCGTTCGGCCGATTCCACCGTGTTCACCATCAACATGGCAATCGTCAACGGTCCCACGCCGCCCGGAACCGGCGTCCAGAACGACGAAACCTCCGCCGCATCATAGGGGTGCATGTCGCCTACCAGCACCGCGCCGCGTTTGTCGAAAGCCGCCGTCTTCTCCCCGGTCTCTCCGAACAGGCGCACCACCTCGTCCCGCTTATCCAGCCGGTTGATCCCGACATCGATCAACACCGCACCCGGTTTCATGTGCGCCTTGTTCAACATCGCCGGCCGGCCGATGGCCCCCACCAGGATGTCCGCCCGCTGGCACTCGGCGGCCAGATCCGCCGTCCGCGAGTGGCAGATGGTCACTGTGGCATGGGCGTGCAGCAGCAGCATTGCCATCGGCTTGCCGACAATATCGCTGCGTCCCACCACCACGGCGTGCTTGCCCGCCACCGGAATCTGGTAGCGCCGCAGCAGTTCCATGACGCCCGAAGGGGTGCACGGCTTGGGCCCGGGCCGGCCGATCGACAGGTTGCCGACGTTGGTGGGATGGAAACCGTCCACATCCTTTTCCGGCGCGATCGCGTCCAGCACACGCTGCGTATCGATGTGCTTCGGCAGCGGCATCTGCACCAGAATGCCGTCGATCTCCGGCCGCGCGTTCAGGCTGGCTACAATCGCCAGCAGTTCCTCGGTGGAAATGCTCGCCGCGCGGGTGATCTCCTCGCTGTGCATCCCCAACTCCGCACAGGTCTTCACTTTGCTGGACACGTACACTTCACTCGCCGGGTCGTTCCCCACCAGCACCACCGCCAACCCCGGCTTCCGCCGCAACTTCGCAATCCGCGGCTGCAACTCCGCCAGAATCTCATCCCGAACCCGCTTGCCATCCAGTATTTGAGCCATTTCCTCTATTAAATCACTCGCCCCCCGGACGGCGGCGCCCCCATTCCCTCCCCCGTGCGTTTGGTGTATAACTCAGCCAGCAGCCCATTCCATCAGGAGCCTGTCCCATGACGCTGTTTTCCCGCCGCCGGTTCCTCCAATCGGCCCTCCTTTCCGCCGCCGTCGTTCGCGGCAAAGCCACTGACTGGGTGACGCTCGGCAAATCCGGCGTAAAGGCCACCCGCCTCGCCTTCGGCACCGGCACCTTCGGCGGCCGCGTCCAGCGCCAACTGGGACAGGACGAGTTCACCCGCCTGGTCCGCTACGCCTACGACCGGGGAATTCGCTTCTTTGAAACGGCCGAGTCCTACGGCGAAATGCACAAGATGCTCGGCATCGCGCTCCAGGGGATCCCGCGCGATACCTACCGGCTGATGTCCAAAGTCACCACCAGGCCCAACACCGACCCGCTGGAAAAGATCGACGAACTGCGCAAGCTCGCCAATACCGACTACTTTGACATACTGCTGCTCCACAATCAGCGCGTCGCCACGTGGCCGGCGGACTCGCTCCGCTGGCAGGAAGGTCTGCTGGAAGCCAAACAGAAGCACGCCATCATCGGCCACGGCGCCTCCGTCCACGGTCTCCCCGCGCTGCGCCAGTTCCCATCCAATAACTGGCTGGAAGTCGCGCTGATGCGCGTCAACCACAACGGCACCCGCATGGATGCGGAAAACTACGCCACCCGGGAGCCGGGAAACGTTCCGGAGGTCGTCACTCACATGAAAGCCGTCCACGCCAAGGGGATTGGCGTCATCGGAATGAAGCTGATCGGGGAAGGCGCCTTTACCAATCGGGAAGACCGTCAGGCCGCCATGCGCTTTGCGTTCCAGAACGCCGGCGTCGATTGCGTCACGGTCGGCTACAAATCCACCGCCGAAATCGATGAAGCGATTGAGAACCTCAACCTCGCCCTCGCCTAAGCGTTAGTTGAAGTGAACGATGTCCGGACGCGCCGAGAGGAACGAAAGATCCCGGCAAAGCAGGCACGTGCTCTTATAGTCGGCCCGGACGGCCCGCACGGCCTCCGGCACCTTAAGGTAGTCGTCGTCCAGATTCTCCGTCGCAATCGACATCCGCGGCCGGAAGCGCCGGATGGTCTCGGCCCCACCGGCAATCGCCTGCCGTTCGGCGCCTTCGATGTCCATTTTGATGTAATCCACCTTGGTCAGCCCAAGTTCGCCCACCATCTTGTCGATGGTTGTCAGCGGCAGCAACACCTTCTTGGGTTTCTGCCCCGGAACCTCCTGGCGTGTGTTCATCACGAAGGAATCCAAGGTCGAGTTCTCAAACACATTCAGTTCGATGACGTCATCCTTATCCCAAACACCCTTGGGATAGATCACCACCCGCCCGTCGGCGATTTCCTTGGCGAAGGTGCGTTTCATCGCCTCCACATTGCCCGGCGATGGCTCCACCGCCACCACTTTACGGGCGCCCGCGCTGAGCGCCTCATGCACAAAGGTTCCCGTGTTGGCGCCGCAATCGAGCACTACGTCGCCCGGCCGCACCCGGTACTCCCCGTCGCCGTACACCCGTGTCAGTTGCTCCGTCAGCACGAACTGCACCGCACTGCCTTTGGGGGCGTAGAAGTCTCTCACCGGAGTATGGTGCACATATAAATCGGTTCCGGCCACCGGTTCCGCCTTCGTCCCGCGAATCAGCTTCCAGTTGACCATTGCGGTTTGAATAGCGTGGATGGGCAACACCCGGGCCAGACTGCAGCCGTTGGCATCCCCAAACGCGACCACCAGACCGCTTCGCAGCACAATCCCGGCGATGTACATCCCGGCCGCTGTCAGGAGTACCACCGGAATCGCGACCAGCGGGCGAAATCGACGTTTTGCGGGCGCGGGAACTACACTCATACCCCGTTCATCGGCATTCCCATCGCGGAACTTTACGGCTCATTTCACGGCCAGCGTCACCCCCGCCTGCGTTTGCCGCGTTCCAAACGTAATCACCAGCGGCACCGCGGTGCCCACCGGCGCGGTATCCGGAACAACGACGTTCACCTGCGTCAGCCCCCAGATCAGCCCCGGCGACGGCCCGGCGTAGATCACCGGCGCATTCTGCCCGCCGATCGTGGCACTTACCGGCAACGGATGCTGCGCAATCCCTGTTGCCAGCACCCCATCCTGCCCGCTCTCGCCGCCGACCGTCATGAACACCATCGCCGCCCGTCCCCGCGCCACCGGATTCCCCGGCCCGTTCACCGAATAGTCTTCCAGCAGAATCGCCCCTTGTCCGCTTCCGGAGTTCGCCGCCGTGAAGATCCCCGGCGCTGAATCCACCACCGTCAGCGTCACCGGCGCGCTCCGCCGGTCCTTGTACTCAACCACGACCTCCGTGGACCGCTTGCCCGCCACCGCATACGGCACCACCACGCTCGTTTGCCCCCAACTGGCGTAGATCACCGGCGCCGCGACACCGTCAAAGGTAACTCGCGTTCGGCCCAGATAAGTGTCGAACTTACCTCCCGTAATGTTGTAAGTCTTCAAGACCTTCGGCCCTACGCCCGCCCCGTAAATCGTGATGATCTCCCCGGCCGCCACCGGCCCGCCACGGAAACTGGCGCCGTTGGCCACATGGTCGGCGTCGAACCACGGCGGTTCGGCCAGTTGCGTGATGTAGGAGTCGCGCGTCTTGGTGTTCGAATCCTTCTCCCGCTGCAGCGGGTTGAACGATACCGGTATGTCGGTGGAGAAGGTCTCGCCGGCAATATAGATACTCAGGTCCGGGTCTACGGCGATCCCGGCCAGCGTTTCATCTTTCGTCCCGCCAAAGTAGGTTCCGTAGATCAGCCTCGCTCCGGCCGGGTCCAACTTCGCCACCCACCCCTGGGACCCGTCCGTCGCCCGGTCGACCCGCGACTTAATTGCATCCGGCGTCGCCTGGAGTGTCGAAATAAACGACGCCTCCCCCGCCACATAGGTATTCCCCGCCCCATCCACCGCCAGGCCGCGCAGCGAACTTACATCGGCCACATAGGTCGAATACTGGATTTTGTAATCCGGACTATACTTGGTCACCCAAGCGGCACCGCCGAACCCGGCCACGGCCGGCTTGTATGCCCCCGCCGTCGTCGGAAATGCCGCGCCCGTGGTGTGCCCGGCCACGTAGATGTTGCGTGCGGCGTCGAGCCCCACTCCTTGCCCGATATCGCCGCCCATTGCGCCGAGATAGGTGCCAAAGACCGCCGCCGACCCCGCCGGATTCAGCTGAAACAGGAACGCATCGTCGACATTTGCCAGCCGCGGTTGCGGCGCGTTGGACGTCACCGGCAGGTCCGTAGCCCGCGTGTTTCCCACGATAAAGGCATTCCCCGGCCCGTCTACCGCAATTCCTCGCACGTTTACCGCTGCCGAGGTTGCCGGTCCGCCGAAGAACGTGGCATACCCCAGGCTTTTGCCGTCCGGATTGATCTTAGCCACAAACCCCGCACTGCTCGACGTTCCCGGATACGTGCGCTGGAAAGCTCCCGCAGTCGCCGGGAACGTCCGCACCGTCGTGCCGCAAATATAGGCCGCCCCCGCGCTGTCGAGCGCGATTCCCGTCGCCGTGGTTGCACCATGCAGTAAAACGCCGTATACCATCTTTGTGCCGTCCGGACTGAGCTTCACGATATAAGACGGCGCTCCCACCGCCGGCACATCATACGTAACAGGAAAATCCCCCTTTTGCGCCCCCGTGACGTAGGCACTGCCCGCCGCGTCGGCGGCGATGCCCGCGCTGCTGCCGACACCCAGAATCGCCGTATAGACCAGTGTCTCGCTGTCCGGTTCGATCTTCGTTACATAGACCTGCGCCGCGCCCGCCCGGTTGGAGCCCTGATAGGCCCCCGGAGACAACCGGAAGTTCGACGAGGTGGTCGTCCCGGTAACATAGACATAGCTATTCGCATCGGCCGCCACCGCCGAGGCATCCTCCTCCTCCGTTCCGCCCAGATAGGTGGAATAGCCCAGCAGCGGATCAATGGTCAACGCCCGTTCCCGGTCGTAGGCGCCGACCGCCATCGTCACCACCCGGCCCTGCAACTGATACCGCACGCCCACCGGTTCGCGGTTATCCCCAGCCCATTGATAGGCTACCGGCCGGTGCTGCCGCATCGCCACACCGCCGGCCAGCATCACCAGGTCGCCGGCCGCGTCAATCCACAATGGCTCCTTGCCGCCGATCTCCACGCGGATCGCCGCCGGATCGGCCCCCGGCGCCACCACAAAGTCGTATTCTAACTGCCGCTCCGTCCCGTAGTAGGTGACATCAATCCCCGGATACAGCGCGTGGTAAGTTACCCGTCCATAGCGAGGCACACCGGTCCGCCACTGCCGCGCATCCCGTCCGGGGAAGTAGTTCACCGTCCCCGCCAGCCGTTCGCTTGCCTCCATCACCGGCTGCCGGTTGGCGCCCAGAAACCGCAGCGACAGGACGCCGCCGCGGCCGGCCACCACCGCCTCCTCCCGCGTCAGAAACAGCGTTGCCCGCTTTCCATGCGAAACAAACGCCACCTCACGGGCCGACTGTCCCACGTTCGGCACAAAGCTCAATCGCTTCTCTCCGGCCAGCCCTTTCGCCTGTACGGAAAAAGGGGTCATCCCGGCCAGCGCTGCCAGCGGCAGCAGGCACGCCAGTGTGCATTTCATGGCGCGAACCTCCGTTTTGGAGCCTCGGCCTCTCTCGTTCCGCCGCCTGGGCGGGCACTCCCCATCCGCCGCCAGTATACGCCCGTTCCCGGCGAAAGCGAACCCCCTATTTCGGCATCACTCCCACGCTCGTCATCGCCCACGGCAGGTTCTTCAACTGGTGCACAATCTTTCCGGCCGCGTCGAATTCCACTATCCGCCCGCCCATGTAATCGGTCACCATCAGCCCGCCGCCTTCCAGCGGCGCAAAGCCCGACGTCCACGCCATCCGTGCCGCGTCGTTCAAACCGCCCATCACCACTTGTGTTTTCCCGTCCGGCCCTACTTTCCTGACCTCTCCCGGCCCGGCCAGCCCGATCCACATCCCGCCATCGGCCACCGGCAGCGCATGCGCCGGCATCCGTCCCGGGAACGACCACTGCTGCACCACTTCCCCCGCCCGGTCCAACTCCAGGATCAACCCCGCCTTCTGCACCGCCACCACCGTAGTCCCTTTCGCCGTCCGCCGTGCCCGACGCATCGCCTGCCCCTTGAATTGCGGCTTCTCCACACTCCAGGCCACCTGCCCGGTCGGCGTCACTTCAAACACCCGCGCCGGCCCATCGTCCACCAGCAGCGTGTTCCCATTCTCCAGTCGCTGCGCGCTCACCAGGCTCGCCCCGGCCGTCTTGTACTGCCACACCACTTTCTGCTCCCGGTCCAGTTCCGTCACCACGCCCTTCGGGTCCTCGATATAGAGTACATGCCCGTTCTCCAGCACCGCCACCTCCGTCGCCCGGTGGTTCTCGCGCCGCCACAGAATCCGCCCCGATGGCCACGCCATACCCAGAATCGACGATCCCGGCCCGTGATCGGTCACCACAATCGTCCGCGTCTCCACCAACTGCGGCTTCAGCTTCCGATTGAGAAAATCCAGCGTCCGCGCAAACGCTCGCTCCTCGTCGGCGCCCTTGAAGCCATGCCCGCCTTCGGCAATGGTCTCCAACTCCGCCTCCACGCCCACGCTCTTCAGCCTCTCCAGCAGAAACAAGGACTGTTCAAACGGCACATTCTGGTCCCGCGTACCGTGAATCGCCAGCACCGGCGCCGAGTCCGGATTCACCCACGCCAGCGGACTGGCCCGGAAATGGGCGTCGAGCGCCGCCATACGGTCCCCGCCCAACAACTGCGGCAGCGCCGTCGCCGCGTTTCGGCTCCCCTCATACGCCCGCCGCATGTCGCTGCGCCCGTAGTAGCTTACCGCGCAATCCACGCTGCTCGAGACATCCTTGTGGGGACCGTTCCCTTCCAGCGAAGCCACCCCTCGGGACACCGCCAGAAACTGCGACCACGTCGCCCCCGCCGACACCCCGATCGCCCCCATCCGCTCCGCCTTGATTCCATACCTGCCGGCATTGGCCCGCAGGAACCGTACGGCCGATTTCACATCGTGCAGCGGCAGCGGAAACTGAAACATCGGCGCCAACCGGTAACTCACCGTCGCCGCCACAAAACCGTTCTGCGCCAGGCGGATCGCCATCGGCAGCATGCTCTCCCGCTTGCCGCCCGTGAACCCGCCCCCGTGGATCAACACCACCCCGGGATAACTTCCCACCGCCTTCGGCCGCACGATATCCATAGCAAGTTTGTCGTGGGGAATCGACGCATACGCCACGCCACGCTCAATCGTCACGTCGTCGGGATCCGCCGCCCAAATACACCCAGCCATCGCCAGCATCCGTAGCATTCGCATAAGTCAGCCACAGAGCCTATCGCGATCTCTACCCGCTCCGCCACCGCCCGCCCCGGAAAGTTTCGTACGGCCCGCGCCGAAAAGCATCATACTGAAGACCGGTGGACACTTCCGTCCACCCGCGGTCCCCCCCTGAGCTAAGCCGGCCGGACCGTTCCCCTCCCCCCTTAGGCACATCCCGTCAACCGAGGAGGTTGCCATGTTTAACCCTTCCCTGCGCTCCACCGGTACGCGCTGCACCATGACCGTCGCGTTCCTGCTCAGCCCGCTACTCCTGCTTTTCCCCGCCGCTCCGGTTTCGCTCGCCCTGTTCACCAGCGCACTGTGCACCCTGCTCGCCTGGGTCACCTGGAGGAACGACTCCGCACTCACCATCCCCTCCCTCATCTCCCGCCACAAACGCTAGGCCAAGAACGTGCAAGGTACACCCAGCCAGATCGAGTGGGCCGAGATCATCAAGCCCCGCGTGAATGCCGAATTCACCCGGGTCGCCGCGGCCTTTCGCGCCACCGCCGCCACCCAGGCCGGACCAGCCCGCGCCAATACGCTCACCATCCTCGAGATCCTCGAGGATAAACGTCGCGAAGTCCTCTCCAACCCCAGTGCCGGCTACTTCATCAGCACCTGGGGCGAACTCAACGACCAGGTCCGGCGGCATATCGCCGCCGACCCGCGATTCATCGCCATCAAAGCCACCCGAGCCGCCCACAATGCCCTTCGATAGAAACTATCCCCGCTCCTTCTCCGCCCTCTCCATCCGCCAGCACGCCCCTGCGTACTCCGGAGTCTACGGCCTTTCCAATGCCCGCGGCTGGGTCTACATCGGGGAATCGGACAATATTCGGGAATCGCTACTGGCCCACCTCCCCTCCGCCGGGGACGCCACGGGTTTCGTTTTCGAAATTTGCGAGCCCGCCGTTCGCGCCCAGCGGCAGGGCCGGCTCATCCAGGAGTATCAGCCGGCCCGCAACCGCCGCTAGCTACACCACGTACGGCTTCCGGTAGTCGCGCGTCAGCAACTTCGTGGCCTCGGCGTCGTTGACGAACTTAGGCCCATTTGCCAGCGTCAGCTTGCGTCCCACCCGGTAGCTGATATTGGCCAGATGGCACATGGACGCGCTCAGCACGGCAATCCCCAGTTCATCGTGCAGGTCTTTGTGGTTGCGGGATTTCACCGCCGCCAGGAAGTTCTGCATGTGCAACCCCGTCGGGTCGCCGCCGCCAGGCCCGCCGCGCTCCGGCCGCTCTTCCATGATCAGTTCGTTGCTCTCTCCCTTGAATGCCTGGAAACCGGCGTCGCTCATCGCCGCCCAGCCTTCGGTGCCGTAGAACAGGTTGCCCACCATGATGTGCAGTGGACGCGCGCCCCGCGGAGCCGTCTCCGTCGGCGTCGCCGCCCCCGGACCCTGCCGCGGTCCCACCGGCACCACACCCTCGGCGCCCGTCAATAACCCGCGCACCTCGAACACCAGTTCCCGCCCGCCAAAGTCGTAGCTCGCCGTCAGCGTGTTTGGCGTCTCCTGGTCGTCATCGTAGGCGAACTTCCCGCCGTGCGCATAGACCGCTTTCGGCCATTCCGGCTCGCTCATGCCCCAGCGCGCGATCCCTAACTCGTGCACGCCCTGGTTGCCGATGTCCCCGTTGCCCGTATCCCAGAACCAGTGCCAGTTATACCGGAACCGCAGCTCGTTAAACGCCCGCAGCGGCGCCGGTCCCAGGAACATGTCCCAGTTCACTCCCGGCGGCGTCGGCGTGTCCGGCTTCCGCCCGATCGACTTCCGCCGCTTGTAACAGAGCCCCTTTGCCTGGTACACCTTCCCGATCAGCCCGCCCTGCAGCGCCGCCATCGCCCGCATCTTGAACGGGTTCGACCGGTGCTGGCTTCCCACCTGCACCATTCGCTTGGTCTCCCGCGCCACCTGGAGCATCTTCTGCCCTTCGTAGATGTTGTAGCAGGCCGGCTTTTCACCGTAGACGTCCTTGCCCGCCTTCATCGCCCAGATCGCCGCCAGGGCGTGCCAGTGGTTCGGGGTGGCAATGGAAACGGCGTCGATGCTCGGATCGGCAAACGCCTCCCGCATGTCGCCAAACTCTTTGGCCTTCTCGCTCTTTTCCCGCAACAGCGTCGCCTGCGCCTTTTCGCGCGCCGCCTGGTTCACATCGCAGAGGCCCGCCACGCGCGCCTCGCCAATCCGGATGTAGTTGCGCAGGTGGTCCGATCCGCGTCCGCCCAGCCCCACAATGGCCAGACTCACACGGTCGTTCGCCCCCCATACACGCATGGCCGAAACGGCGGCCGCCGCTCCCATAAAATATCGCCGGGTTGTGCTCTCAGACATTCCGCGATCATACCAGACCATCGATCCGCACCCGATGTCATGATGGAGGGGTGTCCTTCGCCGCCGAACTTGCCTCCCTGCTTCCCCCGGACCTCCCGCACCGCGAAAATGTCATTGCCAAGGCCGCTCTCCACCTCGACCTGATCGTCGAAATCAATCAGGTGATGAACCTCACCCGCATCCTCGACCCCCGGGAGGCCGCCATTAAACACGTCCTCGATTCCGTCCTCCCCTGGCGCCTTTTCCAGGGCGCCGCCCACATTGCCGACGCCGGCACCGGCCCCGGGTTTCCAGGCATTCCCCTCGCGCTCGTCCTCCCGGAGTCGCGATTCACCCTCCTGGACGCCACGCAGAAAAAAGCCCGCTTTGTCGAATCAGTCGTCGAAAAACTGCAACTCCCCAACGTCGAGGTCGTCCCCCAGCGCGCCGAAGAGTGGCTCCATCATCACAAAACAACTATCGTCACCGGACGCGCCGTCGCCCCCCTGCACAAAGGCCTCCTTTTCTTCGCCCCCGCTTTCAAGCACGGCGCGCGCGTCCTGCTCTACAAAGGCCCCGACGTGGAAACCGAAATCGCCGCAGCCGCCGCCGAAGCCCGCAAACGCCAGATCAAGATGAAGGTCATCCACCGCTACGAACTCCCCGATTCGCTCGGCGCGCGTACGATTGTCGAATTAACCCGCGCCTGACCTTTCGCCGCTCCCTCCCTCCGGTTACCATAGGGAACTGGAGGATTCAGTTTGTCTGACTGGTCATTTGCGCAACAGGACGATTCCGAGCAACTCGCCAAGCTTGAGCTCTTTTCGGTGGTGAAAAAGACCGCCTCCGGCGACAAGGAGATCCGCATTACCATCTCCGAGTACCTCACGCCGCAGGACCCCGCCATGAAGTTCGTCGCCCGTGCCGACCAACCTCTCTATCAGAAAACCGCCCCCATCGTCCCCATCGGCTGGGGAAACAACCGCCTGCAAGCTCTCTCCGCCTGCATGGCCATGATCCGCAAATTCCCCTTCGAAGAGTAGACCCGCTACTTCACCACCGCCGCCGCCACCGCGTTGGACACCGTGCGCAATAGCCGTCCGTCGTCTTCGCCGGAGGGCCGCGTCGTCAGGATCACCGTCACCACTTTGTTCACCGGGTCCGCCCAAGCTACCGTTCCCGTAGCCCCCGAGTGGCCGAACGTCTCCGGCGAAACCAGATCCCCGCAGTACACCCACACCGGACTCGTCGCCAGCCCCCAACCGAGCCCCCACGGCTTCCCGATCGCCTTGTTCTGGTCGCTGGTCATGCGCGCCACCGTCACCGGGCTCAACAGCCGTTTCCCCCCATATTCCCCGCCATTCAGGAAGGCCTGCAGCAGAATCGCCAGATCCGTCACCGTCGAGTGCATCCCGCCCCACGGATGTCCCATGTCCCGCCAGTACGGCGTATTGGGCCCGAACCGGTCCACGTCCGGCCCCGTCCCGGTCTGGCACAGCACCGTGTCGGAGATGGCCCGGCCGCCCAGCCCCAACGATGAGTCTTTCATCCCCAACACGTCGAAAATCTCCCGCTTATGGAACTCCCGCAGCTTCTGCCCCGTCACCCGCTCCACAATCTCCCCGGCCAGCAGCGTCCCCATGCTCTGATAACTGAAATCGGTCCGTGGCTTGTACAGCAACGGCGTCGTAAACACCCCCTTCACGAACTCCGCCAGCGGCGCGTGCGCACGCCGCAACTCCGTGTTCTGCGGCAGCATGTCCGGCAGCCCGGAGGTATGCGTCAGCAGATCCTTCACCCGGATCAGTCCCCGGTCCCCGCCCTTCAACTCCGGCAGATACTTCGCCGCCGGATCGTCCAGCGATACCAGTCCCCGCTCCACCAGCAGCATCAGCGCCACTGCGTTCACCGGCTTCGAGATCGACGCCAGCAGATACACCGCGTCCGGCTTGGCCCCGAACCCCTCGTGTAGCACCACGCTGCCGTTCTTCACCACCAGGATCGACGCCGCCCGCACCCGCCCGCTCTTCACCTCCTCGGAGAGCATCTGCGCCGCCCGCGCCAGCCGGGGTTTCGACATCCCCACCGCTTCCGGTTCGGCCCGCTTCATCTGCGCCAGCACGCTTGCACCCGCCAGCAACACTACCGCAATACGACGTCCCATACCTTGGTCCTCCTGTCCTTCCCCTTCGGCCCGTCCACGTTCAGCGTCACCACATACTCGCCCGGCTTCTCATACACATGCTGCGGATTCCGCTCCGTTGACGTCTTCCCGTCGCCGAATTCCCACAGCCACTTCTCCACCGGCCCGGCCGTCCCATCCGTAAATGCCACCAGCCGCCGCTCCATGTCCACCACCTGAAAACTCCAGTCCGCCTCCACCGGCCGCCGCATCCCCTCTTCCTTCGGCATCAGCCGGAACGCCACCAGGTCCGACGCGTTCCCGTACATCGTCGTCTTGTGCGACAGGTTCCAGAAGCCCCGGTACTTAGTCCCCTTCTCGTCGTCATAGTCCAGCACGGACCACGACATCCCGATCACCTTGTTCTCCCACAACTTACTTTCCACACTCCGCTCCGGTCCCTCATAGGCCGCATAGTCAAACGGCGTAATAAAGAACTCCAACACTAACTTCCCGCTCTCTCCCGGCTGGAACTTGTACTGATACGCCGCGTTCGCGTACGGCAGGTTCTTGATCCATGGCTGGCAGCCCCACACCATCGTCCAGTCCTTGTCCAGCGCCGGCGTGAAGATGTGATAGTTCTGCGCGTGAACCCCGTGGAAGGTGAAATGCGCCGCGTTCGGATCCATCCCTTTCACGGGATGCCATGGCTTGATGAAAGGTCCGCCCGACAGGTCCCCGTCCACCACCACTTCAAAAATGTCGTTGTGTAAGTCCCGGTGGCGGAAGTCCCAGTAGTTATCGGAGGCTTCATAGAGGAAGTACAGCCGGTTCATCCCCTTCACCCACCCTACTTTCACCTTCACGTCCAGATCCTTGCGGTCCATCGGCGTGTTGTTCACCGTGTCCTTCAACTGGTCAATGCCAATGGCATAACTCTCCGGTACCTTCGCCCAGTCGTCCGTCTTCCCGTCAATCCGCGGAATCTGATCGGCCGGAAACTGAAACACCCGGAACTCCACCCCCGGCCGCTCCAGCGCACACAGCGGAATCGCCATCAGCAACCACAGAATCCTTCGCATATTCCCAAGAGTCTATCGCTACCGCTACCATAAATCGATGTTTCGCTACGCCAGCGACCAATCTCTCTACCTCGACCTTCCCCCCGCCACCGCCGATCTTGCCGCCCTCCAGCGCCTCCCGGGCGTCGTCAACCTCCACCCCGCCTACCAATCCGTCCTCATCGTCTTCGACCCGCTGCAAACCTCGCACGCCGAACTCGAACAGGCCATCTCCCAACTCCCGCCCAACGCCCCGCGTCCCGCCCCGCGCCACCATCAGATCCCCATGGCCTACAATGGCGCGGACCTTCCCTCCCTCGCCGCCCACCATCACCTCACCCCGGAAGCCGTCGTCCAACTCCACAGCGCCGCCCTCTACACCGTCGCCTTCCTCGGTTTCGTCCCCGGCTTCGCCTACCTCACCGGCCTTCCCCCCGCCCTCCACACGCCCCGCCTTCCCACTCCCCGCAAACACGTTCCCGCGGGCAGCCTCGGCATCGCCGGCGCCCAGACCGGCATCTACCCCATCGCCACCCCCGGAGGCTGGCAACTCATCGGCCATACCCCGGTCGAACTGTTTAACGCCGCCAACACCCCCATGAGCCTCCTCCAACCCGGCGACACCATTACCTTCCAGCCCCTCCCATGACCCTCCTCGTCGATTCCCCCGGCCTGCTCACCACCATCCAGGACCTCGGCCGCCCCGGCCATGGCATCCACGGCGTCTCCCGCGCCGGTGCCGCCGACCCCCTCGCCCTTCGCCTCGGCAACCGCCTCCTCGGCAACCCCGACAATACCCCCGCCCTGGAAATGACCCTCCTTGGCGGCACCTTCACCTTTCCCCACGGCGCCCGCGTCGCCCTCACCGGCGCTTCCCCCGCCGCCCTCCCCACCGCCCAGCCAATCACCCTCGCCCCCGGCCAAACCCTTCGCGTCGGCCCGTTCCAGCAGGGCGCCCGCTGCTACCTCTGCGTCGCCGGCGGCATCGCCGCCCCCCTCACCGCCGGTAGCGCCTCTACCCATCTCCTCAGCGGTCTCGGCCCCGCCCCCCTCCGCAAGGGCGATTCCCTTCCCCTCGGCGCCCCCCGCCCGGCCCCCTCGCTCCGTCCCGTCCCCGAAGTGCTCACCCGCTACCGCACCACCCTTCGCGTCACCCGCGGCCCCCAGGCCGGCGATTTCACCGAAGAACTCTTCTACAACGCCGAATTCACCGTCTCTCCCGATTCCAACCGCATGGGCCTTCGCCTGGAAGGCCCCGAAATCCCCAGTTCCCACCGCGGACAGATGGTCACCGAAGGCGTCCCCCTCGGCGCCATCCAGATCCCTGCCAGCGGTCAGCCCATCCTCCTCTTCGTCGACCAGCAGACCACCGGCGGCTACCCCAAAATCGCCAACGTCATCACCGCCGACCTTCCCTCCGTCGCCCAACTCCGCCCCCGCGATCGCATCCGTTTCGAACGCGTCGATAACACCCGCGCCCAACAACTCCTGCGCCTCCAGGAATCCGGATTGAACTCCCTATGATCCACATCAACGCCGACATCGGCGAAATCCCCGCCCATATCGCCGACGGCACGCAGGAAGCCCTGCTCCCCTACCTCACCGCCGTCAACATCGCCTGCGGCGGCCACGCCGGCACGCCCGATACCATGCGCGCTTCCCTCGCCCAGGCGGCCCGGTTCAACCTCGAAATCGGCGCTCACCCCGGCTACCCGGACCCCGACAACTTCGGCCGCCTGGAACTCGACATGCCCCTCGAAGCCGTCTCCCAGTCCGTCTTTGAGCAGGTGGCCGCGCTCGCCGCCTTCGGCCACGAGCTCCGCCATGTGAAACCCCACGGCGCGCTCTACAACCAGGCCGCCCGCCGCCCCGAACTTGCCCAGGCCATCGCCCGTGGCGTCGCCCGCTTCTCCCGCCACCTCACCCTCGTCGGACTCGCCCGCTCCGTCATGCTCGATGTCTTCGCCGCCGAAGGATTCCCCGTCCAGGCCGAAGCCTTCGCCGATCGCCGCTATAACCCCGATGGCTCCCTCGTCGCCCGGTCCCTCCCCAACGCCCTTATTGAGGACCCCGCCGAGGCCGCCTCCCAGGCCCTCGCCATGGCCGCCGGCGGTGCCATCCACACCATCTGCGTCCACGGCGACACCCCCGGCGCCGCCGCCATCGCCAGGGCCGTGGCAACCGCGCTTCGCCGCGTATAAGATAAGGGCAAATGAAACTCGCCCTGTTCGCTTTCACCGCACTCCTCGCCTCCGCGCAGATCAATTCGCTGAGCAAGGAACAGCTCATCGAGTACACCAAACAGAACCCCTTCGAACGCTTCCCCGATGGCCGCCCCAAGGTCCCCGATGCCCTCCTGGAAAAACTCCGCGCCATGTCGGCCGAAGAACTCCTGGCCATCGCCCGCAAAGGCTTCACCAATCAATACGTGGATGGCTTCCAGATCATCAACCCCAGTAAAAACATGGTCGGCCGCGCCATGACGCTGCAGTTGATGCCCTCCCGCCCCGATGTCGCCGACATCGACCAGGCCAAGTGGCGGGAAAAGAACAAGGGGCCCCGCCTCTCCCACCAGACCGCCATTGACCAACTGCAGAAAGGCGATGTCTTCGTCGTCGATGCCTTCGGTAACGCCAACGCCGGCGGGATTGTCGGCGATAACCTCGCCTACTATGTCTGGAAAACCACCGGCAACGGATTCGTCATCGATGGCGCCATTCGCGACCTCAACGGCATCGCCCCCACCGGCATGGGCGGCTACTACCGCACTGCCGTCCCCGACGCCATCCGCAACGTCATGGTCACCGGCATCAACGTCCCCGTCCGCATCGGCCACACCACCGTCCTCCCCGGCGACGTCGTTATCGGCGATCGCGAAGGCGTCTTCTTCATCCCTCCGCATCTCATCCAGGACTTAGTCGACGAAGCCGAAATTACCCACGTTCACGACGAATGGACCAAGAAGAAGTTTGACGAGGGCAAATACAAGTCGAGCGATATCTACGGACGTCCCTCGGACCCGGCTCTCATCAAAGAATACGAGGAGTATCTGAAGGCCCACGTCGAGCCCCGCATCTGGGAACGCTACAGCAAGCGGAACGCCCGTTAATCGGCGCCTTTCTTCTCCAGCCACAGATCCCAGCTCAACGGCCCGAACTGTTCATCCTTCAGCGGCCGCCCGGTGAACTTCAGTAAGAACTTGATGACACCGTGGTGGTACCCCTCGTGCCACACCAGGTGCTGCACGAACAGCATCGGATCACCGTAGTCCACCTCCATCGGCCGTTCCGCCGCAATGCGCGACTGCAGCGCGGCGCGGACGGCCGTGGAACTCGCCTCCAGCAACGCCAGCAACTCTTCCCGGTCCCGCAAGTCGACCTGATCGAAATCCGGCATCGAACACGCCACTTCCGGCGCGTTCCTCTGCACGAAGTGGATCCTCGTTGCCGCCATGTGGGCAAACAGCCCGCCCACCGAGGGACTGTCGTCCAGCGGCCGCAGCCCCAGAGCCTCCCGCGGCACGTTGTGTAACAGGTTCACCAGAATCGTTTGATTCCGTTCCCAGGAATCCAGCGCCAGAGCAAGCATCGATTGGGACATAGTCATTCCCATCCTCCCACCCGGATTTGCAGACCGTCAATCGCCCCGGCTCACTCCGCCACCAGATAGACGAACTGCATCTCCCCCCGCCACGAATAGACCTCCATCTTCCCCTCCACACCCCCATCGGCGCCCCGCCACTGCCAGTAACCGTCCAGTAAGTCACCCTTCACCGGATCGTACCGCCGGAACTCCGTCTTCTCCCGGTCCTGCCGCGCCCCGCGCGCGCTCATCACCGCCAGAAACTCGGCCTCGCCCACGCTCCGCCACGCGTCCACCGCCCGTGTACCCCACCGCACCGGTTGCGTCTCCAAGGTCTCCAACAACTCGCCCGTCCGCCCATCCCAAATCCGCACCGTCCGGTCCGCTCCCCCGGAGGCCAACCGGCTCCCGTCGCCATTCCACGCCAGCGCCCGCACATCCCCCCGGTGCCCCCGCAATGTCATTACCGGCTCCCGCCGCCCCGCTTCCCAAAAGTGGACCGCATCCAGGCAACTCACCGCGATCCGCTTCCCCGCCGGATCCCAGGCCACCTGTGCCCCGCCATGCGTCACGCGCTCCCATACGCCAGCCGTCTTTCCCGTCGCTGTCTCACACACACGCAGCGCGCCATCCCGCGCGATCGACGCCAATCGCCCCCCCTTCCACGCCAACCCCGACACCACATCCGTGTGTCCGTCCAACTCCCGCACCACTTGCCCCCCATCCCGCACTACAATTCGCTTTCCCTCGCCCGTCGCCCACGCCCCGCCATCCTCCCGGAACGCCACCGCGCTCCCTCTCCACTCCCCCGCCACCTCACCGTCTTTCCACACCTTCACCACCCCCGGCCAGGCGCTATACGTCCACACCCTCTTCCCCCCGGGCACCCACCCCGCCACCACCTCCCGGTCGCCGGCAACCATCGTCCGCTCCAAGCGACGCCCCTCGGCGTCCCACACCCACACCCGCCCGTCCGCGCCCCCGGCCACCAGCCGTCCGCCGTTCCAGCCCACCGAATGCACCGTCGCCCCTAACCCCGGCAGCACACCCCGCCACTCCCCATCCCACAACCCAATGGCCTCCAACGAAGCGACCGCCAGCACCCCCTCCCGCGAATAAGCCAGGCCGGTTACCTTTTCCAGCGGCGAATCATCTCTTCGGTCCATTTCCATCGCCCCCCTTCCTCCCCATTGCCCGGTAACCGCACCGCTGTCAGCCTATAATACGTCGAGTATTCGGAATGCCGCCGTACAAGCTACTTGCGTTTTGTTCCCTCGCCGCGGCATACGCCCAGAACGCTCCCCCCATCCCCGTTGCCGGTCGCGCCGTTGCCGAACTGCAAGGCTTCGACGCTGCCATCTTGTCAGCCATGCGGAAGTGGAATCTGCAGGGCGGCCAGTTGGCGATAGCGAAGGATGGCCGCTTGCTGCTCAGTCGTGCCTATGGCTACGCCGATCCCCAGAGCCGCCGGCCCGTCCAGCTCGATTCCCTCTTCCGCATTGGCAGTGTTAGCAAGACCCTCACCACAGTCGCTATCCTCCAACTGGTCGAAACCGGCAAAATCCGCCTCAGCGACAAGGCCTTTTCCCTGCTACCCCACCTCAAACCGCCCGCCGGAACCGTAGCCGACCCCCGCCTCCTCGATGTCACCATCCAAAACCTCTTGCAGCACGCCGGCGGCTGGCAGGAAACAGAGCCGTCCTTCACCATGCCCTTCACCACCCAGGTGGCCGAGGCCGTGGGCCCGCCCAACCCGCCGTCCTGCGAATCAGTTATCCGCTTCCAACTCAGCCGGCCCCTCGATTTCCCCCCCGGCAGCAAAACCAGCTACTCCAACTTTGGCTTCTGTATCCTCGGTCGAATCATCGAGTCCGTTGCCGGCACCGGCGGCAAGCCCGTCCCTTACGAAGAATGGGTCAGGAAAGCACTCCTCGGCCCTGCCGGAATCAAACACGCAAAGTTAGCCGGTACGCTTCTTTCGGAACGGGCGGACAAGGAGGTCCGCTACCACGGCCCGCCCAACCAGGAATTCGTCGATTCGGTCTACCCCGGACAAGGCCGCGTCCCCTTCGCCTATGGCGGCATTGATCTGAAATCGACCGACGCTTCCGGCGGCTGGATCGCCTCCGCGGAAGACCTCGTCAAATTTGCCACCGCCCTCGACGGACAGCGAGGCCGGCCCCTTCTCCGCCCAACTTCCATCCGCCAAATGCTCGATACGCCAATTCCCGCCTCCAACCGGGAAGGACTCTGCTGGACCGTCGTGAAACGGGCCGGCGGTGCGGACTTCTGGCACATCGGCGCCATCAGGGATAGTAACGTCGCCTGGCTCGTGCGCACCAGCGAAGGTGCTGCCCTTGCGGTGGTCTTCAACTCGTTCCCCGCGGATTTGAATGCCTTCCTTGCCGAGACAGTCCCCTCTCTTCTTGACCTGCTCAGAGCCCCGCGAACCTGGCCGCGAACCGGCAACCTCCGCTGGACGCCGTAATCCCCTCCGCCATTTCTGAAATAATGGCAAAACCACAAAGGAGCCTATGTCCCACTCATCCCGGCTACTCCCTCTGCTCCTCTGCGCTTTCCCCAGCCTCGCCGCCCCGCTTCCCCAGTTTGAAAAGGATATTCTCCCTCTCCTGGAATCCAAGTGCGCCAAATGCCATGCCGGACCGGAAGCCCAGGGGGCTCTGGATGTCCGCTCCCGCTCCTCTCTGCTCAAAGGCGGCAAGTCCGGCCCCTCTTTCCTATCCGGAGAACCCGACCGTAGCCTCCTGATCGCCCGCGTACGCACCGGCCAGATGCCCCCCGGCGGCCCCACACTCGACGCCGCCTCCATTGACCTCCTGCGCCGTTGGATCGAAGTCGGCGCCCCCGCCGCCGCCCCCGACGCCCCGCCTTCCACCTCCCACATTACCCCCCGCGACCGCCAGCACTGGGCATTCCAGCCTCCTCGCCGCCCCCAGGTCCCCGCCCTCTCCCCCAACCCGATCGACTCGTTTATCCTCGCCGCTCTCCAGCGAAAACGCCTCCCCATGAACCCCGCGGCCGCCCCTGCCGCCCTCCTCCGCCGCCTCTCCTTCGACCTCACCGGCCTTCCCCCGTCCCCCGACCTCCTCGCCCGCTTCCTCGCCAATCCCGACGCCAACGCCTACGAACGTGCCGTCGACGAACTCCTCAACAGCCCTCGCTTCGGCGAACGCTGGGCGCGCCAATGGCTCGACATCGCCGGCTATGCCGACTCCGAAGGCGTCCTCGATGCCGACGTAATCCGGCCCAACGCCTGGCGCTACCGCGACTACGTCATCCGCTCCTTCAACGAGGACAAACCCTTCCACCAGTTTGTCCGCGAACAACTTGCTGGCGATGAACTCTCCGAATACTGGAAGCACGACGCGCTTCCCCGCCCAGTCGCCGCCCAATTGGAAGCCACCGGCTTCCTCCGCACCGCCGTCGACGCCACCCGCGACGATTTCCTCCCCAAGGACTTCGCCGAATACCAGTGGCGCACCCTCTTCGATACGGAACAGATCGTCGCCTCCACCTTCCTCGGCCTCACCGTGCAGTGCTCCCGCTGCCACGACCACAAATACGAACCCATCACCCAACGGGATTACTACGGCCTCCAGGCCATCCTCGCCGGCGCGATCCGCCCCACCGGTCCCGTCCTTCCCACCTACAAGCGAATCGTCGTCGACGCCTCCAAAGCCGAACAACAACACGCCGAAGAGAACAATAAACCCCTCGAAGCCGTCGCCAAGGCCCTCCGCGACCTCCAGAATGCCCGCCGCACCCAGTTCCGCGCCCGCCACCCCAAACGCGACAAGGCCACCGAAGACGAACTCCGCGCTGAATTCCCCGACTACGCCGCCCGCGCCTCCGCCACCACCAAGGAACTCGACGAAGTCACCGCCAAACTCATCCACCTGCCCACCATCCGGATGATCAACGACATCGACGCCACCCCGCCTCCCACCTACCTTCTCCGCCGCGGCGATCCGCTCAGCCCCGGCGATGTCGTCCCGCCCGCTACCCCCGAAATCCTCTCCCTCGCCCCCCAACCTTTCACCCTGCCCGCCATCTCCCCGGACGCCAAAACCACCGGCCGCCGCCGCGCCTTCGCCGATTGGCTCACCCAGCCCAATCACCCTCTCACCGCCCGCGTCATGGTCAATCGCGTGTGGGCCGGCTACTTCGGCCAGGGCATCGTTGCCTCCCTCGATAACTTCGGCAAATCCGGCGCCGCCCCCTCCCACCCCGAACTCCTCGATTGGCTCGCCACCGAGTTCGTCCGGAACGGCTGGAGCCTGAAGAAGCTCCATAAATCCATCGTCCTGTCCGCCGCCTACCGGCAGTCGGCCGCCCCCCGCCCCGACGGCCTCGCCGCCGATCCCGACAACAAACTCCTCTGGCGTATGTCCCCTCGCCGCCTGGAAGCCGAAAGCGTCCGCGATGCCATCCTCGCCGCCTCCGGCCGCCTCGATACTTCCATGTTCGGGGAACCCGTTCGCACCGTCGCCAAACCCTCGGGCGAAGTCGTCCCGGAAAAGGAACTGGAAGCCCCCGGCCGCCGGACTATCTATCAACTCGTCCGCCGCTCGTCTCCGCAGAGTCTCCTTAACGTCTTCGATGCCCCCGTCATGGAGATCAACTGCGCCCGCCGCGTCTCCACTACCTCCGCCACCCAGGCCCTCGCCCTCATGAACGGCGAGTTCGTCACCTCCCAGGCCGAACACTTCGCCCGCCGCCTCCTCCAGCAACCCGGCGACGACGCCCAGCGCATCCGCCACGCCTTCCGCATCGCCCTTTCCCGCGACCCCAGCCCCGCCGAGTCCGATCGCCTCCTGTCTTTCCTCCACGCCCAAAAGGCGTTCTACTCCGAATCCGCGGAGCTCCACGCCTACGCTGACCTCGCCCAGGCCCTCCTCGCCGCCAACGAATTCATCTACCTGGATTGACCATGAGCCCCTTCCTCACCCGCCGCGATCTCTTCCAACGCATCTCCACCGGCCTCGCCGGCGTCGCGCTCCAATCCCTGGTCAACGCCGCCCCGCGCTTTGACGTCCTCCCCAAACCGCCCCACTTCCCTCCCCGCGCCCGCCGCGTCATCCTCCTCTTCCAAAACGGCGGACCTAGCCAGATGGACCTCTTCGACCCCAAACCGGAGCTTAAAAAACACGACGGCCAGAAACCCGGCGAAGGCTTCATCAATACCGTCGACATCAAGAAAACCGGCCAGTGGATGGGCAGCCCCTTCGAGTTCAAACGCCACGGCCAATGCGGCATGGAGCTATCCGAACTCCTCCCCGGCCTCGCCAAACATGCGGACGAAATCACCCTCATCCGCTCCATGATCAGCGAGCACTCCAACCACGAACAGGCCATCTGGTACTTCAACACCGGCCTCACCACCCCCGGCCGCCCCGCCATGGGATCCTGGGTTACCTACGGACTCGGCACCGAAAACCAGAACCTCCCCGCCTTCGCCGCCATCATGCACCCCAAGGGCCTCCCCGTCGATGGCGCCCGCAACTACTCCTCCGGCTGGATGCCCCCCATCTACCAGGGCATGGCCATGCGCGCCGAAGGCACCCCAGTCCTCAACCTCAAGCCGTCCGGTCCGGAAGCCGCCGCCGCGGCCCGCTTCTCCCTCCTCCAGCAACTGAACCGCGACCACCTCGCCGCCCACCCCGACCAACTCGCCCTCGAAGCCCGCATCGCCAGCTACGAACTCGCCGCCCGCATGCAACTCGCCGCCACCGAGGCCCTCGACCTCGCCCGCGAGCCCAAATCCATGCACGATCTCTACGGCACCGGCGACCCGGAAGCCGGCATCCACGCCCGCCAGTTGCTCCTCGCCCGCCGCCTCGTCGAACGCGGCGTCCGCTTCGTCCAGGTCCTGCTGAACGGCCAGCCCTGGGACACCCACCAGAAAAACGAGTCCGGCAACCGCGAGATCGCCCGCCGCACCGACGGCCCCGCCGCCGCCCTCCTCACCGATCTGAAGCAGCGCGGCCTCCTCGACGATACCCTCGTCATCTGGGGCGGCGAGTTCGGCCGCACCCCCATGGCCGAAGGCAAGGACGGCCGCGACCACCACAAGTTCGGCTTCTCCCTCTGGGTTGCCGGCGGCGGCGTCAAACGCGGCCACATCCACGGCGCCACCGACGACTTCGGCTACCACGCCACCGAGAACAAGGTCACCATGGCCGACTTCCACGCCACCGTCCTCCACCTCCTCGGCCTCGACCACAACCGTTTGACCTTCCACCACGACACCCGCGACGAAAAACTCACCGACGTCCGCCCCGCCCAGGTCGTAAAGGGGATCCTGGCGTAAGCTCTGCCCGCCGCTCCGTCCCAGCACTCCCATTGTTAGACTGAAGAGGCACAAAGGCACTGCCTCTCCGTGAACGCCCTATTGACCCGAATCTCAGTGGACCCCCGAATCTGTGGGGGCAAACCATGTGTCCGCGGTACCCGCATCTGGGTCTCCCTCCTGCTCGACATCCTTGCGTCGGGCGCATCCATGGAGGAGGTTCTCGAGCAGTATCCCCAACTGGTTCGCGACGACCTTCGGGCAGCGCTTGCCTACGGGGCCGAGATGAGCCGTGAGAAATTTGTGGACCTGCCCGGCAGTTCCGCGGCATGAAGTGGAAATGGGACGAGAACTTTGGTTCTCGTACTGCCCACCTGTTCCTACGTGCGGGGCATGACGTCGAGACTGTGCTCCAGGAGAATCTTGGCGGCTCGACGGACGAAGAGCTATTCGAAGCCTGCATCCGCAAAGGTCGTGCCCTGCTTACGCTCGACATTGACTTTGCCGACGTACTTCGATTCCCGCCCCATCGGACCTCAGGGGAAGCGGTCCTGCGCATGCCGGGTAATCCATCGCTCCAGCTGATGGAGATCCTCGCTGGAACCCTGCTCCAAGTCTTCCCGGCACAGCCGATCGAAGGACGTTTATGGGTCGTCGAGCCCGGCCGGATCCGCATTCATGAGGAGACCAGTTCCGAGTAATTGGAACCACCCCTCTCAATCCCCCCGCAACACCCCTGCCACATCCACCTGCAACGCCCGCCGCACCGGCCCCACGCCCGCCACCATCGCCGCCACCAGAAACACCCCCGCCGCTCCCAGATAGGCCACTGGATCCAGCGGACTTACCCCGTGCAACTCGCTCTTCAGTAGCTCCGACACCCCCGCCGCGCCCATCAACCCCAACGCCAACCCCAGCCCAACAGGCATCGCAAATCGCGCCGCAATCGGCCCCGCTACCTGCAGCGGCCCCGCCCCCAACGCCATCCGGATCCCGATCTCCTTCATCCGCCGCGAAACCGTGAACGACACCAGCCCCACAATCCCCAGACACGCCAGAAGCAGAGCCACCCCGCCCATCACACTCACCGCCGCCGCCGCCCGCCGCGCCGCGTCCACCTTCCGCAAATACGCCCCTTTCAATAACGTCACCTCCGGCACCACCTGCCCGTCAATTCCCTTCACGACCTCCCGCAAATGCCGCGCCAACCCCTCGGCCGGCCCGCTTGCTCGCACGAGCACACTCATCCCCGCCGCATTTCGTTCGTTGTATAACTCATACACGTCCCCAGCCCCTCCCTCTTCTACCGCCATCAATCGCGCATCCGCCGCCACCCCTGCCACCGTCAGTTGCCGCCCACCCATGTCCAACGTCTGGCCCAACGGGTCCTCCCCCGGCCACCGGAACCGCGCCACACTCTCGCTCACTACCACCGCGCCCCGGTCCTCCCGCCCCAGCGCCCGCCCCCGTACCATCCCGATCTTCACCGTCTCGAAAAACCCCGGATCCACCGCATGCAGCGACGCGATCATCGTTCTCCCCTCCCGCTCAATCCCCATCGTCGTCCGCCGGCCGCCCAAAGGCGGCGTCGCCGACATTCCCACCGCCTCGATCCCTGCCGTCCCCCGCAACCGCTCCCGCAAAGTCTCCAAAAACGTGCCCGCCGCCGCCGCCGTGTATCCGTGCGAACCCAATCGCACATCCACCGCCACCACCTGCTCAAATGCAAAACCCAGGTCCGCCGTAACGGCCTTGTCCAGCGCCCGCACCAGTAGCCCCGAAACCACCAGCAACACACAACTCGACGCTACCTGCGCTCCAATCAACACCTGCCGCATCCGCACCGCCGCAAACCGCTGACGCGCAATCTGCAGCGCCGGCGCCAGCCCGAACAACAACGCCGCCACGAAACCCGCCACCGTCGCAAACCCCGCCACCCGCCAATCCGGGCTCAGATCCACCCACGCCGGCGCCTCCGTCCATACCAGCAGCACCCGCAATACCGCCCACCCCAGCCCCACTCCCGACACCGTCCCGATTCCCGCCAGCAACACGCTTTCGGTCAGCAACTGCCGCACCAGCCGCCCGCTCCCCGCCCCCACCGAGATCCGGATCGACATCTCCCGCTCCCGCGCCGTCCCCCGCGCCAGCAACAGGCTCCCCAGGTTCCCGCACGCCACCGCCAGAATCAGAAACGCCAGGGTCCCGATCAATGCAAATACAGGCATCAGCTTCTCTCGGAACGACGGCGGCCGCCCCGAACTCCGTGTCATCCCCCCGGCGTTCTGCGCCACGCCGCCCGGCTCTGTAATCAGTCGTTCCTTCTCCCAGATATCCGCCGGCTGCTGCTTCCGTAACTCCGCCGCCAGTAACTCTAGCTCCTGCTCCGCCGCCGCTGCGCTCACTCCCGGCGCCAGCCTCCCCCACATATCCACACTCCCATCACTCGCCGCAAAGTCACTCAGAATCTTCGAACCCGCCACGTACCGCGGCTTATGCCCGATCGGCACCCACATGTCCGGCTGCTGCATCATCAGTCCGCTGAACGTGGCCGATGCCACGCCCACTATCGTCGCCGCCTGCCCGTTCAGCCGCACCGTCCGCCCCGCTACCCCCGGGTCGGCTCCAAACTGCCTCTCCCAGTAACCATGTCCCAATACCACCACTAACTCGTTGGACCCCTCATCCAGCCCCGGGTCTAAGACTCGCCCCACCCGCGCCGTCGCCCCTAACTCACGCATAAAGTTCGAGCTCACAAAATGCGCCGCCGCCGTCCCGCCTTCCCCGTCCACCGTCAGCTTCGAAAAGTGCAATGCCAGTACCGCCGTCAGCGTCCGCGCATGGTCCCGGTAAAACGCGATCGCCGGATATGGCACATCCGACCAGTACTTGCCCGGCGCGCTCCGGTGCACCCGCACCAGCGTCTCCGGCGCAGGAACCGGCAGCGTCCGCAGCATCATCAGATTGAAGAAGCTGAACGCCGCAATGTTCACACCAATCCCAACCGCCAGCATCGCCACGGCACTCACCGTAAACCCCGGCGACTTCCACAACTGCCGCGCCGCATATCGCAAATCCTGCGCCAGCGCATCCACCCATACCCATCCCCACGCATCCCGCGACTGCTCCCGCAACAACAACTCGTTCCCCAACCGCATGCCCGCGTTGCGCTCCGCCATCTCCCGGTGGAACGCCATCTCATCGGCCAACTCCGCGTCCCGCTGTTCCCGGTGAAGCAGGTACTGCAATCTCCGCCATATCTCATGCATATCGAAATCCTCTCTCCTCAAGCCTTCCGCAGAACGGCCTGAATCGCCTCATTTACCCGCCCGTACTCAGCCAACTCCGCCGCCAGTTGCTCCCGCCCCGCCGCCGTCAGGCTGTAAAACCGCACTTTCCGGTTCGTCTCGGAAATTCCCCACTCCGCCGTCGCCCAGCCCTTCAAAAGCAGCTTTTGAAGCGCCGGGTACAAGGACCCCTCTTCCACCGTCAGAACTTCGGAGGACAGAACATGGATCTTCTGCGCAATCGCATACCCGTGCAACGGCCCCCCTTGCAGCACCCGCAGGATCAGCAGAATCAGCGCCCCCGAAGGCATCTCAGTTTTAGGCATAGCGGACATAGGCCTAGTTTATCTATGCCTGTAATCGGAAGTCAAGAGCCGATCGGTGATAGAGTGAAACTTCGCCCCGTCCAGTTCCAGCTAGGTGATTCGGCCATGGCCTCTCCCTCTTATATCCTCGGTGCGATCTTACTCTCCGCCGCCCTCTCCGCCACAGAACTCCGCCTCCTCGACTTCCCCGCCCGCCCCGGCGCCCTCACCCAACTCCGCCTCACCCTCTCCGAACCCCTCGCCATAGCCAACGGCGCTTTCACCGTCGATCTCGACCCGCAGCACTTCGGAGACATCGTCAACATCACCGTCTTCAGCGCTGCCGGAGACGTGGCCGGCGTCGTCGAACGCAATGGCCGCCGCGCCTCCGTCCGTTTCACTTCCCCCTCCGGCGGCGTCGGCCGCCTCCCCGGCCTGCCCGTGGCCACCATCCACGTGCCCGTCCTCTCCCCGGACGCCTCCGCCACCGTCACAATCGGTACCACCCCCTGGCAGAGCATTCGCCAGCAGCCGTTCCCCCTCACCGTCCAACCCGGCAAGGCACTGCCCCCGGCCGAAATCGGCATCGAAGACATCCTGTTCGCTGACCCCTTCCGCATCCTCGGCTCCGGATTCACCGCGGACACGGCCATCCACATACCCGGGGTCAACGTCACTTCCACCACCTTTGTCTCCCCATCGGAAATGCGTTTCACCGTCGCAGGTGACACCACCCTCGCCGGCCTCCCCGTCCGCCTCGCCAAACCCAATGGCGCCGCCGCCAACTTCTTCTTCAGCCTTCCCGGCAATGGCTACATCTTCCCCACCCGCCGCCTGTCCGCCTTCTCCTGGCAAAACGTCATCTCCGCCACCCGCGGAGACCGGGGCATCGCCCTCCTCAACCCCCACAACGAACCCGTCGACGTGCGCGTGGAAGCCTACATCGGGACCAATACGCGGAGCCTCACGGCAGCCACTCCGGCAATCACCCTCCCGCCAGGAGCGGCCTTCTCGGCCAGGCGCCTCAACGACATCGGCATCCAGTCCGGAGGCTTCGCAGGCTTTATCGCTTCGAGACCCATCCAAGCCATCGGCCTTGGCTTCGACATCAGTCCTGGCCCCGTCCCAGGCAACTTCTGGTGGGCCGCCGAACCCACCATCCCCTATCTCCCCTTTTCCTTTCCTGACGTTCTCTTCTCGCCGTCCGTAACGGCCCTCGATTATCGCCACCAGACGGGCACGCCCCCGCCCGCCAGGCAATCCGTCAACTATTCCGCCACCGTCAACGTCGTCCCCCAAGTGCAGTTTGAACACACCGTTACCACCGCCAGCGGCGGCGCATGGCTGGTCGTATCCCGCCCCAATCCCGCTGGCAATGCCCTGTTAGTCGACGTGAATCCGGCCAACCTCCCGCCCGGCACCTACAGCGGTGCCATCACAGTGCAGCCAAACCGTCCCGGCGCCAAAGCCACCGTTACGCCGGTCTCTCTGGAGGTCAGTGATCGTCCGCTCCTCCTGCTCTCCCCCCAGCGCATCCAAATCGAACATACCCCCACTCCTTCCCCCCAGTCGCAGAACCTCTGCATCGACGTCAAGAGCACCAGCACCCCCATCAACTACCAAGTCTCCGCACGCCTCCCCGCCGGTCCCGCATGGCTCTCTACCGCCGAGACGTCCGGCACTACCCCCGGCAATGCCTGCCGCCCCATCCTCACGGGGGGTCTCGCCCCCGGCACCTATTCCGCCACCATCATCGTCTCCGCCCCGGGCCTGCTCGAACAAGTCCCCGTCACCCTCACCATCCGCCCGCCCGAACCGGTCCGCTCCCTCGCTCCCTCGGTACTCCATTTCGCCCACCATCCCGCCGCACCCGCTCCAGAGCCGAAAAGGGTAACCGTCAGTTCCAGCGGCGTCTGGACCCTCGCCATCGAATCGGAGGGCGGATGGCTCTCCGCCACTCCCTCCAGCGGGGAGTTTCTCGTCCGCGTCAATCCCGCCTCCCTTCCCCCGGGCACCCATAACGGTAAGGTGATCGTCTCCTCCCTCGTGCCCCGGAATCAGATCGTCCTGCCCGTTTCTCTCTCCATCGTCTCCACCGCCACCTCGCGCCTCGCCGTCAGCCCTCCGGAACTTCGCATCTCCGGAACCACCGCCGGAGCCCAACCCCTCGCCGTTGCCACCGGTTCGGACTCCCGCCCCCTCTCCTGGTCATGGAACCCCGCCCCAGGCCCTTGCCCGGTCGCCGTCTTTCCCGTGCCCCCGCAATCGGAAACGCCCAGCCGCACCCCAGCCCTACTCAACATCTCCTGTAACGGAGTCCTCGATTATGAGGGCACGCTCACCTTCCGCTCCGGCGAGGAATCCGTCGCCGTCCCCGTCTCCATGCACCTCGACCCGCTCCCCTATGCCAACGCCGCCACGCCCCCGTCATTGGCCTCCGTCGTCAACGCCGCTTCCGGTCTGCCCGGCCCCGTAGCACCAGGCCAGGCCCTCTCCCTCCACGGCATCGGCATGCAGGCCCCGATTAGCTTCGATGGCGTCGCCGCCACCCCGTTCTACTCGTCCCTGTTCCAGACCAACGTCGTCGTCCCCGATTCCATCAAAGGAAACACCCAACTCCAGATCGGCACCGTCTCCCTCCCGCTGCCAGTCGCCCCCGCCGCCCCCGGCCTGTTCACCTTGAGCGCCACCGGTGTCGGCCCGGGCGCCGTCCTCAATGAGGATCACTCCATCAATACCCCGGACAACCCCGCCCCGCGCGACTCCATCATCCAGATCTTCGGCACCGGCGGCGCCGTCCCGCCCCAACCGGCCGAAGCGGCCATCGGCACCACCGCCGCCGAGGTCCTCTATTCCGGATCCACCGGCGGGTTATGGCAGGTCAACGTCCGTGTCCCCGCCAACGCCACCCCCGGCCCCGCCATACCCGTCATCATCCGCACCGGCGGCGCCGCCTCCCAGCCCGGCGTCACCATCGCCGTTCGCTAGAAACTCTCCCTACCGCGCCGTCTGCCGGTTCGCGTAGTCCAGTTTGTAGAAGAACGATTGCTCCATCAGCTTGATATGAGCCCGGTAACCGTTCGGGTCGATGTAGGGATTCCCCGCCCCCTTCCCCATCGCCGCGTACTTCTCCCGCAAATCGAAAAACTTCCCGTGCGAACTCAAAAACACATCGCACGGCAGGGACTTCAACAGCCGGAACGTGTACAGATAATCCTCAATCAGCGTCGGCGTCGGCGGCGCCGCCAGCGTCCTCGCGCTCGAACTCAGGGACCCGCTTACCACCACCGCCAGCGGCTTGCCCTCCACCTCCTCCGTCCACGCGTAGGTCGTGTTCCCCGGCGTGTGCCCCGGCGTTCGATACGCCGTAATCTTCACCCCGCCCAATTCCACCACCTCCCGGTCATGTAGCACCCGGTCCACCTTCACCGCCCGCATATCCGGCCCGCCCCGCTCCACCGCCTCCACATCCCGGTCCATCACCATCAGCTTGGCCCCCGTCATCTCCTTCACCCGGAACGCCCCGCCGGCATGATCCCGGTGCGCGTGGGTGATCAGCAGAATCCGTATGTCCCCAAAACGGTACCCCAACTCCTCCACGCTCTTCCGGATCGACGGCACCTCCGATTCAAACGTGGCGTCAATCAGGATGTGCCCCGCCGGCGTGGGAATCAGGTACGCCGCATAGTCGGTCTGCCCCACATAGTGGATCCGCCCCACCATCCGGTGCGCCGCAAAGGGCGCGCTATCCTGCGCCCGCGTATGCCGGCCGAACTTCTCCCCGCCCAACTCCCACGGCACCACAATCGCCGGCAGCGGCTCTCGCGGATACGACTTCGGGTCATCTGCCTGCCCCATCATCCGGCCGGCCATCAACACTGCCACAAACAGCACTCGGTTCATTGCCATGTGCAGCCTCCCAATCCCCCCTACGGCGTCAACGTCCCCAAATACGCCGCCAGCGCCAGCATATCGGCATTGGTCATGTACTTCACAACTTTGTCCATCTCCGAACTCTTCCCGCCCTTCCGCGCACCCGACTTAAAGTCATACAACTGCCGCACCACCGACGTCGGCGACCGCCCCGCAATACTCGGCACATCTTCCTTCCCCTTGTAACCCGGCCCGTGGCAACTCGAACACTCCAACGCATTCCCGTCCCCCCACGTCTCAGCCAGTTTCTTCCCCAACACCACGCTCCCCACCGGAACGTAGGCGATATAGGTCGTCCCCGGATCCCGGATCTCAAACTGTTCGAAATCCTCCGGCCCTTCGATGATTCGCTGCCCCAGCGGCTCTTTCCCGCCTTGCGGGTCGAACCGGAACAGCCACGCCGCAATCTTCGCCTTCGGAATCTCCGCCGCTTCCACCACCTTCACAAACGACTGTGCCGGTAGCCCCGCAAAATACTGCGCCGCCGCCAGAATCTCATCGTCCTGCGCCGCCTTCGCCGTATTCGTCATGTTCGTCGTCGGCGCCCTCCCCCCAACAAACGACTTCCGCGTCCCATCCCGAAATGCCTTCATCTGCGCCACAAAATACCCCACCGGCAGTCCCGCCAGCCGCGCATTCTCCGGCCGCCCGTTCCCCGTCGGCAAATGGCAATATCCGCACGCCCGTACCTCCGGCTTCCGTCCATGAGAAACCACCTGCGGCATCGCCGGATGATCCTCCGGCCGCCAGTCCGGCGCCGCGAACAGGTTCGTCACCTCCGCCCGCGTAAACGACTTCTTGCTGCCCGGAATCTGGAACGGCCCGGGAGTCAGCGCCGCCGCCGGCCCCGGCGGTGGCGGCGGATTGGTCGGATAAGCCCAGTCCGGCACCGGCTCAAGTACCATCGGCCGGCATCCGCAAAGCAACACATTCACAAAGAGCACTACCAGGAGGGAACGATTCACAATGCGAACCATGCTATCAGGCCGCCGGCAAAATATCCCCGCGCTCCCGCGCCCCGCCTTTGCGAAAATCGGATCGTGAACCCCGCGCCCCCCGCCATCTTCGCCGCTGCATTCTTTCTCGTATCCGCCGGCGTTCACGCCCAGTCTCCGCACGCCGCCGCCGACGGCCGGTTGGTCATCGCAAAGATTTCCGCCCAGTTCGGCATTAACTCCAAAGTCATTACCCATCTCGATCTCACCGAACCGTTTCAGACTAAACCGCGCTGGAGTCTCGTCGTTGCCAAACAGCCCGATGACCAGAGCAGCGACCGGAACGGAGGGGACGCCCCAAGGGGCTTGGCATCCATTTGCTTCCTCAGGAACGGCCAGCCGGATTGCTCCCCGGAACTGTTTCTACGAAAGTATCGAGACCAGCGACTCGGCTTCGAGACCTCGCCCGGGCCCTTTTATGAAATCTCCGCAAGCGACATCGTGTTCTCCGCCCCCGGAAACACGCTCCCTCTTTTGCGAATCAAAACCTGCACCATTGGCGGAGCAACGGGAAACTGCGGAGTTTCCACTTTCCTGATTAACTACGATCGCAACGCCGATAAGTTCTTTACCGTATTCTTCAAACAGGTAGGCCGGAACAACAACGAAGAGGTACGGTTCGTGGAACAGGGCCCGCTCCTGGGAAGCGTCATAGTCACTTATCCAACCAGCAACGCCCCATTTGGCTACTATGTCGAGGTCTACCAGCGCCCCTCCGGCGGCCAATACGCGGAGGTGTTGCGGTATCGCAGCAATACCCGTTACGGCGACGGCAACCCGCTCGCCGTTATCGATTCGGAAATGCCGGAAACCCTCCGCCGCCTCGGCCTCTGGAAGCCCGGCGACCCGCTGCCCGTTCCGCCCAAAATGCCCCGCGGATGCAACCGCCTCGTGCTCCGCAAAGGGGTCGAGTGGTGCGAGCCGTAGACCCTCCCGATACCCGTTCCTCCCCCCAGTGCGGATACAGAAAACACCGTATTGGATTCCACTCCTGCGTCCGAATAGACTCATCCAATTCTCGCTGATGTGGGGAACAGTCACGGGGACTGTTCACTCGGGGTTGCTCGATAAGTCTCGGCATTATCTGTCCGGTTCGCAATTCTGTAGGGGAGAAACGAAACGTGAAACTTAACTTGTCCGCCGCCGCATTGCTGCTTCTCAGCGTTCCGGCCTTCAGCCAGTCGTATGGAGAAATCACAGGTTCTGTGACCGATCCGTCCGGCGCGGCCATCGCCAACGCCGAAATCGTCATTACCAACCTCGCCACCAATCAGGTTCGCCAGGCAACAACTACCGCTGCCGGCTCCTTCGCCGTGCCCTTCATGGTTCCCGGTCGCTATAAACTCGAGGCCAAGTCCCAGGGTTTCAAATCCTCCGTCGCCCCGGAACGCGTCCTCCAGGTTGGCGATGTCATGCGCGTCGACTTTGCCCTCGAAGTCGGTCGCGTCACCGATTCTGTCGAAGTCGCCGCATCGGCCGAAATGCTGCAAACCGCCAGCACCGCTACCGGTACCGTAATTGAACAGAAGCGTATTGTCGAACTCCCGCTCAACGGCCGAAACTATCTTCAACTCGTCCGCCTTAGTCCCAACGTAAGTGCGGAAATGCCCGCCGGTGGACAAGCCAACGGCCGGCAGGGCGGCGAACGGTCCAATCAGGCCCTCTCTATCTCCGGCATGCGCCAGCAATACAACCGCTTCACCCTCGACGGAGTCGAAAATACGGACATCAATTTCAATACCTTCGTGGTCCGCCCTTCCGTCGATGCCCTTCAGGAGTTCAAAGTACAGACCGGCGTCTATTCCGCCGAGTTCGGCCGTTCCCCCTCCCAAATCAACGTCAGCACCAAGTCCGGCTCCAACGACTACCACGGCGTACTCTTCGAGTTCTTCCGCCACGACAAGATCCAGGCCCAGCAGTGGCTCGCCCCCGTTAAAAATCCCTTCCGCCGGAATCAGTACGGCTTCACCGTCGACGGCCCGCTCTCCATCCCGAAGCTCTTTAACGGAAAAGACAAGCTCTTCTTTATGGCGAACTACGAAGGCTTGAAGCAGCGCGTCTCCTCCATTAGCCGGACCACCGTCGCAGACCAGGCCATGCGCGCCGGAGACTTCTCCGGCTCCAACCACCTGCCCATCTACGACCCCAACACCTACGTTCTCGGCGCCGGCGGCCGCTACTCTGCCGTCCCCTTCGCCAACCAGCGAATTCCCGCCTCCCGCTTCGTCCGTCCGTTCCAGCAGGTTCTCGAATTCTACGGCCTCCCCAACGTCCCGGACACCATCGCCGGAACCTCGCCCTTCAACTATGTCCGCAATGCGCCAAGCCCCACCAACTGGGACCAGTTCACCTCTCGCGTTGATTTCAACCAGAGCGTCAGGTCTCAGTGGTTTGGCCGCCTCAGTTGGGGCGACGAGTCCGTCCTCGAGGGCCAGACCTTCCCAAGTCAGGATCAGACCGCCGTCACCGGCGTCTGGCAATTCATGGTGTCCAACGTCCGCACCATCTCCCCCTCCATCGTCAACGAGTTCCGCCTCGGCGCCAATATCTTCGACAACGATCGCGCCACCGTCCTTGCCAACACCCGCAACGTCACTCGCGAACTCAATATCCCCGGCCTCCAGGAACCCATCCCCGCCGCCTGGGGAGCCCCGCAAATCGGCTTCGCCGGAAACAACTTCGTCGCCGGCTGGGGCGAAACCACCGAGGCTCCGTTCGTCGTCCGCAATCGCACCTACCAACTGCTCGATAACTTAAGCTGGGTGCGCGGCAAACACACCCTGAAATTCGGCGGCGAACTCGCCACCCGACGCTTTAACCAGATCGGCAACCAGTTCCCCCGTGGCTTCTTCCAGTTCGCCGCCTCCCACACCGCCGACCCCAACAACCTCTCCCGCACCGGCTCCGCCTTCGCCACCGGCCTCCTCGGTTGGGCGCAGGAGTCCACCCGCGCCCTTGGTATCGCCAATACCCAGTTCCGCCAGTGGGCCCAGTCCTACTACTTCGAGGACACCTACAAGCTCCGCCCAAATCTTACTCTGAACCTCGGTCTCCGCTACGAGTACACGCCCCCGTTCCGCGACCGCCACCGCGGTATCTTTAACGCCCAGTTCTTCTGTACAGGCGTTCTCGACGGCGGTCGCGCCCTCGATCCACAATGCCCCGTCCCCATCCTCGTCCGCCCCGGCCCAGGCGACTTCCACGAAGACCTCAACGTCCGCCTCGCTGACAATATTCCCAAAGCCACCGGTGACGAAATCCTCTTCGGCCGCGCCGCCGTCAAAAGCGATAAAAACGACTGGGCCCCCCGGATCGGCCTCGCCTGGCAACCCGGCTCCCGTTGGACCGTCCGCTCCGGTTACGGCCTCTTCTTCGCCCAGGATACCGGCAACCCCATCTGGGATATGGCCCGAAATCTCGGCTTCCGCGAATCCGCCCGCTCCCTCGATGCCATCCCTGCCTCCAACATTCTCAACCCCTGGTCCATTAAAGGCGTCGACAGCGGCACCTGCGCCAATTGGTCCGGACTCTGCCTCGGCGGCCTCTATACCTTCACCAACGAGGTCGACCGCCGCACCGCCTATGTCCACCAGTACCTGCTCAACGTCCAGCACCAGTTAACCGGTTCCACCATGATCGAGTTTGGCTTCCAGGGGAACAACGCCCACAAACTCCAGCGCATGTACGGATACAACGATCCGATCTATCGCTCCGGCCCCACCGATACCCGCTCCGCCAACGACCGCCGCCCCTGGGGCGGAACCATCTACAGCCGCCTCCAGACCATCGGCAACGTCGTTAGTTCCAACTACAATTCGGGTATCGTCAAGGTCCAGCAGCGCTTCAGCAAAGGCTTCACTTACCTCGCCGGTTATACCTGGTCCCGCGCCATCGACGGTGGTTCGGCAATCCGCACTAACGATGGCGATAACTTGTTCCCTGCCAATAACTACGACTTCCGTAGCGAAAAAGGCCTCTCTCAATTCCATCAGTTACACCGCTTCACCGCCTCGGCCCTCTACGAAATCCCTTTCGGCAAAGGCAAGAAGGACCTCGGCGTCGCCGGCAATGCCCTCCTCGGCGATTGGTCGCTGGGAACCATCCTGACCCTCGCCACAGGCAGCCCCTTCAATGGCGGCGATTGCGGCGACTTGGCCGGCATCACCCAGGGCAGCCGCGGCGATGCCACCGGCATCAGTATCTTCCTCGACAACCCCACCCCGCAGGAATACTACCGCCGCGGCCCTTCCGGCCGGGGCTCCGCCGCCATCACTTGTACCACTCTCGATTCCCGCGGCTTCAATGAACTCACTTACCGCGAAGGAAATCGTGCCCGTAACTCCTACATCTCCCCAGGACTCATAAGTTGGGACTTCTCCCTCCTCAAACGCTTCAATTTCGGCGAACGGGCCAACCTGGAGTTCCGCTTCGAGTCATTTAACTTCCCCAACCACCCGAACTTGGGCTTCCCAAATACCAATTTGACGTCGCCCCAGTTCGGCCAGGTCACGGGCGCCAGGGAAATGCGAACAAATCAGTTTGGACTCAAACTGGCTTTCTAGCTCCCCGGCTGACGAGATACTCCGCAACTGTTCATCCTGGCGGAGTTCGTGGCGCGGAGGTGGCGGGCGTTGACGCTGCCTCCGCTTCGCGCCGGATCATGGCGGCTCCGGCGTTCCCTACTTCCTGCCGCCTCCCAACTCCCGTAGCGCCCCTTCAGCCGCTTGCCGAATTCCCGCATCATTGCTCCGGCTCGCCTGCCGCAGCGCCGCCACCGCTTCCTCCGTTCTCCCTGCCTGCGCCAGCGCCAGCCCCAGATTCAGTTGCGCCGGCTCCGACCCGGGTTCGGCCCGCAGCGCATTCTGAAAATGCGGAATCGCCCGCCCCGCCTGGCCCCGCATCGCATGGATCATGCCGAGATTCAAATGCGCCCCGGACATCCCAGGCTCCAGCCGCACAGCCTCCAGTAACAGGGCCTCCGCCCGTGCCCACTCCCCCCGCTGCGCCAGCGCCGATCCATAGTTGTAGCGGATAAGCGCCACCGTCCCGTCCCGAAGCCCCAGTTCAAAATGCTTCCGCGCCTCCTCCCATCTCCCCGCCGAATGCAGCGCGTTGGCCAGGTTGCCGTGGGCCAGCGCGAACTCCGGCATCACCCGGATCGCCGCTCGAAACGCCTCCACCGCGCCCTCCATGTCGCCCGTCCTCGCCAAGGCCCGGCCCAGATTGTTCTGCCCCGCCGCGGATTCGCTCTCCAGTCGCACCGCCTGCCGCAGCACCTCCACCGCCTCCCCTGGCGCATTCCCCGCCAACAACGCCTCACCCAGGTTCACCAGCGCGGCCGCATCCCCGGGCGCCCGCCGTAATACTCCGGCAGCCTCACCCGCCCGGCCCATCCGCGTCAGCGTCGCACCCAGGTTGCGTATCGCCGGCAGATATCCCCCATCCCGCTCCAGCGCCTCCCGGTACCATCGCACCGCCGCCTCGTCCTTCCCCAACCGGTAGTACGCTTCCCCCAGTTGATGGTAAAACTGCGGCTCGCCCGGCCGGTGACGCCCTATCGCCGCCTCCAGCCTCGGTATCCCCGCCTCCAGGTTCGCGCCCGCGTACACCTGTGCCGTCGCTTCGTACAACTCCCGGTCCCGCCCCGTCCCCAGCCATCCCGGAAAATACGGCACCACCTCCCCCCGGTACGCCGTGCCCGCCGTCTCCTGCTGTTCGGCCAACGGGCCCTGCAAGTCCCCGCCAGGCTGCCGCTTCCGGATATAGTGGTCGGTCATCACCACGTGAACCACGTCCTCCGCCCGCCGCTTGGGCATGTGACAGCGGGCACACTCCGCGCCCCGCGACCGGTCCCCCGCATGCGCTTGGGCATGGCAGCCCTGGCACACCGCCGTATACCGCTTCCCGTCGCCACCCCCGCCGTGGGGATCGTGGCAACTCGTGCACACCATCGTCCCGCTCTTCACATAGCACGCGGACTTCTGTAGCCGGTACGCCGCATGCGCAATCTCAAAGTGGTCACTTTCCCTCGCCCGTTTCTCCGGATAATCGAAATGCACCAGGAAATCCCCCAGCCGTTCGTCCGCCCGGTAGGAATAAGGGCCCCGGTCAAATCGGCGAATCGCATACGGCAGCGCCCGGCTGGTGGACTCCAGGTGACACTGCTGGCACGTTTCCATCTGCCGCTCCCGCGACTGCTTGCCCGGATTGTAGATCGGCCCCTTCCCTGCCGCCTTCACATGCTCCTGGCCCGGCCCATGACAGCGCTGGCAATCGATCCCTTCCGGCAATACCTCAGGAAATCTCGCCTCCTCCCCTGCGCCCCGCTTCCCGGCCGCCGGTCCCGGGTACCCGTTGTGGCAGAACATGCAGTCGTCAGAGATCGCACGCCGGAAATCGGGGTGATCCGGCCGGTCGTACCCCGGATTCATCGCCCAGCTTCCTCCGTTCTCGGCATACCAGGCCAGCGGTAGTTCGGTCAGCGTGCCGTCGGCCCTTCGGTGCAGAAAAGTCCGCGCATGATTGCCCGACCCCATCACAAAATGGATCTCCTTCTCCACTTCGTTGAAAATGCCTCCTCCCCGATCGGTCTGGTGCCGCCGCTGATAAAACTTCCCTCCGCGCTCAATCACGGCATAGTGGCGATCGGAGGCGCGATGGAAGTACCGCGCTTCCCCGCCCCCCGGCAGCACCAGTTCCCGCCGCGCCCTCGCAAACGCCCGGCCCATTCCTGTCTTGCGGTACCGCTCCGCAATGCCCGCATGGCACCCCGCGCATGACCGCGCGTCGGCATACGCGGGAGCGGGCGTCGCCGTCTCAGCTCGCCGGGCGCCTCCACACGACCCCATTCCCACCAGCGCCACGGCTAGGAAGACGGGAGTTCGTCGCAAGCCGCTATTCTATTCCAACCCTCCCCCGCTACGGAGCCGGCCAGTTATTGCGGCAACTTCGTCGTGTGGCGCCCCGCCAGCAGCCACTCTTCCCCAACCTTCACCCACATCATGAGGAAATGAAGCGGCACAATCACGTCGCCAGGGTTATAGGCGTCCATCTTGCCGTGCACCATCGCACACGTCCCGCCGTTGTAAACCTGCACCGTCCAGCTTTCCCGCTCGCGAAAGTCGATGTTCGAACGCACCAGCGCCGCGATGCATTCGGCCTTCGTCTCCACCTTGGCATTGGAGTGGCTGTACATCAGGTCATCGGCGAGCAGCGCGCCCAGCGCCGCCGCATCCCCCGTCTTGGCAGCGGCGTTAAATCGCGCCAGCGCCGCCCGAACCGCCAGTTCTGCGTCATCGATTGTGGAAGGAACAGTCATCGTCGGAGATTGTAGCGCATTCCCCGCTTCCACCGAATCCTCAACGGGCACCGCCCCCTACACCAGCACCACCTCCTGCCCTACTTCAATCATCCCCCCCTCCTCCACCGCCGCATTCAACGCCAACTCCCCCCCAAACCGCCGCACAATCTCCCGCAACACCCCCGGGTCCTGCTCCAATGTGTCCGGATCATACGTCGTCACCACGCACCGCCCCCGCAAACTGTCCAGTTCGATCACCACATTCCCCACCCGCAACTTCCGCCCCGGCCAATCCCGCTCCGCCAGCCCCTCCACACCCCCAATCACCACGTTCGGCCGCAGACGCCGCCCGTCCCGGCCAAACGCCGCAATCGCCCCGTCCGTCGCCACCAGCAGCGGCAGGATGTCGAAACGGTCCGCCGACTCATCCCGCACCAGCATCGCGTCCGCACCCGCAATCGCCCGCACATCCGCCAGCACCCCCGGCTCATTCCATCGCCGCCCATCCACCAGCGGCGTCCCATCCTCCCCCGTCGTCCCCTTATGTCCCAACAGCCCCGCATGGGTCCGCGCCGTCACCACGCGCCCCTGCCGGTTCACCACCAGCACCACCCGGTCCCCCTCCATCCCCAGCGGAGTCACCCGCGCCCTCTCCAGCGACTCTCCCCCCATCGACTTCACCGGATAACGCCAAATCTCCTTCACGTACATCGTCGTCTCCTTTCTCATCGCACTCGCCGTTCTGTTTCCTCGATCGCCGCATCGTTGATACTCGCTATCCGCCGGCGCATCAGCCCCGCCTCGTCAAACTCCCACAACTCATTGCCGTAGGATCGGTACCACTGCCCGCCCGCATCATGCCACTCGTATTCGAAGGTCACCGCAATCCGATTCTCCCCGAACGTCCACAGCGTCTTCCGCAACCGGTAATCCAACTCCTTCGCCCACTTCCGCTGCAGAAAAGCCTTGATCTCCTCCCGCCCCCGCAAAAACTCCGTCCGGTTCCGCCACTCCGAATCCGGCGAATACGCCAGCGAAACCCGCTCCGGGTCCCGCGAATTCCACGCATCTTCGGCCAACTGCACCTTCCGCGCCGCGCTCTCCAGCGTGAACGGCGGCTTGATCACCTGCATCTCGCTCATGGCTTCCTCCCTTTCTCACTCCCCGCCCCGTCAGGCAACCGTCTTCTCCATCGCCACCCCCACCACGGGAAAATCCACCTCCGTTCCCGCCACATGGTTGAAGTAGTTCGTGAAAAGGTTGATCGCCACGTTCGCAACCAACTCCGCGATCTCCCCATCCGTGTACCCGGCCGCCTTCACCCGCGCCACCTCGCCATCGGTCACCATCCCGCGCTGCACCACCACCGCCTGCACAAACTGCAACCCCGCGTCCCGCTTGCCGTCCGCCGCATGCGCCTCCCGGCTCGCCGCTATCTCCTCCGGTTGCAAACCAACCATCTTGCCAATCGCCGTATGCGCCGCAAGGCAATACCCACAGGAGTTCGCCTGCGCCACGGCCAGCGCAATCTGCTCCCGGAACTTCCCGTCCAGCTTCCCGCCGCCCAGCGCCGCCCCAAAATGCAGGTACGCGTCCAGCGCCGCCGGCCCCGCCGCCAGCGTCTTCATCAGGTTCGGCGTCATTCCCAGCTTGGCCTGTACGCCGTCTAGTAACTGCTTGGCCTTTCCAGTGGCTTCCGCCGGGTTCACAGCCGTGATTCGTTGCATAGTCTTGTCCTCTCTCTTTCGTCTCGCACCGTGGCGATATCGTTAGACCTGCACGCCGCACGCCAAAGCCAATAACTCCCTAAGTAGTTGAAAACACAAACGATCACAAACCCAGCCCAATCGCGACATTTCGTGACTCGCGAAATACCGCGAGAAGAATCGTTAGATTTCGCGATATCATCACCCCTGTGGACCTCGAAACCCTGCCCGCCGTCATTCTCTCCATCGCCGAGCAGCGCTCCCTGTCAGCCGTACTCACTACCATCATCGACGCCGTCGCCCGCCAACCCGGCGTCGCCCTCGCCCGCCTTTGGCTGCGCGAACCCGCCGAATCCTGCCCCATCTGCCAAGCCAATCCCAATCCCGAACCCGCTCTCCATCTCCGCGCCAGCGCCGGTTCCCCGCGAGCACAGCAGGCCGATTGGTCCCGCATCGACGGCACATTCCACCGCATCCCCCTCTCCCGCAGCAACCTCAAAATCGCCCACATCGCCACCACCGGCGAATCCATCCGTATCCCCCGCCTGGCCGAGGATCAGCTCTGGGTCCGCCATCCCGCCTGGGCCCAGGCCGAAGGCCTCGAAAGTTTCACCGGCCACGCGCTCGTCTTCCGCGGCCAACCGCTCGGCGTCCTTGCCGTCTTCCGGCGCACCCCCGCCGATGACGAATGTTTCCACTGGCTCCATACCATGGCCTCCGCCGCCGCCGTCGCCATCGCCAACGCGCGCGCGTTTGAAGAGAATGAATCCCTCCGCCGCCAACTGGAACTCGAGCGCGACTACCTCCGCGAAGAGGTGGAGGCCACCGGTTCCTTCGGCGAAATCCTCGGCCGCGGCCCCGCCCTCGAACGCGTGCTCCATCAGGTCGCACTCGTCGCCACGACGGATGCCAACGTCCTCGTGCTAGGGGAAAGCGGTACCGGCAAGGAGTTGATCGCCCGCGCCATCCACCAGCGCAGCCACCGTTCTCACAAACCGCTCGTCAAGGTCAACTGCGGCTCCATCCCCCACGAACTCTTCGAAAGCGAGTTCTTCGGCCACGTCAAAGGCTCCTTCACCGGCGCCATTCGTGACCGCATCGGCCGCTTTCAACTCGCCGACGGCGGCACCCTCTTCCTCGATGAAGTCGGCGAAATCCCCATCGACCTCCAAGCCAAATTGCTCCGCGTCCTCCAGGAGGGCGAGTTGGAACGCGTCGGCGACGAGTCCACCCGGCGTGTCAACGTCCGCGTCGTCGCCGCCACCAACCGCGACCTCGGCAAGGAGGTAAGCGAAGGCCGTTTCCGTCTCGATCTCTACTACCGCCTCGGCGTCTTCCCCATCGAGGTACCGCCGCTGCGCGAGCGCAAGGAGGATATCCCGGCCCTGCTCTCACACTTCGTCCGCCAGGCGACCCTGCGTTTCCACGTCCCCGCGCCGGCGGTTCCCGCCCGCGAAGTAGAGCGGGCGCAGCACTACGATTGGCCCGGCAACGTGCGCGAACTGCAGAACGTCGCCGAGCGCGCCGTCATCGTCTCCCACGGCGGCAAACTCACGTTGGATCTGCCCGAAACCGCCCAACACCCCCATCCCCCCGCGCCGCCGGTGCCCCCGCCCGCCGCGGCAGTGATTCCCGAACACGAATGGCGCCAACGCGAACGCGCCAACATCCTCGCCGCCCTCCGCCAGGCCAACTCCCGCATCTCCGGCCCCTCCGGCGCCGCCGCCCTGCTCGGCATCAAACCAAGTACCCTCGCCTCCCGCATCCGCGCCCTCGGAATCGACAAGAACAGCAAGGCCAAATAACGCCACGCCCGCGAATCACAAGGGCCCGTCCCTCATCGGCGCCTGGGAATCTTCTCGCCAAAGATACCTTGACCTTCGACCTATGTTGAAGTACGCTTAGGTGTCGAAGCTTGAGGCGTCTATGTCTACTCCCCGTTTCCCTATCCCGCAAGGCACCCTTGATATGTTGATCCTCCAGATCCTCGCACTGGGACCGGCCCATGGCTATGGAATCGCGCAACGCCTGGAACAGATTTCGAAATCCGTCGTCCAGGTGAATCAGGGCTCGCTCTACCCGGCCCTCCATCGACTGGAACAGAAGGAGTGGCTGCACGCGGAGTGGAAGCAGTCGGAGACCGGGCGGGAGGCGAAGTTCTATTCGCTGACCCCCTCCGGAGAGAAACAACTGGCCGTCGAACGGGCCAGTTGGGTCAAGTTGACCGGGGCGGTACAGCTGATTTTTGACGAGGGAAGCCGATGATAAAGCCCCTCCGCAACTGGTTCCGCCGCCGCGAATTGGAATCCGGCCTGGCGCGGGAGTTGGCGTACCACATCGAGCGCCATGTCCAGGAGTTGATGCAATCCGGACTGCCCGAACGCGAAGCGCGCAGGCAGGCGGCCCTCGCGCTGGGGGGAGAGTCCCAGGTGCGGGAAGAGGTCCGCGACGTGTGGCTCAACCGCTGGCTGCGGGACTTCGTCTACGACTTCCGTTTCTCCATGCGATCCTTTCTCCGCAACCCCTCGTTTTCGGCGACAGTGGTCCTCTCTCTGGCGCTGGGGATCGGAGCCACAACGGCCATTTATTCGCTCGTAGATCAGGTCGTCCTCCGCGCCTTGCCGGTCCGGGAGCCGGAAAAGCTGGTTCTGATTGACTGGATCGGCGAACAGGCGGCCGAGGGTAGAGGCAGCTACAACATCATGTCCTACCCCATGTGCCGCGCGCTCCAGCAACAGGTGCGCTTCTTTGACGGCGTGTTCTGCCGCCACGCAACCCAGGTGAATGTGTCGACCGGCAAGGAAGCCAGACCGGCGGGCGCCGAGATCGTTTCCGCGAACTATTTTCGTGTCCTCGGCGTGACGCCCGCCCTGGGCCGCATCTTCGGAGAGGAGGACGACGGACCGGCCGGCTCGAACCCGGTAGTAGTGCTGTCCTACGACTTCTGGAAAACACAGATGGCGAGTGCGCCGGATGTGGTCGGCCGCAAGGTGCTGGTCAACAGCCATCCCATGACCGTCGCCGGTGTCGCCGCCCCGGCGTTTCGCGGCATCGATGTAGGCGAGGTGCCCGCCTTCTGGATCCCCGTATCCATGGCCGCTTGGGCCACGCCCGGGTGGGACCCGCTGTTGGCGCGTCGCACCCGGTGGATGCAGATCCTGGGCCGGTTGCAGCCAAACGTCTCTCTGGTGGAGGCACAGACAGGCCTGCAACCCTGGTTTCAGGCCATGCTGCAAGAGGATTCACGGCGGGAGGGCTTTCCGCCGCTCACGCCGGACCGGAGGGCCAAGTTCTTTGCCTCAACGTTGGGATTGACGCCCGCCCCCCAGGGCCACTCCCCGATGCGGCGCCTCCTCTCACGGCCGCTATGGGTACTGCTCTCGGCAACCGGCCTGCTTTTGGGGCTCGCGTGCCTGAATGTCGCGGGACTCTTCCTGGCGCGCGCTTCCGCCCGCGACCGCGAAATCACAACCCGCATCGCGCTCGGCGCGTCGCGAGGACGAGTCGGCCGGCAACTGTTGGCCGACAGTCTGGTCTTCGCGCTGGCCGGCGGTTCGCTCGGAGTGCTTCTGGCCCAACCCGCGTTGCAGGGCCTCATCGCCTTCCTGCCGGCGGATGTGGCCGGAAACAACCTGCACTCGCGGATCGACTCGCAAGTTCTGCTGTTCACCCTGGCCATCAGCATTGCGTCAGGTGTCCTGAGCGGTCTGGGGCCGGCTCTCCAAACCGGGCGCGACGCTTTGATCGCCTCGCTCCGCGAACGCGGCGGCACCGCGTTGGGTAGTGTCCGGCTTCGGAAAGGAATCGTCACGGTGCAGATCGCGTTTACCCTGCTCCTCGTGTTGTGTGCCGCTCTGTTCATGCGCACCTTGACCGGCCTGTGGGAGAAGGGCCCGGGATTCTCCACCTCGAGCCTCATCTCGTTTGGCATCGAGCCCCGGCGCAACGGATACACCTCGGCCGGGGCCGGGCGCCTTACCGGGCAACTCTACGAAAGCGTTCGCAATCTCCCCATCACCCAGTCCGCCACCATGGCCTCGATGGCCATGCTCGAAGGTGGCAGTTGGAACAACTTCCTCACCCTCACAACCCCCGAACGGGTGGTCACCGAGCGGACGGTCCACTTAAACTCGGTGACACCCTCTTTTTTCGACACCCTCGGGGTGAAGATCATCGCGGGACGCGGATTCGATGGCCGCGATACCAGACAGCAGGGGGATCCGAACCGCATTCGCACCGTCATCATCAACGAATCGTTCGCCAGGCGGTACTTCGGCCAGCGCAGTCCGATCGGGTCCCTCCTGGTGATGAGCCGCGATCCCGGCGCCAAACCGGACATTGAGATTGTTGGCGTGGCGGCCGATATCAGCTACCGCGGAATCCGCGAGGAGTCCGAGCAGGCCTACTTCCCCATGCAAGAGGGCGGTGAAGGCGGGCGGCACTTCTATGTCCGTGTCCACGGAAGCCCCGAAGCCGCCTTCCAGTCGATTCGCGCCGCCATCCGCGCCGCCGACCCGGCGCTGCCGGTGGGGTACTTCCGGACCTTGGACGAACAGGTGAGCCGGTCTCTGAGTACCGAGCGGATGCTGGCGGCCGTCTCCGCCGGCTTCGGCGGACTGGCGCTGGTACTTTCCCTGGTGGGGCTCTACGGCGTGATGTCGTTTGTTGTGACGCAACGCACGCGGGAGATTGGAGTCCGGCTGGCTCTGGGCGCGACCCGCGGCGCCGCCCTGTGGCTGGTGCTCCGGGACGCCGTGCGGATGATCGCCATGGGGACAGCGCTCGCGCTTCCCTGCGTCTGGGCGTTAGGGCGTCTGGTGGAGGCCCAGTTGTATGGAGTGAAGGCGACCGATGGAATGACGATGCTGGTGGCCACCGTCCTGCTGGCCGTCACCGGGATCGGGGCAGCGCTCATTCCAGCCTATCGCGCTTCGAGTATTGATCCCACAGCGGCGTTGCGCTTCGAGTAACTCACCGGGCCGCTCTGCCGCGGCCCTGGCCGAAACGGAACGCTTCTGTGACACCGCGAGTTGTGGCCGCATCCCGCGGCAGTTCCTATGCTCCCGAGTCGGTACCTCGCCGGACTGATCCCTCTCCCCGCAAAGATTGCACCGAAAGAGGATAACCGGCTCCTTCGCCCGATCCTATCAAACAAAGCAACACCTCCAAGCCGCCCTGCCTCCGCCGGCAAATAGCCTGGATGCCAAAGGAACACGCCGCCGGAAAGGCAGAAATCAGATTAGCCTATCGCCACGCGCATCCCACCCTCGTCCTTTGGCTTTGGTCGCGAGCGCTCTCGGCTCCCATTCGCCTACCCGGGAGCCGCGGTTATCTCGGTCCCGCGTGCGGCCCAACCTGCCCGCGTGCGGCCCAACCTGAATGTCGGCATCTCCTTACTCGCTGAACCGCGCGAAAGCCGCATTCGCCGGTCAGAACGGGATATCTGCCGAGACAAATCGGACGCTCGGCGGATCACTGGCAATGCCCATGCACTCAATGTACCTCGTAAGGGAGTGCGGCACGATCTGGAGTGCGGCACCAGCGAAACGTATCTAAGTGGTGGGGCAACAATCCCTTTCCAGATAACGCCACACTTCGGATAATGCGCCGCATCTTGGGCTCCAGACAATACGCACGCAACTCGCAAGTGGCCTGCGCTATCGACGGGAGGAGCGCATTCGCCGCTCGGCCAGGAGGCGGCTTGTCCCATCGGGCAGCTGTACGCACTAGACCGCACAGTCCACGGATTCGCCCCGAAAGCGGCGTGGCGGGTGCCGCTGGAACGGCGATTGCGGCTGGTATGGATTGACCGGAAAAACTACTCATTCGCCAGATCAGACATAGGCGGGGAAAAGACACCGGAGATTGATACGCGGATTGGTTCGGCGATGCGCCGTGGCGTGGACCCGGCAGCCTGTTTCCGGTTCGTGCTGGAACGAATTGCCGAACATCCGATCCCGCGGATCCAGGGGTTGCTGCCGGGGAACTTGGTAGAGGCCCGTTGGACGAGGAACGCTCCGCGCGCTGACTCCTGGAACGATCCCGGGTTTTGGCCTGGTCGGAGTGTCAAGCCCTGGAGAATCGAGTGGTTTTGAGTCTTTCGGTGTGTCCTTCGGTGAAACAGACACCGAGGCGCCAAGGCGGAGACGCTTCTCGCCCTCATGTCTTGAGGGCCATGACCCGGCCAGCGCCGATTTCGTCAGGGCTGCGCAAGGCCATCACAATGTTCATCCCGGTTCCGGCAACTGAGTGCAGGGCCTGGATTGGGAAATGCTGGAAACAAAGCAGGTGGAGTGGCAACGACGAGAGCATGGAAGTTCGCCCAGCTGGTGCGGGAAACGGAGAGGCCGGAGGGCTCCCGGCATCCCACCGGGTATTGACCTTCGATGAATCCATCCTGGTGCACTAGGAACAGCTGCACTAGGAAGACGATGCGAGGGCAGCCATGGACGACCCGCTGGCTTACTTTGCTAGCCGGTCTAATGGGGAAAGTCACGGAAGAAACCGGGCATGCCGGTCTGGGTGGAGCGAAGCACGCAGGAGAGAACAACGCAGAAACGGGCGGACTGGGAGGCCGAAAACCGTTCTCGATAGGCACGATGTCACCCTTTTTTGACTGCGCTATAGTGTGGAAGAAATAAGGCAAATGTGGAATCGAATCCCCCTGATCTTGGTAACTGCATATCGCGCCTTGGGACAGGAACTCCCGGCGCCGCCAACTTGGACGGCCACCGCGCCGCTGTTTGAGGCGAGACACGATTCATGCGCGGTAACTTTGCGCAGTGGCCGGATACTCGTCACAGGCGGCAGCGGAAGTGGCGGCCCGCTGGCAAGCACCGAGTTGTTCGAGCCGGAAGGATCATTCCGGGCTGGCGCGCCGATGAAGTACGCGCGTGCGGCGCACTCATGCACCTTACTCGCAGACGGGCGGGTGCTCGTGGCCGGCGGCGGTGAAGGTAGTGACGCCGAACTCTACTCGCCCGACGATGATGCGTGGCAGATAGTTGCCGGCTCTGGCCAAATCCGCTCGGGTCATGCGGCGATCTTACTGGGCGATGGCCGGGTGCTGCTCGCTGGGGGAAGCTCGCCGAATGGTCCAATTCCATCGGTGGAGATCTATGAGCCGCAAGAGCAGCGAATCACAGCGCTGGAAACCTCATTGACCGAAGCACGCGAATCGTTCCGGGCAGCGCATCGGGCAGACGGTAAAGTGGCGCTGATCGGGGGCAGAAATGCGAACGGGGCTTTAAAGTCGACAGATGTGTTCGATCCGGCTTCAAACACGATTGAGGCGGGTCCGGAACTGAGATCGGCTCGTGCGGGGCATTCGGCGACGGCGCTTGGCGACGGGCGGATCTTTGTCGCCGGCGGCACCGACGGCGAGCGAGATCTCGACAGCGCGGAGGTGTTTGACCTGGAACAAAACGCTTTTCTTTCCATCGCCAGCAAACTGCACGTGGCCCGGCGCGACCATGCGGCCATTCTCATCCCTGGGAACGGAAGCGTTCTACTGGCGGGAGGTTTGCAGGGAGAGGACAGGCTGGGCGATACCGAGTTGTTTCAACCCATAGAGGATGTCTTTTTCCGTATCGGCAATCTCACGCTGGCTCGTTCCGGCATCGCGTTGGCCATCATCAGGGACGGCGAGATACTCGCGGCGGGAGGACAGACACAAACCGGACCGCAGTCGGCGTGCGGCATCATGGTTGTGCCATCCGTTCGGTTCAGCAAAACCTTATACGCGCCCAATGAAACCATCATGGCGTCAGGTTCCTCGTTTCCAGCGAACACCGACCTGACGTTTGCGCTGGATTTCACATCCGGCGTCCAAACGGTGATTGCGAATAACCGGCTGCTCACGGGCAGCCTGCGGACGAGCGGCGACCGGTTCAGCGTCGTCGGAGGATTCGGCCCGGCCAACATCGTGAGGCTTTCCGACAGCGATCCGGGTCGGGTCTTCCGGCTGAGCGTGCGCCAACCGGACGGTACGACGACGCGAACAACGGCTCCAGTGAAGATCACGACGCGCATGGCCCTGGCATTGCCCACCGATCCGGTCTATGAAGGAAGCAATGTGGATTTCCGCGCGACCGTACTCCGTGACGTCGCCACCAGAGCGATGACCGGGCCCTTCACTATCAGCGCATTCTCACAGCGTGTGTTATGCCCGCCCGATCGCAGCCCTCTCGCGACCAACACCCTGTCGCTGAATTCCCAATTGTTAAATGAGACAGTGAGCACAACTCTTGCCGGCGCGCCTCCCGGGCAATTGTGTATCTTCTCGAAATATGCGGGCGATGGCGCGAACGCCGAATCAAGCACGTTTGGCAGTTACAGGGTCGCCAGCAAGACGCCGGGCATAATTCTTTCCGCGTCGAACACACGGCCTCAGGCCGGACAACCCGTAACCGTAACGGCTCGGGTAGAGGTGGAACGGGGCCTGCCGGCCCGATCACCCAGCGGTGCCGTGGCTTTCCAATTGGATGGATTCCCGTTCAGCATCGGCACAAACAGCGCGACATCGGCCACGGTCATGACCTCAACCGTTCCGTTCACACCGTTGATCGCGGGCATCAGAAGCTTTGGAGCGCAGTTTAGCAACGACCCGTTTTACTTTGCGGCGAACTCCACGTCACCGGTTACCTTGGACGTGCAGCGGGCAAATACAACTCTGTCCGCTGTGAATCCAACTGCGGCTATCGCGTGTGGAGAGCCCATAAACATCCCGGTGGAGTTGACCTATCCTGGAGTGCTCGGTCTAAGTAATAGAAGTGTTCAGGCGTCGGCCACCACTCTGGCTAGTGGTGGATCGGTACTCCTGCCGACGCTGATACTGACTCCGATGCCGAACAACCCAGGCCGGGCCACTACAAATCTCTCCGTTTCCGGCGCTAGTTTCTTGCTCACCAGCATGCAGTTCAGCTTCTCTGGCGACGCGACATTGGCTCCATCGAGCACCCCGGTTACACCGATCGCAATCCGGCGCGTGAATCCTACAGTGGATTTGCGAGTCAACATCAACCGGTCTACAGGCAGGTTTGAAGGCGGCATCTCGGCGATTGTGAGCGGTAACCCTTGCCAGATAAAGCCGACCGGCACCGTGCAAATTCTGGACGGTGCGGATCCGGTGGTGACGATCGGGCTGACAGCTTTTGACGACATTGGGGGAACATCGGCGGCGTCCACGACGTTGAGCCGCCCTTCGGGTGTGCGTAATCTGTCCGTCCGCTACTCGGGGGATCTGGTGTATAGTCCAGCCAGCAGCCCCGTCGTTGGTGTGACGTTTCCGTAGGGAGCGTTACGGAGAAAGAAATGCCCTTGGGCAGACTGGGGGGACAGCCGGTCCGACTGGACGCTGATGGCGATCCGGATTCTCACGGCAGCGGGGACGAAAACGCGGAAGGCAAAACGCGGAAGGCATGGACAGTCCCGGCTTTCAGTGCCCGAGAATCCCAGGCCCAGGGGCAGTCCGGCGTTGGTAGTAGCGGAAATGAGTTTTCATCGAACCTGGCCCGCTCCCAATTGGCGCCCTTTCCCTTTTCGCCACAATTCCACTATCACCCGGGAGTCGTACTTCCGGGAACTTGATCAAAATGTCCACGTGGGGGTCATTCCACCGTCAAACGAACACACCATCATTCCCGGTTCGAAACGAAAGCAGACTCCGCCATCATTTGCCCAAAGACTCGTTGGACTCCGTCGGCGCCGGTCGAAGTCCCCCCTCCCGGCGTGGCATCCCACCCGCCCTCAGGGTCATTTCACCCACCGCCCCCACGTCCCCTCGCCGCATCTCGTTGATTTGAAATCGGACGCCAACGGCCCTTCACGTGCTCGCGTATGGGTAGAATGAACGTCGCGGTCAAATTCGTGATTGCCCTCCTGGCCACCGTTACGCTCATCATTGCGCCCGTAGGCGCTTGCGCAGTCCAGCCAGACGCCTCTACGCACCCCTGTTGCCCTCCGAAACCTGTCCAGCCTCCCGGCGACTGCGCTCGCCCGGGATGCATCTACATGGACACACATGTTACGCCGGCCGCCACGCCGGATACGGAGAGCTTCGGCCCCGTCAGCGCAACGCCTACCCTCCCTGCCAGTGTGAATGGATTCCCGATCGTCACCCTATCCCACTCAGGCAGCTTGGCACCTGGCGCGCGCTGCCACCGATTCGTGGTCTTCCACCAGTTCCGCGTCTAGAGGGATCGCTTCCGTCCGCTTGGCCTCTCCGGCTCCAGCCTCGCAGGAGCCGGGTTCGATCGCGCTCGAAATGCCAGCGCCGGTGTGCACTGCGCGTGTGCGCACCACCTTACCACCTCTCGGGAGATCTCTCATGACTACCAAATCGTTCTTCGCTATTGCTCTCTTCTTTGCCGCAGCCACGCTCTCGGCCGCCCCTCAGTACATAAGCAAACACCAGGCATTCTTCGGCCCTCGCGCCGGCTCCTCAGGGCTTTCCGCTGACGCCGTCCCCGCCTGCTGTACCCTGGCTCCGCCGGCAATGACCGACGCCCGCCAGATCGCCAAGTACGGCCGGCTCTCGCCCGCTGCGGAAACCCGTCGCAAGGCCGCCCTTCAGAACGCAGAGGCACATGCCCGGGTCTGCGTCACCCAGAATCACTGCCCACTCCCAACTCCGGTCGCAGTGGCCCGCATCGATGAGCGCCTCCGTTCCAAATACGGCGTCGTCTCACCTGCGCCCACAACCCCTCCTGTTACTGCCTCGTCGAGCCCGTGCGACCAGCCTTGCTGCCGCCAGGCCGAGTGACAGACCTGTGGATCGCGCTCTCTACTCAATTGTCGGTCGACCGGAAAACTCCGGCGCCACCCCAATCCCGGTGCCGGATCTACGGGCGCCTCAGCCTTCGAGCGGAAATACCCTCCGCTCGATCGCTGAGGCGATGTGGCGGCGGTGGGGACGATGCTGGATCGGCTTCCGCATCACGGACATGTGCTGACCTGCGGGCCGCGAAGCGGGCACACGAAGACCGCGGCGACGACGAAGGAAAAGAGCGCATGAGGAAGAACGCTCTCTTTAAAGAGGGGGACCAGTCCCCACGCCCCTGGAATTGAGCGCATTCCGGCCAGAATGGCTGGCAAGGGCGGCAATCCGCCCCGCCGTTCCGGCATCGCAATCGGCGCTCAGGTTCCATTCCTGGCGAGCCCTACCCTCCGTCACGACTCGGACAGTGTAACGCTGCCGCCGGGTGATTCGGCTGATTGTTGGTCGGCCTTTCAGTGCCGGAGATCCACCCGCCACGGTATAAATCGAGTGACCCTGGCCGCTCGAAACTGGCGGCTTTTGAGGTGTCCCCCGAAGCTCCCGCCACTTCTACCCGGTCTGCCTCGATATCCCATATCGCCGGCAGAACTCCGCCTTATTCCCCGCATCCCGTAGCTTTTCCAGCACGAACTTCGCGCTTTCGTCCATCGGACTGCTCGCTTTCCAAGGCATCCCTGCCTTCCATCGGCCATCCGATCCTCCCCCTAAAGTGTCAACACTCCTCCCGGTCTGTTCTATCAACACTCATCCCGGTTCGCGCCAGGTGCTGAACCTGACTCGTTTTGGAAAAATGCCCATTTTGCGGGCATTTGAGGATCCGATCAGCGCGGCGGGAATACTCGATCCAGCCGAACAGTTAATTCTATTCGACTTTTGACCGGACACTATTGAGTTGACACCCTGATGATTTAGCTGATCCTCAGTAAGAGAATTCGAACGTGGGCGGAAGGCCAGCCTTGTTCTCGCGCACCCTCGACTTTCTCCTTGAATAGGGTCTGAAGTGGATCCTTACCAAAGTGGGAAGGATAGCTGAATCGATCGTTGATCGCCGCATATACTTTCGCGATAGAGCCAAATGCGATGCCGACCGAGCAATGCAACCTTATTTAGTACTTGGCGAACTGTTAAATTACGCACAACCAATGGTGGGACTTCCTCTTCCGGACCAGATTTCGGCATCCTGCCAAACCCTAACTGCACCTGTCCGATTTCGAGTTTGAGCGCAACGATGCGCTGCCGCACGGATGGCGCAGCGAGAATCTGATGAAGGACACTGGCAGGAGATACGGGGTTATTGATCTGGAGGAACTGAATTTGAGTATCTAGTAAGTCAGTCATCCGCCCTCGTTCTATCAGGTTAACAAGCTCGGCTTCGGACCTGTCGATAGCAAGCTCCGGCCTGAAACCACGAATCTTCTCTATCGACTCTATCACTTGGGCTTCTTGTGCGAGCGAAACGAGAGGATACTTGTACTCACAGGAGGAGATTTCCATGCCTCCCGAAACGCCACTATGCTCTAAGGTGCTTACGAACGCTTGGTCCAGAGGTAAGATTTCAGCGTTAGAATGACGCGAGATTCTTGTCAGGTTTGAGTGAATCTGATGGGGAGCCAATGGCTGGCAGAAGATACCGTCGCCACAAGCCACTAGTGAGATATAGAGCAAGTAGTTTTTCATGTTGTCTTCTTAAAGGCACGATATCACGGCGGTGTAATCTGTTCTTCAACAGTGTCCGGTAAAGCTTTTAGAGCCGGGCCGCAACCCTCGTAAAGTCAGCAACATGGCTGGATTCCAGCGCGGGAACGTTTTGCACGGAGTGCGCGCCAATCGGCGATAACAGGGCGGCTCGGCAAGCGGGGACGATAGGCCATGAACGCCGGCCGCACCGTCTTCGCCCAATTGATGGCGAATGCTCCACACAAGGAGTTTCAGAAGTGCGTCTCCTGCTATGGCGGCGACCGGCCATGGCCTTTGCTCAACTGACTTACAGGGAAAGCCTCCGCGGCATCGAGACGTGCTTTCATTCGATGCGGGGAAAGCTCTATCAAATGGGACTGCGCACCGCGGTCGCTCGTTCGACGCTGGCCGACGCCAATGAGAATCGAGACTGGCGCATTTTTGCCGGCTTCGCCCAGGCGTCGATCCGGATTGCCCGTCCCCTGCATGCCGACGATCCGCTGGGCGTGGAACTCGAGCATGCCCTCTGCGCGCTGGCCGCCACAATGTTCGACCTCCGCTTTTCGCTGTTTCCGTGGGCGCGCTTCCGCCAGAACCACGCCGCGATCAAAGTCCACACGCTCCTCGAGCCTCGCGGCAAGGTACCCACATTTCTTCATGTCTCCGAGCGAAAACGGCACGACGTTAACGTTCTCGACGAGATGGCTCCGGAGGCAGGCGCCTTCTACGTGATGGATCGGGCGCACCTTGACTTCGACACACTCTGCCTGTCGAGAGCAAGTGCTGGCCGAAAGCGACAAATCGTCTCTATCGACTGTTTCACTGGAGCCTCTTCTACGAGTGAGACCAAAGGAGACTTGCAATCACATGGGCCCGCGCATTTAGAAACCGGCGAATCCCACGTTCCTTAGAATCTGCGCACCAACCCTCAGCGAGTTGGCGTAAATCGGGTTGCTGGCTGCGAGACTATTGATCCGGTTTAGAAGCGCTCCCCCGTTCTTGGCGCGCAATAGACGGGGGAATGCGAGTTCCCCTATCGCTGCAATCACTCGCGCCTGATTCCCTCCGTCCCCTGCAATCCAGAAGCCGATGTCCTTCGTATTCCGCGGCCAGCCGTGAAAACCGACGGCGTACTCACCGATCAACAGGTACCGTACTTTATGTACGGCGAAGCACCTCAAGAACTCAAGGAAATGAGGATTCAGCTTCAGTGTCGCCATACCAACTCCTCCGCAACTCCTCAATCAGCGCCATCCGCTCATCCGGTGACAGCGCCCCCATCTCCTCACGGTCCCTCCGCTCGGCTTACCGGAAGGAATTCAACACCTCCAGTTTCTGATCGGCCATAGCTCATCTTGGCGGCTGCGCCCGCTTGCCGCGACGTTCGGTCCATGGCTACGCCACTCCTCCGGATGCCCGACCCAACGCCGTTACCCAAACCGTGTCGCTCCGCAAGCGCCAGGAACCCGTCTAGGCAACAGACCGGAATGCGAACAGCCGTAAAGCCGCGAACATCGCGCGGATAGCATTGAAAACAGTGCATTTACGGCCTACCCTCGGGGGTGTTCCAGCTTGGAGCAGTTCCCGGAGTACCAGCCCCAGGTGGCACGCGCCAGGGCGAGCAATCCCTGGAAGGGCATTCGAACCGAGAGATGCCGAGAGGAATCGGGCCTTCCCCTCAGTGGTAGCCCCATTGCGCTTCGCTTACAGGGTTCAGATCCTATCGCTTCCCGCCGCTAAGCGTTGCTCGCGCCGCCGTGATGATCTGATCGTCGATGACGCTCCGGATCGTGGCGGGCAGCAGGTCCTTGGGGGAGCAATCCTTCCAGGCTT